>CAWGNY010000007.1:0-213912 GCA_963824025.1 Ilumatobacteraceae bacterium
ATCGGAGCAGTCACCGAACCCGGGGTGCTGCACGCTGCGAGCACGCACGGCACCGCCCAGCATGGCACGTACGCGATCGGCCAGGTGCTCGAGAAGCGCCTCGACGCGACGGCCTTGAGAAGATGGTCGGCGTCCCCGATCCGACGTCAGTCGAGCGTTGAGGGCGCCGCGGGAATCCAGCGGCGGCGGCGCCGGCGTGGCGACGCTTGTCCCACATTGCAACGGTGAGCTCCGGCGAACCGAGAGCGAGGGCACGTGCGAGATGAAATGCGTCGGCTCCGCGCAGTCGGTGTCGGACAGCCAACTCGCCAGCCACTCTCTCAACGTCGGGCGAGAGCTCGATTGGACACATCGACGACCAGAAGACCTCCCATTCGTCTGCTGCAGCGGGGGCCTCGGAATTGGACGATCGTCGTTGCATGTCGCTTCCTCTCGTGAGTTTCTCTTGGTTCACCCGGCGCTGAGCGGTGGTGCGTCGTCGCCGAGATCGAGCGAGGTGATCGTCGTCGTCTCGAAGTCGTCGAGCCATGCTTCGTCGCCGACGGGGACGACGGCTTCGATGAGGATCGGCTCGAAACCTCGGATCGGGATCAACCACATGCGCCGTGTCTGGTCGGTGTGCATGACGGGGTCGGGGCGGGGGCCGCGGCCGGGGTCGCTGACTGCGGGGATGGACCGGTACCAGATGCACGGTTCGGTGGCCGGACCGCACGTGTCGTTGTAGCGGTTGAACGGATCCCTCGCGAAGTCGAGTGGAGCGCTGGCTCCTGCGGGGTCGACCTGCAGATCGACGACGACCGCGGCTCGGCCGTCGACGAGGCTGTCTCTCCGGTCCAGCACGACGACATCGTTCTGATCGAGCCAGCGTTCGATCTCCTCGGGCTCGATCGACCCCGTTCCCCGGAACGACGGATCGATCGCCTGGGTTCGGGTATTCCACCCACCCAACCTGGTCAGGAAGATCCAACGGATCGCAGCAACGTCGGTCTCGCTCTCACCCGCAGGGTTGCGCAGTGCGATCGAACTCGCCTGAGCCTCGGCGACCGACCACTCCTCGTCGACGGTCAACGTGACCGGCACGCCGAGCAAGGGTGTCGTGTATCGGCCCGGATCCACATTCTGGCCGGTGAACATGAGCGGCTCGGCGGACGCCGCGTCGGCATCCCGCCCGGGTTCGACCGCCGGTACCGTCGGTACCGGTTCGTCGGCGGGCACCGGGTCCTCCTCGCCGCTGGTGCCGACGATCAGCGCGCCGATCAGCGCCAGTGCGGCGATCGCGGCCACCATCACGATGGTTCGTGTGCGGGTCGGTGATTCGTTGTGGTCGGGAGCGAGCATGATGATCTCCATGGTGGGTTCGGTGGGGTACTGCTCGACGGGCTCGTCCGACTCGACGACGGTGAGCGTCGCGGCGCCGGCCTCCCCCGGGACGGTTTCGGATCGTGAGAGGATCTCGGCCGTCGTGATCGGCGGTGCCTCGGCATCGAGGTGCCGGCCGAGCGCGCCGAGCTGTTCTTCGAGTGTTCTCACCTGTCGACCCCCAGGGACGTGCGAAGTGATCGCATGCCGCGTTCGAGATGGTTCTGGACGGTTGTCTTCGCAAGGCCGGTCACCTCGGCGACCTCTGCCAGGGACCACTCGAAGCAGTGCACGAGCACCACGACCGTTCGCTGGCGCTGCGGCAACCTGCTGATCGAGTCGACAAGCCTCGGTTCGACGTCGGGGATCCTCGCCGCATCGCCTGGGAACAGCAGCGAACGGCGATCGGTGCCCTGCCGGCTACGCAGACCGACCCGGTACAGGTAGCCGACCGGATTGTCCAGCGTGGCGACCCGATCCCAATGCTCCCAGCCGTACGCCAGCGCATCACACGCGGCGTCACGACCGACCTGTGAACCTCTTGCTGCAACGAGCGCCCGTCGGAGCCGGGGCTCGTTCACGCGCACGAATCGTGTGAACTCCTCCATCACCGTCTCGCGGCTCACGGCTTCGCCCCTTCCAAGCATCACCATAGAAGGCGGCCAGATCGCGTTCCGTACCACGCGCATCTCGAACAAACGCGGGAAGATCAGAGCCCGCGCCTCCACGACTGGGGTGATGCACCAATCGAACGGCCCGCGCACGAGCCACGCCGCGAACCGAGCAATCTGCCTCGGGCGGACGGACCCGACGACACCGACGAGCGTCCACCGACTCCAGCGCGACGACACTCGGGTGGAGATCGCTCCGGCGCCCACCATCGCAGTCTGGGCGGTACTTGGATCCGGACACGGCCGACAGTTGTCGATGCCGCCCATGATCGCTGTTGCTGCGTCGGAACTCAGTGGTGCGGCACGGGAGTCGTCATGCGCCGTCTTCGAACCAGTCGATCGGCTGAAGGTTGTCCGGAACCTCGAACTCCCATCGATTGGACAGCTTTCCTCCGCTTTCGAGACTGACGTCATGGAGGAGCGAGACCGTCGACCCGGGTTCGAGGTTGGCGAACACGGCCGAGCCGGTTGCGGAGTCTCCCGGAGGGGCCATCTGCGAATCGGTGGTGAGGAGCACGATCTCCTCACCGTCCGTCGTCATCCCCGGCTGGGCACCCACGAAGGCATTGTCGGCCGCTTCTTCGCCGACGTCGAACCGCCACTCGACGAACAGGCAGGAGGTGATCTCGGGGAGGACCTGTTCATTCCCGCCGATGTCCGTGGCTCCGGCCTCCGCGGCGTCGGCGCAGAACTGCGACTCGTCAGGACCTGGGGTGGATACCAACATGTCGACGCGCGTGCTCAACGGACCGTCGACGAGTTCCGGACGTCCTTCGCTCGCGTTGACTCGCGTCGGATCGATGTCGCTCTCCCACACGATGCCCTGGTAGCCGGACACGGGCACCGTCGGCGCCACCGAGGTGGTGGGCACGGTCGGGGCCAGGGACGTGGCGGGCACCTGTGTCGTGACGGGTTCAGGTCCCTCGTCCGAGTCCGGAACGAAGACGGCCAGACCGACGACCAGGAACGCCATGAGCGCTGCGGCGACGGCGAGCAGCCAGGTGCGCTTGCGGGCGTGCGGATTCGTTGCCTTCGGGTGCGAGCGTGAGGATCTCCCTCTCGGCGTCGTGTCCATCTCGGGCACCGATTGACTCTCGAGGTGGTGCAGCACGAGCAACATGCGATGCCGGCTGTTCAGCTTCGACAGCGTGTCGAGGACCTGATCGCGCCGCTCGCGATCGAGCGGACCCACGACCTCGCCGGACTCCTGCAAGAGGTGGGCCTTCGCCATCCGTCGCTCAGCGCGCCGCCAGCGATCGATGACCTTGTTGCGGGTCACTGCCATCAGCCACGGCGGGGTGACGTGGTCCGCCCGCCCTCCTGCGAACGCCAGGGCGGCGGCCTGGAACACGCACGGAATCGCGTGCGATGACCTGCCCGGCCGCGCCGCTTCGTCGGGGAAGCCGCACGCATCTCAGCTCGATCCGGGGCTCATGATCATGGTCGTTGCTGTCTGTCGAGAAAGGGTCGAACTGCGAATGTCCGAGGTTGGCCGTTGCAGTGAGGCGAGGCCGTTCGCGATCATCGTGACCGATCTGGGCCACACCGCGGCGCGGCGGACGGAGTCCGGAGTGTGAGTTCCGTGCGGCGATGTCGACCGTCCCCGACCGGCACACCGGGGATACCCGGCTACGGGGCGGTGTACGCCCAGGAGCCCCGCAGAACGACCTGGCTCTCGGCTGACGGTTCCAACGAGACGCCGGCCAACGACATGCTGATCCTGAACCCGCGAGTCCGGACTGTTGCCGCGCTTCCGAAGAGTTCCTGATAGGTCCCGAAGTTGCGCGTGAAGGAGGGGTAGATGCAGACCTTTCCCGGCGGTGCCGTCGGATCGTCGGGTGTGCCCGTACATGCATCGTCCGAGTCGATCCAGCCCGGCCCGAAGTTCACGTCGGCGTCATCGAGTGGCACCGGCGCGGTGCCCGGCAGGTCGCTTCCGATCTCACCGAAGAAGGGATCCGTGGTGGCCTGGGCGGAGTAGACGATGTTGCCGGTGACAGTCATGCCGCTGGGGATCACCTGCTGGGCGATCCCCGCGTCGAGGGTTTCCAGGCTGGTCGGCGTGTGGTAGCCGACGATGTCGGCGATGACGTACACCTGTCCGCTGTTGTTGAAGAACTTGAGCTTGCCGTCAGGGCTGAGCTTGACGTTGACAGCGTTCGGCGTCGGTGCCTGGTCGGCGATCCAGTTCAGGTTCGACACGTTCGGGACCGTGGTGAGATCGGCCGGGTAGATCGTCAGGTATGACCGAGCGGTCGGTCGGACGATCGTGACGTTCATCGTCACCCCGGTCACATCGGCAGGCAGGTTGCAGTCACCGACTGCTCCGGTGACTTGTTGGACGTACACCTCGCCGGGGCCGAGCGGTGCGGTCCGATCACCACCGTGATCGGGACGCAGGTCGAACAGCCGGCACGGCTGGACGGGCACGTAGGTCGCATCGATCTCGCCTGGACGCACTTCGGGCCCGGCGCCGGCGGTGGGTCCAACCACCGCGAACACAGCCGCAATCATCACCACCGTCGCCATCACCGAGGCGACGGATGCTCTGGAGGCAGGTCGTGGTCCCATGATGATCTCCTTTGGATCGAGTACTCCCCATCGTTGATACCGATTGGCGAACCGAACCGATAGGGGCCAAGGACCGCGCAGCGCACCGCCGACATCTTCGGCCCCGAGCCCGCCCGACCGTCTGCGATCGGCACGTCTCGGTCTGCCCACGTGTCCCGGAGTGCGCGGCGTGAACCGTCCCCGATCGCCGACCGAGAACGACGACTGCCGGATGAGAACTTCAGTCGTCGCGTCGAGGCCGGCCAGGCGGAGTTTCGGTTCGGGCTACGGTCCCGAGATGCAGTCCGGTTCGTCATCTCCGTCGACCGTCCTGGAGGCCGACCGCCTCTTCGATGGTCGGTCGATCGTGACTCCGGGGCGCGTGGCCGTGGCGGGCGGTGTCATCCGCGCCGTCGGTGATCGCGTCGAGGGTGTTCCCGACGAGCGTCTGGAGGGACACACGCTCCTGCCCGGACTCGTCGACTGTCACCAGCACCTCGTCTTCGACGGCGACGGGAGCTTCGAGGAGCAGGTCGGCCGGTGCGACGACGACGGGTTGCGTGCACGGGCCCGCGCCAACGCCCGCCTCGCTCTCGAGGGAGGCGTCACGACGCTGCGTGACCTCGGTGACCGGGGGTACGTCACCTTGGATCTGCGCGACGACCCTGACCTGCCGACCATCCTCGCGTCGGGCCCTCCACTGACCATCGTCCAGGGACACTGCTGGTATCTGGGCGGTGAGTGTGCCGATGGTGATGCGCTCGTTGCCGGTGTCCGGGAGCGCCATGAGCGGGGCTGTGACGTGATCAAGATCATGGCAACCGGCGGCGCGGGGACCCCGACGGTTCCCGGGTGGGTTTCCCAGTTCGCACCGGACGACCTGCGCAGTGCGGTAGCAGAGTCCCACCGACTCCGAATGCCGGTCGCTGCCCACTGTCACGGCGATGACGGCATCGCACAGGCCGTCGACGCGGGCGTCGACACGATCGAGCACTGCACGTTCATCAACCCCGAGCTCGAACCCGACCCCGACCCCGCACTGCTCGAGCGCCTCGCGGCATCGGGGATCGAGCTGTCGGCCACGATCGGAGAGTGTCCCGCAGCCCCACCGCCACCGCCGATCATCGCCGAGCTTCGGCCGAAGATTCAACGCATCCACGCGAAGCTGCGCGAGATGGGCGTGCAGATCGTCGTCGGCACCGACGCCGGCATCAACCTCGCCAAGCCGCACGATGTGGCGAGACATGCGATCTCCGTGCTGACCGAGATGGGCATGTCGCCCATCGAGGCGCTGCACGCCATGACCGAGGCCGGCGCCAATGCCATCGATCGACCCGACAAGGGCCGCATTGCCGTCGGTGCCGCCGCCGATCTCATCGCTGTGCCTGGTGACCCGACCGCCGATCCCGCCGCGATGGCGACCATCGCCCGTGTGTGGAAAGCCGGTCGCCCGATCATCTGATCCGCCAAACGGACCGTCACCTCGCGCGATGGCCGAGCAGTCCTGCAGACAACATGCTGTCCGCGCGGGTGAGCGCCGGCCGATGTCCCCGGAGCGAGTTCGCACCCGCCCCGACCGACCCCACTGTCAGGATTGCTCGACGAGGCCGGCGAGTCCGTCGAGGTTCTTCTGCATGTTGACCGCATGCTCGCCGAGGCGGCGCTCGACGATCTCGTGCTCGCGATCGGGCATTCGCTCGATCGCAGGGCTGAGTCCGCTGCGGCCCGGACCGATTTGGCACCACTGGGTGAGGCGCGTGCCGCCGTCGACCGGCTCGAGTGAGAACCTCCAGCGCGCCGCCGGGTCGGCAGGATCATCGACGATCCAGCCGATCACCCGCTCGGGCTCGTACTCGACGATCGTGCATTCGACCTGCCAGCTGCCGACGACGGGATGCTCGTTCGTCCCACGGAAACGGGCACCGAGCGCCGGCTCGGTCGCACCGTCGAGCCACTCGGCACCCTTGAACTCCGAGGAGAACCTGGCCGGCAGATTGATGTCGGCCACGTACACCCAGAGGTCGCCCGGCGACGCTGCGATCACTCGCGACACCTCCGTCGTGGGTCCGTCCGTGTAGCGCAGTCGTTCGGTCATCGGTTCCTCGCATCCGGCAGTCCGGTTCGCTCACATGGCGGTCGGAATCACCGCCTAACGTCGATCGTATGCAGGTCGGGGTCAGCGCAGTCGTGTCGTCGCTCGAGGACATCGAGTTCGTCCGCGACTGCGAGCTGGTGGGAGCGACGTCGGTCTGGGTCCCGGAAGCGTGGGGGTACGACGCGCTGACGCCGTTGGCCCATCTCGCGGCTGTCACGTCGACGCTGCGGCTCGCGACGGGCATCGTCCAGGTGGGTGCCCGCTCACCGGCCATGCTCGCGATGCAGGCGATGTCGGTGCAGCAGCTGTCGGGCGATCGCCTCGTGCTCGGGTTGGGGTCGAGCGGTCCGCGCATCATGGAGGCGTGGCACGGTGTGCCGTTCCGCAATCCGGTCGCGACGATGCGCGAGACCATTGAGATCGTGCGGCAGATCGCACGCGGTGACCGGCTCGACCACCACGGCGAGGTGTACGACCTCCCACCCGAGGGTTCAGGTCGCGGGATCCGCTCGATGGTTCCGCCGGTCGCACCGATCCCGATGGTGATCGCGGCGCTCGGACCGAGGAACCTCGAACTCACCGGCGAGATCGCCGACGGATGGCTGGGCAACGCATTCATGCCCGAGCACGCCGACGTGTTCCTCGACCCGATCCGCGTCGGCTGCGCACGGTCGGGCCGGACGATCGACCAGCTCGACCTCATCATGCCGGTTGCCGTCGAGATCACCGACGACCCCGAGGAGGCGGGTCGACGCCACGCCGACGGCTACGCGTTCACCATCGGCGCGATGGGCGCCCCCGGGAAGAACTTCTACAACCGAGCGTTCTCGGCACAGGGCTACGGCGATGACGTCGCCGCGGTGTACGAACTCTGGCAAGCCGGCAAGCGCGAGAAGGCCGCGGCCCGCGTACCGTTCGACATCGGGTTCAAGACGAACCTGCTCGGGCCGTCCGAGGTGATCCGCGAGCGCGTCCGGCTCTACCGCGACGCCGGCATCACGACGCTGCAAGCGAAGGTGGCCGGACCCGGGCGACTCGACACGGTGGCGCAGCTCGTCGACCTCGTGCGCGAGGTGGACGACGAGCGACCCGGAGAGCCCACGCAATGAGCTTCTCGGAGGTGCATGATGCCTCGGATTGTCCTCCGGCCTCGCGGATCGAGTGCAGGTAACGAAGCGCGGGCCACGAGCCCAGAGCACGCGCGCGCAGGAAGGCGCTGCTCCCACACGGACCGGGGACGCTCAGATGTGCGGTCGCGCGTTTCGGGTTCGCGCGCAGAGATCGTCGTCCTCGCCAACCGATGCGCGGACGCGACGCAGCCCATTGCGGCGGCCGCAGCTGCCCGTGGCGTCGTGGACCAACACCGGAACAGTGCTGCGACCAGCAATGCCGGCGTCGCCGTATCGAGCGGCTCGGTGTTGATGACCATCGATCCGGACACGGTCACGAATGCGCAGAGCGCTGAGATCGCACTCAGAATGTGAACACTCCAGCAGGTCGGCACGCCCGAACCGACCAGCTGACAGGTCGGCACACGGTGGTCGGTCCCGGCCGTCAGCAGCGATCATTCGCTGTCGACACCGGGTGCGCGTCCCGGTCCTCCGGTTGAGCGCTGTCGGTCCGGTCGAGGCGGAGGCTGGGCTAGGTTCGATTCCTGATGACGTGCCGTCAACGGGTCGTCCGAACGGGCTTCTGGTTCATCGCGTCCGGGGGTTGACTCTGGTGCGGGCAGCGGTTGAGCTGTCCGAGCCCGTCTACTACGACCCTGTCTCGTCGCTCGACGACGCCGCGGTTGTTCTGACATCGGCGGCCGGCGGCGCTCTGTCCGTGGCGTTCTACTCGTGGTGGCGGACGGCCCCATTTCCGCGGCTTTCGATCATCCTGCTCGTTGCCGCCATCGGTATCGCGGCGGAAAGCGTTGGAAATCTGCTCGAAGATGGGTTCGACAGCGAGTTCGGGGCCACGCTGTACGACAACGGGGGATTGGTCGGCGCGGTCGCACTGATCGTGACGGCCGCCGTCGCTCTGTCGACTGCCACCTCGATGCGTTGGTCCGGGCTGTTCTTGTTGGCGAGCCTGGGAGGGGCGATCTTCCCCGACGATGGCGGCCTGTGGCTCACCGGCGCCGGCTTCTTGGGATTGGGACTCTGGATGCTCCGTCGTCCGGCACGCGAACGGGTGGCCGACGGAGTGGTTCGATAGACGGGTCTGAGTCGCGTCACCACACAAAGGCGTCGCCCAGCGCGCATTTCCGGGCACGGTGCAGCGAGGCCTCGATCCGGCGAGCACGCCGGTCAGGACGCGCTGCTCTGGGCCTCCTGACTGATACGGAACATGACGAACTCGCCTGGCTTCACGGGTGCGATGCCGACCGTCGATGATCAACTTGCCGTCGTCGACGGACTCAGGCGGATTCGTCTCTGCGTCGCACTTGACGACGAACGCTTCGGAGGAACTCGTGCCGAACAGCGCGCCGTCTCGCCACAGTCCGAGGAGGAACGCGTCGACGGTCCGTTTGATGCGATCCCACGTTTCTTCGTCGTTCGGCTCGGAGACCACCCACCGTGTGCCGTCCCTGATCGAGGTCTCGATCATGTTGAGGAGGCGTCGCACGTTGATGTAAGCGCCAGCTCGGATCCGTCTTGGACAGGGTGCGAGCGCCCCAGACCTCGAGGCCGCTGCCCGGCGATGAGCGGATCACGTTGATGCCGCGCGAGATGAGCCCTTCGCGGTCCAATTCGCTGCTGTGAAGTTGCACATCGAGCGCCTCGCGAACGGACACGTTGGCGGGTGCCTTGAAGACGCCTCGGGTGTCGTCGTTCCGGGTCCAGATGCCTGCCATGTGACCGCACGGCGGGATGAAGATCGAGTCCATGGTCCCCGCCGGTGTGGCAGTTGTGGGATCGTCGACCTGCAACCACGGGTAGTACATCGTGGCGAACCTCGAGTCGTATCCCGCCCAATCGTCGAAGGCTTCCATGTCCCTCGCGCTGAGGCCGGGTGGAGGATCGAGGATGGCGAGTCGATTTCGCTCGATCTCGCAGTGCCTGATCACAGCGTTCTGCACGCGCTTCCACATGTCCTTCTGGCTGTCGGTCCACGTGTCCCAGGCGTACTGTTCCCCACCGGTGAGCACGCTCGCCATCTTCTCTGGGCCGAGGACCACGGTGATCAGATCGGGAACGAGCACCATGGTGACGTCTTCGGGGATCGGCAAGCGATCGACCATCTCGTTGCCGACATCAGCGGTCATGTCGTGCAGATGCTGGGACGGGACGATGTAGCAACGAGTACCTCCGTTGGCGAAGAACCCGTGAACGGCAAGCGGGAGCAACGCCGACGGCATGAAGCCACCGAACTCGTCCTGGTACTGGATCCAGTCGGTCACCAGTCGGGGTTTGAGCTGGTCCGCGCCGTTCGGGTCCTTCTCGGTGAAGCCCATGAACGCCGCGACCGCGGTGCCGGCAGGGGACAGTGGCATCGGTCCGCCGGAAGATTCCTCGATGGAGACGCCGGGGATGTCGTGGGCGGGCATGGGCCTCTTTCTCGTGCCGATCGGTGGTCGGGCCTCGTGTCCAGGAGAACGGTGCCTCGACTTCGACAAGACGCGCGTCGATACCGGGCGGTGTCCGTCCCCGCCATGCCTCATTCCTCGACACCGGGTGTCGATCGAAGCCTCGACGTGTTCGGGGAAGTCCCGGTCGCAGTCAGCTCACCCAGACCTGGGGCGGCCCGAGAACTCCGGCAGCCTGCATCTGTGCTCCGCGCTCGGGGTCGCTCATCACCGGCTCCACCATCGACGGGTCTCCTTCGAAGACCATCCAGACGGAGTTCGGGGTGTCAGCGTCGCGGAGTACGGCGACATCCGTGATGCCTGCTGCTTCGCGTCCGGGTTTGTCGGCGTCGAAGACCGGACGCCACGCGTCGTAATCGGCAACGTCGTGTTGGATGAAGATGTGAGCCATCGAGACCTCCGCGGTCGAGGCGTCGTGAGGTACGACGCCGATCGAATGCTAGACGACTCGCTTCCATTGGGATTTCGACGGTGCGGGAGAGGACGCTGCGGAGGGCTCGCGAGGCTCTCGCCGGGCTGCGCGCGGAACCCGCGATGCCGGGAAGCCGTGCCGCGCCTCTGCAGATCGGGGCGCCTCATCCCGCACGACGACAGAGGCCGATGAGCAATGGGTGGATGCGGCCCTCGATGCCGGTCCGGCGCCGGCTCGGAGTGGATCACCCCCAGAAGTCGGTGATGAGAGCAGCAGCACCCGCCGGATCGTCCAGCATCCACCAGTGCCCGCAGCCGTCCAGCGGAGCGACGTCAGCGCCGGTCCTCGCAGCGAGGCGGGCGATCCTCTCGGGTGTGCCGTAGGTGTCGTTCGTCGCCTGGAGGATCATCCCGCGGCCCGTGATCTGGTCGACGCCTGGGCCCCACTCCGCGCCGACGTTCACCGCCGACCGGTAGAGCGAGAGAATCGCTCCCGCCATCGTGCTGTCGATACCGGCGGCCATGTCGAGCGACCCTGATTCGGGGACGCCGGCACCGGCGAGCATCACCGCGCGATCCTCGACCGACATGTCGAGCATCGCTTCCATGAAGTCCTCACCACCAGGTGAGATCCACAACTGGGCCAGGTCGTGCCACACGAAGTCATCGTCGATGTTGCCGAAGTCGAGCACCCACGATGCGATGTTCGCCGGCCGGCCGGCGAGCACACGCAACGACAACAGTGCGCCCCAGTCGTGGGCCACGAGATGGATCGGCTCGTCGATCGACGCCAACTCCCCGGTGAGCCACTCCGCATGGGCCTCCTTCGTGGGTTCGAAGCCCTCCGGCAGCGGCGTGCCGAATCCCGGAAGACTCACCGCAACGACGTTGCCCGCAAGGTGGTCCGTCAGAGGGCCCCACACCCCAGCCGTCTCGGGAACGCCGTGGACGAATACTGCGGTCACGTATCTCACCTTCCTCGTAGCGAATGGAGCAGAGGGCGCCGTCCCGACTCCGGGTCCCCGGGAAGCTGGGGGCCTCAGAGCTTCGCGACGTGTCCCACTCGAGTCTCGCCCCTTCGCGCCGAATGATCAAAGCGGCTTCCCTGACCAGTGCCTGCGG
This sequence comes from Ilumatobacteraceae bacterium, assembly GCA_963824025.1. Lineage (GTDB taxonomy): Bacteria > Actinomycetota > Acidimicrobiia > Acidimicrobiales > Ilumatobacteraceae > Ilumatobacter_A. Next base: position 11,783 of record CAWGNY010000007.1, read on the forward strand.
CAACTTCTTGTCGTCGCCGCGGAACTCGAGGAAGTTGAGGTCGTGGTGGGAGGGGAGCTCGATGACCTTCGACGAGGTGACGCCCGGAGTGCGCCACATGCCCCTCAACCGACTTCCGGCACCGAGAGTGCAGACATCACTCCTCGTCTCGGCGGTCGTTCGTGGAGGGCAGTGAGTGGGCCGACCGTGGTCGCGATCCAGAGCGCGAGCGGCCAGGCCAGGTGATCGGTGACGAGGATGACGGCCGCCCACACCGCCGACAGCGCGAGCCAGGCGAACGGCAGGACCCGGTGAAGCGTCGAGCGATCCGCCAGTTCAGGCGTCACCGTCGTCTCCACCGGTGCGCACGACGATGACGGACTTGCCGCGTGTGTTTCCTGCCTCCATCCCGCGGATGGCATCGGCGGTGTTCTCGAGGGCGAAGCGTTGACCGACGGCGGGGACGACATCGCCGGTCTCGATGAACGCGGCGAGTCGCTCGATCGACGAACGGGCCTCCTTGCTGATGAACGTGGTGAGGCGCTGTCCGGTGAACGGCGACAGCAGCATCGCTCGCAGTTGCCGACCGATCCCGCCGGTCCAACGACCTCCGTTCTCGCCGCCCACGATCACGAGCGTTCCCCGGCTGGTCAGGGCCCGGCGGAGCCGACGGACCGGGGTGCGGCCGCCGACGTCGATGATCAGGTCGTACCGTCGGCTGCCATCGGTGGGGTCGGCGACCGTGTAGTCGATGACGTGATCGGCGCCCAGGGAGCGGACGAGATCGACCTTGGCGGTGCTGGCCACGCCCGTGACGTGGGCGCCGAGCGCCTTGGCCAACTGGACGGCGAACGTGCCGACACCACCGGAGGCGCCGATCACCAGCACGTCCTGGCCGGCCTCCAGCTCGCCGACGTCGGTGAGAGCCTGCAGAGCGGTGATGCCGGAGATCGCCGACGCAGCCGCTTGGTCGAAAGTCGCGGTGCTCGGCTTGAGTGCGAGCTTGTCGGCCTTTGCCACGGCGTACTCGGCGAACGATCCGCTGGCGATGCCGAACACGTCGTCGCCGAGCGAGAAGCGGGTGACGTCGGTGCCGAGGTCGACGACGCGGCCGGCGACGTCCATCCCCTGGATCGGCTGCTTCGGCTTCGTCAGCCCGAACCCGGCGATCCGGATCAGGTAGGGGGTGCCGGTCATCAGGTGCCAGACACCGCGATCGACGCCGGCGGCGTGCACCTCGATCAGGACCTCGTCGGCGGCGATGGTCGGGCGGTCGACGATCTCCAGCTCGAGGTCGTCGACAGAGCCATAGGCGTGCTGCACGACCGCCCGCATCGTCGCAGGCCGGTCGTTCGTGGTGGTCGCGTCGGTCCGGCGGGTCCTGGTGTGCGTCATGGTGTTCTTCCTCGGGTTGATCCTACTTGCGTCGACCGTACTAAGTACGGTCACGGATGGAACCCTAGCCGTACTTAGTACGATTGTCAATCGTACTTGCAGTTCCAGATCTCCCCGACTGCTCACATCCCCGCGACCACCGTGGACGACGCGCCGCACACGGCCTCCCGACGCGGTCGATCGGCCATCGCGAGCGAGTGATCGCTGCGGTCGTGCCGCTCGCCGACGGGCGGCGCGTTCGACACCGTCATCGTCGGTGATCCCGTCGACCGACCTGCTCGACCCTCGGCGGAGCTCGGAGGACCTTCGCCCGCGCGACCCTCGATCGTCTCCCGGATGGGATCGCCGGCCGGCGGGGCGAGGCTCCCATGAGATCGTGGAACTCACCGCCGAACGGTGGAGCGTGATGCTCAGGCCATCGACACGAGCTCGAGCCAGTCCTCGTTGAAGTAGTCGACGTCGCCGTCGGGCATCAGCAGCACTTTCGTGGGCGCCAACTGTTGGACGAACTCGGTGTCGTGGCTCACGAAGATGATCGCTCCCGGCCAGTCGACCAGGGCATCGGCGACCGCCTGACGCGACGGCGGGTCGAGGTTGTTCGTCGGTTCGTCGAGCAGCAACAGGTTGTTGCGACCCGTCATCAGCATCGCCAACGCCAACTTCGTCTTCTCGCCACCCGACAGCGTTCCCGACTCCTGGAACACCTTGTCGCCGGAGATCCCGAACATCCCGAGCAGGCCACGGAGATGGGTGTCGGTCATCTCGGCACCGGGTGGAATCGAATCGCGCAGGTTCGTCAGCAACGTCTCGTGGACGCGGAGGTTGTCGTGCTCCTGCGCGTAGTAGCCGGACTCCACCTGATAGCCGAACCCGAAGTCGCCGAGGTCGGCCTCGGTCTCGCCCGAGAGGATCCGCAGCAAGCTCGTCTTGCCGGCGCCGTTCAGGCCCAACACCAGCAGACGCTCGCCCCGCCCGAGGTCGAACCCGATGTCCTCGAACACCGTCAGGCCGCCGTACCCCTTGCACAGCCCCTCGGCGGTGATCACCGTCTCGCCACACGGCGGCGGCGGTGGGAACCTGACGTTGAACGTCTTGGTCGACTTCGGGGCGTGCACGCGCGTCGTTTCGAGACGCGCGATCTTCTTCTCCATCGAGTGCGCCATCGCCGCCTTGGTCGCCTTGGCCCCGAACCGGTCGACAACGCCCTGCATGCGAGCGATCTCCTTCGACTGCAGCGCTGCCTTGCGGATCTGACGGGACTCGTCCTCGGCCCGGGCCCGCTGGTACTGGGAGTAGGTGCCCCGATACTCGATGATCTCGCCGACGTGCTCCTCCGCCGTGCGGTCGAGGTGGAGGACCCGGGTGATCGCTTCGTCGAGCAGGTCGAGGTCGTGGCTGATCACGAGCAGCGCACCCTTGTACTGCCGCATGTACTGCAGCAGCCATGTCTTCGCGTCGATGTCCAGATGGTTGGTCGGTTCGTCGAGACACAGAACGTCGGTCCCGGCGAACAGAATCCTCGCCAGTTCGACCCGGCGACGTTCACCACCCGACAACACGCTCAGCGGGAGTTCGAGACGATCGTCGGGCAGGCCCAGGCCGACCGCCATCGCCCGCGCTTCACTGTCGGCCGCGTAGCCGCCGGTCGTGCGGAACATCTCCTCGGCCTTGAGGTAGCGGTCGACGTTGCGCTCGTCGGGGTTCTCCTCCATCGCGATGCGCAGCTTCTCCATCCGGACGATCTCGTCGTCGATGCCCTTGCCGGAGAGGATGTGGGTCACGCACGTGCGACCCTCGAGGTCACCGTCGATCTTCGGATCCTGGGGGAGGTACCCGAAGCCGCCCTTGCGCAGCACCTTGCCGGACGCCGGCTCGACGGCGCCACCGAGAACCTTGAACAGGCTCGTCTTTCCGGCGCCGTTGCGGCCGACGATGCCGACCTTGTCACGGGCCATGACGGTGAAGCTGGCGCGGTCGACCAGCAACCGTCCTCCCACTTCGACCGAAACCGCCTGCGCCTGCAACATGGGAGACAGGCTACGAAGTCACCCGAGCGATCTCGCGTGACCCTCGGCGCCGTCCCGGTCAGCCGCCCGTCGCCGGAGCGCCACCCGTCGTCGGGTCGCCACCGGTCGACCCACCACCACCCGTCGTCGGGTCACCACCCGTCGTCGTGTCACCACCGGTCGACCCACCACCACCTGTCGACGCACCACCCGTCGTGGAACCGCCCGTCGTGGAACCGCCCGTCGTGGAACCGCCGGTCGCATCACCACCCGTCGACGCGCCGCCGGTCGCATCACCACCCGTCGTGGAACCACCGGTCGCATCACCACCCGTCGACGCGCCGCCGGTCGCATCACCACCCGTGGTGGAACCACCCGTCGCATCACCACCCGTCGACGCGCCGCCGGTCGCATCACCGCCGGTCGCATCACCGCCCGTCGCATCACCGCCGGTCGTGGAACCACCCGACGAACTCCCCGACGACGAACCACCGCGACGAACCACCCGACGAACTCCCCGACGACGAACCACCCGACGAACCACCGACGACGAACTCCCCGACGACGAACCACCCGACGACGAACCACCCGACGACGAACCACCCGACGACGAACCGCCACTCCTCGGACCGGATCCCCGTCCGACCGCCGAATCGTCGGTGAATGTTGACCGCAGGCATTCGCCCTCGTCGGCACCGACCTCGCCGAGCGCCACCGCGAGCAACTCGACCAGCACGTCCTCGCCCTGGGGACCGGGGTGCAGGCCGTCTCGACTCAGCACGCCGGGATTCCGAGCGATCTTCTCCCAATCGACCACGGTCACGTTGTCGTACAGCCGTGCCAGGTCGTTGATCGACTGATTGACCTCCACCCACTGCGGCCGGTACTCGGTGACGGTCATGAGCAGCGTCGGTCGGGGTGCGAGCCGGAACAGGATCTCGTTCAGTTGCTCGACGTAGTTCTCCTGATCGAGGTCGTAGTTGGTCCCCAGGTGCACGATCGCTGCGTCGAAATCCTCCCCGTCGTTGTCGTCGTCGGGCAGCCGGTCCTCGAGGACCTCGTTGCCGAACTCCACGAACCGACCTGGCTCGGCGTCGACCTCGACGGACCACCCGAGCGGATTGAGCCCGTCACACAGTTCTCCCCCGTACCGGGACGCCGTCGACGCGAGGATCGAGTCGCCGACCACGATCAACCGGTTGCCGTTGACCTGCTCCGCGATGGTGTCGAGGACCACGCCGTCCTCGTCGACGGGTCGCGTCACGACGACCGAGACCGGAACGTCGTCCTCGGCGTTCGATGCCAGAGCGTTCGGTGTCGGAATCGTGTCGGGGAGTCGGCCGACACCCGGAACGGTCGGCACCGGTGTGCTCGGTGGCAGCGAATCCGGTGTGCCCGCCTCGCCGGCACCGCACGCGCCGAGCAGGAAGGCGAGCGCGATGGTGGACCGGCGGAGCATGGCCACATTGAATCGGGTCCGACGCCGCAAGTCACGTCGCGTCGGCCCGGCGAGCAACTGAGCGTGCGCACGCGACGGCGGGCGACGGTCGGATCCGCCGCGGTCCGGCATCGTCACGCAGCTCGATTCAGCTGTTGTCGGCGCGCAACTGGTCGCGGATCTCGACGAGCAGGTCGACTTCCGACGGAGCGGCTTCCTCCGCGTCCTGCGACTTCTGCATGCTGTTGTATCCCTTGACGATCACGAAGCAGACGAACGCGACGATCACGAACTGGACGATCGCCGTGATGACGCTGTCCGACGAACAGCTTGGTGTCGCCGACATCGATCGTGATCGAATCGAAGCTCGGCTGCCCGAAGATCGCAGCGATGATGTTCATGATCACCCCATCGACGAGCGCGGTGACGATCGGAGCGAAGAACGTCGCCAGGATGACGGCGATCGCCAGATCGACGAGGTTGCCGCGATTGATGAAGTCCTTGAATTCCTGAAGCATTGCGTGGTTCTCCCGTGGTAGCCGGTCTCCGCGCCCAAAGTCAATCACAACCGCGCAGGGTGATGGCGAACCGCCGACGAGCGCCCGCCACGTTCTCGTGGAACCCTCAGGGTGCGAGGTGCCGAAGCAGGGTCCGGACCCCTGGGTCGGCCGATTCGATCGCCTCGTCCCACCGAAACCACCCGATCTCCTGGCTCTCGTCGGCCGGTGGAGCGGGATCCGCATCCCCGCCGAAGATCAGATAGCGCGTGTCGAGGTGCGTGTGTCCCCGGCCACCGGCGTGCACGTCGACGTGGATCAACTCGGGGATGCCCTCACCGTCGAGGGGGCCGGCGAACTCGACGTCGAGCCCGGTCTCCTCACGCGCCTCACGGAGGGCCGCGTCCCAGGGCGTCTCGCCCGCGTCGATGTGGCCACCCGGCTGCAGCCAGATCCCGAGTCGCTTGTGCTTGAGCAGCAGCACCCCGCGTGGGCCGACGACGATCGCCGATCCGGTGACGTGGATCGGGTCGGCCGTCTGTGACAGCGGGTCACTCAGCGTGTCCAACTCGTGGAGGAACCGCCGAATCGACTCGGCCTCGCGATCGTCGAGAGGACGCCGCGCCGCCACGTCGGCGCGGAGTCGTTCGAGCGGCATGGAGTCGTTGTAGCAGGTGACAGCCCCACCCCTCCTCCCGCGGATGCGCGGGGACGGCCGCGTCGGCGTTCACGCTGCCCGAAGTTTCGACTTGAGTTCATCTCGCGCACGACCGATACATGACCTGCACGGCCGCTCGGCCACATGGAAGAAGACGAATCCGGTTCGGCGGACCCGGTGAAAGCGCTCATGGACCACGACATCAACATCTCTCCACGAATCCTGATCGCGGTGAATGACCCCGATGCACGGCGCGTTGCCGTCGCAGGTCTGCGCTCGGCCGGGTTCTGCGTCAGTGCCCCCACCGACGGCGACGCAGCGCTCATGCTCGCTCGGTCGTTCTCGCCCGACGTGCTCGTCGTCGACTCCTTCCTCCCCTCTCCGGACGGGCGTCCCCTCTATGAACAGCTCCGGGAATCGTCGGAGCAGTACCTCCTCTGCATCACCGGCGAGGGTGAACCACGAGTGCGAACCTCGGTACTCCACGCCGGAGCCGACGACGTGATGTCCAGCCCCGTTCATGCTGACGAACTCGCCGCCCGCTGCCATGCGCTGCTCCGGCGCCCTCGGCAGATGCAGCAGCGGATCGAAACAACGATCGCCTCGAGCCTCGTCCTCGGCCCGCTCGTGATCGATCTGGGCCGTCGCGAAGTACGCGTCGAGGACGAAGAAGTCCAGACGACTCGCATCGAGTTCTCGCTTCTGGAGCAGCTCTGTCGCCGCCCGACCGAGGTGTGCACCCGCGAAGACCTACTCGACTCGGTGTGGGGCCCGAAGTGGGTGGGTGACAGCCACGTGGTGGATGTCCACCTCTCCAACCTGCGTCGCAAGCTCGACAAGGCCGCACCCGGCACGAAGGTGATCCACACCGTGCGCGGGGTCGGTTTTCGCCTTGCGAACGACGTGACCGACGCCCTCGAGATCTCCCCCGCACTCGGCGCGCTCGCCTCGCACTGAACACGCACCCGGTCCGGGGTGTTCAGTTGTAGGTCGCGAGCAGGAACCATCGCTGGTGTTCGGCGATCACCAAGTGGGCACGCTCGCCGACCGTCTCGTCGTCGACGAGCATCTGGAATCGTGCCAGACGCCGATGGCGATCCGGTTCCCACCAGTGCTGGTCGACCGGCCACGGACCCGCCCAGGACCGCACCGTCTGCATCGGCCCACGGCGCCACCCCTCGGCCTCGCTCCCGAGCAACAGCCTGATCCCCGCCGGGTCGGCCGACACCGTGCCGCGCCCACTCACCCGCACCACCCGACCATGCGCATCGAGCACGTCGAGCGGCAGGGGGTCGGCGAAGACCGTCGCCGGCGACGGCGCCGGCAGACACCCCGGCCAAGGACCTGAGCGGCCGTCGGCACCGGCCGCCGTCCGCGACACCGCCCGTTCACGCTGATCGAGGTCGACCAGGGTCGCCGGCATCCAGCGATAGCGATCCGCCGGGAGCCGCCCTCCGTTCCAGACGGGCACCGTCACTGCCGCCTCGGACGTCAGCGTCGTGATCCGCGCGATCGAGCGGATCGCACGGCGATCGGCGTCGGATTGTCCACCCCACAGCCCGAGTTGCACCCCATCGTCGGCTCGAACCTCTTCGGGGGTGAGCCGGACCAGCACCACTCCGCCGCTGATCTCGTCCGCGCTCCCCCGCGGGAGGTTCACCCAGGCATCGAGCTGCCAGCGAACCCGTTCGACCATCGCCGACGCCGACATGCCGGCCGACCGGTACCAGGAGCGTTCGGATCGCTCACCGTGCTGGGTTTCGAGTCGAACGACGAGGCGGGTGCACACCCGCCCGTCGGCGGCAAGTTGGCCGGCGAGGTCGTCGGCCAACTGTTTCGCGACGAACACCACGGCGTCGGTCTGCGCTGCCGGGTCGTCGAGCACTCGGGTGAGTCGACGTTCGGGCGCAGGGTCGGTGGTGTTCGCCGGGCGGATGTCGACACCTGACGCCAGCCGGTGCGCGTGCATCCCCATCGGCCCGAACCTGCCGAGGACATCGGCGGGATCGAGGTCGGCGAGATCCCCGAGACGTCGCAGCCCCAGCCGACCGAAAAGGTCGACCAGCTCGGCGTCGACTTCGTTGAGCGTCTGCAACCATCCGATGGGAAGCGGAGCGCAGAACCCATCGGACCCACCAGGGGGGACCACGACCGGCTCCCGACGACGGACCCCGAGACGAGCGGCGACGCTCGCGGCGAACCGGCCGTCGGCCACGCCGACTCCCACGCCGGCACCGTCCTCGGTGTCCGGCTGCACCGAGATCACGTCGAGCGCCACTCGCCGCAGATGCTCGGCCATGGCGTCGTCACCTCCGAAGTACCGCGAGGGACCCCGGGCGGCGATGCTCAGCCAGCCGGGTTCGATCAGGTCGACCCGTGGTGCGACCTCGGCGACGGCACGCACGATCGGTTCGAACTCGCGGGCGTCACGCGCGGGGTCGTCATCGAGCAGTCGAATGTGCGGACAACGTTGTTGCGCCTGGCGCCGTCGCTGCCCGATCACGATCCCTTCGTCGGCCGCAGAGGGGGTTCGGGCCACGACCCGGTGCGAGCGCATCACCGCCGCCGGGACGTCGGGGCGGCAGCCCGCGGCGACAACCGGCCAGTCGGGGCACCACACGGTGACCATCCGGATCGGATCGCCACTCGACAGGTCGCGATTCATCACACTGCGAGCGGGCGGTCGTTCACATCGGTGACGGTCACCGTGCCGGCCATCGTGTCAGCCATCTCCGACAGGAGTTCGGCCTGCGGATCACGGGAACTCTGCCGATCTCCGTCGGGTGCCGGGCCGAAGCGGAGGCGAGTTCCCTCACCGATCAGTTCGACCGAACAGGATCGCCGACCCGGCATCCGCCGACCGCCCGCCTCGACGTCGATCAGTCGCCGGCGGAGATGACCCGTTCCGTCACCCAGCCCGTCCCACACGGTGCGTTGCGTCACCAACTCGATGTCACCGCCGAGTGCACCAGGTGCGCCGAGGGTCACGACGACCGCACCCTTCTGCTGCAACCGGGACCCGAGTTTGCGCACCGCTGCCGGGCGACGATCGTTGCGCAACGCGGCCGGGACCCGGGTCAGGATCAGGTCGAATCCGTCGACCGCAGCACCCATCACGTCGATCCAGTCGTGCTCGGTCCACGATGCCCCGTCGACACCGGTGTCGATGCGGACCACCCGTTCGAGCGGAACCCCGAATTCTGCTGCGGCATCGGGCCCGAACGTCGCGACGTCGACCACGGCCATCCAGCGACCTTCGACCAGGGCATCGCGCACCAGCCCGAACGCCACCGATCGCGCTGCCGGCCCGCGGCACGACACGACCTGCCCGCGGACGAGGCCCTCGGGGATGACCCGGTCGAAGGGTGCGGAGACGGGCAGGGTCCGCTCCCGGGCGAGGGTGACGGGTTTGACGCGTTCTCCCAGCTCAGCAAGGACATCACGCAATGCCTCGTCACGTCCCGACGACCGGCGACGGGTACCGGGGGTCCGGACTGGTGGAGCGGCACGCAACGGCGTACGGTGGTCGACAGCGATTTCCATCCGATCGATCCTATCGAACAGGTGTTCGACAGGGCAAGGCGGCGTCCGATCGCGATGTCACCGACGTCACCGGTCGGTGGCCACACCCCCGCCGCGCAACCTCCGGCCGCTCACGAGCAACTCGTGCAACTGATCGGCGCTCGACGCCAGGACATCGGCCCCCAGGGCCCTGGCATGGTCCTCGCTGCGGATCGCCTGTCCGCCGAGCACCACCGGGACGTCGGGGAGTTCCTGGCGGATCACCGAACAACACTCGTGCACGGCCGCGAGATGGTCGATGTGGGTGACCGAGAATCCGACCGCGACCAGATCCGGGATCCGCCTCGCCGCGTGGAGGAACGACGCCGACGGCGTGTTCGCTCCGAGGTCGGTCACATCCCAACCGTTCAACCTCATCAGGTCGCCGAGCATCGCCGTCGGCAGTGCGTGGTACTCGCCGATCGGCGCCCCGATCACCAGCGACCCCCGCGATCGGCCCCGGCGAACGCATCGTGAGCCCAGCCGGCCGATGATCCGCATGACGATGACCGTTGCCTGGTGCTCGACCGCCACGTCGAATTCACCCGCCGCCCAGCGGGCCCCGATGTGGACCATCGACGGTGCGATCATGTCGAGGTACACCGAACGAACATCCGCCCCGGAGGTCATCGCCGCTTCGACCACACCCCACGCGCCCTGGGCGTCGCCGTCGACCAGTCGGGCCTCGAGCCGAGCCGCCCAGGGGGCGTCCGACCCGGCTTCGACCGGTCCGGCCGCCGAACCATCACGAAACACGTCGAGCGCCGAGCTGCTGATCTGCCACGCGCCCCCCACCTTGGTGGCGTCCAACAGACCGAGACGTACGTAGCGGTACGCCGTCATGTAGTGCACACCGAGTTCGTCGGCGGCTTCCTGGAGCGTGAAGGTGGAACTCATGATCGACCGGCGGCAAGGCTAAACCGAGGACCCGACCGTGCGCCGAACCCTGACCACGATCACCGGCCGATGTCGGCGGGGCGGCGGCCGCCCGCGTGGTCAGCCCTTCTTGGCGTTCCACCGTCCGCGCGCTTCGCGGGCTCGCACGAGCAGGTGCATCGGCACCTTCTTCGCCGCCTCGGTCAGCGCAGCATCGCCACCCGCCGCCGCGGTGTCGTCCCCACCCGAGCCGACCTCCTCCGGTTGGAGGTCCTCGAAGGTCGGAGGCTCGACGCCGACCTTCCAGTACTGGTACATGTTTCGCACGATCTCGGCCAGGCCGTCCGAGTCGTACCCCTTCTCGAGGTCGACGGTGACGATGTTGGCGTACACGTGCACCCCCGCGACCTTGCCCGTGGCGAACAGCAGCCGCGCCAGCTCGTCGGACGGCGAGTTTCCGTACGCGTCGAGCACGGAACGGAACCGCTCGTGCCCCTGCCCCGACAGCGTGCGGTTGAGCTCGAAGCGGACGACGCCGGGCGTCGCGCTCGGCTTCTCGGTGACGGCGACCAACTGACCCATGAGGGAGACAGACTACTGCGGCCGACCGTCGACACCCAGCTCCGTCCCCGCGCCGTCGATCAGCGCGCCGACAGCGCTTCGGCGAGCACGTCGGGGAAGCCGTCCGGCGTGCTCGACATGACCGTTGCACCGAGCGCGGCGAGGGCCGACGCGTGCTCGTGGTCGTGGACGGGGGTTCCCTCGTCGCTGAGGGCGAGCAACACGACGACGGTCACCCCGGCGGCCACGAGTTCACCCACGCGCCGGCGCATCAGTTCACCGTTCCCGCCCTCGAACAGGTCCGAGATGAGAAACAGCACGCTGCGGCGCGGCCGATCGATCTCGCGGATGCAGTGTCCGAGCGCGGAGGCGATGTCGGTCCCACCTCCGAGCTGCACGCCGAAGAGGACCTCGACGGGATCGTGGAGAAACGGCGTGAGATCCGTGATCGACGTGTCGAATGCGAAGAACCGCGTGCGCAGCGTGGGCAACTGGGCGAGCACACCGGCGAACAGCGACGCATACACCACCGAGTCGGCCATCGAACCCGACTGGTCGACGGCGATCACGACGTCGCGGGCGAGGCTCTGCTGACGGCGACCGTGCCCGATCAGTTGCTCGGGAACGAGCGTGCGATGCTCGGGGATCCAGTGACGCAGGTTCGCTTCGATCGTGTGGGGCCAGTCGATGTCGCCAGGGCGCGGTCGACGCGTTCGCGCCGCGCGGGCGAGCGCCCCGCGCACGGCCTGGCGCGTCCGATCGGTCAGCCGCTGCTCGATCTCGCCGAGCACCTGAGCGATCACCTGGCGAGCCGTGGCGCGTGTCTCGTCGGGGAGCATCCTGTTCAACTCGACGAGCATCGTCACGAGCCGGATGTCGGGTTCGACCGCCCGCAGCAGCTCGGGTTCGAGCAACAGTTGACGCAGATCGAGACGCTCCACGGCGTCACGTTGCAGGACCTGGACGACCGGTGTCGGGAAGTACGTGCGGATGTCGCCGAGCCATCGAACGATGCCGGGTTTCGAACGACCGAGGCCACCGGCCCGCCCGCCGGCACCTCGACGACCCCGGTCGGTCGCCTCGCGGTCGTAGAGCGCGCCCAGCGCGGCATCGATCCGCACGTCGTCACCGCTCAGGCCCCCTCCATCGACCGGGGCGGACGATCCGTCGCCGCCGTCTCCGGCAGCGGGGTGGGTCGCCGCGTCGGTGCCGCCATCGGTGTCGTCCGCGGACCGGTCGACTGCACCGCCGAGAACGAGTCGCCACCGTCGCCGCCGCTCGAGCTCGGAGACCTGTGGCATCGGACGAGCCGTGAAATCGGCGGTCATCGCCCCGGCTCTGCTGCTGTGACGACATCCCGGGACGCGTCGTCGAGATGCTCCACGAGTGGGATCCCGAGCATGTGTCGCACCGTGTCGAGGACCGCGGCGGCGCGTGATGCGTCGACATCGCGCCCGAACCCCGAGGAGCGGGCGACCTCGCCACCGAGCAGCAGCGACATGATCTGGCGCCGCTCGGCTGGTTCGAATGCGCCGAACGTGCGGCGGAGCAGTGCGACGACCGACTCGAAGGAGTCGGGTCGCAGTGACGACAGCCACCGGTCGACCACCCCGAGCAGGTCGGTATCGTGGACGAGCACCGTGCCGGACCCGGCGAGGAACCCCTCGACGAATGCCGCTCCGACATCGGGCGGTGTCCCGGCACTGAGGGCCTGTGAGAGTCGATGCTCGACGCGCATCGCGTTCCAGTGTCCGGCATCGTGCAGCAGGCGCGTGGCACGCCCGCTGACGAGGCCGTGCCGCATGGTGTGTCGGTCGGCAAGCTGTGCCAGGACCGACGGGAACGCGACGCGGCGGGTCTCGTGATCGAGCATCGCAAGGGCGGTCTGCGTGGCGGTGAGCCGTTCGACCATCCGGGAGGCGGCGTCGTCGTCGAGCGACGCGCACGCGGGGACGAGGCCTGCGAGGATCCGCACGACGATCCCGTCGAAGACGTCGCGCAGCGAGCTCGCATCGGTCCTGCGGACGTCGCCGTAGCGCAGCGCGTTGGCCAGCGGAACGACGACGTCCATCAGCCGGCCGACATCGGGGTCCGTTGCCGCCCGGTCGGCGAGGCGCCGCACGCTCGGCGTCACGGCGTCGGCGAGGTCGGCGAACAGCGCGAGCTCGAGAGCCCCGACGATGTCGGCCAGGCCGGTTGCTGCATCCGCCCGCTCGATCAGCCGGGCAGTCGCCGCCGTCTCGACCGTGCTCCCGTACCCCGAGCGCTCGACGAGGCGCACCGACAGTTCGGGTTCCCATGCCACGCGCCACGTCTCGCGGAACGTCCCGGACGAGCCGCGTCCCTCTTCGGGAACTCCCCACGGGACCCCCAGGGCGAGAAGCCGATGCAGCAGGTGCGACTTGCGGAGCCCTGTGGGCGTGCGCACGTCGACCTCGACGGTCGCGGGCGTCGCTCGGGGTACGAGCCGCGCCGACTTCTGGGCCTTCGCGAGGTCTCGGGCGAGCGGCACCTGCGGGGCATCGTCGGGCACGCGCCCGAGCGCATCGCCCACGACGAGTTCGGAACGCACGAGGTCGACGCCGCCCATGACGGCGTCGGCGGCGTCGAGAACCTCGCCCAGCCCGGGACGAGGACGGCCGCGCATGGTGGCGAGAGCCTCGGCCAGCCGTGTCCCGGCGATCAGGTGGTCGGGCGACGCCGACTGACCGCGCGCACGGAGCAGCTGCGCGGCTTCGACCAGGAACCGAGCGACGCCGTCGGAACCCGGGTGATCGAACACGTGGCGATACCACCCGGGACTGTCGACACCCGCGCCGTACCCCGACGAGGTGGTCAGACGGCGATGCGTCCACGGAACCCATGCCGACGCGACCTTCACCCGCGGCAGGCCGCGCAACGTGGCGTTGTCGACCGCGGCCGTCCGACCGTTCAGGTCGAGCGCGGGCACGTGCCACGCGCCGCACACGACGGCGACGACGTCGTGGCCGTCCTTCAGCGATCGTCGGATCGCACGGCGCATGTGGGCTTCTCGTCGTTCCTCCCGCGCGGAGGTGATCGTCCCTTCGCGGGCGGCCGCCATCGCGTCGGCGACTGCGTCGAAGGCGGGGGTCCCGTCCCCGCGGTGCTCGATCACGTCCTCCCACCAGCGCTCCGGGTCGGTGTCGCCCGCCGCTGCGGCCAGCTCGCGAAGGGGGTCGGGCGGAGCGGAGTCGGCGACGAGTTCGTCGGCCGCCTGCTCGGCGAACGTCACCGCCATCGGGAGATCCATCGCGACGACGGGTCGCTCGCGCTCGTTCGCCCACGCGATCGCCTGCCACTCGGGGCTGAACGACGCGAACGGCGCGAAGATCGCTCGTCCGGGTTCGTTCGCGACGTAGCCGAGCAGCGCGACGGGCGGAACCAGGCCGGGATCACCGACCCAGCCGAGGCTCGGTTCGAGGTCGGCCGGTGCCTCGACGAGCAGCACGTCGGGGTCGATCTCCTCGAGCGCCCGGACGACCGAGCGGGCCGACCCGGGGCCGTGGTGGCGGATCCCGAGGAGATGGACGGTCATCTCGGCCCCGTGGTCACGTGTCGAGTGCGCGACACGCCTCGTAGAACTCGCCCCAGTCGGGCCGCTCGCGCACCACGCCCTCGAGGTACTCACGCCACGCCACGGCGTCGTGGACCGGGTCACTGACCACGGCACCGACGATCCCTGCGGCAACGTCGGAGGAGGTGAGCGTGCCGTCGCCGAAGTGTGCGGCGAGCGCCGTCCCGTTGGTGATCACCGAGATCGCCTCCGCCGTCGACAGCGTCCCGCTCGGGACCTTGAGCGCGGTGCGCTCGTCGACGGTGGTCCCACTGCGCAACTCCCGGAAGATCGTGACCACCCGGCGGATCTCCTCGGCCGCCGACGGCACCTCGGGGAGCGCGAGTGCCCGGCCGAGTTCGTGGACACGTCGAGAGACGATGGCGATCTCCTCCTCCACGGTCGCAGGCAACGGCAACAGGACGGTGTTGAAACGACGACGCAACGCGGACGAGATGTCGTTGACGCCGCGGTCGCGGTCGTTGGCGGTGGCGATCAGGTTGAACCCGCGGACAGCCGACAACTCCGTGTCGAGTTCCGGGATCGGAAGCACCTTCTCCGAGAGGACCGTCACGAGGGCGTCCTGCACTTCGGGCGGCATCCGGGTCAGCTCCTCGACGCGCACGATCGCCCCCCGAGACATCCCGCGGTGGATCGGGCTCGGGACGAGCGCCGCCTCGCTCGGCCCTTCGGCGAGCAGCCGGGCGTAATTCCACCCGTAGCGCAACGTCTCCTCGGTCGTCCCGGCGGTGCCCTGGATCAGCAGCGTCGAGTCGCCGCTGATGGCCGCGGCGAGGTGTTCGGCCACCCAGGTCTTCGCGGTGCCGGGAACGCCGAGCAACAACAGGGCACGATCGGTCGCCAACGTGGCGGTGGCGATCTCGATGAGGCGCTGTGAGCCGACGTACTTCGGTGAGACGACCACATCGGACGAGTCGCCGACGGGACCGCCCAGCAGGTAGCGGACGACGGCCCACGGTGACAGTTTCCAGCCCGGTGGACGGGGACGGTCATCGGCGGCTGCCAGGGCAGCCAGCTCGCCGGCGTACTCCTGCTCGGCGTGCGGGCGCAGGATGTCGGCGGCTTCGCTCATCGCCGCCGACGCTACCGGCGGCCACGAGATCAGGAGTCCTGTCACCGACTCGTGCTCCACGATCGAGCGGGTCGGCCGCAGCCGGTGACCGACGAAGTCGGGGACCGGCGCGCCCGAACAGCAGCGCGACGACACCTGCCGTCGACCATCGAAGTAGGGATCGTCCTCCGTCGCGAACCCGGACGTGTCTCGGCGAGCGGCCCTCAGAGCGGCGGTTCGGCGAGTTCGTCGAGCATGCGCTGCCTGGTCGTCGCGAGATCGGCCAACGCCGAGGCCAGCCCGTACCCCGCCGAACGGTTGTCGACGGCTCCCAACACGTCGGCGATGTCGGACAGACCCTCGGGAACGCAGCGGGCGATCACGTTGACGAGGACGGCGCGGTGCGCCTCGCCGAGCGTCCGGTCCTCGAGCCCGACGGCGATCACTCCCCCGACCTCGGCACCGGGCCGTGACAGGAGCGGAACGAGCTGCTCCGGCACCGGAAGCTCCGGGAGCTCACCGAGACGATCGATGTCGGCGACCGACAGCGGCCGGGCGGTCGCCGAGGTCGCCAGGTCCGGCACGTGATCGATCAGCCAGTCGGCGAGGGGACCCGCTCCGACGGTCACCCGCGCCCGGCGTACCGGATCGCGACGATGCCGGTGCAGCGCCGGCGGCACCAGTTCGGCGGCCAGACGCCATCCCCGCCCTATCAGGGTGAGCGTCCACTCGTCCTCGAGCACCGGCCACGACATCGTGATGTGATGCCAGCGATCGACGGCAGCGGGAACGCACTCGGGCCGATCATCCACGGGGGGAGGCGCGAGCGGCTCGATCGGGGCAGCCGGTCGGACACCGGCCCGGCGGACCGCGGTACAGGCCGCGACGGCGGCGAGCATTCGTGCCGACGGATCCGTACGCGCCGTGTCCGCCACGAACTCACCGATCAGCCCACCGGGTTCGGGGGGATCACGACGATCGGTCCCCAGGAGCGATGTGGTGACCAGCTCGGACCACAACTCGTCGACCGTCATGCGGTCCCCACGAACGACCGGTCCGCGCGGGGCCCGATGTCGACGCTGCGCTGTGGCAGGTGGACGGCCAGCGGGACGACCCCGTGTGGTGTCCACTCGAGCGTCAGGTCGACCGGTCTGCCACCGGAGAGGGCCAACAACATGGTCAGCGGGTCCGAGGCCAGACCCGGACCGCGACGGTCACGGGTACTCGGCACCGTCGCCGGCCCGAGGATCGGCAGCGACCCGGTGTCGTCACCGATGAACCAATCGTCGCCCGAGCGGACCACTGCCGCGGTGACCGAGGTCGGGACGCGATCGAGCCACGGCTCGGCAACCAACATCCGCCCGATCTCCTCCGTTGCATCGACGACCGATTGACCCGGCGGCCGCCCGGACGGTGGCCCGGGACCGGGCTCGCCGGGGAAGATCGCCGCGGCCGGGTCGACGTGTCGCTTCCCGACGAGTGCACGAAGCGCCGGACCCGGGTAGCGATGCAGATCGGCATGGACCGCCGTGCCGACCTCGAGCGACGTGTCGAGACTCTGCCGGTACGCCGCGAAGGACAGGACGAGCGCCCAGCGGCCGCTCGCCGCGCCGCGGAGCCAGTGGCGGCGCACCTCGATGCGATCTTCCCGGTGATCGCTCCGCCCTGCCACGACCCAGTGGTCGGTGTCCGGCACTCCGCCGAGCACGTCGGCGCGGCGGACCTGCCAGCCGACGGTGGTGGCGACGGCGTCGGCGAGCGGGCCGGGCAACGCACCCAGGCGTCGTCCCGCCTGTGAGAGGAGATGCAGCAGACCCAGCTCGGCGAGCACGTCGTCGTGCCACGTCGCGGACGCGCCGACGAGCCCCGCGAGCCGTCGGATCCGGTTGGCCAGACTTCCGGCCTGGGCGTCGACGAGTCGGGCAGCGAGATCGTCCCACGTGCCGTACCGGGCCAGCGCTGGATCGGCCAACCCGGTGCGCATCCGGTCGTCGAGCCATCGATCGAGTTCAGTGAGCCCGGCGAGCATCCGCTCCACCCGCTCGTCACGCGCCGTGTCGCGGTCGTCGACCGGAGGGATCGGAGCGGGTTCTTCGTCGACAGCCTCCGCTCGGTCGGCCGAGCCCCCGGTCGCCGTGCCGCTGTCGCTCGCCGCGTCGTCGGACTGCCCCACCGCCGGCCGCTCGGGCTCGGCGCGCGCGGCACGACTCAGGACCCACGCCTCGACCTTCGTCGTCGGGACACCGATCGGCACCTGATCGCGCGACCACATCAACAGGAGCGCGAGTGCGTGCTTGCACGGCACCTTTCGGCTCGGGCACGTACAGCGAAACCCGACCCCGACGTGGTCGACGGCGGTGTCGTAGGGCTCGGCGCCACTCCCGGGGAAGGACCCCCAGACGACGCGGTCGTCGGCGCCGAGGCCGGACCATCGCCCGGGCGTCGCGAGCGGTCGCGCGGCCGACATCGCAGCCGGTGACGGAGCAACCGCCTCGACCTGCTCGACCGACCACACCACCGTGCCGACGCTACGGGACGCGAAGGGTGGCCCGACACCCCGACCGGTCTGGGAGGATGACGTGATGGGACTGCGGGTGATGACCTGGAACCTCTGGTGGCACTTCGGCCCGTGGGAGGCACGCCAGCCGCTGATCATCGACACGATTCGCGATGTCGCACCCGACGTGCTGTGCCTGCAGGAGGCGTGGTCCGACGAGTCGAACGACCAGGTGCACGAACTCGCCGCTGCCCTCGGGCTCCATGTGGCGCGTACCGACGCCGTCTTCTACTCCGGCCAGTCGTTCGGCAACGCGGTGTTGTCCCGCTGGCCGGTCGAGCGCCTCGCCGACGAACCGCTCCCCCGCGCCGATGGGTCGACCAGCCATCGCCGCGTCGTCGCGGCCGTCGTCCACTCACCCTTCGGACCCTGGCCCGTCGCATCGACGCATCTCGATCACCGGTTCGACCGGTCGGCCGATCGCCAGGCGCAGGTTCGTGCGCTGATGGAACTCGCCAAGGCCTGGCGCGGCGAGCCGACGGTCGACCTGCCGTTGATCGTCGGTGCCGACCTCAACGCCGTCCCCGACACCGACGAGGTACGCATCGCCACGGGCCGAGCGCCCGGGGTCGACGGCATCGTGTTCTCCGATGCATGGGAACTGGTCGGTGACGGTTCCGGTCACACGTGGCTGCCGGAGTGCCCGTACTCGGAGGATTCGACCTGGCCGAACCGGCGGTTGGACTACCTGCTCGTGTCGTGGCCCCGCCCGAAGCCGGTGGGCAATCCGATTCGCGCCTGGACGGTCGGGCACGGCGGCGACGACGACACGTGGGCGAGCGACCACCTCGGCGTCGTGGCCGACCTCGTCACCCCCGACGAGGCGTTGCGAGGGTCACCGGGGTGACCGCGTCGGCGGCCGCCCTGGCGTGGTAGCTCGACCGAGTGAGCGGACTCGCCTCGACGTGGCCGATGCCGAGGGCCTCACCGATCTGCTTCCAGCGGTCGAACTCGGCCGGCGCGGCGTACCGGGCGATCGGGAGGTGGTTCGACGTCGGGCGGAGGTACTGGCCGATGGTCACGATGTCGACGCCGAGGTCGGCGAGGTCGGCCAGCAGCCCGACGATCTCGGCGTCGGTCTCGCCGAGCCCCGCCATGAACCCGGTCTTCGTCGTCAACCCAGCCGCTCTCGCCCGCGCGAGCACACCGAGCGACCGGGCGTAACCCGCTGACGGACGCACCGCGCGCTGGAGCCGGGCCACCGTCTCGACGTTGTGGTTCAACACGTCGGGGCGGACGGCGAACAGCAGATCGAGCGATGCCTCGTCGCCCTTCGCATCGGAGATCAGCGTCTCGATGCGGGCCTGCGGTCGACGAAGCCTGATCGCTTCGACACACGCGGCGACGTGCGCCATCCCACCGTCGGCGAGATCGTCGCGTGCGACCATCGTCAGCACGGCGTGGTCGAGTGCCATCCGGTCGATCGCCTCGGCGACCCGCGCCGGCTCGTCGGCCGGAGGCGCGAGCGGCTTGCGGGTGTCGACGAGACAGAACCCGCACGCCCTCGTGCACCGCTCACCGAGCACCATGAACGTTGCCGTGCCGTCCGACCAGCAGTCGGACAGATTGGGGCAGCCCGCGTCCTCGCAGACCGTGACGAGGTCGAGCGATCGGATCGTCTTCTTGAGCTCCATGACCTCAGGACCCAGGTCGACCTTCGGGCGGAGCCAGTCGGGTTTGCGGGTCCCGATCGACAACCCACCGGTCACCCCGGCCGCTTCCATCCGCGCCGTCGATCGTGACGGCAGGAGCTTCACCTGGTCGCCCGGTCCCTCGCCCCGGGAGAACGCCGACAGGTCGCGACCGTCGGCGGCATGGTGCCAGGCGACGTCCTGCCGCTCGAGGATTCCGTCGGCCCAGCGCCGTGCCGCGAGGCGGGCGACGACGTCGGCGACCTGCTCCAACGTGACGTCGACGCCTTCCTCGGCGAGCGACGTGACCGGCTTGTCGCCGATCCCGCACGGGACGATGTGGTCACGCATGTACGTGAGGTCGGTGGTGACATTCAGCGCGAACCCGTGCATCGTGCGGCCCCGGCGAAGGCGGACACCGATCGCGCAGATCTTGCGTTCACGTTCGGTGCTGGGGTCGAGCCACACTCCGGCGTACCCCGGGAGACGGCCTGCGTTCGCCACGCCGAGCTCGCCGAGGGCATCGATGATCAGACCCTCGACACCACAGACGTGGTCGGTCGCACCGAGCGAGTTCTCGACGTTGAGGATCGGGTAGCCGACGAGCTGGCCGGGGCCGTGGTAGGTGATGTCGCCGCCGCGTTTCACGGCGACGAGCTCGGCCCCGACGGCCACCGGATCGGACGTGAGGTTCGTGGCGAGATCGGCGGTCCGGCCGTGGGTGAACACATGCGGATGTTCGAGCAGCAACAGATGCTGACCCGAGCCATGCTCGAACAGGGACTGCTGCACGGCCAACGCTTCGCGGTACGGCACCGATCCCAGCCATCGGACCCGCAGCGGAGCTGGTTCCTGACGGAAAGTCGTCGCGGGCGGACTCACCTCGTCAGCCTACGCCCGTGCGTCGAACGGTCCCGGCGGCTCGCGCCAGCTCGCCCTTCAACCGCTCCGCGACCCGAGGAATCCGTCGACGATCTCCCGACCCGTCTCGCGTCGCCCGACCCCGGTCGGGTCTGCGCCGGACCTGCTGCGGTCGCGCCACCGAGCCGGGACGAGGTCCTCTGCATCGAAACGGTGTCGCGTCACAACTCCGTGTTCCAGTCCTTCGTTTCGAGGATCTCCTTGACCTTCTTGAGGAATCCGGCGGCGTACGCGCCGTCGAAAGCGCGGTGGTCCCAGCTCATGGCGAGGTTGCCGACCGGGTGGATGGCGATCGCCTCACCCCCGTCGGACCCGGTGGTGACGACGGGCTTGCGGACGATCGCATCGGTGGAGATGATGCCGACCTGGGGCTGGTTGATGATCGGCATCGTGAGGACCGAACCGGCCGAACCGTTGTTGGAGATCGTGAACGTGCCGCCCGAGATCTCGTCGGGCGTGAGCTTGCGATTGCGGGCCCGGTCGGCCAGGTCGGAGATCTCGCCGGCGATCGCAGCGAGACGCTTGGTGTCGGCATCGCGCACGACCGGAGCGAGCAGGCCCTCGTAGTCGAGATCGACGGCGATCCCGAGGTCGATGTAGTTGTGAACGATCAACTCACCGTCGGAAACGCTCGCGTTGAGATGTGGGAACTCGGCGAGCCCGTCGATGATCGCCCGGGCGATGAACGGGAGGTAGGTGAGGCTGAAGCCGTGCTGCGCCTTCCACTCCGCCTTCTTGGCGGACCGGACCACGTCGACGTTCGCGAAGTCGACTTCGACCACGCTGAACGCGTGCGGGCTGACCGCCTTGCTCATGACCATGTGGTCGCCGGTGAGCTGACGGATCTTCGACAACCGGACGGCCGAGTCGCGCTCACCGGCGCCGATCTGCGGTACCGGCGCGGTGGCGCGAGCCGCGACAGGTGCTGCGGGAGCGGCGGGCGCCGGCGCACTCGGCGCAGCGGGCGGTGCGGCCGCCGGTGCGACCTGGGGTGTCGCCCCCGTGGCGTCGATGTGATCGAGGACGTCGTCGCGCGTGATGCGACCTCCCGGGCCCGACCCCGTGATCGCGTCGGGGTCGATGCCGTGCTCGTTGACGAGTCGGCGCACCACCGGAGAGAGCAGACGGTTGTCACCGGCCTGAGCAGTCGGTGCGGCGACCGGTGCCGGAGCGGGAGGCGGCGCCGGAGCGGGAGCCGGAGCCGGAGCGGGAGCGGGAGCGGGAGCGGGAGGCGCCGAGACCGGTTCGGCGGCGGGCACGGGCTCGGGTTCCGCCGCGGCGGGCGGCGGAACCGGCTCGGCTGCGGGTGCGGCAGCACCCGCCTCGCCGACGACAGCGATCACGGTGCCGACCTCGACGGTGTCGCCTTCCTCCACGCGGATCTCGGTGAGGGTTCCGGAGACCGGTGACGGAACCTCGGTGTCGACCTTGTCGGTCGACACCTCGAAGAGCGGCTCGTCCGCTGTGACCTCGTCGCCGACGGCCTTGAACCACTGGGTGATCGTGCCTTCGGTGACCGTCTCGCCGAGCTGCGGAAGTGTGACGTCTGCCATGTTGGTGTCCTTTGTCCTGAGATCTGTCTGCTGCGAAGTGTCGTGGAAGCGGGTCGGATGATCAGCCGTTGAAGTTGCGACCGGTCATCGAGAGCACGGTCTCACCGAACAACTCACTCAAACTCGGGTGGGGCTGGATGAATTCCGCGACTTCGTCGACGGAGGCTTCCCAGTTGACGGCGAGATATCCACCCGACAGTTGCTCGGTGACCCACGGGCCGACCATGTGCACGCCGAGAATCTGGCCGGCGCTGCCGTCGGAACGCTTCTTCGCGATGATCTTCACGAGGCCTTCGGTCTCACCGAGGATCATCGCTCGACTGTTGAACTTGAACGGATGCTTGGCGACGACGACGTCGTGACCGGCCTCCTTCGCCTGCTGCTCGTCGGGCCCCGCCCAGGCGACCTCGGGATGGCAGTAGATCGCCCACGGCACCCGGTCGTACATCACCGGCATCGGGTCCTCCCCGAGCAGATGCTTCACGACGAGGATCGCCTCGGCGTACCCGACATGGGCGAGCTGGGGCGTGTTGATCAGGTCGCCGACCGCGTACACGCCGTCCTCTCCCGTGCGGCAGTACTCGTCGACGACGACGAACCCGCGCTCGTCGACCACCACCGAGGTGCCCTCGAGGCCGAGTTGGTCGGCGAAGGGGCGCCGACCGACCGACACGATGACGACGTCGACCTCGACCGATTCGCCGTCGCCGTAGTCGACGACCGTGCCGCCGGAGTCGTTCGGCGTGTGGCCGTTGACCATCACGCCGGTCTTGATCGCGATCTTCTTCTTCTTGAACGACTTCTCGACGACCTTCGCGACGTCCTTGTCGAGGCCGGGGAGGATCTTCGGCAACCCTTCGAGGATGGTGACCTTCGATCCGAGGTCTGCGAACGTCGACGCGAATTCGCAACCGATCGCGCCGCCGCCGATGACCGCCACGCGCGCCGGGAGAGTGTCGAGATCGAGCACCTCGTCACTGGTCATGATCGGACCGCCGCGTTCGAACCCGGGGATGAGACGCGGCACCGAACCGGACGCGAGCATCACGAAGTCGCCGGTGATCGTCGCCGAGCCGCCATCGCCGAGAGCGACGTCGACGGTGCGACCGCCACGGAGCGCGCCGACGCCGCTGAACACTTCGACCTTGCGGCCCTTGCACATCGCCGCGATCCCGCTCACCAGACCATCCACGATGCCCTGCTTGCGCTCCTGGGTCCGTGCGAACGCAACCGAGGCGTCACCTCCGGTCTCGATGCCGAAGTCGGCGGCGTGGTCGACGTGGCGCTTGATCGCGGCGGTTTCGAGGAACGCCTTGGCCGGAATGCACCCGCGGTTGAGACAGGTCCCACCGAGGGCGTCCTTCTCGACGAGGGCGACGTTCAAGCCGGCGGAAGCACCGTAGAGAGCGGCGGAGTAGCCACCGGGGCCTCCGCCGATGACGACGAGATCGAAGTGGTCGGATGCAGAGCTCACGGTCGATCACCGTAGCGCTCCGCCGACCGGTCGGAACCGTGAACCGGTAAGTGACCGACCGGTAACCGGTGCCCGCGACACCATGACCACGATCACGCCGCCCGACCACCGTGCGGGCGGGGCACGATTCGCGGTCAGGCGAGGCGCCAGGTCGCCTGCTCCTCGCCGCGACGCATGATCAGCACGCGGCTCGTCCCGTCCGCCTCGCCGACGTCGAACTCGACGAGGCAGTCCCGCGGCGCCTCGGTGATTCCATCACAACTGTCCTCGTCGGCCGGGGCGAGCGGAGAGAGTTGGCGATCACCGGTCACCAGGCGGAAACTGTCGATCCCGGCGACGTCCTCGACCCCGCCGATCTCCATCGAGACGACGAGGGTGTCGTCGAGCAGTTCGGTGTCGAGGACCGTCACGCGAGCATCGCCGACCACGGCCTCCTCGCCGAGCGGCGTCGCCTCGCTGGTTCCTTCCTGGTTCGAGAGTTGGAACAGCAGAACGCCACCGGCCAGCAGGATCATCAGTGCGGTTCCGATCGACAGGAGCAGCAGGGTGCGGGTCTTCATCCGGCGTCAGCCTACGGATGATGAACACACCCGAAACGGTTCGTCCGGGAACGATTCGAGCGCCGCGCCGGTGGATACTGTCGCCCCATGACTTCGCGTCGATCACTTCGAACAGCGGCGTTCGCGCTCGCGGCCGCCTTGGCCGTCGCGGCCTGCGGAGGCGCCGATGCCGCGGACGACAGCGCCGCAGTTGCGACGGCGCCGGCCCCTGAGCCGACGCTCTCCGCCGACGACGGTGCTGACGACGCAGCCGCGCCTGCTCCGTCCGACGCACCGGAGATCCTCCGGTTCACCAGCCCGCTGGTCGGTGGCGGTGAACTCGATGCTGCGGGACTGTCGGACAAGGCCACGGCGTTCTGGTTCTGGGCACCCACTTGAAGCGTCTGCAACCGTGAAGCCCCCTCGGTCGAGGCGGCGAGCACCAAGTACCGGGACCAGGTCAACTTCGTCGGCGTCGCATGGACCGGATCGGAGGAGTCCTACCAGGGATTCGTCGACGAGCACGGCCTGACGTTCCCGCAGATCAACGACAGTTCGGGGGAGGTGTTCTCCCGGTTCGACGTGGCGTTCCAGCCGGCGCTCGTCATCGTGAAGACCGATGGCAGCACGGAGACCGTCGCCGGCGCCGTCGACGAGAGCCTGCTCGACCAGATCATCGCCGAATCCGTCTGACCCGGGGTGGTCCTCGCCTGACGAGACACGTCGAGCCGGTGGGGCCGACCGTCTCGAGCGTTGCCGACGTCCGGTCCCGCCCGGGTCGACGGAACTCACGAGCCACGCGTCGCCCCTCGCACCGACGATGGTCGCGGCGTGCCGGATTCGACGGGGCTGCGTCGCTCGGGTCGGAGGAATCGGTCGTACTCTGACCGCATGCGCATCGCACTCACCGGGGCGTCCGGACTCATCGGAACCGCCCTCTCACGCCGCCTCGCCGCCGACGGGCACGACGTCGTTCCCGTCGTGCGACGTCCGCCCAGCGACAACGAGATCGGGTGGTCGGTCGCCGACAACCGCATCGACGACGGCGCGTTCGACGGCATCGACGCCGTGGTCCACCTCGCCGGGGCCGGCATCGGCGACCATCGTTGGACCGACGACTACAAGCGCGAGATCCTCGAGAGCCGGACCGTCGGCACGGCGCTCGTGGCGAACGCCGTCGCCACCGCCACCGACGGGCCGAAGGTGTTGCTCGCCGGTTCGGCGATCGGGTACTACGGCGCCGCAACCGACACGACCTTCACCGAGCAGTCTCCGGCGGGTACCGGATTCCTCGCCGACGTCTGCGCGGCCTGGGAAGCAGCAGCGGCACCGGCGACCGGTGGGGGCGCACGGGTCGTCTACCTCCGCACGGGAATCGTGCTGTCGGCCGAAGGCGGCGCACTGAAGAAGCAGCTGCCACTGTTCAAGTTCGGACTCGGCGGGAAGATGGGCTCGGGGAGCCAGTGGCAGAGCTGGATCCACATCGACGACGAAGTGGCCGCGATCGTGCACCTCCTCACCGGCGACGTCGGCGGGCCCGTCAACCTCACCGCACCGAACCCGGTGACCAACGCCGAGTTCACCGACACGCTCGGCGACGTACTCGGCCGTCCCACGTTCCTCCCGATCCCGAAGTTCGGACCGAAGCTGTTGCTCGGCGGCGAGCTCGCCGACAACTTGTTGTTCAGTGGACAGAAGGTGGTGCCGGCCGTCCTCGAAGCAGCCGGCTTCACGTTCGCCCATCCGACGCTCGACGGCGCGCTGCGCGACCTGCTGGACAAGTGAGCGGCTCGCCCGGGGCGGGCGCGCCCGTCGTCGTCGTGGGCGCCGGCCTGGCAGGGCTGTCGTGTGCCGTCCACCTTCACGAGGCGGGCCATCCGGTCGAGATCCACGAGGCATCGGACGGCATCGGCGGTCGGGTCCGCAGCGACGTCGTCGACGGATTCACGCTCGACCGCGGCTTCCAGGTCGCCCTCACCGCGTACCCCGAGATGCATCGCCAACTCGACATGGACGCGCTCGATCTCCGGGCGTTCGAGCCAGGGGCACTCGTGTGGAGGGGCGGCAGGGGCCATGTCGTGTCCGATCCCTTCCGGCGACCGGCGACGCTGGTCTCCACTGCGACCGCGCCGATCGGCAACCCGCTCGACAAGGCCCGCATCGCGCTGCTGCGCGCCCGCCTCCGGCGCGTCCACCCGGCCCTGTTGCTCGCCGGCGACGACATCACGACCGCCGCCGCGCTCGAAGCGGACGGCTTCTCGTCGACGATCCTCGACCGGTTCTTCCGGCCGCTCGTCGGTGGGATCCAGCTCGACCCCGAACTGAGCGACAGTCGCCGGATGTTCGACATCATCTTCCGGATGCTGGCCGACGGCGACTCGGTCGTCCCGGCCACCGGCATGCAGGCGATCCCCGATCAGCTCGCGGCCCGCCTTCCCGCGGGCATCATCCATCTCGGGCACCGGGTGAGTTCCACGACGGCCACATCGGTCCGTCTCGACGGTGGCGTCGAGATCGATGCCTCGGCGGTCGTGGTGGCCACCGACGGACCGACCGCCAGTGAACTGCTCGGCATCGACGCGGTGGATTCGAAGGCCGCGGGCTGCGTCTACTTCGCGGCCGACGCGGCGCCGACCGAGACGAAGTACGTCGTGCTCGACGGCACCGGTGCCGGTCCGGTCCTCAACGTCGCGGTGATGAGCAACGTCGCACCCTCGTACGCGCCCACCGGTCGCCATCTCGTCGCCGCCGCGCTCCCCGGACACGCCGACGGCGACCTCGAAGCGGCCGCCCGGAGGCAACTGCGCACCTGGTGGGGCAGCCAGGTCGACCGCTGGGATCATCTGGCGACCTACCGGATCCCCCACGGGCAACCACGCCAGTCGCCACCGTTCTCTCCCAAACGACCCGTTCGCCTCGCGGACGGGCGCTTCGTGTGCGGCGACCACCGCGACACCGCCTCGATCCAGGGTGCACTCCACTCGGGCCGTCGCTGTGCCGACGCCGTCGCGGCGGGCCTCGCCGCCACGTGACCTCGGACCCGTGATCGCCCGGATACGATTCGGGCATGGAGTCCCTCTGGCTCAACGACCGCGAGATGGCGGCGTGGCGCTCGTACATCGAGACCAACGGCGACCTCTCTGCGGCACTCGAACGCGATCTCGCCGAGCACGGGCTCACGCTGGGTGACTACCAGGTGCTGGTGTACCTGTCCGAGGCCGAGGACGACTCGATGCGGATGTGCGATCTCGCCGATGCGCTCCAGCTCTCTCCCAGCGGCCTCACCCGTCGACTCGACGGTCTCGTGGGTACCGAGCACGTGACCCGTCGGCCCTCCTCCCTCGACGGGCGAGTGATGATGGCCGTCCTCACCGATGCGGGACGCGAGTTGCTCACCCGCACCGCACCGCATCACGTCCGGAGCGTCCGACGGCACATCTTCGACCATCTGACCGAGGAGCAGGTCGACGCGATGGCATCGATCTTCGAGGCGATCGCTGCCGGGTTGGCGGCAACCGGGACGTCGACGAGCGACGTCGCCTGATCCGATCGTCACGATGACCACGCTCCCCCGCGGCTTCACGCAGCACGTGGCCAACATCGGTGTCAAGGACGACACGGACGACTTCGTCGTCGTGACGGCCGAGCGGCCGGTCGCCTGCGCGGCACTGTTCACGAAGAGCCGCTTCGCCGGACCGAGTGTCGTCATCAGTCGCGATCACGTGTCGAACGGGATGGCACAGGCCGTCGTGGTGATCTCGAAGAACTCCAACGTTGCGACCGGGCAGGCCGGATACGACGATGCGTCGGAGGTCGCGACGCGTGTCGCCGCTCGGCTCGGCGCCGACCGCCGCGACGTGGTGGTCACGTCGACCGGGGTGATCGGCCGCCGCTACCCGATCGACCGCGTGCGCGCCGGCATCGCGGCACTTCCGCCACGGCCGCACCGCACGGACGCCGTCGCCGCTGCGACCGCGATGATGACCACCGACACGATCGCCAAGGTGGCCGAGGCGACCGTGGCGGGCGGCGATGCGCGGGTCGTCGGGATGGCGAAGGGCGTCGGGATGATCGAACCCGACATGGCAACCCACATCTCGCTGGTCTTCACCGATGCCGCCGTGACGTCCTCCGATCTCGATGCGGTGTTCCGCCGGGTGGTCGATCGGACCTTCAACTGCGTGAGTATCGACACGGACACGTCGACGAGCGACTCGAGCGTGATCCTCGCGTCCGGCGACGCCGGTCCGGTTGACCTCGACGCCTTCGAGGTGGCGCTCGACGCGGTGTGTCTCGACCTGACCAAGCAGATCGCTCGGGACGGCGAAGGTGCGAACTCGCTGATCGAGGTCCACGTCGACACGGCCGCAGACGTCGGACAGGCACGCCGCGTGGCCAAGTCCATCGTGAACTCACCGCTGGTGAAGACAGCGGTCCACGGTGGCGACCCGAACTGGGGTCGCGTGGCGATGGCCATCGGCAAGTGCTCCGACGACACCGACATCGACCAGGACCGGGTCGTGATCCGGTTCGGAACCACCGAGGTGTATCCCCACGTGCTCGACGACGCCGCACTCGCGGCGCTGTCGGCCTACATGCGATCCGACCACGTCGTCATCGACGTGTCGCTCCGCACCGGCGGCGCCCGGGCGACCGTCTACGGGTGCGACCTGAGCGACGAGTACGTGCGCTTCAACGCCGACTACACCACCTGACCGATGTGGTCGGTCACTCCAACCGTGTTCCCCGGAACGCAAACGGCCGGACCCGTCACCCGAGTGCGGACGCAGCAGATCCGGAAGTTCGATCTCGCCACGCTGAATCGGACGAAGGACGACTACTTGGGGGGCATGCGGATGCCACCGTCGACCCGAATGGTCTCGGCGTTCATGTAGCTGTTGGTGACGCACTCGATCACCATCGACGCGAGCTGCTCGGGCTCGCCGAGACGCTTCGGGAACAGGACACCCTTCTGGAGGTTCTCCTTGAACTGCTCGCTCGCCTCGCCCTCGCCGTAGATCGGCGTGTCGATCAGGCCGGGTGCGACGGTGTTCACGCGGATGCCGACCGCCGACAGGTCGCGGGCGATCGGCAGGGTCATGCCGACGACGCCGCCCTTCGACGCGGAGTAGCTGGCCTGGCCGATCTGGCCGTCGAACGCCGCCACCGACGCGATGTTGACGATCGCGCCCCGCTCGCCGTACTCCAGCGGCTCGGTGGTGCTCATCGCCGTGGCGGCGATCCGAATCGCGTCGAACGAGCCGATCAGGTTGATCGCGATCACCTTCTTGAACGCGTCGAGGTTGGCCGCCGATTCGAGCGTGCCGTCACGACCGATCGTGCGCTGCGCCCAGCCGATGCCGGCGGAGTTGACGAGGACGCGGACGGGTCCCATCGACTTGGCCATCTCCACGGCATTGACGAGGTCGTCGGTGTTGGTGACGTCGACCTGTGCGAACGCGCCCCCGATCTCGTCGGCGAGTGCGGTCCCCGCCTCCTCGTTCAGGTCGGCGATGACGACCTTCGCGCCGCGCTCTGCGAGCAGACGAGCCGAGGCCGCTCCGATGCCGGATGCTCCACCCGTGACGATTGCACTTGCACCATTGATGTCCATGTGGCCAGACGCTAGATCGCCGATGGTGGCACCGTGCAATCGCCGGCGCGCGGTCAGCCCGGGAGCGGACCCACAGCGAAGCGGGTGTCGACGAGGCGCTCCGGGACCGCACCGACGAAGCTCGGATCGTCGCCGCCCCGGAACCAGCCGGCGACATCGACGACCACGTGACTGGCCCGGTTGACGGAGACGCACACCGTGCCGTCGGCGCCGATCGGTGCCACGACGGCGTTGGCCCGGTTGCGACCCGCGACGTAGTTGAGGTTCGACGCGAGCGGGCGATCACTGCCACAGGGCCAGACGGTTGCGAAGCCGTTGGCGCTCGGACGGACGACGGTGAGATTCATCGCCACGGCGCTCGCGTCGTCGGGTATCTCCAGCGTGTTCGAGGAACCGGTGGGATCGTCGAGCGCCGCACCGCGTACCTGGATGCGCAACGACTGGTCCGCCTGAACCGGCGCAGCAGGAGCTCCGAGCCCGTCACGGGTGTCGACGAGGCGCGTCGGCGTGGACGCCGTGAACGGGGCCTCGCCCGCCGCGGTGGAGTCGTCGGGGCCACCGAAGTAGCCGGCGAGATCGACGATCACGTCGGCGGAGGTGCTGGTGTGGACACAGATCGTCCCGTCCTCGCCGATCGGGGCGATCACTCCGTTGCCCGTCGGGATCGTGCTGGTGAAGTTGACGTTCGATGCCAGCGGCCGCGGGGTACCGCACGGCCAGATCGTGGCGTATCCCCTGGCGGACGCCCTGGTGACCGTCACGTTGACGGCTGCGGCGACCGCGTCGTCGGGCACGCTGACCGGGGTCCCGTCCGGCAGCCGCGCTGCCAGGCCGGCCACCGGGATCACGAGGGGCGACGCCGGCGTGACCCTGGTCGAGCGGCCGCCCAGGCCACTGCGGGTGTCGACGCGCCGCTCGGGGAGCAACCCGACGAACGGCTCGACACCGTCCGGGTCACCCGTTCCGCCGAACCAACCCGCAACGTCGACGACGAAGTCTGTGCCGACCGATGAGTAGAAGCAGACCGTTCCCTCGTCGCTGATCGGGGCAATCACGTTGTTCGCGATCACCTCGCCGGCCTGCGCGTTGAGACTGGAGACCACCGGACGCTCGTCCTGGCACGGCCAGACCGACGAATAGCCCCGCCCGCTCGGGCGGACCATGGTGATGTTCAGTGAGACGCCCGAAGCGTCGGCCGGGACCGACACCAGCGCGCCGCCGGGTGAATTCATCGAGACGCCGACAACGGGGAGTTCGATCCGCTTCGGCGGCGACAGGTAGTGCGTCGGCGTGAGGTCGAGGAGTTGGTCCCGGAGCCAGAGCGAGAACTCGGCCTCTCCCGTCGTGGTGAGGTGGACGCCGTCGCTGCTGAACCAACGCGGTCGCTCCGGCGTGTCGCTCGCCGCGTCCCAATCGAGCACGGTCAGGTTGCCCCACCGACTCGGCGCGGCGGCGAGGGCGGCGTTCGCGGTCCCGTAGAACGAGGCTCCGCCGGTCGTCGTGCGGATGTCGGCCATGTTGACCCAGACGACGCGCTCGACGCCCCGCGCGGTGAGCGCACGCATCATCGCGTCGATGTCGGACGCGAACGTCGACGGGTTGTCGTTGTACCCGAGCTCGACGACGACCAGGTCGAGCCCGGTCGGCAGGGAATTGGCCACGGCCACGCCCGTGCTGCCCGGGCACGACTCCCGGGTGGTGCATCGGCTGTCGGTCGCATCGAAGATCTGCGAGGTGTACGTGCCATCGGTGACCTGGCGGAACTCGCCGGAGGAATGCGTGACACCGTTGCCCACCGAGTCGCCGACGAAGGCCATCGAGGCGTCGGTCGTGTTCTCGCGGATCACGCGCACGGTGAAGCCGGGCGAGCGCAGCCCGTAGGCGCTCTTGAAGTCCCACGCCTGCTTGCGATACGTCCCGCCGGTGCCGGTCACGACGATGTCGTCGAACCAGATCCCTTCGAAGGCCTGGTAGTTGGCGGACGTCGTCGGCGCCATCGTCGCCCCGGTGATCTTGCCGAGCCCGTGCTGGGCTGCGAACGTGTCGGCGTCGATGATCCGGGTCCAACGATGGTAGGGGTTCGGCGCCGTGTCATCCCCGATGTCGTCGACCACGGGGAACACGCCGCCGGCGGTCCTGGGACCGTTCGACGCGGAGAACTCGGTCGAGACGACCTGACCGGCGAGTGGATGACCCGGCGGCCACTTCCGAACGACGTTCGCCGTCGCCCGCACGGCTGCATCGGTGGCGTCGTATTCCACTCTCGTCGCCGACGTCGCCCGGGCCGAGGTCCGGGTCGCCGATCCTCCGTAGACCTGGCACGACGTCGTGTCGCAGGTGGTGGCGTAGCGCGTCCCCGATCCGTCGTAGGTGTAGCTGCGATTCTGTGCGAGGCCGTACGAACGCGCGGCGACGGCCTGCGCCTTGACGGCGTTGGCGCCGGCGCCGTTCCCGGCGGCGGCCCAGCTCGCGGCGATCTCCTTGGGGATCACACCGCGTACGTAGTTCTCGGCGAGGACGTCGTTGACGACGCGGTTCCCGCTCGAGGTGTGGATCACTTCGATCGCACCCCGATAGTGGTTGACGGCGCCACTCGAGGAGCAGACACCGAGCACGTCGGCGCGGTCGGTCGCCGGGTCGTCTCCGTCAGCAGCCGTGAACCGGACCGGGTTGTTGACGGTCTGGTAGTGGGTCCCGATCCTCGTCCAGCTCACCGAACTCCCGGACGAGGCGATCTGCGCCCGTGCCGAGGCGGCATCGTCGGCGTCCCACCGACTGCCGTCGACGGGGAGCCCCCGGCTCGACTGCCAGGACGCGAGGAAACCCGCGGTCTGCGGTCCGAAGTACCCGTCGACCGCGATGCCCGCAGCGGGTGGATGGAACGTCCGCAGGAACTGCTGGATGCGGCTCGCGTTCGCGTTGTAGGTGGACGGATTCTGCACCACGGGTCCGTCGGGAACGGTGAGCGACGTGCTGCTCGGACACGCGACGGTGCTCGCCTTGTAGATGGCGAACACCCCGGCCGAGGTTTCGTCGGCACGCATCGCCGGCGCGGTCTGGCCGCCCCACCGCACTCCGCTGCCGCGCGAGATGACGCCGACGTCGCCGAGCCCGTCGTACTTGGTGAGGCGCACGTCGATCCGCTGATTGGCCGACGTGGTGGCCGAGATCGTGCCGCCGTAGTAGTGACCGAGGATCCGCTGCCAGTCCCATCCATGGTCGACGGCGTACCCGTAGGCACCCCATTGACTGAGGCCTCGGCCGTGGCCGTTGCCCGTGCCGTCGAGCACGATCGCGATGATGTCGTCCGGCGCAGCCTCGGCGGAGGGTGACGGTGTGACCGCGACGGGCGCGATCACGGCGGCGGACGCGAGCAACGTGCCAACGAGCGCGGTCGCGCGGCGACGGGACCGGCGTGCGAGGTTCATGTCATCGAATCG
Source organism: Ilumatobacteraceae bacterium (assembly GCA_963824025.1). GTDB lineage: Bacteria > Actinomycetota > Acidimicrobiia > Acidimicrobiales > Ilumatobacteraceae > Ilumatobacter_A. Next base: position 45,129 of record CAWGNY010000007.1, read on the forward strand.
TAACGTACGGGCGCGCAGTCTCGACATCGACATGAGACCGGTATCGGCACGATCGTGCGTCAGCTTGAGCAATTCCAGACACTTCGACGGCAGCGACAGCGGGCGCTTCGGCCCCGACCGGTAGGTTCGGCGGCGATGGAACGACTGGTCGTGTACACCGACGGAGCATGCAGCGGGAATCCCGGCCCCGGCGGTTGGGGATGGGCCGTGTCTCCGGAGGGCACACCGTGCGGGTCGGGTGGAGAGGCCGACACGACCAACCAGCGGATGGAGATCTACGCGGTGCTCGACGCGATTCGCACGCTCGGCGCGAACGGCACCCCGATGGAGATCGTCTCCGATTCCACCTACGTCGTCAACTGCTTCCGGGACGAATGGTGGGTCAAGTGGGAACGGAACGGCTGGAAGAACTCGAAGCGGCAACCGGTTGCGAACGCCGACCTGTGGAAGCCGCTGATCGAGGTCGTCCGCAACGGGGACGTCACGTTCCGGTGGGTGAAGGGCCACAGCGGACATCCGATGAACGAACTCGCCGACCGCCTCGCAGTCGCTGCGACCCCCCGCTGAGTCGGGCGCCACGGCTCTTCCACCGCGCGCCGGAGTGTGCCCCGGCAGGGTTCCCTCGTCAGCGTCAGAAGAGGTCGAGCGCGGCGCGGATCATCTGCTCTCCGAGGAAGTCGGCAGCGATCGCCTCTGCGGCTTCGGGTGTGACGTGGACCCCGTCGGGGCGGAGGTCGACGTCGTCGGTGTACCCCATCTCGTCGAAGTAGCCGAGGAGGTCGACCACGTACACGTCGCCCGGGTGCGTGACGGCGATCTCGTCCATGACGTCGTGCAGAACCTCGTGGCGAGCAGGCTGTTCCTGTTCGGTACCCCGGGAGAACCACAGCGGGTTCGGGATCGGCGCCTTCACCCACACGACGGCCCCGGCTCCCTCCGCGAGCAGTTCGTCGGTGACGCGGGTGAAGTCGAACCGCAGCCGCGCCCGCATCTCGTCGGTGTCGGTGGCGAACCCGGCACCCGCGTCCCACCGTCGATCGAGGACGTCCCACGACGTCGTCACCATCAACACGACATCCGCGCCCGTCTCGGACACGCGATCGGGGAGATCGCGTTCGAGCCAGTCGGAGCAGTCGTCGCGCACCTCGGTCCACTCCCCGTCGAGCAGGTAGTCGCCGTCGCGCAGGAATCCGCATCCTCGTTCGACGTTCAACTCCGCCTGCGCGACATCGGGTGACGCGGCCGCCCAGCTGACGACGCCGTTGCCGTACGCCTCGCCCGTCGAGTCGCCGGCGACGATCATCCTGACCGGGCGGCTCAGCTCGGGGATGGCCGGGATCGTGCTCGTGGTCGTGGTGGTGCTGTCCACCGACGTCGGTGCGGTCTCGGCGTCGACAACCGGCGAGGCGGGGGCCGTCGTGGTCTCCGGCGAGGCGGGGGCCGTCGTGGTCTCCGGCGAGGCGGGGGCCGTCGACGTCTCCGGCGAGGCGGTCGAACCGGTCGTCGTCGGCTCGGCGACCAGCAGCGGCGCATCGTCGGTGTCGAGCGATGCAGCTTCGGCGACCTCACCCGGCGTCGCCCAGTAGTCGCTGTCGGCTCCGGGTACGACGACGATCGCGACGAGGATCACGGTCGCAGTCGCGCCGCCGGCCGCGATCAATGTCGGGCGGATCCCGACACCGCTCGCTGATCGAATCGGTTGCTCGAAGAACGTGAACGACACCTGAGCGACGGCCAGGGTGAGCGCCATCCGCAGCGCGAACAGCGCAGGGCCGTCGATCCCGGTGCGCTCGTCGTTCACCACGACGAAGATCGGCCAGTGGAACAGGTAGACGCCGTAGCTGATCCGGCCGAGCCAGACGAGCGGCGCCACCGAACACGCCGCACGCACCGGTGAGTCGACCTGGAGACCGAGCAGCAGCAAGGCGCTGAGAGCCCCGATCGCAGGCAGCCATCCGGAGTAGGCGGGGCCACCGGCGGCCGGGAACGTGACGACGCAGACGGCGAGCGCCGCGAGCGCCACCGGTGCGAGTACCCACAAGCGGGGCGACACCGTACGTCCGGCGACGGCGAGGGCCAAGAACGCTCCGAGCAGGATCTCCGCGGCCCGGGCGGGCGATGCCCAGTACGCCGCATCGCTCCCCCAGACGGCGGCTGTCACCGGCGCGACGACGACGAAGCCGGCGGTCACCGCACCCAGCAGCGCAAGGCGACCACGCGACGTCCGACCGAGCCTCCACAACCCGACGAACGCGACGGGCCACAGCCAGTAGAACTGTTCTTCGATCGCCAACGACCAGTAGTGCTCGAGCGGCGAGGCAGCCCCGGCGGCCTGTTGGAGCAACTCCTGGTACGACCCATCGGTGGCGAGGAACACCCAGTTGGCGACCTGGAGCAGACTGCCGACGATGTGGGCGCGGAGGTCGGCGACCGCATCGAACCAGTCGGTGACGATCGAGGCGATCATCACCAACACGACGAGGAGGACGCTCGCCGGGAGCAGTCGACGCGCCCGCCGGGCGTAGAACGCGCCCAACCGCACCGAACCCCGCGAGTCGGTCTCCGCCGCGAGCAGGCTCGTGATGAGGAATCCGGAGAGCGTGAAGAACACCGACACGCCGAGGTATCCCCCACCGAAACCGGCGACCTCGCCGTGGAAGAACAGGACCGCGAGAACGGCGAGCGCTCGCACACCATCGAGCGCGGGTTGGTAGGTGATCGTCGACGGGCGCGATGTCGGTGTCCGCGCGCTCACGACCTCCCCGCTCACCGTGCGCAGTGTACGGCATCTCCCGGCGCCGGCGGGGTAGCCTCGCGCCGATGTCGGGAGTTGCGGGAGAACGACGAACTGCGACGTCCAGGCTCCGCGGGGCGCTCGTCGGCATCATCGCCCTCGCGACCGCGACCGTCGCCGCGACGGTCTCCACTCCCGACGGGGTGGTCGAGGCCGCACCGGTCCAGATCGACATCGCAACGCCGGGTCCGCTCGGCGCTGTCACGGTCTTCGGGGACTCGGTGCTGCTCGGCTCCGCTCTCTGGGGGCCGACCCTCCCCGACCGCCTCGCCGAACGGGGATGGGGGCCGATCAGGTTCCGCGCCGGCGAAGGATACAACGCCCGCACCGGCAGCTTCGGGGCCCGCACCTGGCTGTCCGCGTGGCGAGCGCAGGGATGGGACGCACCGAACGTGCTCGTCAACCTCGGCGCGAACGACTCGGGCATCTGTGACACCGACATCACCTGCGCACGGCGACTCATCCAGGGCGTCATCGACGAGATCGGCCCCGGACACGTCATCTGGTGGCCGCAGATCACTCGCCTGTTCACCGCGTTCGCTCAACAGAACACCTGGAACCGAGCGCTACAGGAGTTCGCCGACAGCCGCAGCGACTTCTTCACCTGGGACTGGCCGGCCGAACTGCCGCAGTACCGGTCGGCCGACGGCACCCACCTGAACCCGGACGGCTACCGGACCCGCTCGGTTCGGATGGCCGACTTGTTCACCCGCGACGTCGCCCGGGCACGTCGTACCGGTGGCCCGGCGCCCCTCCCCACCACCACGGCGAGCCCTGCGACGTTCGTTCCGATTCCGGCGACGCGCGTCGTCGACACCCGCGGCGACGGGTCGAGCCCGATGACCCCCGGTCGGACCCAGGTGATCGACCTCGACGGGATCGTCCCGGCCGACACCTCGGCGGTGGCGCTCTACGTCGGCGCCGCCCGAACGACATCGAAGGGGTACTTCGCCGCCGGCCCGTGTGGCCGGCCCACCTCCGGGTCGACGGTCAACTACGCGCCGTTCACCGCGATCGGCGCACCGACGATCGTCGCCCTCGGTGTCGACGACGACGTGTGTGTTTTCAGTTCCGGCCGCGCCGACCTCGTCGTCGACGTCCAGGGTGCGTTCGTCGACCGCGACGACGGCCTGACGTTCCATCCACTCGCATCACCCGATCGCCTCGCCGACACACGCGACACCGGGCGCACGACCGAACTGGTCGTCGCGGTTCCCGCCGGCTCCAGCGCGGTCGCGGTCAACCTCACCGCCACACGAGCGGAGCAGCGCGGGTTCCTGAGCGCGTATCCCTGCGGCGAGGCCGGTGGCGCAGCCAACCTCAACTTCCGTCCCGGGTCGGGGTGGTCGGCATCAGCGATCGTCAACGTCTCCGCGGAGGACACGATCTGCGTCGCGTCGAACGTGTCGACCGACGTGATCGTCGACATCACCGGCACCTTCGCCGCAGGACCGGGATTGCGATACGTCCCCGTGACCCCGACACGGATGCTCGACACTCGCGACGGCACCGGCGGGTGGGCGCCGATCCAGGGAGCGAACCAGACCATCGGCACACGGGTGGCCCCGGAAACGGCCGAAGCGGTGACCGGCACCATCACGATCGTGCGTCCGCTCGACCGCGGTTACGTGACCGCCGATGCCTGTGCCGGCACGACGCCCACCTCCTCGGCCAACGCGGCCGCCGGCGCTGCGGTCGCCAACTCCATCACGCTCGGGATCAGCGACACGGGTCGCCTCTGCTTCCGCACGTCGACGACCGGCCAGACCTTGTTCGACACGACCGGATGGTGGGTGCCGTGAGCGCCCGTCGTCGACGGAATCGGATGACGACCGCCCTGTCGCTCGCCGCGGCGACGTTCGCGTGCGCCGTGCTCGTCGTCGTCACACCCGGTCGGAACGAGCGAGCCGCTGCGATCGCACCACCCGAGAAGCGGTTGATGCTGGTGACGGACTCGGTCGGGCTCGGCACCCGTGGCGTACTCGAGGGCTTCTTCCCCCCCGATTGGGACGTCTCGATCGTCGGGAAGCCCGCGGTGTTCGTGCGCGACCTGCCCGGTGGCTACATCCAGCCGAACCTGTACCGCGCCGGCGACCACGTCGTCATCGCGGCCGGCTACAACTACCCCTTCTGGGATCCGGTGCGCTTCGACCGGGCGATCGATGCCACGATCGCAACGCTCACGCGAGCCGGCGTGAAAAACATCTACTGGGTCACCTTGCGCGAGGTGAAACCCCAGTACATCACCGCCGCCGCGTGGCGCCAGGTCCAGCCGTACTACTGGTACTTCCCGACCGTCAACGAGCACCTGGAGCGAGCCCTCGCACGCCACCCGGGACTCACGCTGATCGACTGGGCAGCGGTCGCCGATCGCCCCGGCATCACCTACGACGCCATTCACCTCAACCGTCCTGGTGCCGAGCTCTACAGCACGCTGATCTCACGAGCGGTGGAGGACGCGCGGACGCGTCCGGCGAACGAAACCGTCACCAGGGTCAAGGTGGCCGGGCGGGCCGCGGTCATGGCGGGCGAGGTCACCGCGGTCGCGGTGAACCTCACGAGCGTGCGCGGCCGCACACGCGGATACCTGTCGGCGTTCCCGTGCGAGCAGGGATCGAGCCCGACGAGCAACCTCAACCACCAACGCGGCCAGGTCGTGGCTGCCGCGGCCGTCGTGCCCGTCGACTCGGCCGGGGAGATCTGCGTCTTCAACAAACAGGCCGGTCACGTGATCGTGGACGTCTTCGGGCGGTTCAACGCCGATGCCGAACTGACGACCACCGGCTCGACGCGGCTGATCGACACCCGCCGGCCGCCGACGAACGGTGCGGCACAACGGGCCGGGGTCGAGCTGCGCGTCGACGTGGGCGCACCCGAACGCACGGTCGCCCTCAACGTCACGGTCACCCAGGCTGCGAACCGGGGGTATCTGACGGTCCACGAGTGTGGTGCCGAGCCACCGGACACCTCCAACGTCAACTTCGTCGCGCAGCGCGCGGCGCCGAACCTCGTGGTCGCGCGGACGGATGCAACCGGACACGTGTGCCTCACCGCAACCCGGGACGCGCACATCATCGTCGACCTGCTGGCCGAGTTCGGTGCCTCGACGACGGTCGAAGCCGTCACCCCGGCGCGTCTGGCGGACACGCGCGGTGGAGCCGATCCCGCCGCGGGTGACGTCGTACGGATCGTCACCGCTGACGCCGACACGCCGGGATCGGGAGTCGTCGGCAACCTCACGATCACCCGACCACAACGGTCCGGCTACGCCACCGTCTACCCGTGCTCAGGTGGCCGTCCCGACACCTCGAACATCAACTTCCAGGCCGGTCAGACGGTCGCGAACGCCGTGATCGTCGAGCCGGACGCGGACGGCGCGATCTGTGTGTTCACCAACACACCCGCCGAGGTCGTGTTCGACCTGCTCGCGACGACCGGCGCCGGGTTCACCGGCGTCGCACCCGATCGTCCCCTCGACACGCGTACGCGCTGAGCCGATCCTGCGGCCAGCGAGCTCGACGAATTTCGAGGACTGTCGGTGGGTACCCATCGGTAACCCTGCGACAATGCTCCGCATGATCTTCGACGGCCACGTCCACCAGCTGCCCGACATCGATCCGGCCGAGACGATCGAGTGGCTGGACAGTCTCGACGCAGTGGTCGACACGCACGGCAAGACCCGGGCCCGCTACCTGCTGTCCCGGTTGATGGAGCGCGCCAACGAGTCGCAGGTCTCGTTCCCGGCGACGGTGTCCACGCCCTACGTCAACACCATCCCGCTCGAACAGGAACCGTGGTTTCCCGGCGACGAGCACATCGAGCGACGGATCCGGGCATTCGTCCGCTGGAACGCCGCGATGATGGTCGTCAAGGCGAACAAGCAGGCCGACGGCATCGGTGGCCATCTCTCGACGTTCGCGTCGTCTGCGGCGCTCTACGAGATCGGCTTCAATCACTTCTTCCGGGGCAAGGACGACGGGAACGCCGGCGACCACGTGTACTTCCAGGGCCACGCCGCCCCCGGGGTCTACGCCCGCGCCTTCATGGAAGGTCGTCTCACCGCCGACGACCTCGACCACTTCCGACGTGAGATCGGCCGCGGTGGGCGCGGCCTGTCGTCCTACCCCCACCCGCGGCTGATGCCGGAGTTCTGGGAGTTCCCGACCGTGTCGATGGGCCTCGGCCCGATCACCTCGCTGTACCACGCCCGTTTCAACCGCTACCTCCACAACCGCCAGATCGACGACACGTCGCAGAGCCGCGTCTGGGCGTTCCTCGGCGACGGCGAGTGCGACGAACCCGAGACGCTCGGAGCGATCTCGCTCGCCTCCCGGGAGCAGCTCGACAACCTCGTCTTCGTGGTCAACTGCAACCTGCAGCGCCTCGACGGTCCGGTGCGCGGTAACGGCAAGGTCATCCAGGAGCTGGAGGCCGTGTTCCGCGGCGCGGGGTGGAACGTCATCAAGGTCGTGTGGGGTTCGAAATGGGATCCGCTGCTCGCCCAGGACAAGGACGGTGTCCTGCTCAACAAGATGAACAACACCGTCGACGGCGAGTTCCAGCGGTACGCGGTCGAGGACGGCGGGTACATCCGGGACAACTTCTTCGGTCCCGACGAGCGGCTGCGCCAGATGGTCAGCCATCTCTCCGACGACGACCTGCGCAACCTGCCGCGCGGCGGTCACGACTACCGCAAGCTGTACGCCGCCTACAAGGCGGCCACCGAGAACCTCGGATCCGGTCGTCCGACGGTGATCCTGTGCAAGACCGTGAAGGGGTGGACGCTCGGCGAGGGCTTCGAGGGACGCAACTCGACCCACCAGATCAAGAAGATGACCAAGAAGCAGATCGTCGACCTCCGCGACCGGCTGTACATGCACGACGAGATCCCCGAGAGCTCGATCGAGGCCGACGATCCGCCGTACTTCAAGCCGGCGGAGGACTCCGTCGAGTACCAGTACATGATGGAGCGCCGCCGCGCGCTCGACGGCTCGATCCCGAAGCGGACCACGCGTGTCCGGCGGGAGCTGTCGTTGCCCGACCCCGCATCCTTCTCGGAGATGTGGGGTGGCTCGGGGGGCCAGGAGGTGTCGACGACGATGGCGTTCACGCGACTGCTCCGCAGCCTGACCCGTGATGCACACGTCGGCGAACGCGTCGTGCCGATCATCCCCGACGAGGCGCGCACGTTCGGCATGGACTCGCTTTTCCGCGAGATCGGCATCTACGCGGCGCAGGGGCAGAAGTACGAGCCGGTCGACCACGACCTGCTCCTGTCGTACTCCGAGTCTGCGAAGGGACAGATCCTCGAGGAGGGGATCACCGAGGCCGGTTCGATGGCGAGTTTCATCGCCGCCGGAACGTCCTACGCAACTCGCGGCGTGCCGATGGTGCCGTTCTACACCTTCTACTCGATGTTCGGTTTCCAACGCGTCGGTGACCTCGTCTGGCAGGCGGCGGACATCCGCGCCCGCGGCTTCCTGATGGCGGCAACGGCAGGACGCACGACGTTGATGGGTGAGGGGTTGCAGCATCAGGACGGCCACAGCCTCGTACTCGCGTCGACCGTTCCGGCGGTACAGGCCTACGACCCTGCCTTCGCGTACGAGCTCGGTGCGATCGTGCAGGCCGGGCTCGACCGGATGTACGGCGGTGGGCCCGCCGACTGGACCGACGTCTTCTACTACATCACGCTGTACAACGAGAACTACGAGATGCCCGTGATGCCCGAGGTCGAAGGCCTCGCGGAACAGATCGTCGAGGGCATCCACAAGTTCGCCGACGCTCCCGACGTCGACGGCGCCAAGGCCGCGACGATCCTGTTCTCGGGTGTCACCCACCTGGCAGCGCGTGCGGCCGCCGTCGAACTCGCCGAGCACTACGGCGTGGCCGCCGAGCTGTGGTCGGTGACCTCGTACAAGGCACTGCGCGAAGACGGTCTCTCCGCCGAGCGCCACAACCGTCTCCACCCGGGCGGAGAACAGCGGATCCCACTCGTCGCCGAGCGGCTCGCCGAGTCGTCGGGACCGATCACCGCGGTGTCCGACTTCATGGCGATCGTGCCGGATCAGATTCGCCAGTTCGTCGACGACCGCACGTTCACCACGCTCGGCACGGACGGCATGGGCCGGTCGGACACACGCGAGGCGCTGCGCCACTTCTTCGAGATCGACACCGGCCACGTCGTGGTGGCAGTGCTCGCCGGGCTGCTCGCCGACGGTGAGGTCGAAGCGTCGGTCGTCGAGGACGCGATCGCCCGCTACGACATCGACACCGACGCGGCCGACCCCTGGACCTCCTACACCCCCTGATTTGCAGCGTCCCGGCACTGGCAAATCGTCACCGGGTTGCGCGGTCTCGGAACCTGCGCGTCACGACCGATCAGGAGCGGTGGCGACGCGTTGCGACGCCCACAGCTGACACACGATGCGATCTGCCAGCATTTCGAGCCGCGGGTCGATCGCACAGCGATTCTTGCCACGGTTCGCAAGGTTGCGCAGCGCCTGACCACTCCCGACGCCGAACACCACTGCGAGCTCGTCGCAGGACGCAGTACGCAGGCGCCAACACAGGTGCGCGGCGAGTTCGCGCAGGCCGTCGCCTCGCCGAGCAGCGGGGTCGGTGACGGCAGATCGATCGGTTCCGCCGATCTTCGCGACAGCAGCCACGACCTCGCTCGGCGCGTACGGATCGATGGACCGCCCGACGGCCGGTGTCTTGTCGGCGGGATGAGGGGTCTCCGTGAACTCGATCAAGCGATGCGTGTCGTCCCCGTGGGAACCGAGCAGGACGTCGGTGCTCAGCCAGTCGGGTCTCGTCGCCGATCCGCAGTACACGGGGTAGCTCGACCAGGCGAAGGTCCGGAGGTTCGGCAACGACACGCAATCGAGCGGGTTGCGGTGGACGTAGCGGCAGACCTGCTGGAACGTCGCCGTTGCGTCACGGTCGGCGAGATCGATCGGGTCCGACCTGAACCGACCCGTGAACACGTAGCCCTCCCGCTTCATCCTCCGGTTGTGACCGACGGCAAAACGCTGCAACACCCGCTGCATGAAGCTCGACAGTCCGCCCTCGGGGCAGTTGACGACCGCGTGGAAGTGCGTCGTCATCAGGGAGTACGCATGGATCTCGACACAGAACCGTCCCGCAGCTTCGGCCAGCTCGGCGACGAAGACCCTGCGTTCTCGATCGTCGACGAAGATGTCTTGTCGATCGACGCCGCGATCGGTGAGGTGAAACCACCCGTGTTGTTGCGCTGAACGTTGCCCACGTGTCATGTCTCCACAATGGCGAAGGGGTGTCACAGAGTCGCCCGCCGCGATTTGTCGGTTCCGGGACGGGGCAAATCGGTGGGTAGGTTGAGTGGATGGCTGGAACGCTGTACATCACGGGCGACGAGGCAGCGGACGATCTGCTGAACACCGATCCCAACGCCCTCCTGCTCGGCATGCTCCTCGACCAGCAGGTGCCGATGGAGTGGGCGTTCAACGGACCCAACACCCTGAGGGCCCGGCTGGGGCACCTCGACCCGGCGAAGATCGCCGCGATGGACGTCGAGGAGTTCGTCTCCGTGTGCTGCGAGAAACCGGCGATCCATCGTTTCCCCGGCTCGATGGGCACACGCATCCATCAGGTCTGCACGGCGCTGGTCGAGGACTACGACGGAAATGCCGAGAACCTCTGGGCCGACGCCGAATCGGGCCGCGAGGTGTACAAGCGGCTCAAGGCCCTGCCCGGCTTCGGCGACGAGAAGTCCAAGATCTTCGTCGCGCTGCTCGCCAAGACACAGGGCGTCGAACCCGAGGGGTGGCGCGAAGCGGCCGGCAAGTTCGGCGACGACGTCCCCCGTTCGGTGGCCGACGTCCATGACGAGGTGTCGCTCGGCAAGGTCCGAGAGTGGAAGAAGGCGCAGAAGGCAGCCAAGAGGGACAAGCAGGATCGTCCGGTCGGTTGATCACGCCGGAGGTGACAGCACCGAGGCCGCGGGAGGCGGTGGGGGCGGTGGCGCGGCGAGGCCACGGCGCGTCGTTGGTGCGACCAAAGCCACCGAAGGGGACGGCACGGGCCGGGGAGGCGCCACGTTCTCCGCGTGGACCGCAGACGGCGGTGGCGGTGGAGGCGGTGTCGGCGTCGTTGGCCACGCACCCGAGGCGCGCGTCTCGGGAGCGACCGCGGACCCGTCGACGAACGCCGCACCGAACTCGCGCAACTCGTGGTCGGCGTTGACCACCGAGACGAACGCCGGCGAACCATCCTCGGGGAGAGCGGTGCGCGTCATCGCGACATAGGCGAGTCGACGGGCACGGTCGTCGGCGCCGATTCCGAGCACGACCGCCCGGGACTGCCAGCCCTTGAGACTGTGCGCGGTGCACCCCTTCACGGCGGCAACCTCGGGCCAGAACCGGTGTTTGCGTCGGCGACGCGGTGCGTCGGGGTCGCGGCTGAAGATGTGGTGCACCGGGAATCCGGCCGCTTCGATGACCCGGACGGCGGCGACACCGTCGTGGTGGTAGTCGCAGACGAACGCGACGTCACCGGGAGACAAGGTGGGGTACTCCTGAAGAAGTCGGACCACCTCACGGCCGACGGCGGGCCCGAGTTCGGGCACGCGATCGACGTCGATCCACGACCGCACCGAACCGGCCTCGTCCTCGACGATCGGGCTCGCCACGACGACGTCGCCGTCCAGATACGTCGTCGCGAACGCCGCCGAGTGGGCCAACACGTCGTTGGGCATGCGGAGGGATTCGTCGAGGCGCACCAACTCACCCGGTTGCGAACCGCCTGTCGGGTCGACCGCGGTGGCGAGATCGAGCCATCCGACGCGGTCGTAGAGATCCTGTGTCGGATCGACCGCGACGAGCGTCTCGCCGCCGTCGACCACGACGCGGTCGCGGAGCAGTTCCCACCACTCGGCCGTGAAGTCCTGTCCTTCGTCGACGATGACGGCGTCGAACCGTCGGCCGTAACCGTGTTCGTACGCCTGGGTCGCCTTCGCGACGATCCCGCCGGTCCAGGGCATGCCCCGAGGTGCCGTGAGGTGCGCTCCCATCACTTCGGCGTCCTGGACGACGCGGGTGCAGAACGAGTGGAAGTTGGCGCACGACACCAGTGTCGGATTGGCGCCGATGTCGCGGGCGTGAGCGTCCACCATCGACCGGAGGCGGTTGGCGAGGGTCACGTTGAACGACAGCACGAGCACCCGCTTGCCGCTCGCCGCGAGGCGTGCCGCCCGAGCAGCGAGCACGGTTGACTTGCCGGACCCGGCGCCGCCGACGACACACCGATGGTGCAGCCGTAGGGGGTTCTCGGCGACGTCGATCATCACGGCCGGCATCCGAGCGTCCCAACCGGTGGCGAACGACGACCGCTCGGATGCGACGACGTGTCGACGGAGCTTCTCGATGGACTCCGGAGCCGGCGGTGGACAGCCGAGACCGCGGACGATGTCACCGATCGATTCGCTCAGGGCATCGCCGCCCCACGACCCGACGAGCGCGGTCCCCCCGTCCTCGGCGCAGTGTGCGAAGAGGTCACCCGCGGCGACCGAGGTGAAGGCGGGGAGCACGACGACGCTGCGGATGGTCGACGACGGCGACCCTCCGTGTTCGGGGAGTGCGTAGAACTGATCGAAGATCGACGACCGGTGACGACCGGCGCGGAACCGCGGTTCGGCCCCGACGGGGCGCCACGAGCCGTCCGGCGACCGGGTCTCGATCCGGCCGTCCGTGGTGCATCGCGTCGTCTCGGGGGTCCAGTCGACCACCTCGATGGCGCAGACCCCGTACCGGTCGTGAATCGCGAGGAAGTCCGGATCGTCGAGACCGATGCGCGGCTTCGTGAACACGGTCCAACCCGGTTCCATCCGGGTCAACGCCTCGAACACCCGCATCTCGGCCGGGGTCAAGGGCTCGAGGAGTTCTCCGAGCCGGTCGGGCGGCGGTCGCAGGACCGGTGCTGGGGGGCCGAACGGAGCTTCCACCTGGCGTGCATCGGCAACGCCGCAGGAGTTCTTGAACATCCGACCAGGACCGAAGCCGATCGGTACGCTCCGGGCGATGCGAACCCGATTCGCTTTCGTCCACGTCCCCAAGTCGGCCGGCAGCTCCGTCAAGAACGCGGTCGCGCAGCGATGTGGTCCGGCGAGCGTGTCCCCGAAGGAGCTCGATCGGGTGCTGTTCGGCGGCTTCGATCGATTCGACGAACTGCCCACCCGCACGCGGGCGACGATCGCCGTCGATGGTCCCGCCGCGCTGACCGACTTCGACGTCGTGATGGGCCACTTCGCTGTGAGTTCACTCGCACCGCACTTCGCGGCCCACGAGATGATGACCGTGCTGCGCGAGCCGCGTACTCGACTGCTCTCGCACTACACCTTCTGGAGCGGCTGGAGCGCCGAGCGGCATGCCGATTGGGATCCCTACGACGCGAGTCGACGCGCAGCCGCGGCCTCGTGGGTCGAATTCCTCACCGACCCGCGAATCGCGAGCCAGACCGACAATCTCGTCGCACGCATGCTGTTGTCGCCGCATCCGTCGATCCCCGACGACGGCTTCATCGATCCCGCCGACGTGGATCAGCTCGTCGAGACGGCGACGGCGTTGCTCGAACAGTTCGGCTTCGCCGACGTGGTCGAGAGCGGGGCAGGGCTCTGGAGCGGCCTGTCGGCCTGGTTGGAGACCACCGTCGAACCCGAGCGCACGCTCGTGACGAGCGTCCCCGAGGACACCGATTGGACCTCGTCGATCACGATGGCCTCGGTGGCGGCACTGTCTCGCCGGACCTCGGTCGATGCTCACCTCTGGAGCTGGGCGGCCGCCCGACGCAACGATGACGTCGCCGCGCTGGGCGAGGTGACGTTCCAACGCAAGCTGATCGATGTCGCGTCCACCACGCCGGGAACCCGGTCCGTCACCCGGTCGGCCACGTCCACCCTGCACCGGATCGCGCAGCGGCTGCGCGGTTGACCCGACGATCAGCGGCGCCGGAACGACCAGGTGTGGACGTGGATGTCTGCGTCGCTGTCCGCGTCGACCAGCTCGGTGAGCACGGCCGGGGCCGGCGAGCGAGCAGGATCGTCGATCGTCCGATCCCACCCGACGGCGTTGAGCGATGTCCCCCGCGGGACGCGGGTCGAGCGTCGCTGGACGACGTCGAGCCCGGCCGCATCCCCGAGCGCCGTCAGGAGCTCCGCCGTCAGGAAATGCAGGTGCGTTCGATCGAGGATTCCGGTGTCCCGATACGTCCAGCGTCCGGCCGCGAGAGCGAGCCGGACGTCGGCGTGCGCGACGTTCGGGACCGACACGACCACGACGGGGTCGGCCGCAGCGGACCGATCCAGGCACCGGGCGGCGGCACGGAGCACGGCGACGGGGTCGGCGACGTGCTCGATCACGTTTCCGAGCAGAACGGCGTCGGCGCCACCACGGATCGACTCGGCCCAGTCGTCGACGTCGAGATCCCCCACGACGATCCGTTCGGCCCATGGACGCGAACGGCTCGGGATCGCACGATCGACGACGGTGACGCGATGGCCGAGATCGGCGAGCCAGTGCGTCATGTCGGAGGCCGGCGCAACCTCCACCACCCGCTCCCGGCCGTCGAGTAGTTCGACCTCGAGCGAGTGACACGTGCCGTCACCGCGCCGGAAGAGGGTCGTGTAGTCGACGGACTCGGCGAACGTCCGCGGCGGCGGGATCGTGCCGCGCTGCGTGCGGGTACAACGCAGCGTGAAGGAAGCAGCGTCGTCGAGGCGGTCCCCGAGCAGCGCTGCGGCCAGTGACCGGTCGGCAGGCTCGGCCGGATGATCGACGAGATGCTGCACGGTCAACCCGCACTCCGCGGCGAGGTCGGCGGCGGTTCCGCGTGTGAAGTGGCGGCGAACGGCCGTGTCGGTCCACCGGCCGTGCAACAGCCCGACCACCCGATCGGCGAACGCGACGTTCGGGAGGGTGACGTCGATCGTGGCGCCGACGGGCATCGCTTCGACGAGCGAGTGCAGTGCGAGGTCGGGGCGAGCGACGCCATCGAGTCCTCCCTCGATCGCCAGATCGGGGAACGGCGCACATCGAGAGATCGCAGCGCCCCACGATCGTTCACGGCGCGGAAGCGGCACCGTGAGCGGTCCGATGCGGAACCGGGGCCCTGTCGGTGACTGCTCGACAGTCCCGCGCGCCGGAGCCACCTCGCGCTCGTCGTTCATCGCCCGTACCCGAACAGCGCGAGTTCGTCGATCAGTTCCGCGGCGAGGTGGCCCGCGGCGTCGACCGGGAGTTCGGATCGCCACCGACCGATCGATGCCGCAGGCGAGAGCGTCGTCACGTGCTCGTCCGAACGCGAGGCGACGGCGTTCTCGACGGCCTCCCGGACGGTCGCGAAGCCGTGGTCGAGCCCGAGTTCCCTGAAGACGCGTGTCGCCGTTGCGGTCGGGTGCTCGACCAGGTCCTCGTACCGGACGAGGATCGCGTCGGGGAACGCCAGGAGCTGTCGGGCCGCCAACCGGAGATGTCGGACGATCGTCGGCGCGCCGGTGACCGCGTCGTCGGTCAGATCGAGGTCGAAACTCGCCTCCGACCGCTGCCGGTTGAACGACAACCTGGAGCACAGCAGGTCGCGAGGGTCGCGGACCAGGATGATCTGACGACTCGCCGGCCAGGTGGCGAGGGTGGTCTGTTGTGTCCGTGCCGCGTGGGTGCTCTCGATGCGGAACTTCTCCGCGAAGAACGACGCTCCGGGCCGCCGATGCAGATACGTGTCCTCGACCATGTCGGCGATGACCCCGCGCAGACGATCGAAGCCACCCCTCTGTTGGTCGCCGAACGCGCCGGCACCGAGGAAGTATTCGGACAGATAGGGGTTCGCGGTCGCGACGTCGATGTCGTCGAAGAACGGTTCGTCGCCGGGTCGTACGGTCTGCGAGCCGAGCAGGACGGCAAGACTGTGCATCCAGGCGAGGCCGGGGCGGGTCTCCAGTGGGTAGTCGTCGAAGACGGCGATCTCGGGGTGGCCCGCCAACAACCTCATCATCATCGTGCTCCCGGCACGTCCGAGTTGGTGCATCAGCAACGCTTGGATTCCCCGGGTTCGCACCGAGAACCTGCCGTTTCGACCCGCCACCACCGCGATGTCGTCGACACCGAACGCGGTGTGCGCACGGACCGTGATCCGGAACTCGGAGCCGAGCAACAGTGCGGGGACCTCGAGGCGCCACCGCCCGGGGGCGACCGCGCTCGCCTCGGCGAGATCGAGCGTGCCGTGGGCACCGGCGGTGACCTGCGTACACGCCGCGACTTCCTCCGATGCACCAGTCACGTCGAGCTCGACGATCAGCGGGCCGAGCGGCACCGACCCCGCCTGCGGGTGCAGGACCGCCACCCCGGTCGCGCACGTCCGCACCTGATCGACCGTCACGTCGACAGCGGTCACGTGCCGGCCGCCGGGTGGATCTCGTCGGTGAAGTGCAGGTGCTCGGCGGTCATCAACGACGCCCACCGTTGCTGGAGCACCTCCGCCTCGAACCCCTGGACTCCCGGGGCACGGGTCGCCGTCTCCAGGTGGACCATCTCGACGTGGCCGAGCGAGACGTGACGCAGACCCTGGCCGCCGAGCTTCATCGCGAGGTCGACGTCGTTGAACGCGTTGTGGATCCTCGACGACAGGCCACCCACACCTCGATAGTGCCGCCGAGTGACCGCAGCGCACGCGAGCGTCACCCCGGCCACGTCGCGCCCGCGACCGATCTCCATCTCCTGCGATGGCGCGACCTGGGCCATCGGCTCGCTGATGTTGGCGTGCGGGTGGGCATGGCCCGCACTCTGGATCGACCCGTCCGGATAGCGCAGCAGTGGTCCGACCAGCCCGACGCCCGGTTCGGTGGCAACGGTCGCGATCTGACCGAGCCATCCTGGCGAGAGCACCTCCGTGTCGTCGTTCAGCAGGACGACGACGTCGGCCGAGCTCGCCAGCACCCCGCGGTTCGTACGCCGGGAGTGGGAGAACGGCTCGTCGGTCGCCACGAAACGGACAGCGTCGCGTCCGAAGCGATCGGCGACGACGTCGCCGAGCTCGGGGTCGGCCTCCGGGCCGACCACCAGCACGACGTCGAGACGCTCCCGCGGGAAATCGGTGATGTCGTACAGCGACGTGAGCAGGTTGACGACGAGGCGGCCCGGGCACCCTCGCACGTCGGTGATACGACCGGTGGTCGGGACGACCAGCGACACGGTGAGGTCGTCGGGAACGACGCGATCGACCACGACCGCGCGGTCGTGGCCGACACACGGCGTGACGACCGCATCGATGCCGGCCCGGACGAGGTGGCGTTCGACGGCACCGACCAGACCGGGACACGTCGCCGCCACGTCCTCGACGTGGGCGAGCACCGTCGGGATCGACTCGACCACCAGCGAGTTCGGGTCGAGTTCGGACAACCGCAGCAACAGGTCCTGCATCGTGAGGTGAGCGTCGCTCCCCCATCCGGATCGTTGCAGCGCACGTCCGGACACCAGGAATGCCGGGCCGACCGTGTTGGACCACCGCAACCTCTCGGGTGAGAACACCCCCCGACGCTGCACGATGCCGTGGTCGGGATCGACGAATGTCCAGGCTCCGACGACGAGGTCGACCCCGGCCCGGGTCCGCGCCGCAGTGGCTTCGACACCGACGGCGGAGACGATCGACGCACGGTCGTGGACGAGCACCAGTTCGTCGGGTTCGAGGTCTCGAACCGCACCGCCGGGTTCGAGCCGATCGCCCTCGTCGATCCGGTCGTTGCCGATCGCAACGACGCGCATCAGCTCCCCCGGAGCTTCTTCGTCATCCCGAGCGCGACCTGGACCGAACGACGGCCGAGCACCGCTTCGAGATACTCGACACGGGCGATCAGCTCCTCGCGCGAAAGCGACGCCGGGTCGGTGGTGTCGACGCCGGCCACCGGACGTCGCCCGCCCAGACCATCGGTGACCTGGCCGAGATACTCGCCGAAGCTCCGGGTCTCGGCGGCGGCCAGCTGCGCCGCGACCTCGGCCTGCTGCGCGACCTCGGCGGCGGCGGTCGCCCGCTCGGTGGCGCGTTCGACCTGCGCTCGGAGCTCGGCAAGTTCCGCCGAGAGACCGATCACCTCGTCGGTCAGACGCAGCACGTCGAGTTGCGCGTCGACGTCGGCGTGCTCGGTCGCCACGGGCTCATCCACCATCCGCAGAGACGATAGCGCCGCGTCCACGGCCCCTCGCGGCGACCCGCCGGACGAGCGCGGCCGGAGCCCCGGCCACTCCCCCCGCCAGTGCACGCGCGTGCGCCGCACGGGGAGGATGACGCAGTCTGCGGGCCGACAGCCAGAACGCCCGCGCGGTTGTCGTCGGCGAAGCGAATCGGACCGCCGTCAGGAGACGGTTCCGCTCCTGGTACCGGACGCGCTCGTCACCGAGGTCGGCCGTGCTCGCCCCTCCGTGGTGGAACACGACACTCGCGGTCTCGCAGCGGTACGTCCAGCCCCGTTCCGCGCCGCGCAGCGCGAGATCGACGTCCTCGTAGTACAGGAAGTATCGCTCGTCGAATCCGCCGGTCTCGTCGAGGAACTCCGGGCGGAACAGCACCGCCCCCGCGGTGAAGATGTCGATCGGCGCGGACCCGTGGAGCGAGTTCGCCGGTTCGTCGAGACCGAGATCCGAGCCGGCGCCGAAGACGTCGAGTCGGACGCCGAGACTGTTGATCCTGTCGGTGCCGTGCCGCAGCAGCGCCGGCTGGACCGCGCCGACGCGGTCGTCCTCGGCGAGTGCCCGCAGCAGCGGCGACAGCCAGCCACGGCTCACCTCGACGTCGTCGTTGAGGACGGCGATCGGAGCGTTCGCCACACCACGCGCCAACCGGATCCCGGCGTTCGCGGCGGCACCGAAGCCGTGATTGTCGACGCGTACGACATCGTCGACGCCCGGGCCGTAGTCCCCGGAGCGAACCGTCGGTCCACCCGAGTTGTCGACCACGATGGTCGTGACCGGAGGGGAACCACCGAGATCCGTCGCCTCGGCGAGCGATGTGAGACAGGCCCGGACGATGTCGCCGGTACCGCGATGGGTGACGACGACGATCGAGGCGGCAACGGTCACCGTGTCGATCCTACGGATCGGGTCGGACCGATACCATCCACCGCGATGTCGACGATCCCCCGACGCCTCGCCGGCGCCCGAAGCCACCCGCGCGGAGGCAGGCCGCCGCGGGCGTCGATCGTCCTCCCTGTCTACGACCCGCCGCTCGACGCGCTGCGAAGCCAGTTGGACGCCATCGCAGAGCAGACCACCGACGACATCGAGTGCATCGTCGTCGACGATGCATCGACCCGTGCTGAGGTCGTCGAGCAGCTGCGCATCTGGGTCGGGTTCGATCCCGCCCGACGCCGGCTCATCGAACGCCCGTCGAACGGTGGAATCGCCGCAGCGACGAACGACGGGCTCGACGCGGCCACCGGTGACGTCGTCACGATCTGCGACCACGACGACGTCATCCACCCCACCGCCATCGGCCGCGTCCTCGAACACTTCGACGACCATCCCTCCCACGACGTCGTCTACACCGATGAACAGGTCATCGACGCCGACGGCCGCACCATCGCGGTGTACCTGAAGCCGGACTACAGCCCTCGCCGTCACCTCGGCCACCACTATCTCGCGCATCTGGTCGCCGCGCGCCGTGAGGCGATCGGCGAGCTTCGGGTACGCCGCGAGTACGAGCCGTCGCAGGACTACGACTTCTACCTCCGGGTGATCGAGCACGCCACCGCTCGCGGCCGGGGCATCGGCCACATCGCCGAGGTGCTCTACTCGTGGCGGGCGATCTCCGGATCGAGCGCGCTCGATGCCTCCGAGAAGCCCGAGATGGCGGCGGCCGTCGAGCGGTGCAGCCAGGCGGCCCTCGATCGACGCGGCATCGACGCGACTGCACACACCGTGTGTTTCGACGGGAAGCCCACGACGTCGGTGCTCCTCGAACCTCGGACACCCCGGCCCTCGGTCGACGTGATCGAGATCGGCCCCGCCACCGCACCGATCGACGTGAACCGTGCCGTGGAGGCGTCGGACGCTGCCGTTGTCGTCCTGAGCCCCGACGCCGAACGATTCGATGCCGAATGGGCAGGTCCGCTGGCGATCGAGGCGGTGCGACCCGACGTCGGAGCGGTCGGGCCACTCGTGACCGACGGTGCGATCGGGCAGGTCCTCAGCGTCGGACGCGTCGTTCGACCGACACTCGACGACCGGTTGGCCGGTGAGCCGGTCGGCTCGCCGGGTCCATGGGGCGCGTTCTTCGTCGCCCGCGAGGTGTCGGCTGTCGCTCCGTGGGGGCTGGCGGTCGAACGGTCGGCGTTCGACCTCGCCGGTGGGCTCGAGACCGACATCGGCCTCGACGTGTCGATCGCCGAGCTGTGCGTCCGGCTCGCCGGGGTCGGGCGGGCGGCACTGTGGACCCCGAGCGTGACGCTCGATGTCCGCGACACGCCCCTCGCCGGCCACGACCGGCTGATCGACACGGAGCCGCCGACTCGGGCCGAGGTCGACGCCGACCTCAGGCGTGTCACGGCTCGCACCCCCGCATTGACCGACGAGCGCTACGACCTCACCGGACTGTCCCATCTCGACACCTCCGAACTCCCCGCGTACCGGCGGGCGGCCATGCTGCTCTACTCGGGAGATGTCGAGCTGATCACCTCCGATGTGTTCGACACGGTCGTCACGCGCCCGGTGACCACCCCGAGCGACCTGTTCGTCGAACTCGCCGGGCTCCTCGACCTCCCGCCACACGTCTCCCCGGCCCTGTTCGCACAGGCGCGTCGTGAAGCCGAGCGCCGAGCGCGACAGCGGCGATCCGATGCCCGGCGCGCCGAGCTCCTGGACGGACGCCCTTTCGCCGACCCCGCCGAATTCGACCGGGATCCCGAGGTCGCGGCGCCCGAGTGCACGCTCGACGAGGTGTGGTCGTCGATGCCCCGGTGGGTCGAGCCGGCGACGGGCATCGAGGCCGAACTCGACCTGGAGGCCCGGTCGCTGCGACCCATCCCCGAGACCATCGAATTGTTCTGCGCCGCTCGAGACCGAAACGTGCCGGTCGTGTTGGTGAGCGACACCTACCTCACAGGGTCCCAGTTGTCGACGTTGCTCGGACGGTCCGGCGTCGACATGCGGCTCATCGACGACGTGGTGACGTCAGCCGATCATCGACTCGGCAAGGCACACGGCCTCCTCGAACGCGTCATCGTCGACCGGGGGGTCGAGCCGACTCGTGTGGCACATGTCGGTGACAACGAGATCTCCGACGTCGCGACCGCCGAGGACATCGGCGTCGAGCCCATCCACGTCGACGTACCGGACGCGCTCCGACACCTCCCCGTACCGCCCGAGCCGCTCCGTCGGTGGTCGCGAACGGCCGGCACCGACCTCGGGATCTCGGCGGCCATCCGTGCGACCCTGGTCGGCGCCGGTTCACCGGGCCACGACCCGTCGTTCCAGTTCGGGGTAGCCGTCGCGGGTCCGGCGTTGGCCGGGTTCAGCCGCTGGGTGGCCGACTCGACCGCTGCGTTGGGCGCCGCCCACACCCACTGCCTGCTCCGCGAAGGAGCGACGATCGCCGAGCTGATGCGGGTGACGGCTCCCGACGGACCCACACCGGTCGCGATCCACGTGTCGCGGTGGGTCACGATGCGCGCTGCCGTCATCGAGGGCTCGGTCGAGGAGCTGTCGACCGCCCTGGCGCGGCGCGCCGACCTCACCGTGGACCATGTCGCCGACGCATTCGCATGTGATCCCGAGCACGTTCGCCGAGTGCTCGGCGCCGACAGGGTTCCCGCCGGTCGCCTGCGCGATGCGTGTGCGGCGCTGTCGAACGATGACGTGCTCCGCTCGACGATCGTCGAATCAGCGGCCGGACTCCGTGACCGCGTCACCCGGTACCTCCACGAACGGCTGCGCCCGGACGACGACGCGCCCATCGTGGTCGCCGACGTCGGATGGGGCGGGACGATCCAGGAGGGACTGACCCGAATCCTGCGCGCTGCGGGTATCGAACACGAGGTCGTCGGCCTCTACCTCGCACTGTCCTCCCCGGGCGAACAGCGCCTCGCTGCCGGCGCCCGCATGTGTTCGTATCTCCCGAACGAAACCGACGACCCGCTGATCGCACGCCACAGCAGAGCGATCGCCCATCATGCCGACACCATCGAGCGGATCATGACCCCCGAGATCGGGACCCTGGTCGACGTCGCCGACGACGGTACCCCGGTGTGTCGCGACCCGTCCGAGGATCCCATTCCGCCGACCCTCGCCGCAGCGCAGCGGGGCGTCGGGGCGGTGACGGCACGTCTCGCCGATCGGTCGCTCGGACTCGGCGACTTCGACGACCCTCGCTGGTCGTCGAGCGGGCTCCGAGCGGCCTTCGCAGCGACGATCGCGGATGCGGTGACCGCTCCCGGTCCTCGCCTCGCCGAGGCCCTCGGCGCGTGGCCGCACGACGACGTCGCCGGCACGGCGCACCGCTCGATCGCCGGCAGCGAACTCGCGACCGCTGTTCGCTACGCGAACGTGCGCGACGTCGACACCCTCGATCCGGCCGGCAGGAGCTGGCTCGCCGGGCTCGCGGGTGCGGTCAATCCCGTGCTGTCCGGCCACCTCGCCGCAGCGCAGTCGGGCATCCCACTCGACCGCCTCGCCCCCGAGAGCGAGAACGGGATGGCCCGACTCGCGGCGTTCGAGATGGGCTCGGAGTTGGCTGCGGTGCAGGTCGGCCACGTCGTCGCAGTCGCACCTGCGGGATGGTCGGTCCTCCACCTCGACGGACCGGTCGAGTCGCTGCGCAGCATCCGATTCGATGCCGGTGAGCACGATGCACTCGTCGACATCGGCCACTTCGGTATCACGTTGGCGACTGCCGAGGGTTTGCGGCTCCCACATCGCGGGCTCGATCTCGGCGACGAGGACATCACGTGGATCGACGCCCACCCGCTCGACGCGCGGCGCTTCGCGCAGCGGCCCGGAGGGCATCTCCTGATCGACGTCCCGCCCGCCATCGGGGCGACCATCCGCTCCGTGCGGGTGACCGCGGCGTTCCGGTCGTGGCGCGTGGAGGAGGGCAGCGAGCTCACCCGGACACCCGTGTGGCGTCGCGTCGAGAACCAGCGACGTCGCGTCGAGACCGCCGTTCGCCGACGTCTGGGCTGAAGCACCGACGGGGTCAGCCCCAGGAGATCCGTCCGTCGGCGAGTCGTTCGTACGGCGGCGCCCCCGAACGCAGCGGTAGCTCCAACCAGTCGGTCCGACCGGGCGTCAGATTCGGATTCGAGTAGGGATCGGTCCGCACCGCCTCACCCCACCGGCGCTGGATCATCGCGATCTCGTCGGCCTCGACAGGGTGTTCGAACGTCTGCTTCTCGAAGTGGAACCAAGAGGCATGAGGCGTCCACACGATGCGGAAGCCGGCCGCCCGCAGCGTCAGGGAGAGGTCGACATCGTTGTAGTTGACCG
The DNA here is from genome assembly GCA_963824025.1 of Ilumatobacteraceae bacterium. Classification (GTDB taxonomy): domain Bacteria; phylum Actinomycetota; class Acidimicrobiia; order Acidimicrobiales; family Ilumatobacteraceae; genus Ilumatobacter_A. The sequence continues at coordinate 68,424 of CAWGNY010000007.1, forward strand.
CGAAATCGGTGTTCATCCCACCGACCCTGTTGAAGACGTCGCGCCGCAACAGCGCGGCCGCGGCGGTGACACCGGCGCATTCCCGTTCGACGGCCGACATGCGGTGCGGACCCGGGTGTCCGCCGGGCCACCCGAGCAGCGCGTGCGAGATCGTGCCGTGGTAGAGGTGCCCGCCGTGCTGGAGGGTGCCGTCCTCGAAGAGCAGCTTCGCCCCGACCATTCCGACGTCGTCCTGCTGCGCGAGGCCGACCATCTCGGCGACGCTGCCGGGCGCGATCAGTTCGGTGTCGTCGTTGAGCAGGAGGACGTGTTCGCCGCGTGCGACCGCGACGCCTCGGTTGATCTTGTCGGCGAAGTTGAACGGCCGGTCGTAGTGGACGACCCGGAGCCGATCGCCCGCGATTCGGTGCAGACCGCGCTCGACCACCGGGTCCGTGGCCGCGTCGACGACCGCGACGATCTCCAGCTCGCAACGGTCGTCGGGATCCCCGAGGAGCGACGCCACCGCCTCGTGCACGAAGATCCGCTCGACCCCCCAGATCCGGCCGCGCGACCCGCGGGTGGGGATGACGACGGAGACCAGGGGTCGACCGGCGACCCCGCGCCGGATCCGCACGACGCCAGGATGGGAGCCGCGCTCGACCGTCGCCGGGACGTCGCTGCGTTCGAGATGGGCCGCCACCGCGTCGAGCTCCCGGTCGAAAGCGACCGGCTTGTTGCCGACGTCGCTGGCGACGCTCGACGGCGACTGTCGCCAGTGCAGCAGGATCTCCGGAACGTGGGCGAAGGGTCCGGTCCGTTCGGCCAGCCGGAGGAGGAGGTCGTGGTCCTGCGCGCCATCGAGGCCGGCCGCGAAACCGCCGATGTCGACGACCACCGATCGGCGGGCGACCACGAGGTGCGTGATGTAGTTGTGGTTGCGGAGTCGCTCGAGCGAGAAGTCGGGTTTGTAGACCGGTGACGCGCAGCGGCCGTCGAGACGCAGCAGATCGTGGTCGGAGTAGACGACGTCGATGTCCGGATCGGCATCGAGTCGGTCCGCGACGGTGGCGAGTGCGTCGGGCGTGAGCACGTCGTCGTGATCGACGAGAACGACGAAGTCGCCGGTCGACGCATCCAGTGCGTCGTTCGACGCTGCCACGATGCCTCCGTTGTCCGCGCGGCGGATCACCGTGCGGGTCGGACTCGGCTCGAGGGCATCGAGGAGGTTCCGCACGTCGGCGCGGGTCGACGCGTCGTCGACGACGACGTGCTCGTACACGCCACGGTAGGTCTGCGCGTCGACCGACGCGAGACAGGCTTCGAGATGTGCGGGTTCCGGATCGAAGACCGCCGTCAGCACGCTGAAGCGCGGGCTCATCGCCCGCGCTTCAACCGGGGAACCACGGTCATCGTCCAACGCCGCTGCACACGGTCGAGCGCGCGCTCCCAACCGGTCATCTCGATCCGTCGCTGCAGCAGGTCCTGGTCCTGTCGAGCCCGCGACACCTGCGTGTTCAACTCGCGGATGTGCCCGCGCAGCTCGCCGAGTTCGGTGATCGCCTCGCGGGCCACCCGCTCTGCCTCGGCCCGATCGGCGAGCAGCTGCGCGTACGAGAACTCCGAAGGTCCGACCAGACTCCGCAGCCGCTCGAGTTCCGACTCATCCGACACCGCGCTCATGCTACGACGGTCACGCGTCGGGCCACGGGAGAGCGGGATAGCGGGCGACGAGGTGTGCGCGGAGGTCGCCGGCGGCGAGGTTCGTGAGCGACACCATCGATGCGGGTTGGGTGCGGTACCGGCCGAGCATCTCCGGGACGTGGACGCCGTGTTCCCCGGCCGCGGCGATCCGCAGCCACAGGTCCCAGTCCTCCCATCCGTACATGCTGTCATCGACGCGGTATCCGTCGTGACGATCGAGAGTCGAGCGCCGGAGCATGGCCTGCGCGTCGATGTAGTTGCCCTCGCACAACCAGGGAACATGCCACCCCTGAGCACTCCGGAGACCGGGTTCGGCGCCGAACGCCTCGAGAGTCGAGTAGGCGAACGCCGCATCGGGGTCCGCGACGAGGGCATCGGCAAGTCGTCGTAGGCAGGTCGGATACACGAGGTTGTCGGCGTCCATGATCATCACGAGTTCGCTGCGGGCGTGCTCGATACCGAGGTTGCGAGCGCGGGTCAGGCCACGGTTCGCGGCACTCGTCAGCAACAGCACGGCGACATCGTCGTGGTCGACCATCCAGCGTTCGACCACGGCGACGCCGTCGTCGCTCGAATGGTCGTCGACGATCACGATCTCGAGGCCGACGTCTCTCGATGCGACGATCGAATCGAGCGTTTCGAGCACGACGTCGGCGTAGTCGTAGAGGGTCACGACCACGCTCACCTCGGCGGGCTCGCCCGTCGGCGTCAGCTCCCACGCCGAGGTCGCGTGCCGGCCGACGTGGTCGCTGTCGCCGAACTCGAGCAATGCGCGGAATCGTCCGAGTTCACGTCGATGAGCGATCTCGGCGAGCAACTGGTCGTAGACCGCTCGGCGCTGACGGCGATACGGGGCGAACACGGGCAGCAGCGGGGGCTTGTGGCCGCGCGCGATGGGCCGACGATTCACCCATCGCTGCCGAAGGCCTCCCCGTTCGACGTCGAGCCCGAGCCGTTCGCGCTCGATGAGATCGAGGAGTTCCGCGACCGCGGGTCCGAGCGCGAGGTCACCCATCACGATCCCGTGGGCGTCGTTCGCGATCCGTGTGCGCCGATCGTGCTCGTCCAGCAGCGCGATCACCTGGTCGGGGAGGTCGTCGAGGTTCGTCTCGACGAAGTGTTCGCCGGCGACCAACGGTTCGTGACCCAGTGAGGCCTCGGTGACGACGACGCAGCCGTTGGCCATCGCCTCGATCATGCGGGCCCACTCGAAGTAGCCGTCGGCGTCGGACTCGTCGGAGCGATGCAGGTTGAGGAGGACCTTCGAGCGCGCCAACAGGCGGTACTTGTCGTCGCCGAACACGATTCCCGGCTCACCACCGGTCAACGGCCGGCTGAAGGTGAACATCCGCAGCTCGCTGCGTCGATCCCACAGCACCGGACCCAATCGGGCGAGCGCAGCGCTGCGACGGTCGGTCGAGCCTCCGAGGAACACCACGTCGATGTCACGGTCGATCGGATCCCCCTCCGTGCGCCAGTGGTCGATGCCGGGGACGCCGCCGAGCTGAAGGCGGCGGGCGCGAAACCCTTCGCGTTCGATCGCGTCCACGCCGACCGCATTGATGTCGACCACCAGCGGACTCCCCACACAGAATCCGAGCGACAGCAGGAACCACGGAGTACCGGGCTGCTCGGTGCAGATCGGGATGCTGCACCGGGCCGCCGCTCGGATGGTTGCGTCGTCGTCGTCGCGGAGCAGGAAGAACTCGTGCGGTGCGACGACCAGGTTGATGCCGCCGTCGGCCTCCGGGAGACGGTCGTCGACGAGTTCGGCCGCGCGACCTGCGAGGACTGCGGCGTCGACGATCCAGCTCGCGATGTCGCGCATGAAACCGTTGCCGTCGCGAGCGACGAACACGCGAACCGGTCGATGGTCTGGGCTGGGCATCATCCGGCGAAGCGGGCGCGGACGCGTCGCCATACCGCGCGGGGAATCCGCCCGAGCTTGCCCAGGCCGCGGGCGACGATCGCTCCCTTGTCGGGGGCTTCGCGCGCATCGGCGATCGCTGCCGACACGAGCGCGCGTCGGCTGAGCGCGGCCGGCAGGTCGTCGAGCAACGCTCGCAACTCGGCGCGTCGAGCGTCGCTCGCGCGCTCCAGGGCATCGAGTCGCTGTTCGATCTCCCTCGGATCGAGCGCGGGGCGCACCGGGTCGGCGTCGGTGACCATGCGGCGAGGCTATCCCTCGGAGGCTCGCGGGGCGTCGAGGCCGGCCCGGTACCGCTCGCCGATCCACCAGAGGAGACCGACCGATGCCGCGAGGTGCACGGCCAGCACGACGATCGGCGGCAGCGGCGCCTCGTAGGTGTCCCAGTCCCAGGGAAGAAGCGACCCCGACCGGCCGACCGCGAAGCGGCGAACCATCGCAACCAGTGCGGCATTCGTCACAGCGAGCCCGACGACCGCTGCGGTCGTCCCGATACGGCGACCGACGGCGTCGGGAAGGTCGACCGAACCGACGACGATCGGGACGCCGACGAGCAGGGGCAGGTAGTAACGGCCCTGCCAGTACGTCCCGGTGGCGTCGTTCTGCAGCATGGTCAGCACCCACGAGGCGAAGATGCCTGCGCCGAGTACCAGTGCGGCGACCCGCAGCACGTGCCATCGGCCTGCGGCGACCGCTGCGCCGGTGAGCACACCCAGGCCGACCAGCCACGCGAACACGGCCGTGGTCGGGACCGGCGTGTCGAGCCATCCGAGGTAGCCGATCGCCTCGGTGAGGTCGCCGCCGGTCCTTCCGATCACGAGTTCGAGTACGCGGCGGTCGAAGCCGTCGTCCCGACGGGTCATCACCGCGAGACCCGCCCCGAGAGCGACGAGCAGCAGGCCACCGAGGTAGAACAGGCGGACGAGGGGCCGACGCGTACCGAGGCGGTCCCAGCCGCGCCGGACGAACCACGCGGCGACGGGGGCGAACGGGGCGAGGAACAACGCAGCTGCTGCGTTCGTCTCACTCCGGCTCGCCCACGCGAGGGTCGCCAGCGTCGAGGCCACGACGATCGCTCCGCCGACGCGGCCGAGTCGTCGCAGCTGCTCGCCGACGTCGACGTCGCCCGACACCACCACGATGGCGACGAGCAGGGAGGCCCACACCATGCCGTCCCGACGCGGGAGGACCATCGCCGCCCACGAGCAGGCTGCGAGCAGACCGACAACCCGGTCGGATCCAGCGCGAATCTGCGCCGTCGATGCGACCCACAGGCCCAGTCCGCCGGCCACCACCAACCCGGACGGGTTCACGACTGCGAACAGGAACCACGCCATCGGCGTGATCGCCAGGAGGGTGGCACCGCTACCGAGTGCACCGCGCCGACTGGCCACCCACAGCGCGGCGACGACCAGCGCGACCGGAATCGCGGCGTCGGCGACGCGCGCTGCCCAGGCGGACCAGGCGGCGGGTGCGAACGTGCCCAGGCCGGCCGGGAGGTGCCCCCACACGGGGTAGTCGGCGGCACGCGTTCCCAGCGGGATGTTGCCGTCGACCGGTTCGAGATCGTTCGTGCAACTGGCCGGAGCGAACTCGTTGAACGCGAAGCACACCGGATCGGGAAATCCGATGTGACCCGGGAGTTCGTACGCGTACTGGAAGTCGAACTCGGGATACGGCTCGCCGTCGAGTTGCCCCCGCACGAGTCCGCCGGCGCGTACCTGGTGGCCCGGCTCGTCCGGGCCGGCCGATCGTGGCGCTGCCACGATCCACGCGAGCACGATCACCACGACGAGCGCGGCGAGCACCACGACCGGGTGGTTCCTCACCATCGCCCGCGGCGCCGACGTGCCGGCGCCCGCCACCTCACGCTCGTCGGTCACGTGGAGGAGGCTAGCCACCGCGTTAGCGTCGAGAACCGCATGTCGCTCCGGACGGCGGTCGCGCACCGCAACCTCCTCTACCTCCTGTCGTTGAAGGAGTTGCGCACCCGATACCGCAAGTCGATGCTGGGGTGGACGTGGAGCCTGCTCAATCCGCTGAGCCAGATGGTGATCTTCAGCGTCGTGTTCCTCTACATCTTCCTGCGCCAGCCGCCGGTCGGCGACCCGAGCGGGCTCGAGGTCTATCCGCTCTACTTCCTGGCCGGGCTCCTCCCCTTCCAGTTCTTCTCGATCTCGGTGAGCGCAGCGATCGGCTCGGTCCAGGAGGGCGCGAGCCTGATCAAGAAGGTGGCGTTCCCGCACGAGCACCTCGCACTGTCGATCATCATCGCGCAGTTCGTGACGCTGTTGATCGAGGTCGCCGTGTTGAGCGTCGCGTTCCTGCTGTTCGGGCAGATGGTGCTGCCGTGGCTCGTCCCGTGGTTCGTGCTCATGGTGTTGGTGGCCGTGTTCACGACCGGGGTGGCCCTGATGTTGTCGGCAGCCAACGTCTTCTTCCACGACATCAACTACCTGTGGGGAATCGTCGCGCAGGTGCTGTTCTACACGAGTCCGATCATCTTCGTGACCGAGGAGATCCCGTACCCATGGCTGCGAGCGATCACCAACCTCGGACCCACGGGCAGCTTCGTGCGCGCGTCCCAGGAGATCCTGTACGACGGACACTGGCCGAGCTTGGCGCGCTGGAGTCAGGTCGCGGTGTACGCCACGGTCACGTTCGTGATCGGTTCGACGGTCTTCAACCGACTTTCACCACGGTTCGCGGAAGAGCTGTGAGGCGTTCCTGATGGACGAGACCGAACACGACGTGCGGATGGCCGATCCGGCCCGGGAACTCGCGCTCCGCGTCGATTCGGTGAGCAAGACCTTCAAGGTCCACCAGGAGCGGGCATCGTCGCTCAAGCAGTTCATCGCCACCGGCGGCCGCAACCGCTACGAGGAGTTCCATGCCCTCCGCGATGTGTCGCTCGACGTCGCGGTCGGCGAGGCGGTCGGAATCATCGGTCACAACGGTTCGGGCAAGTCGACGCTGTTGAAGTGCATGGCGAAGATCCTCACGCCGAACGAGGGCGACATCGTCATCAACAAGCGAATGGCCGCGCTGCTCGAACTCGGCGCCGGATTCCACCCCGAACTGTCCGGCCGCGACAACGTCTTCCTCAACGCCGCGATCCTCGGCATGGCGCGCCGGGAGATCGAACTGCGCTTCGACGAGATCGTTGCGTTCTCGGGGCTCGAGCAGTTCATCGACGCGCCGGTCAAGACCTACTCGTCCGGGATGTACGTACGCCTCGCGTTCGCCGTGGCGATCAACGTCGACCCCGAACTGCTGCTGATCGACGAGATCCTGGCCGTGGGCGACGTGACGTTCCAGCAGAAGTGCATGGAGAAGTTCGTCCAGTTCCGCGACGACGGTCGCACGCTCGTCCTCGTCACCCACGACACGAGCAGCGTCCGCAACTTCTGCGATCGCGCGATCTGGCTCGACCACGGCGTGGTCAAGGCGGAGGGAAAGCCCGCCGACGTGATCGACGAGTACACCGAGACGATGCTCGAAGCCGAACATTCCGCTGACGGTTCGGCCCGGCGCGGTCGCGGCCCGATTCACGTGACCAAGGTCGAGATCCTCGTCGGGGGCGCCCGTGTCGACCGCCTGCGCACCGGCGACGACGTGACGTTCCGACTGCACTTCGAGACCCCCCAACCGGTTCCCAACCCGGTCTTCGTGATCACGATCGCCAGTCTCGCCGGCGTCGTGGTGACGGCGCCCTCCAGCCGCGATGCCGACGAGGTGCCGATGACCGTCGACGGTTCGGGGTACGTCGACATCGAAATGCGGGACGTGCCGCTGATCCCCGGCCCCTACGTGGTCCACACCGAGGTGACCGGGTGGGGACGAAAGCGCACGTACGACCACATCCAGAACGCGCGATCGTTCGACGTGCTCGCCGGCGCGACCAGCGAAAAGGGCGGCGTCGTCACGCTCCACCCCAGCTGGACCTGGACCGGCGACGGCGTCAGCCCGGACCGCTACTCCTGAGCGGTACGCGACGGATCCGACCGGTCACGCGTCGTTCTGGCAGAGAGCGGTCAGATTGCTCGCATCAGCGTGAACGTCATGACATAGCCTGGACGTGTCATGGCCCTCGCGTCGCGCGCTCCATCGTCGCAGCCGTTCCCGGCCGCCGTCGAAAGGTTCGTCACCGTCTTCTCGCGCCCGCTGTCGTGGCTGTGGTCGCGCGGCTTCCGGATGCTCGGCGCGCTCGACGCCGTCACGCTCTATCTCCTGATGGTCGCGATCAGCTTCGTCCGTTTCGGCTTCTCGTTCGATTGGGACACCTATCCGCTCTCGTACTACTTCGTCGGCTTCTCGATCGCCACGATGATCCACCTCACGGTCAACTACTTCGCAGGCCTCTACGAACGCGAACCCCGTCTCGGTCGCCGGCCGTGGCTCCCCAAGACGTTCCTCGCCACGGGGATCGGCGTCGCGGTACAGGGTCTGGCGTTCGTCCTCCTCGACCGTTACCTGATGCCACGGCTCAACCTCGCGGCCTTTCTCGTCCTCGCCTCCTTCGTCCTCGTGTTCAACCGCGGGCTCGCGCGTCGGCTGACCGTGCGCCGCCAGGGCCCGCCGCGGGTGGTGCTGGCCGGCTCGCCCGACGCGATCGAGTTGGCGGCGGAGCACCTGGCGGCGAGCGACCGCAGCGCCGTCGTGGCCGACCGGCTTGAGCAGCCGCACCGGCTCGTCGACTCCGTCGTGGCGCACGACGCGACCGATGTGCTCCTGCTCGACGTGACCGCGTTCGGCTCGGTCTACCCGGAACCGCTCAACTCGCTCGAGTTGGCCGGGGTCGGCTTCCTCCAGCGCGTCAGCGCCCGCGAGACCCTGCTCGGGCTCCGATCGGTCCGCGAGATCGGCGGCATGCCGTTCGTCACGCTTCGCTCTCACACCGTCCCGGCGCACAAGGTGCGGTTGAAGCGGATCTTCGACCTCGTGGTCACGATCGGGACGATCCCGATCTGGCTGCCGGTGACCGCGCTGGTTGCGTTGTACGTTCGCGTGCGCTCCGGTCGGCCCGTGCTGTACCGCCAGGACCGCGTCGGCCGCGATGGCCGGGTGTTCCGATGCGTGAAGTTCCGCACGATGGTGATCGACGCCGAGGAGGATGGCAGAGCGCGCCTCGCAACCCTCGACGACGACCGGATCGTGCCGGCTCTGAGGTGGATGCGTGCGATGCGCGCCGACGAGTTGCCGCAGTTGTGGAATGTGATCCGCGGCGAGATGTCGCTCGTCGGCCCACGCCCGGAACGACCGGAACTGGTCGCCGAGATCACCAAGCGGGTCCCCGGCTACATACGTCGCAACGAACTCCCGCCCGGGCTGACCGGGCTCGCCCAGGTCGAGGGCCGGTACGGAACCGACGCCGAGTTCAAGCTCGGCTACGACATCCAGTACCTCGTGAACTGGTCGCTCGTCAACGACGTCCAGATCCTCGCCCGCACGATCTGGGTCGTGCTCTCCCGTCGTGTCTGAGACCGACGGCGCTTCGACGGTGTCGACGTGGCGCGCCGATCCGTCATGGCCCGACGTGGACGTCGTCATGCCGATCCGCGACGAGGCACTGCATCTCGACGCTGCGATCGAGTCGGTGCGGCGTCAGGCGTACCCGGGGCGGGTGCGGATCATCCTCGGCGTCGGACCGAGTACCGACGGGACCGAGGTGCTGGCGGATCGACTCGCCGAAGCGTCGGACGATCTCACGGTCGTCGCGAATCCGTCGGGGAAGACCCCGAGCGCGCTCAACGCCGCGATCCGGTCGGGCTCCGCGCCCGTGGTCGTGCGTGTCGACGGCCACAGCGAACTCTCGGCGGGCTACATCCGCCGAGCGGTCGAGATCCTCCGCACGACGGGCGCGGCCAACGTGGGTGGGATCCAACGTCCCGAGCCGACCACACCCTTCGAGCGGGCGGTGGCGGACGCCACGACATCACTCCTCGGCACGGGCGGCGCGACGTACCGTGTCGGGTCGACGGCCGGTGCCGTGGACACCGTCTACCTCGGCGTGTTCGACCGTTCCGCCATCGAAGCCGTCGGCCTGTTCGACGAGGAGTTGATCCGCAACCAGGACTACGAGCTCAACATCCGGCTCCGGGACGCGGGCGGCACGGTGTGGTTCGACCCGACCCTGTCGGTCGGGTACACGCCGCGTTCGACCTGGTCGGCGCTGACCCGCCAGTACTACGAGTACGGCTGGTGGAAGGCGGCGGTCCTGCGAAAGCACCCCCACTCGCTCAGGCTCCGCCAGCTGATCCCGCCGGTCGCCGTCGTCGGCGTCTGCACGGGGTTGGTGGTCGGTCTGCGATGGCGCCCCGCGCTCGTGGTGCCCGCGGCGTACTGCGCCGCCCTCGCCGCAACTCTGCCGTCCGCGCGCCACCCGGTTCGTACGAGCGCGGTGCTGGCCACGACACACGGGGCGTGGGCCGCCGGCTTGATCCGGGGTCTCGTCGACTCCGCCTAGCGAGTCGGTGACTCCCGGCGCCAGTGTGCGACACGCTCGTCGACCGCCTCCTCGGAGAGCAGGCCCGCGCGAACGAAGAGAATGTTGAACTGCCACCGCGACTGCATGTCTCGGCCGACCGGGCTCAGGCCCGACTGCTCGAGACGTTCGATCACGTCGGACGCCAGCCAACGCTGACCGACCCAACGCTCGACGGCCTCGACCTCCACGATCATCACGTCGGTCCGCTCGAGGACCCGGGACCCACCGCCGAGCACCTCCGCCACGGCGCCTTCCACATCGACCCACATCGCAACTCGCCCGTCACCACCCCCGACCTCGTCGTCCAGCGTCACCGCCGAGACGGTCACCGCCTCGTAGCCGGGCTCGTGATCGGGTCGGACCAGCAGCGAACCCTGACCGTCGGCGATCGGGGACCCGTCGTCGTTTCGCCGGACGAGGAACGTCACGTCTCCCGCGCGCTCCGACAGGGCGACGTGTCGATAGTCGACCCCGGCCGCGCTCACGACCGACGCGAAGCGCTGGTGGGTGTAGGGGTTCGCCTCGAACGCAACGACCCGGGAGAATCCCGATTCGATCGCCCGCAGCGATGCCGACGCCTCCTTCGCGCCGGCCTCGACGAACACGTCGACATCGGCCACCTCGCCGAGCGCGAAGAACAGCTCCACCAGTGCGTTCGCCGAAGCCCTTCGCTCGTCCACACTCGGCGTCGCGGCGATCAACATCCGGTCCACGACCGATCCGAGCCGGTCTCCGACCCGGAAGCGCCGACGAGCGAGCGCCAACGCCGAGCGCCGCAGCGGAGCGGTGCCGAGCACGGGGAGCGCGATGCGGCGGACAGCGACGTGTCGAGCGCGCGTGATCACGCTGCGGAGTCGTGAGGTCATGGCGCAGCGAACGTATCAGCCGGTGGCCGACTCACCGGTCGATCACGGTTGCGTCGTCGACGGCGACGGACCGTTCGAGGAATGTCTCGTCGTCGACGGCCCAGGTGTTCGATCCGGTTCGCATCTGCACGAAGTTGAAGCGATCGGCCGAGAAGGTGGAGAACCCACGGCGGTGCAACTGCGCGAGGAATGCGCGGTCCTCTCCGAGCGACACATCGTCGAAGCGCTGGTCGCCGATCCGGTCACGATCGAGGACGAGCGTTCCGCCGGCCAGCGTGCCCGAGTAGCGGAACTCGTTGCCGGGGAACCGCAGATGCGTCGCTCCGGTCGCGACGAGCCGGGCGTAGTACGAGTGCTTCCCGACGACCCCGGCTCCGGCGTATCCGTGGGCTCGCAGGGAGTCGGCGAGGAAGTACGGGCCGTACAGGTCGTCGTCGTCGAACTTGGCGACGAACCGCGCATCGGTCATGTCCATCGCGCGGTTCAGCGATGCCCCGAGCGTCGTGCGTGCGGGGGGACGGATCACGACGGCACGGTCGATCGACGCGAACGCCGTCTCGACCCGGCGCATGTCGAAGTTCGGCGCGTTGGCGACGAACAGCACCTCGAGATCGACATCGCGCTGACGAGCGATGTTGGCGACGACCGCGTCGAGCAGGTGCGGGCGCATCGACACGCACACGATCGCCACCCGTCCCTCGGGGATGGCCTGCGCACCCCGGTACTCGTCGTGACGCAATCGTGTCGTCTCGATCCAGGTGTCGAGGTCGGAACGCTCCGGCGTGCCGAGGCTCGTGAGGGCCGACTGCGCCGAGCCCTGACGGGCCAACGTTCGCCGCAGGTCGGCCGCGAACCGCCACGCTCCCCGCTTCAGGCCCTCGAGCTGGAGCCGGCGGTCCTTCATCGCTCCCACGGGGCCGAGATCGGGAGCACGTCGTCGAAGAAGTCGATGATCCGCCGCTCGCGGTCGGCATGTTCGGCGCCGTCTCGATGGGTCTCGTTGACACAGTAGGTGTCGAGCCGGTCGTCGAGCCGGATCCGATCGAGATGCCAGTCGAGTCGGCCCGACTCGACATTGACGTACTCGGTCGAGATGTCACCGAGCACGGCCCGTCCGGTGGCGAGCGCGAAGTGCTGGGCGAACGACGCCGCCGTGCTCAGATCGGTCGGGGACCGGAAACGACTGTGCTGCGTGGCACGCACGACGTCGGCGAACCGCTGCTCCATGTCGCACATGACGGTCCGGCTCAGCGGATACGGCGAGTGGTAGGGCTTCCCGGTCACGACGCGCCCGAAGTGCTCCTCGAGCAACTCCCGACCGCGACGGGCGCCCGTGTCGACGGCGAGCGTGTTCTCGTCCTCGACCCCAGGGGGGCGTGCGCCGCTCTGGAAGACGAACGGCAATCCGTTCGGCGTGAAGAACGTCTCCGGACGCAACGATCGGGCGACCAGCATGTCGTCGTTGAAGTACACGAACTGCTCGGCGAGCCCGTCGATGTGATGCAGCGCCGCCTCGATGGCGTGGGAGTTGAACGTCGGCAGCGCGCGGGCGGGCAGGATGTCGGCGTGGTCGACGATCCGGATCCTCGGGTCGTCGCCCAGCCAGTCCGGACGCTGGCCCGCCGTCACGATCCAGATCCGACGGACCCAACCGCAGTACGCCCACACCGAGCGCAACGAGTATCGCAGCTCGTCGCGACTGTGGTACCTCGCGGGGTCGAGTGCGGTTTCGTCGACAGATCGGCCCGACGCCGCAGCCGTCTCGCGGAACGCCGCCTGCCAGTCGGGGTCCGAGCCGTCGACCCAGGTGTAGACGATGTCGATCGGGTCGACGACGTGTTCGAGATTCGCTCCCACCGGGAATGCGGTGCGCCCCGGGTACGAGCGGCCGTCGATGACCTCGACCGTCGCCGGACATCGACGGTCGAATCGTTCCTGGCTGCGGATGCCGACCTTCTCCAGCAGTCCCGAGGTGCCGAGCTCCCAGAAGCTGATCGTGGCGCCCTGATCACGTCCGACCGCTCGGTCGGACCACGAGTGCGCTCGGAAGACCACCCATTCCCGGGCCCGACGGGCGTGACGGTGGTTCGAGGAACCGCCGAGTGGTGCGAGGCCGTGTCGTCCACCGTCGGCCCACGCGACGTACCAGCCCGGACCGCGGAGCCCGTCCAGCGCCTCGGCGGCCGCCCGTCGATCGTCGAGCTCGACACCGAATTCGATGCCGTCACCGCGGCGATCGACGACGAAGTGAGCCACACCGGCGGTTGTCAAGGCCTCGCTCACCACGGTGGCGACGTCGTGGCCGAGGTCGAACATCGACATCGACAGCGGACCGGCGGTGATGAGGGGTCGCGTCCCGAGCGCTGCAGAATCCGATCCTCCGCCGCCGCCTCCACGAGCGCGACGGGCACGACGCACGAGCGTCTCGAACCGATGGCGAAGCCGCAGCCTCGTCGTGTCGCGATACAGGTGGGCAACGGGCGGCGGGAGACGACGATCGACCCGATAGCGCTGCAACAAGCCGTTGAATCGCTGCAGGTGGCGGGACATCGGTGCGATGCTAACGGCGCTCCGGTGCGGGCTCGGTGCGTCCCGTCGGCGTGCGATGCTCAGACGACAGGCGGGCGACCGAGGCGGACGAGTCTCCACACGCCACGCCAGGAGATCGGATTCCGCTCCACCTCGATGCGCCAACCCCTGCGCCAACCGTGGAGATATCGCCGGCGATGCTCGCTGGACGGTGCCCGCCACGAACCGACGAGCAGCCAGGCCGTGGCGTGAACGAACGCGACCGGCCGGGGAAGGGTCCTGCGGGCGATCAGCACCCGGTTACGCCCCGTGAGCTCCCACCCCTCGGCGTGGCGCTCGATCGTCGTTCGAGGATGGAAGACCTCGACGTCGGCCAGGTAGCGGATCCGCCATCCGGCGTCCACGAGACGCCAGGCCAATTCGACCTCCTCGTGTCCGTAGAAGAGATCGGTGAAGTAGCCCCCGACCTGCTCGTACGCCTCGCGTCGCAGCGCGCACGCCCCGCCGAGGAAGAGTGCGACGTCGCCACTCCGCTCCGCATGTCGGCCTCCGAGACGGGGCACGTGGCGCCGCGCCGTGGCGCCGTTCTCGTCGACGAGTCGAAGGGCCACGGCCCCGAGCCCCCGGTCGGCGGCGAACGCCTCGACGACGCGGGCGCCGTCGCCCCGGAGCTCCGCGTCATCGTCGAGGAACCCGATGATCTCCGTCGATCCTGCTGCGGCTCCCGCGTGGCGACCACCCGGGACTCCGAGGTTCTCGGGAAGCGTGATCACCCCGGCGGGCACTCGACCGGCCTCGAGCGCCACTCCGTTGGCGACGATCGTCACGTCGTACGGGGCGAGCGAGTCGATGGCCCGGCGCAGCTCGGCCGGACGGTTCCCCATCGTGAGCACGACCCACTCGATCGACGGCACCCGTGGGGACGTGACCGGTTGTTCCCCCATCGCGGCGACGCTACAGGGGTCACGGCGCCCGGACGATGAACCGGCCCGGACGGGACAGGTTGATAGCGTGACCACGATGTCCGTCTCGATCGGCAGCCGCGAGCTGCCCGAACTCCGCGACGCCCACGAGGCGGCCCGACTCGGACCCTACGTCCGAGACGTCTGGAGCCGACGGAGCTACATCGAGCACGTTGCGATCAACGAGCTCCGGTCTCGCCAGGCCACCAACGTCCTCGGGAGCCTGTGGCACCTGCTCAACCCGGCGCTCACCATCGGCGTCTACTACCTCGTGTTCGGACTCATCATCCAGTCGGACCGCGGCGTCGACAACTTCCTGCTCTTCCTCACGATCGGTCTGTTCGTCTTCCAGCTCGGCCAGAAGTCGACCATCGACGGCGCACGATCCGTCGTCGCCAACAAGGGCCTGATCAAAGCGGTGCAGTTCCCCCGGGTGATCCTGCCGCTGACCTCGACGTACACCGAGGTCCTCGCGGCGATCCCGACGTTCGCGGTCGCCTACTTCGTCGCGCTCGCCTCCGGTGTCGGACCGACGTGGCGATGGCTCATGCTGCCGCCACTCCTGGCTCTCATGACCGTCTTCAACGCCGGCACGGCGATGATCGCGGGGCGGCTGACCACGCATTTCGCCGATACCACGCAGATCCTCCCGTTCGTGTTCCGGCTGCTGCTGTACGTGTCGGGCGTGATCTTCAGCGTGGACGCCTACGTGGCCGACAACACGCTGCTGAACACCCTGTTCACGCTGAACCCGTACTACTGCTTCATTTCCCTCGCACGATGGAGCATCATGGCCGGAAACCTCCAGACCGATCTCCTGCTGTCGGCCGTCGTGTGGTCGGTCGTGATCTTCGTGGCCGGGTTCATCTGGTTCCGGGCCGCCGAGGAGACCTACGCCCGTGACTGAACTGGCCGAAACGCGCCCTGCGGTCTCGCCCGGTGCTCCGGGGCCGGTCGCCGTCGAGATCTCCGATGTCGACATCAAGTACCGCGTCTACGAGGACCGCTACTTCAGCGCCCGCGAACTGTTCAGCCGCGGTTTCCGGAGCCGGGCCTCGATTCAGATCCACGCGGTCAAGTCGGTGTCGTTCGACGTGCACGTCGGCGAAGCCGTCGGCATCGTCGGGTCGAACGGGTCGGGCAAGTCGACGCTTCTCCGTGCGATCGCAGGGCTGCAGTCACTCGCAGGTGGGCGGATCCGCGTGCGCGGCACCGTCGGGTTGCTGGGTGTCGGGGCTGCCCTCAAGCCGACGCTCTCCGGTTACCGCAACGTGATGCTCGGAGGCCTCGCGATGGGCCTCTCGACCGACGAGATCGAGTCGAAGATGGAGGAGATCATCGAGTTCTCCGGGCTCGGCGTGGCGATGGCACGTCCGATGAACACGTACTCGTCGGGGATGCGCGCCCGCCTGTCGTTCTCGATCGCCACGCTGCGGATCCCCGACGTGTTGTTGATCGACGAGGCACTGGCCGTCGGCGACAAGGAATTCCGCGAGAAGAGTCTCGAACGCATCCGAGAGATCAGGGAGGCGGCCGGAACCGTCATCATGGTGACCCACAATCTCAGC
The DNA here is from genome assembly GCA_963824025.1 of Ilumatobacteraceae bacterium. Classification (GTDB taxonomy): domain Bacteria; phylum Actinomycetota; class Acidimicrobiia; order Acidimicrobiales; family Ilumatobacteraceae; genus Ilumatobacter_A. The sequence continues at coordinate 84,446 of CAWGNY010000007.1, forward strand.
GAGATCCGCGAGACCTGTTCACGGGCGGTGTGGCTCGACGAGGGCGAACTGACTGCGTCCGGCGACGTCACGGACGTGCTCGCACTCTACGACCCTCGCTGATCGGGGCCGGGGCGAGTCGGTGCGGCGGCGAAACCGATTCGCTGGACGGCCTGGTGTCCCCTCGTTCCCGAACCCGATCGGGCAGACCGATGACTCACGTCGACGGGTTCGACCACCGTCGGTTCCACACCGAGAACACCGACCACGGCGCCTTCATCTCGGAAGCATGGCCGGTTCAACGATCCCGACCTCACGGGACACTCCAGAACGACCGAACAGACGCTCAGCCGTCGACGATGGAACGCAACTGGCGTCGGGAGTCGGCCAGATACGCGGCCGTCGAACTTGACAAGGCCTGGCGCTTTTCGAACCGCTCGGACCAGGGGTCGGACACCGACGCTGCGAAGACGGCCCGACCCTGACCCCGACCGGGCCCCGGCCTGTGGACCCAGACATCGTGGAAGCCGGCCGATCGAAGCCACGCTGCCACCATCGCCTCGGTCGGTCCGGTCCAGTTGCTGTACACGCGGAACGCATCATCCCAGTAGAACAGCGCCAGCGGGAGTTCTCGGAATCCGGTGACCACATGGGTTTCGAGAAGCAACGCTCCTCTGCAGACCGCTCGGCTGCGGTCGAGGCTGAGCAGGGGGTACCGCAGGTGATACAGGAGTCCGTAATTGATGACGAGATCGAACTCGCCGTGACGTTCCGGATCGAGCGTGTACACGCTCGACGTCTCACGACGGGCGGAGGAGCCGAAATGCTGATGCAACTCCTTGAACCCGCGGCCCGCCTCCGACCACTGACTGAACGGATTCGCATCCATCTGTCGCTTGACATGCTCCGGCGGCCCGCCCCAACCCCAGTCGTAGTCCTCGAATCCGTCGATGTCGATCGCCAGCAGATCACGAGCACCGTGTTGCTCCGCCCAGAACGTCCAGTATCCGTCATTCGCGGCAATGTCGAGGACTCGCATCCCCGACAGATCGAGGTCGTCGAGCCCGAGCAGATGCGGATGCCGCGTGTAGTCGATGCGCCCGTTCGTGAACGTCCCGTCACCGAGTGGGACCTTCATGTAGAACTTGACGTCGGGGTCAACTGTCATCGACTTCCTCCCCGATGAACTGCTGGGTGGCGGCACGCATCGCCTGGTAGTACCGCTCGTCGATGTGGGTGAGAGACGGTGCCGCTTCGAAACGGTCCCGCCAATCGTCGGTGAGACCGGCGGCGAACAGGGTTCGACCGCTCCGGACGTCACCTCGAGGTCGCCGAACCCAGACGTCCTCGAAACCCGCTGACCTCAGCCACGAGACGACCGCAGCCTCCGTGGGACCGGTCCAGTTCGTGGGTTCCCGGTATTCGTCGGTCTCGTAGAACAGGTAGGCGGGTGTGCCCTGGAAAACGTTGATCGTGTGGGTCTCGAGGACAAGCGCTCCCGATGTCACCGCTCGGACACGATCCAGACTCAGGAGCGGGTGTCGAAGGTGATACAGCAGGCCGTAGTTGAACACGAGATCGAAGGTTCCGTGCACCCGCGGATCGAGGTCGTACACACTCATCTGAAGATGCTGTGCGTGCAATCCCAGGTACTCACGGATCGCTTCGAACCTGATCCTCGGATCTTGCCACTGGAGGCTGAAATCGTGACCAAGGAGGTAGGAGTCCTTCCACGCCTTCCGCCCCTCCCGCTCCCCAGTCGTACTGCTCGAAACCCGACACGTCGATGCCGATGACCTCGTCGGCTCCTCTCCTCTCCGCCCAGAAGGCCCAGAACCCGTCGTTGGTCGCGATGTCGAGCACACGCGAGCCGGACAGGTCGACGTCTGCAACCCCAGCACTCCCGGGTGGGTGGTGTAGTCGATGCGGCCGTTGGTGTAGTCGTCTCCCCCCAATGGAATCCGCATGTAGAACTGGATGTTCGGATCAATCTGCATCGGGTCGTAGTCTCACTTGTCGGTAGAGAGCAGCCAACTTGGTCGCACTGTGGTCCCAGGAAAGTACCCGAGCCCGACGACGCGCGCTCGCTGAGATCGTGGGCGTAGGCGTCATCGCGGAGGACCAGGTCGAGTGCGAATTGCAGGTCGCTCGGCGACTCCGACGTCGCGTAGCAGACAGCCGATCCGGCAACCTCGACGAGCGAACTGTTGATCGGAACCACGGTCGGGCAACCCTCGGCCAACGCTTCGAGGACGGGCAGTCCGAACCCTTCGTACATCGAGCCGAACACGAAGGCCCTGGCCCGTCTGAAAAGGCCCAGCATCTCGCCATCGCTCGGCGAGACGACGAGCGTCGTCCGTTCGCGGAAATCCGGTTCGTTCGAGCACCTCGAGCACCTTGGTTCGGGCTCGCGGCGAGACGACTGCGGCGAACCGGGTCGATCCGAATTCGGGCTGTCCGAGCGAGGCGGCGACCGCCTCGACGACGCCGCCCACGTTCTTGCGGGTCTCGGTCTGCAGGACCGCCACGACGATGTCGTCCCGCGCCGGTGCGACGACCGACGCCGGAGCGCCTCCCAGGTGCACGGTCACGACGCGATCGGATGAGAACGCTTCGAGTTTCAGGACGTCCCGCCACGTCTGGTGGGAATCACAGACCACGACATCCCGATCGGGGTCGATGCTCTCGAGGACGCGCGCGATTCGTGGGCGTACCGCCCGGGTTCAGCTCGGGTCGGATGAGGTGCAGAACATCGTGGACGGTGATGAGTCGGCGTGCCGAACCCGTCTCGGCGACGGGTGGGAGCGGAAGGTGAATGCTGTGGACGATGTCGGCGGTGGTCAGTGCGCCGAGCGTCGAGGTAACCGCATCGAATGACTGATGCGACTTCAGCGCGATCAACCTCCCCCCGACCGAGCGCCGCAGCTGATCGAAGAGTTCGACGTTCTGAGTCGACCAGCCCCGAGCGGGTTCTCGCACGACCGCCCAGAGTTCCCCCTCGACGAGCTCGGGAAGTCGCTCGAGCATCTCCCTCCCGTACCGTGCGATGCCCGAATGCACGGAGTTGCGATCGACGAGGCGCGTGACGTCGATGAGAACGCTGACCGCTGTCGACACGCGTCGGCCGGAGCGGGCCGATTCGGATGGGGATCGCCGCGGCATCACCGGCGGCGATCTGCTTCAGCTTGCACACGGTCGACGGTGACGGACGGTGCGATGTGTTGCCGGCTTCTGCGATCAGTTCACCGACCAGTAGACCGGGCGGCCGCGGACCGGTCGGATCGACGCCGTAGAAGTAGTTGTCGGCGAGCCAGGTGAAGAACGCATCGATGTCCGCCGACCGAGGGCGCCGAGCGGGATCGAGGCCGACGCGCAGCGTCTCGAAGGTCGAGTCGTGGTCACGCCAGTGCGTTGTCAAACCGGATGCCGCTACCGGGTTGTCGGCGAACGTTGCGGTGTTCCGGCGGAACGCGAGCGAGACGAACGCCACCTTGGTGTTGAACGCGGCGACCAGATCGGCATGCTGGAGCAAGTGATCGAGAGCGCCGTCGAGAAGGTAGGTATTCGCCGGGAGTCCCAGACGTTCGGTCTCGAGACAGCTCGGGTGGGGTTTGATCACGAGTGAACCACCGAGACGGCCCACGGCGTCGGAGAGGTCATCGACGGCGTCCTGAGCCGATGCGAAGCCCGGATTGTCGACCGCCCGTTGCGGATGGGATCGCTGCGCCCACCCGGTCCACAACGTGTTGTCGAACGGCACGAAGATGATCGGACGCGGGAGGTCGTCGAGCAAGGGTCGGTCGGACGTCGCCTCGGACCCCCTGAAGCCGGCGGGATTTCGTTCGACGAGGCGACGGCTCACGTCATCGCCCGACTCCAACGCGTCCCAATCGGTTGCCGACCAGATTCGCGACTCGGCGAACAGGCCATCGCGCTCGAACCAGATGCTGTCGAACGGCGACCGTTCGACGAGGCCGACCGATCGCCCCGAGTGCAGTGCGGCCTGTCGGGAGAGCGCACATGGGTGGTCGATCTTGTTGGTGGTGAGAACCACTGCCGGATCGAGGAGTTCGAGCGTCCGATCGGTCAGCCAGGCGAGCCGCCGAAGCCCGTCCGTCACGGCAGGCTGGTGTGACGCGATCCGGTGGCGACGATGTTCCCACTCGACCTGGATGTCGATGTCTCGATCGGACAGCCAGGTTGGTTGCGTCGCCAGTTCCGTCCGCGGAAAGCCGGAATGCTGTCTCGCGAGCCTCGCAAGCTGCGCCGGAATGACGATGGTGTCAGCCTTGGGAATCTCCGGGATCCGCCGCGCCGCCAGCTGCACCAGCCGCCACCCGGCCGCTGTCCGCAGCGACGGCCATCTCCGACCAGAATCTCGACTCGATGTCGGATTGATGCGAGGGATTGATCGCGAGGATCGTCCTCGAAGGGCCGGACATCAGGACGTCGACGAGCGACTGCTCGAGGAGGACGGGTCTGCGTCGTCGTGGTCGTCCGTCGCGACGAGCTTCGCAACCATCTCCCGCTCGACGACCGTTCGCACGTGCGCCTCGGTGAGTCTCCGTTCGGCCCGGAGGATCTCGGCCCATTCATGGCGGGCTGTGTCGACAGCCGAGAGTGCATCGCGTCGGACCTGCTGGGAACGGTCGCCAAACCCCGAGACGGACGTGCGCAGCTCCTTGACCTGAGCGCCCAACCCGGTGACTTGCGAGCGCAACGACGACAACTCCCACTCACTGGCACGACGTTGACCGTCCAGCCGTGCAAGCTTGTACGGGACGGCGACGGCGACCACGACAAGCCCGATCAGGATGCCGACACGGGGAGAGAAGATCGTCGCAACGACGGACGCAGAGACGAGTACGAGGTAGATCGTACCCGTCGCAGTCGCATACCAGCGGGCGAGCATCGCAACCGGTCGAGCGAGGCGATTCATGAACGGTCCCCGTCCTGCTTGATTGACATCGAGGGTCCTTTGACTGGGGCGGAGTGTTCGGTCGCTGACGATGAGGACAGGTGATTCCAGTGCAGGAGTGAAACAGGATCCCACGTGTTCTCGTCGAGCGTACCGATCGTACGCTGCGCGGCGTCCAGGCCCGAGCCGTCCGCTGCGCGGACAGCTGCTCCCGGATCCCAGCAGAACCCGAGTTCGTCCACCGCGGCACGGATCGCGTCCACCGGTCGCTGAGTGAGCTCCTCGTACGTCTGCTCGAAGGGCGCAAACGCGGCCCAGGCACGCCGATTCGCTTGATCGACCTTCCAGGTCGTGGTGTCGTGCAAACCCTCGATCGGGATACCGAACTTGCGCGACATCGAGCGTTCGACCTCGTCGTGTTGGCGCCTCGTCGACAACGGGACGGCAACCCCGGACTCGACGTAGCGCTGCCACGCGGTCGGATCTCGAAAGTTCCCGAAACCGGCCGCGAGGTGATGGCACTTTGCGATGAGTACCCCGGTGCCCAGAGCAACTTCACGCGGAAGCACCTCGTCGACGTCGTCGGGGTCGAGCAGGCCGATCCTGCGACCCTGACCACTTTCCTCCAGATACAGACCCACCAGGTTGTACTGCAGGGTTGAACCAGTGCGGTAGCCACCGACGACGACGACCACGCTGCCTTTCCTCACGATCCCACACCCTAGCGATGCCGATGGGGACTCCTGAGCCTCTCGAACGACCATCCGACCCAGTCACGCACGCCGCCTCCGGCGGTTGGTTCGGGCTCGAAGACTCGCCGGTCATGCCACGTGCGTTCATCACCGGGATCACCGGACAAGACGGGTTTCATCTCGCGGAGTTCCTGCACGAGAAGGGCTATGACGTGTACGGGATGGTGAAGGGGCAGAACAATCCGCGGGCCACCAAGTTGCAGGAGGAGTTGCCGTTCTTGGAGTTGGTGCCGGGGGATTTGGCGGATCTGCCGTCGTTGGTGGCGGCGCTGCAGTTGGCTCAGCCCGACGAGGTGTACAACCTGGGGGCGATCAGCTTCGTGGCGTTGTCGTTCTCGCAGGCGGAGTTGACGGCGAACATCACCGGGTTGGGTGTGTTGCGGATGTTGGAGGCGATCCGGATGGTGGGCGGCGCGCAGAACAACCCGATCCGGTTCTATCAGGCGTCGTCGTCGGAGATGTTCGGCAAGGTGCGTGAGACCCCCCAGACGGAGTTGACGCCGTTCCATCCGCGTTCTCCGTACGGGTGTGCGAAGGTGTTCGGTCATGACATCGTGGTGAACTATCGTGAGTCGTACGGCCTGTTCGCGTGTTCGGGGATCTTGTTCAACCACGAGGGTCCGCGACGCTGGATCGAGTTCGTGACCCGCAAGGTGACGAACGCGGCGGCGCGGATCAAGCTCGGGTTGCAGCACGAGTTGGTGATGGGCACGCTCGACGCGAAACGTGACCTGGGGGTATGCGGGTGACTACGTGAAGGGGATGTGGATGATGCTGCAGCAGGACCAGCCCGACGACTACGTGTTGGCCACCGGTGAGGCGCACTCCGTCGAAGAGCTCGTGGAGCTCGCGTTCGCAGCGGTCGGGATCGACGACTGGCAGTCCCATGTGCGTCAGGACCCGAAGTTCTACCGGCCCGCCGAGGTCGATCTGTTGATCGGTGACCCGTCCAAGGCACAGGACAAGCTCGGCTGGAAACCCGAAGTCGACTTCCCCACCCTGATCAACATGATGGTCGAACACGATCTCACCATCGAAGCCGCCAAAGCCCCCTGACGCCGGCCTCACTAGTCGAGCGGCGTCGTCCAGAATGGTGCCCGCGGCCGCCTCGTCGACCCCTCCGACGAAGCTCATCTACCGACTCGGAACTGACGATAGCCTTGACCCACTATGACGTCTCGGCATGCGACCTGGCGGGTCGGCAATCTCGGACTCGACAGCCTCGTAGCACGACCGGTGAGCTAGCCCGTGAGATCACGTGCCATCGCCGGCAGCGGCGTCCTTGCAGCCATTGTCGCCCTGTACTTCCTGGTCTCCACACTCGCGTGGAGCGATGCGGCATTGCTGTCTCCCGGTCTCGTCGTGTTCGCCGCGCTCATTGTCGTACTCCTCCTCGCCGTCGATCAGACCTACTTGATGGTGAGGTCGGTTGCATACTGCAATCGTCAGATCGACGGCGGGAAGAGGTGGATTGCCCGCCGCCGTGAACTGGTGGGCAAGGCTTCGTCGCTGTCGGGGAGCCGCCGGCTGACCGTCAAGCGGGTCGTATTCCTGCTCGTGGAACTGGTCCTGTCGCCGATGGTCATGATCGCGGCCACGATCGGGCTCGGTGATCTTGCTGGTCGGCGTCCTCGTCGGGGGCTCGTCGACGCGGTCCCACCCGAGACCGCCGGCCTGGTCATCGCCCTCGTGCCGCTCGCTGTCGTCGTGGCGGGCCTCGTCGTCGCAAGAGCGCTTCTCGCCGCCGTCCTCTTCCCCGACGGCGACGGCTCTGCTCCGCGACTTGTCAGCTACGGCGGCCTCCCGCAGCACCCGCCGGCATCCTCCCGTCGCAGCGTCGGGACGCGGACGGTTCTGTCGAATCTCGCCACTCCCGGTCCGTCCGTGACCCTGCTCGCTGCCGCTGCCGTACCGATCTTGATCGCGCTGGACCTTCGTGGCGTGGAACTCGGTCTGCTGATCGGATTCCTGCTGCTCCAGCTCGCGATCACCAACTGGGTGCTGTACGTCGGTACGCGGAATTGGTGGCGTCAACTGAAGCAGCAGAGCGAGCTGAGTGCCACGATGGAGAACAGCTTCTCGCGGGGCACGAACCCTCCGACGCAACGGTCCTCGTCGACCTCGTCACTCCACTCGGTCCGGGTTCCGGCCTCACCGAACTCGGTGGCGTTCTTGCTGATCACCGAGCGCTCGATCGCACCCCGGTTCGCTGGACCATCGTCACCGAGCCGGACCGCGTCGGCGACGTGAGCGCATTCCTGCGCGTGTTCGAACTCCACGGCTGCAGGCCGCCGGGACCGAGAGTCCGGTCGTCGCGGCGGCCGAGACCAAGGCAGGCCCAAGCGAAACGCCGGTGCTCGCCAGGCGACCGCTCCATTCGTCGCTTCATCGACTCCGATGACCGCGTCGACCTGCTCAGGCTGGTCGCCGCGATCCACAGCGCACTCACCTGCGACAAGGCGCTCCAGAGCGTCCGACTTGTTCCTGTTCCACACCCTGACTCGGGCCGGGGTTCGCTGCGTCGCCCGGAGCGATCCATGAGGCCTCGATCGTCCACCATCACTGCGCTCGGCTCTCGCCGATGGGTTGTTCCGATCCGGAATTGCGTCCGACCGCGCTGTCGACTTCGAGGACGCCCTGCTGATGGTCGAGATGTCGGGCACCATCGACCATTGTCTGCACGAGGGATCCGAGACCGCCTTCTTGACGTACGCCGATCACTCGGAACGCTCCGCATGCTCGGCTCACCCGGTCCTACAAGGACGGTTGCGCACCTGCTTCACCGTCTGGCCGCCGAGGCGGTGAAGGAGGCCGAGTCGCCACCACCACGCGGCGAGCCCATCGGCCGTGAGATGGCGCTGACCACGGCCTTCGTGGGTCGGGTCGCTGCCGAGGTTGCGCGGGGGCGAGCCACGACCCTGGACGTCTTGCAGTCCAGCCTCGACAGTTCGCGCCCCTACCGCGACGCTGGGCGCGGACGTCGAGATCTCATCGGAGCCGATCGCGACGAGTATCCAGGGGACGCGAAAAATCGGAGCAGCTCCGTGCGGGCTTCCGGCAGCGACCGCGGCCTGATCTCGTTCATCCGAGACGAACTCGCCGCCAAGGTCCGCGACGACGACTCTGTCGGCGCCGGACCGGGAACGCGATTCGGAGCGAATCTTCGACGAGAGGCGACTCGGCCTGCTGATCGGGTTGATGAACGCCGATCTGTCGAAACTCCGCTCTGCGTCCGCACACCGACGGTCTTCTACAACCTCCCCGGCGACGAGTACGACCTCGCCCGCCGAGCGGTCCGTTTCTTCGTTCGAGAACCTCATTTCCGTCTCGAGTCGGATCCGAGCTTGCCGCCGGGACACGTGGAGACCTTCGACCCGCACAACAGCTCCCGCCAGCATCTCGGCAGCTTCGAAACCGACCGTCTGATGAGCAGCAAGCTGCTTCGTCTGTGGGATCGCTTCTTCCCGACGATGAGCGAGGTCGAACAAGCGCGGGCCCACATCGTGCTTCAGGGACTCGGTATCACGTGGCAGCCATCGGTGGTGAGGCTCGTCGGAACCGGGCCGTCGAGCGCCGCCTCGCTGGACCCCGCTGCGCGGGACCGGACGTCCTCACCATCTGCTGCAACAGCTGGGTCCGCCAGCCGGAGCGCATGGCCGTATGGGGACGAAGATCCTCACCGTGGCCGACCCGATCTTCCATGCAGGACCGTCGGAGTACGCACAGCAGTTCCGAACCGACCTGGCCACGTGGTTGCGGGCCGACCCGTCGCATCTGTTCATCACCGTGTCGAGGGACATCAGCGTGTACCTGGCCGAACTACCCGTCGACGTGCACGACCAAGTCACCGCAGCGGCCTTCGACGCCACGATCGACGCAGACCGGCCGTTGCCGTGGAAACGGGACGTGTCCAACCGTTCCCCAACATCCTGACGCTGCTGATGCTGCCCCTGGCCGAACACCTCCAGCCATCGGAGGTCCGCCTCTACGGCTTCGACGGCGGCGCCAAGGGGGCCCAGGAGTACTGGAAGTACGAACCCGACGTCAACTACTCCCCGGAGCTCCAGCAGACCGTTCGCGAAGCCGGCATCCGGAGTTCTTTCGGGTCGATTACGACCAATATCGCAACGATCACGACAGGCACGTCGATCAGTGGCTCCGGCGTCTCGCCGATCAAGGAATCCAGGTCCGAGCCAGCGCTCCCTCCAACATTCCCGCTGTGGATGCGGCATTCCGGAAGCACCCACGTGGCGCGGCCCACCGGAACCGATCTGCGATGACCGGAAACACCGTCAAACTCGACGAAGTCGCCCTCGTACGGGAAGCACTGTTCGAGTCGGGACTGATCGCCCATGTGGCCACGATGGTCGACGTGGGCGCCCACAAGGGCACACTCGTCCGCCCCGTTCGTCCGTTCGGGATGGGACGTGTGGGCATTCGAGCCCAGTACGGTCATGTACGACGCGTTCATCGAGCGTTTCGGTCACTGGCGAAACCTCCAGATCTTCCCGGTCGCCGTCTCCGACACGGTCGCGGACGACGTCAGCTTCTACAAGTCCGACCAGAGCACGGGGATCAGCTCCCTGCTCGACTTCCATCCCTCGCACGAGCTCGCCGAAACGGTCGCCACGCGGCGGCTCGACGCTCTACCTCTCGACCACCTGGACTTCCTCAAGATCGACACGGAGGGTTATGACCGAAACGTCTTCCGCAGTCGTGGCTCACTCGTCCCGAGAGTCATCGTCACCGAGTTCGAGGACAGCAAGACGCTCGAGTTGGGCTACTCGGCCGGTGACTATGCGGAGGAGCTCGTCGAGGCGGGATACCGCGTTTGGGTCAGCGAGTGGGACCCGATCGTACGCTCACGGCGGGGATCACTCATGGCGTCGCCTCTTTCGGTACACGGGTACCGCCCCCGACTCGGCGGCGTGGGGCAACTACATCGCAGTCCACGAGACTGTCGAGACGGATGCCGAAACCATCGACGCGCAGTTGTGCGCGGCCACGACGCCTGGATGAAATGAATCCCGGCCACTGAGGTCGCACCGCCGGAGCACTCTCGCCCACCTGCGGGAACGACGTCAGGTGGTCCGCTGATGACGGCGAGGATGCAGTCCGCGGTGCGCTGCTCCGAGGGGCGGCCGGGATCGATGTCGACCTGGGCAGCGAAGAGAGCGGGTTTCCGCAGCCGTGCGAGGTTGACCGTTACGTGCCAGAGCTTCGCTGATCGCGGCGGCGAGTTCGGAGGCGTTCCGGGTGATCCGGAACGCTCCGTCGGGATGCGCAAACGTCGGCACCCGCTCGGCGTGTGGGTTGTGGTAGACGAAGGGCACGCCGAGCGCCAGCGCCTCGAACGGGGCGGCGCTGAAGCGGCTCACCAGCACACCGGCGTCGCGGATGTCGTGCCGGAACGGCTTCGCGCTGACGTCGAACCCGGCAGGACGCGCGCGGTTCTGCGGGATGGGTCGAGATCACCGGCGCGGCCCCTCGACTCGGCGAACCGCGTCGGCGACGGAGTCGATCCAGAGGTCGCGTTCGTCGGTCAGGACACCGAACGTGAAGTTGAGGTTCACGAGAACGGTCTCGGAGCGAGCACGGAAGCTCGTCGTCCACAGCCGTTCGAGCCGGCTGCTACCGACGACGATCGGGTTCTTGTCCGGAAGGGCGGCGACGTCGTTCGAACCCTGCGCAAGGATGTGGCGTGCCGTCAGATACGGCGATCGCACACGGCCGGTGTCCACGTCGTCGAAGTCCTGCACCCCTTCCACCTTCGCGAACGTCGGTACCGAGTGGGCATTGGCGCGTTCGATCAGCCCGCGGACCGCACCCCAGTCGTTCAGGACGACGATGGCGGACGCGGTGGTGCAATCGACGGGTCGTACTCCAGGATCCGCTCGGCATATCCCTCGAGTGCGAACCGAACGGACTCCACGGTTGCGGGCGACAACATGAACTCGACCTCTCGCCCCCGGGATCGAAGTTCGTCCGCGAGCGGGCCGAGTTCGTCGACGTGATAGAGCGCTTCCGCAACGAGCACGATGCTCCCGTCGGCTGCGCGATCCGCGGGCACCACAGCGAGCCGCGGCGTCATTTCACGGAGCAGCTCGACGGCGGCGTCCCCCACCGAGCCTTCCGTCGTGGATGACCGGATCACGCCGACGGCCACGTTCGAGCTCGACCGAAAGCGGTCACACAGCGCGGCGATCGACCGTTCGGCCGACTCCTTCGCGGATGCGGACCACCGAGCGAGAGTCGCGCTACGGCGTACCGCGCCAGGGCGTCGACGACCAGTGTCACGTTCCTGCTCGACGACGACTCACTCGGGAAGCCGCTCGGAGCCGAGACGCACCGCCTCATCGACGTGGTGATGTCCATGAGCGCAAGGTCATCGGTAGCACTCCTACGCCCGGTTGGCGAGGAGCGCGATCTCAGCGAGCGACATGGTCGCGTCGAACTGCACCGGGAGGGGGCCGCTGCTCGAACCGAGCGCCGTCAACGACGCCAACTGGGCGGCAGGGTCGCCGAGCACCAGCGATCGGGGTGCCGACGAAACGCCACACCGGTCACGTCGGCCATCACGAACCGATATCCCGAGGCACAGATCCGGAACCACAGGTCGGCGTCCTCACCGCGCTCCAGCTCGGGCCGGAACCCTCCGACGCGTCGGAGGACATCGGTGCGTGTCATCGGACTGGACGAGACGAACGGTGTCCCGTGCCGCATCGAGGCGATCGTGACGTGCGCACGGCGGCGCGTCGCGGGAGTCCGGGGAGCGTTCTCGAGCTGTCGGTCGACATCGATGTTGACCCAGTCGCAGTAGGCGCCTGCCACGTCCTCAGCTGCGGACGCCATGAGATCGGAACGTTCCTTCAACGACCCGGCGAGCAACAGGTCGTCGTCGTCGATGAAACACGTGAGCACCCCTCGACGCGGGCGATCGCAGCGTTGCGCGCGCTTGCACTGACGCCCGACCGGGGTTGGGTGAACACTCGGAATCGCGAGTCGGCGGCCGCGAAGCGCTGCGCGACCTCCAGCGAACGGTCCGTCGAGCCGTCGTCGACGACAATGCACTCCCAGGACACTCCGAGCTGCAACTGGATGCTCCGCAGCGTTGCCGGCAGCAGTTGATCCCGGTCGCGTGGCGGTGACCACGGTCACGACGACCGGATCGACAACCGTGCCGACCGCGGGGTGGAGGGAGACCTCGGAGACGACAGCCAGACGCCGCCGGACTGCATCAAGACGGTGACGGCCAGCGCGTCGAAGCTTGCGGGCCAGGCCTGCGACCCCGCCCTGTCGGAAAGCGGTGTGCAACACGCCGACCCAACGGCCAACAAGACGTGCGACACTCGTCCACATCGGGCGAATGGTGGGGCCGGTCCCGATTGGGGAACGGCAAACACAGATAGGTTGCGGCCGGTGGATCACACCGGGCCGATCACGACCTCGATCGTCGTCCGCGCGCTCGACGAAGCGGAGCACCTTCCTGCCCTGTTCTCGGGCTTCCTCCGCCAGACACGCCAGCCCGATCAGGTGATCCTCGTCGACTCCGGTTCGACCGACGACTCGGTGGCGATCGCCGAGGCCCACGGTGCCGAGATCGTCCACATCGCTCCCGTCGACTTCTCGTTCGGACGCTCGCTCAACGTCGGCTGCGAGGCGGCGACCGGGGACGTCCTCGTGTTCGTCAGCGCCCACGTCTACCCGGTCGACGAGCATTGGCTCGCCAACCTCGTCGCGCCATTCGAGGACGACGGCATCGTGCTCAGCTACGGCCGCCAGACCGGCGACCACCGCACGAAGTTCTCCGAATTGCAGCTGCTCAGACAGTGGTTTCCCGAGGTCTCCGATCACGATCAGACGACTCCCTTCTGCAACAACGCGAACTGCGCTGTTCGGCGAACCTGGTGGGAGAGGTTCCCCTACGACGAGGCGCTCACCGGCCTCGAGGACCTGGCGTGGGCCGAGAATGCGATCGCCGAGGGTGGGCGGATCGCGTATCGAGCCGATGCGACGATCGCCCACATCCACGACGAGGACTTCAGTCGGACGAGAAACCGGTACCGCCGCGAGGCGATCGCTCATCGCCGCATCTTCCACGACCAGCGCCTCGGCGCCTTCGAGGCGATCGCCCTCTTTGCAGCCAACGTCGGGCGCGACTACCTTGCCGCGATCCTCGCGTCACAAGCTGCTCGGCAATCTGGTCGAGATCCCTCGATTCCGCGCAGCGCAGTACATCGGAACGTGGGAGGGATTCCGAACGCGCGGCGAGGTGTCAGCCGAGCTGAAGCGACGTTTCTACTATCCGAAGGGCATCGACCTCCGTTCGTCGAAGCCACGACCAGACGGGGACTCCCGCACATGACCATTTCGATCGTCGCATTCGTGCCGATGCGGCACAGCAGCGAACGCGTCCCCGGCAAGAACTACCGGGACTTCAACGGCCGACCGCTGTTCCACCACGCGGTGTCGACCCTGCTCGCGGTCCCCCAGATCACCACCGTGGTGATCGACACCGACAGTCCCACGATCGTCGAACAGTGTGCCGAACACTTTCCCCAGGTGCGATGCATCGACCGACCCGAGCATCTGCTCGGCGGTGAGACCCCGATGACCGACGTGCTCCGTCACGATGCATCCCAGTTCCCGAGCCCGTGGTATCTCCAGACCCATTCGACCAACCCGCTCCTGCGGCCGGAGACGATCGAGCGGGCGATCTCCGAACTCGAAGGCGCACTCGACCGACACGACTCGCTGTTCTCGGTGACACGCCTCCAGACGCGCCTCTACGACGCCGACGGCGTTGCGGTGAACCACGACCCGGCGGTCCTGCTCCGGACGCAGGATCTTCCGCCGATCTACGAGGAGAACTCGAATCTCTACATCTTCACCGCAGAACAGATCGCCGGAGGACGCCGCATGGGCGAGCATCCGATCATGTTCGAGATCGATCCACTCGAAGCGGTCGACATCGACGAGGAGCACGACTTCGTGATCGCCGAACTCCTCCATCAACGCCTCAGGAGCGCCCCATGACCGCCGTCGCCGTGACCTGCATCCAACTCCTCCGTGATCTCGAGGCACACCGCCGACCCCTCGACGACCTCGGGTGGGAGGTCGTGACCCCCGACGTTCCCGGTCAGCACCTCGAGGGTCAGGCCCTCGTCGACGCGATGCGCGGCTGCGTCGGCGTCGTGGCCGGCGACGACAAGTTCACCGCCGACGTGCTTGCCGCGCTCCCCGACCTGCGGGTGATCTCGAAGTGGGGAATCGGAATCGACGGGATCGACCTGGTGAGCGCGGCCGAGCGGGGGATCGTCGTGCGCAACACGCCGGGCATGTTCGACGACGAGGTCGGCGACGTCACGATGGCCTACATCACGATGCTCACGCGTCAGCTCGCATTCATCGATCGGGGAATCCGAAGCGGCGGTTGGCCCAAGCCGCCGGGGCGATCGCTAGCAGGGCTCACGGTCGGCATCATCGGGCTGGGCGGTATCGGACGCGCCGTGGCGCGACGCACCACCGTCGCCGGAATGCGCACCATCGGGTCGGACCCGTCGCCCGACAGCCAGTCCGCTGCGTCCGAACTGGGTGTCGAGATCGTGTCACTCGCCGACCTGCTCGCCGAGAGCGACGTCGTCTCCGTCAACTGTCCGCTCAACGCGTCGACGCATCACCTGTTGGACGAGGACGCCTTCGGCCGACTCAAGCCGGGGGCGTTCGTGGTCAACACCGGCCGCGGTCCGGTCGTCAAGACCGACGCACTGGTGACCGCGTTGAGGGCAGGGCAGCTGGGCGGCGCTGCGGTCGACGTGCTGGAGATCGAGCCCACACCGGCAGACAGCCCGCTGCGCGAGTTCGACAACGTGGTCTTCGGCTCGCACAACGCGAGCAACACACTGGAGGCCTCGGCACGGACACACGACATCGCGATCGCTCATCTGATCGAGGAAGTCACCAAGCTGTGAAGACATCCAAGAAGGTGATCATCACAGGAGCGTGCGGTGGAATCGGGCGTGGCGCAGCAGCCGCGTTCCAAGCGGCCGGGTGGCACGTGATCGGCATCGACCAGTCGGCGGCCCCGAGCGACCTCGAGGTCGACGAATTCGTACGAGCCGACCTCGCCGCCGAGCAGGGCGTCGTCGCGATCCGAAGCGAGCTGGGTCACGTGGACCGACTCGACGCCCTCGTCAACAACGCCGCACTCCAGGTGAATCAACCCCTCGTCCAGACGACTGACGAGGAGTGGACCGCCGTGATGAACACCAACGTCCGCTCTGCATTCCAGATGATCCGCGAGTTCCACTCTGCTCTGTCGGCGGCGCGCGGCTCGGTGGTGAACGTCAGTTCGGTGCATGCCGTCGCGACCTCGATGAACGTCGCGGTCTACGCAATCTCGAAGGGCGCGCTCGTGGCGTTGACCCGCAGCGCCGCACTCGAACTCGCCGCCGAGGGCATCCGATGCAACGCCGTCCTGCCAGGGGCCGTGCTGACCCCGATGCTCGAGGCCGGACTGTCTCGACGACCTCACCCCGACGGACCAGCCGGCAATCTCCGTGCCCTCGTCGATCGGACCCCGCTCGGATTCGTGGCGACCCCCGAACAGATCGCACCGACGATCGTTCACCTCGCCGACACGGAGCTGTCGCCCTACACGACCGGCCAGATGATGGTGGTCGATGGTGGTGCCACGATCCGGCTCGGAACGGAATGATGCGTCCGTGAGCGCTGCCGCCGAACTCTTCGCGTCGACGGAGATGACGCTCGGCGAGGGGCCGATCCGAGTCGGTGACGGTGACGGTTTCGGCTGTGTCGACATCCTCGAGGGCGCCGTGCATGTCGGAGATCTCGCATCGGGAATCACCTCGACCCATCGGCAGGGTGGCACGGTCGGAGCGATCGCGGAGACAGCGGACGGCCGCCTCCTCGCGGCTCGCATCGACGACGTCGTCGTCATCGGCGGCGAGGAGCGGATTCTGGTGTCGAGGCCCGCCGACGACCTCCGCTTCAACGACGGACAGCCCGACCCTGTCGGCCGGTTCGTGTGCGGCACCATGGCCGACCCGCCGCGGCCCGGTGCAGGCACGCTCTGGTCGTTCGAGTCGGGGATCGCCACGCCTCTCGTCGACGGCGTGACGATCTCGAACGGGCTCTGCTGGTCATCGGACGGCGCGACGATGTTCTACATCGACACCCCGACGCGGTGCGTCGACGCGTTCGACTACGACCTTGCGTCCGGAACGGTTTCCGAACGTCGCACCGTGGTGCGGCTGCCCGACGACATCGGCGACCCCGACGGAATGGCCATCGACTGCGAGGGGGGCTTGTGGGTCGCCCTCTGGGGTGGTGCGGCCGTGCGTCGTTTCGTTGACGGCGCCCAGGACGACCTGATCGCCGTTCCGACCCCGTTCGTCACGTGTCCTGCGTTCGTCGGCCGGGATGCGTCGGTGATGCTGATCACCACCGCGTCGGCGCCGAACCCGGGAACGCCGGGAGCCGGTGCGTTGTACGTGGCCGAGCCGGGCGTGGCAGGCCTACCCGTCGTTGCGGCCTCGACCGAGGTCGTCTTCGCTCCAGAGCGCTGAGGACCGGCGCCGAGCGAGCGAACGAACCACCTCCATTACGAGACGAGGGCGGGTCACGACCAGCGTGGTCGCGGACTTCGTCGCCGCCGCCCACGACCGGCCCCCCGATCCGGCGAGCAGACCGACACACGCCTCGGTCGCCCGCCGATCACGGGCGCAGATCGCCAGGTACAGAAGTCGCATCACCGGGTTCAACCTGTCGAGCGACGCCGGACAGAGCTCGTTCAAGGTCGTGGACGCCGAGGCGAAGAACTCCTCGGACCAACCGCGAGGCGACGCGCGCAGCAGCCTGGCGTAGAGCCGGGCATCGACCGTGCACACCTTGAGCCCGTGCTCCTCCCACGCAGCCTCTCCCGCATGGAGATGCAGATGCGCGTCCACCCGTCCGACTGCGCCGAAACGCTGAGCGGTGCTTCCCGGCCGGTATCTGTCCTGCGTGATCGACGGGGACCCCGGCTCACGGCGGCGCCAGAGATACGTTGGGCGCGCCACGACACTGACCGAGCTTGCTGCGACGTGTGCGCGGATCACCAACTCGAGGTCCTCGTAGGCGACCCCTTCGGGGAACCGGAAGTCGTTCGCGCGCCAGAAGTCGGAGCGGAACAGCTTCGAGCAGGCCATCTGATCGTAGACCAGACCGACATCACGGGAGATGTGCAGGCCGTCGGCGTCGTGGTCGAAGACCGAACGGTACTGCGCTGCGCGTGTCCGGCCGGTGGAGTCGAACTGATCCATCCGGCCGCTCACGAGGTCGGCACCGCCCTGCTGTGCTCGCGCCACCAGGCGACCGATGGCATCCACCGGGAGCACGTCATCACTGTCCAGGAAGAAGATGAACGCGCCGGTTGCCAGGTCGATCCCCGCGTTGCGTGCCGCTCCCAGACCTCGATTCGGTTGCGTGACGATCCGCATCCGATCATCGTTCCGGGCGCGGCGGCCGAGGATGTGCGCGGTCGAATCGGTCGAGCCGTCGTCGACGAGCACCACGTCGAGGTTCCGGTGTGTCTGAGCGCACACGCTGTCGAGACATTCGGCGACGTACTCCTCGACGTTGAAGCACGGGATGACGATGCTCACGCATGGCTCGTCTGAACTCACTCCCACCCTCCGTTCGAACATCCCGGTCTGCGAGCGAAACGGTGAGGCCGGGCGATCCGAGGATAACGGCACGACCGGGTCACAATCACCGAGCGTCTCGGAGCGGTCCCGCTAACCTCCGAGGCGATGGAGAGAACCACAGCGATCGACGGAACCGTTCTCGTCACCGGCGGGGCCGGCTACATCGGATCACACACGGTCCGCTCTCTGCGCGAGGCGGGCCGGGACGTCGTGGTGCTCGACACGCTCGAACTCGGGCGCCGCGAGGCGGTCATCGACGCACCCCTCGTCGTCGGGGACATCCGCGACCGCGATCTGGTGACCGCCACATGCAACGAGCACGGCGTCACCCAGCTGGTCCACTTCGCCGCGTACAAGTCGGTCGGCGAGTCGATGGAGCAACCGGCCAAGTACTGGCGCAACAACATCGCCGGCACCGTCGAGCTGGTCGAAGCGTGTCTCGCGTCGGGTGTGCACGACGTGGTCTTCTCGTCGTCGTGCTCGGTGAACGGCACCCCCGACGTCGTCCCCGTCACCGAGACGGCGGCGATCCGTCCCGAGTCGGTGTACGCCGAGTCGAAGGCGATGGTCGAACGGATCCTCCACTGGTACGGCCGAACGAGCGATCTCCGATCGGTCAGCCTGCGGTACTTCAACGCGGCCGGCGCGAGTTTCGACGGTCGGATCGGCGAGGACTGGGCGTACTCCTACAACCTGATTCCGCTCGCGATGAAAGCCCTGCTCCTCGGTGATCGCCGGCTCAAGGTCTTCGGCGACGACTACGACACGCCCGACGGCACCTGCATCCGCGACTACATCCACGTCGCCGATCTCGCCGACGCTCACGTCAAGGCCCTGCGATACCTCGGTGACGGCGGCGAGACGATTGCCGTGAACGTCGGGACCGGCGTGGGTTCGTCCGTGTTCGACGTGCTCGCGGCGACCGAAGCAGTCGCGGGCGAGCCGGTGCCGTACGACATCGCGCCGCGGCGCGCCGGCGACCCGGTCTCGACCTACGCCGATCCGAGCTTCGCCAAGGCCACGCTCGGTTGGGAGGCGCGGTACGGCCTCGAGGAGATCGTCGACTCCGCCTACGCCTGGCATCGCAGCCAGCTCGAAGCCGGTCGTTAGCTGCTCGGGACCGGATCGGTCTCGGAGCTCGGGTGGTGCTGCATCGACCGCATCCGGTCGAGCCAGCCGAGCAGAATCGCGATGGCCCGCGGATCGTGCCGCAACCGATGGCCGGCTCCTTCGAGCAGGCTGAGTTCCGCGGCACCGTGTGCGTTCACGAGTTGGCGGGCATCGGACACGGGGACGCTGTCGTCCTCGTCGCCGTGCATGACGAGCATCGGTCGTGGTGCGAAGCGCCGGGCCGACGCGACGGGCCTGAAGCGACGGAACTCACGGGCCCACTCGTCGGTCGACGGGGGGAAGGAGCGGTCGTGGATCGCACCGATCTCCCGCGCGTGTTCGAGGAACCGGCGTGGGTGCTGGGCCCAGTCGTCGAAGTCGGCGCGAGGACTCAGCAGCGCGACCGCCGAGACGCGTGGATCGTCGGCGCCGACGCACACGGCGATCGAGCCGCCGGTGTTCGTCCCGATCAGGATCACCCCGTCGGGGTTGCTGACGGTGAGCAGATGGGAGATCGCGGCGCGCAGGTCGTCCACCCAACCCTGGAGCGAGAAGTCGCCCTCACTGGCACCGCACCCCCGGAAGTTGAACGTCATCGTGACACACCCCAGCGTGCTGGCCGCGCGGTCCATGAGCTGGGGGAACGTGCCACCCGATCGCTCGGCATCCAGTGGTCCGATCGGGAACCCGTGGCACAGGATCACCCCTGGCCCCGCTTGGACCTCACCCGGCGGTCGCCCCAGATGGCAGGCGAGTTCGAGCCCGTTCGAGAGGAACGTGGAGTCCATGCCGGGCATCGTCGGGGATCCTGCGTCAGGCTCGCGGCTTGCGGTGGATGCGCTTCTTGCCGGGGGTGGCGAGGGTGTAGCCGCGATTGCGGGCCTCGGGCAGCGTGTCGGGCCCGAACGACTGACCGACACCGGCGTCGACGACTTCGTTGATCACGTCGTCGTCCTCCCAGGTGGTCAGGTCGTACACGAGTTGGGTGCGCTTGTCGCCGATGAAGCGGAATCCCTCGAACTTCGGGTGGTGGTCCATCACGTCGCTCAGAATAGTGCGCGAGCGTGTCGTTTCCCGCCCGTCCCGTCCCCGCTAGCGTTGTGCGTTTGGACTCCTTGCCGAGCACCTCCAGGTCCGCGACACCGGACGCGCAAATCGACGACGGCGCCGATGCCCTCTTCCCGATGCATGCGCACGTCGACGCGCCCACCTACCTCCATCAGATGTGGGAGCGCCGCCAATTCGCCGTCGCGATGCCGCTCGAGGAGGTCCGCTCCACCCATCAGGACACCCTGCTCGGCAACCTCTGGCACCTGGTCAACCCGCTGTTGTCGGTTGCCGTGTACTACTTGGTGTTCGGGGTCTTCCTCCACGCCGATCGTGGCATCGACAACTACGTCTTCTGGCTGATGATCGGTGTGTTCACCTTCGGCTTGACCACCCGTTCCGTCCTGGCGGGTGCGACATCGATCACCTCGAACCTCGGGCTGATGCGGGCGACCCGGTTTCCGCGTGCCCTGCTTCCGATTTCGGCGGTCCTCGGCCGGCTCATCACCTTCGGGTTCGAGATCGCCGTGCTCTGCGTCGTCGCCGTCGTGACCGGTGCGGGCCTCACGAGTCGCCTGCTCCTGCTTCCCGCCACGCTGGCGCTGCACACGTGCTTCAACCTCGGGCTCGCCTTCGTGGCCGCACGCCTGAACGACAGCTATCGCGACATCCAGCAACTCATCCCGTTCGTCTTCCGGCTGCTGATGTACGTCTCCGGGGTGATGTTCCCGGTCGATCAGTACATCGACGACACCGAGGCACCGTGGCTGATCAGGCGTGTGGTGTCGCTCAATCCCATGGTGCAGATCGTCGATCTCTATCGTTGGATCTTCATCGGCACTCCGCTCGATCTCCTGAGGACCGTGGAACTGGGCGGCGTGATCGCGCTGACGCTCGTGTTCGGGTTCCGATACTTCCGCGTTCACGAACTCGCATATGGACGGGCCTGAGCAGGCGATCGGCAGATGAGCGGTTCCGTTCCACCAGCGCCTTCGCCCCTGTCGATGCGCGTCGTGGACGTCCATGTCGAGTACGAGCTGTTCGACGAACGACGTGCCGCGCTCCGCCAACGATTTGCAACTCGCACCGGCACCGGACGCACGGTGATCCATGCGGTCAAGGGGGTGTCGTTCGACGTCCGCGAAGGCGAAGCCGTCGGAATCCTCGGTTCGAACGGATCGGGGAAGTCGACACTCCTCTCCGCGATCGCCGGCCTGATCGCGCCGGTGTCGGGGGAGATCCTGGTCAGCGAAGAACCGAAGCTCATGGGCGTCGGCGCCACCTTGATGCCCGCGGCAACCGGGCGCCGCAACATCCGCCTCGGCTGTCTCGCCCTCGGCATGCCCGGCGAGCGGATCGAATCCGAGATCGAGTCGATCATCGAGTTCACCGATCTCGGTGAAGCGATCGATCGCCCCCTTCGGACGTACTCGTCGGGCATGCGTGCCCGACTGCACTTCGCGATCGCCACCTCCGTCGCTCCCCGAATCCTGTTGATCGACGAAGCGCTGTCGACCGGCGACCGGGTGTTCCGCGAGAAGTCCGCCGCCCGGATCGACCAGTTGCTGAGTGGGGCCGGCACCCTCCTGCTCGTCAGCCACAGCCTCGACGAACTCGCCAAACGCTGCGCGCGTGGACTCTGGATCGAACAGGGTGAGCTGCGGATGGACGGCCCGATCGCCGAGGTGATCGCGGAGTACTCGGCAGACGATCGCCCCGTCGTACGTCGCTGATCGATCTACGACCGGATCAGCCTCCGCCGCTCCCGGCGTCGAGCGTCGGGTCGACGCTCGGCGCGTCGGGGTCACGTGCTGCGGCCACGGCCAGCGGCGTCGTCGCCCGCACCGCCACGCGACCCTCGACGACCGCGGCGACACCGAAGAGGCGAGGGGCAGCCGACGAGCCGGTACCGAGCACGATCACCGGACGCGTCCACACGAGGCCGTCGTCGTTCACGACGGGCGCCATCGGTCCGAACAGCACCTTCGACCCGTTCGCGTTCAGCAAGGTGATCACGCGGGCGAAATCGGAATCGGCGTCGATCGCGCTCTGTGCGACCTGCGGGCTCAACAGTGGCGGGTCGATGTCGTCGTCGGGGACGACGAGCGAAATCGTGGCATCGAGCCCGTGTTCGGCAACGGCGACCGCGGCGAGCTCGTCGCGCGTCGTCGTGGGGTTGTTCCCCGACCCGGGACCGAACGGACGGACGGCGGCGAACCCGTCGCCCACCGGCGCGAGGGTCGTGAAGATGTCGACCGACGGAGCCGGGGTCGTCGTGACCTCTCCCACCGAGGTGGCGGCTGCCGCACTCACGGCCCAGCGCTCCGTGCCGTTGAACAACTCCTCCGCGGATTCGACGTGGTATCGCCCGAGCAACGCCGTCTGCACCGTCCAGAGATCGTCGGGGTACCGCACCTGGGGAGCGAGTTCGGCGGGGAATCGGTCGAGCGGTTCGAGGAGTCCGGGGTAGACGCCATCCCACACGTCCAGGATCGGATCGTCACCGCCGTCGGTCCGGTACAGGTGCGTTTCACCGGTCTCGGCATCGACGGTCGCCTTGACCGATGCGTGCAGGTAGTTGATCTCCCGACCGGCGAGATCGCTGCTCGCGGGTACCCCCGACACGGTCACGAACTGCGAGGACGGCGAGGTGGAGGAGGTGGTGTACCCGTCGATGATCCAGGTCACGCGCCCGTCGGTGAGCACGGGGTACGGGTCGCCGTCCAACGCGAGGAACGGGGCGAGCGCACCGACACGCTCGCGGACCGATCGCCGGTAGAGCAGCTCGGATTCGGAGGTGAGTTCGGAGGACAGCAGCGGTTGCGATTCCCCGACCGCCAGCGCCAGTGCAGCTCGGCGCCCGAACGACGACAGACCGATCCCGTCGCCGTCGAACCTGGCGTCGCCCTGCTGCGGGCGACGGGTCCCGACGATCGCGTACCAACCGTCGAGTTGGTCGCCGAAGTAGAGCGGGACGTGATCGGTGTCGAAGAACCCACCGAGGCTGGACGTGTCGGGACGACCGTCCACATCGGTCCGGTCGGCGGGGACGGCGACGACGCCGTCACCGTGCGTGTACACCAGATGCTCCTGGACCCAGCCGCGTTCGGGCAGATCGTCGCGGCGAGCCGACCGGGCCGCCACGAACACGGGCCGATTCTCCCCGTCGAGGTCGTACCGGTCGATGTCGACATCGGAGATCCGGGTTCCCGTGGTGCCCGCCAGAACCTGGAGGGCGGAGGCCATCGAGGCAGAGTCGAACAGCGGCACCCGATTCTCGTCGGACACGACTCCTCCGATCGGCTCGCCCGACGCCCTCACGTTCAGGTCGTTTCCGCCGTCGACGACGGTGACGTCGTCGATCTGGTAGGCAGCCGTGGTCGCGTCGAGGTTGTCCTCGATCGACCACAGTTGACGTTGTGCCTCGGCCGGAGCGACCACGAATCGTTCGGTGAGCGCCGGGAGCACCGACACGACCGCGAAGTGCACCGTCGCGGCGACGGCCAGCGTCGTGACGAGCGGTCTCCAGCTGCCCGTCCTCCCGAACCACACCGCGGCAAACCCTGCCAGGAGGACGACGACGGCAGCGACGAGCAGGCCGGGTCGTGTGACCGTGGCCTCGGTGTAGCCCGGTCCGTCGAAGGTCCCGACGCGGTTGGTGGCGATCGCGGCCCGCGCGACGAGGACATCGTGCAACGCCTGGAGGGCACAGAAGAAGGCGACCAGCGCCGCGACGTGCGCGATCGCGAGACGCGACGAGCGAACCTTCCGCCCGGGCCAGCGGATCGCTCCGGACGCGACGTGACCGGCCACCGTCACCAGCAACGTGAACGCGGTCAGCTGGCGAAGGTACGAACTCGCCGCCGAGAGGAAGGGCAGCCGGAACAGGTGGTAGCCGACGTCCCGTCCGTCGACCGGGGCCTGCCGACCGAGGGTGGCGGCATGCTGGAACAGCAGCCACGACTGCCAGTTGCCGACCGCGGCGCTCGCGATGTGCAGGCTCAGGTAGACCGCGAGGCCGACCAGCAGCCACCGGTGCCCGGGCCCCATGCGAGCGTGGTAGCGCTCGATCGCCGGGTGTGGTCGGTCACGCTGCAGCGCGCCGACCTTCAGCACGAACCAGACGCTGCTGCCCAGGACAGCGGCGGTCAACACGCCGGTGCCGACCGCCAGCTCGAGTTTCGCGACGAATCCGATCCGCCACACGTCGACATCGGTGACCGTGTCGTACCACCATCGGTCGAGGAGCACCGACGCGACGGCTCGAAGGGTCAGGAACAGCACGACGAGGAGCGCCGCCGCTCCGAGCAGCATTCGTTGCCGACGGCTTCGGTTCTCGATGAGTGCGACCGGAAGGAACCGCGACGCCGGTGCACGTGTGACCACCCCAGGAATCTACGGCGTCGGCGGAGCGAGCGACCTCCACCCACCCACGATCACCCGGACGCGACGGTGCCAGGCCCCACGGGAGGCCTGGCACCGATCGGACTGTCTTGGGACTGACGTCACCGTGAGCTGTGACGACCGCGGGTGAACGGGGCCGGGCAGCACGCCGCTGGGACCAGTTGCGGCGATGACGATCAGCGGGGGTTGGCGTGGATTCGCCAGGCCGGTCCAGCCTGTTGACCTAGCGGCCAACCACCTCCAGGGTCCCCTGTTGTTCACTCGGCATTGTCTGGACCACCTCCCTTCTCTGGTGGAGACAGTTCAGCACATCCGAGCGATGTTGTCGCATCGGATTCGGGACCGGGCTCAGAGCGAGGGCGGCAGAAGCGCATCGATGCCGTGCGACACGCCGTTGGTCGACAGCAGGTCGGCCTGCACGACCGTCGCTCCGCCGATGGTCGGTGGATCCTGCACGATCAGCTGAGTCCCTCCCGAGGCGACCGTGACCTCGGTCCGCGACCCGTCGAACACCGCGGCCGCGTCGAGCGCGGTCCCGTCGACGATGTGCGACAACAGCAGCTGCTCGAGTTCGGCCGGATCCGACGGAGCCGTCACGTCGGCGAGCGCCGCATCGGTCGGGGCGAACACGGTGATCGGCCCGGCGCCGTCGAGCAGCGCCTGGACGGCAGGGACCCGGGCGACGAGCCCGAGGAACGTGCCGTAGTCACCCGCCTGTTGCAGCGCCTCGGTGGCGGTGGCCGGCTGCGCCGGAGGTGTCGTCGGTGCGACGGTCGTCTCGGGCGCCGTCGTCGACGGGGCGGTGGTCGCGGGCGTCGTCGTCACCGGAACGGTCGTCTCGGGGACCGTCGTCTCCGGCAGGGTCGTCTCCGGGATGGTTGTCGTCGATTCCGCGACGGTCGTCGTGCTCTCCGGCACGGTCGTCTCCGGGGGGAGCTGGCTGACCAGTTCACACGTCACGGTGTCGCCGGGCAGGAACTCGTGATTCGGGAACGTGTAGGTCACGACCTGCTCGACCGACGGATCGGGTGGATCGGCCACGACGTCCATCGAGACCGTCGTGTTCTGTTCGTCGGGGCGGGCGAGCACGCACTCGACGACGGGTCCCGGCGGCGTGAAGCCGGCCGGCGAACTGCCCACGAGGGTGATCGTCGACGTCCACGCATCCGGCTCGACCACCTCGGAGGCGGGCGCCCATGCGAAGGTGATCCGGTCCGCACCATCGGTGCTCCCACCGACACCGTCGGGCCCGGGAGCGGCCTCGGGCTCGAGCCAGACGAACGAGTTGGGGAAGTCCGCGGTCGCGGAGACCTCGGCGACGAAGCTCTGGTCCAGCCCGGCCCCGGTCGGGTCCTTCGGGAGCAGGACCACGCGCGCGGCGACGACCTCGGCATCGTCATCACCACCCGCCCAGATCAGTCCGAAGATCAGCCCGCCGATCAACAGCACACCGATCACGAGCGCCGCGATCCCGCCGGGCTTCTTGTACCAGGGGGTGGGGAGGTCGATCTCCTCCGGGCTCGGCGTCACCGGCATCGCCTCCGTCGGTGGCGGGGGCACGGGCGTCGACGGGTCGGGGAGGTTCGGATCCGAGTCGGTCATCCCGCCAGTATCACATCGAGCGGTGCACTGGTCACGGATAGTGTCACATCTTGACCGGGTCTTGAGACATGGACGGAGACGGGATCGTCACCGTCGGTCGCGATCAGACCGTGTAGTTCAGGGCGCCGAGCACGCGTTCACCGAGGTCCCGGTCACCGCTGAGTTCGATGCGGTGTCGATGCTCGACGGGCACGACCCGGCCGGCGCACAGCCTCGTCATCACACCGACCGGCAGTCGCACGACCGTCGTGGCCGCGCCGTCGATGGTGTCGACGACAGCGGCTCGACCGTCGACGGTGACGTGGATCGTGCGCACCACGGCACCGTCGTCGGTCAGTTCGAACGTGACCGACTGACCGTCGCTCGCACCGGCGCGTTTGCCGACCACGAAGCCCATCGCCGTCGCCATCTCATCGAGCGTCACCTCGACGGCGAGACCGGCCTCGTGGCCGGGGATCCCCACGGCATCACGGATGTCCTGCTCGTGCAGCCAGCAGTCGAAGACGCGGATCTGCATGAACCGGCCGTAGGTGTCCCTTCCGGCCGGGGTGAACGACTCGGCGTCCCACTCGTCGAGCGTCATCTCGAGGAGCGCGGCGAGCCGGGCACCGGTGTACTCCTCGAAGATCGACAGGACCTCGTTCGGCTGTCGCATCCGGAGGTACTGCACCCACAGTTCGTTGAACACCCCGATGTCGTTCTGGACATGGGGCAATTCGTCCCGGTCGATCTCGATGTCCGGATTCTCGATCCCGAGCAGCATCGCCTCGGTCCCGACGATGTGGGCCACGTTGTCCTGCACGTCCCAACCCGGGAGCGGCGACGGGAGCGACCACTGCTCGTCGTCGAGGCCGACCAGGAGCTCGGTGATCGAGGACCACACCTCGTCGAGGGCGGCCACCGTGCGGTCCTTCGGGATCAGCGATGCCATGTCCCCATCACAGCACATCGACCGCCCGTCACAGCACGTCGTCGAGTGGTGCCTGCGGCCCGATTGCACCGATCGCCTCGAAGTAGGCGAGGTGCGCTTCGACCACGTTCACGGCGTCCACGTCGTCGAGCAGATCGACCCCGTTGCGATCGGACTCGCCGAGGAGGTATGCGGTGAGCGCGTCCTCGGTCACGATGACCTGTTCGTCGATCGATTGCGGCTGGTCGACGACCCTGTCGGGCTGGAGCCCCTGCGCGTGGAGCCACTGCATGTGAAAAGTGAGGAGCTGCTCCACCTCTCCCGGGGTCAGGCGGGCCTGGCTCTCGACCGGAAGCCGGTCGCACACGAAGTCGGTCGCCTCGTCGAGCGCGTACACGGCCCGGGGCGCCACCGCGTCCAGGCGATGCGATTCGCGACCGATCACGACCGCCGCCATCACGAACACGACGATCGCAGCGACAACAGCGAACAACACGACCACGGGATCACGCTATCGACGGGCCGGCCCTCCCGAGGAACGAGGGCGAGTCGCCCGAACCGGACCGTGGTCCCGTCGGGCGACCCGCGTCTCAGATACCGATGCGCTGTGCGAGCTGCTCGCGGTGATAGGTCGGGTCGCCGAACATCAGCTCGGAGCTCTTCGCGCGCTTGAAGTAGAGGTGCGCCGGGTGCTCCCAGGTGAAGCCGATACCACCGTGGATCTGAATGTTCTCGGCCGCTGCGTGGAAGTACGCCTCGGAGCAATAGGCCTTCGCGAGCGAGGCGGTCGAGGGGAGCTCGTCGTTCATCTCGGCGGCGCACCACAGACCGTAGTACGCGGCCGACTTGGCCGACTCGACCTCGAGCAGCATGTCGGCGCACTTGTGCTTGATCGCCTGGAACGAACCGATCGGGCGGCCGAACTGCACGCGGACCTTCGCGTACTCGACGGCTTGCTCGAGCACCATCTGTGCGCCACCGACCTGCTCGGCGGCGAGTCCGACCGCGACGAGGTCGAGCACGGTCGAGAGGATCTCCCACCCCTTGCCCTCCTCACCGATCAGCGTCGCCGGCGTGTTGTCGAACTCGAGCTTCGCCTGCTTGCGGGTCTGGTCCATGGTGGACAGCGACGTGCGGGTCAGCCCCGGAGCGTCACCCTGGACGGCGTAGAGGCTGGTTCCCGCCGGCGACTTCGCGGCGACGATGATCAGGTCCGCGACGTGGCCATCGATGACGAACGACTTGGTCCCGGACAGCGTGACGTCGGAACCCGAGCCGGAGGCCTCCATCGTGATGCCCGACTCGTCCCACTTGCCGGACGGCTCGACGTAGGCGACCGTGGCGATCGTCTCGCCCGACGCGATGCCGGGGAGGTAGGCCTGCTTGGCGGCATCGTCACCGGAGTGGATCAGCGTGCTGGCGGCGAGGACCGCGGTCGAGAAGAACGGTGCGCACAGCAGCGCCCGACCCATCTCCTCGAGCACGATGCCGAGTTCGACGAAGCTGTAGCCCGACCCGCCGTACTCCTCGGGGATCGCGAGCCCCTGGAGACCCATCTGTTCACCCATCTGCTGCCAGACGGCCTCGTCGTACCCCTGCTCGGTCTCCATCTGCTCGCGCACGGCCTCTTCGGACGACTTGTTCTCGAGGAACGCCCGGACGGTGTTGCGCAGCTCTTCCTGCTCTTCGGTGAATGCAAAGTTCATGGGCGAGATGATGGCCCCGGTTGCCACATGCCCACAAATCTGGTTGTGTACACATATGGACACAGCGCGCTCGACCGGCATCCGTGAACTCCGCGGCGAGCTCGCCGACGCCGTCCGCCGTGCCGCTGCCGGCCAGCGCACGGTCGTGACGCGCAGCGGCCGGCCCGTCGCTCAGCTGGGCCCGCTCGACGCGGAGGCACCCGACCTCGAACGGCTGCTCGGGTCGGGCGCGGTCATCGCGCCGCGTCGCACGAGCGAATGGCGCGCGCCCGAACCCGTCTCGGTGTGGGCCGGGGTTCGCATCGACCAGGTCCTGCGCGAGTTGCGCGGGTGAACCGCCGTTCCCACCGACGGTCGAGCGGGACCATCGGATCGTGACGGTGGTGCTCGACACCTCCGCGCTGCTCGCGGTCGCCGTCGACGGCATCCAACGAGCCGTGACGCTCGACGCACTCGACGGCGACCCGGTGTGGGCCGCGTCCGCGATGGCGTTGACCGAGGCGTTGCCGGCGATCGACCGACTCGTCGACGACCGCTTCCTCCGCCTGGATCTCGAGGACGCGATCCGCCTGGCGTGGGATCATCTGCATGTCGTGCCGGTCGACCAACGATGCCTCGACATGGCGGCGTCGCTCGCTCGCACCCAGCCGGTCCGTCTCAGCGATGCGATCCATTTCGCCGCGGCGCAACGACTGCCGCGTCCGATCCGGTTCGTGACGTTCGACCCGACGCACATCGGCGTCGCGATGGGTCTCGGCTTCGACGTCGTCAGCGCATGACGCTCACACGTAGGCGAGATACATCACACGGTTGAGTGTGTCGACGCCCCACCGCGGCAGGTTGCCGTCGCCCGCGACGTCGATCTTCTCGATGCCGGCGAACCCGGCGTCGCGCATCATCCGGACGAGGTCTTCTTCGAGCGGCCAGAATGCGTCGGCATCGGAGTAGGCCGCCCACGCCATCGCCTCCTTCGCGTCGTCGCTCACGTCCGGCGGGTATTCCGGGAACATCCGACCGCGGTAGGTCGACCCGCCGGACTCCCGCGTGACCATCGGCGAGCAGTCGTGGCTCGCCTCGTCGACGCGGGCGACGTGGGTGTCGACCAGAGCGACGTGATCACATGCCGAGCGCATCGTGCGGAGAAACCCGGCCGGATCAGCGACGTGGTAGAGGATGCCGGTTGCGAACACGACGTCGAACGGGTCGTGCCGGGACAGTTCGTCCTTGATGTCGGCCACGACGAACTCGGCGTTGTCGACACCGAGGAGCGTCCGTGCCAGCTCACACCGCTGCACGCTCAGCTCCCGCGCTTCGATCCCGAGCACACGTGCGGCCCCGCGCTGCGCGAACGCGAGCGTGAACCCACCCTCCAGGCATCCGAGGTCGACCACGGTGCGGCCCGCGAGGGTTCCCCCGCAGGCGTCGACCACCAACTGCGTCCTGATGTCGTCGACGGGTGGCACGCCGGCAACGGTCGTTTCGATCCCCGGCGCGATCTCGATGCGGTGCGCCGTGAACGGGAGCAGGTCCCACCACCCCCGTGGACGCGGCTGCGCGGGCATCGGCGACGCCGTTGCCGGGATTCGTCCTCGCAACGCGTCGACCACGGCGAGCCCCCGACGTCGGGCGCTCCGCCACATCTGCCCTGCTCGTTCGCGATCCATCCCTGTCACGATGGCACGCTTGCGACGTCGCCGCCACCCGACCCACCGTCGACGAGGCGGGCCACGAAGTGCAGTCCCGTCTCGAAGAACGGTTTGGCCGCGGTGGGATAGAGGTCGAGTGACTCCGAGACATCGGCGACGACGAGCCCCGCGGCGCTGAACACGTCGGTCCACTCGGCGCGCGACAGGTAGGCGCCCTCCCGTCCGACCCCGAACTGTCGGTTCCCGACCCAATCCATGAGGCCCAGCGTGAACCGGGCCCGACCGGACTCCGCGTAGTGGTCCTTCAGCACCACCGAGCCGCTGGTGACGCGACGCGCCTCGGCGAGCACCGACGCGGGATCGGCGGTGTGATGCAGCACGTCGACGATGACCGCATGATCGAACGCTCCGTCGGGGAAAGGCAGCCGGCGACCGTCGAACCGCGCGAACGGAATCGCGCACTCCTCCCTCGCGAGCACCTCGACGCCGACCACTCGATGCCCGGCCGCCACCAGGTCGGAACCGATCTCGCCACTGCCGCAGCCGATGTCGAGCACATGCGACGGTTGGGTGGGGAGCGCGGCGACGAGCGCGGCGGTGAGCCGGTTGCGGCGTCGGTCGAAGACCAGGCGTCGATGTACTCGCCGATGGACTCGATCAGCGATACTGGTCCCGGGCTCACCCACCATGATCGACGACGCTACCCCTGCACCGGATCGGCATCGCCGAGGATCGCCGTCGAGCGCGCCCCACCCGGACGCAGACGACCGGCCCGATCTCAGTGTCGTACTGCCGTGCCTCGACGAGGCAGAGACCCTCGAGACCTGCATTCGCAAGGCCGGGCAGTCGGCCCGGAGCCTCGGACTCGACCTCGAGGTCGTCGTCGCGGACAACGGCAGCACCGACGGGTCCCAGGAGATCGCGCGCCGCAACGGAGCGATCGTGGTCGATGTCGAGGAGCGGGGGTACGGCGCCGCGCTGCGGGCCGGGATCGAGTGCGCGTCCGCCGACTACGTGATCATGGCCGACGCCGACGACAGCTACGCCCTCGACGATCTCGGTCCATTCGTCGAGGCACTCGATGCGGGCGCCGACCTCGTGATGGGGAATCGTTTCGCCGGCGGCATCGAACCCGGCGCGATGCCGACCCTGCACCGGGTGCTCGGGAATCCGGTCCTGTCGTTCATCGGACGCCGCCTGTTCGCATCCGACATCGGCGACTTCCACTGCGGAATGCGCGGGTTCCGACGCCAGGCGATCCTCGACCTCGACCTGCGCACGACCGGAATGGAGTTCGCGAGCGAGATGATCGTGCGGGCCTCGCTCGACGACCTCGACGTGCGCGAAGTCCCGACGACGCTGCGTCCCGACGGCCGGACCCGCGAACCGCACCTGCGGACGTGGCGCGACGGATGGCGCCACCTCCGATTCCTCCTGCTCTTCTCCCCGCGGTGGTTGCTGCTGCTCCCCGGCGTCCTGCTGTTCTCGATCGGTCTGGTCGGGCTCGCGGTACTCCTTCCGGGACCGGTGCGGGTCGGTTCGGCCGAACTCGACATCCATGCCCTGCTGTACGCGCACCTCGCGGTCGTCCTGGGTGTCAATGCGATTCTCCTCGCCTGTTTCGCCCGCGTGTACGCGGTCAGCGCGGGGCTGCTGTCCGAGAACGACGGGCTCACCCGGTGGCTGGAGCGTCTGAGCCTCGAGCGTGTGCTGGTCGTGGGCATTCTGCTGATCCTGGCCGGGATGGCCGGGTCGATCGTCGCCGTGGTCGTGTGGGGTTCGGAATCGTTCGAGGACCTCGACCCGTCCGAGACCATGCGGATCGTCATCCCGTCGGTGACCGCCGTCGCGATCGGTGCCGAGTTCGTGTTCGCGTCGTTCGTCATCGGCGTGCTCGGCCTGGAGCGCCGCTGACACCTCGGCCTCACCCGACCGCGTCGGCCTCGTCGACGGCTTCCACCGTCCCGGAGCCGTTCCACCGGGCCGCGCGCAACGATTCCGGGCCGACCAGCAGCGCGACCGCGACGATGCCGGCACTGACTCCGAGCGACCGGTACACGAACAGCACGTGGACGAGCGAGTGGTTGCGCAGCACCTCGAACCAGAGCAACGGCAACAGGGCGGGCGAACGCGATGATCAGCCGACTCCGCCACACGCTGCGATGGGCAGCACTCCGCCACGTCACCACGGTGGCGACCACGATCACGACCAGCACCGACGGGGTGAGCGGATGCTCGAGCCAGGTCTCGACGTTCAGTTCGATCGCCCTGAACGGTGCCAGGTCGATGTAGTCACGCTCACCCGCGAGGCGATCGTCGACGGCCTCGCCGATCGAGTCGCGGACCCGGTCGAAGCCGAGCACCACCGCGGCGACCGCCCATTTGCACACCCACGTCCACGCCCATCCCACGATCCACGCGACGCCCGCCACGACGCCGCGACCGGCGAGGCGCCGTCCACCGAGGCGTCGGGCCGACGCGAGCATGGCCGCGCAGACGACGAGCGCCCAGGCGCCGGGCGGGGTGGTCAACACGTCGACGAACACGTAGGTGGCGCCGGCGACGAACGCGACCGTCGCCAGACGGAGGTCGTCGGCTCCGGTCCACGGCGCAGCGGAGTCGGGAGAGGCGCCGGCCGCGGCGCGGTGCACGGCCCATGCGCCGGCGAGAGCGACGAGGGCCGGCACACCGTGTGGGAGGCTGCGCGCCAACTCCACCGTGTCGCTCGTGAGCAGGTACGGCGCGAGCAGCGCGACCGGCGCGACCGGGCCGTGGAAACGCCACAACCGCCGGGCGAACCCTGCGAGCACACCGATGTACGCCCAGAACAGGACGATGCGCGTGCCGGTCACGCCGATCGTCGCGACGAGCGGGCGGGACACGATCGTGTAGCCGTGCCAGTAGCGGAAGTACTCGTACCCACCGGAGAGACCCTGCCCGGACTCATAGCGACGGATCGATGCGATCGCGCCGTCGCAGCTCCCGAGCGTCGGGCTGCGGAGCCACGTCGACGCGGGTCCGCCGTCGGAGTCTCCGAGCCCCATCGTGAGCGCGATGCAGTCCGAGAAGACGTCGACGCCGCGTCCGGAGACCCCGACCTGTGGGATGTTGATGATCTCCTGGCGTTGGACGCCGCCGACGAGGGCGTCGAGGATCAGCCGGTCGGGCACCACACTCGCGACGGCCGACGCCAGCATCGCCACGAGGGGAGCGGCGACGAGCAGGAGAACGGCTCGTCGGAGCCACGACGTGCGATCCACTGGGTCGGACACTACCGAACGGCCCGTCGCGGGACCCGCTCGACCGGTCCCCCGTCGCCCGTGCCAGACTCGATGCATGGCTGCTGCACCGTCACCGAACACGCTCCACTGGTCGAACGCCGACGTCGAGGTCCACAAGGTGGTCGTCGGCCCGTACGAGAACAACGTCTTCGTGGTGCGGTGCGTCCGAACCGGCGACGCGGTGCTGATCGATGCCGCCAACGAACACGAGCAACTCCTCGAGCTGTGCCGGCGGCTGGGGGTGCGACGGGTGTTGGAGACCCATGGCCACTGGGACCACATCCAGGCGGTTCCCGCGATGCGCGAGGCGGGCTACGAGGTCGCCGTCACGAAGCTCGACGCACCGATGCTCGGCGAGGTCGGCTACGACGTCTTCCTGGACGACACCGAGGTGATCGAGTTCGGCAAGCTGCGGATGAACGCGATCCACAACCCGGGCCACACGCCCGGTTCGATCTCCTTCGAACTCGTCGGGACGCCGCTGCTCTTCACCGGCGACACCCTCTTTCCCGGCGGGCCGGGCAACACCAAGTCCGACATCGGTGACTTCGACACGATCATCCATTCGATCACCGATCGGTTGTTCACGTTCCCGGACGACACGATCGTGCTGCCGGGCCACGGACTCGACACGACCATCGGGACCGAACGCCCGCACCTCGACGAATGGATCGAGCGCGGTTGGTGAGATACGACGAGCGGCCGATCGACGACACGCCGGTCCACACCGCGGACCTTCCCGCCACCCCCATCCGCGACCGCAACATCCCGGCCACCGCGTGGGTCGAGGCGCCGACGTCGCTGCGGACGCTCGGCGACGATCTCCCCGGAACGCCCGTTGCGGAGTACAAACGTCGCATCGGACCGTGGATCCTGTGGCGAGCCGGCCCGGCCAAGCACGGCGACGCACGCTACTGGGCCGCCCACGAGACGACCGGCGCCGAGTACACCCTCCGGCTGTTCGCCGACGGCAGCGCCGAGGGGACCGGGCCGAGCGGGACGACGCACGACCGCTTCCGCGCCTGGAAGGAAGACCTTCGCGATGCCGAGTGACCCTGCCGACGACCCGCCGGCCGTCACCCCACCCGGGTCCACGCGCCGCCGGCGGCGCTCGACCTGATCGCCGCCTCGACGAAGGCAACACCGCGAAGGCCGTCCTCGGCGTTCGGGAAGTGCAACGCGAGCGGATCGGGATCGACTCCCGCCCGGCGGGCGGCGATCGCCTCGGCGGCATCGGAGTAGACGTTCGCGAACCCTTCGTGAAAACCCTCGGGGTGACCGGCGACGATCCGACTGGCCCGGGCCGACAGCGGCAGGGTTCCCGGACCGTTCGGCGTGCGGATCTCCTGCGGCGAGCCCAACGGCTTGAACGTCAGCTGCGTCGGCGTCTCCTGCATCCACTCGATCGTCCCCTCCGTCCCCGAGACGCGGAGGCGCAGACAGTTCTCCACGCCCGCGGCCGCCTGCGTCACCCAGAACGACCCGCGCGCCCCGTTGGTGAACCGCAGCATGGCGCCCGCGTAGTCGTCGACGAGACGATTCGCGACGATGTGGCCGACCTCGGCTGCGACCTCGTCGACATCGATGCCGGCGACGAATCGCACGAGGTTGTGCGCGTGGGTGCCGATGTCGCCCATCACGAGCGACGGTCCGCCCCGAACCGGGTCGTAGCGCCACGGCGGCGGCCCGTCGAGATCGGGGTCCCGATCCCCCGCTTTGCCGCCCTGCACGTATTCGACCTGAACGAGCTGGATCCGGCCGAGCTGGCCGTCGTCCACCATCGCCCTCGCCTGGCGCACCATCGGGTACCCGGTGTAGTTGTGCGTGAGACAGAAGACGCGCCCGCTCGCCTCGACCTCGGCCAGCACCTCCCGGGCGTCTGCGAGCGTGTTCGTCATCGGTTTGTCGCAGATCACGTCGTAGCCGCGGCGGAGCGCCGCGATCGCGTAGGCATGGTGGCTGTCGTTCGGCGTCATGATCGCCACGACATCGGCGCCGTCGGCGCGACCGGCCTCCGCATCGAGCATCGCGATCGCATCACCGTGCACTCGGTCGGCATCCAACCCGAGCGCTGCGCCCGCCGATCGTGAGCGCTCCGGATCGGAGGAGAGCACCGCGGCGACGAGTTCGAATCGGTCGTCGAGTCGTGCGGCGGTGCGGTGCATCGCACCGATGAAACTCCCCGGCCCGCCGCCGATGACGGCGAGGCGGAGCCGACGTCCCAACAGTCCGATGATCGGATTCGAATCCACAGGCACTCCCGGGTCACTCGACGGACTGGTGACTGTAGTCGTCGACCACCGCGCCAGGTCGCGACGACGCGCGCGCTGATGGCTACCGTGACGTCATGACCGCCGACCTGGACTGCATCGACGAACAACTCCGACGGCTCCGGTTCGCCGCATTCGACGAGGACACGGCGTGGACGCTGGGATGCGATCTGCGGAACCGCGCGATCGAACTCGGCGTCGCGGTGACGATCGAGGTGCGGCTGGGCGGGGCGACGGTCTTCCTCCATGCGATGCGCGGCACGTCCCCCGCCAACGCCGATTGGGCACGGCGCAAACGCAACACCGTCGAAATGCTCCACCGCCCGTCGTACGCCGTCGGTCTGGAGGCCGAGCGTGACGGCCGCTCCGTGCTCGCCCAGATGGGCATGGACGACCGCGACGTCGCCTCACACGGCGGCGGCTTCCCGATCATCGTCGACGGCGTCGGCGTCGTCGGCGTCGTCACCGTCTCCGGACTCCCCCAGCGCAAGGACCACGAACTCGTCGTCGAGGCGCTCGCCGAGCTCTGCGGCGCTGATCTCGGTGGGGCGCGGCTGGCATGAACGCATCGACGGAGACGCTGCGGTGGGGTGTACTGAGCACGGCCAAGATCGGCCGGACGGCGGTGATCCCCGCGATTCAGGGCAGCGCCCACGGATCGGTGGTCGCTATCGCGTCGCGCCGCGCCGATGACGCCCGATCGCTCGCCGACGACCTCGGGGTCGCGCGGGCGTACGCGTCCTACGAGGAGCTGCTCGCCGACGACGACGTCGACGCGGTGTACAACCCGCTCCCCAACCACCTCCACGCGGAATGGACGATGAAGGCCGCCGACGCCGGCAAACACATCCTGTGCGAGAAGCCGATCACGCTCGACCGAGCCGAGGCCGCGACCGTGATCGCCCACTGCGAAGCGGCGGGGGTGGCACTCCAGGAAGCGTTCATGTACCGCTTCCACCCTCAGTGGCTCCGGACGAAGGAACTCGTCGACGCGGGCGACATCGGCGAACTCCGCGCCGTGCAGACATGGTTCTCCTACTTCAACGACGACGCCACGAACATCCGCAACATCGCGGAGTTCGGCGGCGGCGCCCTGATGGACATCGGCTGTTACCCGATCAGCGTCTCTCGATGGCTGTTCGGGGCCGAGCCCGACGACGTCCGAGCGATCGAACACCGCGACCCGACGTCGGGCGTCGACGTCATGACGTCGGCGGTGATGCGCTTCGGCACCGGGCACGCAACCTTCACCGTCGCGACACGCGCCGAGCCGTACCAGCGCGTGCACGTCGTCGGCTCGACAGGGAGGATCGAGATCGAGATCCCGTTCAACGCGCCCAACGACCGGCCGACCCGCATCGCGATCAGCACCGGACGACAGCCGCCGACTGCTCCTCCGACCGAGATCGAGGAGTTCGCGACCGTCGACCAGTACGCGCTCCAGGCCGACGCGTTCGCCCGGGCGATCGCGGCGGGCCGGACGTCCGCGCTCCCACCGTCGGATGCCGTGGCGAACATGGCGGTCATCGACGCTGTTCGCGATGCCGCCCGCTGAGTCGGAACGGGACCGAGATCACCTCGTGCGCCGTCGGTGTCCGAAGCGGCGCGACCGCACGATCCGTCCGTGTTCGTCGATCGGTGGCGGGATCCGGGCCGCCGGGGGCGGTGGGATGAAGCCACCCGACCACGCCTCCTGAGCGAGCAGCGCGTCGATCGCCATCGTGACCAACGTCTCGCGGTCGACACCGCGACGAGCTGCCATCCGGTTCAGGCGGTCCAGATCGTCCGCGGAGATCCGTGCCACGATGCTCTCGGTGAGCTCGTCGACCCTCCCGGTCGGCCCGTCACTCGTCACGGGTTCGATCGCACGACGCCACGGCGACGGCCCTCATACCGCTCAGTCGGTCCCGCCGGTGAAGAAGCTCTCGGCGAGCGTCCATGCTTCGGTCCCGACGCGTGCTCCGAGTTCACGCCCCGCGAGATCGTCGGCCCGGACGTGGATGCCGCCGTACAAGCGTGAGACTCCCGCCTCGTCCGATGCGTCCTGGTACGTGGCCCACTGCAGGGTCACGGTCTCCGACGGCCCGGCCTCGAACTCCAATCCGTCGGCCTCGATCGTCCACTCGCCCAGTCCGCCGGGGAAGTAGGCAGTCCCCGTCATCGCCGTGAGGACCTCGGCGGCCGCTCGGCTGAACGTGCTGTGACCCGACACGTAGCCGGCGAACGCCGGGGTCACGAACGTCGAGCGCTGGTACGGGACCCATTCGACGGCCCGAATCCAGCCGACGCCACCGATGCCGGTCTCGATGTCCGTCGGTTGACCCTTCCAGGCCCGCACGGCGACCTCGCCGACGTGGTCGGCCAGTGCTTCGTGCCGCTGGCCGGGACCGCTCGACACCTCGGTGATCACCTCGACCAGCCCGTCCTCGAGGTGGAGACCATCGGGATGGAACGACGGGCCGTCGGGATCGGTCGACTGTCCGAGACCACCCATGTATCGGATCATCGAGATCGGCCGAACGTAATCGTAGAAGCCCTTCGCACCCCACGCGGCGATCGCAGCGTCGTGCACCGCACCGTTGAGGGCGAGGTACAGCTTCACGTCGTACTCCAGGCGGTCGACCTCCGGCCCCTCGCCCCCGATCCGCAACGGTCCGAGTCGAGCCAGTTCGTCGGTGGCGAAGTTGGCGATCGAGTTCCAGTGTCCCGGAGGCGTTTCCGACATCGGCCCGTCAGCCCAGAACTCTGCGATGACGCGGCCGTAGTCGCCGAGCGCGAGCACGTTCGGGTCGTACGGTTCGCCCGTGACCGGGTTGACCTGGTGACCGGTGCCCTCGTACGTTCCGAGCTCGCGGTTCCCTCGGACGCCCGGTGAGATGTCGATGGTCTCGGGGGAGGCCGGATCGAGCGTTGCGCTGTAGCGGATGACCTCGTTGGCGGCGAGTTTGAACTCGTCGTCCGTCTCCGGGTCGCCGAGGAACGGCGGCGGGCCGGGATCGATGGTGAGGCCGTTCGCGTCGGCAGGCGGCAGGGCGAACGAGGCCACACTGCCCCAGTTGGGCCCGACGAAGGTCTGCACGGTGTCTTCCAACGGGATTCCGTTCTGTGCCTCCATCACCTCGAGTTCGAGAGGTTGCCACCGGTTCGGGTCGTTCATCTCCGTGCCCGGTCGATCGACCACGAGAGGGGAATTGACCGGCACGTAGTCGGCGGCATATTCGTTCGCCTCGTTCGATCCGTCGGTCAGCCCGAACGCCAGGATGGTCTCGGCGATCCGGTTGCCGAAGGCAGCCGGACTGTCACCCGCAGTCGTCGTCACCGACCGGTCGTAACACAGTGCGTCCATGAGGTCGTCGAGTTGGGTGACGGCGATCTCGGCGCGGGGTGAGGGCAGGTAGCGGGCCACGAGGACGCGGTAGGCCGCGTAACTCATCGCTTCCTCCCGCGCTGCCGCGATGTCGTCGGCCGTGCGCGCCTCGTCGACGAACACTCCGACCGCGGTCGGGTCGTACGCAGCCCAGGCGTCCCACATCGCCGCCGACGAGTGGAAGAGGTTGCGGGCGTGAATCGTCGGGGCCGGGAAGTCGCTGCGGATCGCGGCGAGAACCGCCTCGTTCCAGGCGCGGGCGACGGAGTGCTCCGCGTCGACGGTCCGCACGCATTCCTCCGGCGCCTCCGACGAACGGCTCGGCTCCGAGCCCGCGCATCCGGCGACCGCCAACGCACCGAGCACGAACGCTGCGACGACGCGTCGGGTCATCGATCGTCCCGTTTCACGAGCAGGAGCTGGTCAGCCTCGACATCCTCGAACGTCTGCTGCTCGCCTCCCGGCCACTCGACCGTGACCCGCGGGACCCGTTCCGCACCGTTCAACCCGACATGGACGCGGGGATCCTCCGACGAGAGATAACTGCTGCCCACGAGCATCTCCCGACGCAACGTCGTCCCGTCGTCCAACTCGACGGTGACGACCATTCCCGGGGACGGCGTCGGGGTCCCGACTTCCAACCACGTCCCCCCGGCGCCCGAGTTCCGCATCAGTGTGACCGGCCCACCGATCGTGCCGAGAGCGACGTCCATGTCCCCATCGTTGTCGAAGTCGGCGGCTGCCAGGCCGCGGCCCAGGCGAGGCCCGACCGCATCGAGGCCGACCGCCGACGCAGCGTCGACGAAACCGCCGTCCGTGTTCTCGAGGAACAGCGTCAGCTCCCGATCGGCATCCAGGTCGCGGACGGGAATCGCCCCGGAGGCCGCGATCAGATCGAGGTCGCCGTCGAGATCGACGTCGACCCAGCTCGTCCCCCATCCCGTCGACCCGACCCCGAAATCGGCCACGGCGCTCCGCGCGAGCGCATCGTCGAACCGAAGCTCGCCACCCGTGTTCCTGAACACCACGTGCCGCTCGTCGAGTTGGTTCGTCGTCACCAGATCGGGAAGGCCGTCCCCGTCGCCGTCGCCCGACGCCACGCCCATCCCGGCACCCTCGTCGCCGACGCCGGCCTCGACCCCCCGCTCGACGAAGCGACCCTCGTCGGCGAAGCGGTTCTCGTAGAGCTGGTTCGGTGTCGTGTCGTGCGCGACGTACAGATCCAGGTCGCCGTCGAGATCGAGGTCGGTCAGCACGGCGCCGAGACCGTAGTCGGCGCCGTCGGGCTCGATCCCGAGTTCTGCCGCGGCCTCACGGAAGCCGATGCGCCCGCCCGCGACCGGCCCCTCGTTCAGGAACAACAGGTCGGGTTCGGGCTCGAACGTGTTGGGGAAGCCCTTGGTGGCGCTCACGATCGGGCGGTTCAGATCGGCGTACCCCGCGACGAAGAGATCCGGCCATCCGTTGCCATCGACGTCACCGACCGCCGCACCGGAGTGCCACCCGGACGCTGCAGCGCCCGACGGGGTTGCGAACGTGACGTCGTCGACGAAGCGCTCACCGCCGTCGTTCCAGAGCAGGACGTTCTGGCGCTCGGTGGTGACGTAGAGATCGGTCCATCCATCGCCGTCGAGGTCGGCGGCGACACAGCCGTTGCCCCGCGTCTCGACGGCTGCCCCGAGCGACTCGGTGACGTCCTCGAATACGCCGGCGTCGTTGCGGAACAGTCGACTCGTCGGCAACTCGCCGACCTCGCCGCGCCATCGGCCCCACTCACCGTTCGACCAGGTGTTGACGACGTACAGGTCCAGCCACCCGTCCCGGTCGTAGTCGATCCAGCACAGCCCGCCCCCCATCATCGCTGCGGGATCCGGTCCGGCCTCCCAGCGGAACGCGCCGTGACGGAAGTCGAGCCCGACGTCGGCGGCGACGTCGTCGAAACGAACCGTGTCCATCGTCGCCGTCGGGGGCCGATCGACATCGGCTCCCTCCGCGACGCGATCGTCGGAGCCCCCGCAGGCGCCGAGGAGGCAAGCGCCGACGAGCAGCGAAACCCCGATCCGCCGGTGGAGGCCCGCCAGAGCGGGCGGCATCTCAGGTGAGGCCGCGAGCGACGCGTCGTCGCTTGGAGACCGAGTCGACCATGACGGCAAGGAGCAGGACGATACCGGTGATGATGAACTTGATGCCCGAGTTCAGCCCGAGCAGGTCCATGCCGTTCTGGATCGCCGTGATCACGAGCGCTCCGTACAGGGCCGACACGACGCGACCCGAACCACCGAACAGGCTGGTTCCGCCGATCACCGCCGCCGCGATCACGTTGAGCAGCAGGTTGCCTCCGCCGGTGTTCGTCGCCACCGAACGCAGGCGGGAGGCGAGGATGACGCCACCGACACCGGCCATGAATCCGTTGATCGCGAACACCGCGATCCGGATGTTGTCGACATTGATACCGGCACGGCGAGTGGCTTCGGGGTTGCCACCGACCGCGTAGATGTGACGTCCGAAGGGCGTCCGGGTCGTGACGAACGTCCACACGAGCAGGAACACACCCAGCGTGATCGTGATCTGCGGCACGCCGCGATCGGAGTTCGCCACCGCCGTGGCGATCAGCACGATCGCGCCGAGCCCGACGATCTGGGCGACGACGATCGCGAACGGCTTCGAGTCGAGCCCACGAGCCTGACGAACACGCATCGTGTTCAGCTGCGAGACCGCGTACGCAACGATCACCACGACGGCAATCGCCCAGCCGAGCCCCTTGCTCAGGAAGTTGTTCGCGATGTCGACGAGGCGTTCGTCCTGGATCCGGATCGTTCCGGCCGTCGAGAAACGCGTGGTGAGCCAGAGGACCACGCCCGACCACACGAGGAACCCGGCGAGCGTCGTGATGAACGAGGGCACGCCGAGTTTGGTGATGATCAGGGCGTGGAGCAAACCGATCGCGGTCGTCACCGCAACGGCGCCGAGGATGCACGCCCACCAGGGCCAGCCGGGATCATCCGGGCGCTGCAGCAACGTCATGACGACACCGCCCGTGGCGGCCACGAACGCCACCGAGAGATCGATCGAGACGACTTCGCCGTCGGCGATGAGCAGAATGAACACGATGCCCATGGCCAATGCCGCGACCGGGGCCATCTGCAGCAGGAGGTTCGTGAAGTTGCGCGCCGTCAGGAACTGCTCTTCGAGCGTCCCGAAGATGATCACGATGACGATCAGACCGATGATGATCGGCAGCGCACCGAGCTCACCCGCCTTGATCGCCTCCCAGCGCTGCTTCAGGTACGCGCTGACTCCGGTGGTCGGCGCGGCGAACCCGGCGGTGCGCGGTGAGGTACTCGGCGGAGTCGGCGTCGTCGCTTCGACGGCGTCGGCGTCGTAGGCGTTGGTGCTCTCGTTCATGATGCTGCCACCTCCTCGTCCATCCCCGGGACGAATTTCATCTCGCCGGCGGTGATCGCGTGAACGACTTCCTGCTGAGTCGTCTCCCGCCGGTCGAGCACCGCGACCTGCTGGCCGAGCCGCAGCACGGTGATCCGGTCGGCGACCTCGAAGATGTCGTGCAGGTTGTGGGAGATCAGCACGACGGCGTATCCCTGCTCGGCCAGCCGCTCGACCATGTCCAGCACCTGACGGGTCTGGGCCACCCCGAGCGCGGCCGTCGGCTCGTCGAGGATCACCATCCTCGAATCGCCCCACATCACAGCCTTGGCAACGGCCACCG
Source organism: Ilumatobacteraceae bacterium (assembly GCA_963824025.1). Classification (GTDB taxonomy): domain Bacteria; phylum Actinomycetota; class Acidimicrobiia; order Acidimicrobiales; family Ilumatobacteraceae; genus Ilumatobacter_A. The sequence continues at coordinate 127,872 of CAWGNY010000007.1, forward strand.
CCTGGCGCTGACCGCCGGACAGTCCGGCGACCGTCTGGCGCACCGACCGCAACGTCATCACCTTGAGGCTCTCGAGCGTCTCCCGGGCCCGCTTCTCCATCGCGGTCTCGTTCAGCACTCCCCTGGTGGTCATCTCGCGACCGAGGAACATGTTGGCGACCACATCGAGATTGTCCGCCAGCGCGAGGTCCTGGTACACGACCTCGATGCCGAGGGCGGCGGCGTCGCGAGGCCCGTGGATCTTCACGCGTTGACCCTCGAAGGTCGTGGTGCCCTCGTCGAACGGATAGATCCCCACGATCCCCTTGATCAGGGTCGACTTGCCGGCGCCGTTGTCGCCGACGAGCGCCATCACCTCCCCCGCTCGAACCTCGAAGTCGACTCGATACAGCGCGTGCACCGCGCCGAACGACTTCGACACCCCCTCGCACACCAGCAACGGCGCGTCCCCAGTCCGATCGGTCATCCGAAACCCCCCTCGTCTCTACTTCCCCACTTCACACTCGGGACCCGGTGGCGGGGACGACGACGCGTCCCCGCCACGGCAGGTCTCGAGCGATCGGGACCCGGTGTCGGACACCGAGTCCCAGGACGCACTCAGGCGTTGTCCACGCAGAACTGCGTCTCGGCGACGTCGCCGGTGCAGATCTCCTCGATGGTCCGGAAGCCGTCGGCGATGACGGTCTCCAAGATGTTGTCGGCCGTGACCGCGATCGGCGTGAGCGCGATGTACGGAACCACACCGTCCGGTGTTTCGGTCGGCTTGCCGTCAGCATCGATGCCGATGATCTCGAAGTCACCGGTCTGAGCGGTGATGTCCTCACCCGCACGCAGTGCGAGCGCGATCTGGGCACCCACGGCAGCTTCGGCAGCGATCGGCTTGTACACCGTCATCGCCTGCTTGCCGAGCAGGATGTTCTGGATACCGGCGGTCGTCGCGTCCTGGCCGCTGACCGGGATCGTCGAGGGGTCGAGGCCGGCCGACTCGATCGCGGCGATCACCGAGTTGGCGATGCCGTCGTTCGCAGCGAACCACCCGTTGACGTCGTTCTCGGCGCCGACGAGGATCTGCTCGGCGATCGCGAGCGCCTCGGCGTTGTCCCAGCCCGGCGTGAACTGATCGGCGACCAGTTCCCAGCTGCCGTCGGCGACACGAGCCTCGACGGTTGCGTTGTAGCCGTCACGGAAGAGGAATGCGTTGTTGTCTTCCTCGCCACCGTTCTGCATGACGACCTTGGCCGGCGTCACACCGAGCGCATCGATGGCCGGCTCGAGAACCGAGGCCATCGTCGCACCGACGGCGACGTTGTCGAAGCTGACGTACGCCGCGCCACCCGAGCTGCCCTCGGTGTTGAAGCGGTCGTACTCGACGACTGCGACGCCGGCGTCCTTGGCGAGGTCGATGATCGTCGCGCCCGAGCCCGAGTCGTTGCTGGTGAGCACGATCACGGACGCACCATCGCCGATGGCCTGCTCGGCCTGGCTGATCTGCGCGGTCGCGTCACCCTCGGCGTTCACGATGCTGTAGTCGGCGCCTTCGGCGAGACCGGCCTCCTGGAAGGCCTCTTCGAAGAAGCGACGGTCGTCCTTCTCCCAGCGGTCGGACGTGGCCGAGTCGGGAAGGAGCACCCAGATGCTGCCTTCGCCGCCCGCTGCGGCCTCGTCGCCACCGGCATCGGCGGTCGTGTCGGCGGTCGTGTCGCCGGTTTCGTCGGCGGTGGTGTCGGCGGTGGTGTCGGCGGTTTCGTCGCCGGCCGGCGCCTCGGTGGTGTCCGAGCCTCCGCCGTCGTCGTCACTGCCGCATGCACCTGCAACGAATGCAAGCGCGGCGACGATGCCGACGACCCTTCGTGTGGATTTCCTCATCTTGACTCCCCCTTCGGAGTGGTGTTGTTGATCATCCGTGACGACCCAACGGTTTGTTGTGTTCGTGCACAAATGATTGTCAAAGTCTCGGACAAACCATCGGAGATGTCAAGGGCCTTTGGTCCCCTGACGTACCCGGAGCATGCCTCGACGCTGATCGCGCCACGGTAGTCGATCAGCCGAGGAGTAGCGGGTTTTCGATGAGCGGTTCGAACGCGAGCTCAGCGGCACCGATCAGTCCGGCCTCGCCGGCCAGCGCTCCGGCGACGATGTCGACCGTCCGGTCGACTCCGTCGAAGCGACGTCCCTCGAGCTCGCTGTTCAACCGCTCCTGGACGAACGGAAGGATCGGGCCGAAGAACCCGCCGAGCACCACCATCTCCGGGTCGAAGATGTTGATCAGTCCGGAGATCCCGACGCCCAGCCATCGGGACTCCTCGGCGAATGCCGCAATGGCCGCCGGCTCTCCCCCCGCTGCCGCTTCCATCATCTCGATCACGGCCGCCATCCCGCCGTGCGGGTCGCGACCGCCACGCACGAGCAGCGCCACCTCACCGATCTCGGTCTCCCAACACCCGCTCGACCCGCACCGACAGGGTCTGCCCGCAGGATTGATCGGCATGTGCCCCAGCTCCCCCGCGAATCCGGATCGCCCGGCGACTCGTCGACCGCCCACGAACAGCCCACCGCCGACTCCCACCTCACCGGAGACGTACACCATGTCGGCAACACCGACCGCGGCACCGAATCGCGCCTCGGCGAGTGCCCCCACGTCGCCGTCGTTGGCGACGTACACCGGTAGGTCGAACCCGAGCTCGTCGGCCAAGGCCCGACCGAGCCCCACGTCGGTCCAGTCGAGGTTCGGCGCACGAACCACGACGTTCGTCGCGTCGTCGACGAGGCCGGCGATCGCAACACCCAGTCCGACGAGCCGACGCCCGTCGATCGTCGGCGACTCGATGCCGAGCCCCCGGAGCAGCCCGACCACGTCCTGCACCGTTCGGTCGACCGGCACCGGGGTACGCGACCGCATCATCCGCTGTGCACGGACCACGACTCCGTCGAGTCCCACGACCGCCGCGCCGATGCCATCGACGGCGATCTCCACGGCCAACGCGCCGACCCGCGTGCCATCGACCCGGGCGACCTGGGACGGACGTCCGGGGCTCCCGTCCGACGTCGCGCCCCGCTCGCGAAGGAGGCCGAGTTCCTCGAGTTCGGCGACCAGACCACCGATCGCACTGCGGGTCAGGCCGGTCGCCGAGACCAGTTCCGAGCGCGACACCTGTCCGCTGCGCCGGACCGCCGTCAACACCGTCGACAAGTTGGCTCGGCGGACCGTCTGTGCCCGCCAGGCAGTCCCCGTCGTGTTCATCGCGCCTGATCTTCCCTCATCCGGTGTCCGACGCGGCCGGTTGCGTCGCTCCGGCGAGTTTGTCATAGTTGTGGACAAAGGGCACGAAATTCTTCATCGCCCCGTCGAAGAGAGCACAGCATGACCTCCGACCCGTTCTTCACGAACATCGACAACATCAGGTACGAGGGTCCCGATTCCGACAACCCGCTCGCGTTCCGGTGGTACGACGCCGACCGCGTCGTCCGCGGCAGGACGATGGCCGAGCACCTGCGTTTCGGCGTGTGCTACTGGCACAGCTTCGCCTGGGACGGTTCCGACATCTTCGGCGCGGGCACCCTCGACCGGCCGTGGAACCCCGCGACCGCATCCGGAGCGGCGGCCGCGCTCGAGCCGATGGAGGCTGCGCGACTGAAGATGGCGGCCGCGTTCGAGTTCTTCGAGAAGCTGGGCGCGCCGTTCTTCTCGTTCCACGACGTCGACATCGCGCCGGCGGGGGCAACGTTCGCCGAGTCGGCGCGCAACCTCGACGAGATGGTCGAGGTTGCCGCCGGGCACATGGAGCGGACCGGTACCGAGCTGCTGTGGGGAACGACCAATGCGTTCTCCCACCCGCGCTTCATGGCCGGCGCGGCCACCAACCCCGACCCGGCGATGTTCCAGTACGCGGCCGCGCAGGTCGCCCACTGCATGTCGGCCACCCACCGGCTGGGCGGGGCGAACTACGTCCTGTGGGGTGGTCGCGAGGGATACGACACGCTTCTCAACACCGACATGAAACGCGAGCTCGACCAGCTCGGACGCTTCCTGAACATGGTCGTCGAGCACAAGCATGCGATCGGTTTCGAGGGGACCCTGCTGATCGAACCGAAGCCGATGGAGCCGACGAAGCACCAGTACGACTACGACGTCGCCACCGTGTTCGCCTTCCTCCAGAAGTACGGGCTCGAGCACGAGATCAAGGTCAACATCGAGGTGAACCACGCAACGCTGTCCGGGCACGATTTCCACCACGAGGTCGCGACGGCGGTGAACGCCGGGATCTTCGGTTCGATCGACGCCAACTCCGGTGACGATCGGCTCGGATGGGATCTCGACCGGTTCCCCGGCTCGGTCGAGCAGATGTCGCTCGGCATGCTCGAGATCCTGCGCAGCGGTGGCTTCACGACGGGTGGCCTGATGTTCGACACCAAGCTGCGTCGGCAGTCGATCGCGCGCGACGACCTGTTCCACGGCCACATCGGCGGGATGGACGTGATGGCCCGTTCGCTGCTCGTGGCCGCCTCGATGATCGACGAGCTCGACGCACGCCGTGACGAGCGCTACGCCGGGTGGAGCGACCGCTCCGACATCCTCGACGGCACCGTCACACTGCAACAACTCCACGACGCCCAACTCACCGCCCCCGAACCGACGGGCGTGAGCGGCCGTCAGGAGGCGCTCGAGAACCTCGTCAACCGCCACATCGACCGCGTCCGCTGACGAACACGTCAGCAGGCGAACAGGTACTCCTGCTCGACGGTCGTGAGCCAGTTGTCGATCAGCCCGCTGTCGGACACCAACCGTCCGATGCCGTCGGCGAACACGTACAGCGTGCCGGTGTCGTCGCCCGGCCCCGGGGGTGCGACGCGAACCAGCGACGGGGCCACCGGGGGCAGCGCCGCGTCGCGCGTCGTGTCGAAGGGCTGACCACCGAGATCTTCCGACACGATCGGATACCAACGCTCGCCGTCCAGCTCGAGGATCTCGTTCCCGCAGGCGCCGTGGTCGTCGACCCCGCGCACCGTCCTCACGATCTCGATCGTGTCGACCGTCGGTTCGGGCGGCGTGATGGCGACGACCGTGGTCACCGGCGCGTTCTCCGGGCCGCTCGTAACCGGCACTCGCGTCGCCGGGTCCGACGCGCAGGCGACCGGAACGCCGATCATCAGTGCGGCGAGGGCTCGGACGGCCGATCGCTGGGTCATGACGGGTGGACGTTCGGCAGCGCCGAGCGGTTCCCGTGGGCCGTCAACGGCCGTCAGATCGGGAGATCTCCGGTGCCGCGACGGGTGGAACCGTCGTCGGTGTAGGCCGCGATGGTGCGCTGGGCGATGCGCATCTGGTGGACCTCGTCGGCGCCGTCGGCGAAACGCGCCCAGCGGGCGTGCTGGTACATGTGCGCGAGCGGCGTGTCGGTCGAGTAGCCGAGCGCACCGTGCACCTGGATCGAACGATCGATCACCCGGTTCAACATGTTGGCGACGAAGTGCTTCGCCATCGACACCTCACCCTTGAAGTCCACCTTCTCGTCGGCGGGCGTGTCGGCACCCTGCTTGTGCGCCGCATCGATCTTCGACGCGGCGTGGAGCACCATCAGCTTCGACTGGTAGAGCTCCATCGTCGAGTCGGCGATCATCCACTGGATGCCCTGCTTCTCGGCGAGCATCGAACCGTGCGAGTACCGGTTGAGCGAGCGGTCGACCATCATGTCGAGCGCCGTCTCGGCCTGCGCGATCCAGCGCATGCAGTGGGCGAGGCGGGCCGGGCCGAGACGGTACTGGCCGAGCAGGTGGCCCTGTCCCCGACCGCCGAGCATCTGGTCCTTGTGGACGCGTAGATCGGTGATGACGATCTCGGAGTGGCCGGTCCCGCCGTGCATGGTCTCGACCTCGCGGACGTCGTTCCATCCCTCCTGCGGGAGGTCGATCAGGAACGCCGAGTTGGCCGCCTGGGGGATCTCGGGATTGTCCTCGGTTCGGCAGACCAGGATCGCGAACGTCGCCCGCCGGGCGTTCGAGATGAACCACTTGTGACCGTTGATGACCCACTCGTCGCCGTCCTCGTAGGCGTGCGTCTGGATCAACGTCGGATCGGAGCCTGCGACCTCGGGTTCGGTCATCGCGAAACACGACCCGAGGATCTTGCCCTCGCAGAGCGGCCGCAGGTACTTCTCCTTCTGCTCCTCGGTCCCCCAGTGCAGCAGGGTGTGCATGTTGCCCTCGTCGGGCGCCTGACAGTTGAACACCCACGGCCCGTAGTACGACTTCGCGGCCTCGGCCTGCACCATCGCCAACTCGACGTGACCGAGGCCCATCCCGCCCCACTCCGGCGGCATGTGCGGGAGCCAGAGTCCCTCCTTGAACGCGGCCTTGCGCAGCTCGATCAGCTTCGCGATGCGGTCCCGTCCGGTGAGCGGCTCGCCCACGGCACCGTCGGGGCCACGCCCCTCCAATTCGGCTTCGCCGGGCTTGATCACGTCGTCGACGAAGGCACGGATCCGCATTCGCAGTGCTTCGAGTTCGGGAGTCAGGGTGAAGTCGATGGCCATGTCCGCAACCTTCCCAGATCGCCGCCGCCCACGACGAACGAGCCGAGTCACCGTGATCGGAGGATGCCGCCGCGAACGGCCGGATCGCTGCGATCATGTCCGGGTGCTCGGTCGACAACGCGTGAACCCGTTCGCGGCGCTCGTCCTCGGCGCCACCCTCCTCGCGGCGTGCAACAGCTCCGACGGAGGCGCAGCCGAGGGCGCGACGCTGCCGGCGCCCGGCGTCGCGTCGACCGATGCCGGCGACGCGCCGCTGTTCCTCCCCGGCGACAGCGCGGAGCAGTCCCCCGGCACCACGACCGCACCGACGACGACCGCACCGCCGTCGACGACATCGACCACCACGACGACCACGACGCACCACCACCACGACCACCACGTCGACCCTGCCGGCCGGAACGCCCGCGGGCACGCTCGACCTCACCGCCGACTCTCTGGTGCTCGGCACCTCGATCGAAGGTCGACCGATCGTCGCCGAACGGTTCGGTCCTCCCGGGGGACGACGCGTCCTCGTGATCGGGGTGATCCACGGCAACGAGGACGGCGGGGTGCCGATCGTCGACGAACTGCGCAGTCGGGCCCTCGCCGGAACACTCGCGCCCGACGTCGAGTGGTGGCTCGTCGAGTCGATGAACCCGGACGGGCAGGCCGCGCAGGTTCGGCACAACGCGAACCGGGTCGATCTGAACCGCAACTTCCCTCTGCGCTGGGGCCCGATCGGCGAGCCCGGCGACGGGCAGTACGCGGGCACCGGCCCCGCGAGCGAACCCGAGACGCAGGCGATGATCGCGTTCATCGGCGAACTCCGTCCCGACATGGCCCTCTGGTATCACCAGGACGCCAACCTGATCATCCCATCGAGCGGGCGAGACGGGCGCGTCCGGGCCCGCTACGCCGAGCTCAGCGGCCTCCCGATCGCCGACTGTTGCGACGGTGGCGTCTACACCGGCATTGCCGCGACGTGGGCCCGAGACGAACTCGCCGAGGCCAACGGTGTCGCGTTCATCGTCGAGTTGCCGGGCGGCGATCTCCCCCTCGACCAGATCACTGTTCACGCCGACGCCGTTGCGACGATCGGGGCCGAACTCGCCACGCTCTGACACCGCGCGGATCACCGGGTCAAGATTTCGTCAAGAAGCTCGACGATCGGCAGCGGATCTGCCGATGACAGGTCATGGACGAGTCTGCGCCACGCCTGCCGAACCCGACGTCGGGTCTCCCGAGCCCGACGATCCCGCCGGGTCTCCCTGCTCCGACCCTGCCCTCGCCCGCCGCGGCCGCCGCGCCCCCGGCGTTGGCGGCGCCTGCGACCCCGGTACCCCCGGCGTTCCCACCACCGACTCCCGCGCCTCGCGACGACGGCATCACGCCGACGCCGGTCCCGGATCCGAGGTCGTCGCCGAAGCGGCCGCTGATGCTCGCACTCACGCTCATCACGGTGCTCACGGTGGGGATCGGTGCATTCGTCGTCAGCCGGGCGAACTCCGGCGACACGCTCACGGACACGTCACCGAATCTCGTGCGACGCCGACGCCGACACCGGGACCGACACGGCATTCTCCTTCTCGGCAGCCGCGACGGATGCGAGCACGGCGGGTTCGATGCGGCTCGACATGACCACCGAGACACGGGAGGGACGCACGTCGCTGGTCGCGACCGTCGATCGTGCATCCGAGCGCATCTCGGTCGACGCCGACCTGTCCCAATTGTCGTCGGAGGACGGCTTCTTCGAGACCCCGGACAGCGTGTCGATGATCCTCGACGGGACGACGTCGACGATGTATCTCGACAGCGCGTTCTTCGGGCTCTTCAGCGATGCCGCGACACCGTGGATCAGCACCTCGGTCGACGAACTGGACGACGGAAGCGACTCGATCGACATGCTCTTCGCGAATCCGTTCGAGATGGACTTCCTGTTCGGCGATGTCGAGCCCGTCGATCTGGGACTCGAGACCGTCGACGGCGAGGAACTCCGACACTTCCAGGTTGCGACGACCGTGGCCGAGGTCCTCGCGGACGAGGAGAGCGACTTCGCAGATCTTCGCGACATCGACGGGATCGAAGAACTCGACGAGGTCATCTACGACGTGTGGGTCAGTGAGGACAACACGATCCGCCGGGTCGGCCTCGACCTGGTGGTCGGCGATCAGGCGAACGGGTTCGACATGTGGCTCGAGACGTCGCCCGACGGCGTGGACGTCCCGATTCCCGATCCATCCGACGTGACAGACCTCGACGAGTTCTTCGGCTCGTGGAACACCGCCATCGAGGACGAGGGTCCCGTCACCCTCGGTGGGGACTGACGCGTGCCGCGATCCGCGAGACGCGCGCCGGCCCCGACGCGTAGTCTGGAGGCCGTGGGCGAGCAGTTCTTTCCGTACGAACGAGACGGGCGCTGGAAGATCCTGCTCGCACCACTCGGGATCAGCGACGACGATGGCGTGACGGTCACCGACGACACGATGCGTGCGACGTTCGGGTTCTGGTCCGTCGAGACGCCTCTCGACAACATCGCCGGGACCAAGGTCACCGGGCCGCACCGGTGGTACACCGCCGTCGGTCTCCGGCTCAGCTTCAGCGACGACGGGCTCACGTTCGGTACGAACCACCACCGCGGGCTCTGCATCGAGTTCCACGAGAAGATCGGTCGGGTGATCGGCCTGCACGACCACTCGTCGCTGTGGGTGAGCGTCGCCGACCCCGAGGGCCTCGCCGCGGCACTCGCCTGAGTTCACCGCGTCGAAACACTGCCAACACATCGGCTCCGTACGTTCGGGCCATGCTCGACGCCGTCGATCCGTTCATCGGGACTGACGCCGCCGACCCGTCGCGGGCCACGGGCCTCGCCGCTTCCTGGTGGTGGCCGAAACCGCCCGTCGGCAACACCCATCCGGGAGCGACCCACCCGTTCGGCATGGTCTCGGCGTGCGCCTACTCGGGCGGGTACCCGACCGGCTACGGCTCCTACGAACGATCCACCGAGGGAGAACCCCGCCGCCAGCGCACCGGACACGGCACGTCGGGCTTCACCCACTTCCAACAGTCGGGAACCGGCGCGATCCGCAAGTACTACAACTACCTCCGGGTCACCCCGACGACGTCGCCGCTCGACGACCTGGGCGAGCTCCGCGGGATCACGGCGGAGGACGCGGGGCCGGGGTGGTACCAGGCAACACTCGCCGACGGCATCCACGCCGAGTTGACCGTCGGTCCGAAGAGCGCGATTCACCGCTACACGTTTCCCGCACACCACAACGCCCGAATCGTCGTCGACTGCTCACACGGTGGCCTGACGATCGAGCACGGCACCACGGTTCCCCTCCGGGCCGCGCTGGACAGCATCGGCCAGGGGACGGCATCGGGCGAGGTGGTGATGGAAGGTGTGCCGATCGCCTTCCACATCGAGTGCGTGAGCCCCGACTGGCGTCAGATGCTCTGGTACGACCACCGTCTGATGCAGGGCGGTACCCGTCTCCAGTTCGATTCGATCCGACCGACCACGCTGCGACCGTTCGGGCTGATCTGGACGGGTCCGATCGACGCGGGCGACATCGTCGAGGTCCGCATCGGATTCTCGCTGCGCGGTGTCGACCAGGCGCGGGCGAACCTCGAGGCGGATCTCGCAGGGGGCGGCTTCGCCGAGCGCCGGGCGACCACCGCGACGACGTGGGCGGACCACCTCGACGCGATACGCGTCGAGACCCCGTCACCGGAGCGTCGCACCGTGTTCGCCACGGCGCTCTACCACTCGTTGATCAAGCCGTGCTTCGCACGCGACGAGAGCCCGTTCTGGCCGGCCGGCGGTCCCTTCGTGTTCGACATCTGCACGATGTGGGACATCTACCGCACGCAGCTCCCACTGCTGACGGCTCTCTTCCCGGAGCGCGCCGTGGAGCTGGCGAACGCCCTGCTGCACATCGCCGAGGAGGAGGGGAATCTGCCCATCGGCTATCGGATGGCCAAGGGAGCGGACCGGTTCTTCCGGCAGGGCAGCGCGCTCGCTCACACGTTCCTCGCCGACCTCTGTGATCTCGGGGTGTCCGGCATCGACTGGGACTGGGCGCTGTGCCACATGGGCCCCGACCTTCGTCGTCAGTTCGGCGAGGAGTTCCTCGAACACGGGATCGCCCATCCGATCACCCACACGCTCGACCTCGCAACCGGCTACCACTGCACGGCACTGGTCGCACGATCGCTCGGCGACACCGAACTGGCCGACGAGTTCGCAGCGCTCGCGACCCGATGGGTCAACGGCTACGACCCGGACACCGGACTCGTCGTCGACTCCAGCTTCTACGAGGGAGGCAGGTGGAACTACTCGTTCCGCCTCCTCCACGACATGGCCGGCCGGATCGACGTCGCCGGCGGCGAGGAGTGCTACACCGCACTCCTCGACCGGTTCTTCGGGATCGGAGAGGCGCCGGTGAAACAGATGGGGATCGACCCCGACCCCGAGGAGGTCCGCGCAGGCTACGCGCTCGGGCGTTTCGAGGGCCTCAACAACGAACCCGACATGGAGGCCCCCTGGGCGTACCACTGGGTCGGCCGACCCGATCGGACCGCCGACATCGTCCACGCGGCGGTCATGAACCAGTTCACCGTCGGGCGTGGGGGACTGCCGGGAAATGACGACTCCGGTGCGCTCAGCTCCTGGTACGTCTGGGCATCGCTCGGGATCTTCCCCGTCGCCGGCCAGCAGATCTTCCTGGTCAACGCGCCGTCGTTCTCCCACGCGCGACTCCGCCTCGGAAACGGGCGACTCACGATCGAGACCGCCGGCTTCACCGAGCCGGAGCCCGACAGGCCGGCCCAGTACGTCCAACGGGCCTTCTGGAACGGCGATGAACTCGACCGATCCTGGATCGGTGCCGCGGAGATCCTCGCCGGTGGCCGGCTGCAGCTCGAACTGGGCAGCGAGCCGACGACCTGGGCCACCACGACGCGCCCGCCGTCCGTGTCGACCGCAGCCCCCGACCACCGCCCGACCCCCCACCAGGAGCTCCTCACATGACGATGCTGTCCGATCATCTCGATGCGAGCCGCCCCGGCCTTCCTCGCGCAGAGTCGGACCCACCGCCACCGAACCCGACCAGACGCCTCGTCATCGTGGTCCGCGCCGACCCCGTCATCTGCGGCCACTCCGGCGAGGCCCGCAACCTCGCCGAAGCGGCGCTCACCCGCGGCTTCGATGACGTCCGCATCGTCACCTGGCCGATCCCCGCCCTCCAGGCGGCCGGGTTGCCGATGAAGCCGCTCGAGAGCGTCCTCCCCTATTCGACGGGCATCACCGTGGAGCGGCCCGAACCCGTCGGGGACTACAAGGTGCCCGACGGTCGCCACCTCGCCGGGATCGTCGGTCGACTCGTCGAGCTGTTCACCGAGGACGTTCCGACGATCGCGATGTCGCTCTACCTGACACCTCACGACACGGCGGTCGCCCAGGCCGCGACGCTCGCCCGGTCGACGGGGATGTGCGCACCGCTCACCACGGTGGCCGAGGCCGTCGGGTCCGACATCACCAACGTCGTGCGCACCGCACTCGAACAGGGCCGGTTCGGAGCAGCGGTCCAGGTGCTGAGCACGTACCTGTCGAACGACGTCTGCGTCGCCGTGTCGGAGTTCACGAAGAAGCTGATCGTCGACGCCGCGTACGAGGTGGACGATCGGTGGGGGACGTCGTTCGGTCCGGTGTGCGACGAGCGCGTCGCCATCTCGTACCCCGCGATCGATGCCGCGGCGTACACCGAACTGGATCCGGCCGACACCGAGGCGCGGCTCGCCGCCCGCGGGCTCGAACGCGACGGCTACGTCATGTTCCTCTCGCGCGTCACCAAGGCCAAGGGCGTCGACGATCTCATCAACGGATTCGCCGTGAGTGCAGCGGCGAACCGGACGAAGCTCGTCATCTGCGGAACCGGGCCGGAGGCGACGACCATGCGGGCACTCGCCGCGTCGACGCCGGTGGCCGACCGCATCGTCTTCTTCGACGACGTCGACGACGCCGAGAAACCGCACCTGATGGCGGGGTCCTCGGCGTACGTGCTCCCGAGCAAACCGCGACCCGAGTTCGTCGAGACGTTCGGAATCGCGCTCGTGGAGAAGATGCTGGCCGGGGGCGGCCCGATCATCACGTGTGACACGGGCGGGATCGGTGAGGCGGTGGGGCCCCATGCGAAATTCGTCCCCCCGGGACATCCATCGGCGATCGCCAACGCGCTGAGCGAGATCATCCTCGGGCTCTCACCCGGAGAGCGCACGCGTTGGGGTCGCCAGGCCCGCGCCTACGCCGTGCAGTTCGACCGGTCGAACGTGTTCGACAAGCTGTTCGCCCGCGTTGGCGCAGCCGGCTCCGTGGCAGCCTGACCCGCCGCAGCGAGGCGGGCGCCGGTCACCGCGGCGAGGTGCGCGTCGGCGACGTACCGCCATCGACGCCGGAACCCGCACCGTCGTCGACCGCGTCGAAGTCGGCAGGTCGCGGCGGGCGCATCAGGATGTCGACGGCCTGCCACATCGTGTACGACGACGGGTACAGCAGGATCGGCAGGACGAGCGCGCCGACGCCGAACACGATGAACAACGGCACGATGTGGACCGCGGGCCACGTGAACGCGATCACGATGCCGAGCAGCACCACGAGCGGACCCATGCAGATGATCGCGGCGGTCGCAGCCGCACCGAGCTCGTAACCGACATCGCCGCGTCGCCAGTTCAGCCCGCAGGTCTTGCACTGCGCCTGTTTGCTGGTCCAGCCGGTGAAGAAGGCTCCCCGTCCGCCGCACCACGCACAGCGACGAAGCAGTCCGCGGAGCAGCATCTCGGGCAACGGAGGTCGCGTCACGCGTTCAGCATATCCACGGCCCACCTATTGTCCGTACCAATTGCCCGAACCTCAGAGGAACGTGGCGAAGACGTCGAGTGGCTCGCGCTCGGACTCGATGCTGTTGATCGGGTGGTCCCGGTCGGCGGTGCCGATCGCCATCCCGCAGAACAGCCGCAGCTCCTCGGGAACCTCGCCGAACTCCATCACAGCAGGCTCGTGCACGGCCCACGCCTCCTGCGGGCACGTGTCGAGGCCTGCCTCCTGGGCGAGGAGCATGAAGGTCTGGAGGAACATCCCGAGGTCGGACCACTGAGGCGGGCCCATCGCGCGATCGATGAAGCAGAAGAACGCGGCGGGCGCGCCGAAGAAGTCGAGGTTCTTCGCGAACTGTGCGAATCGTCCGGCCTTGTCGTCGCGTCCGACGCCGATCGCCTCGTACATCTGCTCGCCGTTCTTGTACCGCGAGCTGCGGTACGGCTCGTGGAGGCTCGGCGGATAGATGTCGTACGCCGGCGGGCCGGGTGGACGCTCGGCGATGAACGCGCGGAACCGGGTCATCGCGTCGCCGTTGATCACGTAGATCCGCCACGGCTGGACGTTCCCACCCGATGGCGCCCGCGACGCCGTCGTCAGCAACTCCTTCAGGAGATCGTCGTCGACGGGATCGGGAAGGAACGCCCGAATCGACTTGCGACGGTTGACGGCTTCGGTCACATCCATCGACCCAGCTTCGCGAACGCGTCGGATTCCGGAGCAGCTCAGGCGTGGGGTGTGACCAATGCCTTCTCGCCGGTCGCCATGCGCGCGTAGCGGCGCACGTGATCGGGGTCGACCACCTCGGCGAGCGACAGCCGCATGCCGTAGCTGCTCGCGAAGGTCGTGGTGATCTCGTCGGCGACGCGAGCGCGCAGCCGTTCCGCTCCGTCCCGGCCGATCCGACCGAGGAACGGCGTGAGGAGCCACCCGCCGATCGACCACGACATCCCGAACTTCCGCTCGAGGACGGTCGGCCCGCGATCCAGGCCACCGTAGATGTAGACCTGCTTGTGGGTGTCGGAGCCGTACCGGCTGAACTCGTCACCTTCGCTCGCCACCTTCTCCATGGCCGTCAGCAGCGTCGAAGCGAGTTCACCGCCGCCGATGGCGTCGAACGCAATGGTTGCGCCGGTCGTCCGCAGTGCGTCGATCAGATCGTCGAAGAACGAGTCGGCGCTCGAGTCGACGACGTGCTCCGCGCCCTCCCCGCGCAGGAGGTCGACGTGTTCGGCGCGGCGGACGACGTTCACGAGCGGAACGTCGTCGGAGACACAGATCCGATTGAGCATCAGCCCCAGGTTCGATGCGCCCACCGTGTGCACCAGTCCCGAATGCCCCTCGAGCCGCATCGTCTCGACCATCCCGAGCGCTGTCAGCGGGTTGACGAAGCAGGCGGCCGCGTCCTCGGCGGACGTTCCGTCGTGCATCGCGAGACAGCTCGCCACGTGGACGGTGCGGTACTGCGCATAGGCCGAGCCGGACAGGAATCCGACCACCTTCCCGGCGAGCGCCCGCGCAGCGTCGGAGTCGCCCGTCGCCACGACCGTGCCACCACCCTCGTTCCCGGTGGGCATCGGCCGTCCGAGCCGACCGGCGAGACCCACGATCCCCGTCGGGATCACGGCACGAACCGCGGGAAGGTCGACGGACCCCACCGCTTCGACCGACCCGATGTCGGCCCCGGCGAACAGCATGCCGAGATCGGACGGGTTGATCGGCGCGGCCTCGATCCGCACGACGACCTCGTCGGGGCCGGGCACGGGAAGGTCTGCCTCGCCGACGGCGAGCGTGACGGTGCCGTCGTCGGTGACGGTCGAGCGGAGTTCGAGGGTCGTCGCGGGAACGGAGCTGGAATCGGGCATGGATTCATCTTTGCCGCTGACTCCCGAGCGGCCATCATGAGGGAGTGACGACTGACGAGGAACTGATGCGGCACGCCCTCGACGCGGCCGCCACCGTGCGGACGGCAACGGCGCCGAACCCGTGGGTGGGAGCGGCGATCGCCGCGCCCGACGGGGTCATCCACGTCGGGGCGACCCGCCCGCCGGGCGGTCCGCACGCGGAGATCGTCGCACTGGAAGCCGCCGGCGCGGCTGCGCAGGGCGCAACGCTCGCCACGACCCTCGAGCCGTGCGTCCACCACGGCCGCACCGGACCGTGCACCGAGGCGATCATCGACGCCGGTGTGCGCCGAGTGCTCATCGGCACGCGAGACCCGGACCCGAACGTCGACGGCACCGGAATCGCAACCCTGCGCGCCGCCGGCCTCGACGTCGTCACCGGTGTGTGCGCCGACGACGTCGAGGACCAGCTCGCCGCGTACCTCCACCATCGCCGGACCGGACGGCCGTACGTGGTCGTCAAGCTGGCGACGACCGTCGACGGTCGTACCGCGGCGCCGGACGCGACGAGCCAGTGGATCACCGGCGTCGAGGCCCGGACCGACGGTCACCGCCTCCGCGCCGAGAGCCAGGCCATCCTCGTCGGTGCGGGCACCGTTCGGTCCGACGATCCCACCCTCACGACCCGGATGGTCGAGGGGCCGAGCCCGCGGCGCGTGGTGCTCGGATCGGCCGCATCCGGCGCCAGGATCCACCCGTGTCTCGAGTGGCGTGGGGAGATCGAGGAACTGCTCGACCAGCTGGGTGCCGACGGTGTCCTCCAGCTGCTCATCGAGGGCGGGCCGAGCACCGTGGCCCAGTTCCACGGCGAGGGACTCGTCGATCGGTTCGTCGTCTACGTCGCACCGGCGATCTTCGGCGGCGACGACGCCAAACCGATGTTCTCGGGTGCGGGCGTCGCGACGATCGACGCGCTCCACCGCGGCCGGTTCATCGACGTCCGGCGTGTGGGGGACGACCTTCGCCTCGATGTCGTGCTCGACTGAGGACCTCGGCGCGTCGGGTCAGAGCCCGACGTGGCCGAGCCGCTCGGCCTTGGTGCGCAGGTAGCGCTCGCTCTCGGGATGCAGGGCCACGAGCGCAGGGACGAGTTCGTCGACCCGGATCCCGTGCTCGACCAACCCCGCGGCCTTTGCGGGGTTGTTCGACATCAGCCGAACCGACTCGACGCCGAGGTCGCGGAGGATCGCCGCAGCGACGTCGTACGTGCGCGCGTCGACCGGCAGCCCCTGGGCGGTGTTCGCGTCAACGGTGTCGAGACCCGCGTCCTGCAGCTCGTAGGCCTTGATCTTGTTCGCGAGTCCGATCCCGCGGCCTTCGTGGCCACGCAGATAGACCACGACGCCGCGACCGGCATCGGAGATCGCGCCGAGAGCGTGCGCCAATTGGTCACCGCAGTCGCACTTGCGCGAAGCGAGCACGTCTCCTGTCAGGCACTCGCTGTGCAGTCGGGCGAGCACGCCCGTCCCCGCCGGATCGCCCTCGACGATGGCGACGTGCTCGTGACCGTCGACGGCACGATACGCCACGACCCGGAAGTCACCGTGGGCCGTGGGCAGCCGGGCGTCGCCGACGCGTTCGACGAACATCAGACCGACTCGACCCGTCCATAGCTCGTCGTGCGCTGTGCCAGCGGGCGCCCGAGCGCCGACGCGAACTCACGGAACCGCGCACCGGTCATCGCCTGGCCGTGGCTCGCTCCGGCTGCGCGCGAGATGTTCTCGTCCATCAGGGTGCCCCCGAGGTCATTGCACCCGGCATTCATCATCTGGGCCGTACCCGCCAGGCCGATCTTGACCCAGCTGGCCTGGATGTTCGGGATCAATTCGCCGTACGCGAGCCGGGCCACCGCGTGGAGCAGCAGGTTCTCGCGGAACGTCGGCCCGCGGCGCGCCTTGCGCTGCAGGTAGATCGGCGACGCCATGTGGACGAACGGCAACCCGACGAACTCGGTGAAGCCGAGTCGACCCACGGCGACGTTCTCCTTCTGGAGGTCGCGGGTCCGAACCAGGTGGCGCGCCTGGTGGATGGGTTCCTCGACCGCACCGAACATCATCGTCACGTTGGAGTGCAGCCCGATCGAGTGGGCGGCGCGATGCGCCTCCAGCCACTCCTCGGTGTCGACCTTGTCGGGGCACAGGATCGCCCGGATCTCGTCGTCGAGGATCTCGGCTGCGGTTCCCGGCAGGGACGCGAGCCCCACGTCCTTGAGCCGTTGAAGGTATGTCGGAAGGTCCTCGCCGAGCCGTTTCGCTCCTTCCGTCACCTCGAGTGCGGTGAACCCGTGGACGTGCATGTCGGGCACGGCGTCCTTGACCGCCTTCGTCACGTCGATGTAGTAGTCGCCGTCGAAGTCCGGATGGATGCCGCCCTGCAGGGTCACCTCGGTCGCGCCGAGCTCCCAGCCCTCCTTCGCACGGGCGGCAATGTCGTCGAGCGTGAGCAGGTACGGCGTGCCGCGCAGGTTGAGCGAGAGCGGGCCCTTCGAGAAGCCGCAGAACCTGCACTTGAACGTGCAGACGTTGGTGTAGTTGATGTTGCGGTTCGCGACCCAGGTGAGGGTGTCGCCGACGATCTCACGTCGTCGCCGGTCGGCCGACGCGGCGACCGCACCGACCTCGGGACCACGTGCCCCGAGCAGAATCACGAGCTCGTCGACGTCCGGTTCGTCGCCGGCCTCGACCCCGGCCAGGACGTCGGCGACCGCGCCCCGGATCGGCCGGTCGGGCGCCGGCACCAGCACCGGTGGGGCGCTGGTCGCTCCCGAGTACCAGGCGGTCGAGCGGTGTCCGACCAGCACGAACTCGGCGCCGTCCGCGACCGTGTCGGCGGCGGTCGTCTGCTCGGGCCACACCTGGCCGGGGTCGTCGCGGCCCAGCCATTCGGCGTCGGCACGATCCATCACCGGGAAGTGCAACGCGGGGTCGAGCCAGCGCGCCCGGTCTCGGATGAACTCGGGATACACGGTGAGCCGAGGCGCGAGTGTGAAACCCTTCGCTTCGGTCACGTCGCGGAGTCGGTCGAGGTCGGGCCACGGCCGCTCGGGGTTGACGTGATCCGCCGTCACCGGCGAGACGCCACCCCAGTCGTCGATGCCGGCATCGAGCAACGACCCGAAATCGTCGGACAGGTTCGGTGGGGCCTGCAGATGGATCTCGGCGGGAAGGATCAGCCTCGCCGCCGCGATGGTCCACAGGTAATCGTCGCTCGGACACGCCCGCACGCCCTTCATCGCCGTGCGCAGTTTCGGCAGGAAGTTCTGGACGATCACCTCCTGGACGTGACCGTGGCGGGCGTGCGACGAGGCGATCGCTTCGAGGCCGGCGAGCTGGTCCGCACGGGAGTCGCCGATGCCGACGAGGATGCCCGTGGTGAACGGGATCCGGGCTTCACCGGCGGCTTCGAGCGTGGCGAGACGACGCGCGGGTGTCTTGTCGGGGGCGCCGCGATGCGCGTCGAGGTCGGGATCGACCGACTCGATCATCATCCCCTGGCTGGGACTCACCGGTCGCAGGCGGGCGAGTTCGGCGGCGTCGAGCGCTCCTGCGTTCGCGTGCGGGAGCAGTCCGGTCTCGCGCAGCACGAGAGCCGCCATCTCGGCGACGTAGTGAACGGTGGAGTCATAGCCGCGTCCCGTCAACCACTCGCGGGCGACCGCGTAGCGGTCCTCGGGGCGTTCCCCGAGCGTGAACAGAGCCTCATGGCACCCTCGGCGTGCGCCCTGGCTCGCGATCTTCAACACCTCCTCCGGTTCGAGGTAGGGCGTGTCGACGTGCGCCGGAGGCCGGGCGAAGGTGCAGTACCCGCACGTGTCGTTGCAGAGGAACGTCAGCGGGATGAACACCTTCGGGCTGAAGGTCACCCTGCGGCCGTGGGTGTCGTCGCGTCGGGCGGCCGCGAGCGCCATGAGGTCGCTCAGCGGCTCGTGCAGCAGCGGATGGGGGCTGTGATCCGGCATGGGGTCTCCGATGGGTCAGCGGTTGAGCGTGGGGGACTCGCCGGCACCGTTGCCGGGTCGACTTGCGATGTCGTGCGGGGAGAACGTCTCGTCGCACTCCCAGCACACGAACTGTTGGTCGAGCGGATGCCCGCACGCTTCGTGCACGAGCACCGTCGGGGCATCGCCGTCGGAGAGCCATTCGTCGCCCCAGCGCATCAGGGCGACGAGGGTGGGCGACAGCGCCATGCCCTTCGCCGTGAGGCGGTACTCGTGGCGGGGCGGCCGTTCGCAGTACAGATGCCTCGCGAGAACGCCGTGTTCGACGAGGCGTTTGAGGCGATCGGTGAGGACGGGTCGGGCGATGTCGAGATCGCGGCGGAACTCGTCGAACCGGCGAACCCCGCGAAAGGCATCGCGCAGGATCAGGATCGTCCACCGATCACCGAGCACGTCCAGGCTTGCCTGGATCGAACATGTCGGCGGGGATTCGGTCAGCATCGGGGGGTGAGCATAGATGAGTTCGCATTCCGAACCAAGTCGGTTCGGATCAGGAACTCAGTCGCGTCGCGATGTCCGGATGCGCAACCGCCTGGAGGCTCGCTACGTTGGGGGCCATGTCCGACGGGGTGCGCGAACACGCACACGACCACGAAGGTGAACACCACCACCGCCACATGGTGCATCGTCACCGCGACGTCACCGGTGGCACCGCGCGTGCGACCGTGTTCGGAGTCAGCGACGGCCTGGTCTCGAACGTCGCCCTGATCCTCGGCGTCGCGGCGGCCGCCTCCGATCGTTCGAGCGTTCTCGTCGCCGGCGTGGCCGGCCTGCTCGCCGGAGCCGCGTCGATGGCCGCTGGTGAGTACGTGTCGATGAAGGCGCAGAGTGAGCTGGTCGAGCGCGAGCTCGAGATCGAGCGACGATCCCTCGCCCATCAGCCGGCCGCCGAGACCCGTGAGCTGGCGACGATCTATCGTCTGCGCGGCCTCGACGCCGACCGAGCCCAGGAGCTCGCCGAAGCGGTGATGGTCGATCCCGACGTCGCGCTCGAGGTCCACGCTCGCGAAGAGCTCGGCGTCGACCCCTCCGACACCGGCAAGCCGGTGGGAGCGGCACTCAGTTCGTTCGTCGCATTCGGCGTCGGTGCCCTCGTCCCGCTGATCCCGTGGTTCTTCACGGAGGGAACGGCCGCGATCCTTGCGTCGGCCATCATCGGATTCCTCGCAGCGGCCGCCGTCGGCCTCATCCTGGCCAGCTTCACCGAGCGCTCCTACTTCCGTACCGCACTGCGCCAGGTGACGTGGGCGGTCGTCGCGTGCACGGCGACGTTCGCGATCGGCTCCTGGCTCGGCACCGTCGTCTGATCAATCGGGGAGCAACGGCACCCACGCGTCCGCGTCGCTCCCCACCGTCGCGGCACGGGTGAGGCTGGCGGCACCGAAACGATCACGTACCGCATCGAGTGCCGAATCGAGCATCTCGGACTCCGAGCGCTCGAACGGCAGAGCCATCTGGACGCCACCGCCGTGACGCTCGTCGACGAGATTTCCGACCGACAGCCCGATGAGTGTGAGCCCGCCGCGTTCGTCGATCAGCGGCCACGACGCGTCGAGCACGGCGCGGGCGGTGGCGAGCAGCGGGGCGGTCGCCGAAGTGGCCTGCGCAAGCGACGATGCCCGGGTGGCCCGGGAGTAGTCGGCGAACCGGAAACGCAACGTCACGGTGCGACCGTGTCGACCGGCGCGTCGCATCCGACGGGTGACGCGGTCGACGATCCGCAGCAGGATCACCCCGATCTCGTCGCGGCTGCGGAATCGGCGACCGAGCGCCTGCTGCGACCCGATCGAACCACGACGTCTGCCGGTCTCCACGCGCCGTGCGTCGACGTTGTGCGACAGTGCGTGCAACTGTCGACCGGACGCGGTTCCCACGATCGCCGTGAGCACGACGGGGTCCATCGCCGCGACCTCACCGACCGTGCGAATGCCCCGGGCTTCGAGTTTTCCCGCGGTGATCGCACCGACGCCCCACAGCTTGTCGACGGGCAACGGGTGGAGGAACTCCCGTTCGTGATCGGGGTCCACACGCAGGAGTCCGTCGGGCTTGCCGACACCGCTGGCGACCTTCGCGAGGAACTTCGTCCGCGCCACCCCGACCGTGATCGGCAGGCCGACGTCGTCACGCACGCGTCGCCGCAGTTCGGTGGCGATCTCCACCGGTGTCCCCGACAGTCGACGGAGACCGGCGACGTCGAGGAACGCCTCGTCGATCGAGATGCCCTCCACGATCGGCGTCGTGTCGTCGAAGATCGCGAAGACGTCCTTGCTCGCCTGCGAGTACGCCGCGAAGCGGGCCGGCACGACGACGAGGTCCGGGCAGAGTCGGCGTGCCGCGTGCTCCGACATCGCGGTTCTGACCCCGAAGCGTTTCGCCTCGTAGCTCGCGGCGAGCACGACGCCACCGCCCGCGGCCACGGGACGCCCGCGCAACGACGGATCGTCGCGCTGCTCGACCGAGGCGTAGAACGAGTCGAGATCCGCGTGCAGAATCGTCGCCTCGTCGCGCTTCACGAACATACGTTCGCACACCCGCCCCCGTCGCGCAACCGTGAGGTGAAGGGTCAGACCGGTCGCGGAACGCGGGTGGCGGTCCAGCGTTCGATCGCGTCGAGCGCGCCGGGATCGGCGAGGGAATCGCGAGAGGCGGCATCGGCAGCGTCGGCACCGAGCAGCATCCGCTTGATCGGCACCTCGAGCTTCTTGCCCGACAGGGTCCTGGGGATCGCATCGACCCGATCGATCACATCGGGCACGTGCCGTGGCGACAGCTCGGACCGCAGACGGGCTCGGATCTCGCCGGCGAGCGACTCGTCGAGCGACGCGCCCGGAACCAGCGCGACGAGGAGGATCAACTCCCCCGGCCCACCCGTGGAGTCCTCGAGATGGACCACGAGGCTGTCGGCCACCTGCGGCATCGACTCGACGACCGTGTAGAAGTCGCTCGTCCCGAGACGTACCCCACCACGGTTGAGCGTCGCGTCGGATCGGCCGGTGATCACACAGCCTCCGCCCTCGGTGAACGCGATCCAGTCGCCGTGCGTCCACACCCCGGCGAAGTGTTCGAAGTACGCCGCGCGGTAGCGCGATCCGTCGTCACCCCAGAAGCCCACGGGCATCGACGGCATCGGTTGTGCGATCACCAGCTCGCCGGTCTCCCCGGGGCCGCATCGGCTGCCGTCCGGGCGAAACGCCTGCACGTCACAGCCGAGCATCCGAGCCGAGATCTCCCCGACCCGGACGGGCAGTGTGGGCGCGGGGCCGACGAAACCCGTACAGACGTCGGTGCCGCCGCTCAGCGAGCCGATCTGAACCTGTTCGCCGACAGCGTCGGAGATCCACCGGAACCCCTCGGGTGGCAGCGGAGCACCCGTCGAGCCGAGATGACGCAGCCCGGACAGATCGTGATCGTCACGGGGGTGGAGTCCGGCCTTGCGGCAGGCCATCACGAACGGTGCGCTCACCCCCAGCACGTCGAGTCGCTCGTCGTCGGCGAGCCCCCACAGCGTCGACAGGTCGGGCCAGGCGGGGTCACCGTCGAACAGCACGGCCGTCGCACCGACGAGCGCGGCCGAGGTGAGGAAGTTCCACATCATCCAGCCGGTGGTGGTGAACCAACCGAAACGATCCCCGGGGCCGAGGTCGTAGTGCAACGACAGTGCCTTGACGTGCTCGACGGTGATGCCACCGTGGCCGTGGACGATCGGCTTCGGCAGCCCCGTGGTGCCGGACGAGAACAGGACGTAGAGCGGGTGGTCGAACGGGACCGACTCGAAGGACATCGCGTCGGAGGCCACGTCGGGGTCGTGATCGAGCAACTCGGACCAGCCGTCCTCCCCGTCGGGGTCGAGATACGGAACCCGCACGACGTGTTGCAGCGTCGGCAGCGCCTCGACGATTCGATCGACGTGACCGGAGCGGTCGACATCCCGGCCGCCGTAGCGGTACCCGTCGACGGTCAGCAGCACCTTCGGGTCGACCTGCACCCAGCGGTCGGTCACGGCTCGAACGCCGAACTCCGGCGCACAGGACGACCAGATCGCGCCGAGGCTCGCCGTGGCGAGGAAGGCGATCGTCGTCTCCGCGATGGTCGGGAGGTAGGCGACGACGCGATCACCGGCGCCGACACCCGACGTCAGCAGCCCGAGCCGACAACGAGCGACCCGTTCGGCGAGCTCCCTCCAGGACAGCTCGACCCGCTCTCGCGTCTGGCTGACCGCGACGATCGCCGTCGCATCGGGTGTCCGCAGTCCCTGACGGAGCGCGAGCTCCGCGTAGTTCAGATGCCCGCCGGGAAACCATTCGGCTCCCGGCATCGTCGCGTCGCCGAGCGCCCGGGCCGGCCGAACGCTCCACGGGATCTCGGCCCAGTCGGCCAGCGCCTCCCAGAACGCCCCCGGAGCATCGAGCGACCACTCCAGCAGCCCCTGGTAGTCACCGAAGGATCCGCCGCCACGGTGTTCGACGAAGCGTGCGAAATCCGCCATCCTGCTCCGATCCCACGCCGTGCGGGACGGCTCCCAGATGACCGGCGCTTCGGGAATGGTCGGCACCCGACAATGGTGCCAGACTCGGCCGGTGACCGGACGACCCCGCCCCGCCATCGCTGCATTGCCCGCCTATCGACCCGGTCGCTCGGCAGCGGCCGCCGAGGCCGAACACGGGATCACCGACGCCGTCAAACTCGCGTCCAACGAGGTCCCGTTCGGACCGCTGCCGTCGGTGGCGGGAGCCATCAGCTCGGGCATCGAGCACGTCAACCTGTACCCCGACCACGGTGCGGCTGCGCTGCGATCCGCGCTGGCCGGCGAGCTCGGCGTCGACATCGAACAGGTCACGGTCGGCGCAGGATCGGCCGGCATCCTGCAGCAGATCCTGCTCGCCTACGTCGCACCGGGCGACGAGGTGGCGATGTGCTGGCCCTCGTTCGAGGCGTACCCGATCTTCGCCCGCCTGGTCGAAGCCGAGGAGGTGCGCGTCCCCCTGCGCGACGAGACCTTCGATCTCGTCGCACTCGCCGCGGCCGTCACCGAACGCACGAAGGTCGCCTTCGTGACGAACCCGAACAACCCGACCGGCACGGTGGTCCCGACCGCCGAGATCGAGGCCTTTCTCGATCAGGTGCCCGAATCCTGCGTCGTCGTGCTCGACGAGGCGTACTCGGAGTTCGTCGACGATCCGAGCGTCACCGACGCGACCGCACTCCTCGACGATCATCCCAATCTCGTGATCACCCGGACGTTCAGCAAGGCCCACGGCCTGGCCGCTCTGCGCGTCGGCTACGCGTGCGGCTCGGCGGAGGTGATCGGGATGATCGATCGGACGTTGGTGCCCTTCGCCGTGAACGACCTCGCCCAGCGCGCTGCTCTCGCGAGCCTGAGGGCGGTCGACGAGATGCGCGATCGGGTGGCCGGGGTCGTCGCCGAGCGGGCACGCGTCGCCGATTCACTCCGCGCCGAGGGGTGGACCGTCCCGGATCCTCAGGGGAACTTCGTGTGGCTTCCGGTCGCCGATCTGTCGGCGGACCTCGGTGTCGCGCTCGAGCGTCACGGCGTCGTCGCGCGCTCCTTCGCCGACGTCGGTGTCCGTGTGACGGTGGCCGATCGCCGGGCCAACGACCGGTTCCTCGCGGCGATGCGCGCCGCCGCGGTCGAGCTCGGGGTCTCACCACGCTGAGGCCCCGCTGCGATCAGTGGTCGTGGTGGTGCGCGTCGTCGACCGTCATCAGGCCGTCACCCAGCTCGATGACGCGGCCGTGATAGGCCTCGCGCAGGTTCGCTGCGCGCAACACGTCGGTCGGCGAACCCGCAGCGACCACTCTCCCGGCGAGCATCACGACACAGTCGGCACGGCGCGCCTCCTCCAGGTCGTGCGTCGCCACGACCACGGTCCGACCGACCGCGCACTCCTCGTCGATCGCATGGCGGATCGTCTGCATCGACGCCAGGTCGAGGCCCGCCACCGGCTCGTCGAGGAGCAACACCTCCGCACCCTGGGCGAGGCCCTGCGCGATGAACACCCGTTGCCGCTGGCCGCCTGACATCTCCGCGAGGTGACGGTTCGCGAGGTGCGCGATCTCGAGACGTTCCATGGCCTCGTCGATCGCCGTTCGGTCCGTTCGGTCGAGCCGGCCGAACAGACCGTGGCGCGACGAGCGCGCCAACGCGACGACCTCGCGAGCGGTCACGAGCAGGTGCTCGGACGCGGATTGCGACTGCAGCACGTACGCGAGCCGCGTCGAGCGGTCGCCGGGGGCGCACATCCCGAACTCGATGGTGCCCCGGCGGGGCTCGATCAGCCCGGCGAACACGTCCAGCAGTGTCGTCTTGCCCGATCCGTTCGGACCCACGAGCGCGGTGTAGCCGTGCGGGATCCTGAGCGCGTCGATCTCCAACACCGTCGTACGGCCGCGATCGACGATGAGGTCCGAGACACTCAGATCGTCGTGGTCGACGAGATCACGTTCGAATCGGCTCATCGGTGGATCACCCTTGGGGTTTCGGGAATGATTCCCATAACCTATCCGGATGCCGCCGAGGACCACCATCCGCGCCGCCTCCGTGATCGCCGCGTCGGCCGTCGCCCTGATCGCGTGCGGGTCGGATTCGGATTCGGACACCGGTGACGCCGTCGACGGCCGACCGACCGTGGTCGTGACGACCAACATCCTCGGCGACGTCGTCGCCTCCGTCCTCGGCGGGCTGGCCGACGTCCAGGTGGTCATGCCGGTCGGCGCCGAACCGCACGACTTCGCGCCGTCGGCTCGACAGGCCGAGGCGATGGAGAACGCCGACCTCCTCGTGACGAACGGCGCCGACTTCGAGGCGGGAATGGTCGGCATCATCGAGAACGTCGCCGACAGCGGCACGCCGGTCTTCGCGTTCGCGGACGAGGTCGAGATCGTCGACGGCGATCCTCACTTCTGGACCGACCCGTCGCTGATCGGCGCGGGACTCGACGCGCTCGAGCTCCGACTTGCCGACCTCGACGGCATCGACGAGCAGACCCTCGCCGCGAACGTCGACGCGTACCAGTCGGAGCTCACCACCCTGCAGAGCTCGATCGAACTGTCTGTGGCCGAGATCCCTCCGGAGCGTCGAGTTCTGGTGACCAACCACGAGGTGTTCGGATACTTCGCGTCACGCTTCGGGTTCGAGGTCGTGGGGGCCGTGATCCCGTCGTTGTCGACAGATGCCGAACCGTCCGCCGCCGGTCTCGAGGCGCTGGCGGAGACCATCCGCGCCGAGGGCGTCCCGGTGATCTTCGGCGAGACGACCCAGTCGACGCAGGTCGCCGAGGCGCTGGCCGCCGAGGTCGGCGGCGACGTGGCGATCGTCGAACTGTTCAGCGAGAGCCTCGGCGACCGGGGCTCGGGCGCCGAGACCTACCTCACGATGATGACGACGAACACCGAGCTGATCACCACGGCGCTCACGGCGTGACGCGATGATCGAGCTGTTCACCGATGCGTTCGGATCGGAGATCACGCAGCGGGCGCTGATCGGGGGTCTCGTCACGGCGACCATGACGTCGCTGATCGGCACGTGGGTGGTCGTTCGCGGGTTGGCGTTCTTCGGCGATGCGATGGCCCACGGCGTGCTCCCGGGCATCGCCCTCGCCGCCGTGTGGGGCCTCGACCTGACTCTCGGTGCCGCCGTGAGCGCGGTGGTGATGGTCCTGGGCATCAACCTCGTCCACCGCACGACCCGACTGTCCGACGACACGGGCATCGGGTTGTTGTTCGTCGGCATGCTCGCGCTCGGCGTCGTGATCATCAGTCGGCAGAACTCGTTCTCGGGGGACCTCACCGGCTTCCTGTTCGGCGATGTCCTGGGTGTCAGCGATGGCGAGATCCTGCTCGGTGTCGCTGCGCTGGTCGTCACGGTGCTCGGGGTGATCATCGGCCACCGGCCGTTCCTCGCCCTGTCGATCGATGCATCGAAGGCCGCAACGCTGGGGTTTCGCCCTCAGGCCGCTCACGTCGCCATGCTGGCGCTGCTGTCACTCACGGTCGTGACCAGCTTCCGGGTGGTCGGCACGCTCCTCGTCTTCGGACTGCTCGTCGCCCCACCCGCCACCGCGGTGTTGCTCGTCCGTCGCGTCCCCGTCGCGATGGCGGTCGCCGTCGGGTTCGGTTGGACAGCCGTCGTGACCGGGCTCGTCGTCAGCTACCACGCCGACACCGCGGCGTCGGCGACCGTCGCCGGCGTCGCCGTCGCCCAGTTCTTCGTCGTGTTGACGGTCACCGAGTTGCGGCGGGTGTGGGTCACCCCCTCGCCGGCCAACTGACCCCCGGCGCGTCCTACAGCACCAGCCGCCCGCGTCGGAGGACGTGGTAGATCTCGATCGCCTCGGCGGCGACGTCGGCCAACGAACCGTCGAACTCGGGTGGCTCGCCGGTCGGTGGCGTCCCGAACTCGGTGGATGCCTCGACCGACTCGTACCAGTGCGGCGCCCACACCCCGTCGGTCGTCCGCGGCCCGGCCGGCCACCGCATCATCGCCTCGTCGAACGACACGCCGAGCCGTCGACAGATCTCGCGCTGGTATCCGCGCGGGTCGCTCAGGAAGTCCGCTGCATCGATCACGAGTTCACAGTGCTCGGCCAACTCGACCTGCTGGGGGATGCCGATGTCCTCGAGCGAGATCTCCTCTCGCACCTTCGCGTAACTGGCGAGCACCCGCCGCGGGTCGCGCAGCAACAGGCAGTTGCGGAGTTCTCCCAGCCACGACCGGTCGACCTGCGGGAGCAGATGGTGTGCCATGTGCTTCTGGTAGCTGATGGCAGCGTCGTCCGGAGCGCCCAGGCAGGAGGCGATCGCATCGTCGAAGTCGCACGGTCCCGCCGCGATGATCTCGTCGCGGCCCGGATGCTCGAGGCCGGTCGACGCGAGATATGCGGCGTACAACGGCTCGTCGAGCACTTCGGTGTCCTGCCGGTTCTCCCAACTCCGCATCATCGCCGTGGACAGGTTGCGAGGACCGGACCACATCGCGACGCGGGTCATCCACACTCCCGGTCGAGCAACTCGACGTACCACCTCTGCATCTGTTCGACGATCGGCCCACGCTCGCCCGTACCGATCGTGCGACCGTCGATCTCGGTGACGGGAGCGATGCCGGCGAAGGTCCCGGTGACGAACGCCTCGCTCGCCCCGTAGCACTCGGTCACACTGAAGTTCTTCTCACGCGCGGTGACGCCGTGCTGGGCGCAGAGCCGCAACACGTTGCGGCGGGTGATGCCCGGCATGCAGTAGTCCCCCGTCGAGGTCCACACCTCGGGCGCCCCGTCGGGACCGTCGGGGTGGCGGACGATGAAGAAATGCGTCGAGTTGCACGTCGCGACGAAACCCTGCGGGTCGAGCATCAACGCCTCGTCGGCCCCCGCCCTGGTCGCTTGGATGCAGGCGGAGATGCAATTGAGTTTGGAATGCGAGTTCCACTTCGGGTCCTGCACGTCGGGTCGGCCGCGCCGAATCGACACCGTGTACAAACGCACGCCGTCGGTCAGGGTCTCGGGACGCGCGGTCTTGTACTCGGGGATGATCACGATCGTCGCCGGTGTGATCGTGAACCGCGGATCCTGGTACGGCGTCGACTTGACCCCCCGCGTCACCATCAGCCGGATGTGGACGCCATCGGCCTCCCCCATCCCGTTCGCGTCGAGTGTCGCCTCGAGCATCCGCGTCAGCTCGGCGGGCGTGCGCCCGATGTCCATGTCGATGCCCTTCGCCCCCTCGTACAGCCGACGGAGGTGCTCGTCGAGAAATGCCAACCGACCGTGGTGCACCCGAATGCCTTCCCACACACCGTCACCGAGCATGAAGCCGCTGTCGAAGACCGACACGACGGCCCGGTCGCGAGGCAGCAGGTCGTCGTTGATCCCGATGACGATCGACGCATTGCGCGGGTCGATGTCGTGGTCGTGCGTGCCGTGCGTCATCGGCGGAGGTCGGCTGCGGCGGTCACCGGGATCGGACACCCGGGTTCGTGGACGGAGTGATCGAACTGCTCGGCCATGGCGGGGCGGACCCTATCCCACCGCGGACGTCACCCCGAGAAGCCTCGACAATTTGTCGAGGGTATCGTCATCAAATCGTCATCCGATGGTACGGTCATGCCCCGTCATGTCGCGTCACCCCGTCTTCGCTCGGCCACGCACCCGCCGCATCGCCGCGGTGCTGCTCGCCGCGGCCGCGATCGGATCCTCGTCGACGGTCAGCGCCCAGTCGTCGGGATCACCGGCCGAACGGGCCGCACGGGAGATCCAGGCCGCCCGCGACCGGGCAAACGCAGCAGCTCAGGAGATGTTCGACAAGGAGTCGGAGATCGCCCAGCTCGAACTCGAGATCGCCGAGACCGAGAAGCAACTGGCCGCCGTCGAGGCTCGCGCCGACGAGATGCGCGACGGCCTCGAGGCGCAGGCCGTCCGCCAGTACGTCGGCGCCGGCGGGTCCGACTTCCCGTTGTTCATCGATCTCGACGAGACCAACGACGTCCTCGCCGCCGACGTCCTGGCATCGGTGGCCGCGAACACGGTCGTCGCGGACCTGGACGAGTTCGACGCGGTGATGGCCGACGTCGCGGAGACCCGCGACGAACTCGCCACCCAACAGCAGGAGGCAGAAACCGCTGTCGACACGTTGGCCGCTCTCCAAGCCGCCGCGGAGGCGGAGGTCGTCCGGCTGGCCGAGGTCGAGAAGCAGCGGCTCATCGACGAAGCCGTGCAACAGGAGCTCGAACGCCAACAGCGCATCCGGGACGAGCAGGAGCGTCAGGAACAGGAGGCCGCGGCAGCCGCCGCGGCCGCTGACGCCGAGACGGCCACCGCGGCGCGCGCCGCCGATCAGCCGACCGCAGGCTCGGGATCGGCATCTGCGCCCGTCCCGCCGACACCTGCCCCGGTCAACGCCGGCTCGGGCCTCGTCTGCCCGGTCGCCGGCTCACGGTCGTACGCCGACACCTGGGGTGCGGCGCGTTCGGGTGGGCGGCGCCACGAGGGCACCGACATCATGGCGCCGTCCGGCACCCCGCTGGTCGCGATGGAGGCCGGCCGGGTGGAGTACCGCAGCAACAGGCTCGGCGGGCTGACCCTCCGGCTCTACGGAGCGAGCGGCACCCGCTACTACTACGCCCACCTCAGCCGCTACGAGGGCTCCAACCGCTCGGTCGCGGCCGGCGCCGTCGTCGGGTACGTGGGCAACACCGGCAACACCAGCGCCAACCACCTCCATCTCCAGATCCACCCCGGCGGCGGTCGAGCGGTCAACCCGTATCCGTACGTCCGCCGGGCGTGCGGCTGACCCCAGGTCTCCACGACCGGCGCCGTCCGGACGCGGGCAACCCGCCGGGCCCACATGTCACCGGTGCCGCCGCAACGACCCGAGAGCCGGCGGATGTCGGGGTCGTGGCCCACGGACGGACACCGGCCGTTCCGGCCCTGACTCAGAGACCCAGGAGTTCGCGCCAGTCGCCCGGGTACCGGGACTCGACCTGTGCCGGGGTCATGCGCAGGGTTTCGACGGGAACCAGGTCGACGACTTCGCGACCCTCGCTGTAGTGGTGTCCCACATGGCGCAACCCCTCGAACATGCCCGTGCGGAGGGCCACGAGATCACTCGGCGGCGCCTCGTCGAAGTAACCCCAGACCGTGAAGGCGATCGTGAGGTCGTGGACCACGGGTGCGCGCGAGAACAGCGACGCTCGTCGCAGCGCCACACCGAGGCAGCCCTGCACGACGTCGTCGATGTTCTCCCCGTCGCCGACGCGGAGCTTCGACCGGAGCGCATTCGCGATCTTGATCGCGAAGCCCTGGTCCGGGCCCGGTGCGCCGAGGCGGTCGCCGCGCGGCTGGAATCCGTCGATCTCCCCGGGGCGATCGGGCGTCCACGACGCAGGAACGTGGTCGGGCGAGCCGTAGGCACGCGGCTCGTCGGTCGGAACCACGGGCGTGAACTTGGGGGCAGCCATCGCCCTTAGTCAATAGCATCCCGCGCCCGACCGCACGCGATGACCGCCGATTCGACGACAGCACCGCGGAGACGCTCAGTCCGCGCGATGGAGGAGGCCGAACACGAGGCTGTCCTCGAGTGCGCGCCACGACGCTTCGATGATGTTCGGACTCACGCCGATCGTCGTCCAGTCGCGACGGCCGTCGGTCGCCGACAGCAGCACCCGCGTCGTCGCCCCGGTCGCCCGGTCCCCGTCCAGAATTCGCACCTTGTAGTCGGTGAGGTGGATGTCGGCGACATGGGGCAGCGCCTTCCCGATCGCCTTGCGGAGGGCGGTGTCGATCGCGTTCACGGGTCCGTTGCCCTCGGCCACCCAGACGTGGCGCTCGGCGTCGTCACCATCCGGTCCGTCCGTACCGACCCACACCTTGACCGTCGCCTCCGTCGTGAATGCGCCGTCGGGCAGTTCGTCGGTGATGACCCGCATCGACTCGACCCGGAAGAAGTCGGGGACGCCCCCCACCGCGCGGCGCATCAGCAGTTCCAGCGAGGCGTCGGCCGCCTCGAAGTGATAGCCCTCGTGCTCCAGGCGCTTGAGGTCGTCGATCACCTGGTTGATGTCGGCGCCGTCGAGTTCGATGCCGATCTCGTCGGCCTTCATCTGGATCGTCGCGCGGCCGGCCATCTCCGACACGACGAAGCGGGTTCCATTGCCGACCGCCTCGGGATCGACGTGCTCGTACGCGTCCTTCGCCCGCACGATCGCCGACACGTGCAGGCCCGCCTTGTGCGCGAACGCCGAGGATCCGACGAACGGCGCCTGCGGATCGACTGCCCGGTTGAGGGTCTCCGCGACGTGGTGACTCACCGCCGTGAGCCGTTGGATCCGACCCTCCGGCAGGCACTCGTAGCCCATCTTCAACTGGAGGTTCGGGATGACCGTGGAGAGGTTGGTGTTGCCCGTCCGCTCCCCCAGCCCGTTCAGGGTGCCCTGCACGTGGCCGGCACCGGCTTCCACCGCTGCGATCGAATTCGCGACGGCGCACCCCGTGTCGTCGTGGCAGTGGATCCCGATCACGGCGTCGTCACCGACGTGGGACTTGACGTCGGCCACGATCCGCCCGACTTCATGAGGCAGCGTGCCCCCGTTCGTGTCGCAGAGCACGAGGTGCGACGCGCCGTTGACGACCGCCGCCTCGATCGCACGCAGCGAGAACTCGGGGTTCTGCCGGTAGCCGTCGAAGAAGTGCTCGAGGTCGACGAGCACTCGACGCCCCTCCCGCCTCAGGAACGAGACCGAGTCGGCGATCATCGCAGCGCCCTCGTCGAGCGTGGTCTGCAACGCCTCCACGACCTGGTACTCGGAGCTCTTCGCGACGATGCAGACGGCCGAGGTCCCCGCCTCGATCAGGTTGCGCAGCGTCGCATCGTCGTCACTCCTGCCGCGCGGACGCCGCGTCGAGCCGAATGCGACGAGCGTCGACGTGGTCAGGTCGAGCTCGTGGCGAGCCCGTTGGAAGAACTCGACGTCCTTCGGGTTGGCCCCGGGCCAGCCACCCTCGATGTAGTGCACGCCGAGCAGGTCGAGTTGCTGCGCGATACGGAGTTTGTCGTCGACCGTCGCCGTGACGCCCTCGACCTGGAGGCCGTCGCGGAGTGTGGTGTCGAAGACTTCGACGAGTCGCATGGTGGTTGGATCCTGTCGGTGGGGCGGTGCGGGCTGGCGCCGTGCGTCGTCCAGTGAAGTCCGCGCCGCGGTCGATTTCAACACGTCCTCGACCGCGGGAGGGAACGCAACCGGAATTGCACGGGTGCAAGATGTGGACGGACCTGTGTCCCCACGGTGAACAGTCGCCGCGAACCGGTGGATGAAAGGTGGATGAACCAGGTGGATCTGGGGGTAACAGAAGAAGTTCTGTGGGTAACCCTGTGATCTCGAAAATATCTCTTGACCAGGGCTTTTGCATCGACAAAAGTAGACATCGTTCCGAGGAGCGCACGACCGAGCCGGCAACGGGGAGGTCGCAGCGGAGTCGGGACACTGGACACGGAAACCGCCGATTCGGGACGGAACCACGGGCGACCGTGGGGAAGGACCGAACCGGAGGGAGTTGGACGAATCGGAACCACCCCAACTGGAACCGAGGAGGAGATCTCCCGATCGGCACCAAATCGGTGACACGGGAAACCGGGTCAGCGTGAACGGTGACGACGGACAGCGGGCCGGGAGACCGGCTCGGGACTCCGAAAAGCGGCATCGCCCGCCACGCAGCCTTTCGGGGCGGCGAGACGGGCGATGTGAACAGGTCGAGACGAAGGCTAACGCCCGCAGATCGACCGATGGTGGATGTGTCCGCCTGAGGGCCCCGGAAGGTGCGCTCGGCTTCGGCCGAGCGCCGCCGACCGGGGCTCTCCTCGTTTTCCGATCCCGGCTCCGCCTGCGGGACACGGCCCGGCACCCGTGCTCTACGCTGGGTGACGTGGCGGACTCGATGGCGCCGAACCTCGGCATGTGCTTCCCACGCGAGTTGCCCGCACGCCTCATCGTCGAGATCGCGCAACGGCTCGAAGCCGACGGTCTCGACCAACTGTGGGTGATCGAGGACTGTTTCTTCACGGCCGCGCCGAGCCTGGCAGCCACTGCGTTCGCACACACCGAGCGGCTCACGGTCGGGATCGGGATCCTCCCCGCCGTCGCGCGGAACCCCGCCGTGGCGGCGATGGAACTGGCCACGCTCGCCGAGTTGGCACCGGGACGGCTGATCGCCGGCATCGGCCACGGGGTCCAGACCTGGATGGAACAGATGGGGGCGCGCACACCGTCCCCGCTGACCACGCTCGAAGAAGTCCTGACGGTCGTACGAGCACTGCTCGCCGGCGACACCGTCGTCCTCGACGGGGCCGAGGTGACGATGCGCGATGTCACACTGCAGCCGCCGCCGTCGGTCCCGCCACCCGTCCTCGCCGGCGTCCGAGGGCCGAAATCGCTCGCTCTCGCGGGTCGCGTCGCCGACGGTCTGGTCCTGGCCGAGGGCGCCGGGCCGACCTGTGTCCGCCAGTCGATCGAGCAGGCCGGGCGCACCGCCGATGACACGTTCCGGACCTCGGTGTTCACGGCATTGTGCCTGACCGACGAGAGCACCCACGCGCATCGACTGATGTCACCGTTCGTCGCCGGGTTGCTCACGGAGCCGAACCCCGCAGTCGATGCCCACCCGCACATCGATGAGATCCGCGAGCGCTACGCCGACGGCGGCCAGGACGCATTGGCGTCGATGCCCACCGACTGGTGGCTCGAGTTCGGAGCGATCGGGACGATCGACGACATCGCGGCACACGTGTCGGGGTTGCACGACGCCGGCGCGAGCGACGTCGCGTTCTTCCCGGGCCCGACGGTCGACCTGGCCCGGGAAGATCTCGACAGCGTCGCCGCCATCCGCGCCGTACTCGGCTGAGAGGCCGTTCCCGATCTGGAACGTCAGCCTGCCGGCGGGCACCAGAGCCCGACGACGCTGCCGTCCGGATCGGCGATGTAGGCGAACGACAGCCCGTTGTCCATCGATGCGGTCGGCATCACGACCGACCCGCCCGCGGCCACGACGGCGTCGCACGCTGATGCCACATCGGGAACCTGGATGTTGAACAGCGCGTGGTTCGGCCGCTCGCCTCCGGTGGGGACGATCCCGCCTCCGTGTGGTGCGTCGTCTCCGAGGAGCACCATCGCGTAGTCGGGCATCGAGTGGTCGAAGGCCCAGCCGAACACCGAGCCGTAGAACTGCTCCGCGCGCTCCGGATCCGCGGTGTGGATCTCGAACCAGGTCACGGCTGCAGGCCGGTCGGTGGAGGGAAGGTCGGGGTTGGTGGATGTGCTGGTTGATGTGCTCATGAACGCAGCCTCGATGGAACCGACGACAACGCCCTGTCGGTGTTTCGACGAGCTTCAGAGATCGTCGAGGAGCGACGTTCCCGGCGCGATCGGGAACTCGAGGGAGATGTCGAGACCTCGGTCGGGGGCCAGTTCGTCGTGGATCACCGCACCACGAATCCGATCGAGCCGGAACGCCCGCGGCGCGTCTCTCAGCCGACACCACGCCCAGAGGTACCAGTTGGGTGCATCGCCGGCGACGGCGACCGGCTCGACTGTTCGATCGGTGATCGTTCCGTTTCGGTCGATGTAGTCGAGCGTGACGACCCGTCGCTCGAGAATCGCGAACTCCACAGCCACCGGTGGACGGGGCCGGTCGAGTGGCCGGTCGAAGAGATGGATCCGCTCGGCGAGGGCACGCGCCCCCTCCGCATCGACGTCGCGGAGCACCGCCAGGATCTTTCGAAGAGCCGATCGGCCCGATGCGTTGAACGGCGTTGCGCCCTCGGTCGAGAGTGCGGTTGCGATCGCCGCCACCTCGCCTGGCGTGAGGTTGAGGGGCGGCAGCGTGTGTTTGGTGTCGAGTGCGTACCCACCCCGGCGGCCCGGCGTCGCGTAGATCGGAACGCCCGCTTGCTGGAGAGCCGACAGGTCACGCTCGATCGTCCGCGTCGACACCTCGAATCGGTCGGCGAGCGCGGATGCCGAAAGCCAGTCGGGGGAGCGTCCGCGCAGCTCCTCCACGATCGCGTAGAGCCGGTCGGTCCGGTTCACGGGAGAGACCCTACCGACCGCTGAACGGACGGTGCCGACGTTCGTCAGCGGGTGATCGTCGCGGTGCCCACGAGTGCCGGCGCGGGGAACTCGACGGTGCCGTCGCCGGTGACGAAGGTGGCCAGTTCGGCCTCGGCGCGGGCGACCAGCGCCGCTTCACCGTCGTCGTCGACGAGGTCGGCGAGCGTCCAACCGCGCACATCCGCGTGCACCCACTCCGCGATCGAGGCGAACCGCGCCGCCCCGGCGATCTCGCCGAGCCGCATCTCCCCACCGAGCGGCACGAGCAACCGTCGGACGTCATCGAGATCACCGAGCACGAACGGTGCGCGCAGTGCGCCCGCGGCCTCCTCCCCGAGTTCGTCGGCGATCAGCGCGACCATCGCCTCGTAGCCCGGGGTGCGATCGAGTCCGGCCCAGGTGACGATCGTGACCGTGCCGCCGTCCGCGGTCACCCTGGCCATCTCGGTGAGGGCGCGCTCCCGGTCGGTGAAGAACATCGCCGCGAACTGGCTCACGGTGTGGTCGAACCGGCCGTCGTCGAACGGGAGCGATTCGGCAACCCCGCAGCGCCAGTCGATCGCCGGTTCGGAGCGACGGGCGACGGCGAGCATGCCCTCGTTCGGGTCGACCGCGGCGACTGCACCGTGGTCGCCGACCCGTCGCAGTGCCGCGCGAGCGACGATCCCCGTGCCGCAACCGACGTCGAGCACCGCGGCGCCGGCCGAGACCCGTGCGTGGTCGAGCGCGTGGTCGGGGAACTGGCCGAAGAGGGCGGGGACGAAGAAGGCGTCGTACAGCTCGGCCGCCGCTGTGTTCACCTGTCCCCGTTCGGCACTTGTGGTGGGAGAGCAGCTGGCCTCGGACATGCAACCAGTGTCCGGCCGCCAACGACTTCCCTCAAGTTCCGATTTCGAACTCGAAGCGTTCACCCGGTCGCGCGAGGATCGTCGGATGAGGACCTACCGCCAGTACTGTCCGATCGCCAGGGCCTCGGAGATCATGGCAGAGCGGTGGACGCCGCTCGTGGTCAGGAATCTGATGCTCGGTGCGCACACCTTCAACGACCTTGCCAGGGGGGTGCCGGCGATGTCCCGGTCGATGTTGGCCAAGCGACTCACCGAGCTCGAGCGCACCGGGGTGGTCCGATCCGTGCCGAAGCAGACAGGACGCGGCTCGTGGTACGAGCTCACGGACGCCGGCACCGACCTCGCCGCGGTCATCCATGCACTCGGCGAGTGGGGCGAGCGATGGGTCGAGGTGACGAGTGCCCACGCCGACCCCGGCTTCGCGCTGTGGGCCTGGTGCCGGGCCCAGCTCGATCGGGCCGAGCTCCCGGAGGATCGGGTGCTCGTCGCCTTCGTGTTCCCGGACGAACCGTCGACCAACCGGTACTACTGGCTGCTCGTCGAGCACGGTGACGCAGAGGTCTGCTACGCCGACCCCGGTGGCGGTGCCGACCTCCACGTGGAGGCGGAGTCCGCGGCGTTCGTCGATTGGCACCGCGGTGTCCTGTCGTGGTCCGCAGCTCGACGCACGGGCCGCATCACGGTCACCGGGCCTCGCCGTCTCGCCCGGGCGGTGGGCACCTGGAACCTGCACGCGCCCATCGCTGCTCGGACCTGAGGTAGCGAGGCTGCGTTCGTCGGGCGTGAGAAACTCACCGCATGAGCATTCCCGGTCCCGACCTGCCCGAGCCGTCGGTGCGCCTTCGTCGAGCGACGCTGGACGACGTCGGATGGATGTCCGAGATGGTGTGCGACCCGGACCTCGTCGGTGAACACAACTGGGGGGGCGAGCCCCGTGACCGGGTTGTCGTCGAGCGCGATCTTCGCGAGCAGATCGAACGGGGTGGGCTGATCGGGGTCGAGTCGGGGATCCTGATCGTCGAACTCACCGACGGCACCCCGATCGGCGACGTCTCGTGGCGGACGGAGCGCTGGGGACCGTCGCGGCGGAGCGGATGCCCCGCCATCGGCATCGCGCTCCTGCCACCGTTCCGCGGCCGAGGTCACGGCTCCGTTGCGCAGGCGCTGCTCGTCGATCACCTGTTCACGGTCAGTCCCGACCTGCACCGCGTCCAGTCCGACACCGCCGCCGACAACATCGCCGAGCAGCGAGCATTGGCGAAGATCGGGATGGTGGTCGAGGGCACCGTCCGCGATGCCGAATTCCGGGGCGGCCGATTCCACGACCATGTCCTGTACAGCATCCTCAGGTCGGAGTGGAACGCACGCCGTATCCGCTGATCCCGGGCGACGCTCTGAACCATCGCTCGGATCGAACGACCGGACGCGGTGGGGAGTCACCCGCCGAAACGACATGGTGGAGCGCAGACCGGGCCGGCGCTCAGGGGGTGGCGAGTTCGCACCAACCCCGGTACTTCTCGACCTCGCCGCGGATCGCCCGGTGATAGGTCTCGGCAATCGCAGCGGTCATCGGACCGGGACACGGGATCTCACGATCGTCGACCGAGTTCACCGAGCTCACTTCGGCCGCAGTGCCACAGACGAACGCCTCGTCGGCGATGTACAGATCGGTGCGGGCGATGTTGTCGACCACCGCCTCGAACCCCAGGTCGCGGGCGAGCGTGAGCACGGTGCTCTGGGTGATGCCCTCGAGCGCGCCCGCTGAAAGGGGCGGAGTGATCAGCTTGCCGTGTCGGGAGACGAAGATGTTCTCGCCCGAGCATTCGGCGACCAGGCCGTTGGGAGCGAGCATCACCGCTTCGTCGTAGCCGGCCTTGATCGCCTCGACCTTCGCGAGTGACGAGTTCACGTAATTGCCCGTCGTCTTCGCGGCGGGCGGCATCGTGTTGTGATCGTGACGCGTCCACGACGACGTCTTGAGCCGCACGCCCTTCGTCACCGCGTCGTCCCCCAGGTAGGCGCCCCACGGCCAGCAGGCGATCGCGACATCGACCGAACACGGCAGTGTGTTGAGACCCATTTCGCCGTACCCGAGGTAGGCGATCGGACGGATGTAGCACGACGACAGCCCGGTGGCGGCGACCGTCTCCTTCGTGGCCGCGATCAATTCCTCGACCGTGTACGGAATCTCCATCCCGAGGATCTTCGCCGAGTTGAAGAGCCGCTGGATGTGCTCCGTGAGTCGGAACACCGCAGGTCCGTCGGCGGTCTCGTAGGCGCGAATCCCCTCGAACACGCCACTGCCGTAGTGCAGTCCGTGGGTCAGCACGTGGACCTGCGCCTTGTCCCAGTCGACGAGCTCGCCGTTCATCCAGATCTTGTCGGTTGCGGTGATGGGCATCGCGTCAGTGTCTCACGCGGGCGGCGACCGCGTCACCGACGTCGGTGGTGCTGCCGGTGCCAGGCTCGGCGCTGCACGCCGCTCGGATCCGGTCGGCAGCGTCTGTCTCGCCGAGGAAATCGAGCATCAGCGCCGCGGAGAGGATCGCAGCGGTGGGGTTCGCCTTGTTCTGTCCGGCGATGTCGGGAGCGGAGCCGTGGACCGGTTCGAACATCGACGGGCCGGTCCGATCGGGGTTCAGGTTCGCCGACGAGGCGAGTCCGATACCACCCGACACCGCGCCACCGAGGTCGGTGAGGATGTCACCGAACAGGTTGTCGGTGACCACGACGTCGTAGCGGTGCGGGTCCTGGACGAAGTAGATGCAGGCGGCATCGACGTGGTTGTACGCAGTGTCGACCTGTGGGTACTCGGCGGCGACCTCGTCGAACGTGCGCTGCCACAGCCCGCCGGCGAACTGCAACACGTTGGTCTTGTGGACGAGGGTGAGGTGCCGGCGCGGACGCGACGCTGCGAGCTCGAAGGCGTGGCGGACACAGCGCTCCACGCCGAAGCGAGTGTTGAACGAACCTTGTGTGGCCACCTCGTGCGGAGTGCCCGGGCGGAGCGAGCCACCCTCGCCGACGTACGGCCCCTCGGTGTTCTCGCGGATGACGACGAAGTCGTGCGGCTCGGTACCACCGGGAGCGGTGCCGACGAACGGACGTTGGTTGATGTACAGATCGAGCTCGAAGCGCATCTTGAGCAACAGGCCACGCTCGATCACGCCGGGCGGCACGTCGGGGGTCCCGACGGCACCGAGGAGAATGCAGTCGAACCCCCGGAGCTCGTCGAGGGTCTCGTCGGAGAGGATCTCGCCGTCCTTCAGGTAGCGGGAGCCGCCGAGATCGAAATCGGTGGTCACGATGTCGACACCGGCAGCGCGGACCACCTTGATCGCCTCCGCCGTCACGTCGGGGCCGATGCCGTCGCCGCCGATCACTGCAATGTTGTGCGCCATAGTGCGCAGCAGCCTACGGAACCGGCGGCGGCGATGACTCGTCCGCTCCACCCCCGCCGATCGGATCGGTGGTCGACGGTGGAGGCGGCACTGTCGTGCTCGTGGTCGACGTCGTCGAGCTGGTCGTCGACGTCGTCGTGCTGGTCGTCGACGTCGTCGTGCTGGTCGTCGATGTCGTCGTCGACGTCGTCGTCGTGGGTGGCAACGTCGTCGTGGTCGTGCTCGACGTGGTGGTCGTCGTCGGTGGCGGCAGCGTGGTCTCCGGCGGGGGCGGCTGCCACGGGAACGCGAGCACGTTCGGGCGATAGCGAGACGGGTTCGGCCACGCGTCGCGCAGCATGTTGCGCGCGTTGTTGGACACCGAGACGACCGCTTGTCCGTACCCGTCTCGCCAGGGCATCAGGTGAGCGTGGTAGGTGTTCATCTTCCAGTCGGCTCCGCGCGGAACGAGCGGCCCGCTCGCGATCGTCGTCCACGGACCCCATGGGTTGTTCGCGACGTCGAGTTCGAAGGCGTCACCCCAGTAGCCGTTGACGGCGGTCGAGGCGATCCATTGTCCGTCCATGTAGCGCGGCTGCATCGGGAATTCCGACCAGTGCCGTTGGAGGAACGCGTGCGCGTTGCGGCGATCGGTGGTCCAGCCCGTACGGGTCCAGTACTCGGGCGCGTCGAGCAGGCGCCCCTTGGGGACACGGGCGAGGAACATCTTCGTCCCGCTGTGGGGCCCGTTGGACCACCCACCCTCGCGGGACAGGTTCTGCTCGAACGTGTTGCCGAAGAGATAGGTGTAGGTGTCGTCGCTCTCGACCGCGTAGCCGTAGATCGGCGAGGCCCCGCCGCTCGTCGCCCGGCGGAAGTCGAGCCGGGCGAGCGTGTTCGGGTCGTACGCCGCGATGTGGGTCGCCACCGGATGCCAGCCGAGCCCGTCCGGCGGCCTCGGGTCGGGGTCCTTGCGCATCTCGGCCCAGAACACGTACAGGCGGCCACCGTGCACCTCGCCACCCATCGGCCAGAACCAGGTGTTGAGCGTGGTCGTCCCGGAGCCGAGCTCGAACGGTGTCGGACGCGTGGTGGAGCCACGGTGGAGCAGGCGGAAGCAGTTGCCCTCCTGGATCAGCGCAGAGTTGTGGACGAAGCTGGCGGCACCGAGCGTCGCCGCCGTGTTCGAGTGGTCGATGAACGTGTCCTGGAACAGCCACAGATGGCGATTGCCGCCGAGCGGGTACACGTGCTGGTAGTCCCATCCGAGGACCGGGCCGACGCGGGCGGCGAAGAACTCGTCGAGAGCCGCTGCCGACAGGTCGCGAGCGCATCCGACGTCGGTCGAGACATGACCACCCGACGTCGTGAACACGCTGTCGGCCCACGGCGCCGGCGGGGCCGCGGGCGGCGGCGGGGGCGGATCGACGGGCACCGGGCGGGCAACGACCGATGGCTCGTCGTCGAGCGGGGGTGCGGTGGCGGGGACATCGGTGGTGGTCGGCGCGGCGGTCGCGGTGCCGGCCCGTTCGGTCGTCGACGACACCGACGTGCGATCCGAGGTGGGCGCGCCGGCCGAACGCAGCGGCACGGTCGTTCGCTCGGGACGCGGCACGGTCGATTCGGAAACGGTCGACGGTGCGGCAGCGCCGGTCGTGACGGTCGACGAGCCCGACGACGCGGCGACCGCGCCGAGGCCGACGAGACCGGCGACGATGACCGCGGCGCCACCGACGATCCATCGCCGATCCATCCGCCGGGGCGAGACACCGACCGGCGACCGCGGTGGCGGCTCGACGGGCGCGCCGACCGGATCGGGCCACTCGCCGTGATCGTCGGGAGTCGGGACGGCGGATCCGTCATCCATCTCCTCGTTCATCGGCACGATCGTACGACTCTTGACAGGTTCTTGACCGGGCAGGGCACGCCCACCACTCGGTAGCCTTCCGACATGGCCAACCCGCAGCTCTCCCAAGGCGCCTACGACAAGTTGAAGGCGGAATTCGACGACCTGACGACGCGCGGCCGCATCGAGGTCGCCAACAAGATCGAGGTGGCACGCGAGGAGGGCGACCTCAAGGAGAACGCCGGGTATCACGCCGCCAAGGACGAGCAGGGGCACATGGAGGGGCGGATCCGCCAGCTGGAGCACCTGCTCGAGAACGCGGAGATCGTCGCGGCGTCGCAGGTCTACACGATCCTCTACGAAGGCGACTCCGAGGAGATGGCCGAGCGATACCTCATCGGCAACATGGAGGAAGTCGTCGAGAACGCCGACGTGATCAGCGCGACGTCACCACTCGGCGCTGCTCTCGACGGAGCCGCCGAGGGC
This sequence comes from Ilumatobacteraceae bacterium, assembly GCA_963824025.1. GTDB lineage: Bacteria > Actinomycetota > Acidimicrobiia > Acidimicrobiales > Ilumatobacteraceae > Ilumatobacter_A. The sequence continues at coordinate 170,325 of CAWGNY010000007.1, forward strand.
GACACGATCTCGTACGACGCCCCGAACGGATCGTTGACCGTCACCGTGCTGAAGGTCGAAACGGTCTGAGTCAGCTGGACCCACATCCCACGCCCGACCCGGATGTGACCGGGGTCGACGTCGCGGATCCCGTCACACCTGGCGAGCGGGAGAACTCCGCGGCGGTGAGTGCTGCGGCACCCGACCTGCCACCGTCGAGACCGTTGGAGCTGCCCGATCGCGGAACGATCCAGGTCCGCGACTTCGGTCCGGCCGACGCCACCACCACCATCCTGCTCCTCCACGGCTGGACCGCGACCGCCGACCTGAACTTCTTTCGTTGTTATGCCCCGCTGGGAGAGCAGTTCCGGGTCGTCGCCTTCGACCACCGGGGGCACGGACACGGGCTGCGATCGAAGAAGCGGTTCCGCCTCGAGGACTGCGCCGACGACGCGGTCGCGGTCGCCGACGAGCTCGGCATCGACGGATTCGTTCCCGTCGGCTACTCGATGGGCGGGCCGATCGCGCAGCTGACGTGGCGACGTCACCGCGAACGCGTCCTCGGACTCGTGCTCTGCGCGACGGCTCCGGTGTTCTCGGTCCAGCGCCTCGAGCGGTTGTCGTTCCTCGGCGCGAGCGGGCTCGCCGCGCTGGCGCGCATCACGCCCGAGCAGGCTCGCCTGTGGCTGACCGATCAGTTCTACCTGCAACGCAAGGCGCGCCACTGGGAACCCTGGGCGGTCGAGGAGGCTGCCAGCCACGACTGGCGGATGCTGCTCGAAGCGGGCACGGCCATCGGCGCGTTCGACTCCACGTCGTGGATCGGTGATGTCGACGTCCCGACGTCGCTGGTGGTGACGATGCGCGACCCGGTCGTGAGTCGGCGCCGGCAGACGCTCCTGTTCGAGGCACTTCCCGACGCCGAGGTGTTCCGGGTGGACGGGGACCACGGCGCGGTCGTGGAGCAGGCCGACGAGTTCGTCCCGACACTCATCAGGGCGATCTCATCGGTGGAAGCGCGGCTGCGGTGAACACACTTCGAACACGGCTCGCGGCGATCGCGCTCGGTGTCGCCGGCCTCGTCGGACTCGGTGTGGTCGCGCTCGCCGTGCGCGACGCAGGCGGCCGGCTCGGTACCTCCTGGATGGGGCGCAACGCTCGGCTGGCGCGCATGGGCGCGAGAGTCGGCGGAACCTATGCGACGACGGCGGCGCGCAAGACCTTCGCGTCGGCTGAGCGCCGTGAAGTCCTGGACCGTGAACGCGAGTTCCGGACCGCCGAGCAGGTTGCAGAAGCGCTCGGCCAGATGAAGGGGGCGTTGATGAAACTCGGCCAGATGGCCAGCTACCTCGACGACGGCCTGCCCGAACCTCTGCGGATCGCGCTCGCACAGCTCCAGTCCGATGCGCCACCGATGTCGACCGAACTCGCGCGATCGACCGTCGAGACCGAACTCCGGCGACCGATCGACGAGCTGTTCGTCGAATTCGACGACGAACCGATCGCCGCAGCATCGATCGGACAGGTCCATCGGGCCATCGTTCGCCTGGACGACGGGTCCGAACTCGCTGTCGCGGTGAAGGTGCAGTACCCCGGCGTCGGCGAGGCGATCGCGTCCGACCTGCGCAACGCCGACATGCTCGGCGCACTGCTCAAGCAGAGTTTCGGCGGCCTCGACCCGTCGGAGATGGTCGACGAGATCAAGATCCGACTCGCCGACGAGGTCGACTACGAACTCGAGGCCGCCAACCAGAAGCTGTTCGCCGACTACTACCGGGAACATCCGTTCATCCGGATCCCGGCGGTGCTGGACGCCTACTCGACCAAACGCATCCTGACGACCGAACTCGCCGTCGGACACCGATGGGCCGAGATGCGCGACCGCGGCCAGGAGACACGCGACCGAGCGGGAGAGATCATCTTCCGCTTCGTGTTCCGCTCTCTGTACCGCTTCGGGGCCTTCAACGGTGATCCTCATCCGGGAAACTACCTGTTCCACGACGACGGGACCGTGACGTTCCTCGACTTCGGGTTGGTCAAACACTTCACCGACGACGAACTCACGATGTTCGGTTCGATGGTGAGGGCGGCGGCCGTCGACCACGACGCCACGGAGTTCCGGCGGATCGTCGAAGCGGCCGGGATGCTGCTTCCGGGCGCCCCGGTCGACACCGTCGAGGTCGGTGAGTACTTCTCCCTCTTCTACGACGCGGTCCGCGACGACAGCGAGATGACCTGGACCCGCGAATACGCGAACTCGGTGGTGCGCCACACGTTCGACCGCACGAGCCCGATCAGTCAGTACGCCACCGTGCCCCGTGCGTTCGTGTTCATTCAACGGATCAACCTGGGCCTCTACGCGTTGCTGGGCGAACTCGGCGCCACCGGCAACTACCGCCGCATCGCCTCCGAGCTGTGGCCCTTCGTCGACGCGCCACCCTCCACCGACCTCGGTCGGGCCGAGGCCGAGTGGTTGCGTCGGGTCGGACATCCACCCGCGAGCTGACCCCGACGAAACGCCAACCAGCGATAGCGTCGTCGCAATGCGCCGGACACTCCTCGCCACCACGATCGCCGCCCTGTCACTCGCCGCCTGTGGCAGCTCCGACTCCGCCGCCGACACCTCGCAACCCGACACCGAGGAGACGACGCAGTCCGACCCGGAGGAGGTATTGCCTGCCGACACCACGCCGGTGACCGCGGAGAACCCCGACAAGCCCGAGGTCGACTTCCCGGGCGAGCCGGCAACCGAACTCGTCCGCACCGTGCTCGTCGAGGGCTCGGGCGACGCGGCGGTCGCAGGTGACACCGTCATCGTCGACTACGTCGGTGTCCGATCGGTGGACGGCGTCGAGTTCGACAACAGCTACGACCGTGAACCGTTCCCGGTCACCCTCGGCAACGGCAGCGTGATCCAGGGATGGGAAGAAGGCCTGATCGGCGCGCAGAACGGTGAGCGTGTCCAACTGGACATTCCGTCCGACCTCGCCTACGGCGACACCGCGAGGAGCGAGGTCATCCGGGAGAACGAGTCGCTGACATTCGTCATCGACGTCCGTGCCGTCGTCGGCGGCGCCGACACGCCCGAAGCCCCGACCGAGCCGGGCGTGCCGCTCTCGACCGGCGAGGGCGTGGAATCCACCGAATTCGAGGACCTCGTCGTCGGGGACGGTCCGACGCTCGAACAGGGCGACACCGCACTGATCCGCTACGTCAACTTCCGCGGCGACAACGGCGTCGCCATCGCGGGCAACTGGGCCTCGGGCCCGGAGCCGGTGAAGTACGACGACCAACTCCTGCCCGGCCTCTTCGAGGGCATGGACGGGATGAAGGTCGGTGGGCGACGGGCGGTCACCATCCCACCGGAGGACGGATTCGGACCCGAGGGCAACCCGCAGGCCGGACTTCCGGCCGACACCGACATGATCTTCGTGATCGAACTCATCGGGACGTACTGACACACTCCGGGGCCGGACAACCGCTGCACCCCGGCGAGTCGTCCCGGCCCAGCGGACACGGTCGGTACAGCGCAAGGTGCAACGTGGTCGGATGCGAGTCGGGCAGGTGACCTCGCGATCGGCTTGAATGGTCTCGTGCCCCGACCATCGACCGGCCTCACCGCAGCGTTCTTCACGGGAGCCGGGGTGATGCACTTCGCCCGCCCCGACTTCTTCGAGTCGATCGTGCCCGACTGGTTCCCCGACAAGCGCCTCGCCAACGTCGGGAGCGGCGCTGCAGAAATCGTGCTCGGCCTCGGGCTGCTGCCGACCCGTACCCGGCGGATCTCGGCACTCGGCCTCATCGTTCTGCTGGCCGCCGTGTTCCCCGCCAACGTCGACATGGCGGTGAACGACGTCGAGGTCAAGCCGGTCGACGGGAAGATGACCAGGTCGGCCGGAACGGCCGAGGGAACCGGCCGCATCGTGAACTGGGTTCGGCTCCCCCTGCAGCTGCCGCTCGCCGTCGCTCTGTGGCGGATCGCCCGGCCGACGTCCACCACCCCGAGCGCCCCGTCGACCAGCGCCGCGTAGTACGTCGCGCAACGGGAAATCGAATGCGCGAGGATGAGACGATGACGATCGAGTCCGTCGACGACCTCCGCCGGATCTACCGCCCCGCGGCCGGGGGTGCGGTCGCCAAGGTCATCGGAATGCTCGACGATCACTGCCGAGACTTCCTCGCGAAGTCGCCGTTCTTCGTGCTCTCGACCGCTGACGGCGACGGTCGCTGCGACGGTTCACCGAAGGGTGGCCACCCCGGGTTCGTCGAGATGCTCGACGAACACCACATCGCGTGGGCGGACTACTCCGGCAACAACCGCCTCGACTCGTTCGAGAACGTGGTCGACAACGCCTACGTCGCGCTGCTGTTCCTCATCCCGGGGCTCGACGAGACGCTGCGCATCAACGGGATCGCGAGACTGTCCACCGATCCCGAACTCGGTGCACGGTTCGCCGTCGACGGTCGCCCGGCGAAAGTCATCGTCGTGGTCACCGTCGAGGAGGCCTACGTCCACTGCGCGAAGGCGCTGCGCCGGGCGGCGCTGTGGGAGCCCGGCTCATGGGTCGCTGCTGTCGATCGACCCAACGCGGCGGCGATGGTCAAGGACCACGCGGCGATCGACGTGCCCGCAGAGGTGATCGGGGAAGCGCTGGCCCGCGACCTCGACGAGACGCTCTGGCGACCGGGCGGCGAACCCATGTGACCAGGGATCCGTCGCGATTCCCGGAAATTCTTCGATCTCGTGCAACACACTGCGGTCGTCAGACGCCGTAGAGGGTGATGGGGAATGTGAGGTCAACGACCGAAACGGTCGCCGAACACACCGGGACACTCGAACGGCTCTACGCCGTCGAGTACACCGGAATGGTTCGCCTCGCCTACACCCTCGTGGGCAGCAACGCCGAGGCCGAAGACCTCGTCCAGGACAGTTTCGTCGAGTGGCGAGACGACTGGACGAGATCCGCAAGCCGGGTGCGTATCTGCGCAGTGCCGTCGTCAGCCGATGCCGATCCGCTCTGCGGCGGCGCCGGGTGATGTCGATGCACCCACCGGAACCACCTGCGGGCCTGGCCGACTCTGCGGGTGAACTCTGGGACGTGTTGGGCAAGCTGCCCGAGGACCAGCGCATCGCGGTGGTCCTGCGGTACTACGGGGGCTACAAGGCGTCGGAGATCGCCAAGATCGTCGACATGCCCGGCGCGACCGTCCGGTCGCATCTCCGCCGGGGACTCACCGCGCTCAGAAAGGAACTGGACTCATGACCCGATTCACCGATCGTGTCGAACGCGATCTGAGCCAGATCTCCGATCGGGCAACTCCATCGTCAACGGCCTGGGAGGCGATCCGACATCGGATCGACGAGCAGGACACCACCGCACCGACCATGGAGGTCATCATGCTCGATCCCGACACCAACCGACTCGACAGGCGTCCCCGCACGGGCCTGCTCGTCGCCGCATCCGTCGCGGCGATCGCCCTCGTGGGCGGATTGATCGTCGTCGCGAACCGCGACGACGACTCGCCGCCCGCCGACCGTCCCGACCCGACCGTGCCGGTCAGCGACCCGGCGATCGCAGGAGACCCCGAACCGGCACCGGTGGTGGTCGACCCCGACCTGCCCACCGATCCGGACGGAGCCGTGGTCCCCGAACCCGAGGGTGAGGTGCTGCCGCCGGTCGAACTCCCGACGCAGGGGATCCAGTCGGTCGATCTGTACCACGAGCAACTTCGACGAGAACGACGACGGAAGCATCACGGGCCCGCAGAACTGCACCTACGAGGGCGATCCGCTGCCGGTGGCGGCGAGCGAACAGGGCCGACTGACCATCTTCCTGTCGGGCCAGAACACGCCGGACCTGTTCGTCTCGACGGGCGACGAAGGTGCATTCACGGCCGGATACACCACCCGGGACGGCAGCGTTCGCTACTCGGGTTTCCAGCCCGGCGTCGGCGACTACGCCGGCGAGACGATCCACTTCCTCGGGCGTCCGAGCCGACGGCAGCGAGGCCACGCCCGGGATCTCCGACTGGACGACGGATCCGGGTGACACGCCCCTCCCGACCACCGAGGAAGGCGGCATCAGCGCCGAGATCGCGATCAGCTGCTCAGCGGAGTTCGTGTCGGGTGACGACACCGAGCAGGTGCTCGACCAGAGCTGCACCTATTCGAGCGACGACCCTCGTTTCGACCGCGCACCCGAGGTGATCCGGGTCCGGATCTTTCCGCCCGACCCCGATTCCACGACACTCGCCGCGTACCCGCTGTTCGTCACCGGCAACAGCGATGACGGCTACGCATTCGCCGGCATCGCCGAGGACCCGACGACCCTTCGGGGACTCGGTGTCCGCCCAGGCACCGGCGATTTCGACGGGATGCTGGTCCACGACGTCGCGCACCTCGTCACCTCGAGCGACGGTGACCTCAGCGGCACCATCCGGAGCACGGTGTACCCCGACGCCTGATCGCCTCGCATCCCCGTTCGTGCCGGTGAGCCAGACCTCCGCCGGCGTGGTGGTTCCTCAGCCGCCGAGCGCTCGTGACAGCTCGGCGGCTGAGGCCGTCACCGCGTCACCGAAGCGGTCGCCGGGCTGCTGGCTGAGTCGTTCGATCGGCCCGCTCACCGAGACGGCAGCGATGATCGAGCCGGTGGGACCGATGACCGCTGCGCTGACGGAGGCGACACCGGGTTCACGCTCGCCGACGCTCTCGACCCATCCGTCGACCGAGGACCCCGAGAGCACACGACCGGCCGAACCGGCCTCGAGCGGGAAGACCGAACCTTCCGGCACGATCCAGCGCAGACCGTGCGGCGTCTCGAGCGACAGTACGCAGCGTCGCCGGCGTCCCTCCCGGACGAACAGCTGGACGCTTTCCCCCGTCTGATCGCGCAGCCCGGAGAGGATCGGCCGGGCGCTCTCGACGAGGGGGAACCGCGCCTGCGACGCCTGACCGAGCGCAACCAGACCGTGGCCGAGCTCGAAGCGACCTTCGGCATCGCGACGCAGCACGCCATGGACCTCGAGCGCCGACGCCAGGCGGTGGACGGTCGCCCGCGGGAACCCGGTCGACTCCTGCAACTGGGTCAGCGCCTGCGGCTGAACGGCCACCGAGCGCACGACGGTCATCGCCTTGTCGAGGACGCCCACACCCGTTACGATGTCCATATCCAGGGAAGCGTATCTCATATGTTGGGAACACGCAACGACAACCGAGGGAGCTCACGTGGGACAGACACTGCCGGAGAAGGTGTGGGAACGCCACCTCGTCCAGTCGGGTGACGGCGAGCCCGACCTGATCTACATCGATCTCCATCTCGTCCACGAGGTCACCAGCCCGCAGGCCTTCGACGGCCTCCGACTCACCGGCCGGACGGTCCGTCGCCCCGAGCTGACCATCGCGACCGAGGACCACAACGTCCCCACCGAGAACATCGACCAGCCGATCGAGGATCCGATCTCGGCCAAGCAGGTCGACACGCTGCGGGCGAACACCGCCGAGTTCGGCATCACCAACTTCCCGATGGGCGACCCGGACCAGGGCATCGTCCACGTGATCGGCCCCGAGCAGGGCCGCACGATGCCGGGCATGACGATCGTGTGCGGCGACTCGCACACCGCCACCCACGGCGCGTTCGGCGCGTTGGCGTTCGGGATCGGCACCAGCGAGGTCGAGCACGTGCTCGCCACCCAGACGCTTCCCCAGGAGCGGCCGAAGTGGATGTCGGTCACCGTCGACGGCGAGTTGCAGCCCGGCGTCACGGCCAAGGACGTGATCCTCGCGATCCTCGGTGAGATCGGGACCGGCGGCGGTCTCGGCCACGTGATCGAGTACCGCGGCTCGGCGATCCGGGCACTGTCGATGGAGGGCCGGATGACGGTCTGCAACATGTCGATCGAGGCCGGCGCCAAGGCGGGCCTCATCGCACCGGACGAGACGACGTTCGAGTATCTGCAGGGTCGCGATCACGCCCCCAGGGGCGCCGACTGGGACGCGGCGATCGCGGACTGGAAACAGCTGTACTCCGACGACGACGCCGTGTGGGACAAGGAGGTGGTCCTCGATGCGTCGGCGATCACCCCGCACGTCACGTGGGGCACCAACCCGGGCCAGGTGGCCTCGATCGACACGCCGATCCCCGATCCGGCGAGCTTCGACAACCCCACGACGCAGGAGACCGTCCAGCGGGCGCTCGAGTACATGGGTCTCGAGCCGGGAACGTCGATGCGCGACGTCGCCGTCGACACCGTGTTCATCGGGTCGTGCACCAACAGTCGGATCGAGGACCTGCGGGCGGCGGCCGAGGTGATGAAGGGTCGCACGGTGACCGTGCCGCGGGTGATGGTCGTGCCCGGGAGCCACCGTGTGCGCAACCAGGCGATCGAGGAGGGTCTGGATCAGGTGTTCATCGCCGCCGGGCGCCGACTGGCGTGAGCCCGGCTGCTCGATGTGTCTGGCCATGAACCCCGACAAGCTCGCCCCGAGGGAGCGCGCGGCATCGACGTCGAACCGCAACTTCGAGGGCCGCCAGGGCCCCGGGGGCCGGACGCACCTCGTCTCCCCCGCCGTCGCCGCGGCCACCGCCGTGAAGGGCACGTTCTGTACACCCGCCGACCTGGAAGGAGCCGGGTCATGAAGGCCGTGCAGATCATCAACGGGACCGGCGTGCCGCTGAAGCGCAGCGACGTCGACACCGATCAGATCATCCCGGCCGTGTGGCTGAAGCAGGTCGAGCGCACCGGGTTCGAGAAGGGACTCTTCTCCGCGTGGCGCGACGAACAGGACTTCGTGCTCAACGACGAGCGCTACTCCGGGGCGAACATCCTCGTCGCCGGGCCGGCGTTCGGGGTGGGTTCGTCGCGTGAACACGCCGTGTGGGCCATCCAACAGTACGGGTTCGATGCGGTGATCGCCCCGAGCTTCTCCGACATCTTCAAGAACAACTGCACGAAGAACGGGCTCGTGCCCGTCGTGCTGCCGGAGGCCACGGTCGAAGCGATCTGGTCGGCGATCGAGGCCGACCCGCAGACGTCGATCGTCGTCGACGTGGAGCAACTCAAGGTCGAGGTGCCGGCGGCCGGAATCGACGAGTCGTTCCCGATGCCGTCCGACGTGCAGCATCGGTTCCTCAACGGCCTCGACGACATCGGTATCACGATGGGCAAGGCCGACGCCATCGACGCGTTCGAGGCCCGACGCCCCACCTACCTCCCCCGCTGAATGTTCGTCGGTGCCTGGCACCGACGAACATTCAGGCGGCGGGGTCGACGACGAGGCGGCCGCGGGTCTGGCCGGCCATGATCGCGGCGCCCTGCTCGGGCAGTGAACTCATCGGGACGACCTCGATCATCGTGTCGAGCAGATCCGACGGGAGATCGGCGGCCAACCGAGCCCAGGCGGCCTCACGGTCGGCGAGCGGAGCCATCACCGAGTCGATGCCCTGCAGCCGCACGCCGCGCAGGATGAACGGCATGACCGTGCTCGGCAGGTCGACGCCGCCGGCGAGCCCGCACGCGGTGACCACCCCCTGGTACTTCGTCTGGGCGATGATCTTGGCCAGCATCGTCGAGCCGACCGCGTCGACCGCCCCGCCCCACGTCTCGGTCTCGAGTGGCTTCGGCTCCTCCGACATCTCCGCCCGGGTCAGGAACGCCGACGCACCCAGCGACCGCAGATAGTCGTGCTCCTCGGGCCGGCCGGTCACGGCGGTGACCTCGAACCCGAGCTGACTCAGCAACGCGATGGCCACGCTCCCGACGCCGCCGGCCGCACCGGTCACCACGATCGGGCCGTCCGCCGGTGTGACACCACCGGCTTCGAGGCCGAGCACGCACAGCATCGCGGTCAACCCGGCGGTACCGATCCCCATCGCCTGCACGCTCGTCATCGACGCCGGACGAGCGACGAGCCAGTCGGCCTTGACCCGCTGACGTTGTGAGTACCCACCCCAGTAGCGCTCACCGACCGCCCAACCCGTCAGGATCACGCCGTCGCCAGGGGCGAATCGGTCAGAGTCCGACGACACGACCGTGCCCGAGAAGTCGATCCCCGGCACCATCGGAAACGACCGGATGATCCGACCCTTCCCGGTCAACGCCATGCCGTCCTTGTAGTTGAGCGACGAGTAGTCGATGTCGACCGTGACCATCTCGGCACCCTCGTACGTCGGGAGGTCGTCGTCGGTCAGCTCCTCGATGGAGGCGGCCGCCGACTTCGGGTTCCCTTCCTCGGCTTCACGGACGACAAGGGCCTTGAACGTGCTCATGGTCCACGACACTGCCACACCACGGTCCGCATCGCAGAGCCCACTCGCGGTCTGCGAGAGTCGCCCGATGGCGATGACACGAGCGGAGAGCGAACGCAGCTCGAACGCTCTGTCCGTCCGGTCCTTCCGGATGCTGTGGCTCAACAACATCCCGTTCTTCCTCGTCGTGAATGCACAGCGCTTCGCCTTCGGGTGGATCGTGCTCGACCTGTTGCTCCGCGACGAGGGGGCCCAGGGCCTCGTGGCGTTCACGCTCGGTCTCCCCACCGCGCTGGTCGTGCTGCAGGCAGGGGTGTGGGCCGACCGCCACGATCGCCGCCGCTTGCTGATCGGCACGCAACTCGCCTCGGCCGCTGTGATGGCCGGCACGGCACTCCTCATCCGATCGGATCACATCGAGATGGGCTGGGTGATCATCGCCACCCTGCTCGCCGGGAGCGCGTCCGCCGTCGGCCAGCCGGTCCGGTCGTCGCTGATCCCCGCGCTCGTCGGCAAGGACCAGCTCTTCAGCGCCATCGCACTCAACGCGATCGCCATGACACTCTCGCTCATCCTCGGGCCGGTGCTCGTCAAGATCGTCGGGGACCAGTTCGGCTTCGAGGGAGCGTTCTGGTTCCAGGCCGGGCTGCTGCTCGTCGGCACCGCGTTCCTGTTGGTGCTCGAGGTCCCGGCGCACGACGCGGTCCGCGAGCGGCGGCCGGTCGTCACGGAGGTCCGCGAGGCGGTCCGCCACATCCTCGGCGACTCCCAGCTGAAGACACTCTTCGGACTCCTGTTGACCGGCAGCCTCACGGTCAACCCGGCGGTGATGGTCACGTTGCAGGCGCACGTGAACTCCGAGCTCGGTCGCAATGCCGGCGACGCGGCGATCCCGTTCGCCATGATGGGAATCGGCATCGCGATCTCGTCGTTGTTCCTGATGCGCCGAGGTGACATGGCCAACAAGGGCGCCGTCTTCCAGCGGGCGATGATGATCTCGGGCGCAACCATCCTGCTGATCGGGTTCGCCGACAGCTTCACCGTGGTCGTGGGTCTGTCGCTCGTGGTCGGGCTGTCGGGAGGCTTCTTCATCAACATGAACCAGGGCCTGATCCAGGCAGGCACACCACAGCCGCTGATGGGCCGGGTGATGGCGGTCTACACGCTCGTTGCGAACGGATTGTTCCCCGTGGGAGCGCTGATCCTCGGAATGCTCGCCACGATCATCGGAACCGGGCCGGCGATCAGCCTGGCCGCCTCGATCAGCCTGAGCGTCGTCATCACCACCTACGTGCGCAACGCCGAGCTCCGCCGCTTGGCCTGAACGAGACTCCACACCACCGATCCGACGGGCAGACCTCCGCGGCTCGCGGTCACGCCAGTAGCGTCGACGCGGATGTCGTTCTCCGGACGCAGCGTTTCGAACGAGGAACGCGAACGATGACCGCGAAGCGGGCGGCAGCAGTCGTCGTGGCGGCGATGATGATCATCGGCGCGTGGTTCGTGAGAAATCGCGTGCTCGACGACGATGCCGGCGCCGGCCCGGGCACGCTCGTGTGCGTCAGCGATCTCACAGCGGTGTGCCGTACGGTCAGTCGCTCGCTCGGGGTCGACATCCGCATCGAGTCCGCCGACGAGACGCTCGCGACACTCGGTTCGGCCGCCGCGGTCGAGGACGAGGTCTGGATCACCATGGCGCCGTTCCCCGAGATGGTCGATTCGCTGCGCTCGAACGCCCGTCTCGATCCACGCGACGCCGTGGACGAACGCGTCGCGTCCTCACCGCTCACACTCGTCGCCAAGGCCCTCGCGGCCGACGACATGACGGCCGACGACATCACGGCCGACGACATCGCGGCGATGTGTGGCACTCCCGTCGACTGGGCGTGCCTCGGCACGGACACGACGGCGACCGTCGGTTTCGCGCCGTTTCCGCACACGGCGATCGGTCAGTTGGGTGTGACCGCGGCGGTGGTCGGTGTCGGTGGCGGCTCGGTCCCGACGAGCGGCGATCCAACGTTCACACTCTGGGCACGCCGGATCTCGGCTGATTCGAGCAACGGGGCCGGCGACGTCACCGCGCTGACCACGATCCAGACCCGGCCCAGTCGGTTCGACGTCGCGGTCGGGGCCGAGGCCGAACTCGTCGACCCGGCCGATCCGAGGTTCGTGCTGCTCGCGCCGTCGAGTACCACGCCGGTCGAGGTCGTGGTGTCCACGCCGGCGGGCACGGAACCGCCGTCGCGATTGATCGACGCGCTCCGCGACGAACTCGCAGCGGCCGGCTGGTCGCCCGCGGGGACTGCACGCACCGAGGTGTCGGCCGGTGACATGCTGGCCGTTCGCGAGATCTGGAAGGACTTCTCATGAATCGACCCCTCGTGATCCGCATGGCCGGCGGACTCCTCCTCGCCGGCCTGCTCAACGTCGCGGTGGCCTGCGTCGGGAGCGACCGCGACTCGGCGGATCCGGTCGGTGCAGATCCGGGAGATTGCATCATCGTCGACATGGCGGTGAGCAGCGAGAAGATCACGCTCCTCACCGAACTCGCGACCGACTTCAACAGCAGCGAGGACGCGACGTCCGGTGACGGCTGCATCTTCGTGCGCCCCGCACGCAAGGCATCCGGAAGCGCCGCCGACCTGATCGTCGCGGGATGGCCCGAGCCCGAGTTGAACGGCGAGCCACCCGTGATCTGGTCGCCCGCAGCATCCGGTTGGGCGGGCATCGTCAACGAACGCGCAGGACGCGAACTCGCTCCACCCGGCACCCCGTTCATGCTGACGCCCCTGGTGATCGCGATGCCCCAGCCGATGGCAGAGGCACTCGGATACCCGGACGAACCGGTCGGCTTCCGACGGATCATCGAACTGGCGAACGACCCGGATGGTTGGGCTTCGGTCGGTCATCCCGAGTGGGGGCCGTTCCGGCTGGGCAAGACCAACCCGAACTACTCGACGAGCGGTCTCAACTTCACGATCGCCCAGTACTACGCGGCGACCGGCAAGACCGCCGGCCTCACCACCGAAGACCTGCGACGGCCCGATGCGATCCGGTTCGCCACCGACGTCGAGTCCGCCGTGGTGCACTACGGCGACATCACGATGACGTTCCTCAACAACTGGTTCGCGACCGATGCTCGCGGTACGTCGCTCACGTATGCGTCTGCGGTCGCCGTCGAGGAGAAGAGCTTGATCGACTACAACCTCGGGAACCCCGACGGCGAACTCTCACCCGGCGAGGTACCGCGAGAGCCGCGGATCCCGCTCGTCGCGATCTACCCGGAAGAGGGCACACTCTTCTCCGACAACCCGTTCATCATCCTCGACGCCGACTGGGTCACCGACGAACAGAAGGCCGCCGCCTCGGTGTTCGAGGAGTACGTGCAGCGACCGGAGAACCAGGAGAAGGTCCTCGAGTTCGGTTTCCGTCCGAACAATCCGAACGTGCCGGTCGCCGATCCGATCAGCGCCGCGAACGGAGTCGATCCCAGCCAGCCGCGCGCCGAGCTGGAGGTCCCCGACCCCGAGGTGCTCGTCGGGATCCTCGACTCGTGGGCCGAGCAACGCAAGGAGGCACGCGTGCTGATCGTCCTCGACGTCTCCGGCTCGATGGGCGACCCGGCCGGCAACGGCTCGACGAAGCTCGACCTCGCGCAGCAGGCTGCGATCGACTCCCTCGACCAGTTCAAGGACACCGACGAAGTCGGGTTGTGGGTCTTCAGCACGGATCTCCCGGGTGGTGACGACCCGAACTACCGCGAGGTGGTTCCGGTCGCGCCGATCGGGCGTCAACGCCAGGCCCTCGACGACGGCATCGCCGAGCAGTTCCCGCAGAACGGCACGCCCCTCTACGACGTCACGCAGAAGTCCTACGAAACGATGCTCTCGACGTACGACGCGGAGAAGATCAACGCGGTCGTCTTCCTCACCGATGGCGTGAACGACGACGGTGTGATCGACGACGACAACCAACAATTCAGCGACGTCATCGACGAATTGCAGGCCGGAAGTGAAGGCGCGACGTCGCGACCCGTGCGGGTGTTCACGATCTCGTACGGGGAAGGCGCCGATGTGGTGACGCTGCGAGCGATCGCCGAGGCCACCTCTGCCGCCCACTACGACGCGTCCGATCCCGCGAGCATCAACCAGGTGTTCACCGCCGTCATCTCGAACTTCTGAGACGCCGTGCCTCGATCCTCGCTCCGTGACCGCTTCTTCACCCCGAGGGTGGTCGCGGCCGCCGCATCGCCGCTGGGCATCGGGTTGTTCGGCGGCGGGACGGCGGTCGCCATCCTGGCCGGCGTTCCGCTCCTCGGCGCCGCGGCGGTCGGGCTCGGGGCATGGGGGGTCCGCGTCGCGGCCGCGGCGGTGGCACCGAGCCGGTCAGCGGCACGCTCGTCCGCGAAGGTCGCCCCGCACACGCTGAGCGATCCGTGGCGCCAGTACGTGATCGATGCCCAGGTCTCGAAGAGACGCTTCGACAGCGTCGTCAGCGGCATGGCGCCGGGGCCGACGCGGACGCGCCTCGAGGCGATGGACGACCGCCTCGGTGACGGGATCGACGAATCGTGGAAGATCGCCAAACACGGGCACGACATCTCTCAGGCACTGCGGGTCCTCGGTACCACCGACGCCGAACGCGAACTCGCCGAGGCCAGATCGCGGTTGTCGTCCACCGACGTACCGACCGAGGCGGAGACCAGCCTGCTCGAGGCACTCCAATCGCAGGTCGATGCCGCCAACCGGCTGCGCGCCACCGAGCAGTCGGCACACGATCGACTCAGGGTGCTCGACGCCCGCTTCGACGAGTTGGTCGCACGAGCGATCGAGGTGAGTATCGGTGCCGGTGACACCGAACTGCTCGGCAACGACGTCGATGGTCTGGTCACCGAACTCGAGGCGTTGCGGATGGCGATCGACGAGACCGCCGCGGCCGCCGGTGGTCGAGTGGCGCTCCCCGCGCCACGACCACGGGGGTCATCCGACCGGACCTCGCGCGACACGCCACTCGACTGACGTACGATCCATCCATGCCCCTCTCCGGAGAGTACGTGCCGAGCACGTGGGACTGGGTCGCCGACCAGGTCGCCACCCGGCGTGGTACCACAACCTCGTCGCCCGGCCGCTCGTCGAGATCCAGGACGGCGCGGAGCCGCACGACTTCCGGACCGAGATCGTGACCGGTGACGAGCGCCAGGAGTGGTGGGACCGCGGCGTCGCCATCTATCCGCCCTACGCCGAGTACCAGGAGAAGACCGACCGCGAGATCCCCGTCTTCGTCGCTCGCCCGGTCGGCTGATGGCGCCGACCGGCGCAGTGCGGTCACTGACCACGGCGACCGGGTACGGCGCGCCGCTCGACCCGCACACCGAGGTCGACCTGCTCGCAGGTGTCGGCATCGTCGGCGACCGCCACGCGGGCAACCGCCGCCAAGTCACGATCGTCTGTACCGGCGAACTCGCCGAGGCCGCTCGACGCCTCGGTGTCGCCCACATCGACGGCACGTCCACGCGACGCAACATCGTCGTGGACACCGCAACCCTGCCGCGGGCACACGGCACCCCGTTCCGGATCGGTGCGGTCGAGTTCGAGGTGTGGCGGGACTGTGCGCCCTGCGAACTGATGGACGAGATCTTCGGCAGCGGCGCGAAGGATGCGCTCCGCGACCGGTGCGGCATCTCCGCGACGGTGATCAAAGGTGGCACGATCCGTCTCGACGACCGCCTCGTCCTCGCCTGACGCGCCCGCTCGAACGGGCCGAACGCCCCTCCCCCACCCGCTGCGGCCTGCGCACGATGGAGTCGTGGGCATCACCAACTCCGTCGTCGGCGCGATCCTGCGATCACCGCTCCATCGGGTGATGTCGGGTTCGACCGCGCTCATTCGCTACACCGGTCGACGATCGGGGCAGACGCGTGTCACCCCGGTCCAGTACGCCCGGGACCGCGACGACATCGTCATCCTGGTCGGGCGCCCGAGCACGAAGTCCTGGTGGCGCAACTTCGAGGACGAACGCGACATCGATGTGCTGCTCGCGCGGCGGTGGGTGCCGATGTCGGGCCGGGCGATCGTCGGCGCCGACCGCCCCGAGGCGGTCGAGCGGTTGCTCGACATGTACCTCGCCCGATTCCCCCGGGCGGCACGGTCGTTCGGCGAGTCGTCTCCGGTGTCGCACGCGGTGATGGTCCACTGCCGACCGAAGTGACCGGCGCGCCTCAGGAGGTGACGGCGTCGAGAACGTCGGCGGCGAGGTCGTAGCGGCCGAACGCCGGGATGATGTACACCCCTTGCACGTCGGCGCGCAGTTCGGTGACGACCTCGAGGGCGATCGCAACGCCTTCGGCCGGCGGGTCGACAGCGGCGCGCATCCGATCCCGGTACCGCCGCGGGATCCGGATACCCGGCACCTCGTTGTGCAGGAACTCGGCGTTGCGGGCGTTGTACAACGGCTGGATTCCGAGCAGCAGCGGAATCGTCGCGCCCCCCGCTTCGGCGCGATGCCGGTCGAGGAACGAACGCGCGGTGTCCGCGTCGAAGCACGGTTGCGTGAGAGCGAAGTCGGCACCGGCGCGGATCTTCTTCGCGAGCAGCGCCACCTCGCGACCGGGGTCGGAGGGCGTGAGCGACGTCGCGCAGCCGATCGTGAAGTGGGTCGGCTGATCGAGTAGCGCACCGGACTGGTCGAACCCCACGTTCATCCGTTCGTTCAGCAACTTGATCAAGCCCGTGGATGCCAGGTCGTAGTCGTCGGAGGCATCGGGATAGTCCCCGATGCGCGCCGGATCGCCCATCGTCACGAACAGATTCCTGACCCCGAGCGCGTGGGCGGCCAACAGGTCGGCCTGCACGCGGAGCAGATTCCGACCGCGCGTCGGGAAGTGGAGGATGGTCTCGATGCCGGCATGCGTCTGGACGAGGTGGGCGGCAGCCCAGGCGCTCATCCGCATCCGCGCCAGCGGGATGTCAGCGATGTCCAGGAAGTCCGCGCCGGCGTCGCGGAGCATCGCCGCACTGGCCACCATCTTCTGCGTGGCGATTCCCTTCGGCGGTCGCATCTCGACCGTCGTGACGAACCGGCCGGACTCGAGTGCCAGTTTGAGCTCGGTGGGTGGGTCGGCCGAGACCGGGTCGACGTCCTCAGTGGCAACGATCGCGGCCCGCGATCGCACGATCGTCGTCGGACGCTTCTCGTCGATCGCCCGCCGCATCGCTGCGATGTGTTGATCCGAGGTGCCGCAGCATCCGCCGATGATCGTGATCCCGGCTTCGACGAACGCGCTGGCGTAGTCGGCGAAGTACTCGGGCGACGCCGGGTACGCCACACGCCCTGTCGCGTCTCGTTCCGGGAACCCGGCGTTCGGCATCGCGGCGATCGCGACCCCCGGTGCGACCTCACGCATCGCGGTCGTGAGCCGGAGAACCTGGTTCGGGCCGGAGCTGCAGTTCACTCCGACGGCATCGATGTCGAGTTCGGCGAGCTCGCGGGCGATCTCGGCGGCACCTGCTCCGAGCATGGTCCTGTCATCGTCTGCGAAGGTCGTCATCGCGATGATCGGCAGGTCAGGGGTGAGTTCGCGGGCGACGTTCGCGGCGATCTTCACCTCATGCACCGACGGCATCGTCTCGATCACCAGGAGGTCGACGCCGGCCGCGACCATCGCATCGATCTGTTCGGCGAACGCCGCTCGGGCGGAGGATTCGACCACACGGCCGATCGGGGCGAGCACGACGCCGAGCGGGCCGACCGATCCGGCCACCCACACGTCGGTCCCGTGCACGGCCCCACGGGCGATGGCAACCGCCGTGGCGTTGATCTCACCGACTCGATCGCCGAGCCCGTGCTCGTCGAGACGGAAGCGATTGGCCCCGAACGTGTTCGTCTCGATCACGTCGGCACCCGCCTCCACGTAGGCGGCGTGGGCACCTGCGACGATCTCGGGCGCGGTCAGGTTCAGCCCCTCGAACCCGTGCCCCGATCCGGCCTGTCGATGCTGGAGCACCGTCCCGGTGGCCCCGTCGAAGAGGAGTGGTCGCGCGGCGACACGCGTGCGGAAGTCGGCACGGGTGACCATGTCGGCCTAGCCCCGCCGGGCGTGCGCATCGAGGACGTGACCGACTGCCATCGACAGCCGCCGCGCCGTCGGCACGTGCAGGTACTCGTTCGGTCCGTGTGCGTTCGCATCCGGTCCGAGGACCCCGGTGATCATGAACTGTGCGTCGGGAAACCTCTGGCCGAGCATCCCCATGAACGGGATCGTCCCGCCCTCGCCGAACGACCGAGCCGGCAGACCGAACGCGGCCTGCGAGGCTGCGGCCATCGCCGCGTCGAGCCATGGTGCCGTGGCGGGCGCGTTCCAGCCCGGTGCACCATCGGCCACCTCGAACGAGACCCGAGCGCCGTACGGAACGTCGGTGGTCAACGCGTGCCGGAGCGCCTCGGCGGCCCGGTCGGGGTCGGCCGTCGGTGGCAGGCGGACCGAGAGCTTGAGCGCCGTCCCAGGACGCAACACGTTGCCGGCGCGCGAGGTCGGCGGCAACCCGTCCGCACCGACCACGCTGACCGTCGGACGCCATGTTCGGGCGAGCAACTGCTCGGTCGGATCGTCGGTGGCCGGTCGAGCACCGTCGACGAACGGGTAGCGATCGGCGATGGCACCGATCTCCGCGGCGGTTGCCGCGGCTTCGGCGAGGCGCCCCTCCGGGATGTCGACGTTGCACTCCGCGAGCAGCACCTCGCCGGTGCCCGGGTCCTCGATTCGGTCGAGCAACCGTCGTGCGATGCGGAACGTCGACGGAACCATGCCCGACGCATCTCCTGAATGCAGCCCCTCGGTGACGATCTCGACGGCGAGCACGCCGGAGACCAGCCCGCGCAGCGAGGTGGTGACCCACATCCGGTCGTAGTCGATGCACCCCGAGTCGAGGCACACCACCAGGCTCGGCGTGCCGATGCGATCCGCGAAGGACTCGACATATGCGGCGAGGTCGGTCGAGCCCGACTCCTCGCTCGCCTCGATCAGCACCACGCAGCGGGCGTGCTCGCCCCCGGCGGCGCGCACGGCCTCGATCGCGGTGAGGCTGGCGAACGCGGAATAGCCGTCGTCGGCGCCCCCGCGCCCGTACAGACGATCGCCCTCGAGCACCGGCGTCCACGGGCCCAGCCCGTCGCGCCACCCTTCCATCTCCGGCTGCTTGTCGAGGTGCCCGTAGAGCAGGACCGTGTCGTCGGGCCCCGAGCCGGCGGTGGCACCGGTCGCCGGGATCTCCATCAGGATGATCGGCGTGCGTCCGGGGAGCTCGTGGACTTCGACGCTCAGTCCGGGGATGTCACGGGCACGACACCAGCCGGCCACGAGGTCGACAGCCGCCGCCATGTGGCCGTGTTCACGCCAATCGGCATCGAAGTCGGGCGACACGTTCGGAATCGAGATGTAGTCGTGGAGCACCGGCACGATCTTCGCCCACGCGTCGGAACAGGTGTCGTGCAGCGCCGTCTCGTCGATCGTCACGATGCAACCGTACCGGCCGAGCGATCAGGTGAGCAGGAGCCGCTCGACGCGTCGGGCGGCGACGGTCACGCCGACCACCGACAGTCCTGCGAGCACGGCGACGTGGCCGACGATCGACGGATCCCACTGGCCGAGGTTGGCGGCCCGAACCAGCTCCACTCCGTGATACAGCGGGCTGAAGACGACGAGCCAGCTCCAGGCGCCGTACTGGGAGATCGGATAGAAGGTCGTCGAGAACAGGAACAGCGGGAGCGTGATCGCCGGGACGTATTCGAAGTCCTCCCACGTGCGCATGAACGTGGTGAGCGCCATCCCCAACGATGCGAACGCGAGCCCGATCAGCGTGGCGGCCGGAACGGCAAGCACGAACCATGTCGACTCGACCATCCCGAGTGCCCACATCGTGAGCGCGAACGCAACCGAGTAGACGGCGCTGCGCACCACAGCGCCGCTGATCTCCCCGAACGCGACGTCGCCTGCCGACATCGGCGTCGCGAGGACTGCGTCGTACAGCTTCGAATGCCTGATCTTGAAGAAGACGTTGGCGGTGCATTCGAAGATCGCGCCGTTCATCGCTGCAGCGGCCATCAGCCCCGGTGCGACGAACCGGTCGTAGGGAACGAGTTCGCCACCGGTCTCGACGTCACCGACCAGCGCGGCCAGCCCGACACGGATCGAGAGCAGGTAGAACAGCGGTTCGACGAATCCACTGGCGAGCACCAACCAGCCGCGTTTGTAGACGTACAGGCTGCGCTCCATCATCCGCTGCGGACGTCGGATGTCGAGCAGCACCGCGGGCACGACCCTGAGCGGGAGCGGGATCGACGGGGTACTCACGGTCGCAGCCGCCGATCGAACGTGATCGTGGCGGCCACGCTCCCGGCGACGACGAATCCGACGAGCACCAGCAGGTGGATGATTCCGCCCGCGACGTCGAGACCGCCGAGAACGAGCCCTCGGCACAGTTCGATCCCGTGCCAGATGGGGGTCAGGCGGGCGACGGCAGCAAGCGACGGAGGCAGTTGGTCGACGGGATAGAACGCTCCGCCGAAGAGGAACATCGGGATGATCCCGAACCGCAGGATCGCGGAGAACGAGTTGTCCGTCTGTCGCGTCGCGATCCAGGCGGCGATGGGCATCGCGAAGGCGAGCCCCGTCAGCATGCCGACCGGAACGGCTGCGACGAGGCCCCACGACCGCGTCTCGTCGAAGCACGCGAGCACGACGGCGACGCCTGCACTGGTGAGCACTCCACGGAGCGCGTAGTACAAGCCCTTCCCGAGGGCGACGTCGCGCGAGGTGAGTGGCGTCGCGATCATCGCCTCGTGCGCGTGCGACCAGGTGAAGCCGTCCATCGTCGGCCACAGCGCTTCCTGGCCGAGGACGAACATCGACGTGGTCGCGAGCAGCGCCGTTGCATAGAACGCGAAGTACGAGACACCGCCGAGCGCATCGGCGCCGCCCGGCCCGGCATCGACCAGCTCACCGATGCCGAGCCCGACGCCGAGCAGGTACATCAGCGGTTGGACCACGGATCCGAACAACGCGTGGCGCCACACGAAGCGGAAGTAGGTCCAGTCGCGGAAGTACACCCGCACCGGGCCCCACGAGGAGATCGCCTGGCTCACTCGATCAACGTCCGACCGGTGAGCTTGAGGAACACATCCTCGAGACTCGCACGACGAACGAGCGCGCTCTCCGGCACGATCTCGCGTCGATGGAGTTCGGACAGCACCGCCTCGCCGTCGTCGTCGTAGATCAGGAGACGATCGGGGAGCACCTCGATCCGGCTGCCGACGCCCTCCAACGCGGGGATCTGCTCCACGTTGCGTCCGTACCCGAATCGCACCTCGAGGACTTCACGTCGGACGTGCTCCCGGATGAGGTGCTGCGGCGAACCCTCGGCCACGATCAGCCCGCCGTCCATCACGACGAGGCGGTCGCAGAGCTGCTCCGCCTCGTCCATGAAGTGGGTCGTGATCACCTGGGTCGCTCCCCGCTCCTTCAGCTGGTAGAGCCGGTCCCACAGGACGTGACGGGCCTGGGGGTCGAGCCCCGTCGTCGGCTCGTCGAGCAGCAGCAGCTCCGGATCGTTCACCAGTGACCGGGCGATGCTCACCCGACGCTTCTGGCCGCCGGACAGCGAGTCGACCTTGCTCCTGCGCTTCTCCTCGAGTTGCACGAAGTCGAGCAGTTCGTCCGCCTTCTGTCGACACTGCGCTCGCGACAGGTCGAAGTATCGCCCGTAGATCAACAGGTTCTCCTCGACGGTCAGTTCGTTGTCGAGCTGGTCGAGCTGAGGCACCACACCCATTCGCCCACGGATCGTCCTCCCGTCGACCGCGGGATCGAGGCCGAAGATCCGGAGTTCACCGTCGGACACGGGCGACACGCACCCGATCATCCGCATCGTCGAGGTCTTGCCGGCACCGTTCGGGCCGAGGAACCCGAATGCCTCGCCGGGGGCGATCTCGACATCGATGCCCGCGACCGCGGTGAACTCACCGAAGCGCTTCACGAGCGAGCGCGCAGAGACCACCGATCCTGTTGGCATGACCGGAGTGTCACACACCGACCCGGATCCGGTGAAGCAGGAATCCGGTCACTGCTCCACCCGCGGGATCAGCCGCTCGAGCACGAGCGACCCGATCGCTCCCATCGTGGGGTTGTCGGCCGAGTGCAGGAGGTGGACGACCCCGAAGTGCAGCGCCCAGGCCTCCGCGCGCTGCCAGGTCGCGTCATCGACGTCACCGGCTGCCGATCGGACGAGCTCACGCAGTCCGGGCGTGGCGAACAGACCCCAGGCACAGGACAGGTCGGTCGCAGGGTCGCCGGAGCAGACGTCGCCGAAATCGATGATCGCGCTGATCGATCCACCGTGGACGAGCACGTTCGCAGCGTGCAGGTCGCCGTGGAGCCACCGCGGCGCGGCGCTGTACGGGTCGACGTCGACCAGATGTGCCCACCGCTCGAGCACCGCGTGTGCGTCGAACCCCGGCGTGTCCCGCAGCGCCTCGACGCGCTCGACGAAGATGGGTGTGTTGTCGCCGACGAAGTGCCCGCGGTACGGGTTGGCCGGAGCGCGTGAGGGTGCCGGGACGTGCAGCGCACGCAGGAAACATCCGAGACGTTCTGCCTCGGCGACGGGATCGGCGAACGGTGTGGTCGCGGCGATCGTGCCCGGGAACCACGGGGTGATGCTCCAGGACCACGGGTAGCCGGGTGTGGGCACGCCGACGCGCTCCGGAGCCGGGACGGCGATCGGCAGGCGCTCGGCAAATCCCGGCAGCACCTGTTGTTCGTGCTCGACCAGCACCGCCGCCATCCGGCGGCGGGGAAGCCGGACCGTCAAGTCGTCGCCGAGTCGGTAGATGACGTTGTCCCAGCCGTGTGCGAGCTCGACCAGCGGCATCTCGGCGAGGTCCGGATGCTGATCCCGGAGCAGGGCCCGGACCAGATCGACGGTGATCTCGACCTCGGCCACCGGCATCTTCTGAGCCCCCACCGGGCTCAGCTTGTCACGTCGTGGTCTTGACGTCGTCGCCGAATGTCTCGAGCTTGAGCAGCCGTGGATCGTTCGAGAAGACGTCGACCGGCTTGCTCGGTTCCATGCTGAGCATCCGCTGGAGAATCCGGACCTGGGTGACCTGGTTGTACTCGGCGAGGGTGATCGCCCAACCCTTGCGGCCGGCGCGCGCGGTGCGACCCGAGCGGTGCAGGTAGTCCTTCACGTCCTTGGCCGGCTCGTAGTGGATGACCGCACCGATGTCGTCGATGTCGATCCCGCGAGCGGCGACGTCGGTCGCGACCAACACCTGGAGTTTGTCCTCGGCGAACTTGCGCATCACCCGCTCCCGCGACTTCTGCTGCAGATCTCCGTGGATCGCCTCGGCGTCGATGCCGAGATCCTGCAACTTCTCCGTCGCCCTGTCGCACTGCCGCTTGGTCTGGCAGAACACGATGATCTTCGGGATCCCCTTCGCGATCGAGCCGATCACCTTGTCGCGATCCATGTGGTGCACCCCGAGGAAGAGATGGCTCATCTCGCCGACCGTGTCGGTCGCCTCGTCGATCGCCACCGTCTCGGGGCTGGTCTGATAGGCCCGGATGAGGTGACCGACATCGCCGTCCAGAGTCGCGGAGAACAGCATCGTCTGGTTCCGGTTCGTGCAGTGTCGAAGAATCCACTCGACCTGCGGTGTGAACCCGTCGTCGGCCATCCGGTCGGCCTCGTCGAGGGTCACGATCTGGATGTCGTCGAGATTGATCTCGTTCGACTTGATCAGGTCGATCAGCCGCAGGGGCGTCGCCACGACGATCTCGACGCCCTTGGCCATCTCGTCGACCTGATGGTGGCGCGACGCTCCACCGTAGACGGGGAGGATGCGCATGTCGGCCTGCTCGGCGACCGGATGGAGCACCTCGGCGACCTGAACGGCAAGTTCGCGGGTCGGCACCAGGACGAGTCCGAGCGGTCGCATCGGCGCAGCCCGATCGGTGATCCGGGCGAGCATCGGCACCCCGAACGCGAGCGTCTTCCCGGAGCCGGTCTTGGCCCGACCGCACACGTCCTTTCCGGTCATCGCGACCGGAATCGCCTCGGTCTGGATGTTGAACGGTTGGGCGAATCCACAGGCGGCCAGGCCCTCGTCGATGCGGGGTGGCACGCCGAGTTCGGCGAATCCGGTGGGCGCCTCGACGGGAGGCAGCGCGTTGATGGACGTGAGATTCGACGTGTTCACGTGGTCGCGATCGTGGGGCTCCGAAGGTCGCGTACGCCGACGACGGGGAGCGCCCCGCCGGGATTGTTGTGATGTCATGTTCCGCTCAGCGTACCGTCACGGCTCCTGCCATCGAGGTTCCCGCCTCGCGGAGCTCGAAGCGATCTGGTATCATCGTGTTCCATGCGTACTTCTCCGAGTTCGTTGCTGCTGCTTACGTAGGGCGAACGCCGCATCATCGCGTTCGCCCCCGCCCCCGCCCATCGGGCCGGGGGTTCTTTCTTTTTCGGCCCAGTTCACCCCGACCGCACTCTGATCCCGCATTCCGACCATGGAGACCCCGATGCCACCGCAACCCAGCACCCCGGCCAAGATGCCGTTCGACAAATATGCGCCGTTCGTCCCGCTCGTCCTCGAGGACCGGACCTGGCCGAACAAGGTGATCGGCGCCGCACCACTGTGGTGCTCGGTCGATCTGCGCGACGGCAACCAGGCGCTGATCGATCCGATGGATCCGACGCGCAAGATGCGCATGTTCACCGAACTCGTGGCGATGGGCTTCAAGGAGATCGAGGTCGGTTTCCCATCGGCCAGCCAGCCCGACTTCGACTTCCTGCGCCAGCTGATCGAGGAGGACCTGATCCCCGACGACGTGTGGATCCAGGTGTTGGTCCAGTGTCGCGAGGAGCTGATCGAGCGCACCTACGAGGGCATCGCGGGCGCGCCGCGAGCGATCGTGCACTTCTACAACTCGACCAACCCGCTCCAGCGTGAGGTCGTGTTCAACCTCGACAAGCCGGGCATCAAGTCGGTGGCGGTGGACGGCGCCACGATGTGCAAGGCCGCCGAGGCCCGCCTGCCGCGACGAGCCGACGGCTCCGCCACCGAGATCCGGTACGAGTACAGCCCCGAGAGCTTCACGCTCACCGAGCCGGACTACGCGATCGAGGTGTGCGAGGCGGTGATGGACGTCATCCAGCCGAGCGTGGACGATCCGATCATCCTCAACCTGCCGGCCACCGTCGAGTGCTACTCACCCAACGTGTACGGCGACGTGATCGAGTGGTTCGGCCGCACGATCCGGGATCGCGACCGCGTGATCGTGTCGCTGCACCCGCACAACGACCGCGGGTGTGCGGTCGCGGCCGCCGAGTTCGGCGTGATGGCCGGTGCCGATCGCGTCGAGGGCACGTTGTTCGGCAACGGCGAACGCACCGGCAACGTCGACGTCGTGAACCTCGCGATGAACCTGTTCATGAACGGCGTCGACCCCGAACTCGACATCACCGACATCGACAAGCTGCGTCGCACGGCCGAGTACTGCAATCGGCTGCCCGTCTCGCCCCGGCATCCGTACGTCGGCGACCTCGTGTACACGGCATTCTCGGGCAGCCATCAGGATGCGATCAAGAAGGGACTCGACGCTCTCGACGCGCGACGCGACCGCACCACGGGCGAGTACGACATGTTCGCCGTCCCGTACCTGCCGATCGACCCGAAGCACGTCGGCCGGTCGTACGAGGCCGTGATCCGCGTGAACAGCCAGTCGGGCAAGGGCGGCGTGGCGTACGTGATGAAGGCCGAGCACGGCTTCGACCTGCCGCGACGCCTCCAGATCGAGTTCTCGAAGACGATCCAACACATCACCGAGGACTCCGGCACCGAGATCAGCCCCGGCGTGATGTGGGACCAGTTCCGCAGCGAGTACCTGCCCGAGGAGCCGGCGTTCCGGCTGCGCTCCCACGAGGTCAACACGAGCGCTGCCGACGACAGCGGCCGCACCGTGATCCAGGCGCAGGTGGACGTCAAGGGCCAACCGGCCTCGATCCGCGGTGAGGGCGATGGTCCGGTCGAGGCGTTCGTCGCAGCACTGCTCGGCGAGTTCGGGGACCGGGTCGGCGACGAGTTCGACGTGCTCGACTATGCCGAGCACGCGATCGGCCAGGGCGCCGACACGATGGCGGTCGCCTACGTCGAGACGGTCCGAGCCAACGGCGACATCCGGTGGGGTGTGGGCCAGAGTCCGAACATCACGACGGCCAGCCTGCGCGCCGTCCTCGCGGCCTTCGAGCGACACACCCGATAGCGGCACCCGATGCAGCTACTGTCGCCGTGATGGGATGGCTTCAGATGATGATCCGACGTGTGCTCTGGTTGCTGCTGATCGGTGCCGTCGGCGGTGCTGCCTATGCCTATTGGCGTGACCGCAACGTCGTCGAGCCCACCGGACCGCCGGAGTGGCCACCGTTGCCCGCTCCCACGCCTGCGGCGGCGCCGACCACCGCCGCCACGACCGACACCACCACGGCGGTCGGCGCCACCGGCAACACGCCGTCGAGGGCGGCAGCATCGTTCGTGAACGCACTCGTCGACGCTCCCGAGGCGCGATCGAGCAACCGCGACGCGGGCGGCTGGATCGATCCGGACGACGACGGGTCGTGTCCGCTCTCGCATCCGATCAAGGCCAACGACAACTCCGGGATCTTCCACGTCCCCGGCGGCCGTTTCTACGAGCGCACCAAGGCCGAACGCTGCTACCAGAGTGCCGAGGCGGCGCTCGCCGACGGCTACCGTCGAGCCAAGAGCTGATCGCCAGTTCAACAGCCAGATGGAGGTTCCGCCATGAAGGTCACGGTCGATTTCGACGTTTGCGCATCCACGGGAGCGTGCATGCAGGTCTGTCCGGAGGTCTTCGAGGTTCGCAGCGACGGGTACCTGTACATCCTGCAGGAGGAGCCGAGCGAGGACCTGCACGAGAAGGTGCAGGAGGCGGTCGACATGTGTCCGACCGCCGCGATCAGCTTCGACGAGTAGCGGTAGGTTGCACCGCCGTGGGATTCCATGCGCAGCTGCAGCGATCGTGGTCGGCGGCGGGGTCGATGCTCTGCGTGGGGATCGATCCCGATCCGGCTCGCTACCCACCATCGATCGCCTCCGCTCCCGATGCAACCGAGCGCTTCTGCCGGGAGATCATCGACGCCACCGCCGACATCGCATGTGCGTTCAAACCCCAGATCGCGTATTTCGCGAGCCGCGGTGACGAGGATGCGCTGGAGAACATCTGCAGCCACATCCGATCGTCGTACCCCGACGTGACGCTGATCCTGGACGCGAAACGTGGCGACATCGGATCGACGGCGGTCCACTACGCCCGCGAGGCCTACGACCGCTACGGCGCCCACGCCGTCACGGTGAATCCGTACATGGGGACCGACTCGATCGAACCGTTCTTCGAGCATCCCGGCGACGGCGGCGTGATCGTGCTCTGCCGGACGAGCAACCCCGGCGGGGACGACGTCCAGTCCCTCATCGCGGACGGGAGCCCGGTGTACACACATGTGGCCCGCCGGGTCGTCGAGCAGTGGTCACAACTCGGCGAGTGCGGCCTCGTCGTCGGGGCCACCTATCCGACCGAGCTGGCCGACGTCCGATCGATCGTCGGCAAGCTCCCGTTGCTCGTCCCCGGGGTGGGAGCCCAGGGCGGTGACGCCGCAACGGTGATGGAACACGGGGCCGGCCCGGACGGTCGCGGGCTGATCGTCAACTCCTCCCGGGCGATCCTGTACGCGAGCGACGGTGATCACTTCGCCGAGGCCGCCCGAGCCGAAGCCCTCCGTACCGCCGCCGCACTCCCCTGCTGAGGGGTTGCGTGACGGTCAGGCGGAGAGGGTCTTGACGCTGACGATGCCGGGGGCGGCGCGGAGCTCGTCGAGGACGGCGGCCGGCACCGGCTTCGTCGGGGCGATCAGCATGACGGCCTTGTCGTCGTCGGTGCGGCTGACGTCCATGTCGGCGATGTTCACCTCGGCCCGGCCCAGCAGAGTGCCGACCGTGCCGATCACGCCGGGGCGGTCGTCGTTCGTGATGACCACCATGTTGGCGACCGGCGGAACGTCGAAGGGCACGCCGTCGATGTTCGTCACCCGCTGGTCGGCCCTCGGACCCGACAGGGTTCCGCTGATCTTGTGCCCGCCTCCGCTCACGGTGAGCAGGTTGACGTAGTCGATCGACGTGGCGCAGGTGACCTCGCGGACCTCGAGCCCGTGATCCTTCGCGAGTTGCGGCGCGTTGACGTAGGTGACCGGATCCTCGGTGATCGAACCGAAGAACCCCTTGAGCACGGCGAGTTCGAGGATCCGCGTGTCGTATCCGGCGATCTCACCCTCGACGGACACCTCCATCACGTCGGGCGTTGCGCCGACGAGCGACTCGAACAGACTGCCGAGGCGTTCTGCCAATGGCAGGAACGGACGGATCGTCTCGTTCGCCTCCGCTGCGTTGACGTTGACCGCGAACGGGACGAAGTCACCGGCCAGTGCCAACTCCACCATCGTCGCGATGGTGTCGCCGGCCTTGTCCTGCGCCTCGCGCGTGCTCGCACCGAGGTGCGGCGTGACGACCACTGTCGGGATCGAGAAGAGCGGCGAGTCGGTCATCGGTTCGGTCGAGAACACGTCGAGCGCGGCCCCGGCGATGATGCCGTCGTTGAGGCAATCCGCGAGGTCCTGCTCGTGCACGATGCCGCCCCTGGCGACGTTGATGATCCGCAGCGACGGCTTCGCCTTGACCAGGAGGTCACGATTGATCAGCCCCAGTGTCTCCGGCGTCTTGGGAAGATGCACGGTGAGGAAGTCCGACTCGGCGACGACCTGGTCCAGGTCGAGCAACTCGACCCCCATCTGGCGGGCACGGTCCTCCGACACGAAGGGGTCGTACGCCACGAGACGCATGCCGAAGCCCTTCGCGCGATCGGCGACGAGCTTGCCGATGCGGCCGAGGCCGACCACGCCGAGGGTCTTGTCGACGAGTTCGACACCCTCCCACTTGCTGCGCTCCCAGCGCCCAGCGACCAGCGCTGCGTGCGCCTGGGGGACGTTGCGAGCCGACGCGAGGAGCAGCGCCATCGTGTGCTCGGCCGCCGACACGATGTTCGACTGCGGCGCGTTGACCACCATCACGCCCTGCGCCGTCGCCGCGGTGACATCGACGTTGTCCAAACCGATCCCGGCACGGCCGACGGCCATCAACTCGGCGCCGGCAGCGAGGACCTCGGCGGTGACCTGCGTCGCCGAACGGATGATCAGCGCCGCGGCTCCGGGGACGGCCCGGAGCAACTCCTCGGGAGAGAGCCCGAGTCGGACGTCGACCTCGTGGCCGGCGTCGCGCAGGCGATCGAGCCCACCCTCGGCGATCTCTTCGGTGACCAGGATCCGTGCCATCTTCACTGCTTATCGGCTCAACGGGCCGGCTCCCACTCCTTGAACGATCCGTCAAGCAGCTCGCAACGCGGGCCTACATTGCAGGCGTGGACGACACCGCTCCTTCGACACCCGACGATGTCGACGTGGACGCCGTGCTGGACGACATCGAGCGCTGGTTCGTGCTGCGCGGGCTCCCCCATTTCGTCGAACGAACGACCAACGGATCGATCCTCGACGCGTGGACCCGAGCGCTGCCGCTCCTCGTCGTCGCGTACCTGCTGCTCGGTTTCAACGCGCTCGACCTCGAGGGATGGACCGTCGGCGAGAACATCGCCGCCGGCGCAGCTGTGCTCGCGATGCTCATCGCGGCATGGGCGATCTCGAATCGCCTACGCGGGGTCGCGACGTTCGCCCGGCCCACCGACATCGACGCTCCCGAACTCGCGCTCTTCGTGATCGGCCCGGCACTCCCGGTGCTGCTGTTCGGTCAGCCCCGCGACGCGCTCGAAAGCATCGTCGTCGCCCTGGTCCTGCTCGTCCTCATCTACGTCTGGTCGTCGTACGGCGTGGGACCCTTGCTGGGCTGGGCCGGACGTCGTGGCACCCGACAGTTCGCGGCGCTCGGCTCGCTGGTGACACGCGCCCTCCCACTGCTGCTGCTCTTCAACACGTTCCTGTTCATCAACGCCGAGGTCTGGGAGATGGCCGGAACGCTCGACGGGGCGGCGTACCTGATCGTCATCTTCACGTTCTTCGCGCTCGGAGCAGCGTTCGCCCTCAGCCGCGTGCCGGGCACGATCCGAGGGATCAACGACTTCGAACACTGGCACGACGTCGATCAACATCTCGGCGGAACCCCCGCCGCACCGCTGGTTCCGCTGCTCCCCGACGGTTCGGCGCGCACGCCGTTCGCCGACCTTCGGATCCGGCAGCGTGTCAACATCGGCCTGCTCGTGCTGTTCGGGCAGGGGCTGCAGATCACGCTCGTGACGGCTGCCCTGACGGGGTTCTTCATCGGATTCGGGTTCTTCGGCGTCACCGAGTCCACGGCGCTCGCCTGGACGCGCCTCGACGAGCTGGGGATCCTGTTCGAGGCCTCGCTCGGTGATCGACAACTCGTGCTGAGCGAGCCGCTCATCCGGGTCTCGCTGTTCCTCGGCGCGTTCTCCGGGATGTACTTCACCGTGGTGCTCACCACCGACGACACGTACCGCTCGGAGTTCGCCGACGACGTCGGGCCGGAGATTCGGGAGGCGTTGGCCGTGCGCACCGCCTACCGTGTCGCACGTGACACGTACGAGACCTGCGAGCTGACATGAGCACGATCGACATCAACGGCGCTGACGATCCACCCAACGATTCGGAGACATCCCACGCGCTCGACCACATCGAGATCCGCACCCTCCACACCGCCGACGAGATGGTCGCATCGAGCGAAGTGTTCAAACAGGTGTGGGGATCGGTCACCCAACTCGTCACGATCGAGATCCTGATGGCCGTCTCGCACTCCGGCGGGTACGTGAGCGCCGCGTACGAGACTCGCGGCGACGAGGAGCGGATGCTCGGTGCCTCGGTGGGCATCCTCGCTCGGCACCAGGGCCGACCCGCCCTGCACAGCCACATCACCGGCCTGCTTCCCGGAGCTCGGCGATTCGGTCTCGGTCGGGCGATGAAGCTGCACCAGCGCCAATGGGCGGCGCATCACGACATCGAGTGGATCGTGTGGACGTTCGATCCTCTCGTGCGACGCAACGCGCGTTTCAACATCGAGGTCCTCGGAGCAGAGGTCCACGAGTACCTCCCGTCGTTCTACGGCGCGATGACCGACTCGATCAACGCTGGAGACGAATCCGATCGCCTCCTGATGGCGTGGCCCGTGGCCGACCTCGCCGACGTGCCCCCCGCTGCCGCGTCGAGCGGCGAGCGGGTGCTCGTCCCCACGCCGGAGGACATCGTCACGCTGCGTCGAACGGACCCTTCAGCGGTCGCTCGGTGGCGACGCGACACCCGCGAGGTGTTGCAGGGCGCAATCGAGCGCGGCGACCGGATCGTCGGTTTCACCGAACAGGGTGAGTACGTGATCGCGCCCGCATCATGACCGACCCCGCCCCGATCCGCATCGCCCGAGTCGAACTCCGACGGATCGCGATGCCACTCGTCTCGCCGTTCCGGACCAGCTTCGGGGTCGAGACCGAGCGCGACATCCTGATCGTGCGCGTCGAAGTCGATGCCGACGGCACCCGCGTCGACGGCTGGGGCGAATGTGTGGCGCTCGCCGAACCGACCTACTCGGCGGAGTACGTCGACGGGGCCCAACACGTGATGGTGCACCATCTCCTGCCTCGCCTCGCGTCCGCCGCGACCGCCGGCCTGGAAGCCGGCGACGTGGGTCGCATCCTCGCTCCGGTCCACGGCCACCCGATGGCGAAGGGCGCGATCGAGGCAGCCGTCCTCGACGCACAGCTCCGCGTGGGGGGGTCGTCGTTCGCCGAACTGCTCGGCACGGCGACCGACCACGAAGGACGTCCACGCACGATCCCGAGCGGTGTCAGTGTCGGCATCCACGACTCGGTCGATGAACTTCTCACCACCGTGCAGGGCTACATCGACGACGGCTACGTGAGGATCAAGCTCAAGATCGAGCCCGGCTCCGACATCGAGCACGTGGCGGCGGTGCGGGACCTCGTCGGACCGGATGTCCCGCTCCAGGTCGACGCGAACACCGCGTACCGGCGGACCGACGGCGAGCATCTCGCCCGCCTCGACGACTTCGAGCTGTTGCTGATCGAACAACCCCTGCCCGAGGAGGACATCATCGGCCATGCTCGGCTCGCCGAGGAGGTCGAGACACCGATCTGCCTGGACGAGTCGCTGGTGTCGGCCGCCGGCACCGCGGACGCCATCGACCTCGGGGCCTGCGAGATCGCCAACATCAAGCCGGGCCGGGTCGGCGGGTACCTCGAGGCGATCCGGATCCACGATCTGTGCCGCGCCCGAGGTGTCCCGGTCTGGTGCGGTGGCATGCTCGAGACGGGCATCGGCCGCGCGGCGAACGCAGCGCTCGCTGCGCTGCCGGGGTTCACCCTCCCCGGCGACATCAGCGCGTCGACGCGCTTCTACGCGCAGGACATCGTGACGGAGCCGATCGCCATCGTCGACGGCCACGTGACCGTACCGACCACCCCGGGGATGGGGTTCGACATCGACCGGAACTTCCTCGAGTCGGTGACCACCTCGACTCTGGTCGTCGAACTCGACACCTGAGCGGGCGGCGCCCCGGTTCCACGTCGGCGCGCCGTCATCGCTCCCGCGCGACCAAGGCGAGACGGTACCGCACGGCCGTGACGACCCGCGGACGGGGGAAGTACAGTCGGCGGAACTATGGCTCACCCCTTCCTCTCCGAAGCATGGATGGACGCTGCTCGCTCCATCCGCGCGAAGTACGCCGATCAGGTGCCCGAGGTCGAGGCCGATCTCCGAATCAACCAGGTGGTCACCGACGTTCCCTTCGGCGACGACCAGGTGACCAGCCATCTCGACACCACATCGGGTTCCGTCGTCATGGAACTCGGCTTGCTCGACGACGCTGACGTCACGGTGACGACCGACTACGAGACCGCCAAGGCACTCTTCGTGTACCAGGATCCTGCCGTGGCGATGCAGTCGTTCATGAACGGCAAGATCAAGGTCCAGGGCGACATGATGAAGCTGATGGCCATGCAGACGTCGCTGCCGTCGAACGACTTCACGGAGAAGATCGCTCAGGAGATCAAGGACATCACGGAGTAGCGGCGAGTGCCTCGGCGAGCCCGTCGACGGTCCACTTGCCGTGCTGTTCGAGCGTGTCGCGGATCGACCATCCGTCGAGACGTTTGACGACACCGCCCTGGGCGAGGAACGTCTCGCCGGTCAGCGAGCAATCGGCGGTGCAGAGGTACGCGACGAGTGGCGAGATGTTGGCCGGATCCCACTCGTCGAAGCCGGTCGCGGCGGGGGCCATGATGTCTCCGAGTCCGGGGGTCGCCAAGGTGAGCCGGGTTCGCGCCCCCGGAGCGATGCAGTTGCTCACCACGTCGTAGCGCGACAACTCCTTCGCTGCGATCTGACTGAACGTCGCGATCCCCGACTTCGCCGCCCCGTAGTTGCTCTGGCCGGGGTTCGCGAAGAACCCCGACGTGCTGGACGTGTGGACGAGATTGCGGCGCTTGGACCGCCCCGCCTTGTGCTCGCTGCGCCAGTACACGGCGGCGTGGCGGGTCGGCGCGAAGTGACCCTTGAGGTGGACTGCGACGACGTCGTCCCACTCGGCTTCGGTCATGTTGACGATGGTTCGGTCGCGCAGGATCCCGGCGTTGTTGACAACCACGTCGAGGTCGCCGAAGGCGTCGATCGCCGTCCGGACCAGACGCTCCGCACCCGCCCAATCGGCGACGTCGTCGGTGTTCGAAACCGCCTCGCCGCCGGCGTCACGGATCTCGGCGACGACATCGTCAGCGGGCGACTCGCCGGATGCGGTGCCGTCGTTCGCGCCACCATGGTCGTTGACGACGACCCGTGCCCCCTCGGCGGCGAAGAACAGCGCGTGTTCGCGGCCGATCCCGCGGCCTGCGCCGGTGATGATGGCAACACGGCCGTCCAGCGAGGTCATGGCTGCACCGTAGCCAGGAGGCGGGGAGGGGTCGCAATCTGGCCGTGCGGGAGCTACAGGAAGATCAGGTCGACCGCGGTCCCGCGTCGGAGCAGGTCGCCGGGCAGGACGTCGGCACCGTCGACCGTGGCCTCGACGAAGGTTCCCTCGGTGGTGCCGAGCAGGCTGCCCACCACGAGACCGTTGTCGGTGAGCACCTGCTGGGCGTCGACGAAGCTCAAACCCTCGAGATCCGGGAACGGCACCACGTCCGGACCCTTCGAGACCTGGACGACGACCGTGCCCCCACGATCGAGCGATGCGCCGGCCGCCGGATTCTGCGTCACGATCAGGCCGACGGGCACGGTGTCGCTGAACACGTCCTCGCCACGTTCGAGCACCAGTCGCAATTCGGTGAGCGTGGCGGTGGCGGCCTCGACGGTCTGCCCTGCCAGCTCGGGGACGGCACGGGGTTCGGGACCCTTCGACAACGTCATCACGATGGTCTCGCCGGGCAGGATCTGTGCACCCGCCTGCATGGTGGCGTCGGCGTCGCCGCGAACCTGCCAGGCGATCACCGACCCGTTGGCCACGGTCTCGGAGAAGAGTCGATCGGGCGCCTCGACACCGTCCAGGCCCAATCCCGCCAGCTGCGCGATCGCCGCGTCGAACGGCAGTCCCTCCAGCTCCGGCAGCGTGCGGAATTCGGGTCCGTCGCTGACGACCAGCGTGAACGGCTCACCCTCGTCCAGTTCGACCCCGGGACCGGGGACCGTGCGGATGACCGTGTCGAGCTCGGGGAAGGAGTCGCTTCGCTCTCGGAGCGTGTCGATCTCCCAGCCGTTGCCTGCGATCTGGTTGAGTGCCTCGTCCTCGGGGACCCCGGCGAGGACCGGGACCTCGAACGACTTGGTGCGCAGCAACAGCGAGCCTGCGTACCCCAGCGCGGCGAGCCCGGCGATCAACAGCACGATCAGGAGGATCACGGGTGCCCGTCGACGCCGGTCGGCCTCGTCGTCGAACAGTCCGCCGCTGGCGTCCAACTCGGCATCGGCCGCCGTGATCGGCATCGTCGACGTCGCCGCGAGCGCTGTGACGTCGGGGACGGGAAACGCCTCGGTGGCCACGCCGGCTGCCGCGGCGAGTTCGATGCCCGGATCGAGAACGATGTCGTCGGCACCCCCGTCGTCGTCGGCGACCGGTGACTCGTCTGCGCCGTCGTCGGCGACGATCGGTGACTCGACGACGGGAACTGCCGGGTCGACGGTCACCGGACCGTGCGCCTCGGGATCTTCCGACTCGCTGCTCGCAGCGAGCGGTTCGGCGCTCGCAGCGAGCGGTTCGGCGTCGCCGGGCTCGACCTCGGGCGTCTCGGGCGCCGCGATCCCACCGCCGGCAGGATCGTCGCCGACAGCGGCGCCGACAGCCGACGCGACGCCCGCGGCAGCACCGACGACCGCCGCCGCACCAGCGGCGCCTGCGCCGGTGGCATGTCCGTTCTCGTCGACGCCTGCCAAGCCGGCGACCGGCGCCGGACGCTCGACACCACCCGTCGGGTCGGTGGGGCGGCGCATCGCCGTGGTGTCGAACGTGCCGGTGGCCAGGATCGGGATCGGCTCGGGCTTGGGCAGACCGGGTGCCGCCTGGACGAGCGCTCGCCCGAACTCGGCAGCGGTGAATCGGTCTGCGGACTCCGGACGACCGGCTCGCTCGAGCACCGACGCGAGCGACCCGAGGTCGGCCGACACGGGGAGCAGCTTGTCGACTCTCCCCGTCAGCGTCGCGACCGTGGAATCTGCGGCGAACGGCACGGACCCCGTGACGGCCTCGATCATCACGAGGGCCAGGGCGTACACGTCGGTCTTCGCATCGATCGGCAGTCCGAGCGCCTGCTCGGGCGAGGCGTAGCGTGCGACGTGCGTGGGGACCGCCGAGGCGTCGGCCCACGCCGGCTCGGCGAGCAGACGGGCCGTCCCGAAATCGACGACACGCAATCTTCGATCGGCACCGAAGACCATTTTCGACGGGGTCAGCTCGGTGTGGAAAAGACCCTTCTGATGCGCGGCGTCGAGCGCCCGACACGCCTCGAGCCCGACGACGAGGGCCTGTCCGGGCTGGAGCAACCGACCCCGATCGAGGAGGTCGCGGAGGCTTCCCCCACCGAGCGCCTCGACCACCCAGAAGACCGTCGGTTCGCCGCCCACCTCGATCTCGCCCCAGTCGAGCACGGAGGCGATGTTGGGATGGGTGAGGGCGTTGGAGATCTCGGCCAAGCGGTGGAACTTGCGCCGGAAATCAGGGTCCTGCGCGTGTTCCGGCCGCACGACCTTGACCGTCACCTGACCCTGGTTCTGCTGGTCGATCGCGTCGATGATGACCGTGTTCGCACCGGTCGAGACGACCTGCGCGACTCGGTAACGCCCTGCGAGAACGGTTCCTTCGAACACGCCACCGCCAGATCCACCGAGTTCTTCGTCGACGCTTTCCACCGGCCGGAACGCTACCGCCTGCCCGTTCTCGGACACCGCCAGGCACACTGAATGGGTGAGCGACACCGAGCGCGAACTCGAGCCGGCCGACGACACCGTCGGCGCCGACGTCTCGGCTCCGCCACGACGACGCCGGCCCGATCGGGGCGTCCTCCTCGCGTGCTTCGTCATCGCCTGCGGGATCGCCCTCATCGCCTGGGGGATGACCGCCGCGATCACGGGCTCCGACGGCATCGACCGACCCGATGCCATCGAAGCTCTCTCACCGGTCGAGAACGCACAACAGGTGTTCCAGCAGGAACAGGTCGTCGTCGACCTCCAGTTCGGCTACGAGGCGGTGCTCGTGATCGACGGGATCGAGCTGCCGACCGAACGAATCGGCGAGTTCAGCGGCGAACTCACGCCGGAGACGGCCGGCCAACAGGTGTCGACCCCGCCGACTGCCGTGTTCGACCCGGGCAACTCGGTGATCTCGTTCCGGCCGACCGACGACGCCCTCATCGAGAGCTTCGACGAGGGGCGCCATCAGGCGCAGGTCATCTTCTGGAAGACCGAGGAGGGCCGCGATTCCGCCCTCAGCTATCGCTGGTCGTTCGAGGTCGTCTGACCACCTTCGGACGCAGTTCGCTTCATTCGGGTGCGGAGTACCGCTCGGGGAGCTGGCCGGACCCGAGGAGTTCGACGAACTCGGATTCGTCGATGATCGGGACCCCCAACGACTCCGCCTTGCCCAGCTTGCTGGCGCCCGCGGCATCGCCGACGACCAGTGCAAAGGTCTTCCTGCTCACGCTGCCGGGACTCTTGCCACCTCGCGAGACGATCGCCTCGACCGTCTCCTCCCGGTTGAATCCGGTCAACGTTCCGGTCACGACGACGGCACGGCCGTCGAGTGTCCGGGGCACCGAGGCCCGCTCCAGGGCAGCGCGCTCGGCCGCGTCGGGGTCGCCGAAGTCGACGCCGGCAGCCCTGAACTTCTCGATGTAGGACTTGTTGGCCTCCTGGTCGAACCACTCCCGCACCGTCGCGGCGATCACCCCGCCGACCCCGTCGACGGCTGCGAGATCGTCGGCCGACTTCGCCATGATCTCGTCGAGCGTGTGGAAGGCCTGTGCCAGCGCAGCAGACGCGGCCGGACCGAGATGCCGGATCCCGAGTGCGGTGAGGAACTTCGGGAGTGGCCGCCGCTTCGAACGCTGAATCTCGTCGACGAGATTCGTCGCGCTGGTCTCCCCGACCCGATCGAGTTCGACGAGCTGCTCGACGGTGAGCGAGTAGAGATCGGCGGCATCCTCGACGAGCCCGGCGGACGTCAGCTTCTCGACCATCTGCTCACCGAGTCCCTCGATGTCCATCGCGCCGCGCGAGGCGAAATACGACAGCTTCTGGTCGCGCTGTGCCGGGCAATCGGGAGCGACGCAGCGCGTGTCGGCCTCGCCCTCCGGCTGCACGAGCGGGTTGCCGCATGCCGGACACTTCTCCGGGAACTGCCAGGGCACGCTGTCGGGTGGACGGACGTCGAGGACGGGACCGACCACCTCGGGGATCACGTCGCCGGCCTTGCGGACGACGACCGTGTCGCCGGGCCGGACGTCCTTCACCTGCACCTGCTCGCGATTGTGCAGCGTCGCCATGGCGACGGTCGAGCCACCCACGAACACCGGGTCCAGGATCGCGAAGGGGGTCGCTCTTCCCGTCCGACCGACCGAGACCTGGATCCCGAGCAGCTTGGTCGTGCGTTCCTCGGGCGGAAACTTGTAGGCGATCGCCCACCGCGGCGCGCGAGACGTCACCCCGAGCACGTCGCGTTGGGCGAGGTCGTCGACCTTGATCACGACGCCGTCGATCTCGTAGTCGAGATCGTGGCGATGTTCCTGCCAGTGCAGACAGTGATCCGCGACCGCGTCGATCGAGTCGAATGCCCGAACGTGTTCGTTGATCGGAAACCCGAGTCCGCCGAGGTAGTCGAGCTCGGCTCGGTGCGATGGCAGGTCGGGGCCGTCGCCCGAGATCTGGCCGAGCTGGTAGGTGAAGAACGACAGCTCGCGCTCAGCGGTCTTGGCGGGATCCTTCTGGCGCAGGCTCCCGGCCGCGGAGTTGCGGGGGTTGACGAACGCCTTCTCACCGGCGGCGAGCGCTCGCTCGTTGAGCCGCTCGAACGCCGACCTGGTCATGTACACCTCGCCACGGACTTCGAGCAGCGATGGGGCGGCGTGCCCGTCGCTGCCGATCACCGCGGGGACATCCGCGATCGTTGCGACGTTGGCCGTCACGTTCTCACCGGTGCGGCCGTCGCCTCGCGTCGCTGCCCGCAGGTACCCGCCGTTCTCGTAGCGCAGGCTGATGGCCAGGCCGTCGAACTTCAACTCGCAGACGAACGTCGCCGCGGCACCGTCGAGACCCTTGACGACGCGGTCGGCCCACGCCCTGAGTTCGTCGGCATCCATCGCGTTGTCGAGGCTCATCATGGGGACGTCGTGCTCGACGGCGTCGAACGTCGTCACGACGGCACCCCCGATCTGCTGCGTCGGCGAGTCGGCCGTGATCAGGTCGGGGTGTTCGGCTTCGAGCGCGCGGAGCTCGCGGACGAGGTCGTCGTAGTCGGCGTCGCTGATCTCGGGGTCGTCGAGCGTGTAGTAGCGCTCGTTGTGATGGGAGATCCGGGCGCGCAGATCGTCGATTCGGCCGGCGGGGTCAGCGGTCATCGAATCGCACCGTATCCGGGGCGTCGGCGGCCTCAGGCCCCGAAGGCGAGCTTCGTCGAGATCGCCTGGGCAGTGACCTTCCGGCCGACCTCGGAGGTGAGACGCGAGACGCGCCTCGCCGTCGAGACCTGATGCTGTGCGAGCCCGCACTCAGGACTGACGAGAGCCCGCCGCCGGAGCTCGCTGGCATCGACCCCTCGCTCCACCAGCGCGCACCAGAGCTCGCTCAGCCGGCGCCAGCAGCGGTCGGGTTTCGCCGGGAGCGGCCCCACCGTCGGCAGTACCCCCCAGGCGATCACCCCGCCCGACTTGATGAACCGACCCAGGTAGCCCGCGTAGTCGACCAGATCCGGCGAAACCGGAAGCGAGATGACCTGCGGACCGGCCTCGAGCATCGTCGCGACGTCGCACGGACCACAGCAGTGGATGCCGACCGCCACGTCGGCGGGCACGGCGGCCATCCCGGTCGAGATGAGGTCGACCGCCACATCGGGCGGGATCGGGAAGTCGGGTGCCATCAACTCCGCCAGCCATGGCTCGTCGAGCAACATCAGCTGCGGGCTGTTCGGCAGGGCCTCGGTGACGGCGGCGCTGATCTGGGCGACGTGATGTCGCACGGCGTCGGCCGCGATCGTGAACGCCCGGGTGTTGCGGAGTCCGGCGCGCTGCAGGGCCACGCCGAGCGTGACCGGGCCGACGAACTGCCACTTGACCGGCGAGCCGTCGACGCCGACCTTGCGGGCAAGATCGAGAAACGCACGGAGACCGGCGAATGCGTCGGTCGTGAGATCGGTTTCGATCGGCGTGTCATCGGTGAGCCCGACCGGATCGATGGCGAAGCTGCCGTACTGCCCGAGCGACACGCCGGGCAGGCCCGCGATCGCCTGCGCGATCATCCCCTCGGCGGGCGACCGCATCGGGAGACTGGGGATCGTCGCGATCTCGAACTCACCGATCGAGAAGGCCGCGGCAGCATCGGCGTCGTGGTGAGGCAGGCTGCCGATCCCGATCGACTGACCGTTGGTGAACCGCTCGACGCCCGGCCGATCACCGACGGTCATCCGACGACTCCGTTTCCCATCACCGAAATCTTCGTCAGGAGGACCGCGTCGCGTCGAATCGTTCCCCGATTCGAGAGCCGCATCACCGACGCCATCCGTTCACGTTGGTCCCACGGGTACCCGATGGACAAATCTGTTCCCATGACCACCACCGATTCTCCGTCTCCCGCGTCGACGGATCGGCCCCTCGCGGCGCGGGCGATCCCCTGGATCGCGCGGCTCGCCTGGGTGGTCGTTGCCGTCGCCGGCGGGGGCGCGCTGGAGTCGGCGGTCACAGGTCGCAGCAGCGCGGTGCGCTGGACCGTCGCCGTCGGCGGGTGGACGCTGTTCGCCGTGGTGGCCGTCGGATTGCTCATCCCCGCCGCCATCTCACTGACCATCACGCGCGTC
This sequence comes from Ilumatobacteraceae bacterium, assembly GCA_963824025.1. Taxonomy (GTDB): domain Bacteria; phylum Actinomycetota; class Acidimicrobiia; order Acidimicrobiales; family Ilumatobacteraceae; genus Ilumatobacter_A. The sequence continues at coordinate 211,250 of CAWGNY010000007.1, forward strand.
GGTTCGCCGCTCGCGCTGGCAGCGGCCGGTGCCGCTGCGGTCGCCGGGAGCCCGGGGGTCGACGTCGCGCTGCTCGCCGGACCGGCGATCGTCGCGGTTGCGGCGATCTTCAGCGCCGAGTACGGACAATGGATGGTGCAGGCATCGGCCTACGGCGACGAGGATCGCCTTCCCCTGCGGAGCCCCGTCCCCGTCGGCGCGGCTGCGATCGTGTCGTGGCTCGTGTGGGCCGCCTCACTGCTCGGCGGGCCAGTGGCACTCGCCGCCGGCAACTGGCTGCTCGGCATCCCGGTGACCGCGCTCGCCGTTGCAGCATCGGTGTTCGTCGGACCCCGGTGGCATGCACTGTCCCGGCGATGGTTGGTGCTCGTCCCCGCCGGGCTCGTCGTCCACGATCCCGTCGTGCTCGCCGACACCTTGATGCTCCGCACCGACCAGATCCTCGGGCTCGGACTGGCGCGCGCCGACACCGAGGCCGCCGATCTCACCGGACCGGCGAGCGGCTATGCCATCCAGATCGACACGTCCGAAACGGTGTCGACCGTCTTCGCGTTCACGCCACGCGAGCCGAACGGTCGGGCCATCCACATGACCGGGTTCCTGATCGCGCCGAGCCGGCCCGGCCAGGCGCTTCGCCGCGCGAAGGCTCGTGGTCTCCCGGTGAGCTAGGAGCGTCACGCGAGTGCTGCTCGGTCTGCGGCGTGAGCGAACCGGGCGATCTGGGGCGCGGCGCTGGTGTGGGAGATGGGCGCGTGGACCGACTGGCCGGGGCGGGCCGTCGCGCTACCGTCAACTCGATGGACGAGGAGCGGGACGCCATCGACGTGACGCCGTTGGGCGATCCCAACCCCGACGATGTCGCCGCCTTCTGGGCTCGGTACCTGCGCACGGCCGGCTCGGTGCGATCACCGTCGGTGCCACCCGCGTGGTGCTTCGGCGACACCGTGGAGCTGGCAGACGAGCTGATCGAACTGGTCGTGCGAGGGCCCAAGCGCGCGACGGTGGCAGCGGTCGCCGAGTACGAGGCCGACGGCGAGCCGATGCCCGCCGTCGGCGACCTCTCCATCGCGACCGATGGTTCGATGCGGCCCAGGGCGTTGTTGGAGACGACCGAGGTCCGCGTCGGGCCGCTGTCGTCGGTCGATGAGCGGTTCGCCTGGGACGAAGGGGAGGGCGACCGGACCCGAGAGTGGTGGTTGGACGCACACACCCGGTACTTCACACGTGCTTTCGCGGCCATGGGGCTGGAGTTCCATCCACACGTCGCGGTGGTCTTCGAGCGTTTCGCCGTTCGGTATCACGAAGACTGATCCCAACCCCGTCCATCGTGAACAGCCGACGGGGCGCGCGGTCCCGGCGACGTCGCCGTAGGGCTGCTCACGCGGCACATGCACCACGCTTCCGGCGACAGGTGACACGCATCGCGAGGGCCGCTGTCACGTGTGGCGCACTCGGAAGGGCTGTCGGCTCTGTTCTGCGCGACCGATCGGGAGATTCTGCAATCCTGAACACGAAGTGATGTGTCCCACCAACGAGTGGCGGACACGGCGAACCACGGGAAGGGTCCGAACATGAGCGAGATCACGGTGATCGGAATGGGGGCGATGGGATCGGCGATCGCCGCGGCCCTGGTCAAGAAGGGCCGTGATGCTTGCGTGTGGAATCGCACCACCGCCAAGACCGAACCGCTGAACCGGATCGGCGCTTCCGTGTCCGACTCGCTGGAGGAGGCGATCGCTGCGAGTCCCGTGACCATCGTGTGCATCAGCAATCACATCGACTCGCTGGACTTGCTCTCAACAGCTCAGTCGGCACTCGACGGCAAGGTTCTCGTGCAGCTGAGCACCTGCACGGGAACCGAGGCCGAGGAGTTCGCGACCTGGGCGGCTGCACGAGGAGCCGACGCGATGACCGGCTCGATCGAGGCCTATCCCAGCGCGATCGGGACCGAGGTCGCCGCCATCGTGCTCGCAGGTTCCGAGGCGTCGTGGGCGGCGTGCAGCGAAATCGTGCTCGACGTCGGTCCGGCTTCGGTGTACCTCGGTGACTTCCACGCTCTTCCGGCGGCGCTCAGCAGCGCGCTCATCTCGCCGGTTCTCGGGTTGGTGGTGGGAGTGGTTCACGGCCTGCTGGAATGCGAGAAGAGCGGCTTTCCGGCCCCCGATTACGTCGCATTCCTGCCCCAGGTTCTGTCGGTAGCGTCGAGCCAGGCCGAGTATCTGGCACAGACGATCACCGACGACCACTTCGATGATCCCGAGGCAGCGCTCGAGACGTACGCCGCAGCCATCGCGATGAGGGCCGCCGATCATCGGGTGCGCGGAGTGAACGACGAGTTCCTGTCGTTCCTCGACGGCTTGTGCCGGCGGAGCATCGAAGCAGGTCACGGCGAGCAAGAACTCTCGGCTCTGATCAAGATCTGGCGGTGAGCAACCACGCGTCGCGCCCCTGTGGGGCAACCTCCTCCACTCCGTCGTGAAGTAGGCAGACCAGGCGCACCGACGGAGTGCCGAACGATGACACCCGTGACCGGCGTCGTGGGACCTTCAGTGGCCCGAGAGAGTGTTCTTCACGAGGACGATGCCGACCGCGACGACCATCGTGGCCGATGCATACGTCACCGACCGTGCAAACGACGCGCCGCTGCTGCGCGCCACGAAGTA
>CAWGNY010000008.1:0-767630 GCA_963824025.1 Ilumatobacteraceae bacterium
TGCGATGCCTTGTGCCGTAAGGGTCTCCCGGGAATCGGTCACGGTTGACGTTTCGGCGGGCAACGCAGGCAATGGGATCGCGGGGGGCGTTGATTCCCCCTGCGATTCCCCCCGCGATGCCTTGTGCCGTAAGGGTTTCGGATTTCGGCGGTATTGGCGCATCTGCGCCTCTTTGATCGTTCGGGGGCTCGCCATGTGCGTAACGAGGTACTCCCGCGGGCGTCCACGTTGCGGCTTCTCCTCGGACCAGAGGACGAGTTGACCAGCGCCGACAAGACCGCGGAGATGGCTCGTGATCGTCTTCGGATCGAACCCAGTGTGAGCAGCCATCCACATCCGTGATGCAGACACCCATCCTCGCGGGTGGTCGTCGTCACGACGTTCGGTCAGGGCGTGCATCGTGAGCAGTCGCAGGGTGAGCGCGTGGTTCCTGAGGCCCGCCTCGCGGAGACTGAGGTAAGCGTCGCTCTCGCGTTTGCGGGCCCGTGCGGCGCTCATGACGGACCCTCGATGTCGGGCATGGCCTCCAAGAAGCGGAGGACCTCGGCAAGAAGCATCGACGATCCGTAGTCGGCAAGAAGCCGGTCGAGGTGCCGACTGATGGCGCCCGGGTCCTTCTTGACGACGTGGTTCCGGTGCTCGCGGATTGCCTCGATCACCATGCGTCTGCTCGGTGGGCTCTCGTCGGTGCTGGCAGCGATCACGGCCTCGACGACATCGGGGTGAGCGGCCATCAGCCGGAACTCGTAGAGCTCTTGGCGAGAAATTCCGGCCGCTCTCGCCGACAACGGTGGGCGGCCTCGCCTCGGCTTTTCGTCATTCGTGAATGACGCTTTGTCGGCGGCGGGCGTGACGTTGCCGGTGCTACCGTCTGTGCCAGTCGATTCGTCGTCGATGTTGCTTTGAGTGGCCGCCCCCGTGCTGGGGCGGCTTTCTCGTTCCGGGGGACTGACCCTGCACCGACCAGCGCGAGTACGTCAGCCGCGGGATATAGCCGTCAAACGTCCTACCTTGAAACGTCTCAATTCGCCACGATTCATCAGGTTGTGAATCGTTTGCCGGCTGCATCCGAGCACGTCGGCTGCTTCTTGCGGCGAGTACGCAAGCCGCGGATGTGCGGCGGTACTGGGGGAGGGATCGGGCGACCCTTCTGGCCGCTCTGACTCGAATTCGTCCATGACGGGTTCACCTATTCGTTAGGTGAGAAACCCGAGCGCAGTAGCCCTTTGTCAGAAACTCAATTCAGTTGTCGCTGAGAGACTACCTGAGGCACAGAGAGCGCGCCAGCATCTTTGGATCATGTGCCGAAGAATCCGAACGATTCGCTCAAGATGTCGCCGTCGGCGGGCATCCAGAAGTATTTGAGCGCGCCGTCGTACGACAGCCGTTCGGGACTCTTGGTCGGCACGAGGTGCTCGGCGCCGGGGTGCCCGATCTGTACGTCGGCCGCTGCCTGCTGCATCCGTTCGACGAGTCGGGCCGAGGCGAGCCAGATGACTTTGTCGCCACGGTCGAGGGCAGCGACCGTGGCGGCGACGAGCACGCTGTCGTCGCCGCCGCCCTTCACGTTCATCGTCACTGTCCGACGTTTGGTCATGAGAACAGCGCCAGGGTCATGGCGTCGGCCGCTTCGGTCTTCGCTGGCTCAAGCAGGTGCCCGTACACGTCGGCGGTGACACGGATGGACGAGTGGCCGAGCATCTCGGAGACGGTCTTGAGCGGGACGTTCTGCGCCAGGAGGAGTGACGCTGCCGTGTGGCGCATCTCGTGCGGTGTCCACGGCTCACCGAGCACGTCGACCGCGATGGACTTGATACCGCGGGCAACGCGGTGCGGGTCGAGGGGAGTGCCGACCGACGACGTGAACACAAGGTCGAGGTCGACCCACTCGCCGCCCCATCCCTCGCCGAACTCGAGCCGCTGGGCAGCCTGTCGAGCCCGATGAGCGCGCAGCACGTCCACCACGGCAGCGGGGAGGTGGAGGCGACGCCGTGAGCCCGGCGTCTTCGGTTCGTCGATGTAGGTCGAATGGTCGGCGGCAATCTTGAGTGACTGCGACACGGTGAGCGTGGCCGGCGTTGAGTCGAGGTCGAGTGACGGCCAGGTGAGTGCGAGCGCCTCGCCCTTGCGGAGCCCGGTCGCGAGCAGCACCGTCAGCAGAGCGCCGTACTCGTACTCAGGAGCCGCTGAGAGCAACGCACGGGCCTGCTCCGGTGTCAGGGTGCGCCCCTTCGGTCTGCCGACCTTCACGCCGTCCACGATGGCGGCAACGTTGCGAGTGACGAGCTCGTCGGCCTCGGCGGTACGGAGCGCACGACGCAGCACGGAGCGAACCTGACGCAACGTGTTGGGGGAGAGGTTCTGGTCCCGCAGCTTCGAGAGCATCGTGCGAACGTGCGCCGGGGTGAGCTGATCGAGTCGGATACGTCCGACCGTGGGCACGATGTAGAGCCGCACGATTCGCCGATAGCCGTCGATGGTGACGGGGGAGACGTCAGCATTCGGCAGCACGTCGTTCGACCAATGCTCTAGGAACCTGCCGACGGTGACTTCGGCGGGCAGTCCTCCACCGATCTCGGCGTTGCGGCGAAGTTCGTCGGCTCGGTCCTTCGCCTCGGCCTGCGTCTTGCCGACGACCTTGCGTCGGGCGCCGTCGATGGTGACGCGCATCTCGTACCGCTTGCGTTCCTTGTTGTAGCGGAGACTGCCTTGACCGTTCGCTGCCTTGACCATCCGAGAACCTCCTGGGGACCAACCGGGGACCAACGACATCTTGACACTGTTTGACGTAGATCGACAGTCATTGTCACACTATGGGGTCTGACCAGGGGTTTAATGGTCGCCCATTGTCACCCATCGACGCTATGTAATTAGCTGGGGGACAAGGGGTCGCAGGTTCAAATCCTGTCAGCCCGACACGGTGACCAGGGGTTTCGTAGAGATGCGGAGCCCCTGGTCCTCGTCCGGGGGCTACCTGGGGGCTACTGGCGTCACGTCGGACTCGGCCCCGACGCGTCGACCGCATCTCGGTGCCAGCTCCGTCGGCGCTCCTCGGACCCATCAGGGGGCCGGTCGGGCCCGACGAGATGGCCGGAGCCTTCCTGACCGGACAGCTCGCCTGGGCTCGGCGGGGAGGCGCCGAAAGGTTACGTTCGGTCAGTGCTCACACCCCCACGGAATCGTGTCGTGACCGTTCAGGCGCACGGTGCGCCGGTTCGAGAGGAGGTGCGTCGCAAGATCGACACTGGCGAAGTCAAGAAGAACATGTTCGGGAAGGAGAAGCCAGTCAAGAAGACCATCGCCGAGGTGAAGGTCCCGGTGTCTCTGAGCACGACATCGACCTCGCCAAGCTCGGAACCGACGTGGATGCGGCAATCGCCGCGCTGAACGACGACGGCTACGAGATCGTCGGCGTGACTCCGATCACGCGGGGCGTCTCCAAGACCGATTACCACTGGGATGACGAAAGCGGCTACGGCTGGGGCTACGGGTTCTCAATCCCGGCGGCGCTGATGATCTTCGCTCGGCTCATTGAACAGCCGAACGGTCGGCCTCTGACTCCTGAGTAGCGAGTGTCGTGCGACCCATCGAGTGCAGCGGCAAGCGTGTGGAGCTCCAACTCCGAGAGCGGAGACGAAGGCCCGGAGTGGGCGCTCAGCCCAACCAAATGTTCTTCCCGACGGTTCCGAGTGCCGTTCGTCGTGACTCGTACCCGGCCATGAGCCTCTCGACCTGGTTCCAGTAAGCGGGCGTGTGGTTGGGCTCGATGAGGTGGGCGAGTTCGTGGGTGATTTCGCCCCAGGTTTGATGACTGCTCTGGCCACGTATCGCCAAGGCCCTCGATCGCCCTCGGGCTGTGGTACCCGAAATCCGGACGATGGGTCGATCGCCTCTGGTGATTCGGATCCTGCGGGTGCGAGGGTCGATGTGGAGGCGTTGGACATGCGCGGTTTCGCGATCGCTCTGAGTGGACTCGTCCTCTTGTCGTCTGGGTGTGGTCTCGAGGATGCCGGGACACCGTCGGGCCCGCCGACGACTGCCTTGACCCGAACGGGGACGGTTGCGACGACCACACGTCCACCGGCAACCACGGTCGGTGCGGAACCGGCGACATCGAGCCCACCCTCGACTCGGCCGCCCGCGCCCTCGACCTCGGCCCCGACGACGGAGCCCGCAACGACACCGACCTCGTCGCCTGGGTTCGCATCGGTTGCGGTCCTCCGCCGCGATGGACTGGGGCCGTTCGCGTTCGGCGCGCCTGCCGACGAGGTCCAGGCGTGGTTGATCGGAGAACTCGGGGAACCCGATACAGCCATCGTGGAGGGCTTTGGAGGCTGGCCACTGGAATCGTGCAGTGAACGTAGGTTCTCGTATTGGGCGAGCGCTGGCTTCGTCGTCGGGTACACCGACCTCGTCGGCTACGAATCTGACACCGGCGTTCCGCGCTGCGACGACACCCCACACCTCGAGGCCTGGTACGTCACCCACCCTGCGCAGCCCTGGTTCTCACCCGACCACACCGAGGACTCAACCACCGAGATCGAGCTGCGGCTCGTCACCGAGGATGGCATCGGTTTGCGCAGCACCGCTGGTGAGCTACGTCAGGCAGAGCCGACCGTCGAGTTCGGCCAGTGGGACATCGACACCTACGTAGCAGAGGCCTTTCGTTCGCCGAGCGGCTTGGGCGGACGGTTCGACTGGGACCCGATCGCCGACCTGCAGCGAGCCCTGAACGGCTGGGGCGCGGATCTGGGCGTGGACGGCACATTGGGCCCACGCACCAGTGCCGCACTCTCGGAGTTCCAGTCCTCTCACGGCATCGACGAAAGCGGGATCGGCCCGGCAACACTCGTAGCGCTCGGTGTGGACGTGCCGGACGACGCACCGATCGTCTACCTACGTGCCGGAGCATGGGACTTCGACTACTGACGTTGCGGCCATCGACATCGAGTGGGTGCGTTCGTTGTCTGCACCGCATCCGCAAGCAAGGCGGGTGTACATGGCGATCTTCGCTGTCGGTTCCAGGGCGGGTTTCGGGGCTGTTGGGGCATGACGCTCTGGGGCCTGGCATGAATCGCCCTGGCTTCGTTGGAGGCAGTCACCGATCCCAGGGGGCTCGTTCAGGCCTGCTGAAGCCACGGGCCCGCGCCCGCGCGTACGCTGCCGGCGCGACTGCCTTTCTCATGGCATCTCGGGAGGCAGTTCCTTCCTCCCGGCGAACACGTTGTCTTGAACATGGGCGTCGCATGCGACATGAGCGGCAGCCGATCGAGCAAATCGTCGGCTCAGATCCAGTCGGTCATCAGCTTGTCTGATCTCCGTCAGCCATGACGTGCGCGCCGTCCTCGTCGAACCGGAGCTTCGGGAGAGAGCCCACGATCTCGACCGTGCGGGAGCGACATCGTGACGACTCGTTTGGTCAGGTCGATGATGTAGCGGGGTTGCCTCTTCGAGTCCCCACTGGTTGACGTCGTTGACAATGCCCGAGGCCTTGTCCGTCTTGACGTACCAGCGGTCGATGAGAATGTCCCGCCGCCAGGTGCCGACCCTCACCGCCGAGGCCAGTTCCGTCGAGTTCCATGTGTGCGGTGTGCGATACTCCTCGCATCATCGGGTGCCCGGGTCGGGCACGGACATGGAGCGAGGTGTGCAGATGCAGGGGATCTCGAGGGATCGTGCGGGGAGGGTTCGTTCCGGAGCGTGGCGGTCGCGCTGGGCTGCGGTCGGCGCCGCAGTCGCGGTGACACTGGGTGCCGGCTCGATGCTCGCCGTCAACGCGGCGTCGTCGGAGCCGTCGTCGTTCGTCGCGACCACACCGACCCGGATCCTCGACACCCGCACCGACGTCGGTCTGACGGGACCGTTCGTGTCCGGTGTCGCACAGAAGCTTCAGGTGACGGGGGTGGTTGCGACGCAGCCGCCGGGAACGGCGCCGCCGGTGAACGAGGAGGTCGTGCCGGCCACGGCGACGTCGGTGATGTTGAACGTGACGGTGGTGCGACCTTCGACGAAGGGATTCCTGTCAATACGCCCGGGTGACGCGTCGGGCGAGCCGGCGACGTCGAACATCAACTGGGCGGCGGGCGGTGCGAACATCGCGAATGCGGTCACGGTGCAGCTCCCCACGACGGGCACGGTCGACATCTACGTGAACGGCACGGTCGGCGAAGTGCTGATCGACGTCGCGGGTTACCACATGCCTGCCGCGAGCGGACCAAGCGGACCACAGAGTGAGATCCCCTCCGGCGTGACCGTGACCGGAGACGCCAGCTGGTCCGGCCCGGTCGTGGTCGACGACGCCGGCCACCGGATCAACGTTGCGTTCCCCGGAAAGGCCCCGACGGCGCTCGATTCCGCGGACGTGAACTTCGCAGCCGACTCCGTCCCGGAAACCACAGATGACGACGCGTCCTGTTCCGGGAGTTTCGCCGGCCCGTCGGCGCCCGCCGGCAAGGTCTGCATCTACTGGTTCGGTCTGTCCTCCCCGACGGGAATGGATTCGTTGTCGGGGAACGCGAATCCGTTCATCGGCACCAACGGCTTCTACATCCAGCTCTCGGCGAACGGGTCCCAAGGAGATCCCATGCTGCTCAATTTCTCCTGGGCCTACACGGCTCCCTGACCCGCCGACTCCCGAGCGGTCAACGTCGTCGTCAAGGGCCATGATCACGCACACTTGACCTGATGTCAGCCACCGCTCGGAGAAGCCCACGACCGCCTTGGCCAGCCGGCCCTGATCGCTCGTGAACTCGCTCAGCGCCTCGAGCCGACGCTGATCGTCAGGTGGGTTCCAATTCCGACTGAACGAACAGCGCACGGCGACCGTTCTTCATTTGTGGCAGCCATTTTGGCCGTGACATCATCCTCCGATGAAGTTTGGGCGGGTGTTCTTGGCGGGTCTTGCATTGGTCGTCGTGAGCGTGGCAGTCGGATTCAGCCCGCCGACCGCTGCGCCCGCCGAGGCGGCCTCGACGTTCATCAATCCGCTTCCCGGGTCGGTTTCGACACAGTCATACGCCTGCAAGGACTGCGTTCGCGATCGGGATGGCAATATCTTGATCTACGGCTACCACACAGGGATTGATCTGGCAGGTGGAACGACGGTCGTTGCCCCTGCGGATGGCATCGTGCTGTTCAAGCAAACTGGCTGCAAGAACCAGGGCGAGATCGGCTACGACAAGACCTGCGGAAGCGGATACGGCAACTACGTCGATATCGAGTTCACGATGGCCGACAACTCGAAGCGCTACGGCCGCTTCGGGCACCTGTCGAACAACGATGCAGCACCGTCCTCTGGTTGCGTGAAGCAGGGAGCGGCGCTGGGTCCGGCAGGCAAGACGGGCAACGTCACCGGCGTTCATCTGCATTGGGCGATGCGCTCCAACACCAGCAACTGGACGGGCTACACGACCGCTCACCCCGATGGCTACGGCTTCAGCAACCCGACCAGCTACTACTCCCAATCCTTCAAGACATGCGGCGGCGGCGGTGGCTCGGACGGCGACGGTGATGGGATTCCGGATGCGTCCGATCGCTGCGCGAGCCTCAGGGGGTTCGCGCTGTGGAAGGGATGCCGTCCGAACGGGTTGAGGAACGGGTCGTTGGAGGAGGGGTCCACGGCAGGGTGGGCCAAGCTCGGGACCGGAACGAACATCGCGTCGTACACCGATCGGGCGACAGCGCGAGACGGTGATCGGTACGGGGCGACGAACGTGGCCGTTGCCGACGGCAGCATCTATCAGGACGTCGCGATCGCCGCGAAGCCCGGCGAGTCCTACACGTTGTCGGTGTGGCTGCGAGCGCGTCACGCCGCGCCGATGCGCGGCAAGTTGGTGTTGTGGGCCACCGGCGGCGGTACGTCGGTGAACGAGGTCGAGACGTTCTCGTTGACGCAGGACTGGCAGTTGGTGTCGGTCACGTTCGATTCCACGGTCACCCGCTCACAGCTGCGTGCCCAGATCTACATGTCCGACACGAACGCCACGAACACCCTGTACTTCGACGGCGCCACGCTGATCCCGAACGGGTTGAGGAACGGGTCGTTGGAGGAGGGGTCCACGGCAGGGTGGGCCAAGCTCGGGACCGGAACGAACATCGCGTCGTACACCGATCGGGCGACAGCGCGAGACGGTGATCGGTACGGGGCGACGAACGTGGCCGTTGCCGACGGCAGCATCTATCAGGACGTCGCGATCGCCGCGAAGCCCGGCGAGTCCTACACGTTGTCGGTGTGGCTGCGAGCGCGTCACGCCGCGCCGATGCGCGGCAAGTTGGTGTTGTGGGCCACCGGCGGCGGTACGTCGGTGAACGAGGTCGAGACGTTCTCGTTGACGCAGGACTGGCAGTTGGTGTCGGTCACGTTCGATTCCACGGTCACCCGCTCACAGCTGCGTGCCCAGATCTACATGTCCGACACGAACGCCACGAACACCCTGTACTTCGACGGCGCCACCCTTTCGCAAGGATCGAGAAGGGTGACCATCCCTGGCGCAGTCGCAGGGTTGAGCGCAACGCCAACTGCCACACGTGCGAACGTCAGTTGGTCGGTTCCCCCCGTCTCGGGCGGTAGCGAGGTGATCGACTACGCGGTCACACTCTCACCAGGCGGCCTAGCGAAAACGACGACGAACACGTCCACTGCGTTCACCGGTCTCACTGCGTCGACGCCCTATGCGGTCTCCGTTCGCGCTCGAAACGCCGTGGGATTCGGTCCAGCGGTCACATTCCAGCTGAGAACGGCTGACGCCGGTCCCGTTCCGGCCGGTTCGTTCGGTGCGTTGACGCCGGGGCGGTTGTTGGAGACCAGGGTGGGTCCGAATTGGGAGACGGTCGACGGCCAGTTCCAAGGCGTCGGTCGCCGCAGTGCCGGCCAGGTCACCGAAGTCGTCGTCGCCGATCGTGGCGGTGTCCCCGCCGATGCCGGTGCGGTGGCCGTCAACTTGACCGTGATCAACCCCTCGGCACGCGGCTACGCAACCCTGTGGCCCTGCGGCGTCGACCAGCCCACGACATCATCGCTCAACTACATGGCCGGGCAGACCGTCGCGAACTCGGCGGTCGTGAAGGTCGGCACGGGCGGCAAGGTGTGCATCTACACCCGCCAGGCCACCGACATCGTTCTCGACACGACCGGGTTCTTCCCGAACGGATCCTTCGGTGCGCTCACACCCGCACGACTACTCGAGTCGCGGTCCGGCACGGGCTTCGACACGATCGACGGCCAGTTCCAAGGCGTCGGTCGCCGCAGTGCCGGCCAGGTCACCGAAGTCGTCGTCGCCGATCGCGGCGGTGTCCCCGCCGATGCCGGTGCGGTGGCCGTCAACCTGACCGTGATCAACCCCTCGGCACGCGGCTACGCAACCCTGTGGCCCTGCGGCGTCGACCAGCCCACGACATCATCGCTCAACTACATGGCCGGGCAGACCGTCGCGAACTCGGCGGTCGTGAAGGTCGGCACGGGCGGAAAACTCTGCGTGTACACCTCGCGAGCCACCGACCTGGTGATCGACACCACCGGCCACCTCGACTGACCGCCCGACGCTCACCTGCCCGATCCCATCCGCGATCGGCTTCCGCCGAATCCGGGCAGTTGGGCTTCGAGTTGCGCGGCCCATACGAGGGACGCTGCTGAACACGCGTCCTGCGAACGTCGCCGGTTCGTGCCGAGACGCGAGCGTGCCCGCACCTCTCGGCGCGGGCACGCTCGTTCTCCGTGAACGGCTCTCAGCCGATGTTGCCGCCACCTGCGAGCGCCACGAAGGGCGTTGCGACGATGGCACCGCGCCGGCTTGCTCCGGATCGCACCGGACCGTTCCGATTTCTGCAACTCGCATCGTCTCGGCGCGGATCGATACCGTCCGTGCATGTCAATCGCGCTGGCGGGTCGGGTGGCGCTGGTGTCGGGAGCGACATCGGGGATCGGCACCGCGACGGCGCTCGCGCTCGCCGAGGCCGGTGCGACCGTCGTCGTCTCGGGACGCGACATCGATCGAGGTCGTTCCACCGTCGAGCAGATCGAGGCTCTCGGAGCGGAGGGGATGTTCGTCGCCGCCGATGTGCGATCGACCGTCGACGTCGATGCCATGGTGGAGGCCGTGATCGACCGGTTCGGCACGCTCGACATCGCCTTCAACAGTGCGGGCATCTTCGACCGCGGACAGCCATTCCACTCCTACCGCGATGCCTCGTGGGACAACATGCTGGAGGTGAATCTGAGTGGCGTGTTCCGGTGCATGCGCGCCGAGATCACGGCGATGCTCGACACGTCCGACCACGCCGCGTTCGGCCGATCGATCGTGAACAACGCGTCGACGGTCGCCCGTCGCGGCAGCGGTCGAGCCAGTCCTGCGTACGTCGCCGCCAAGCACGGCGTGCTCGGTCTGACGCGACAGGCCGCGATCGAGTATGCCGACCGTGGAATCCGCGTGAACGCTGTGTCGCCCGGACCGACCGCGACGGCGATGGCCCAGGCGCTGATCGACGAGGGCCCGGCGGCCGTTGCTGCGGCATTGGCCCCGCTCAACCCGAGAGGCGCGTTCATCACACCCGAGCAGATTGCGTCGGCCGTGGTGTACCTGGCGGGTGATGCGTCCGAGATGATCAACGGTCACGATCTCGTGATCGACGGGGGCCAACTGGCGAAGTTGTGACGAGGAGCACGGAAACATGACCGATCTGAAGAAGCCAACGGTGACGGCTCGACCGACCGTGGTCCACGGGGCTGCTCCCACAGGTCCGCAGCCGATCACGGGGGAGCGGTACGTCTCGTCCGACTGGCTCGAACGGGAGCGACGCGATCTGTGGCCGAAGATGTGGTTGTTCGCCGGGCTCGAACGTGATGTGGCCGAGCCGGGCGAGTACCTCGTGCTGAACATCGGCGACGAGTCGCTGCTCGTGTCGCGCACCGGGGACGGCGAGCTCGCCGCGTTCTACAACGTCTGCCAGCACCGCGGTGCTCGGATCATGGTCAACGAACGCGGGTGGGTACGCGATTTCGTTTGTCCGTACCACGGTTGGACGTACGACCACGCAGGCACCCTGACCGTCGTTCCCGATGCCGATCGGTTCACCCCGCCGGTCGACTGCTCGGCGCGTTCACTCCAGGGAGTTCGCGTCGACGTCTTCAGCGACATGGTGTTCGTGTGCATGGATTCGGCGGCCCCTCCCTTGGTCGAGTTCCTCGGCCCGCTGGTCGACATCATCGCCCCGTTCGACCTCGCGGGCATGACGCTCATCGGCGATCAGACGGTTCATCTCGACGCCAACTGGAAGGCGGTGTTCGACAACTTCGGCGAGCTCTACCATGTCGAACACATCCACCCGCAGCACGCGAAGCTCTTCGACTGCCCGACGGCCGAGATCCATCTCTTCGATCAGGGGCACACCGGAGTCGTCATCGACGGGCACGTGGTGAACACCAAGCTCGAGATCCCCGACGAACCGACCGTCTACCAGAAGATGGCACTGGAGCGCTACGGGGCCGATCCGGCCCGCTACACCGGCCACGTCATGGACGTCCGCGCCGACGTACAGCGCCTGCGTCGACAGGAGGGGCCGCGCCTCGGCTACGACTACAGCGCGATGACCGACGAACGCCTCACCGACATCGAGCAGTACAACCTCTTCCCCAACACGATGGTCACGCTGCAGCCCGACGATGCGTTGATCATGCGGGCGCGGCCACACCCCACCGATCCGAACCGTTGCTTCTGGGACAAGTTCAGTTTCCACCGACAACCCGATCCGGACGTGGCCGAGCGGGCGGGCGTGGCATTCGAGCCGCATCCGAACGACGACCGTGCTCCCGCCGAGCGCCCCGAGCACGACGAGTTCACCCAGGACGACATCATCGCCGGCCGCAAGACGATGACGATCACGATCGATCAGGACATCCACCTCATTCGCGACGTCCAGGCCGGAATGCGCTCACGCGGGTTCGGGACCGCCCGCTTGTGCGACGACGAGGCCCGGGTTCAGCACTACCACGACTGGCTCGGGCATCACCTCGGCATGTCGTGATCGCTGCGATCGCCGGCTGTGGCGCCCGCACTCGACAGTCGAGTGCGGGCGCCACGCCCCAGTCACAGCGGCACTACGGCAGCTCGCAGGCGACCACGTTCTCACCCCGGATGCAGGTGTCGATTCCGTCACCACCGTCGAGGTCGTCAACGCCCTCCCCGCCGTCGAGTGCGTCGTTCCCGAAGCCGCCGAGGATCACGTCCTTGCCGTTGGCTCCTTCGATCACGTCATCGCCCTCTCCGGCGTCGACGTAGTCCTTGCCGTTCCCACCGTCGACGACATCGTCTCCGAACCCGGAGCAGATGACGTCCTCACCGTTTCCGCCGAAGATCGTGTCGTCGCCACCGAACGACACGATGACATCGGACTGATTGGTGCCCATGATCACGTCGTCACCCGGCGTACCGATGATGGTGGCGGCCAAACCGTTGCAGGTCGGATTGTCGGGGATCGAGTCGAGATCGAGTCCGACGAGGACCGGATCGTGATCGGACGAACGCAGCGCATCGGGGGCGAACAACTCCAGCACCCCGGACTCCCGTTCGAACGACGCCTCGCCCGGGTCGCGGATGTCGTCGTTGTAGTCGAACAGCGGGATCTCGTCGGCGTTGATGTGCCAGGCCGTCGTTCCGCTGACCTGCGCGAGCAGGGCGCTGTTCGCCAACGCGTAGTCGAGGTAGCCGAGCTGTCCGTCGAACAGGTAGCTGTAGGCGTCTGCACCCTGGAAGTCGTTCAGCAGGTCGGTGTATCCCGCGGCGATGAGGGCCATGATCGGGTCCTCCATCGCATACGAGTTGAGGTCGCCGATGATGAGGAAGTCCGGATCGCCGCTGCCGGTGGGATCCGTCCCGAGATAGTTGGCCAGAGCGATCGCCGCCGCGGTGCGGGTGGCGGCGCAACTGGCCTGACCGTCGTTCGGCTCGGGGTCACCGACGTCGGAACACGACGAGCCCTTCGACTTCAGATGGTTGACCGCAACCGTCACCCGTTCACCCGTGCTGTTCTGCACGAACGTCTGGATCAGGGTCGGTCGGTTCTTCGTGTCGATGAACGTCGGGTCGATCGATGAATCGAGGACCGCGAAGTCGCCGAGCGGCGAGACGGCTGCCGGCTGATAGATGAACCCGACCTTGATCTGGTCGGTTCCGATCACGCCGGTGTCGACGAAGTCGTATGTCCCGGCTCCGGCGACGGCGTTGAGACCGGCGACCAGATCGGCGGTGGCCGCGCCCGCGTCGTTCTCGACTTCGATGATGCCGACGACGTCAGCGTCCATCTCGACGATGGCAGCAACGATCTTCGCCCGCTGCCGATCGAGTTCGGCGATGCTGTCGGCGCCACGCACGTCGAGGGTCGTGAAGTAGTTGAGGACGTTGAAGCTGGCGACGGTCATCGACCCACCGACGTCGTCAGGAGAGGCCGGCGCCGGATTGGCCGGGGTGAAGGCGTAGTCGACGCCCGCGATCGGACGCACCCGCCAGGCATCGGTTCCACCCTGACCGGCGAAGCTCCAGTGCATCACGCCGGTGAGGTTCGAGATCGTGTCGCCGCCACGGAACCGGTTGCTCGTCGACAGACCCGGGTTCGGATAGAAGTACGCCTCGTCGGCTCCGTCGGAGATGGGGTCGTTCTGATCGTTGTTGTCGTCGTCGAGGATGATCCGGCGCGTGGCGAGATCGGCGAGGAAGGCGGAGTATCCGGCCACGCTCGGGGCGTTCTCGTCGGTGAACTGGTACGGACGCTCGGTCTCGGTGAGCACGACCTGTCCGTAGCGGGCCAGTTCGAAGTACTCGCTGACGACGAGCGTGTCGGGGAACGACACGATCATGCCCTCGGTGGTCTCGAACGTGGTCTCCGCCAGCGTGCTGCCGGCGGCCGGAAGATCGATCGGCGTCGAGGAGGGCAGGGGATTGCCCGAGCTCACGACGACGGCCGTACCGCTGCCGAAGCCGATGCCGATCTGGCTCATCCCGAAGAATTCCTCGGGTGTGCCCGTGACGGTCACCTCGTCACCGACCGCGACGGCCGGGCAGTTGCCGCGACAGAACACGAAGATGCCCTCCGACGTCGTCGAATCCGCGTCGGCTTCAATGTCGGGCTCCTGGATGAAGAAGCCGTCGAGCCCGTCGTCACGGGTGAACAGGCTCGTCACGATGGCGGTCACCTCGACCGGTGTCGTGATCACGACGCTCGAACCGCTGCCCTGGACCTCGTGGATCTGGACCTTCGCGACCGGGGGCTGTGTGGGTTCGCATCCGATGTCGCCGAGCCCGTCGATGACGTCGACGCCGAGCCCGTTCCACGCGACACTCGGGTCGAAGACATCGGTCGCTTCGGTGTCACCGAAGCGCACGTCGTCGTTGCGACAGAGGGTGTTGTTCACCGTCGAGAACGAGCCCGATCCCCACGCCGAGCCGGGGTCGAATCCGACCTGTCCGAATGCATCGACCACGGTGCCGTTGTTGCGGAGCACGATCGCATCGTCACCGTTCCAGTTCACCGTGCCCGATGTCGCGTCGGCCACCGCGAGGATGGCTGCATTCGCACTCGCATTGGCGAGCACGATGACGTCGCCGTCGGCGAGGCTCCCGTTCAGCGCCTGCGTGCTGGTTGCAGGACCGGGGTTGCCGTTGCTGTACAGCTCGAGCGCGTAGGTCGAGAGATCCACCGTCGACCCCGAGAGGTTCGCGATCTCGATCGCCTTGTTGAACGACGTCCCCTCCACGTACTGCGTGAAGAGCACGCCGCCGGTCGGTGCCGCGGCGCAGCCCAAGACCCCGAGGCCGTCGGTGACGTCGTTGCCCTGGCCGGTCCACTCGACACTCGGGTCGAAGGCATCGGTCGGGTTCGTGTCGCCGTTCTCGATGTCGGCGTTGCGACACAGCGTGTTGTTGATCGTCGACGACGAGCCCGATCCCCATGCAGATCCGGGGTCGAATCCGACCTGTCCGAATGCATCGACCACGGCGCCACCGTTGCGGAGCACGATCGCATCGTCACCGTTCCAGTTCGCCACGGACGACGACACGAGGTCGGCCACGGCCAGAATGCCCGGGTTCGCACTCCCATGGGCAACGACGAACACGTCGCCTGTCGCGAGCGTCCCGGACAGGGCAACGGACTGGGACACGGTGGGGCTGCCGTTGCTGTACAGCTCCAGTGTGTAGGTCGAGAGATCGACCGAGGAACCGGTCGTGTTGGAGATCTCGATCGCCTTGTTGAACGAGGATCCCTCCACGTACTGCGTGAACACCAGCTCGGTCGACACCGCCGACGCGGGTGACACGGCGACTGCCGTGAGCAGCCCTCCGATGAGCGAGACAACGGCCAGGAGGGCATTGCCCCTTCGAGAACGACGAACCATCAGATCCTCCAATGTGAAGCGGACAACGACTGAGCGGATCGAGCCACGGGCCCCATCGGTCATTGACCTTAGATCACGCGGTCGGGGTCACGTCGAAAACGGTGCCGGGCGACGACTCCCCGTGCCGCGAGCCCGGGGCGATTCCGGCACGCATCGCTTCTCCGCCGACGTCGTCGCTCGACAGCGTGTCGGTCATCGGCCCGACCCCGTGACGACGACGAGCAGAAATTCACTGCCGATCGCATCAGCGGTGAGCCGCCCGTGAGCTCGACGGGTGGGGGGAGCGATCGGCGTGTCGGTCAACGGGACGGGTACGGTGAGGTCGTGCGGTCGGGACCGCTCGCACGGCAGCCCACTCCATCGACCTTCATCAACATGGACGAATCACCGACCACCACCAGTCCATCGTCAGCCGAAAACTGCTGCGGTGGGGCAACGGACTGGATCGACCGCGCTGCTGCCGACGCTCTCGCCAGCCGGCTCGGGGCAGTGGCCGATCCGGTCCGACTCCAGGTGTTGTCGATCATCGCCAATTCGCCGGCGGGAGAAGTGTGTGCCTGCGATTTCGTGGAGCCGCTCGGGAAGTCCCAGCCCACGGTGTCCCATCACCTGAAGGTGCTCACCGAGGCCGGGCTCGTCGAGGGCGACAAGCGGGGACGCTGGATCTGGTATCGACTGGGACGCGAATCCGTCGACGGGCTCGCCGGCGCGCTGGGTGGAATCGTCGCGAACAGCGGAACCGAGGCCTGACGTGTGCGGCCGGTTCGTCGCGTCGAGCCCGCCCGACCAGATCGCCGCGTACTTCGGTGCCGAGGTGGCGGTCGAGACCCTCGGTGAGAACTTCAACGTCGCGCCGACACACGACATCTACGGCATCGTCGCGCCGCGTGATGGCGACGCGGCGAGCACACCCCGGCTCGAGGCGTTCCACTGGGGGCTGATCCCGAGCTGGGCGAAGGACCGCAAGATCGCATCACGGATGATCAACGCCCGGGCCGAGACTCTCGCGGAGAAGCCGGCATTCAAGGGTCTGTTCAGGAAGAAGCGTCTCCTGATCCCGATGGACGGCTTCTACGAGTGGAGAGCCGGCACTCCCGACGGACCGCTGACATCGAAGGGCAAGCCGGTGAAGCAGCCGATGTTCATTCATCGGGCCGACGGCGAACCACTCGCGGCGGCCGGCCTGTGGTCCACGTGGAAGGATCCGGCGGCTCAGCCCACCGCCGACGACGAGCCGCCGAGGTGGCTGCACAGTGCGACGGTGGTGACCACCGAGGCCAACGCTCACATGGCCGTGGTCCACGACCGCATGCCGGTCTTCGTCCCTCGTTCACGGTGGGCCGAGTGGCTCGACCCGAGCAACGACGACGTGGACACGCTCTCCACGCTGTTCGACATGAGCGCCTACGACCCGCTGGAGTTGTACCCGGTCTCGACCGACGTGAACAGCGTGCGGAACAACCGACCCGATCTGGTCGCCGAGATCGATCCGCTCAGTCCTCCGACCGAAGCGCTGTTCTGATCGCTGCCGCCCAGGCCTCCAGGTCGTCGCGGTCCACCGAGGCCGCAGCGTTCGCGAAGCTCAACTCGCTCATGTCGTTGGTCGGCACGAGGTGGATGTGGGTGTGCGGGACCTCGTAGCCGGCGATGATCATTCCGACCTTCTCGCAGTCGAACGCGGCCGCCTGGGCCCGTCCGATCCGGTGAGCCACCTCGAAAAGATGCGCCACCAGCTCGGGCGATGCGTCGACCCAGTGGTCGATCTCCTCGATCGGAACCACCAGCGCGTGTCCCGGCGCCATCGGATTGATCGACATGAACACCACGCAGAACTCGTCGCGATGCACGAACGTGCCGGGGATGTCGCCGTTGATGATCATGGTGAAGACGGTGCTCATCGCCCCCGATCTTGCCGCATCCGTTCCCGCCGCCACGTACGCTGATGCCGTGAGCACTCCGGATGCAACGGTCGACGAGCCGACCGCCGAACCGGTCGAGGGTGTTTTCGACAGGATCTGGACCGTCCCCAACCTGTTCACGCTGATCAGGCTGCTGTGCCTGCCCTGGTTCCTGTATCTCCTGTTCGTCGACGAGAACCGTGCCGCAGCGGCGTGGCTGCTCGCAGCTCTCGGAAGCACGGACTGGGTCGACGGCTACATCGCCCGCCGCTTCGACCAGGGCAGCGAGTTCGGCAAGATCTTCGATCCGACCGTCGACCGCGTGCTGTTCATCGTTGCCGTGACCGCAATCATCGTCGACGGGTCGATCCCGGTCTGGTTCGGCGTCGCGGTCCTCGTGCGCGAGATCCTCGTCGGCGGCGTCATCGCGTTCTCGACGCTGTTCCTGCACATGCAGCGGTTCGGGGTCACGTGGCTGGGCAAGTGTGCGACGTTCCTCCTGATGGGCGCCGTGCCCAGCTTCCTCCTCGGCGCCGCCGACGTCTGGGAATCGCCGTTCTTCGGCGCGTTGGCCTGGGTCCTGGGCATTCCCGGACTCGTTCTCAGCTACTGGACCGCGATCGCCTATATTCCACTGATCCGCTCCGGCCTCGAGGCCGGACGCGCCTCGACCTCGACCAGAACTGAAGGCTCATGAACATCCCCGACGATCTGCGGTACTCCTCCGATCACGAATGGATCCGACGCGACGGCGACGTCATCACGATCGGGATCACCGACTACGCACAGGACTCCCTCGGCGACGTGGTGTTCGTCGAGCAACCCGAAGTCGGACAGACGGTCGCCGCGTCCGACACCTTCACCGAGGTCGAGAGCACGAAGTCGGTCAGCGACATCTACGCTCCCGTCAGCGGCACGATCACCGAGGTGAATGCCGCACTCGAGGACCAACCCGAGCTCCTGAACTCCGACCCGTACGGTGAGGGGTGGATCTGCCGCATCGAGATGTCCGATCCGGGCCAGTTCGACGCGCTGCTCGACGCCACCGCCTACCGTCAACTCACCGAAGGCTGAGTCCGTCGACATGACCGAATACGTCTTCTGCAACCAGTGTGGGCACCGCAACCCGCCGTCGAGCGCGTTCTGCTCCAGTTGCGGGTCACCGCTCGATCGCCTCGACGATCGAACGATCAACCTCACCCGGATCGATCCGCTCCAGGACGCGCCCGGCCCCGATGACGACCTGGTCATCCCCGTCGGAGAGCTCCCCATGGAAACGGGCGTGCTGATCGTCCGAGCCGGCGCACAAGCCGGTGACCGGTTCATCCTCGACAGCGACCTCACCCGACTCGGGCGGCACCCCGACAGCGAGATCAGCCTGGACGACATCACCGTGTCGCGTCGCCACGTCGACATCCAGCGCACGCCCGAGGGCTACGTCGCCATCGACGGCGGCTCACTCAACGGCACCTACGTCAACCGGGAGCGGATCGACAGGATCCTGCTCCGCCATGGCGACGAACTCCAGGTCGGGAAGTTCCGTCTCGTCTTCTTCGAGCGGAACGATGCCTGAGGAGACCACCGCCACGAACAACTCGCACCTCTCCATCGGAGAGGTGCTCGGGCTGTTGCTCGAGGAGTTCCCCGACATCACGATCTCGAAGATCCGCTTCCTGGAGAGTCAGGGCCTGATCGAGCCCGAGCGCACGGCGTCGGGCTACCGCAAGTTCTACGACGACGACGTCGAGTTGTTGCGCTGCATCCTGCGCGAGCAGAAGGACAACTTCCTCCCGTTGAAGGTCATCAAGGATCGCCTCGACACCGGCGAGATCGACCCGACCAGCGAAGTGGTGCGACCGCGGGGGATCGCCAATGTGGCTCTCGAGGGCGAGGGCGACGTGGTCGTCGACGGCTCGCTGGGAGCGTCGCGCCATCCCGCGTCGCACGGGCAGGCGCCGGCACCGGCCAAGGATCCGACACACCCGGTCCAGAGCGTCGACGACACGAACGGGATCAACCTGCCTGCCGGAGTCGTGCTCGACGCCGCCGAGATCTGCTCGATGTCGGCGCTCACCCCCGAGCAACTCGGACAACTCGAGTCGTACGGGGTCGTCGTCCCCTCGGCGAATCGGACCTACGACGAGGATGCTCTCGAAGTTGCCAGGATCGCCAAGCGCTTCTTCGACCTCGGCGTCGACGCCCGGCACCTCCGGGGCTGGCGGGTGGCCGCCGACCGCGAGGCAGGGTTGTTCGAACAGATCATCCAACCACTGCTGCGCCAGCGGAACCCGCAATCGAACGACCACGCCGTGGCACAACTCACCGAATTGGCCATGTTCGGGGGGCAACTGCGCGCGGCGATGATGCGCACCCTGCTGCGCCGCCATCTCGATCGTTGAACCGAACCCGTCGCCCGGCGGAACACCCCAGAGGCCGAGGGAGTAGCATCCGAGGCGTGATCCCCGTCGAACTGGTCGGTGTCCGGGTCGAGATCCCGGCGAACACCCCGATGGTGCTGCTGCGCGAACAGGAAGGCCGGCACCGTCTGCTCCCGATCTACATCGGGAGCCCCGAGGCGTCAGCGATCCACTACGCGCTCGAGGGGATCGAGCCGCCGCGGCCGTTGACCCACGACCTGTTCCTGACCACGCTCGGCGAACTCGGCGCCTCACTCGACAAGATCGTCGTGACCGAGATGCGCGATCGAACGTTCTACGCCGAACTGCACCTCACGAGCCCTGACGGGAAGAAGATCATCTCGGCCCGTCCATCCGACGCGATCGCCCTCGCGGTTCGATGCGGAGCGCCGCTGTTCGCCGGTGACGAACTGCTCGACGAGCACGGCCAGGAGCCGCCCGACGAACCCGAAGAGGACGCCGCGGAGATCATCGACGAGTTCAAGGACTTCCTCGAGCACGTCGACCCCGAAGACTTCGTGTAGCCGCCCCCGCCTCGACGGCACCACCCGAACCCTCGAGTGAAGATTGACGGAGGCGCCGGTGATGCGTAGTGTCGCACCCCTCACACGTTCGTAACTACGGGCGTGTCTTCGAGCAGTTGGGACCAGTCAGGCGATGACACAACAGATGGATCGATCACTCGACAGCGAACTCGCGAAGTCCGACGATCTCGGCTACAGCGGGACACGCGCGGCGAAGGTCGTGGGCATCACGTACCGACAGCTCGACTACTGGGCCCGGACCGACCTGATCCGCCCCTCGCTGAACGACGCGGCGGGTAGCGGGAGCCGTCGGCGGTACTCCTACAACGACCTGCTCGAGTTGAAGGCGATCAAGAAACTGCTCGACGCCGGCATCAAGCTCGAACAGGTCCGCAAGGTCTTCGAGTACCTGCGCGAGCACGTCTCGACCGACATCGCCGCCGCCCACATCGTCATCGACGGCTCGAGCGTCAACCTGTACGACGACGGTCAGTTGATCGACGTGCTCCAGAAGGGTCAGGGCGTGCTCAACGTCTTGTCGATGGGCGGAGTCAAGAGCGAACTCGAAGCCGACCTCGCACCGAGCGCTGCCGACACCGAGGGCGTCGACGCGATCCGCCAGATCGGATGACGCTGCGCCAGTCACCGCTGGCCGCGCACCACCGGGCGCTCGATGCCCAGCTGGTCGACTTCGGTGGATGGGAGATGCCGATCGCCTATCCGACCGGCACGATCGCCGAGCACCTGGCGTGTCGTTCCGGCGCAGCCGCGTTCGACGTGTCGCACCTCGGCTCGATGCGCGTCACCGGCACGGACGCGTTCGACCGGCTCCAAGCCACGTTGACGAACGACCTCGCCAAGATCGGGCCGGGTCGCGCCCAGTACACGCATCTGCTCGATCGCGACGATGCGTCGGTGCTCGACGACATCATCGTGTGGTGGCATCCCCGTGGCGATGACGAACCGGACGTGTTCGACGTGATGCCGAACGCGTCGAACACCGACCGCGTGGTCGAGGCACTCGGCGGGACCGACACGACCGCCACGCGTGCCGTGATCGCCGTCCAGGGTCCCGAGTCCCGTTCGCTCGTCGAACCCGTCTTCCCCGAAGCCGCCGCCGTCGGGCGATTCCGGGTCGCCCGCTGCTCGTGGAACGGTGTCGAATGCGTCGTTGCCGGGACGGGCTACACGGGAGAGCCGGGTCTGGAGATCGCGGTGCCGGTGCACGGTGCCGGAGCGCTCTGGGACGCGATCCTCGCCGCCGGCGCGACGCCCGCCGGACTCGGCGCCCGCGACACCCTCCGGCTCGAAGCGGGGCTCCCGCTCCACGGACACGAACTGGGTCCGGGCATCACGTCGCTGCAGGCCGGACTCGGCTGGGTGGTGGCCTGGGAGAAACCCGTCTTCACCGGTCGTGACGCCGCCATCGCCGAACGCGAACGGGGCGTCGAACGGCGACTCGTCGGGATCTCCACCGAAGGCCGCCGTCCAGCTCGCGCCGGCTGCCCCGTGATCGCCGACGGGTCCACGATCGGTGAGGTCACGAGCGGGAACTTCTCACCGGTGCTCGGGCACGGCATCGCGATGGCGTTCGTCGGCGCGGGAACCGACCCCGGAGCGCACGTCGTCGTCGATGTCCGTGGCAAGGAACTGCCCGGCACGATCGTCGACATGCCCTTCGTGTCCCGGTGATCCGACACCCGACTCGTTCGGTCGGGTGAGCGCAGCCATCCACGGGCGCGCCTCGCCACGACTGCGTGACCCCACGACTACTTGCGGGAGGTCTTCTTGCTCGCGGCCTTCTTGCTCGCGCGCCTTCTTGCGGCCGGCCGTCTTCTTGGCCGGCGCCCTCGTGCCGGAGTCCGTCTTGCCGGTGGCGGGTTGCCTGCGCCCGCTGCTGTCGTCTGCGACGGTCACCGTGCGCGTCACGGTCAGGTGCGCAGGTTGCTCCGGCTCGGGGTCGGGAACCGGGGTCGTTTCGACACGCGCCGCCTCGGGCCTCGGTCCACCGAAGCCGGGCAGCCTCAGCCCTCCGAAGAGGCCCCCGGCCGATTCCGCCAGTTGCCCGAGCGGAGCCAGGCGCGCCGTCACCTCTCCGAGGACCTCGTTCATCTGAGCGAGCTGATGCGGCACCTGTCGCAGCGCCGGATTGTTGAGCGTCTCGGCCAGGACCTGGAGCCCGGGTGCGACGGCGATCGCCGGGCCCGACACGACCCTCATCATCTCGTCGGCCGCCTTCACCGTGCGCGTCACCTGCGGCACGGCCGCGCGCAGTGGCTCTTCGACCTCGGCGAGCAGACCGTTGATCCGCTCGGCCGTCTCGTTGAGATTCTCCATCGTCCGGTTGAAGTTCTCGACACCACGCTGGAACTGATCGACACCCTTGCGGAACTGCTCGAACGACTGCACCGCGCCCGCCAGCGGAGCCGCGAACAGGTTGAACATCTGTGAGAGGGGATCGGAGTCGGCCATCGACTCAACCTACTTCCAGCCGACCGCGCCGCACGTGACCGCGCCGACCTCGGCACCGCGACCCGACCCCGGCCGGTTGACGGCGCACGGCGGGCCGTCCAGAATCGACGATGATGGACGACGAACACGATCTCGAAGCGTGCGCCCACTGCGGGCGCGCCGTTCCCCGCGGCGAACTGCGCAACGGTGTCTGCGCCGAGTGCATCGCCAACGACTACTGAGTCGACACGGCTCAGGCGAGGGCGAGCGCCTCCAACGGCTCGCAGCTGCACACGAGGTTCCGGTCACCGGCCGCGCCGTCGATCCGCGACACCGGCGGAAAGTACTTGGACGCTCGCATCCCCGGGACCGGGAATGCGGCGAGATCCCGGGGGTACGGCCGGTCCCAGTCGCCGAGCAGGTCTTCCGACGTGTGCGGCGCGTGGCGTAGAGGACTCTGTTCGACCTCCCACTCGCCGGCCTCCACACGGTCGATCTCCACCTTGATCGCGATCATCGCGTCGATGAACCGATCGAGCTCGCGCAGGGTCTCGGACTCGGTCGGTTCGATCATCAGCGTGCCCGCAACCGGGAAGCTCATCGTCGGAGCGTGGAATCCGTAGTCCATCAGTCGCTTCGCCACATCGTCGTTGGTGACACCGGTCGACTTCGTGATCGGTCGGAGGTCGATGATGCACTCATGGGCCACCCGTCCGCCGGCGCCGCGATAGAGGACCGGGAAGTGTGGGTCCAGGCGGTCGGCGATGTAGTTGGCTGCGATGATCGCGACGGTCGTGGCCTCGGTCAGGCCCGCTCCGCCCATCATCGTCAGGTACATCCAGGGGATCGGCAGGATCCCGGCCGAACCGAAGGGCGCCGCCGACACCGCACCGACGGCGGCATCGCCGTCGAGCGGATGTCCGGGCAGGTAGGGGACCAGGTGCTCGCCGACCCCGATGGGGCCGACCCCCGGGCCACCGCCGCCGTGCGGGATGCAGAACGTCTTGTGCAGATTCAGGTGGCTCACGTCGGCGCCGAACCTTCCGGGTCGTGCCAGCCCCACGAGGGCGTTGAGGTTGGCGCCGTCGACGTAGACCTGACCCCCCGCGTCGTGGACCGCAGCACACAGCTCGGTCACCTCGGCCTCGAACACACCATGGGTGGAGGGGTAGGTGATCATCAGCGCAGCGAGCCGGTCGCCGTATTCTGCGATCTTGCCAGCGACGTCACCGAGATCGACGTTGCCTCCGTCGTCACAGGCGACCACGACCACGTCCAGACCGGCCATCACCGCGCTGGCCGCGTTGGTCCCGTGCGCACTCTCGGGGATCAGGCAGATCGTGCGCTGATCGTCACCGTTCGCACGGTGATAGGTGCGAATCGCCAGGAGGCCCGCGAATTCGCCCTGGCTGCCCGCGTTCGGTTGCAGACTGACCGCGGCATATCCGGTGATCGTCGCCAGGTCCGTCTCGAGTTCGCGGATCAGCCGGCGATAGCCGGCGGACTGGTCGTTCGGTGCGAACGGGTGCAGATCGGCGAACTCGGGCCACGTGATCGGCAGCATCTCGCTCGTCGCGTTGAGCTTCATCGTGCACGAACCCAGCGGGATCATCGTGCGGTCCAGCGCCAGGTCCTTGTCGCTCAACCTCCGGAGGTAGCGCAGCATCTCGTGCTCGGCGTGGTAGCGCTCGAACACCGACTGCGTGAGAAAGTCGTCGCTGCGTCGAAGGTCGACACCGAGCCCGTCGGGCGCGTCGTCCCATTCCTCAGGACCGAGCGGCTCGCCTCCGAGGGCGCGCACGATCGTCTCGACCGTTTCGAGCGTGCTCGTCTCGTCGAACGTGATCGCGACCGCCGAGCCGTCGAGCCGCCTGATGTTGATGCCGGCGTCGAGGGCCGATGCCACGAGGGCGTCGGCGTCACGGGTCGGGTGCTCCACGGTGAGCGTGTCGAACCACGTCCGGTGACGCAGCTGCAGGCCGCCGCGCTCGAGGCCGGCTGCGGCGATCGAGGTCAGCCGCTGTACCCGCTCCGCGATCCGCTCGAGCCCGTCGCGACCGTGCCACGCCGCGTACAGACCGGCGATGTTCGCCAGCAACACCTGGGCGGTGCAGATGTTCGACGTCGCCTTCTCGCGGCGGATGTGCTGCTCGCGCGTCTGCAGCGCGAGACGCAGCGCTGGACGGCCCGCAGTGTCGACGCTGACCCCGACGATCCGTCCCGGCATCGTTCTCGCCGCCTCGTCGTGCGCGGCGACGAACGCCGCGTGCGGGCCGCCGAAACCCATCGGGACGCCGAACCGTTGAGCCGAACCGACCGCGATGTCGGCGCCCATCTGCCCGGGGGGAGTGGCGAGGACGCACGCGAGCGGATCGGTGACGACGACGGCGACCGCTCCCTGCGCATGGACTGCGTCGATCGTCTCGGTCCAGTCGACGACCGCTCCGCTCGAGGCCGGATGCCCGAGGATCGCCCCGAACACGCCCGGCTCCTCGTCGAGCCGGTCGATGTCGCCGACGACGAGTTCGATCCCCACCGGTTCGGCTCGCGTTCGCAGCACGGCGAGGGTCTGCGGATGCAGATCGTGGTGCACGAAGAAGCGCTGGGTCGCGGCCTTGGACCGGCGCCGCGCCATCGTCATCGCCTCGGCCGCCGCGGTGGCCTCGTCGAGGAGCGAAGCATTGGCGACGTCGAGACCGGTCAGCTCGGTGACGAGCGTCTGGAAGTTGAGGATCGCCTCGAGCCGGCCCTGACTGATCTCGGGCTGGTACGGCGTGTAGGCGGTGTACCAGGCCGGGTTCTCGAGCACGTTCCGCGCGATCACCGGCGGCGTGATCGTGCCGTGGTAGCCCATGCCGATCAAGCTCGTGACCACGGTGTTCTGCGCGGCGATCGAGCGCAGTCGGGCGATCGCCTCGTGCTCGGGGACGGCATCGGGAAGCGCCAGCGGTTCGGTGGACCGGATCGAATCGGGCACCGTCTGGTCGAGCAGTTCGTCGGCGCTCGAGACACCGAGCGAGTCGAGCATGTGCGCTCGGTCGGCCGGCGACGGGCCGATGTGGCGACGGACGAATTCGTCGCGCTCGAACAGTTCGGCGATGGGCGTGGACACGCAGGCCTCCAAGGGAGTGGTCGGCCCCCGCTGTCATCGATACCTGAGAGTTTGATCCCCGTCGGCGGATCGACGACATGTCGACCACTTTCCAGCGTGCCTGCTCCGACCGGTCCGGGTGCCTGAGAGATTCCGGGGTGGTTGCTCCTTCGGCGCCACTCCGTTGTGGCTCTCCCGATCAGAGGCGATGGCGATTCGGTTGTCCGACGAACAGTAGCCCAGCGGGTGCGAGGTCACGGCGCCGGCGAGCGAGCCCGAGGCTCGACATGCCACGATCGTTCCATGAACTTCGGAACCACGACGATGTCGAACGTGCTCGCACGCGAGCTCGTGTCACTCGACGGGCACTGGAACGTCATCGTCGATCCCTACGAGATGGGCTACGTCGGCATCCTCGAACAACGCAACGACCGCGGTTTCTTCCGGGACCACACACCCCGGCACCCGGGTGATCGAGTCGAGTACGACTTCGACGCGTCACCGACTCTGGTCGTTCCGGGCGACTGGAACACACAGGACGAGCGGCTGCACTACTACGAGGGGACCGTCTGGTACCGGCGCAAGGTCACGGTCACGGCCGAGCAGGTCGCTTCGTGCCGCGTGTTCCTCCACATCGGCGCCGCGAACCACACGAGCCGGGTGTTCCTCGACGGCGAGGAACTGTCGGCACACGCCGGTGGGTTCGGGCCGTACGCGGTCGAGTTGAGCGGCCGGCTGTCACCGGGGGAGCACTCGCTCGTCATCCAGGTCGACAACCGGCGCGAACGCGACCGGATCCCGGCGATGCGGTCGGACTGGTGGAACTTCGGCGGGCTCACCCGGTCGGTCGACCTCGTCTTCGTCCCGGAAACGTTCCTCCGGCACGCATGGCTCACCATGGCCCCCGACGGCCGGGTGATCGGGGGAGTCGAGGTCGACGGGGCCGATGCACCCGTGCGTGTGCGGATCCCCGAACTCGGCGTCGACACGCGGCTCGCCGTCGACGGGGACGGGTGCTTCCAGCTCGACACGGACCCCGAACGCTGGCATCCGGGGCGTCCCCGTCTGTACGACGTGGAGTGGACGTGCGGCGACGATGTCGTGGTCGACCGGATCGGATTCCGCACGGTCGAAACCGACGGGACACGCATCGTCGTCAACGGCGAGCAGACGTTCCTCCGTGGGATCTCGATGCATGCCGAGGCGATGTCGGGCGGTCGACGCTCGCACGGACCGAGCGACGCCGCGGAACTGTTCGACGTCGCCGAGAAGCTCGGCGTGAACTTCGTCCGCCTCGCCCACTATCAGCACGACGAACACATGGTGCGCGAAGCCGACCGGCGCGGCATCCTCGCGTGGTGCGAGCTGCCCGTCTACTGGGGAATCGCGTTCGATCAGGCGCACGTCCTCGAGAACGCTCGAGAACAGCTCGACGAACTCGTCACCCGCGACCGCAGCCGGGCAGCGATCATCTTCTGGTCGGTCGCCAACGAAACCATGCCATCACCCGAGCGCACCGCATTCCTCACGACTCTCGCCGAGCGGGCCCGGCAGCTGGACCCGACCCGGCTGATCTCGGCAGCGTTGCTGACGCTCCCCACCGATGCCGGGGAACACGATGTCGACGACCCGCTGGGCGCAGTGGTCGACGTCGTGGCCGTCAACCAGTACCTCGGCTGGTACTACGGACACCGCGAGTCGATCGCGGACACACGATGGTCGACCCCGTTCGGCAAACCGATCGTGTTCACCGAGATGGGGGCCGGCGCGAAGTTCGGACACCACGGCGACGACGGACAGATCTGGACCGAGGAGTTCCAGGCCGCCGTCTACACCGCGCAGGTGGCGATGATCGAGGCGAATCGCTCCGACACCGGCCGTGGACCGGTCGCGGGGATGTCCCCGTGGATTCTCAAGGACTTCCGAGCGCCGGTGCGGGTACTGCCGGGCATCCAGGACGGCTACAACCGGAAGGGACTCGTCAGCGAGGAAGGCGAGCAGAAACTCGCGTTCGACGTCCTCCGGTCGTTCTACGCTCGCATCGACCGTCCGACGACCTGACCCGCTCGGAACGCCGAGCCGGTGCTACACACGGGCGATGAGCCTGATTTCGTTCCCGGCTCGGCTGAACTCCCTGGCCGAGGACCGTCCCGACGCCCCGGCGGTCACGTGCGGCACCACGACGATCACGAGATCCGAACTGCAGTCGGAGGCTCGCCGGATGGGTCGCGAACTCCAGGCGTGCGGGGTCGGACACGGTGAGTTCGTGACGGTTGCGATGCCGAACTCGATCGAGTGGTTCATCGCGTACGTCGCGTGCTGGAACATCGGGGCGATCCCCCAGCCGGTGTCGGCGCGGCTCCCCGCGCGGGAACTCGCCGCGATCGTCGCACTGGCCGCCTCGAAGGTGGTGGTCGGCGCCCCGGATTCCGCGATGACGACGCTGCCCGACACGATCCGTCATCTGGCGATCGGACACCGCTCCGGTCCCGACTTCTCGGACGCACCACTTCCGGATGCCACCTCGCCGGCGTGGAAGGCACCGACCTCGGGCGGCTCGACGGGCCGACCCAAGCTCATCGTCTCGGGCGACCCGGCACGCTACGACAACGCCGCGCCGCTCCCGCTCGGTCTGACCCCGGACGGCTGCCTGGTGATGCCGGGCCCGCTCTACCACAACGGTCCAGCGGTGTGGGCCTGCCAGGCGCTGCTCGCCGGGAACCACGTGGTGCTGCTCCCGAAGTTCGACGCCGAGCAGACTCTCACTGCGATCGAAACGCACCGAGCCGACGTCACCTACATGGTCCCCACCATGATGAAGCGCATCCTGCGGCTCGACGACGAGGTCCGACTCGGTTTCGATCTGTCATCGCTGCGCGTGCTCTGGCACCTCGCCGAACCCTGCCCACCGTGGCTCAAGGAGGCGTACATCGAATGGCTCGGCGCCGAACGGATCTTCGAGCTGTATGCGGGCACCGAGGCGCAGGCGGTCACGATCATCACCGGCGCGGAATGGCTCGAGCACCGCGGCTCGGTCGGACGCGTCACGAGCGGCGAGATGAAGGTCTGCGACGCAGACGGCAACGAACTCCAAACGGGGGAGGAGGGCGAGGTCTGGATGCGAGCCACGCGCCAGGCGCCCACGTACGAGTACCTCGGCGCCGAGGCGAAGACCCTCGACGGTGGGTGGGAGTCGTTGGGTGACATCGGCTGGTTCGACGAAGACGGCTACCTCTACCTGGGCGATCGCGTTGCCGACATGATTCTCAGCGGTGGGGCGAACATCTACCCGGCGGAGATCGAAGCTGCCCTCGACGAGCACCCGGCCGTGCACTCGTGTGCCGTGATCGGGTTGCCCGACGACGACCGCGGCAACGACGTCCACGCGATCGTCGAGGCCGACGAGTCGGAGGCATCACGCGAGGAACTGCTCGGATTCCTGGCCGAACGTCTCGCGCCGTACAAGTTGCCGCGGACGATCGAATACGTGACCGCGCCGCTCCGCGACGATGCCGGCAAGGTTCGGCGATCGGCGCTGCGCGACGAACGCCTCCCGCCGTCGACGCCAGGAGGCTGAGGACCTTCCCCGTCCGACGGGCCGGCCGACAGTACGATCACGCCGTGCCGAACAACCGCCGCGCGGCCGCCGTTGCTCGAGGTCGGCGCCGGGCACGGCACGTTCACCGGCCGATTCGCCGAGTTCGGCACCGTCGTCGCCGTCGAACCGGGTGAAGGCGCAGCCGCACGCCTGACCGAGCGATTCAGCGACGATCGCCGCGTCACCACGGTCGCCGGCGTCGGGGCCGACGTCGCCGACGATCACTTCGATGCGGCCGTGATGATCAACGTGTTCGAACACGTCGACGACGAACAGGCGATCCTGGCCGACCTTCGTCGACGACTCGCGACCGACGGACGGCTGGTGTTGTGGGTCCCGGCGTTCATGCTCCTGTTCAGCGGATTCGATCGGCGACTCGGACACCATCGGCGCAACCGGCGCCGCGAGTTGGAGGACCTCGTGGCCGCCAATGGCTTCGCCGGTACGTCAACCTGCCCGGCTGGTTCTCGTGGCTGTTGATGGTGAGACTGCTTCGAATCGAGCCGACGAACCCGATCACGATCCGGATCTTCGACCGTTGGATCGTGCCGGTCGTCCGCCGAGTCGAAGACCGGGTCCGCACGCCGTTCGGACAGTCGATCTTCCTCGTCGCACGTCGAGTCGGCTGATGCGCTCGACAGGGCGGCGCCTGGCCGCGATCGCGCTGGCGATCGTCCTCGCCGGTGCGCTCTGGGTGCGCTTCGGCTACGAGCCGGACCCGGGCAGCCACCGGATCACGGTCGAGCATGTGGAAGCGGACGGCTCGAAGGATGGATTCGTCCCGTTCGTGGTCGCTGTCGAGCCGGTCGATGGGGTGCTCGTGGGCCTCCCGGCTCCGCTTCGGCGCGGCTGGGACGATGCCGGATTCGGTGTCGTCCGCTCCACCCCTTCCGCCGAGGTGATGACCGTCGACGGTGAGACGGGCCCACGCGCCTTCGTGAGCTGGAACAGCACCGGGCCCGGCACACTGCGCATCGGCGTCGACGGCACGGTGCGAGAGACGGTTGTCGTCGCCGAGGCCGGAACCGGCGAGGTCGTCCTCGATTTCCCGATCCGCCCGCGAGCCCAGTCGTTCCTCCTCGGGGGCGTCTTCCTCGGATGGGCCTTGTTGGCCACGACGAAGCTCGCCGGCCCGGCATCGGACGTGCTTCGTCGACGGCTCGCAGGCGGCACGGGTCGTCGAGTCGCCGCCGCCGGGGGAGCGCTGGCGCTCGTCGGCCTGATCGTCGCGGTCCTTCCGATCGCTCGCCCTGCCGTGGTCCGCTACGACCTCGTCGTCCAGCCGGTCGGCACCTCGCAACTCGCGGTCACCCTCGAAACCGCGTCGGGCGACGTGCAAGACCGTCGAGCGCTCGACCGGCCAGCATCGGCTGCGACGCTACTCGCTGGCGCCGACGTCGGAACGACCGTCAGGTGAAGCTGGACTGGTACTGCGCCCGGGTGTTGCTGCAGTCGTCGATCGCCTTGACGTAGGGATACGGGTTGACCGCGGCCCCGCCGCCGGGATGGATCTCGAAGTGCAGGTGGGCGGTGGCGCTCGATCCCGTGTTGCCCACGAAACCGATCACGTCGCCGGCCTGCACCTTCGTCCCGACCTGGACGCCGGGAGCGAAGCCCGACAGGTGAAGATAGGTGAAGTAGGTCCCGTTGGCCTGCGCGAGGCGCACGCCGTTTCCGGCGAGCGCTCCGGGCTGGTCCCAGTAGAGCCGGGTGATCTCGCCGTCCGTCACTGCGTAGAGCAGGTTGCCCTCGTTGGCGATGATGTCCACGCCTTCGTGCCTGCGTCCGCCACCGCGAGAAGCACCCCACGTGTCGCCGAAGAAGCAGCGTCCCTGCACCGGGAAGCGCTCCATCGTCACGCCGCCTCCTCCCGATGTGGGGTTGGCGACGCTCCGGCCGCCCCCCGAACCCAGTGCGAGCAAGCGCACGCCCCGCTCGGTCGTGACACCGGTCTGGGGGATTCCGTTGACCCTCTGGAACGCCTTCAGCGCCGTCGCGGTCGCCGGCCCGAACACGCCGTCGGCGCCGCCGCGAACGACGAGCCCGGCACCCTGCAACGCGCGCTGGAGCTCAGCGACCTTCGTCCCGCGCGAGCCGATCCTCAGCCCGACATAGGGATTGTTCGACGGCGGCGGAGGGGGAGTGGGGCCCGGCGGCGTCGCGCCCGCGAACGGAACCGGTCCCCGGCTGCTGCCCAGGCCCAGCTTGTCGATCGTCGCCTGGTTGACAGTTCCGTCCGCCGCCACACCCACCGCCGTCTGGTACGACGTCAACGCCGTCTTGGTGACGTTGCCGAACGCCCCGTCGGCCCCGCCGCGGACCGTGACACCGGCAGTGATGAGAGCCCGCTGGACGTCACGGACCGCCGAGCCGCGTGCACCGACCCGCAAACCGAGATACGGACTGGCGGCCGGCGTCGGCGGTGCGGTCGAGCCACCGCCGGGTCCGGACCCGGACCCGGACCCGAGCCCGAGGGCGGCTGCGGTCCGGATGGTGATGCCACCGGTCTGGGTGAGACCGTTCCAGGCCTGGAACTGTTTGACTGCCCTCGTCGTCGCCGCGCCGTACACGCCGTCTGCGCCACCGGCAAGCCACACCCCTTTGGCGGCGAGCCGTTGCTGGACCGTCTTGACCGCCGGCCCACGTGCACCCTGACGCAGCCCGACGTAGTCGGACGACGAAGCGGCGACGGCCCTCTCCGATCCGCTGCCCGGACCGGCCGCTGCGAGTGCGCTCGATGTCGCCTGGTCGACCTCGCCGGTGACCGGGAGCCCGCGCGATGCCTGGAAGTCGACGACGGCCTGCCGAGTCGCCGAGCCGAACACTCCGTCGACACCACCCCGAACATTGATCCCGGCAGCGACGAGAGCCTGCTGCAACGACCTGACGGCAGCTCCCTGCGAGCCCATCCGGAGGCCTGCGAATCCGGTCTCGACCACCGGTGCTCGAACCGGCGACACGGGTGCAGCGGACGCGTGCGACGACATGACCGACCATCCGAGCACGGCCACGGCCGACGCACACGCGGTGCGCAGCATCCGCCGGCGCAGTGATCGTGGGACAGCGACCGGAGGGTGCTGCAGAATGAGTGAAGTCATGGACGACGGGCCTCCTGCATGAAGAGATCATCGGTCCACCCGGACGAAAACTCAAATCTCAACTGGAGGTCGAGACATCTGAACGCCGTTGAACGGCTCGACGAATGCCGTGACGACGTCAGAAAACCCCAGCTCAGAGCCAGAGAAGCGAACCGCACGACCCACTATGACGGAAACTTGAGGAGATGTCCATTGAGTTACACCAAATTGACATAACGGGCATTATCGGCGTTGCACCGGAGTGATCGACGGGATCGCCGACGCAACCTCACCTCGGGCGGACGAGAAGGCTCCCCACCATCACCGCGCCGAGTGCCGTCGCGGCTCGCTCACGTGCCGCACGGCGACACCTCGACATCGGCGTCCGAGCGGACCGCGAGGTCAGCCGTCGCGATCCGCTCGGGCGTCGATGCGGCCGGTTGGCCGGCCACGCCTCGACATCTCTTCACGTGGTGCACTCCCGACCCAGAGCCCCGATTCCCGGCGGGATCGCGACGGCCGGCGCCGCGATCCCGCCGCGAGGGCGGTCGGGCGTCCGGCCCTCGTTCAGCAGTTCGGGGATTTCGTCATGACGTTTTGTCGGGGGTGGGGTCGGCAGCGGAGAGTTCGCGGTCACGGAGCGGTCGGGCGCTCTGCAGCAGCCAGTCGAGCGCGACTCGCAGTTCCCGGTTCGTGAGCGGGCCCCGTTCGGCGAGGTCGCGCTCGGTGTCGTCCACGGCGCACGCGAGCATGTACAGATCATCGTGGAGCCGGTCCAGCTCGTCACGGCGAACCACGATCTCGTTCGTTCCGAGGGCGAGATCCGCGGCGCGCTGACGCGACACCCACTCCCATTGTCGGCAACGCTGGCTGCAGAACTCCCGTGGCCGACCCGGCCCCGACCGAGGCTCCAGGATCCGACGACACCATCGACACCGCTCCCCCGTGGGTCGACCGACCGGCCCATGTTTCGTCATGACGAAATAGTAGCAGTGGGTCGTTCCCACTCGGTGGGTGCCAGACTCGGACCGTGATCGTCCTCCCCGCCGCCCCCGACCGCTCGTTCGCCAGCGACAACGCAGCCGGCGCCCATCCCGCCGTCGTCGATGCGGTGGTCGCCGCGAACGCCGGCCATTCGCTCGCCTACGGCTCCGACGACCACAGCCGCGAGTGCGAGGCCCGCTTCCGCGACCTCTTCGGCACCGACGTGGTGACCCGCGTGTGCTTCAACGGCACCGGGGCCAACGTGGCAGCGCTCGCCACGATGATGGGCGCGCTCCGCGGCCCACACCATGCCGTCGTCTGCACCGGCTGGTCCCACATCGCGGCGGACGAAACCGGCGCTCCCGAGCGGGTGCTCGGTACGAAGCTCATCGAACTCCCCTCCCCCGACGCGAAGATCACTCCCGAGATGGTCGAGAGCGTCGGGCACCTCCAAGGGGTGCAACACCACGTGCAGCCCGGCATCGTGTCGATCACGCAGCCCACAGAACTCGGGACGCTGTACACCGCGACGGAGATCGCCGCCGTGTGTGACACGGCCCACCGGATGGGGATGCTCGTGCATCTCGACGGTGCCCGCATCGCCAACGCCACGGCGGCACTCGGCGGTGACGTCGACGCACTCCGCAGGTTCACGATCGAGGCCGGCGTCGACGTGGTGAGCTTCGGTGGCACGAAGAACGGCGCGTTCGGCGCCGAGGCGGTGGTCTTCCTCGACCCCGACCTGGCGACCGGTTCGGAATACGTCCGCAAACAGGTGACGCAGCTGCCCTCGAAGATGCGCTACCTCTCGGCGCAGTTCAACGCACTGCTCCACGACGATCTGTGGATCGCTCTCGGTCACCATTCCAACTCGATGGCGACGCGCCTGCACGAACTGGTGGTCGAACTGCCCGGCGTCGACCTCGGACCGGCGCCCCAGGTCAACAGTCTGTTCCCCCGATTGCCCGCCGCGTGGATCGAGCCGCTGCGCGACTGGTGTTTCTTCTGGGACTGGGACGTGACGGTGAACCAAGTGCGGTGGATGACCGCCTGGGACACCACCGAGCGTGACGTCGAGCGCTTCGCGGCGGGTGTCGGTGCGGTCTCGGCGGCCGCGTTCGAGGAGCCTCGAGAAAGCTTGTAGACGACAATTGACTGTGCGATTGATTTCATCTACTGTCCTCCTCGCATTGCCGGAAGAGATTGTCGAACTGGGGAGATCGACGGTCGGGAAACACTTCGAGGGGAACCAGTTCATGACGACCATCGACCAGTCAGCTGCGTTGATCGAGGCTGACGACTGGATGTCGGACGGAGCCTGTAAAGGCCTGACGCATCTGTTCTTCCCGACTGCGGCCGAACGGCCTCAAGCTCGGGAACGTCGGGAATCGGCCGCACAGGCGATCTGTGCCGGCTGCTCCGTACGCGTTCAGTGCATGGAGTTCGCACGTGAGCACCACGAGTACGGCTTCTGGGGTGGGGAATCCGAAGACGAGCGCCATGCCGCCGGTTTCCGCCTGATCGCACCCATCGGTGTCCGAGCACGCGCCAGCTGACACGTTCGACGTCGTCATCGTCGGCAGCCTCAATCTCGACCTCGTTGCCCGTGCTCCGCGGCTGCCGGGTCCGGGTGAGACGGTGTCCGGAACCGACTACCGGGAGTTCGCCGGCGGCAAGGGACTGAACCAGGCCGTCGCCGCCGCCCGGGCAGGGGCGTCCGTGGCGTTCGTCGGCGCGGTCGGCGACGACGATGCCGGTCGTCGACTGCGTGACGTCGTGCACGACGAGGGCATCGACGGACGCTGGTTGATCACGCTTCCCCACGTCGCAACGGGCCGAGCACTGATCACGGTCGACGACCACGCGGAGAACTCGATCGTCGTCGTGCCCGGCGCCAACGGCGTCGTCCGGTGGCCGGACGAACAAGCGCCGACCGGAACCGTGGTGCTCGCCCAACTCGAGGTCCCGCTCGGCACGATCGCTCGGGCGTTCTCGGCTGCACACGCACATGGCTCGATCACGGTCCTCAATCCGGCACCGGCGACGGCGTTGCCCACCTCACTTCTCACGACGACCTCGATCATCGTGCCGAACGAACACGAAGCGGCACTGCTCGGGGGGGATCAGCAGCTGGTCGATGCCGGCGTCACCTCGGTGGTGACGACACGCGGAGCGAGAGGCGTCGAGGTGCGTGGACCCGACGAGAGGTTCACCCAGCAACCGTTCCGGGTGATCCCGGTCGACACCACCGCTGCCGGAGACGCGTTCTGCGGCTACCTCGCGGCCCGCCTCGCCGCCGGAGACGAATTGCGGATCGCGACACGGTGGGCGGGCGCTGCAGGAGCTCTGGCGACGACGACGCCCGGTGCCGTCCCGTCGCTGCCCCACCTCGAGGCCGTGCAGCGGCTCCTCGAATCCGGGTAGGGCGACGCCACCCGCTTCGACACCGCGGCCGCTCGCGGCCCGTGCCGCTCCCCACACGGCTCGGTTGCGCTCGACCAGCCCGAGCCCCACGTGTCAGGATCTCGACATGTCCGCCATCGACCTGGATCAGGCACGAGAACGGTTGCGCGCGGAGCGTGGCCGCCTCGAGCATCAACTCGACGAACTCCTCGACCGGCGCGCGGCCGATGGCCCGATCGACATGTTGTCGGGCGACTCGGGTCAGGACACGTCGCGGGTCGAAACCGAACTGGGAATGGAGGAAGATCTCCGCCGGTCGCTCGACGAGATCGGTGCTGCGCTGAAACGAATCGACGACGGAACCTACGGCTACGACGTGGACACGGGCGAACCGATCGACCCCGAGCGACTCGCCGCCGTTCCGACAGCACGCCGCAACATCCGCTGAACTCCGCACCCCGCAACGGGCATCGTGCGAGTCCGCGGTGCAGCGGGCCACACCGGAGACAGCGCTCGGCCGAGTCAGTCGAGACGGCGGAGTCCGGTGCGGTACTGCACCGCCCGCCGCACGTATTCCTCGCTGCCCCGATCGATGTCCTCGCGTCGGGCTCGGCCCTCCTTGATCGTCGCGGGCGTACCGACGGCGATCGCGCCGCTGGGCACCTCCGTGTCGTTCAACACGACCGCGTTCGCCGCCACGATCGAACCCGTCCGGACGACACATCTGTGCAGGACCATCGATGCATTGCCGATCAGGACGTGGTCCTCGATCGTGCATCCTTCGAGGTGGACGAGGTGGCCGAGCACGCAGTCGTTCCCCACGACGGTCGGCCACTCGTGGGTCGTGTGCAAGACGGCATTGTCCTGCACACTCGTGCGCTCGCCGATCCGGATCTCTCCGCCGTCACCCCTGATGACGGCGCCCGGCCACACCGATGACAGCGCCCCGATCGTCACCGATCCGATGATCGTCGCCTCCGGGTGGACGAACGCGTCCCCACTGATCACAGGTTCCTGATCGCCGAGTGCGTAGATGGCCACGGCCGCACCGTATCGAGATCGTTTCTCCCACCGAGAACCGGTACGTTGGGCGTCTATGCCCCGCAGGATTGACATCGAGCTGACGAGCGCGCTCGCCGACGGCTCTTGGACATGGCGTGCAGCCGGAGCCCGCGTACCGAAAGGTGTGCTCGACGGGAGCATCCTTCCCGACGGCGCGAGCGTCGGCGACGAACTGAAGGTCGAGGTCGAGCAGGAGCTCGACGGCATCGAGGTGACGTCGGTGGTCAAGGGCCGCGAGAAGGCGGCGCCATCCCTGCTCGAGCTGCTCCCGGTGGAGGAGAACTTCCAGGCGGTCATCGAAACGCGTGCCAAGCGCGATCGGAACGAACGCGGTGGGCGCGACGGTCGCGGTGGCCGTGACGGCAAGCGCGGCCGACGCGACGATCGCGGCGGGCGTGGCGACGATCGCGGCGGGCGTGGCGACGGACGGCGTCGTGACGGTGACTCCCGCGAGCGCGATGGTGGCGGCGAGGGGCGCGGCGAGCGT
This sequence comes from Ilumatobacteraceae bacterium, assembly GCA_963824025.1. Classification (GTDB taxonomy): domain Bacteria; phylum Actinomycetota; class Acidimicrobiia; order Acidimicrobiales; family Ilumatobacteraceae; genus Ilumatobacter_A. The sequence continues at coordinate 37,375 of CAWGNY010000008.1, forward strand.
CGCGGACCCCGTCGTCCGCATTTCGATCCGCCTCCCGAGGTGCCGCAGCGCCCGAAACCCAAGCGGCTCCGTCCGGGCAAGGCGCACCGCAACGAAGTGCTGGCGCAGATCCCCGAAGAACAGCGTCCGATCGCCGAACTGGCGATCCAGGGCATGGCCGCGGTTCGATCCCGGCTCGCCGAGGACAACAAGAAGCTCGCCGCCGAAGGCAAACCGACGATGCCCGAGGAGAGCGTGCTCAAGATGGCCGAAGGCCTGATGCCCAAGCTCCGCGTCGCCGACTGGCTCGATCGCGCCGAAGCCACCCAACGGCAGATGGAGCACCTCGACCTTCGCGATCTTCGCAGCGTGGTTGCGGCGAGTGACGACCCGATCGTCGCCCGCGACGAATCGACGCGTGAGCTCGCGGCCAAGCTGAAGGAGGACCTGGTCAAGAAGCAGGAACAGGAACTGAAGCTGTGGCTCGAGGACGTCGATGCCGCCCTCACGGTCGGCCGCTCGATCCGCGCGCTGCGGCTGTCCTCGCAGCCGCCCAAGGCGGGCGTGATGTTCCCGCCCGAACTCGCCCGCAAGCTGGGCCAGGCGGCGACCGCCGGCCTCACGGCGAACGACTCGTCGGACCGCTGGGCGGCGGTGATGGAAGCCGCTGCCTTCTCCCCCGTCCGAGCGCTGGTGACACCGACTGAACCTCCGGCCACGATCACCGATGATCTGCGCAGGACGGCGCTCCGGCTCGGGCCACTGCTGCCGCAGATCGCCGCGTTGCTGGGCGTCGAGGTCCCGGCCGGCGCACCGCGGCCCAAGCCCCTTCGTCCGGGCCCGCGCAACGACAAGCGCAAGAAGCCCGCCGCTCGCGATGGCCGTGACGGTCAGCGCCCGGCTCGCGGGTCGAAGCCGCCCTCCGCAACCGTCGCTCCGCCGGCCGAGAAACCGAGCGAGCAGGCGCCGGAGACAGCCGGAGCCCACCACCGGTCCGGCGGTCGAGCCCGACACGCCGACGAGCGCGGTCGAGGAAACGACGGCCGCACCCGACACGCCGACGGCCGATGCCGGCTCCGACCCTGCCGAATCCCCCGGACCGAGCGATCCGCCCGCGGCGGACGAGCCCCGCGCCCCTGCAACAGAGGACGCACTCGAGGGCGACGCCGCCGAGACCTGACGACCGCGCGTGATTCGTTCCGTTTCGGGGTCGAGTCCTACGCTCGACGGTCATGTCCGACATCGTCACCTATGAAGCCCAGGGGCGCATCGCGCTCATCACCTTGAACCGCCCCGAGGCGCGCAACGCGATCAATGGCGACGTCGCCGAGGCCATGGAATCCGCCATCGACCGGATGGAGGGCGACGACGAGGTCTGGATCGGGGTCCTCCAGGCCAACACCGAGGGTCAGTCGAATCCCGTGTTCTGCGCCGGCGCCGACCTGAAGGCGATGAACAGCGGCGACGGGGCGCGTCTGGGCACAGCGCGCGGCAACTTCGCCGGATTCGTCTACCGCGAACGGAAGAAGCCCGTGATCGTCGCCGTCGACGGACTCGCGACGGCCGGTGGCTGCGAGATCGTCCTGGCGGCCGACCTCGTCGTGGCGACGACACGTTCCTCCTTCGGGCTGGCCGAGGTCAAGCGCAACCTCGTCGCGGGCGCCGGAGGTCTCTTCCGGCTGCCGCGGGCCATCGGAAAGTCGGCCGCCATGGAGGCGATCCTCACCGGTGAGCCGATTCCCGCCGCCCGCGCCTACGAGTTGGGTCTGGTGTCGCGCCTGGTCGAACCCGGAGAAGCGACGGCCGAGGCGATGCGTCTCGCCGACCAGATCACGGCCAACGCTCCGCTGGCGGTCTGGGAGAGCCGGAAGGTCGTCCTGGCGAGCCAGGACGAGGACGAGGACACCCTGAAGAAGATGACGAACGCGGCGATGGGCGCCGTCATGTCCTCCGAAGACCTGAAGGAAGGGCTGACGGCGTTCATCGAGAAGCGCGCACCGCAGTGGGCGGGGCGCTGACCCGTCAGAACTCGCGGTACGTCGTGATCAGCCGAGCGACGATTCCAGCGCGCTCGTAGAGGTTCTTCGTGTGCCGGTCCCCCGGCAGCGACTCCCCCTGCACCGCAACGGCCCCGCGTGCCTTCGCTCGCTCGATCAACGTGTCGAGGAGGGCATCGCCGAAGCCGTTCTCGCGTGCGAGGGGCGTGACCCAGACCTGATCGACACGGACGATCCGGTCGTCGCCCAGCATCCCGACGATGTAGCCGACGACGACGTCGCCGATGTGCGCCACGAGGACATCGGCGCGGCGGGCACCACACAGTGCCGACCAGCCGTCTCCCACTTCGGGGTGCTCGACGAGCCACCGATCGCCACCACGCTCGCCCACCAGCGCAGCGCGGGCCTCGCGCTCGAGAGTGGCGAGCTGCGCCAGATCGTCGCCGTCGAACGGATCGACGGGGCGAACGTCAGGGTCGATCACCGATCGGCCAGCTGGGCCAGCTTGCCGAGCACCGTGCGACGTCGGCGATGGACGGACTCGTAGAGTTCGATCGCCTCGCGGTCGGCCGCGTCGAGTGTTTCGAGCTTCGCCACGATGTCGATCGCCGGCAGGGTGTCGTAGTCCGGCAGCGCCAGTGAATCGGCCGACGGTCCGCCGTCGAGCACGAGCTCGTCCCGATCCGTCGGCGGGACGTGCTCGTCGGTGGCATGGACGCTCACCGCGGCCCGCGGCGACACCGGCACCGGCCTTTCGAGACGGGATCGGACCTGTTTGATCCCCTGGTCGACTGCGAGCCGCCCGATGAAGCGTGCGTTGGACAACTCGCGACGGGCCATTCCGACAGCGTTCGGGGCATCCTCGACGAGTTTGGCTCCGAGTCCGAGAGGTGCGAAGACGAGCACGTCGACAGCTGCACGTACGATCACCGACGGATCAAGTGGTTCGTCGGGTCGGGTCATCTGACTCTCCGATCAGGAGAAGAGCGGGCAGTCGTCGTCACCGACCGGACAGTTCGGGGCAGACGACTTGACGAGCAGGAAACAGGACGAACACAACTGCTCGTTCTGCTGCTTGGGAAGCAGGCGTTCGCCACCCTCGCCGCGCCCGTCGCCCGTTGGGTCATCGATCTCGTCGTCGTCATCGTCATCGTCGTCGTCGTCGTTCGCGACGAGACGATCCTTCAGGATCTTGTCGAGATCCTCCTCGACGTCGTCGTCGTCCACCAGGTCGTCGTCATCGTCGTCGTCGTCGTCGTCCTTGCGCTTCTTGCGCTTCGTACGCGGCGTCTCCTCGACGGCGTCGTCCTCGTCATCGTCGTCGTCGACGACCACGTCGTCGTCATCGTCGTCGTCGACCGGCAGATCGTCGAGATCCTCGTCGAGTTCTTCGACATCGGGGTCCTCGCCTCGTCGTCCTCTTCCTCGTCGATCTCTTCCTCGTCGATGTCGTCGTCCAAGATGTCGTCGTCAGCCATGTTCCTCGTGATTGCTCAATCGTCGTGTCGCCCGTGGACAGCCAATACGAACGCGGGGTCGGTCCGGCGGAGCATACGCAAACCCGTGCCGGGCGTCGGAGGACAGCGTTGTGACACCAGTCACAGCTCGGGGGCGGGGGCGCGCCGCGCCTCGGCGCGGCGCTCCGATTCCAGGCGCTCCAACTCTGGCGCCTCGGTCGTCATGAAGTTCATCGCCTCGGCCAGCGCGCGATGTCCTGCCTGCTCCGCGATCAGTCGGTGCATGTCGAGCGCGACCCGTCGGTACGACGGGTGCCCTTGGGGCGACGAACGGAGCTCGAGCATGTGGAACGCCTCACGAACGTTGAACTGCATGTTGTACCGCATGCGGTACGCCATCGCCACGGCATAGGAGGCCTGCTGCGGATAGGAGTCGAGCAGGTCGTCGTGCAAGGCGGCAGAGCGCTGCATCGTTTCGTCGAACAGCGCGCCGACCCCGGCTGCCTCCACGAGTTCCGGTCGCGTGTAGCCATGGTTCGGCGTGAGCTTCTGCCATTCGATCGTCAGCATCCGGTGGCGCTGCATGTCACGGAACGCGCCGTAGTCGCTGAGCACGTCGAAGCGGTAGAAGCTCCGTTCGAACGCACGCCCCGGCTTGTGACGGCGGTTCTTCCGCTCGCCGATGTACGCCTTCAACAACGACACCCGTTCATCGGCGCCGAACCCTCGCACACGTTCGAGAATCTGCGACTCCGGCAACGACGAGTGCGAGTAGCAGATCGCCGCCAGGATGTTGTCCTCTGCGTCCGCGTCGAAATCGACCAGCGTCACCTCCGGACTCGGTTCGACGGGCGTGCCACCGAGCAGCTCTGCCACCAGCTCACCCGATCGATCGCGCGTGTCCGCGAGATACTCACTCCACTCGCCCCCGCGCTCGGCGATGTCGACACGCCGGAGGAAACTGGGGATGACCTTGCGCAACTCGTGCAGCATCAGGTCGGCGTAGTCGCGGGCTTCGGGCAACGGATGCGAACGCATTCGCAGCAGCAGCGCCTCGAACGCCTGCCCGGTGCCGTAGATCCCGACGTTCGAGGTGGCAGCGGCCGGAAGCATGCCGCGCACCGCGTCGAGCGCTTTGGCCCGAGTGGCCGTGCGGTACACGAACTCGCTGTCGTCGGGGCCGCGTTCGACCGTTGTGCGCACGTGATCCGTCACGAATTCGGCGCTCTGGCTGTACGCATCGAAGATCCGATCGAGGTCGCCGACGTAACGGGTACCGAGTGGCCCGGCCAGGATCGCAGGGTCGCGGTGATAGCGATATCGACCGCCGAGGCGGCTGTCGTAGGCGATGTACCGCGTGGACTGTTCGAGGTAGCTCATCAGCCGGCCCCACTCGAGCACCTTCGTGAGCAGATTCGAGGCCTGCTCACAGGCGAGGTGGACCCCACCGAGTTGGGCGACCGAATCGTCGCCGTAGTCGAAGAAGACACGCTCGTACAGCTGCTCCGCCCGATCGAGTCCGATCGTCGCGTCGATCGACTGGTCGCCGCGGATGTCGAGGTCGCCGACGAACTCGTCGAGGAACAGGCGCCGCAGCGACTTCGGGCTCCGGCTGTACCGGGCAAACAGGGCACCCTTGACGACCTCGGGAAGGTTCACCAACGCGAAGACCGGTCCGTCGAGATTCGTGAAATACCGCCGAAGGATGTCGGCTTCGTCCGAGGTGAACGACTCGGGCACGTACACAGCCACGGGTTCAGACTCTACGGGGCCCAGGCCACCGCGCCGGTGATCATCCGAGCACGCTGACCTGGGGTCTCGCGAATCACGAGTGAACGACCGCGGCATCCGGGCGCACGGTGACGGCGATCGACCGCGCCGCACCGATGTCGACGCCGTCCACGACGACCCGCAGTGCGACGTCGAACTCGAACGTTTCCGACCGCACCGACCGCGTCGAGATCTGCGGATGTGGGAGATGGGTCGCATTGCGCAGACGGCGCCGACACTCCCAGCGTTGTCGGACGGACATCGATGCAGCGACCTGGAACGTCTCGACCCGGCCGTCGTTCGGGTGCCCCCGCGGCGCGACGTCGAAGTCGCCGATGAACTCTGCATTCATCACGGCCAGGACCGGGCCGCGCCATGCCCCGCCGCGCACCGCCGGCAGGCGGGCGACGACGTGGGCCACGGCGACGGCTGCGTGCTTCCCGTCGAGCGAGATCTCGATCAGGTCGACGGGAACGGCCATCAGCTCATCTCGGTCGCCGACCGGCCGCGACCCCAAGGTGCGGAACAGGTCACCACCCGATGCTGCCACCGGAAGCCCCGTGTCGTCCGAGAGCATGGCCGCCAGCTCGGCGTCGGACGCGGCGATCCTCAGCCCGTTCGGGACCTCGACGGGCTGACCCCAACCCCCGCCCTTCGAGATCGTCATCCGGCCACCGATCCGTCGAGCACGACGCCTCGACGCGCGCCGTCGACCGCTTCCGCCGCGGCGCGGCGGACGCCGGGGTCCCGGGCGACCGTTGCGACCTGACGGAGGAGATCGATCAATTGCTTCATCGTCCGTACGAAGTCGCCTCCGGTGAGTTCCTCCTCGTCGACGATCTCGGCGAACCCCTCGCCGGACACCCAGGCGTGAGCCACCGCGGCGAAGGTCGGATCCGGCGGGCGGTGCTCGCCGAGGCCGACGGAGCGCTCCCTCCTGCGAAGGTCGTCGCTCAGCGTCTCGAGTCGTTGCCAGCGGAGGCGGACCTCGTTCGACGAGAACCACGGAGCTGCGGGAGATTCGGGGCTGCGATGCTCGTACACCACGCAGGAGACGATCGCCGCGACATCGGCGGCACCGAGACCGTCGAGCACCCCGCTCCGCAGCATCTCGGCGACCAGCAGATCGGTCTCGTGGAAGATCCCCGCGAGCATCTGGCCGTCGTCCGTCAGCTGCCACGCCGCCGTGTCGGCATAACCGTACGTGTCGAGGAGATCGAGGACCCGGTCGAATTCCTGGCCGAGCGACTGGTTCTTGTCGTCGACGCGCTCCTGCAACCGCTCGATCTCCTGCACCAGTCGATCGGCACGGACCGCCGCCTCGAGTCGCCGGCGGAGGTCGGGGTCGCGGGCGACATCGAGCTCGTCGGCATTCGGGCCCCGTGCCTGCTGGTGGCGCGTCGCAGCACCGGTGCGGTCGGAACCGATCTTCGCAGTCCGCAACCGCTTGGCGACATCGCGCCGATACCCCTTGCGTTGCGGGCCGAAGTTCGGTGGAAGCTTGATCGTCCCCACCGGCTCCGGGAGATCGACCAGATCCTCCCCCTCGATCTGCAGGACCTCCTCTCCCTTGGTGACCGCCGTGAGACGAACGCCCCCCTTGCGATGCGCCGTCGCGACGATCGCGACGGGGCCTCGGAAGTTGCCCTTCGACACCCGGATGATCGTGCCCGGCTTGAGCTTGGCCATCGCACCTCGCATCTGACCGGCCGACGCCTGTCGCCGCTCCTGGCGACCGTCGGCCGCGGCGCGGCGCAGTTTCCGGTACTCCTCGATGTCACCGTAGGGGCTCTGCGCCTCGAGCCTCTTCTCCGCGAGTGTGGCGCGCTTGCGCTCGAGGCGCGCTTCGATCTGCACCACGTCCCGGTCGGCCTGGAACTGGGCGAAGGAGAGGTTGAGCAGACGGTGCGACTCCTCGGCGGTGTGCGTCCGGATCAGATTCGCCGCCATGTTGTAGGTGGGCCGGAACACGGAGCGCAGGTGGAACGACGTGCTCGACGCCAGCTGTGCCGCTTCCTCGAACCCGATCCACGGCGACCACAGCACGATCGCGTCACCGGTCTCGTCCAGGCCGCGTCGACCCGCCCGACCCGTGAGTTGGGTGTACTGACCGGGTGTGAGCTGCTCGTGGTGATCGCCTGTGAACTTGGTGAGTTTCTCGATGACGACCGAGCGGGCCGGCATGTTGATCCCGACGGCGAGCGTCTCGGTGGCGAAGACCACCTTCACCAGTCCGGCGATGAAACATTCTTCGACGGCCTCCTTCATCGCCGGCACCATGCCGGCGTGGTGCGCCGCGATGCCCGCCTCGAGCTGCCGGACGAACGCGTCGTACCCGAGGACCTCGAGATCCTCGGGATCGAGCGCGGCCAAGCGGTCGTCGACGATGGCACCGATCCGGGCGCGCTCGGAATCCGAATTGAGGACGATGCCGGCGTCGACGCACGCCTTTGCGGCCTCGTCGCACTGCGCGCGACTGAAGATGAAGAAGATGGCGGGCAGCAACCCTCGATCGTGGAGCAACCCGACGGTGTCGATCCGACCGGGCGTGGCGAGTCGACGCCCGCCCGGTGCCGACGGCCGTCGATTGTCACCGCCACGACGGTCATCGCGTCGGGCGCTTCGGCGGACCGCCGATTCGTCGAGTCGGAGGGCGTCGCGGTTCAGGCCACCGCCGACGAACATCTCGAGCAGGTGGAGCCGGTTCTCGTCCCGATCCGCGACGAGATACTTGTTCGAGAGCTCGACCGGCCGATTGCGCTCGACGACCGCGTCGGTCGGCCCGCGCACGGTACCGATCCAGTCCGCGAGTTCGGCGACGTTGCTCACCGTCGCCGAGAGGGCGATCAGACGGATGTGGTGCGGCAAGTGGATGATCACCTCCTCCCAGACGGGCCCGCGGTACGTGTCCTGGAGGAAGTGCACCTCGTCGACGACAACGGTCCCGAGGTCGCTCAGGTCACGTCCCGCGTAGATCATGTTGCGCAGCACCTCGGTCGTCATGACCACGATCGGGGCGTCGCCGTTGATCGAATTGTCGCCGGTGAGCAGTCCGACCGCTTCGTCGCCGTGGATCTCGACCAGGTCACGGTACTTCTGGTTCGAGAGGGCCTTGATGGGGGCGGTGTAGAATGACCGGCGTCCGTCCACCCGGTCGGCGGCGATGCCGTACTCCGCCACCACCGTCTTGCCGCTGCCCGTCGGCGCTGCGACCACCACGTTGTGGCCGGCGTCGAGCGCGTCGAAGGCCTCGACCTGGAATCGGTCGGGAGCGAACGGGAGCGTCGCGAGCAAGTCGTTGCGATCGGGGCGCACGGTCAGACGGCGGCGCGCGCTCGGCGACGACCGACGACGTATCCGATGAGGACCGCGAGGAAGTACAGCAGGATCATCGGACTCGCCAGCATCATCAGCGTGACCGGATCGCCCGACGGAGTGATCACCGCGGCCAGGGCGAAGATGCCCACGATCGCGTACCGCCACGCACCGAGCAGAGTGCGCGGGGACACGACGTTGACGAGTTGCAGGAAGACCAGCAGGACCGGTAGCAGGAAACCGACACCGAACGCGAAGATCATCAGTCCGACGAGACTGATGTACTTCTCGATGCCGAAGACCTGATTGACGCTCTCGCCGGACCAGGAGATCAGGAATTCGAGCGCGCGACCGACCGTGAAGTACGCCATCGCGCCGCCGGCACAGAACAAGATGACCGACGACAGCACGAAGGGAATCGCGTACTTCTTCTCCTTGGCCTCGAGGGCCGGCACCACGAAGCGCCAGATCTGCCACAGGATGACAGGGAGCGCGAGGATGATTCCGCCGTACATCCCGATTCGCATCCGCGCGGCGAACCCCTCGGTCGGGCTGAACGCGTTCAGCCGCTGGTCGGGTGGCGGGCAGAACGACGCCGGCTTCGAATCGCACAGGTCGTTGTACGGCTGGGCGAGGAAGGTCAGCACCTGGTCGTAGAACGCGATGATCAGCACGGCCCCGATGACGACGGCCAGCGCCGAACGGATGATCCGCGTCCGCAGCTCGGCAAGATGCTCGGTGAGCGTCATCGTGTCGGGCTGGGTGGTGGTCGCCGTCATGCGCTCTCCTCCATCGGCTCGACGAAATCGTCGGTGTCCGGGCCGACGTCGACGTCTTCGCCACCGTCGACCGGAACATCGGCCACTTCGATCGGATCGTCGGTGCCGTCGATCGGGTCACCGAACGGGTCGTCGACGTCGTCCTCGTCGCCGGGCCCGCCCTCGGCACGCTCATCCACATCGTCGATCGGCGACGATCCGCCGGCGGCTGCGAGCCCGGCATCGGCGCGATCGGGCGCCGCAGCGGCGGCGGTTTCGGCGTCCTCGGCGATCTTCTTCGGATCGACCTGGGTCTTGATCAGATCAGCCGTTGCGCGCATTTCGCGCATCGGTTCGTCGATCGCCGCCTTGAATTCGTCCTGGAATCCCGATCCGAGCTTGCGCAGCTCGGCATAGGTCTGCACGGCCCGCTTGATCGCGCCGGGCAACTTCTCGGGCCCGAGGACCACCAGCGCAAGCAGCAAGATGAAGATGATCTCGCTGCCTTGCAGATTGAACACGCGAGCGAGTCTACGACCATGACATCATGAACTTGAATGCAGCAGCGACTCCCGTCCCACCTCGATCCACCCCTCGCCTTCGCACATCGAGGGGCTCGTGCGCACGCTCCCGAGAACACGATCGACGCCTTCACGCTGGCCCGACGCCTCGGAGCGACCGGACTCGAGAGCGACGTCTGGGTGTCGGCCGATGGCGTTCCCGTTCTCGACCACGACGGTGTGGTTCGGCGCGGTGTCCGCCGGTTCCCGATCTCGAAGATCCGCCGCGCGGACCTGCCTGCACACATTCCGTCGTTGGCCGACTTCTACGCGGCGTGCGGCACCGAGTTCGAGCTCTCGCTCGACATGAAGGTCCCGGACGCGTACGAGGCGGTCGCCGAGATCGTTCGGGACCAGGGCCCTGACGTGAGCGGCCGGACGTGGTTGTGCCATCCCGATCTGGACAGTCTGGTCCAGCGGCGCGACGCTCTCCGCGACTTTCGTCTGGTCCATTCGACGCGGCTCGCGAAACTGACCGTCACACCCGAGCTCCACGCGGCCCGCCTGGCCGAATTCGGGATCGACGCGGTGAACATGCACCACACGGACTGGAACGGGGGCCTGGTCGTGCTGTTCCACAAGTTCGGCGTGCTCGCGTTCAGCTGGGATCTCCAGTTCGACCACCAGTTGGACAGCGCGTTGAGGATGGGTGTCGACGCTGTCTACAGCGACCACACCGACACGATGATGGATGCCATGGCGCGCGAGGTCGGCCTCTCCGGGACCTGACCTCGCCACGACGTCCACGGTCGCGACGCTCCGCCGTGTCGAGCGCCGCGCTACAGCCAACGCCAGTCGGAGCGGGGCCAGAACACCACGAACGCCCGCCCGACGAGATCGTCCTCCGCAATCGGGCCGAGCACACGGCTGTCCTGTGAACCGCTGCGATTGTCTCCCATGACGAACACGTGGTCTGCAGGCACCGACACCGGCTCGAAATCACCGCCGCAGGTCGACGAGATGACGTTCGGGTCGAGATACGGCTCCTCGAGCACTCTCGAATCGGGCTGCCCGTCACCATCGGCGTCCGGCGCATCCACTTCGGTGATGCGAACCTCGCAGTTCGTCATCTCGATCGTCTCGCCCGGCAGGGCGATCACCCGCTTGATCAGGTCGCGTTCGGCCGCACCGCTGATCTGGTGGAGTACGACGACATCGCCACGGTTCGGGTCGTGCAAGCGATACGACAGCTTGTTGACGAAGACACGGTCGCCGGTGGTGAGCGTGGAATCCATCGACGAGCCGTCGACCACGAAGTGTGCGAGGACGAATCCCCGGACGAGGAATGCGACCGTCAGAGCGACGGCGACGACGACGATCCAGTCGACGAACGCGCGCGCACCCGAGCCGGGTTCGTCATCGTCGAGGCCGATCTCGTCCGGCTGTTCGATATCGGTTTCGATCGTCACGAACCCCTCACGGTACTCGTTGTCGTCGGCGGCCGGCGGGCGCGGTCACAGCGTTTCGATCAGTCGTTCGACACGTTCGTCGCGACTCTTGAACGGATCCTTGCACAGCACCGTTCGTTGTGCCTGGTCGTTGAGCTTCAGGTGGACCCAGTCGACGGTGTAGTCGCGTTTGCGCTCCTTCGCGCGCTTGACGAACTCGCCACGCAGCCGGGCCCGTGTCGTCTGGGGCGGCGTGTCGATCGCCGTGTTGATGTCGGCGTCGGTACAGATCCGCTCGATCATCCCTCTGTCCTGCAGTTTGTAGAACGGGCTTCGGGCCCGGCTCACGTCGTGGTACTGCAGGTCGAGGAGTTGTACCCGGGCATGTCCGAGCGGGAGGTCATGGCGTTCCCGGAACGCCTGCAGCAACTTGTACTTGATCACCCAGTCGACTTCGCGATCGAGTTTGAGCGGGTCGTTCTCGATCGTCTCGACGCAGTGTTGCCACATCTCCAGCGCTCGTTGCTCCATCGGCGGGAAGCCCTGGGCCTCCGCGTAGCGCAGGGCGCGGTCGAGATACTCACGCTGGATGTCGAGCGCGCTGACCTCTCGTCCGTTCGCCAGCCGGACCGTGCGACGACAGGTGATGTCGTGGCTGATCTCCCGGATTGCCCGGATCGGGTTCTCGAGCGTCATGTCCCGCAGGACGACCTGGGGATCCTCCAGCATCCGCAGCATGCAGGCTGCGGCGCCGACCTTGACGAACGCCGTGTACTCGCTCATGTTGGAGTCACCCACGATCACGTGCAGTCGTCGGTAGCGCTCGGCGTCGGCGTGGGGCTCGTCGCGAGTGTTGATGATCGGGCGGCTCCGGGTGGTGGCCGACGACACGCCCTCCCAGATGTGCTCGGCCCGCTGGGCGATCGAGTAGGTGGCGCCGCGCGCTGTCTGGAGCACCTTGCCGGAGCCGGTGTAGATCTGTCGGCTGACCAGGAACGGAATGAGCACCTCGGCGTAGTGGCCGAGGTCGTCGTCACGGCTGGTGAGGTAGTTCTCGTGACACCCGTAGGAATTCCCCGCCGAGTCGGTGTTGTTCTTGAACAGGTAGATCGTCCCGCGGATCGATTCCTCGGCGAGACGCTGTTCTGCCGACTCGACGAGCTGCTCCAGGATCCGCTCGCCCGCCTTGTCGTGCACCACCACGTCGTAGATCGAGTCGCATTCGGGAGTGGCGTACTCCGGATGGGACCCGACATCGAGGTACAGACGGGCACCGTTCTGGAGGAACACGTTCGAGCTGCGTCCCCAGGACACGACCCGCCTGAAGAGGTAGCGGGCGACCTCGTCGGGGCTGAGCCGGCGTTGCCCGCGCAGCGTGCAGGTCACGCCGTACTCGTTCTCGAGTCCGTAGATCCGTCGCTCCACGATCGCAACCTAACCCGGTGACCGGCAACCTGCTCCAGCGGTCGAGCACGACGGTGACCGGTCCTTGGCCCGAACACCCCGGCCGTCGCTCAGGCGCTCGACAGCAGGGACTCGACGTCGGCCTCGGGGATCCGGTGAAAGCAGCGGCGCTCGGTCCCGCGCGACAGCGCGGCGACCTCCAGCTCGGTCGCCGGGATCTCGCGGTCACCACCGGCCAACGCTGCCACACCGACGTTGACCGCCGTCGACAGATCCATCTCGTCCGTCCATCGTTCCGAGAGCCTGGTGCGGATCGACTCCGCGTCGCCGCCGATCGCCGCATAGTCCCGTTCGTCGACCACGGTGCCGTCGTAGAGAAGATGGAACATCTGATCGCCTGCTCCGTCGATGCCGACCTCGGCGACGAGGATCTCCACCTCCATCGGTTTCATCTCGTGGGTGAAGATGTTGCCGAGCATCTGCGCGTAGCTGTTGGCCAGGCTGCGGGCGTCGACGTCGTCCCGGGAGTACTGGAACCCCTTGAGATCGGCCGCGCGGATCCCGGCGACGCGCAGTTGGTCGAACTCGTTGTACTTGCCGACCCCGGCGAACGCGATGCGGTCGTAGATCTCGCTGACCTTGCGCAACGTCTCCGACGCGTTCTCGGCCACGATCACGATGCCGTCGACGTAGCGCATCGCGACGAGAGCACGCCCCCGTGCGATGCCCTTCCGCGCATAGTCGGCACGGTCCTTCATCATCTGCTCGGGAGCGACGTAGAACGGCATGGTCATCGTGGTTCGCTCCTCTCGTTGACTTCTTCGACGATCCGCACGTACCGCTCGGCGAGGTCGGCGTCGTCGAGGCGCACCCATCCGTCGGCGTCGATGACGGCGACGACCGGGTAGATCCCTCGGAGCGCATCCGGACCACCCGTGGCGGAATCGGCGTCCGCCGCTTCCCAGAGTGATCGGGCTGCGAGATCGATCGCCTCGTCACGACTGAGGTCACGCCGGAACCCGAGCTTGATCACCGTGTTCGCATGCAGGCTCCCCGATCCCGTTGCGACGTGATGGCGTTCCTCGTAGCGACCGCCTGTCGCATCGAAGTCCCAGAGACGACCCGTCGACCTCAGCAGGTCGTAGCCGGCGAAGATCGGAACCACGACCATGCCCTGCATCGCCGCCGGCAGATTTCCGCGAACCATGGCCGACAGCTGGTTGGCCTTGCCCTCGAGGCTCAGCGCTGAACCCTCGACCTTCTCGTAGTGCTCGAGCTGGAGCTGGAACAGACGGACCATCTCCATCGCCGGACCGGCCGAACCGGCGATCGCGACGCCGCTGTGGCGGTCGGCCGGGACGACCTTCTCCATCGTGCGATGGGAGATCAGGTTGCCTGCGGTCGCGCGACGGTCGCCGGCCATGACCACGCCACCGTCGTAGCGCAGTGCCACGCACGTCGTGGCGTGCGGGACACCGAGTGCCGCGGCGTCGAACGACCCGGTCAGCGCAGCGGGTTCGAGTCCGATCCGACGGAGCAGATCGGGGAAGTTTGCGCCCGGATCGTCACCGGGAGCGAAGAACGGCATCGCCACCGCTCACTCTCCGCCCTTCTGCACGTAGGACTTCACGAAATCCTCGGCGTTGGTCTCGAGCACCTCGTCGATCTCGTCGAGCAGGTCGTCGAGTTCCGCCTTCAGCTTGTCGCCGCTCTCGGTGACCGGTGGAGCCGATTCCTCCACCGTTTCGCTGTCGCGATTCGTCGTTGGCTTCGACTTCTGCTGACGTTCTGCCATCGTGGCTCCTCAGTTCGCTTCGCCGAGCCGGTCCAACAGGATCCGGGCTGTGTCGCTCTCGTCGATCAACGTAGCAACGTGATCGGCGGTCCCGCGCAATGGTTCCATCATCGGAACGCGGCGCAGCGGGTCGCGTCCGACGTCGAACACGAGTGAATCCCAGTTCGCCGCCACGATGTCGGCCGCGAACTTGTCGAGACATCGGCCGCGGAAGTACGCACGAGTGGACTTCGGAGGTTCGGTCATCGCAGCAACCGCTTCATCGGGGTCCACCAGCGTGTCGAGGCCCGCGCGCAGCGCGAGGGACCGGTCGATGCGCATGTCGTGGTACTGGAGGTCGATCGCCTTGAGTCTCGGTGACCCCACCTCGAGCCCGTGACGTTCCCGGTAGCCGGCGACCAACCGACGCTTGGCGACCCAGTCGACCTGATGCGCCACCGAGTCGGGGTCGCTCTCGAGCGCAGCGAGGATCGCCTCCCATCGGGCGAGCACGTCGGCCCCGACCGCCGCCCCGACCGATTCGAGCCCGTGGGACTGCTCGTACTTCCGGGCCCGTTCGAACAACCCCCATTGGATCTCGAGCCCGGTCGCACGCCGACCGTTGGCGAGCTGGACGGTCTGGGTGAGTGTCGGGTCGTGGCTGATCTGGCGGATCGCGGGGACCGGATGGGCGAGCACCCAATCGTCGCCGAGCTCGTCGTCCTCGATCATCGACAGCACGATGGCCGTGGTCCCGACCTTGAGATACGTTGCCACTTCGCTCATGTTCGCGTCGCCGACGATGACGTGGAGCCTGCGATACTTCTGGGCGTCCGCGTGGGGTTCGTCACGGGTGTTCACGATCGGTCGCTTGAGCGTCGTCTCCAGGCCGATCTCCTCCTCGAAGAAGTCGGCACGTTGGCTGAGTTGGTAGTCGACGTCGTCGTGCGGCCGACCCGGCAACTCGCAACCCACCTTGCCCGCTCCGGCAAAGACCTGTCGGGTCACGAAGTGCGGGGTGATCTGACGGGTCAAGCGCCCGAACGGGAGCTCGCGGGCGAGCAGATAGTTCTCGTGACACCCGTAGCTGTTGCCCTTCCCGTCGGAGTTGTTCTTGTGGATGATGATCTCGGCCCCGTCGGGCAGCATCGTCCGCGCTGCGACCATTGCGGACCGGACGATCTCGTCCGCGGCTCGATCCCAGACCAACGCTTCTCGCGCGTCGCGCACTTCCGGCGTCGAGATCTCGGGGTGTGCGTGGTCGACGTAGAAGCGGGCGCCGTTCGTGAGCACGGCGTTGACCAGCGTCGTCTCGACCTCCGGCGCGAGCGCCGGGTCCAGCGAGTACCCGCGAGCGTCGTTGGTCGGCTGCTCGTCCTCGAAGTCCCACCCGACCCTGATCCGCCCGGTGCGGTTCCGTTCCCGCGCCACGGCCGCGAGGTACGCGTTGATCAGCAGCGACGATGCCGACACCGGGTTGTTGTCGGCACCCCGCACGACGATCCCGTACTCGGTCTCGATCCCGCAGACCTTGGGCAGTGCCATACGACCGACGCTACCCCAGCCCTCGCGCACAACCGAGGCCAGGCCCGAAGGTTGTCAGAGGACCTCGAAGGTCAGTCCGGCGTGGGCGACGAGCGCGTCGATGAAGGGGTCTCCCAGCGCGGTCGCCGGCGTCCAGAAGCCTCCGACCGAATCGCTGTGCATCAACGTCGTTGCGGCCTCGGCCAGGATCTTCGACGTCGAGCCGTAGCCAGGATCGCGATCGCCCGTCACCCTGACGTCGATCTCGTTCCCCGAGGCGGTCGTCCCGTGGAACCGGAGGTCGTAGAACCCGGCTTCCTGCTTCTCGGGGCTCGGCCCGTCGCCGGGGTCGGGCAGCACCTTGTCGAGCACGACGCGTGTCGGCTTCAGCGCAGCCAGACCCATGAACGAGCCGAGACCGGCGCTGACGACGAGCGCCTTGGCTCGCCCGGAGATACCGCCCCCGGTCAGCATCGATTCGCCGTACGTGAAGTCGTCGCCCCACGGGTGCCCGAGCAACGCCTCGGTTCGGAACACGACACGGGTGTTCGTCGCCGCCATCACGAACGGGGCCGTCCACGATCCGAGCCCGTCGTCGTACTCGGGCAATGTCACGTTCGGCTGCTCGACTCCCTCGCGCTCACCCACCGGCGCGATCGCGTACGGATTGCTCAGCACCTTGCGGAGCTCGCGATCCGAAGCCACCTCCTCCATCAGGTTCATCATCGAGGCGATCGTCCCGCCACTGGCACCTCCCTTGGCTGCCTTGACGCCCATTCGGACCGAGCGGCACGGCTCGCCGAAGCGTTCGATGGCCTGACGCTGCAGGAACCACACCCCCATGTCGGACGGCACCGAGTCGAATCCGCAGGCGTGGACGAGGCGTGCACCCGTCTCGACGGCCCGACCCTGATGGCGGTCGATCATCCGCTGCATCCACTGCGGTTCCCCTGTGAGGTCGACGTAGTCGATGCCCGCCTCGACGACGGCGGCCACCAGCTTCGATCCGTAGAGGGCGTACGGGCCGACGGTCGAGATCACGAGGTTCGTGTGCGCACACATCTCGGCGAGCGCGTCGGCGTCGTCCGCGTCGACGATGAGACGATCGACCGCGGCGCCCGTTGCAGCGGCAACCTCGGCGAGTTTGCTCGCGTTGCGGCCCGCGATCGCCCACGACAGGTCGCCGCGACTGCCGTGACGGTCGACCATGTGTTTCGTGAGAATCTGCCCGACGAAGCTGGTTGCGCCGAAGAGAACGATGTCGTGGGTCCGGGGATCACGTGGCATGTCCGGGACCGTACCCCGACCATCGCCGGCGGTGCGCGCCGAACGTCCCGAATCGACCGAACGCGCCTCGGCGCGCTCTCGGCTGCTCAGAGATACTGACCGGTCGCGACGCGCTCGATCGCCTTGCCGCCAGCCACGTGATCGTCGGCGTGCTCGGACACGAGGGTGCGGATGAACACGATCCGCTCGCCCTTCTTGCCCGAGATCTTCGCCCAGTCATCCGGGTTCGTGGTGTTCGGCAGGTCTTCGTGCTCCTTGTACTCCTGCTTGATGGAGTCGAGCAGGTCCTGCGTGATCACGCCACGCGGACCGCCACCGATCACCCGCTTGATCGCGAGCTTCTTGGCTCGTCGCACGATGTTCTCGATCATCGCGCCGGACGCGAAGTCCTTGTAGTAGAGGATCTCCTTGTCGCCGTTCTGGTACGTCACCTCGAGGAACCGATTGGCCTCGTCGTCGCGGTACATCTCGGTCACCGTCTCGTCGATCATCGCGGGAACGTCGTACCCCTCCCCGATCGGGATCTCGTCGGTCAGGTAGTTGGCGAAGATCGACCGCGCGGCATCGGCGTTCGGACGCTCGATCTTGATCTTCACGTCGAGACGTCCGGGCCTCAGGATCGCCGGATCGATCAGGTCCTCACGGTTCGTCGCACCGATCACGATCACGTTCGTGAGTCCTTCGACCCCGTCGATCTCGGCAAGCAGCTGGGGCACGATCGTCGACTCCATGTCGGAGCTGATTCCCGATCCGCGGGTGCGGAACATCGAGTCCATCTCGTCGAAGAACACGATGACCGGCCAACCCTCGTCGCTCTTCTCCCGCGCCCGCTGGAACACGAGGCGGATCTGCCGTTCGGTCTCACCGACGTACTTGTTGAGCAACTCGGGACCCTTGATGTTGATGAAGTAGCTCCGGCCCTTGCCCTCGCCCACCTTCTCCGCCACCTTCTTCGCGAGGCTGTTCGCCACCGCCTTGGCGATGAGCGTCTTGCCGCACCCCGGCGGGCCGTAGAGCAGGATTCCCTTGGGAGCGGGCAGTCGGTGCTCGGCGAACAGGTCCTGGTGGAGGAACGGCAACTCGACGGCGTCGGCGATCAACTCGATCTGGTCGTCGAGACCACCGATGTCGGTGTAGGAGATGTCCGGCACCTCCTCGAGCAACAGATCCTCCACCTCCGGGCGGGCGAGCTTCTCGAGCAACAGGTTCGACCGCGTGTCGAGGCGGAGATGGTCGCCGGCGCGGATGATCGTGCCGCGCAACGAGTCGGCGAGGTCGCACACCAGCTCTTCGTCGGCCCGACCGACGACGAGCGCCCGCACGCCGTCGTCCATCACCTGACGGACCGTCACGACCTCGCCGGTGCCGTCGGCGTCTCGCGCGAGCACGACGTTGAGGCTCTCGTTGAGGACGACCTCGGCACCACGATCGAGGATCTCGTGGTCGATGTCGGGGTGCAGCGTGACGCGCATCTTGCGCCCCGAGGTGAGTACGTCGATCGTGCCGTCTTCGTTCTTGCCGACGACCACGCCATACGCCGACGGTGGCTGAGACAGCTTGTCGACCTCGTCGCGCAGGGTGCTGATGTGCTCGCGCGCCTCACGCAGCGTGTAGGACAGCTTCTCGTTCTGAGCCACCGCCTTGGCGAGTTGCCCCTTCGTTTCGAGGAGTCGCTCCTCGAGGGATCGGACCCGGCGTGGCGCATCGGCCAGCCGCGCCCGCAGATGGTCGACTTCCTCGGTGAGCGTCTGGACCTGCTGGGCAAGCTCGGCGTCGGTCGGCATGGTCTCAAGGTACACCGCGAGGGTGTGATCATGTTTGCACGTGCTTCCCCGTGTAAACTCAGCACAGGTAGGAACCCCCCGGCCGAAACTTCCACGAAGGAGCCACCACTGACATGAAGGTCTGGATCGATCAGGATCTCTGCACCGGCGACGGTCTCTGCGAAGAGATCGCCCCCGACGTCTTCACGCTGCTCGACGACGGCCTCGCGTACGTCGTGGAGGGCGACAAGATCTTCGCCGAGGCGAAGGGCAACCCGCAAGGTGCCGAAGGTCTCGCCGAGTTCCCCGACAGTCAACTCGACGCGGTCGTCGAATCGGCCGAGGAGTGCCCGGGCGAGTGCATCTACATCGAGCCCTGAACGGCTCGCGCTGAACGCAACCGATGAAGGCCCCGAGGTGGTCACCTCGGGGCCTTCATCGCGTCTGGATGTCGGGCTGATCAGGCGTCGGCGGCGGCGGGTGCACGAACGACGGCAGGCTCCTCGGGCGGGTCGCCCTCGCTGATCCCGATGCGGTCGTGGAGCCGGCGCAGCGGTGTCGGCGCCCACCAGTTCCGGTCCCCCGCGAGCTTCATCAGCGCCGGCACCAGCATCGACCGCACGATGAACGCGTCGACCAGGACGGCGATGGCGAGCCCCAGGCCGAACAGCTTGATGAACGTCACCCCCGAGGTGGCGAAGGCGAAGAAGGTGATCGACAGCAACAGTGCCGCGGCGGTGACGAGCCGGCCCGTGCGCTCCAGCCCGGTCGCCACGGCGAGGTCGTTGTCGCCGGTCCGGTCGTACTCCTCCTTCATCCGTGACAGCAGGAACACCTCGTAGTCCATGCTCAGCCCGAAAGCGACACAGAACATGAGGATCGGCATCGAGGTGTCGGTCAACCCGGTGGCGGTGAAGCCGAGCAGGTCGGAACCGTTGCCCTCCTGGAACATCCAGACGATCAGCCCGAAGACGGCGGTGAGGCTGAGCGTGTTGAGCACGATCGCCTTGAGCGGCACCAGGAGCGACCCGAACATCAGGAACAGCAGCGCGAACGTCGACACGACGATCATCGCTCCGGCGATCGGCACCCGGGAGAAGATCGCGTCGGTCGAATCGACGAACGCCGCCGATGCTCCGCCGACGAGGACGGTGTCGAACCCGGAGTCGACGGCGCGCACCTCGGCGATCATCGCCTCGGCCTCGGTCGAGATGGGTTCGACGGTCGGGACCACGTTGAACCAGGTCGAGTCGCCGCCGGCCGACGCGGAGGACGCGAACCGTTCCAGCGTCGGATCTGCCGGCGCGAGCAGGGCGCCGTCGGCGAAGCGGCCGACCGAACTGTCGACCCGCCCCACACCGTCGACCGTCGAGACTGCCGCCGCAAAGGCCGCGATCTCGCCGTCGTCGACGCCTCCGGCCGCGATCACGGGGAAGGCGTCGGCCTCCGATGCGGTGAAATCGGTGCGCAGTACCTCGGACGCCTCCCGGACCGCCGCCGACTCCGGGAGCACGCGGTCGTCCCCGGTCCCCCACTTCACGTCGAGGAAGGGAAGGCCCACTGCGACGAGCAGCGTGACCGCGACGGCGGCGACGGGAATCGGACGGCGCATCACGGCGGTGGCCAGACGGTGCCATCCGCCTTCGCCGACCCTCGTGGTGCGCCGCCCGAAGATCCGACCGGCGTCGACCTTCGGGCCGAGCACGGCGAGCAACGCCGGCAGGAACACGACCGAGATCGACATCGCAACGAGCAGCACGCCGATCCCGCCGTAGGCGAACGATCGCAGGAAGTAGAGCGGGAAGATCAGCAGCGCACTGAGCGAGATCGCCACGGTCATCGCGCTGAACGCCACCGTTCGGCCGGCGGTCTCGACCGTGCGCACGACGGCGTCGTCCACGGTTCGACCGCGATCGAGTTCCTCGCGGAACCGACTCACGATGAACAGCGAGTAGTCGATCGCGAGCCCGAGTCCGAGCGCGGTGACCAGGTTGATCGAGAAGATCGACACGTCGGTGAAGAGGGTGACCACGTAGAGGACGAAGAACGCGCCGAACACCGAGATCATCCCGACCAACACGGGGAGACCGGCAGCGACCGCGCTGCCGAACACGACGAGCAGGAGCAACAGGGTGAGCGGAATCGCGATCGATTCCGCCCGAGCGAGGTCACCTTCGATCGTTTCTCCGATCGCCGTGAACACCGCCTCACGACCGGCGAGGTCGACGCGCACGCCGTCCCGCTCCAGGCCGTCGTACGTGGCGAGTACCGCCTCCACGTGTTCGGCTCGGTCCGGATCGTCGACCTCGCCCGGGAACCGGACGAGGATCAACCCCCTCGTCCCGTCCTCGGAGCGCAACGGCGCCGGCGCCCCGAGCGACCAGTAGGACGCGACGTCGTCCGTGCCCGGCGCCGCTGCCAGTTCCGCAGTCAGCGCTGCGCCCGACGACGCGACAGCGGGGTCGTCGACACCGCCCGACTCGGCTGTCACGACCGCGACGAGGTCGGCGCCGCCGGTGTCGAATTCGTCCTGCAGCAGGTCGGCTGCAGCGACCGAGTCGGAGTCCGGATCATCGAACCCCCCGTTGGAGAGTTGGCCGAACACCCCGACGCCGACACCGATGGTGGCGACGAGGCCGATCATCGTGATGGCGATGATCGCCTTCCGGCGGCGGACGATCAGATGACCGAGGGCGGTGAACATTGCAGGCTCCGATTCGAGTCGATGGGAAACGACGTCACGTGAACACCTGTTACGTGAACAAATGTTACCTAACATGCGTACACCTACGCCTGTCAACGGCTACGCTCGTGACGATGGCCACATCGAGCATCGACTCCGGGCACGCAACTGCGGAGCGCCGGCGCTACGCACGCGGCGAAGGTGACAGGCTGCGCACCGACCTGCTCGACGCGGCGATCGAGCTCATGGCGCAACACGGGACCATCGACGGCATCTCACTGCGCGCGGTGGCTCGGCGCGCGGGCGTCTCGCCCACCGCGGTGTATCGCCACTTCGACGATCATCTGGACCTGCTCCGTGAGTCGGTGGCCGAGTGCTGGAGGCACTTCTACGAGATCATGGCCGCAGCTGCCGAGAGCTCCGACAACCCGTTCGACGCGTTTCGAGCGGCGGGCGACGCGTATGTCCGATTCGCGATGGAACACCAGGGTCAATACCGGATCCTGTTCTCGAATCGAATCCATCTCGACATGACCGACGTCGGACTCCCCGACTCGATGTCGCCACCCGACGGCGTCAGCGATGCAGGGATATCGGCGTTCCAGGTGCTCGTCGAACTCGTCGAGGCGATTCTCGTCCGCAACGGTGACGACCGTGATGCCTTCTTCGTGGCCGTCCAGGTGCACACGTGGATCCATGGGATGGTCGACCTGATGGGATGTCATCCCGATGCCCAGTGGCCCGCGATCGAGTCGCTTCTCGACGGGCTGAGCACCGCGCTCGCGCTCGATCCGACCTGAACGACCGCGCCATCGGCCCCGGACGCGGCGGGTCAGCTCGGTTCGTTCTTGCCCAGGAATCGGGCGACACTCAAGAAGCCCGTGTGCGCCACCATCCGATGATCGGGGCGCACCGCCTGGCCGTCCACGTGCCAGCCTCGATGCAAGACCTCGATCGTTCGACCGTCGATCCACTTGCCCTTCAGCGCTTCTCGGACCTGAGCGGCCTGCGTGATCGACGGGGTGTACGCGAGCAGGATTCCGCCGGCGCGAAGCACCGTTTCGGCGTGGGGAACGACCTGCCAGGGCTCGGGGAGATCGAGCACGACGCGATCGAACGGACCGTGGTCCGGGTCGATGCCCTCGTAGCTGCTCGCGATGTGCACGTCGTACCGCTCGAGCGCGGACTCCCCCAGGAATCCACGCACGTTGGTCCGCGCCCGGTTCGCGAAGTCCTCGCGGATCTCGTAGCCGACGATCTCGGCGCCGTAACGCAACATCGTGGTCGACAGTGCTCCCGACCCGATCCCGCTCTCGAACACCCGCATGCCGGGCCCGATGTCGGCGAGCATGCAGATCGGTGCGAGGTCCTTCGGATAGATCACCTGCGCACCCCGCGGCATCTCGATCACGAAGTCCTCGAGAGTCGGGCGGAGCACGACGTATTCGCCGTTCTTGGTCGACCGCACGCGGCATCCCTCGGTCTGGCCGATGATGTCGCTGTGGCGAACGAATCCGGCGTGACTGTGGAACTCGCCGTCGTCCGCGAGATCGATCAGGTACCGGCGCTTCTTGGAATCGAGCAGCACCGCCTTGTCGTCGGCGGCGAACACAGTGGTCATCATCGTCCTCGTTTCCCGAGCACCAGGTCGACCGGTACCGGATCGTGCGCGCTCGCGGTGTCGACCAGTCGACAGAACGCGCAGGTCTCGGCGGTCGTCGGCGCGCCACAACGCGTGCAGCGACTCAAGTCGCCGCTCGCCGCGGCCGTCTGCTCCGCGAGCAGCGGTGCCATGTTGTCGATGAAGTTGAGGTAGAACGCCGACTTCGTACTCGGCGACTCCTGCTCGATCGAGTTCAACACGCTCTTGTGGTGCAGGTGGCGGTTGCCTGCGGCGATCGGACACTCCTCGACGAGGTAGTCGATCCCGCGGATCAGGCACCATGCAGCGGTCTCCCGCTCGGTCAGCCGGACCAGCGGCTTCGCCTTCCTGGGAAAGCCGTTCGCTGCGGGCAGTACCGGCAACTGGCGCGCGAGGTACTCGATGTCCCAGTGCAACACGTTGCCGAGCAGCACCGCGGCCTCGTCGTCGAGATTGTGACCGGTGACGACGACGTCGTATCCCCCGTCGACGGCTGCCCTGTCGAACAGGTGTCGCTTCGACATCCCACACGCCGAGCACGGCACACGTTTCGTGGCGCGCGCTGCGGTGGGGATGTCGTAGCCGTACTCGTCACGGAGGTCGACCGAGATCAGGCGCAGGCCACGTTCCTCGGCGAACGCCGTGACGTGGCGGGTCGATTCGTCGGAGTAGTCGCCGATTCCGAGCCCGACGTAGAACCCGTCGGCCTCGTACCCGGCTTCGATCAGCATGTCCCACACCGCGAGCGAATCCTTGCCGCCACTCACGGCGACGAGGATGCGATCGTTCGGGCCGAACATGTCGTAGTCCTCGATCGCCTTCTGCATCTGGCGTCGGCACAGTTGCAGCAGGTGCTGCGCACAGAAGTTCGCGTTGTGTCGCGGCAGGTCGATGACCGCCGGCTCGCGGCACGATCGGCACTTCGACCCCGAGGCGACCACCTTCAGCACCCTCCCGAGATGACCGGACGGATCTCGATGACATCGTCGTCGGCGAGATGGGCATCGCCCGGAACGAGGGTGCCGTTGCGGATGACGAGGTGTGCTTCACGAGGGAGGCCGAGTGCGTCGAGGAGGTGGTTCACCGTTCGTCCGCCGGCCATCTCGATCTCACGCTTCGGATTGCGCATCAACACCAACATCGGCCGTCAGGCTAGGCCCCGATCCCGACCGCGAGGGTCGGCTATCTGGTCTTGACGACGATGCGGGCGTCGGGCACCGCGGCCGCCGTGTCGGCAACAGCCTGCTCGACGACGCTCTCACGGGTGACACCGAGTCGCTTGCGCTCCTTCTTCGACAGCGGCTTCTCCACCGCGACACGCAGGAAGTCGTTGGGACCGACCTTCCATTTGCCCAGTCGTTCGGGTCCGCGACCGGCCTGGTGACGGAGATCCTGCGTGATGAGCAGGACGAGTCCGGCCGCCTGCCACTTGCGATCGCCGCCGAGGACGCCTCGGCGGATCGCGTTCGTGCGCAGGAGCGTCGGCCCGCCGACGTAGTACATCGCGAGGGCACGCCACAGCACGCTCCCGCCCTCGACACCGCGCTTGTGCGCCGCCTTGCGGAGCACTGCCCTCGGTCGGAGCGCGTACGGGACGAGTGACATCAGACGCGACGGATCTCGACGATGGCGCTCTTCTTCTTTCCGGCACGCTTGCCGAGCAGGAACATCAGCACCAGCAGCACCATGCCCGCGCCGGCGGCGACGGTCGCGATCGATGTCTTCTGATCGTCGACCTTGCCCTGCACCTCACCCTGAAAGGCCTGCAGCTTGTCGCGCAGGTCCTCGGGGGTGATCTTCGAGGGCGTGACTGGTTCGTTCTTGGCCATTTCGATGCTCCCCGTCACTTCGGTTCTTTGTTGAGTGTCGACTTCTTGACCCGCATCAGCGTGATCGCCAACAGGATGATCGTCAGCACCAGTGTCACGGCGTACGCAGCCCACGACAACGAGCCGGTCGCAAGACGGTCGAATTCGGTCTGGATCAGCCGCAGCACGCCGAGCAGGACGATCATCAGCCCGAGGCCCATCGCGAACGCGGCCCCCGCACCGAAGCCGAGCCACCGACCGACGCCCTTCAGCGGACCGACGGTTTCCTGCGTGGCGTAGGCCTTGACGTAGTCGATCACTTCGTTGAGTGAGGGCTCGTCCTTCTTCGTCCCCAGCATCCGGGGCCTGTCGTTGGTGTCTGACACGAAGGTTGTTTCTATCAGAACTTCACGACAGGCGGAACTTCAGCATCGCCTCGACGTCGTCCAGCACGCCGTCGAGCAGGTCGAGACGCTCACGCGGACCGGGTGCCGCCAGCAACCGGTACCGGTCGGCCGGCCCGATGGGCGCGAGCGCCGACAGGTGGTACGTGGCGACGAGCGGGTCGTCGGCGATCTCGGTCTCGGCCAGGTCGACGTGCACGTCGCCGAGTTCCATCGCGAGCGCGAGTGCCGCGCGCACGCGTCCATGTGTTGCCGCGACATCGACCGCGAGGCCGGCCGGATCGGGGTCGACATCGGGGAACTCGTCGACGTCGGCCAGCGGGTACGGATCGTCCGGGAGCCAGGCGTTCACGCGAATCCGTCGCACTCCGACGGCGACGATCGCGTACCGGGCCTCGTCGAGCGCCTCGATCTGGATCATCTGGGCCACTGTCCCGATCATCGCCCGCTCGTCGCCACCGCCCGCCTCGTGCCCGTGGGTGATCAGGGTCTGGCCGAATTCGGGAGTTCCGTCGTCCTGCAGGCAGTCGATGACCATCTGTCGATAGCGGGGTTCGAACACGTGCAACGGCAGGACTCCACCCGGAAGCAGCACGGACCCGAGTGGAAACATCGGCATGACCGCCATGGAGACGACCGTAGATCTTCCCGTGCGACGATGCTCAGCGCGGCGCGAGCGAATCGGGCGGCGGCCCGCTCGGGTAGGTCGCGAAACGCTCGCCGAGCGCCTTCCAGATCGGCCGGTAGATCCCCTCGTCGGTGACCTCGGGCGTGTTGGCGATGAGGACGAACTGAATGGTTCCCTCTCCGGGGCCGTCGCGCGGGTCGACGTAACCCGCGAGCGCCTTGACGGCGGGCGGATCGATCTCGATCGGAGCGTTGTCGAGCGTGCCGGTCTTGGCCCGCAACCGACCGACCATCGGCCCGTCGAGGAACTCGTCGGCGAGCGTCCCACTCACCGCGGCGACGGGCAGCCCGGCATCGAGCGGGCCGCCGGCGCCGAGTTGCAGCACGGTCAGCACCGCGTTGCACGTGACCCGGTTGGAGTTGCTGAGTCCCGAACCGTCGTGCAATTCGACACCGGCCATCGGAACACCCTGGGATTCGAGGCTACGGGACATCGCGTCGAGACCCGCGGCGCGGGTGCCGGCCCCCGAGGTTGCGACGCCCATCTCCTTGAGGAGCATCTCGGCGGTGTTGTTGTCGCTCGTCGACAGCATCTCGGCGATCACGTCCGTGAGTGGGGCGGACTGGACCGACACCGTGACCGGCACGAGCGTCGAGGCGACGCCGCTCCCCCAGCCGTTGTCGACGCGCACCCCGCGGTCGTTGAGCAACCGGACGAACTCGCGGGCCGCACCGACGTTCGGATCCTCCTGACGATCCGAACGGAACCGGACACGCGCGTCGTTCGCGAGGAGCGCGTCGTAGGGACCCGCTTCGACGAACGCCACATCGTCGGCCCACTCGTCGATCACGAACTCGTCGTCGTAACGGCTCCCGTCACCGATCACGGTGCCTCGGATCCGGGTCACGCCCGCGTCGACGAGTCCATCGGCGAGCACGTCGAAGGACGTGGGCGTCGTGACCGGCTGAGAATCGTCCTCGATCGGGTAGTCGTCGCTGGTGAGCAGGGGATCACCACCGCCGATGAGATAGATGTCACCGTCGACCACTCCGTCGTTCAACGGCGGCACGGCGACCGACGTGGTGAAGGTGTGGTCGGGACCGAGGATGTCCAGCGCTGCCAGTGCGACCAGCAGCTTCTGGTTGCTCGCCGGGATCACCGGAAGCTCCGCGTTGAGTGATGTGACCGTCACGCCGTCGACGGCGACGGCGGCACACGACCGGTCACCGATGAACGACAGCACCGGGTCGACCGCCACGCGGAGCTGTGCACCGCTGGCCGCCGACGCCACGGCGAGCGGTGCGCGGCGAAAGTCGAAGATGCTGGTGGAGAGTGCCGGGGCGAGATCGGGTCCGTCGACGGTGTCGGACGGTTCGTCGGGCACGACGCCCTCGACGAGGATGGCGCCGTCGAGGGAGGTCTCCAACAGGTCCTTCGCGTTGCGGCTCGCCTCGTACGCGTCGGCCTCCCGGTCCGCCCAGCGCGCGAGGATCACGAGCCCGATCGCCGGCACGATCGCGATCAGGAGCAGGGCCACGAGCGGCGATCTCGGATACCGGAGTGGTTCGGCGACGATCCCGATACGCGGGTCGCGGTGTTCGTCGTCGACGCGGGTGATCAGGTCGCCTCGCTCGCTCATCGGATCGGCCCGAGTTCGGCGGGTGCCGGCCCGGACGGGTAGGTGTCGAGTGTGTCGGCGAGGTCGTTCCAGATCGGCCGGTACTCGCTCTGGTCGGAGATCGTCGGTCCGTTCAGGATCAGGACGTACTCGACGGCACCGCCGCCATCGACGGGCAGGTAGCCGGCGAGCGCCTTCACCGCCGGCGGGTCGGCGTTGAACGGCGGGTTGTTCAGGGTTCCGGTCTTGCCGAGCAGTCGGCCGGCGACGGGATGGTCTGTGAACACGTCGGCCAGTGTGCCCGACTCACCGGCGACCGGGAGCGCGGCGCCGATCGTGTCGTCGGGGCCGGAGCGCTGGAGCACAGCGAGCAGCGCCGAGCACGTCAGTCTGTTGTCGAGGCTGAGACCTGATCCGTCGCTCAGGACGATGCCGGTGGTGTCGATCCCCCACTCGGCCAGACGTCCACCGATCACGTCGAGCCCGGCCTCGCGGGTTCCCACCGCGGTCGGGGTGGCCGCGACGGCCAGTTCCTTCACGAGCAGTTCAGCGGTGTTGTTGTCGCTGTTGGTCAACATCTCCTCGACGACGGCGGTCAGCGGCGCCGAGTCGATCGATGCGACCGGAAACGGGGTGCTGCCGACGTCGAGCCCACCCGAGGCTCCCTCACCGGCGACCACGATCCCGCGGTCGCGCAGCAGCTGCGTGAATTCGCGTGCAGCCGCTGCATTGGGGTCGTCGGCGCGCCGATCCTCACCCAGCACCCTGGCGTCGTTCACCATCAACGCGTCGTACGGACCCGCCTCGAGGCCCGCCACTCCGGTCCCCCATCCCGGCGCGAAGAACTCGTCGTCGTAGCGGCTGCCGTCGCCGAGTACGACACCTTCGACCACGGTGACCCCGGCTGCCTGGACCGAGTCGGCCAACGCGTCGAGCGACGTCGGGTTGAGCACGGGCCGCCGCTCGAGGTTCGACGTCGGATACCAGTCGGACGACAGCAGTGGGTCACCACCACCGACGAGCACGAGGTCGCCGGCGACGACACCGGCGACGGGCTCCTGTGCGGTCACGACTTCGGTGGTGAACCGGTGGTCGTCGCCGAGTACGTCCAGTGCGGCCGCGGCCACCAGGATCTTCTGCGTGCTCGCCGGGATGACCGGCAGGTCCGCGTTGCGTTCACCGACGTCGTGGCCGTCGACGCTCACCGCCGTGCAGCTGCGCTCGTTGAGCGTCGGCGCGAAGTCGGCGACGACGGTGGCGAACTCGTCGACGTTGAGATCGCGGGACACCACCGCGGGGAGGCGCCGGAAGCTGAGCATGCCGTTGCGCAGCGGTTCGGCCGGCAGCGGCGGATCGACGATCGTCGATGGCGGCGGTGGCGCAGCGACGTTGTCGTCATCGCGGCCGGCGGCCCACGTGAAAACGGCGTAGAGAACCAGCGCGGGGACGAGCGCGAAGAGTCCGAGCACGAGGAGCGGGCCGGAACTCCGACGTCGCGGTGCCGGACGTCGCGCCTCGAGACGCTCCATCGCCGGACGGTTCACGAGGAGCGGGCCTGTTGATACTTGACGCGTCGGTACATGTGGCCGAGCGCGGAGACCGCACGTTCGCCACTCGGGTAGCACAGCCGTCCCGATGCGCGGACGGCCACGGGACCGGCGTTCGTCGGGTCGGCGACGGCGAGTTCGGTCGACGTGAGGATCGGCTTGCCCGTCTGCACACTCAGCTCGTGAGCGGCCTCGGCGAAGCGGGTGTCCTGGCGCTCGTGGTATTCGACGATTCGCTCGAGTCCGTGGTCCGGGTAGAACGTGCCGTGGCGCATCATCTGCGCCTGGTTCGACTGGATGCCGAGGCCGAGGTAGATGATCGAGTGGACGGCAGGGTGGGTCGCGACGAGTTCCATCACCTCCGGGATCGTGTCTCGCGTCTCACCGCCCGCGCAGTCGATCGGGTTGTTGCGGCTCCACCGGGGCGGCAGCTTGTCGTCGATCGCCGCGAGCAGGTCGGCGGGCAGGTCGAGCAGCACGAGGTCGCGATCGCGCGTGATCGCGTCGGCGGTCACGACACCCCAGCCGCCGACGGTGGTGAGAACCACGGTGTTCGGACCGGCGGGAAGCGGTTGGGTGGCGAACGACGCGGCGGCTTCGAACGCCGATTCGATGCTGTCGGCCCGGGTCAGCCCGGCGGCGCGGCACGCGCCGTCGAAGACCTTGTCGTCCGCGGCGAGCGCGCCCGTGTGGCTGGCAGCCGCCTGCGCGCCGCCTTCGGTGGATCCGCCCTTGACGACGACGAGCGGCTTGCGGGCGGCCGCACCGGCGAGACGGTCCATCAGCCCGCGACCGTCGGTGATGCCCTCGATGTAGGCGAGGCCGACGGCGGTCGCCGGGTCGTCGGCGTAGAAGTCGAGGTAGTCGGCGACGCCGACGGCAGCGGCGTTGCCGGCCGACACCGCGCGGCTGATGCCGACACCGGTGGCGCGGGCGTGGTTGAGGAAGCTCGACACGAAGTTGCCCGATTGGCTCGCGACGCCGATCGATCCCTTCGGTGGGTACGGCGCCACGATCTGAACGCACATGTCGACGGGGGTGCTGACGACGCCCTGCCCGTTCGGACCGGCGAGCAGGATGCCGAGCTCATCGGCGAGCGCGACGAGCTCGGCCTGCGCCTGCACGCCGGCCGCACCCGCCTCGCCGTAGCCGGCCGAGGTGAGGAATGCCGCCTTCACGCCCTTGGCGGCACACGCACGCAGCAGGTCGGGGTTCGCAGCCGCCGGGGTGCACACGAAGACGAGGTCGATCTCACCGTCGGGCAGTTCTTCGATGTCGGCCACCGTGTCGATGCCGAGCACGTTCTCCCCTTTGAGGTTGGTGCCGAAGACCTTGCCGCGATAGCCGTTCGAGAGCAGGTTGTGCAGCGACACGAAGCCGAACTTGCCGGGATGCGTGGACGCGCCGGTGACGAGCACGCCGCGCGGTTCGAACAGGGCCCGGAACTGCTCGTCGGTCGGGCGCGGCCGCAACGGCGGCTGACCCGGCTCCGGGTTCCCGATCTCGACGAGGCCGTCGACGGCGACGAGATCGCCGCTCGGTTCGACGATGAGCGGGTTGATGTCGACGCTGCGCACGTCGGCCCGCTCGCTCGCGAGTCGACCGAGGCCGATCAGGAGCCCGACGAGCTGGTCACGGTTGACCGCCGCCTCACCGCGGAACTCGCCGAGCAACTTCTGCGTCGCGAGGCCGTCGATCATGTCGACGGCCGTCGGCGCGTCGAGGGGTGCCGGCCGGAACACCACGTCGGCGACGGCCTCCGCGAGGATTCCGCCGACCCCGAGCATCACCATCGCTCCGAACTGGGCGTCGTGCACGACACCTGCGATCAGCTCACGGTTGCCCGACACCATCGGCGCGATCAGCACGTCGACGTCGCCGTCGGCGGGTGTCGCCGCGGCCAGCAATTCGGTCGCGGCGGCCTCGACGGCGGCCCGGTCGCCGAGACGAAGTTTGACGAGGCCGCGCTCGGTCTTGTGTGCGATCGCATCGCCGTTCAGCTTGGCCACCACCGGATAGCCGATCTCGTCCGCGGCGTCGCCGGCCGCAGCGGGCGAGTCGACGAACCGCTCGGGAGCGATCGGCACGCCGTGGGCCGCGAGCAGGGCCTTCGAGGCGCGTTCGGACAAGGTCGTGGAGCCAGCCATCACGTCTCACCGTACTTTCGTCGACGCTCCCGACACCGGCAATCCGGCATCGGCTCCAGATCGCCGAACCTGCAGCCGGCCCGGTCCCGCTTCCGCTCTCTCCCGCCGGCGGTCAGCGTCTGGGTTCGGACACGGCGTAGGTGAGGACGCTCTTGGCGAGCAGGTGGCCGGAGGTGGCGCCGTATGCCTCGGCTTCGCAGAACACGGTGCGGCGGCCGCGTCGGGTGACCCAGCCCTCGGCGATGGCGTCCTCGGCCCGCTCGCCGCCGACGATGCCGCGGATGTACTGCACGTGCATGTCGACGGTCGAGTAGTTGGCGCCCTGTTCGAGCACGGCGCCGACGGCGGGCACCATCACGTGGTCGAGCAGCGAGGCGATCGCCCCGCCGTGCATGAAGCCGGCCGCCTGCAGGAGTTCGTCGCGGAACGGCAGCCGCATGCGGCAGTAGTCACGTCGGATGTCCTCGACCAGCAGGCCGAGCAGCATCGGAAACGTCGTCGAGCCGCTCGTGCCGAAGCGCATCCAGCGCTGCGTCGTCTCGCCGTCGAGCCGCTCGAAGGAGTCGGCCCGTGTGGAGACGAAGGTCATGACGGGTCGAGCGCCGATCGGAAGAACTCGATGATGTGCGTGCGCCGCCGGGCGAGGGCAGCGTCGGTGAGCGGGCTCTCGTCGAGCAGCCCCTCGAGGAACGGGGCGTCGGAGAAGTAGCTCAACAGCGCTCCGTATCCGGTGAGCAGCAGTTGGGCAGCATCCTGGTCGCGGAACACGCCCGCCGCCATCTCCCGCTCGAAGTACGCGACCGCTTCGTCGAACATCGGGCGGAGGGTCGCGGCGAGATCGATGGCGAGATGGCTGCCCCCGTCGATCGCCTCACGGCGCATCAACGTGACGTAAGCGGGGTTGTCGGCGAAGAAGCCGAAGCCGGCATCGAGCACCTGCTCGACCTTCTCCAGTCCCTTCGAGGGCGCCGTGATCGAGTCGGCCAGTCGGGAGAACCAGTCGGCCAGGAGCTGCTCGAACACCTCCTCGTACAGCGCTTCCTTCGACGAGAAGTGGTGCAGCAGGCTCGGGCGTCGGATGCCGACCTCGGCCGCGATGTCGTTCAGCGAGGTGGCGCTGTACCCGGTGTGGGCGAAGCAGTCGCGCGCGGCGTCGAGGATCTGCTGGCGTGTGGACCGCCCCTCCGCAACACCGTCGTCCAACATAGGACCTCGGACGCTATCGCCGCCGAAAACGACCGGACCCGCCACGTCCGAAAACGGACTGCGGCGGGTCGGCGACCGGAGGACCTGATCAGCTCGGCGGGTAGACGCCCATGCCCTGGGCCTTCTCGGTCTTCCAGAAGATCTCCGCGATGTCGTCGATGTAGCTGACGAGCTGCTCACCGACGGCGGGATCCATCGACTTCTTGGCCTCGCCGGCCTGGTGGATCGCCTTCCAGAACAACTCGTGGAGCTGCGGGAACTCCTCGAAGTGTGCGGGCGCGAAGAAGTCGGCCCACAGCACCATCAGGTGGTGCTTGGTCTCCTCGGCTCGCTCCTCCTTGATCGAGATGCAGCGGGCGCGGAACACGTCGTCGTCGGAGTCCTGGTATTTCTGGGCCGTCTTGACCACGGACAGGGCCTCGATCTTGGCCTGCGCCGGGTCGTACACCCCGCAGTAGAGATCGCAGTGGGCGTGGGCAACGGTGGCGGAAGCGAAGAGCTTGCCGAACATGTGGTTCTCCTTGGGGGAAGTGCGGGCGGGAACAGCACACAGCTTTCCCGATTGGTTCAACCGAAACCTACACTCCCCGCGTGACCCGACGCCCACCTGGTCGACGGTCCGGAACCGCGAAGTGGCCGTTGCGCCGGTTCGTGGTCGCCGATCGGTCGATGGAACCGACGCTCGTTGCCGGCCACGGCCTCATCGGCGTCCGATGGGCCCGGGCCCGGGTCGGCGAGCTGCGCTGCGTCGAACACCCCGACGAACCGGGGTTCTGGCTCGTGAAGCGCGTCGAATCGGTGGCCTCTGACGGCACGATGCGTGTGTCGTCCGACAACCGGACCGTCGCCGCGGTCGACTCACGGCGGTTCGGTCCCGTTCGCGTCGCCGGTTCCTACCGCGTCGCCGTCCGGATCCCCCGCCGCTGGATGTGATGCCGTTCGCCCTACTGTCGGTGCGATGGCCGTCTACCTCTGTCACGAACAGCCGCACCTCTACGAGCACGATGCCACCGTGATCGACGCCCGACCCGGGTCGGTGGTGCTGTCCCGCTCGGCATTCCACCCGGGCGGCGGCGGACAGGTGAGCGACATCGGCACGATCGAATCCGCTGCAGGGTCGTTCGACGTGACCCACATCGAGGTCGACGGCGACACATGGTGGCATGTGTTCGCCGACCCGACCGTCGACGTCGGCGGCGACGTGGCGGTGACGATCGACGCCGATCACCGGTTGCGTGTCGCGTCGCTGCACACGATGAGCCACGTGCTGAACGCGTTCGTCTTCGACGAGTTCGAGGGATCGCTCGTCACCGGCGCCCAGATCAACGGCGACGGAACGGGCCGGATGGACTTCGACCTCTCGGCGATCGACAACGATCGGCTGCGAGCGCTCGCCGGACCGGTGAACGACGTGATCGCCCGCGGGCTCGACGTGCGTGCGGTGTATGTCCCGAGCGAGGAGGCCTCATCGAACCCGGGACTGGTCCGCTCCATGTCGGTCGCTCCCCCGCCGACCCCGGACGGTCGGCTCCGCCTGATCGACGTCGACGGGCTCGATCGCCAGGCCTGCGGTGGTACGCATCTCTCGAACACGGCACAGTCACGCCCCTTCGAGATCGGCAAGATCGAGAACAAGGGCAGGCACAACCGGCGTGTCCGGTTCCGACTCGCCGACTGACCACCCGTCCTCGCCTCCCGAACTTTCCGCGGAACGTGACGCCGGCCGTCACGATCCGTCGGAACTTCGGCTGCGGACAGCGTGGATCCGGACCCGTGGAGGTTTCGCGAACCGTTCGCACGCGTTGCTCACATGGTCCGAGGGGGCCTGCGAAGCTCGACGCGATGGACGCCCGCCGAGCCACCGCTCTCGTCTCACTCGGCCTCATCGGTGCTGTGATCGTCGGCTCGATCGCCACCGCGGGTGACGGCGACGGGTCGGAGCAGAAGCCGGCCGCGGCAGCCGCCGTGCCGGACCTCCCGAATCGAGGTCCGCACCCCGAGTTCTTCGAGGTCCAGGAGTGGATTCAGACCGACGCCACGTCGTTCGACGATTTCGACGGCAAGGTCGTCGCGGTGCAGTTCTGGACCTTCGGGTGCAGCAACTGCACGGCCACGTTCCCCCACCTGCGGGATCTGTACGCGAAGCACAGCGGTGACGACTTCGAGATCGTGGGTGTCCACGCTCCCGAGTTCGACTTCGAACGCGAGGTCGACTCGGTCGCGGCGGCCGCCGAGGAGAACGGGCTCGTCTGGCCGATCGCGATCGACAACGAGAAGCTGAACTTCCGGTCCTGGCAGGAGCGCCGGTTCTGGCCGCGCCTCTTCCTGATCGATCGGGACGGCAACGTGCGCTACGACCACGTCGGCGAAGGCGCCTACGACGACATCGACGCAGCGGTCGGCGCGCTCATCGCCGAAGGACGATGATCGACGCCTTCGCCGAGGGCGTTCGATCGATCGTCCAGGTCTGCCACCTCGTGATCCTCGCGCCGGTGGCCCTCACCGTTGTCGCCG
Source organism: Ilumatobacteraceae bacterium (assembly GCA_963824025.1). GTDB lineage: Bacteria > Actinomycetota > Acidimicrobiia > Acidimicrobiales > Ilumatobacteraceae > Ilumatobacter_A. The sequence goes on from CAWGNY010000008.1 coordinate 72,548, forward strand.
CACGCAGTCGCTGGGAGTCGGTCGCCGGTGCCGTCACGGGCGTCGTGTTCGGTGGGTGGATCTTCGCCACCGGGTGGATCACCTTCTCCGACACGGCCCTGCGCGTCTCGGCAGTGGTCCTGATCGTGTCCGTCGTCGTGCTCGGCGCCCCACGGCCGTTCGGGCGGGACGAGGTCGTGCGCTCCCCCGCCGCGATCGGCGCGATCACGGGTGGCGTCGCCCTGGTCGTCACGCAGTGGTGGCGTCCGTGCGTCGGGGAGCAGCTCGGATCGATCCTCACCCACGCACCCGCTCGCCCGGTCTCGCAATTGCTCCCGACGATCGGGTTCATGCTCGGCATCTCGGTGCCCCTGGTCGCCATCGGTCTGGTCCGTGCGGTCTGGCCTCCGGCTCCACCGACCGCCGCCCGTCTCGGCTCGGTGGGGTGCGGGCTCGCCGTGGTCCTCGGTGCCTCGGTGCTCGCCGGTCGACACGGCGAGATCGTGTCGCGCTTGTTCGCGTGGAGTCGGTAGCCGCCGAACGGCGCGTCGCTACGATCCGGACGCATGCAGATCGTCTCCGCCCTGTTCGTCGAGAACTTCGAGATGCGCCAGGCTCCCGGCCCCTCCACGCGGATCGACCTGACCGGTGTGATGTTCTCCCAGGCGAGCCCGTCGCCCGTTCCCGTCACGCTCAGCCCTCACCTCGTCGCCCTGATCTTCTGCCCCGAGACCGAGTCGGGGAGCGGCGTCTTCGAAGTCGTGTTCCGCCGCGGCGTCGACGAGGAGAGCGAGCAGGTCGCACGCAACGTGAGCCCGTTCACCGTCGAACCCGGCAAGTTCACCTACCGGCTGGTGAAGGGCGAACTCGACTTCACCGAGTACGGGCAGCTGTTCGCGCACTGTCGCGTCGACAAGGGACCGTGGCACATCGTCCCGTTCACACTGCTCCCGCCGGTCACCGACTGATGCGGACCCTCGAGTCGGCAGAGGTTTCGGCGGCGTTCTGAAGCTGGCCCTGCCGGCTCCACTAACGTCTCGCGCGTGTCGTTGACTGAACAGCAGGATTCACAGGCCGTCTCTCTGGTCCGCGGGATCGCGATGGACGGCCCGCTCGCTGCGAACAGCGGCCACCAGGGCACCGCGATGGCGCTCGCTCCCCTCGGCCACGTTCTCTACAGCCGTGTCATGAAACACGACCCGGCCGACCCGCACTGGACCGATCGCGACCGGTTCGTGCTCTCGAACGGCCACGTGTCGATCATGCAGTACGCGCAGCTCTTCCTCTGTGGCTACGGGCTCGGACTCGACGATCTGAAGCACTTCCGCCAGTGGGGATCGACCACGCCGGGTCACCCCGAGGTCGGCCACACCGCCGGCGTCGAGGTCACGACCGGCCCGCTCGGCCAGGGTTTTGCCAACGCCGTGGGCATGGCCATCGCCGAAGCCGAGCAGCGCGCCCGATTCGGTGCCGACGCAGTCGACCACCACACCTTCGTCGTCGCCGGCGACGGCTGCATGATGGAGGGCATCAGTCACGAAGCAGCCGACCTCGCCGGACACCTCGGGCTCGGCCACCTGATCTGCATCTTCGACGACAACAAGATCACGATCGACGGCCAGACCGACCTGACCACGAGCGTCGACATGGCGGCCCGATTCCGGGCCTACGGGTGGGACGTCGTCGAACTCGGCGACATCGCCGACGATCTCGACGCACTCGAAGCGGCCCTGAACGCCGCGAAATCCACGGACCAGCCGTCGTTCCTGATGCTGCGGACGCGCGTGGCGCACCCGTCGCCCCGGTGGGAGAACGACCACAACGCGCACGGCAACCCGTTCTCGGCCGAGGACGTGACGGCGACCAAGGCGGTCATGGGGATACCCGACGAGCCGTTCTGGGCACCCGACGATCTCGTCGCTGCCTGTCGTGCGCACGTTGCCGACCGCGCGGCCGCGGCGCGATCCGGATGGACCGAGCCGACGTCTCCGGAATGGGTCGCCGCGCAGCACGCGACCGGCCTGGCCGGCTGGGACGCCGACCTTCCGAGCTACGAACTCGGGGAGTCGCTCGCCACGCGCAAGGCCATCCAGAAGGCGCTCGACGCGACCTTTCCCAGCCTGCCCGGTCTGATGGCCGGCTCGGCCGACCTCAAGGGCAGCAACGGGGTGGCGCTCGGCGCGTCACACGCGTTCTCGAAGGAGACCCCCGACGGCCGGTACATCCACTTCGGCATCCGTGAGCACGCGATGGGCGCGATCGGCGTCGGGATGGCGCTGCACGGCGGTGTTCTCCCCGTCACGGCGACGTTCTTCGTGTTCGCGGACTACATGCGCCCGGCGATCCGCCTCGCGGCGCTCTCGGGCGCCAAGGTGTGCTTCGTGTTCACGCACGACTCGGTGGGGGTCGGGGAGGACGGCCCGACGCACCAGCCGGTCGAACAACTCGCGAGCCTGAGGGTGATCCCGAACCTCCACGTGGTGCGACCGGCCGACGGGAACGAGACGATCCAAGCGTGGGCCGACATCGTTCGTCACGACGGTCCCTCCGCGCTGATCCTCAGCCGGCAGGACATCACTGTCACGACCGACGGATCCGCCGTCGAGCGTGGTGCCGGCATCGTGCGTGAGACCGACGGCGATCCGCAGGTCGTCCTCCTCGGGACCGGCAGCGAGGTCGCCGTCTGCGTCGAGGCGGCCGAGAGGCTTGCCGCCGACGGGATCGCGGCCCGGGTGGTGTCGATGCCGTCCGTCGACCGGTTCGAGGCGCAGAGCGAGAAGTTCTGCTCCTCGATCCTGCCCCACGGGGTGCCGGTGCTCTCGGTCGAGGCCGGCGTCACGTTCGGTTGGGCCGCACATGCCGATGCGTCGATCGGAATCGACCGTTTCGGCGCCAGCGCACCGGGAGGTCTCGTCCTCGAGATGCTCGGCATCAACGCCGAACACGTCGCGGAGACCGCCACCTTCCTCGCCAACTGACCACGACGCACCCACCCTCCCACCGATGAGAGATGAGCGTGAACGCAACTCTCATCTCTCATCGCAGCCCGATTGAACGGAACAGGAACATGAGCGAACGACTGCACGATCTGTACGCGAGCGAGGGCCAGAGCGCCTGGCTCGACAACCTCCGCCGGGACTACCTCACCTCGGGCCGGCTCGTCGACATCCGCGACAGCGGCGCCCGCGGGCTGACGTCGAACCCGTCGATCTTCCAGAAGGCGATCCAGGGCTCCTCGGACTACGACGAGCAGCTCGCCGAGTTGATCACCGCCGGCGGTTCGATCGTCGACGACTACTGGGCGTTGGTGATCGAGGACATCCACGGCGCCTGCGACGTCTTCTCGAAGGTGTACGACCACTCGAACGGCGTGGACGGCTACGTCAGCGTCGAGGTGGCACCCGATCTCGCGCACGACGGTCCGGGCACCGAAGCCGCCGCCCGCGATCTGCACGAGCGGATCAACCGTCGCAACCTGATGGTCAAGATCCCCGGTACCGAGGAAGGCCTCGCGCCGATCCGGCAGATGATCACCGAGGGACGCAACATCAACGTGACGCTCATCTTCTCGCTCCCGCGTTACGAGAAGGTGATCGAGGCGTACATCGCCGGGCTCGAGCAACTCGCACAGGATCCGGACGCCGACCTGTCCCGGGTCGTGAGCGTCGCCAGCTTCTTCATCAGTCGGGTCGACGTCGAGGTCGACAAGCGGCTCGAGGCCAACGGCTCCGACACGGCGTTGGCGCTGCGGGGCAAGGCCGCAGTCGCCCAGGGCAAGCTCGCGTACAAACTCTTCCAGGAGAAGTTCTCCGGCGTGCGCTGGGAGTCGCTCGCCGCACGCGGGGCTCGCGTCCAACGACCCCTGTGGGCGTCCACCGGGGCCAAGAACCCCGAGTACGCCGACACGCTGTACGTCGACGAGTTGATCGGCCCCGACACCGTCAACACGTTGCCCGACGCGACCCTCGATGCGTTCGTCGACCACGGGACCGTCGCCCGCCGCATCGACGCGGACGTCGCCGATGCCGAAGCCGTCTGGGCGACACTGCCCGAGGTCGGCGTCGACATGGACGCCGTGGCCGATCAGCTCGAGCGTGAGGGTGTCGCCAGTTTCGCGCAGGCCTTCGACGAGCTCATCGCCACCCTCGAGGAGAAGGCCGCCACCCTCGGGACGTGACGCTCCGCTGCGCCGTCACCACGCACCGACGAGGAGAATCCTGCCCACCGATCCGGACCGAATCAGGAGATGTCGAGGGAGATGCGGTGGTAACCCTGGGCGCCGTCGGGGTCGACGGCCTTCGGCTCCTCCGGTTGCGGAACGCCGTCGCCGTCGATCGCCCGGACTTCGATGGCATGACCCCCGCGCTCGACATCGCTCGTGTCCCAGCGGTACACCCACTGCACCCATGTGTCGGCCGACGGAACCGAGCCGAGTTCGGCCCCCTGCCACTCCCCTTCGTCGATGCGCACTTCGACCGCCGACACACCGCGGTGCACGGCCCACGCAACGCCGCCGATCGCCACGACACCGTCACGCTTCGCTCCCGAACGCGGCGTGTCGATACGCGCCATCGTCTTGACGGGGCCGCGCTTCGCCCAGCCCTTCGGAATCCAGTAGGCGTCGAAATCCTCCCACCGGGTGAGCCGGATGTCGGTCACCCACTTCGTGGCGGACACGTACCCGAACAGCCCGGGGACCACGATCCGCACCGGGTAGCCGTGTCGGGCCGGAAGCGGTTCGCCGTTCATCGCGATCGCGAGCATCGCGTCGCGCCCGTCCATGATCGCCTCGATCGGCGACCCGCAGGTCCAGCCGTCGAACGAGCGCGACACGACCTGTTCGGCGCCCTCCTGCAACCCGGCCTCCTCGAGGATGTCGGCGAGGCGGACCCCCTGCCAGAGCGCGTTGCCGACCAGATCGCCGCCGACCGGGTTCGAGACGCACGACAGCGTGATGTGACGCTCGATCTGCGGTCGGTCGAGCAGATCCTGGAAGGTCAACTCCATCGGGGTGTCGACGAGCCCGTCGATCCGGAGTTTCCAGGAGTCGACGGCGACCTGGGGAACGACCAGCGCCGTGTCGATTCGGTAGAAGCGATCGTTCGGGACGACGAACGACTCGATCCCCTCCACGCCCAGTGAGAACTCCTCGACCGCAGCAGGCGCCGCCTGATCAGCCGCGACATCCGGAAGCACCAGCTCCGACCGTTCCCGATCGATCTCGAAGCGGCGGCGGATCGACCACCCGAGCCCACCGGTGATCGCCGCGATCGATCCGATGCCGACAGCGCCCTGAAGGAACTGGCGCCGATCGGGCCCGATCATCGTCGGCCGACCGGTTGCGTCCGCCGGTCCGGTTCGAGGAGCCAGCCACCAGAGCACCCCGAGGGACACCGTCGTCCCGACCATCGTCGGCAACAGCTTTGCGAACGTCGGCTCGGGTCGGACGATCACGGCCCACGCGCCGATGAACCCGACGGCCACCGTCAGCCCGTAGGCCATCCCCTTGGCACCGCGCACCGCCAGCACGCCGATGATGCCGCCGAGGATCAGAATCACGATCAATGCGCCTGCCACGAGGACGGCTTTGTCGCTGGTGCCGAACTGCTCGATGGCCCAGTTCTTCAACCACTTCGGCGTGTAATCGATGAACTCCTGACCGACGGGGACGACCGGTGACGACGCCCCGTCGACCAGACCGACGACCAGCTCTGCCACGCCCAAACCGGCACCAGTTGCCAGCAAACCGAGGCCGAGACCGCGCCACACCGACGGGGTCGACGCGTCGCTGGTGAAACGTCGGCGCCAGCGATCACCCGCGCCAGGCTGGCCGACGGCCCCTCCGGCCTCGTAGGGTCCGCTCTGCATGAACCAAGGTGTACCCGATCCGATCGATCCGCGTGCGCGATCGGTGATCTCCGAGCTCGGAGTTTCGGAGAATGTTCGGCTGGCGGAATCGCTCGTTTCCGAAGCGATCGGTCTCGTCGGCGATCATCCCGACACGCTCGACCTGAAGATCGCCACGGCTGCGCTCACGGAGATGCGCGCTGCGTACCGGATGTTCGCCCCCTACAAACGCGAACGCAAGGTGGCGATCTTCGGTTCCGCGCGGACGCGACCCGACGATCCGCTCTACGCCCAGGCGCGCGACCTCGCGGCCCTCCTGGCCGAACGCGGGTGGATGACCGTCACCGGCGCCGGCCCCGGGATCATGCAGGCGGGCATGGAGGGTGCCGGACGAGAGCGTTCGATCGGTGTCTCGATCCGCCTCCCCTTCGAGACCGGCGCGAACGACATCATCGCCGGCGACGCCAAGCACGTCTCGATGAAGTACTTCTTCACCCGCAAGTTGATGTTGATCAAGGAGTCCCAGGCATTCGTCTCCCTCCCCGGCGGCTTCGGAACGCTCGACGAGACGTTCGAGCTCCTGACGCTGGTCCAGACGGGCAAGAGTCTGCCGGCGCCGATCGTCCTGCTCGACGCCCCCGGCGACCCGTACTGGGAGCAGGTCGAGGGGTTCGTCCGGGATCAACTCATCGCCCGCGGTCTCGCCTCACCCGAGGACACCGGGCTGTACACGATCACCCATTCCTGCGACGAGGCCTGCAGGGTGATCGAACACTTCTACTCGAACTACCACTCGATCCGATTCGTCGGCGATCGACTCGTCATCAGGCTGCAACGCGGTCCCGACGACACCCAGCTCGCGGACCTGAACGAGCGATTCGCCCATCTGATGACGTCCGGGTCGATCGAACGGATCGACCCGACGCGAGCCGAGCGGCGGGACGACGACCATCTCGGGCTCGACCGGATAGCGCTGGACTTCGACAAGCACCTTTACGGCGACCTGATCGCCCTGATCGGTCGGATCAACAGCTGGTCGTGAGCGGGACTCGGGCCCGCCCGACGCCTGAAGACGCGACTCGCTCACTCCCTGATCGAGCGCAGAAGATGCGCCGCCTTGGCGACGGCGCGACGCGCCTGCATCAACGTCTTGTCACTCCGGGGCCGCTCGAGCTCACCATCGGCGACCGCCTCGCGCAACTGGTCGAACGCCATGTCGTCGAGGTCCTCGGCGATCCGATCGAGCTGGTCGGCGAGGCGTTCGTAGTCCGCCACTCGACCCTCGCTCAGCGCCGCAGCGCGTCGGCCACGATGTCGACCGGGTGGGACACGCGCAGCCCGCGCTGGTCGAGGACGGCCGCGAGGTGCATCGAGCACCCCGGATTCGCGCTGGCCACCACGTCGGCCCGTCGCTGCAGCAGGGCACGATCGATCGACGCGACCTTCCGATCGCGGATGTCGGCCGCAAGACCGGGCTGGAGCGCCGCGTAGGCACCACCCGCCCCACAGCACAGACCGTCGTCATCGAGTTCGATCACGTCGGCGACATGGGCCAACAGCGTGCGAACCGGACGGTCGATGCGCTGCACGTGCCGGAGGTGGCACGGATCCTGCACGATGACGCTCGGCCGCTCGCCCGACGGCTCCGGTAGCAGATCGACGCGGTCGGCGAGCCACTCGTTCGCGTCGACGACACGGGAAGCGAAACGTTCGGCGGCCTCGGTCCCGACGATCGAGCCGTAGTCCTTCAGCGCCGCTCCGCATCCCGCAGAGTTGACGACGATCGGTGCGTCACCGGGCATCGACGCCATCACCCGCGTGGCCAGCCCGACGGCATCCCCATGAAGACCGGCGTGCACGTGGAGTGCGCCGCAGCAAGCGCCACCCGACCCGGGTACCCGGTACGTCGCCCCGGCCGCGGTCACGAGCTCCGCGGTGGCCTGATGAGTCGAGCGCTGCCATGCGTCCATCACGCACCCGGTGAAGAGCCAGATGTCGTCGCCGGTCGAGGTGACCGCCGGCGGGCGACGCATCGGCAGTCGGGAGAGCCCCAGACGGACGGGGACCAGCTTGAGGCGCTGGGCGGCGGCGAGCGCCGACGAGCCTGCGAGCAGCAACCGGTGATGTCCGAGCACCCGGAATCCGAGCCGCTGCCACCACGGTGTGATCCGCCCCTGGGAGGCGAGCGAGGTGCGGGTCTGCTCCATCAGCGCGCCGAACCGGACGTTGCTCGGACAGGCCGGCTCGCACCCCCGACACTGCACGCAGGTCTCCATGAAGTCGACGAACTCGGCATCGATCTCGCGACCTTCGTTCTGCACCCCGCGCATCGCGTCGATCCGGCCCCGGGGCGAGTACGCCTCCTCTCCCGTCACCCGGAACGTCGGGCAGTGCGGCAGGCACAGTCCGCACGACACACATGCAGACAACTTCTCGGCGTCGAGATCGAGCACGGATCGAACTCTACGCGGCGGACGGTGCCGCCGGGCCTTCACGGGTCGGCCGCGACCCTCAGAGCCCCGTCGATGCGCCCGACGCCCGGGCGACCACCGCCGATGACGTACCGTTCTGGAATGTCAGCCACGAATCCCGTCGACGATTGGACCACGGACTACGACATCCTCGACGACGACTACGTCGCCGATCCGTACCCCGTATGGGCCGACCTTCGCGAGCAGTGCCCCATCGCCCATTCCGACCGATGGGGCGGTTCGTGGCTCCCGACCCGCTACGCCGACGTGGCGGCGATCGCTCACGACGTCGATCACTTCAGCTCACGTGACGTCGGAGTGCTCACCTTCACCGCCGAGGAACGGCCACCACCACCCATCGACATCCCCCTCCCGCCGATCGACGCCGACCCCCCGGTGCACACCTGGACCCGCCGGCTGCTGCTGCCCTGGTTCTCGCACACCAGGGTCGACGGCTACGAGGAGTACACGCGGGAACTGTGCAATCGGCTGATCGACGAGTTCATCGACGACGGATCCGCCGATGCTGCACGGGACTACGCTCAGCAGATCCCCGTGCGGGTCATCGCGCTCACGCTCGGAGTGCCGTCCGACATGTCGGACACCTTCACCGGTTGGGTGCGCGACGTGTTGGAGTTCGCCCACGACGAGGTCCGGAGCGCGGCAGGGCGCGACAGCATCGTCGCCTACCTCATCGGCCAACTGGAGGAGCGCCGCTCCGAACCGGGCGACGACCTGATCAGCGAGTTGCTCCACACCGACGTGGACGGAGGCCCGATCCCCGACCTCCAGATCATGGGGATGGCGGCGCTGACCCTGATCGCCGGCGTCGACACGACGTGGTCGGCGATCGGTTCGTCGATGCATCACCTCGCCACGCACCCCGGCGACGTGCAGCGATTGATCGACGAACCCGAGCTGATGTCCACCGCTGTCGAAGAACTGCTGCGCGCCTACTCCCCGGTCACGATGGCGCGCATCGCCGTCGACGACATCGAGGTCGGTGGATGTCCGATCAAGGCGGGCGACAAGGTGCTCATGAATTTCCCGGGCGCCAACCGCGACCCCGAAGCGTTCGACCGAGCCGACGAGGTCGTGCTGGACCGGGCGAACAACCGCCACGTCGCATTCGGAGTCGGCATCCATCGGTGCGCCGGCTCCAACCTCGCCCGGATGGAGCTCCGCGTCGCGATCGAGGAATGGCTGCGCCGTATTCCGTCGTTCGCACTCGCCGAGAACGCCGAGGTCACCTGGGCCGGCGGCCAGGTCCGCGGTCCGCGCACGGTTCCCGTCGTCTTCTGACCGGCGACGAACACCCGTCGACCCTCCGAACCCGAACGCGACCGTTGCATCGCCGGCCGTCGGCTCGACGACGTCGAGGGCTCAATTCGGCACCGCCTCGGGAATGGGCTTTCCGGTGCTCCAGTCGATTCGTCGGATCGGGGCAGTGACCCCATCCCACCCGATCGATGACGCACGGATGGCTTCCATCAGCTGCACGAGATGGTCGCTGCGCGCCATCAACTGCATCATCACCCCGGGTTCGTCGTCGCTGTCGAGGTAGGCGTGCCCGTCGCCGTAGCGCTGGCGAATGGTGTACCGGCGTCCCGCGGCATCGAGGTCGGCCATCGTCTCCGCGATGCTGTCGACCCACACCGCGAGATGCTGGAGCCCGCCGCTCGGGTTCGCCGCGAGATGGTCCCGGTAGATCGTCGGATCGTCGTCGTGCTGTTGGATCACCTCGATCTGCTGATCCCCCGAGTAGGCAAACGCCGCGGAGAGGTCCGGCCGAATCGGCTCCCCGCCGTAGTCACCCCTCGGGCGGATGTGCTGCTCGATGAAGAACGGGCCGATCCCACGAGCGAGCCAGTGGCGCATCGCGGCGTGGACGTCGGGGACGACGTAGCCCTGCTGGATGACGGGGCCGAAGAGCGCGCTCATCGCTGGATCCTGGCACACGAGTCCGGGGGTCGACCAGCGATCGGCCCCCTGGGCCACGGCGCCGCGGTGCGCCGAAGCATCGAACGATCCGCTCATCACCGTCGACGAGATGGACAGCGCCGCCGGAAAGACGCCCGCGTACCGTCCTCCGGGCGGCTGACGCCCTCACCGAGCGCTGCTCACGGCCAACGGCATCACGGTGCGCAGCGCCGGATTTCCGATCTCGACCGTGCCCTCTCCCGAAAGTCCGACCACACTGACCGCCGATGCCCGAGGGTCACACCATCCACAAGATCGCACGGGATCACGGCAAGCTGCTCACGAAACGACCTGTCGCCGTGTCGAGCCCACAGGGCCGCTTCACAGCGGACGCCGAGCGGGTGAACGGGGCCGTCCTCCACCGGATCGAACCCCATGGCAAGCACCTCTTCTACCACTGGTCGACCGGCGAGATCGGCCACGTCCACCTCGGTCTGTTCGGCAAGTTCAGGGTCCACACCGGCGAGGAACGACCCGAGCCGCGCGGCGCGGTTCGGATGCGACTGGAATCCGTCGCGGCGACGATCGACCTCTCCGGTCCGACGGTCTGCTCGATCGACGATCCGTCGGTTCGTCGCGACATCCTCGCCCGTCTCGGCCCGGACCCGATCAAAGGGCGTCAGAACCCGCAACGGATGTACGACAGGATCGCCAGTTCGTCGCGCGGGATCGGTGATCTCCTGATGGACCAGTCGGTCGTCGCAGGCGTGGGCAACGTGTATCGCGCCGAAGCGCTCTTCGTCTGCGGGATCCATCCCCTGCGTCCGGGCAAGGAGTGCGACCCCGCCGAACTCGAGGCCCTGTGGGCGACGATCACGGGCATGCTCCGCCAGGGCGTCAAGGACGGCCGCATCCTCACCGTGTCGCGTGACGAGTCGGGCGTCCCGCGGGGCAGGCGAATCCCACGCAGCGAAGCAACGTACGCCTACAAGCGGGATTCGTGTCTCCGATGCGGGACCGAGATCCAGCGCCTCGACATCGCCAACCGCACGAGCTACCACTGCCCCACATGCCAACCTCGCTGAGGCTGCGACCGAGGGCCCGTCTCAGAGGACGTCGAACCAGACCCCGGTCTGCGCGGTGCCCATGTAGTTGATGTAGATCTCGTCGCCGACCCTGATCTTGCGCGTCGCCTCGATCACGAGCTCGTCACCGGTCTCGACGGTCGTGGCATTGGGATCGTACGAGTGGTTGTAGAGCGAGCCGTACCCGAGGGCGAGCGCCGTTCGACCGTCCCCCCAGCCGAACACGTACCCCTCCGCACCCGATTCGAGGTCGTCACCGCGATCGGGTTCGGCCACCAACATCGGGCACCTCTCGATCTCCTCGCCCTTCTTGAACTGACGTGTGGCGAACACACCGCGCCCGGCGCCGGTGGGAGAGATCCTGACCTCGAGTCCTGCTGGCACGATCGCACAGTCAACCACCTCACTGGGCCCGCCAGGCGGGTGCGTCGACATCACCCCGCCAGTAGGCCAGACGCCGTTCGGCCTCGGGACGCGCCGCCGGGTCGACGAGTGCGACCTTCCACCGCATGAGCGTGGCCGCGACGAGCCGGAGTTCGGCGAAGGCGTCGGCGTGGCGGTCACCGCGCGCCGACCACCCGTATCCCTCGGCGAAACGGTCGTACACATCGCGGTCACCGCCCCAACGCTCGGTCCATGTCATGAGGGCCGCATGATCCCACCCCCGCGGAGCACGACACAGCAGGTCCCAGTCGATGAGCACGGGTCCGTCGACACCCATGATCACATTGCCCGGGTGCACGTCACCGTGGCACACGACGACCGAGTCCGACCCGACGAAGTCGTCCCAACCGCGATGACGATCGAGGGCGGCCCGGATGCCGGCCTCGGCGGCGGGGTCGAGATGCGGACCGACATCGGCCAACAACGCCTCGTGATCCCACCACGGAAAGTCGGTCGGCGACGGCTGCGGCAGGGCATCGGGCAGCGCGGCCGATGTGATCTCGTGGACGCGTCGAACGGATGCGCCGACCTCGACCCAGTCGATCGGCGCGGCGACGGGCTCGACGTACGGCCATGCGGTCACCGCGAATCCGTCGCTTTCGATCGCAGCCTCGCGGACACTGCGAACGACACGGATTCCGTGCTCGGCCAGCGCCTCGGCCAGTCCGATCGAGGCCGACGCCGGCGCGTTGGGCGTGGCCACCCGCAGGATCGTGTCACCGCACCGGAAGATCGCGTTCATGCCGTGGCGCATCACGACCGGGGGCGGCAGTCGCCACCGCTCGGCTGCGTCGGCGGCGACGAGCGTTGCACCGGCGAGGTCGGTGACGCGCCGGTCGACGTACGCCCGGGTCACACCGGGGCGCCGGGCGACAACGGGTCGAGGCCGGGATTCAGCCGGCCCGACGGATCGAATTGCTGCTTGATCCGATCGTGCAGGGCTCGGATCGCGGGGGCGGTCGGGACGCGCGGCTGCGGAACGGTGCGATGCACGATACCCACCCCGATCTGCGCCATGAAGCTTCCGGGCGTCTCCGATCTCAGCGCCCTCAGTTCGCTCGGGGCCACCGACCAACGGTACGGACCGGGTGGGGCAGGTGGGGCGTCGGCGGATCGCAGGCGGGCGGCGGCCGCCGTTTCCTCGACGTCGTGCGGATCACCATCGAGACGAATCCAGGCCGTTCGCCCGTTCCACAGGATCGCCACCGGTCGGTACAGCGTTGCGAGCAGCTCGAACGGATCCTGGTCGGTGGTGAACCACCGGCTCGACCGCGGAAGCGGTCGGGTGCGAACGATGACGTCGCCGAAGAACCCGAGGGTCCCCCGGGCGCCGACGAGGAGCCGACAGAGATCGAACCCGCTCACGTTCTTCACCGTCGGGCCACCCGCCTTGGTGACCTTTCCCGAAGCCCCGACGAAATGGGTCTGCAGGAGGACGTCGCGCATCGGGCCGTGGGCGAGCCGTGTGATGTCGCTGACCCCGCTCGCGAGCGCCCCGCCGATCGTCCCACCGCTCGGAATCGACACGGTCTGGCCGAGTTCGGCGAGCGCGGCGTGGACCTCGTCCATCGTGGTTCCGGCACCACACTCGAGGACCATCTCCGCAGCATCGATCCGCGTGATCCCGACGGGTGCCCGGACGACGGGCACACCCTCGACGGGGCCGCCGCGGGTCGCTGCTCCTTCGACGCTGACGGGGCCGGTGGTCCCGACGGCGGCTGCGAACTCCTCGACGGAGTGATCCATCAGATCCACGCACCATCCGGAACTGCGTGGATGTCGCCACAGGTCGCCGGATTCGGCAGGACCTTGTTCGGGTTCGCGATCAGTTGTGGATCGAACGCCACCCGCAGCGCCTCCTGCGCCGACAAGTCGATCTCGGAGAACATCAGCGGCATCAGGTCGCGCTTCTCCAGCCCGATGCCGTGCTCGCCCGACAGGACGCCCCCGACCGCGACCGAGAACGCCACGATCTCGCGCCCGGCCTCGTGCACCTTGTCGACCATTCCCGGTTCGCGGGCGTCGTACACGAGCAGCGGATGGAGGTTGCCGTCGCCGGCGTGGAACACGTTGATCACGTCGATGCCGTGCCGTTCGGTGATCTCGTACACCTTCTCGATCACTTCGGCCAGACGGGCCCGCGGCACGACCGTGTCGTGCAGGTAGTAGTTCGGCTTGACGTTGGCCACCGCGCCGAACGCACCTTTGCGGGCCTTCCAGAGTTCGGCGCGCTCCTCGTCGTCCGCGGCGACCCGGACGTTCGTGACACCGCGGGCGCCCGCCAACGTGCGGATCTGCGTCACCTCGGCGGCGACCTGCCCGGCCTGCCCGACGCATTCGATGAGCAGCGCCGCGGCCGCATGCGTCGGCAATCCAGCGTGCAGCCACGCCTCGACCGCCTGCAGACAGAGCTGATCCATCATCTCGACTGCAGCGGGCACGATGCCCGCCGCGATGATGTCGCTCACGAGCTGTGCGCCGTCGGCGACGGAGTCGAACTCCATCAGCATCGTGGCGACGTCCGGATGGTTCTGCATGAGCCGCACGCAGACCTTCGTGGCCACGCCGAACATTCCTTCGGAGCCGACGAACGCGCCACGGAGATCGAGACCGTCGGGCTCGGGGTCCTCACCACCGAGGATCGCGACCGATCCGTCGGGGAGCACGACCTCGAGCGCCAGGATGTGGGCGCTGGTCACCCCGTCGGCCAGGCAGTGGGGTCCTCCCGAGTTGTTCGCGACGTTCCCGCCGATCGAGCACGTCTGCTGGCTGCTCGGGTCGGGAGCGAAATGCACCCCGAGGTGGGCGATCTGCTTCGACAGGTCGAGGTTCAGCACCCCCGGCTCGACCCACGCCTGGCGGTTCTCGGCATCGACCGAGATGACGCGGTTCATCTTCGACGTGGAGATCACGATCGCGCCGTCGGGCGGCACCGCGCCACCGGCCAGGCCGGTCCCCGAACCACGCGCGAGGAACGGGACGCCGAAGCGGGAGGCGACCGCGACGGCGGCGTGGACATCGGCGGTCGACTCGGCGAACACGACGACGGCCGCCCGCCCGGTCATGTTGGAGGCGTCACGCCGATACAGCCGCGTCTCGGTCGCTCCCGACCGCACCCGCGACGGATCGATACGTTCCCGTAGCGCGCCGACGACGTCGTCGTTCATCGCTCCGCGGTCACTCGGGTCGCATCACGATGACGCGGCCCGACTCCACCTCGACGCCGTCGACGAACACCTGGTCACCGGGCGCGACATGCTCCGAGAGCGTCACGAGGCGACCGTCGCGCCTCGCCTTGAGTTCGTCCTCGTGCTGATTCATCGCCTCGCGCCCTTCGCGGACCGCGTCGACGACGTGCGCGGCAGTCTGCTTGGCGCGCTGCGCCGCCGACCGGGCAACCCCGGCCGGGGACACCTGTGCGGCCTTCTCCTTCACCTTCTTCTTCGCATAGCCCGCGCCGGCGGCACCGGCTGCCACTCCCCCGACGAACCAGGTCAGTCGCTTCATCACGCTCGTCTCCTCCTCGACTCCGACGACAATTCACCGGCTGGCCGGCTCACGTCGATGATCTTCTGCTGCGGCGGGCCCTTCCGACGCAGCCGCGCAACGGTTCGCGAGGCGCCCCGCGCCAGGCCGGCCGCCTTGATCGACGGCGACGAGAACACACCTCGGGCGACGGTCGAACCGACGGCATCACCGATCGCCTCCGCGGAACCCAGCACCCGGTCGAAGCGTTCGAGGTCCTGACGTGCCTCGACGACCGTGTCGCGAGCGTCGTCGGCCGAGATCCGCAGGTCGTCGATCAGCATGCGGGTCTCGCCGCGAAGGTCGTCGACCTCCCGACGGAGATCACGCATCGTGTCGAGCACCCGCAGCAGGGCCACGACGAGTGCGGCGAACCCGAGACTCAGGAGCACCGCAGCGAGAACGACGACGAGCTCCGCGGCGGTCACTGCGTGCGCTCGTTCATGCGTGCGGCGACCTCTGCCTCGTCGCCGTGGGCCGACGGCTCGTACCAGCGCCGACCGACCAGGGAGTCGGGCAGGTACTGCTGTGCGACCCAGCCGGTGTCATGGTCGTGAGGATATCGGTAGCCGTCACCGTGGCCGAGCGCAGCGGCGCCCTGATAGTGGGCGTCTCGCAGATGTGCGGGCACTTCACCGATCGCGCCGTCGCGCACCGCGGCCCTGGCGTTCCAGATCGCGAGCGCCGCCCGATTGCTCTTGGGGGCCGTGGCGAGATGGATGGCTGCCTGCGACAGGTTGAGCTGTGCCTCGGGAAGCCCGACGTGTTCGACCGCGTGGGCTGCGGCCACCGCGATCTCGAGGCTGCGCGAGTCGGCGAGGCCGACATCCTCGCTGGCGAAGATCACCATCCGCCGGGCGATGAAGCGGGCGTCCTCCCCCGCTTCGAGCATCCGGGCGAGCCAGTAGACCGCAGCGTCGGGATCGGATCCGCGCATCGACTTGATGAATGCGCTCACGACGTCGTAGTGATCGTCGCGCCCGTACCGGAGGGCGCTGGTTCCGAGCGCTGCCTCGACGTGCTCCAACCGGATCGTCGTGTACTCCGCCAGCGCGCAGGCCACCTCGAGCGACGTGAGAACCTGTCGGCCGTCGCCCCCGGACCGTTCGACGAGCAGTGCGGCGGCGTCGTCGTCGGCCGATGCTCCCTCCGCCTCGAGTCCACGCTGCACGAGCGTTGCGATGTCGGAGGGTTCGAGGGGTTCGAGGCGAAACAACGTCGAACGGCTCCGCAGCGGCGCGTTGACCTCGAAGAACGGGTTCTCGGTGGTCGCCCCGATCAGTGTGAGCGTGCCGTCCTCGACCGCGGGCAACAGCGCATCCTGCTGCGCCTTCGAGAAACGATGGATCTCGTCGAGGAACAGGATCGTCCCCTGCCCGCGTTCACCCAGTCGCTGGCGGGCACGTTCGATGGTCTCGCGGACGTCTTTCACCCCGGCGGTCACCGCGGAGAGCTGCTCGAACGCCCGGTCGGTGGTGCCCGCGACCGCGAGCGCCAAGGTGGTCTTGCCGGTGCCCGGCGGGCCCCACAGGAGCGCCGAGGTCAGCCGATCCGACTCGACGAGACGACGCAACGGCCGTCCCGGTCCGACCAGGTGGGTCTGGCCGACGACGTCGTCGATCGTTCGGGGGCGCAGCCGGGCGGCAAGCGGCGCCCGCGAGAGCTTCGCCCGTTCGGCGGCGACGGCGAACAGATCGTCGGCCATCACGCTTCGTCGGCGAGCAGGACCCGGCGATACGACGCGCGCCGGAAATCGACGACCTGCTCGACGAGCCAGTCCCGCTCGACCCACTTCCAGGACATGAACTCGACACCGTCGGGCTCCGGCCGGATCGCGTCGTCGACGACGCGGAACGTGAACCATCGCTGTGCCTGACCCATCCGCCCGTTCCTCCTCGGACCCTCCGGCCATTCGTAGGCCGTCCACTCCGGGAACTCGCCGATGAGTTCGACGTGGTCGGCGCTCAGCCCGGTCTCCTCTCCGAGCTCGCGCCACGCGGCCTCCTCGGGCGTCTCACCGTCGTCGAGACCGCCCTGCGGCAGCTGCCAGGCGCCCGGAACGTCACTGCGTTCGAAGGCCATCACCCGACCCGCGGCATCCGTGACGACGGCGACGACGTTGGCACGGAAGTGCATGCAGGCCATAGACCCCTGAGCCTAGGACGCTCAGCGGCCGAGGCCGCGGAGTCGGTCCTGAACGTCGACGAAGTCGGGCGCCTGCTCGGCAACCGCACCGAACCACCGTCGAGCGGTGATCGTTTCACCGAGACGGTCGTAGAGGTCCCCCAGCACGTACCACTCGCGAAGGTGGTGATCACGCACCCGCTTCGGCGGCTTGCGGCCATCCTGCATCACTGCGATCGCTCCTGCGAGGTCACCCTGATCGGCGAGCGCGCTCGCCATCACGATGCGGCCCTCCGACATCACCTCCTGCGAGGGTGATGCCGCCTTGATCTGGCCCCAGACACGCTCGACGGCCGACCAGCGCCGCAGGCCGCGATATGCGTCGGCGATCACCGGCAGCAGCGCCGGGTTCTCGTGCAGCTCCTGTGCCTGCTGCAAAGCAGCGACCGCCGGCTTGTATCGGCCGAGACGATATGACGCCAGCCCGAGCACTTCCTGGACGGCCGACACCGTCGGAGCCTCTTTCGCGATCGAGGCCGCGATCCGGCGCGCCTCGTCGAAGCGCTCGCGGTCGAGCGCCTCCGATGCCTGCGCGAGCCGCTCGGAGAGCCGCGTTCCACGCTGGTTCCCCAATGCGTCGACGAGCTCGGCACCGATGTCGGGGTCGAGCGGGTGCGGCTCACGACGCGGTCGTTCGACCGAGCCGGCACGCTGTGCGGCCGCGGCGGCGACGTCGCGCACCGAGCCCTCGTCGATCCACTGCTCGGTGACGCGCTCCTCGGCCCACCGGCGGTCGGCGTCGGGGTCCCGCGGCGGCCGGGGGCCACCACGACGCTTGTCGACCTCGGCGGCGCGCTGCTGAGCTGCCGTCGGAGGCCGGTCCAGCTCCTCACGCCACTTCGGCGTGAACTTGTCGCCCTTGCTCTGCCGGCGGTCGCCCGGACGTCCACCACCCGGACGACCCGAACCGGAACGGCCGGAACTCGAGTTGCCTCCCGACGAGCGACTGTCGCCGGTCCGTGCGGAGCCACCTCGTTTGTCCGTCTGGCGGCCCGAGCCGGATCGCGTCCCGCCGGTGCGCTTGTCGCCCTGGTGCTGTGACCCGGAGCGGCTGTCGGGTCGCCCCCCTCGGCTTCCTCCGGGTCTGCCACCCCCGGACGGTCTGCCGGAGGATGATCGGTTCGAACGCTCAGCAGACATGACGCTCCAGGCTAGGGGCAACCGGAACCGGAAAACGACGAAAGCCCCGCCGGACTTCTCGTCCAGGCGGGGCTTTCGCAATCGAAATCGGGCGACGTCCTACTCTCCCAGGGGGTCTACCCCCAAGTACCATCGGCGCTGACAGGCTTAACTTCCGTGTTCGGGATGGGAACGGGTGTGACCCTGTCGCTATGGTCACCCAAATCTTGTGTTATCAAAAGGGACGTATCCCTGATAACTCCAGAGCAAGCACGAGCGTTGTTCAAACCAAGCCCTCGGCCGATTAGTACCGGTCAGCTGAGCGTGTTACCACGCTTACACTTCCGGCCTATCAACGTGATGGTCTCGTCACGGGCCTTACTACGTTTACCGTATGGGAACACTCATCTTCACCCGGGTTTCCCACTTAGATGCTTTCAGCGGTTATCCCTTCCGTAGGTGGCAAATCTGCGATGCCTCTGGCGAGACAACAGACACACTAGAGCTACGTCCGTCCCGGTCCTCTCGTACTAAGGACAGCCGGTGTCAATGTTCCTTCGGTTGCGGAGGATAGGGACCGAACTGTCTCACGACGTTCTGAACCCAGCTCGCGTACCGCTTTAATGGGCGAACAGCCCAACCCTTGGGACCTGCTTCAGCCCCAGGATGCGATGAGCCGACATCGAGGTGCCAAACCTTTCCGTCGATATGGACTCTTGGGAAAGATTAGCCTGTTATCCCCGGAGTACCTTTTATCCGTTGAGCGACCACACTTCCACACGTGATGGCCGGGTCACTATGCCCTACTTTCGTACCTGCTCGACTTGTAGGTCTCGCAGTCAAGCTCCCTTGTGCCATTGCACTCGACGGCTGATTGCCAACCAGCCTGAGGGAACCTTTGGGCGCCTCCGTTACAATTTAGGAGGCGACCGCCCCAGTCAAACTACCCGCCTGGAACTGTCCCTGATCCGGATTACGGACCGAGGTTAGAGATCCAACATACACAGGGTGGTATTTCAACAGCGACTCCACACTAGCTGGCGCTAATGCTTCCAAGTCTCCCACCTATCCTACACAATGCAGGTCAAATCTCAATACCAAGTTATAGTAAAGGTTCACGGGGTCTTTCCGTCCTTCCGCAACTAACGAGCATCTTTACTCGTACTTCAATTTCGCCGGGTCTGTGGTTGAGACAGTGGGGAAGTCGTTACGCCATTCGTGCAGGTCGGAACTTACCCGACAAGGAATTTCGCTACCTTAGGACCGTTATAGTTACGGCCGCCATTCACTTGGGCTTAGGTTCACAGCTTCGCTCCGAAGAGCTAACCGTTCCCCGTGACCTTCAAGCATTGGGCAGGCGTCACAGGGTATACATCGCCTTTCGGCTTCGCACCCTGCTGTGTTTTTGGTAAACAGTCGCTACCCCCTGGTCTGTGCCACCCTCTTCAGCTCCGAGAGTAAATCTCTTCACCAGAAAGGGTCCTCCTTCTTCCGAAGTTACGGAGGCAATTTGCCGAGTTCCTTAACCACAGTTCTCCCGCTCGCCTTAGTATTCTCTACCCGCCCACCTGTGTCGGTATGGGGTACGGGCACCGTGACAGCTCACTGCTGGGCTTTTCTTGGCAGCATGGAATCGATGACTTCGCAGTATGTCGCTCGGCATCGCGTCTCAGTGTTGAGGCCCGATCTCTCAAAAGGGCCCACCTACACGCTTACCCCGGGATAACCATCACCCGGGTTCATCTATCCTCCTGCGTCCCCCGTCAGCTATCCGCCAGCGGCTCGGTCGGTTCGCTCTCCCGAAGGAGAACAGCCCCAACGTTGCCACTCTTGGACCTGGCGCGGTCACGGTGGTACTGGAATATCAACCAGTTGTGCATCGACTACGCCTTTCGGCCTCGCCTTAGCTCCCGACTCACCCTGGGGGGATTAGCCTTCCCCAGGAACCCTTGGGCTTTCGGCGGAGGGGTTTCTCACCCCTCTCTCGCTACTCATGCCTGCATTCTCACTCGATACCGCTCCACGCACCCTCACGGATCCGCTTCTCAGCTGCATCGACGCTCCTCTACCGCTCCTGTGAACCCGAAGGTTCTCAGAAACCCATAGCTTCGGCTCAGGACTTGAGCCCCGTTACATTGTCCGCGGAGGATCACTCGACCAGTGAGCTATTACGCACTCTTTCAAGGGTGGCTGCTTCTAAGCCAACCTCCTGGCTGTCTGTGCAATCCCACATCGTTTTCCACTTAGTCCTGAATTAGGGGCCTTAGCTGATGGTCTGGGCTGTTTCCCTTTCGACCAGCGGAGCTCATCCCCCGCGGTCTCACTGCTGCGCTCTGGAGTATCGGCATTCGGAGTTTGACTGAGTTCGGTAAGCTTGTGGGCCCCCTAGCTCAATCAGTGCTCTACCTCCGACACTGAACACGCAACGCTGCACCTAAATGCATTTCGAGGAGAACCAGCTATCGCCAAGTTTGATTAGCCTTTCACCCCTATCCACAGCTCATCCCCGCAATTTTTAACTTACGTGGGTTCGGTCCTCCACGGAGTCTTACCTCCGCTTCAACCTGGCCATGGATAGATCACTTGGCTTCGGGTCTACAGCATGCGACTCTACGCCCTATTCAGACTCGCTTTCGCTCCGGCTTCCCATCTCTGGTTAACCTTGCCACACACCGTAACTCGCAGGCTCATTCTTCAAAAGGCACGCCATCGCGGCACCGCCCCGAAGGACGGCACGACGCTCTGACTGTTTGTAAACCAACGGTTTCAGGTACTATTTCACTCCCCTCCCGGGGTACTTTTCACCTTTCCCTCACGGTACTGGTTCACTATCGGTCACCAAGGAATACTTAGACTTATGGGGTGGTCCCCACAGATTCACGCCGGCTTTCACGGTTCCGGCGTTACTTGGGATGACAACCGAGTAGTACATGCATTTCGGATACGGGGCTGTTACCCACTCTGGCTGGGCCTTTCCTGACCCATTCTCCTATGCAGCACTTGTAACTCGTGATACTTCTGAAGCAGTATCTGTTGGTCCCACAACACCGCACCAGCAACGCCTTCAGGCTTGACACTGGCACGGTTTAGTCTCTACCCTTTTCGCTCGCCGCTACTCAGGGTGTCGCGGTTGCTTTCCTTTCCTCGGGGTACTGAGATGTTTCAATTCCCCCGGTTCCCTCCTACTGCCCTATGTGTTCAGGCAGCGGTACCACTCCATGACGAGTGGTGGGTTTCCCCATTCGGACATCCACGGATCGAGGCCTAGTCGACGGCTCCCCGTGGCTTTTCGCAGTCACTCACGTCCTTCATCGGTTCTTGGTGCCAAGGCATCCACCGTTGGCTCTTTGTAGCTTGGAAAGAACAAGATTTTATCTTCTCGTTCGCTGAGCGGTCCGAAGACCGCTCGATACTTACGGGCTGATCCATACGGACCAGCCAATAAAGATGCTCGTGCTTGCTCTGCAGTTCTCAAGGAGCCGCCCATCAGCGATGCCATCAGAGCCCGAGACCGCGATGCGGTGTCGTGCTCGAGGCCGCTCGCTGCGGCGTGAAGGATCGAATCCCTCAAAACGGAAGAGAAGACGGTGCCTGACGAGACCCGTTGCGTGAGGAGGGACCGAATCCCTCAACCCTCGCTCGGTTGACTCGACAGACGCACCAGTGCACCAACAGGTGTGTGTCGTACTGCGTGGAACAAACGTCCACGTTCAGCAGACAGGCACTCCTTAGAAAGGAGGTGATCCAGCCGCACCTTCCGGTACGGCTACCTTGTTACGACTTCACCCCAATCACCGACCCCACCTTCGACGGCTCCCTCCCAAAAGGGTTGGGCCACCGGCTTCGGGTGTTGCCGACTTTCGTGGTGTGACGGGCGGTGTGTACAAGGCCCGGGAACGTATTCACCCTGGCGTGCTGATCCAGGATTACTAGCAACTCCGGCTTCATGGAGTCGAGTTGCAGACTCCAATCCGAACTGAGACCGGCTTTGATGGGATTCGCTCACCCTCGCGGGATCGCAGCCCTTTGTACCGGCCATTGTAGCGTGTTTGCAGCCCTGGGCATAAGGGGCATGATGACTTGACGTCATCCCCACCTTCCTCCGAGTTGACCCCGGCAGTCTCCTGCGAGTCCCCAACATTACTTGCTGGCAACACAGGATAAGGGTTGCGCTCGTTGCGGGACTTAACCCAACATCTCACGACACGAGCTGACGACAGCCATGCACCACCTGTGTACCGCCCCGAAGGACACCCTATCTCTAGAGCTTTTCGGTACATGTCAAACCCAGGTAAGGTTCTTCGCGTTGCATCGAATTAAGCAACACGCTCCGCTGCTTGTGCGGGCCCCCGTCAATTCCTTTGAGTTTTAGTCTTGCGACCGTACTCCCCAGGCGGGGCACTTAATGCGTTAGCGACGGCGCGGATCTCGTTGGTTGAGACCCACACCTAGTGCCCAACGTTTACGGCATGGACTACCAGGGTATCTAATCCTGTTTGCTACCCATGCTTTCGCTCCTCAGCGTCAGTTACGGCCCAGAGCGGCGCCTTCGCCACTGGTGTTCCTCCTGATATCTGCGCATTTCACCGCTACACCAGGAATTCCCCGCTCCCCTACCGCACTCTAGTCACAGTAGTATCGAGTGACCTCTTGAGGTTAAGCCTCAAGTTTTCACACCCGACTGACTGAACCGCCTACGAGCTCTTTACGCCCAATAAATCCGGATAACGCTTGGTGCCTACGTGTTACCGCGGCTGCTGGCACGTAGTTGGCCGCACCTTCTTCTGGAGGTACCGTCATTTTCTTCCCTCCTGAAAGCGGTTTACAACCCTAGGGCCTTCTTCCCGCACGCGGCGTTGCTGCATCAGGCTTGCGCCCATTGTGCAAGATTCCCCACTGCTGCCTCCCGTAGGAGTCTGGGCCGTGTCTCAGTCCCAGTGTGGCTGATCATCCTCTCAGACCAGCTACCCGTCGATGCCTTGGTGAGCCGTTACCTCTCCAACAAGCTGATAGGCCGTGAGACCCTCCCGGACCGGCGGACCTTTCAACATCTCCCCATGCGAGGAAATGGTGGTATTCGGTATTAGCAGTCGTTTCCAACTGTTATCCCAAAGTCCGGGGCAGGTTTCTCACGTGTTACGCACCCGTTCGCCACTAAGTCTTCCGGAGCAAGCTCCATGGACTTCGTTCGACTTGCATGTGTTAAGCACGCCGCCAGCGTTCATCCTGAGCCAGGATCAAACTCTCCAACAAAAACGTGGCCGATTGCTCGGCAACGAGTGTCAGATGAGCACTTCACCGGATGGAATGTCCGTATGTGTGAAGCGTCCAGCTGTTTGTGGTCGTCCGTGGTCGGGACCGAGCAAGCTCGACCCCTCGGACGAACGACCGGTATTCGTGTTGCTGCCGGCTGGGAGGCCGACAGCGAAATTGACAGACAGTCTCTCGCAGCATCCCGAGGGATGCCGACCGGACTGCCCGCACTGGCGTTCTGTCTTCTCTTCCGTTTTCAAGGAGCCGAAGCTCGGAATGCGCTCTACGCTGGGCAGTTGCCGTTGCGAGGCGTTGATTCCTGTGCTTTTCCGGCGGCGACTGCCTCCGTGAAGCGACTAGCCAAGTTAACGCAGCCGGAACGGCCCCGCAACCTCGGTCAGGAAATAATTTCGAGGAGGTGGTGGAGCTTCTTGCCACGGCGCAGGAGCAGATACTTCCCGTGGAGCAGTTTCTGTGCGCTGAGCTGGTCATTCGCGGTCAGCTTGACCCCGTTGGCAGAGTACGCGTTCTGGTCCATGCTGCGACGCGCGTCACCGTTCGACGACGCCAGTTCGGTGGCGACGAGCACGGCCACCGCATCGTCCAGTTCGGAGGCCGGCAGCCGGGTCGTCGGGATCTCTCCGGCGAGCATCTCGAACGCGGCTCGCGAGGCACCCGTCGGATCGTTCGCGAAGAGCACATCGGCCGCCTCGGCTGCCGCCGCAGCAGCGTCAGCGCCGTGCACGAGGGCGACCACCTCGTCGGCCAGGGCCCGCTGCGCGATCCGGAGGTGCGGCGCCTCGGCATGCTCGCCGGCGATCGCGTCGATCTCCTCGACCGGTCGCAACGAGAACGTGAGCAACTGCGACCGCACGACGTCGTCGGGCGTCTGCATCCAATGCTGGCGGAACGCATACGCGCTGGTCTTGTCGGCGTCGAGCCAGACCCGAGCGCCGGTGGTCTTGCCGAGCTTCGTGCCGTCCGACGCGGTGAGCAGCGGCCACGAGAATGCGTGGACGGTGGTCTGTCGTTTCCGGCGGATGAGGTCGACACCCGAGATGATGTTGCCCCATTGATCGGAGCCGCCGACCTGGATGACGCACCCGAGGTTGTCGTGCAACCACAGGTAGTCGTTCGCCTGCAGCAGCATGTAGCTGAACTCGGTGAAGCTGATCCCGTGCTCGGAGTTGATCCGGACCTTGACGCTCTCACGGGCGAGCATCTGGTTCACGGTCACGTGCTTGCCCACGTCACGGAGGAACTCGAGGATCGTGATCGACTGCGTCCAGTCCCGGTTGTCGACGAGGACGCCACGCGCGGCGTCGGTCAGATCGACGATCCGTCCGAGTTGCGCCTTGATGCTGGCGACGTTGTGATCGAGCACCTCGTCGTCGAGCAGGTTCCGCTCCTCGGACCGTCCACTCGGATCGCCGACCATGCCGGTTGCGCCGCCGGCGAGTGCGATCGCCTTGTGCCCGGCGTCCTGGAACCGACGCAACATGACCAGCCCGACCAGGTTGCCCACGTGCAGGCTGTCGGCGGTCGGATCGCAGCCGTAGTAGATCCCGACCGGCCCCTCGGACACCCGGGTCCGCAGCAGTTCACGGTCGGTCGAGTCGTGGATCAGCCCGCGGGCCTCGAGATCTGCGATCAGGTCGCCGTCGACGAGCGTCATATCCGCCCGACAGTAGTGTCCGCGCCGTGCGCGACCCATGGAACGATTCAGAACTCGTCGAGCGCTTCCGCTCGCAGGCCCGCACCGCCCTGCCGCGGGCACCGCTGAACTCGGCGCTGTGCACCGCGATCGCCGACGACCGCGCTCTCGGCACGCTGCTCGGGCATGCCCCGCTGACACAACAGAAACCGGTACTCCTGCTCGCCGCGATCCACTACCTGCTGCTTGCCGAGCCCGACCAACCGCTCACCGCGTGGTACCCGAACCTCACCCCCGTGGCGCGGGATCCTCGCGACCCGGCGCTGCCCGGCGTGCTCGCCGATTTCGTCCACGACCGCTCGCCGGCCGTGCTCGAACTGCTCGGGACGCGACATGTGCAGACGAACGAGGTCGGTCGATGCGCGCTCTTCCTCCCGCCGATGAGCGCCGTGGTCGACGAGAAGGGACCCATCGCGCACATCGACGTCGGCACCAGCGCCGGATTGACGCTGCTGATACCGCACTACTCGTATCGGTACGCCGACGGTCCGACCATCGGGGTGGGCCGACCGCGGCTCGACTGCGGCACCCGAGGCGAGCACGCCGAGCCGATCGAGATGCCGACCATCGCCTCCGCACGGGGCGTCGACCTCCACCCGCTCGACGTCACCGACCCCGACGATGCGCGGTGGCTCCGAGCGTGCTGCTGGCCCGACCAGATCGACCGGTTCGATCGTCTCGCGGCGGCGATCCACGTCGCCGAGCTGCACCCGCCGCAGATCCGGCGGGGCGATGCCGTCGAGTCGATCGCCGAACTTGTGGACGAGGCGTCCCGCACGGGCCACCCGGTGATCACGACGTCATGGGTCCTCAACTACCTCGAAGGAGCGGGACGCCGCGGCTTCGTCGAGCGGCTCGACGAGATCGGCGCTGACGTCGATCTCAGCTGGGTCATCGCGGAGTCACCCGCCCAGACACCCGAACTGCCCCACCCTGCCGACCTGGCAGGCGAGCACGTCACCGCCCTCACCCTCGTGACGTGGCGGTCAGGTGTCCGAGCCACCCACGGCCTGGCGACCTGCCATCCCCACGGCTACTGGATGCACTGGCGGTGACACGCGCCGCGCCCGCTTCGGGCCACCCCCGAGCGTCTCGGTACCGTCGCTCAGGTGACGATCGACGAGCTGACCTTCGACCCCGACGCCCTACGCGAGAAGTACCGCCACGAGCGCGACAAGCGCGTACGCCGAGACGGCAACGACCAGTACACCGAGGTCGCCGGGGAATTCTCGAACTTCGTCGAGGACCCGTACATCGAGAAGCGGATCGAGCGGGAACCGCTGACCGACGACACCGACGTGATCGTCATCGGAGGAGGTTTCGGCGGGCTCCTCGCGGGGCGCGGCTCCGCGAGCGGGGCATCACGAGCATCCGGCTGATCGAGAAGGGCGGCGACTTCGGGGGCACCTGGTACTGGAACCGGTACCCGGGGGCGATGTGCGACGTCGAGTCGTACGTCTACCTCCCGCTGCTCGAAGAGCTCGACTACGTCCCGAGCGAGAAGTACGTCCACGCGGCCGAGATCCTCGCCCACAGCCGAGCGATCGGGGAGCACTACGACCTCTACGACAACGCCTGCCTCCAGACCGAGGTCACGGCACTGCGATGGAGCGAGGACGAGCGGCGCTGGATCGTGTCGACGAACCAGGGCGACGAGATGCGGGCGAAGTTCGTCGCCATGGCGAACGGGCCTCTGCACCGCCCGAAACTGCCGGGCATCGACGGAATCAACGACTTCGCGGGGCACACGTTCCACACGAGTCGCTGGGACTACGACTACACCGGAGGTGGACCCGACGGCGGACTGACCGGGCTCGCGGGAAAGCGCGTCGGCGTCATCGGGACGGGGGCCACGGCCGTGCAGTGCGTGCCCCACCTCGGCGAGGGCGCCGATCAGCTGTTCGTCTTCCAGCGCACCCCGTCGTCGATCGACGTGCGCAACAACCGTCCGACGGACCCCGAGTGGGCCGCCTCGCTCGAGCCGGGCTGGCAGACCGAACGGATGCAGAACTTCAACGCCCTCGTCTCGGGGCAGCCGCAGCCGGTCGATCTCGTCGACGACGGCTGGACCGACATCATCGGGAAGCTCCTCGTCCGCATCCAGCGCGAGGGCGAGGACGCCGACCTCTCACCCGAGGGCATCGGACGGTCGATGGAACTCGCCGACTTCGAGAAGATGGAGGAGATCCGTCGGCGCGCCCAGCAGATCGTCGACGACCCGGCCACCGCCGAGGCGCTCAAGCCGTGGTACCGCCAGTTCTGCAAGCGACCGTGTTTCCACGACGAGTACCTCCAGGCCTTCAACCGACCGAACGTCACGCTCGTGGACACCGACGGTCGGGGCATCGATCGGATCACCGCCGACGGGATCGTCGCGAACGGCGTCGAGTACCCGCTCGACTGCATCGTGTTCGCCACCGGATTCGAGGTCGGCACCGATTACTCCCGACGCGCCGGCTACGAGATCACCGGTCGCCTGGGTGAAACGCTCAGCGAGAAGTGGGCCGGCGGGATGGCGACACTGCACGGCATCTTCAGCCACGGCTTCCCCAACCTGTTCGTGATGAGCCCGGGCCAGGCCGGCTTCACGGTGAGTTTCCCGCACCTGCTCGGCGAGCAGGCGAATCACATCGCCCATGTCGTCGCGCACGCGCTGGCCGGCGGAATCGGCACCGTCGAGGTCACCCCCGAAGCCGAGCAGGAGTGGGTGCAGGCCGTGATCGACACGTCCCGCGTCTCGTTGCCGTTCCTCGAGTCGTGCACGCCCGGCTACTACAACAACGAGGGACAACCGGAGAAGCGCGCCGCCCAGAACTCGACGTACGGCGGCGGGTCGATCGAGTACTTCCAGATCCTCGCCGACTGGCGCGACGCCGGATCTTTTCCCGGGCTCGAGTTGACGTGAGCTGGTCGGACACCCTCGACGACCTCACGACGATCGGGGTGACGACGCCCGACGACGGGATCGGGCTGGTCACCCTCAACCGGCCGGGGCGCCTCAACGCGATCACCTCGACGATGATCACCGAACTCGATCGAGTCGTCGTCGCCGTCGATGCCGATCCGGAACTGCGTGTCGTCGTCGTCACCGGCGCGGGGCGGGGCTTCTGCGCCGGCCTCGACCTGCAATCGCAAGGCGTCGCCCCGGGCGCCGAACTGGTTCGGCCCACCGTCGCCGGGTTCATGTGGCAGGACCACCTCGCAACCCTGCACGAACGGATCCATCGGTCGCGCAAGCCGTGGATCGCCGCCGTGAACGGGCCGTGCGTCGGTGGCGGATTCGCCCTCGCTCTCGCGTGCGACATCCGCACCGCGTCACCGGCTGCGACATTCGGCGCGGTCTTCCTGAAGATCGGCGTGTCGAACTGCGACATGGGGACGAGCTATTTCCTCCCGCGCCTCGTCGGCGCGTCCCGGTCGGCCGAGCTCCTCCTGACCGCCCGCATCTTCGACGCGGCCGAGGCCGACGACATCGGGCTCCTGTCCGCACTCGACGACGACCCCGTCGCCCGCGCGCTCGACACCGCCCGCCTGATTCGGGCGAACGCCCCCTTCGGCACGTGGATGACCAAGGAGACGATGTGGCAGACGCTCGACGCGCCGTCGTTGCGACACGCGCTCGACATCGAGAACCGCACCCAGATCATGTGCAGCGCGAACGGCGACATCGTCGAGGCCCGCGCGGCGTTCGTCGAGAAGCGACCACCGGAATGGAACGCGCTCTGAACGATCAGTCGGGGTTCATCGCGTCGGCCGCGCCGCGGAGTTCCTCGAACAGGACGTCACCGAAGCCCGCTTCGTAAGCGATCTCCGGGTTCGCGCGGACCGCCTCGTCGAGCCGGTGGGCGTCGTCGCCGACGAGGATGCGCCAACGGTCGTTGCGCACGCCCTCGAGGATCACGGTCGCCGCCTCGGCGGCCGTCGTCGGGGCCATGTCGTGGAACATCTGATCGGCGAGCTTGCCCAGTTCGCGCTCCTCGTCGGTCAGATTTCGTGCGCCGTAGTTCATCGAACTCGCAACGATGTTGGTGCCGATGTGTCCGGGCATGACGACCGAGCAGCGCACGTGTGGCGCGTTCACGGCCAGGTCGGTGATCAGCGCCTCGGTGAAGCCCTTCACGGCGAACTTCGCCGCCGAGTAGGCCGTGTGCGGCCGGTCGGCGCCGATCGATGCCCAGAACCCGTTGACGCTGGACGTGTTCACGATGTGACCCTCGTCCGATCTCACGAGCGCATCGAGGAACGCCAACGTCCCCCAGCGGACTCCGTGGAAGCAGACGTTGAAGCAGCGGTCCCAGGATTCACGGCTGTCGGTGAAGATCGAACCACCACCGCTCAACCCGGCGTTGTTGAACAGCAGGTTGACGTGGTCCGAGTCGTGCGCTGCGAGCACTTCGTCTCGGAAGACGAGCATCGCGGCCTCGTCGCTCACGTCGGCGGTATGGGTGGAGATCCGGATGTCGGAGGCCGGCGCCGCGGCGCGCGCCCGCGTCGCGGTTTCGGCCATGTTCTCCTCGGAGAGGTCGCACATCGACACGTGGGCACCCGCTGCGGCGAGTTGAATCGCCAGTTCGCGTCCCATTCCGGTGCCGCCCCCCGTGATGACGGCGATCTTTCCTGCAAAGTCCTGCACGTGGCGAAGCTAGGCCATCGAGCCGAGGCGCGACGAAGCGCCGGTACCGTCGGCGCCGATGAGCGTCAGCACCCGATCGAAGCTCGTCGTCGGGTCGAGTTCGGTCACCTTCCTCTCGTTCGCGATGCCGGTGGCGATGCTCGGCGTGATGTGGCCCGACGTTCGTGAGCGCTTCGGTCAGTCGCTCGGCGCTCTCGGCCTGGTCTCGCTCGTCTACGGGGTCTCACGGATGTCGACGTCGGGATCCGGGCGAGTCGCCACCCGTCGTTTCGGGATCGGGTCGTGCTTCGTTGCCGCGCTCATCGGACTGATCGCGGCCGACTTCGTCGTCGCCGGTTCGAACTCGTGGGCGATGTTCCTCGTCGGGTTCTCCGGGATCGGGCTGGTCTCCGGTTTCCTCGACTCGGTCGGTGCGGGGGTGATCGCGACACTCGGAAACGTCGGCGATGCCGGCGTGATCCACGGCTTCTACGGCGTCGGCGCCACCATCGGACCGCTCGTCGTCGCCGTGGTCCCCGACTGGCGTTGGTCGTTGGTCGTCGCCTCCGGGTTCGCTGCGGCCGCCGTCGTGGTCGCGGTCCGGGCCGGAACCCACTGGCCCTCGCCCCCGGTTCCGGCCCACCACGTCGATCTCGGACGACCGCCCACGCGTGCGACGATGATCTCTCTCGCGGTCTTCTGCTCCTTCGTGGCCGTCGAGGTCACCGTCGGAAACTGGTTGTTCACGTACCTCGACGAAGGACGCACGATCTCGAAGGGCATCGCGGCGGTGGCGGTGTCCGGATTCTGGGGCGGCACGATGACGGGGCGCCTGCTGCTCGGATCACCACGCGTCCGCGAGGCGGTCGATCGGGCGGGTCTCGTTCCCTGTGCAGTCACCGCGGCGGCCGGAATCGCGCTCGTCTCGGTCGCACCGTCCGTCACGGTGGTCGGCGCCGCGGCTCTGGCCGGGATCGCGCTGGCACCGCTCGTCCCGACGCTGTCGGCGCGCACTGCGCAGCGCGTCGGCGTGGAACATGCGCAGCGGATCGCGGGGTGGCAGCTCCTCGCGGCGAACGTCGGCGCCATCGCCGTGCCGTCGCTGACGGGACTGGTGGTCGACGCAACCGGCCCGGGCGCGGCGATCGTCATCGCCCTCGTCGTGGTGGCGTCGGGACTGCCGGCTCTGCTCGCTGCAGCGCGGGTGAACTGAGTCGCACGACACCGGGATCATCACGGGACCGCGTCCGATCCCCAACCGAATGGTCCGAACGGCCAGGTGCGATTAGACCTGCTTGGGGACCTTCTTGGTCAGCGTGAAGACGGCCTTCATGCATTTGTGCGCGAAGTCGGCTGTCGGCTCGAACATCAGCGGGCATCCGCCGTCGATCACGGTGATGCCGTGCTCTCGGCCGTGGGCGGCAGCGCTCTGCGAGACGCTGCCCGGGCCCGGTCCACGATGCATCCACACGTGGCTGACACCGAGTTCGACACACTCGGCCATGGTGGCGTCGGCGTGCTCCGGGCGCGTGCCGATCACGACCGCATCGATGCCGCCGGGAATCGATGTCAGGTCGTGGTAGCAGGTGTCACCCTCGACCTCATCAGCGTTCGGGTTGACGGCGAACACCTCGTAGCCGCGTGAGCGCAGCCGTTCGTACACGGCGTTGCTGCCGTGCCCCTTCGCGGTGCGCGACACGCCGGTCACGGCGATCCTTCTCATGTCCAGGAAGTCCTGGGCTGCTTCGTTGATGGTTGTCATCTTCGATTCCTCTCAGGTGGAGAGCCGGCCTGTCGCATTGCTCCCTCGTGGTGTCGGCGATCGACACGGTCCGCTCGGACCGGAGTCACCCGCGGCAGCATCGGCGCCATGTGGCAAGCGTCTTCTCCGCGACTCCGCTCCTCACAGAGGAAAAGGCCCCTTTGCGACGGCGCGCCGACGTGGCGATCCGCTGCCACACAGCGCCACGGGGTTCTCACGCCGATGCGGTCGGGGACGGACCTGGCCACACGACGGTGGTTCGGGAGCGACCCTCGACGACCAGCCACAGGCGAGGAACACCTCGTTGACGACGCCCGTGCCGACATCTCGATGACCGCCCTCGCGGCGGACGACGCGCAGGCTTCGCCGTCGAGGAATCCTGGTCGGCCACGGGCCGACCACTCACGCATCGCGGGAGGTGGAGCAGCGGCCAGACGCTGCCGGATGGATCACTAGTATCGGCGCAGCGAGCCGTCGGAGGAGAGCATGGCTGACCAACACATGAGCGGCATGGAGGCCATGATGTGGAACGTCGAACGCGACCCGTGGCTCGACCCGAACGGCGGCGGGATCGCGATCTACGATCGCTCGCTCGACATCGACTGGTTCCGGCAGAGCGTCGCGCACGCCGTGGCCGAGATCCCCCGTCTCCGCCAACGCGTCGCCCCCGGGCTCGGGCCGCTCGCAGCACCCAGGTGGGTGTACGACCACGAGTTCGACCTCGGCTGGCACGTGCGACGCATCGGCGCCCCCGGCGAAGGCACACTGCGTGAGCTGCTCGACTACTTCACTCCGTGGCTGCAGGACTCCTACGACGTCACGCGACCGCTGTGGATGTACGTGGTCGTCGACGGGCTCGCCGACGGTCGCGGTGCGCTGCTCACGAAGATCCACCACACCGTGGGCGACGGCGAGACGCTGGTCAAGATGTCGCTCGCCTACACCACCGCCGAACGCGAGGCTGCGCCACCCGACCACGTCGATCTCGCTGCGGTGATCGCGAACGACCCCGTCGACGACACCGGTCTGGTGGCCGCCGCCCGAGACACCATCGGACAGGGCATCAGAGCTCCCGTCGACCTCGGCCGGCGCGTGTTGCGCAACGTGCTCGACCCGGGATCGGTCGGTCGCTCGCGCACCGAGGCGACCGATCTGGTCAAGACGGCCACCGAGCAGCTGCACCCTGCGGGGTCGGACCTCTGGCGACGGCGGTCACGGCGCCGCCACGCCGAGGCGTTCAGCCTCCCGTTCGACGATGTGCACGACGCCGCCCACGCGCTCGGCGGCACGATCAACGACCTCTTCCTCACCGGAGCGGTCGAGGCAAGCGTCCGCTACCACCAGCACTTCGACAGCACTCCGGAGAAGTTCCACATGACGCTGGTCGTCAACACTCGGACCGGCGGCGACGACGGCTCGAACGCGTTCAGCCCGGTGCCGGTCGAGGTCGATGCCGTGCCGATTCCGCTCGACGAGCGCTTCGCCGAGATCCACGCCGTCGTCCGTGCCAAACGGGCCGAAGTCCACGGAGCAGGTCCCCTTGCTGCGATGGCGACCGTCGCCAATCTGCTCCCTGTCCCGCTCATGACCGGACTGGCACGTGACCAGGCCGGTCACATCGACTTCGCCACCAGCAACCTGCCGGGTTATCGCGGCGAGACGTACGTCGCCGGCGCGAAGACATTGCACTCGTACCCGTTCGGTCCCGTTGCCGGCACCGGGTTCAACCTCACGATGATGTCGACGCACGACATGCTCGATCTCGGGATCAACATCGACCCGGCCGCGGTCACCCGACCCGCACTCCTGACCACACTCCTGCAGGCCGCGTACGCCGACCTCCTGGCATTCAGCTGATCGGAACCCGGAATCGCAGAGGCGCATCGATCGCCTTGCTGATCCCGACCCGCGGTCCGACGCGGGGATCTGTCGGCGGTGGCACTCCGTCGTCGACGATCGAGATGTCGGACCCGCCCAGCAGTTCGACGCCGTCGTGTTCGAGGTCGATCCCCATCGCCTGACACAACTTGCCGGGCCCGTCGGCGAGTACCGGATCCGGACGACCGCGACGTGTGCGCATCAGATCGATGCCCTCGATCGGCTGGAGCGCACGGAGCAGCACCGCCTGACCACTGCCCTCGGGGCCGGTCACCACGTTTGCACATCGGTGGATTCCGTAGCTCAGGTACACGTACAGATGCCCGGCCGGGCCGAACATCACGCGGTTGCGATCGGTCGGACCGTTGAACGTGTGACTGGCCGGGTCATCGGGGAGATAAGCCTCGGTCTCCACGATGCGTCCCGAGCTGATCCCGCCGTCACCTTCGACGCGGAGCACCTTGTTCAACAGATCGAGCGCGACCACGTCCGCCCCTCGAGCGAACCACCACCGCTCCAACACGACTCAGCCGGACGACGCGATCGCCCGGACCGCGAGCATCTCCGTGCGCAGCATCTCGCGGTACGACTCGACCTGTTCGTCACGGGCCGCGGGGCCCGCCGCTCCGCGGCTCGTCCGCATGGTCACGCCGACGCCGGGACGGACCAGCGCGGCACCCTCGGCGCCCAGGCGCGGATCGGCAGCGACGAGGTCCGCGAGCGACCCAGCGCC
Organism: Ilumatobacteraceae bacterium; assembly: GCA_963824025.1. Classification (GTDB taxonomy): domain Bacteria; phylum Actinomycetota; class Acidimicrobiia; order Acidimicrobiales; family Ilumatobacteraceae; genus Ilumatobacter_A. Next base: position 107,074 of record CAWGNY010000008.1, read on the forward strand.
CGCGAGGCACGCCTGAACGTGCGCGCCCACGACGGCGTGCGCCTCGCGGAACGGCATCCCGCCGCGAACGAGGTACTCCGCGAGGTCCGTCGCGGCCATCGTCTCCTCGTCGGCGGCCGCCTGCATCCGATCGGTGTCGAACGTGGCGGTGGCGATCATGCCGGTGAGGGCCGCCACCGCGAGCGTGACCTGCTCGACCGAGTCGAACAGCGGCTCCTTGTCCTCCTGAAGGTCGCGGTTGTACGCCATCGGGAGCCCCTTGAGGGTGGCGAGCAGGCCGGTGAGGTTGCCGATCAGGCGACCGCTCTTGCCACGCGCCAGCTCGGCGATGTCGGGGTTCTTCTTCTGCGGGAGCATCGACGACCCGGTCGCATAACCGTCGTCGAGCCGGGCGAAACCGAACTCGCCCGACGTCCACAGCACCCACTCCTCCCCGATGCGGGCGAGGTGGATCCCGACCATCGCGAGATCGAAGACCGCTTCGGCGACGAAGTCGCGGTCGCTGACCGCGTCGAGGCTGTTGTCGAACGCCTTGGCGAATCCGAGATCCGCCGCGTTGCCGACGGGATCGAGCGGGAGCGACGAACCGGCGAGGGCCCCGGCACCGAGCGGCGACACGTCGAGGCGTTCGATCGTGTCGAGCAGGCGGCTCACGTCGCGGCCGAGTGCCCAGCCGTGCGCCATCAGGTGGTGTGACAGCAACACCGGCTGTGCGCGCTGGAGGTGGGTGTAGCCGGGCAGGTACGCATCGCCGGCCTCGAGCGCCTGCTGGAGCAACGCCTCCTGCATCTCGACGAGGCGGAGCGCGACGTCGCGCAGTTCACGCTTGCACCACAACCGGAGGTCGGTGGCGACCTGGTCGTTGCGTGATCGACCGGTGTGCAGCTTGCCGCCGGCGGGAGCGAGCTCGGTGACCCGGCGTTCGATCGCCGTGTGGATGTCCTCGTCGCTGTCGGCGAACACGAAGAGGCCCGTGTCCATCTCGATCGCGACGTCGTCGAGGGCTTCCAGGACGCCGTCCCGCTCGTCATCGGTCAGCAGACCGACCCGCGCCAGGCCGCGTACGTGCGCCTTCGACCCGGCGATGTCGTCACGCCACATCCGCTGGTCGTACGGGAGGCTGACCGTGTAGGCGAGCAGCGATTCGGACGGGCCTCCCGTGAACCGACCGTGCCACAGCGTCCTGGCCTGGGGCGGAAGCTCAGCGTCGCGCGCGAATTCGTGTTGGTCGTCGAGATCCATGGGTGTCCTGTCAATCGATTCCGGCGAGTTGGCGGAGATGGTCGGCGAGGGCCGAACCGTCGGCCGCCGCCGAGACGCACATCAGCGTGTCGTCTCCGGCAACGGTGCCGAGCATGCCCTCGACACGGCTGCGATCCAGCGCCGAGGCGACGACGTGGGCGCAGCCCGGCGGTGTCCGGAGCACGACGATGTTTCCGGAACTGGCGACCTCGGCGACCCACTCCCCCATCACCCGTCGAAGCTGGTCGAGTGGAGCGAGTCGATCGGGTTCGAACTGCGGGATCGCATAGACCGTGTTCCCACTCGCGACGCGCACCTTCACCGCACCGATGTCGTCGAGGTCACGCGAGACCGTTGCCTGAGTGGCCTCGATGCCCTGCGACGCCAGGAGCTCGATGAGTTCGGGCTGACTGGTCACCTCGTGCTCGCCCACGAGCCGCGCGATCGCCGACTGGCGTTGCACCTTGGTCGTCATCGCCCGACCCCCGACAGGATGAACGCGAGCGCCGCTCGCGCTGCGTGCATGCGATTGTGACCCTGCTGGAAGACCACCGACTGCGGCCCGTCGATGACGTCGGCCGTCACCTCGAAGCCCCGGTACGCCGGGAGGCAGTGCATGAAGATCGCGTCCGGCGCTGCTGCCGTCATGATGCGGGCATCGACGGTGTAGCCCTCGAACGCCCGACGACGCGCGGCCTTCTCGTTCTCCTGGCCCATCGACACCCACGTGTCGGTGTGCACCGCGTTGGCACCGTCGACTGCTTCGGCCGCACGCGTCACCTGCACCACGCTTCCGGTCCCGATCATCGAGAGCCGTTCGAGTTCGGCATCGTCGGCATCGAAACCGCGCGGGCACCCGAGCCGGACGTGCATCCCCATCAGGAGCGAGATCTCGGCCAACGACCGCGCGACGTTGGCGTAGTCGCCGACGTAGGCAACCGTCCGGCCGGTGAGTACTCCGAGCCGTTGGCGCATCGTCAGAGCGTCGGCGAACGCCTGCAGCGGGTGCGACAGGTCGGAGAGCATGTTGACGACCGGGACCTCGGTGCCATCGGCGTCGAGGGCGGCGGCAGCACGTGTCACCGTGGCGTGGTCGAACACGCGAGCGGCGATCAGCGAGTGGTAGCCGGCCATGATCCGCACCACGTCCTCCACCGGCTCGCGGGTGTCGAAGCCCACCTCCTCACCGCGCGTGTACACCGGGTGCCCACCGAGCTGGAACACGGCCATCTCCATCGAGTGACGGGTACGGTTCGACGGCTTCTCGAAGATCAGCGCGGCGCCCTGCCCCTCGAGTGGTCGCCCGAGCGAATCGATCGGCTGCTCGGCGAGGTCGAGGATCGTGGCGACCTCGGCGGCCGTGAAGTCGGTGACGTCGAGCAGGTGCCGGGTCATGCGCCCGCCTCGTGGAGTTGAACATTCAACGCGTCGTCGATCATCGCGATGGCCTCGTCGAGCTCGTCATCGGTGACGGTCAACGGTGGCAGGAGTCGAATCGTCGTCGGGTTCACGGCGTTGACGATCAACCCGGCGTCGAGCAGGTCCGAGTATGCACGCTTGGCGTCGAGCCCGTCCACCAACTGCACGCCGAGCATCAGCCCGGCACCGCGGACACCGGCGACACCGCGCAGTGCGGTGAGTCCGGCGACCAGGTGGGCCCCTTTGCGCTCGGCCAGCGCGGGGGCATCCATTCGTTGCATCTCGTCGATCACGGCGTTGACCGCCGAGCACGCGATCGCCGTGCCGGAATAGGTACTGCCGTGGTCGCCGGGCTCGAACGCGGCGGCCACGTCGATGCGCGCCCAGCACGCACCGATCGGCATGCCGTTGCCCATCGCCTTGGCCATCGTGACCACATCGGGCGAGACACCGGAGTGTTCGAATCCGAACCAGCGACCCGTCCGGGCGAAGCCGGTCTGGATCTCGTCGACCATCATCAGCGCCCCGACCTCGTCGCACGCGTCGCGGACCGCATGGAAGTACTCCTCGGTGGCGGGGTTGACGCCACCCTCGCCCTGGATCGCCTCGATCAACACCGCCGCGACCGACCCGTCGACCGCGGCACGCATCGCATCGATGTCGCCCCAGGCGACGTGGCGAAAACCTTCCGGCATCGGCTGGAACGGCTCGTGTTTGGTGGGCTGCCCCGTCGCGGCGAGCGTGGCGAGTGTGCGCCCGTGGAAGCTGCCGAGCGTACTGACGACCGCGTGTCGGCCGCGCCCGCCGTGCTTGCGCGCCAGCTTGATGGCGCACTCGTTCGACTCCGCGCCGGAGTTGGTGAAGAACAGCTGTCCGCTGTGACCGGTCGCGTCGCGCAGGAGCGTGTTGATCTTCACGGCGGCTTCGGTGGCCACCGGATTGGCGAAGAAGTTCGACACGTGGAGCAGCTGTTCGGCCTGATCCGCGATCGACTCGGCGACGACCGGGTTGGCGTGGCCCAGCGAGACGACGGCGATTCCGGCGAGGAAGTCGAGGTATCGCTTTCCGTCGGAGTCCCAGAGTTCGGTGCCGCGCCCGCGATCGAACATGATCGCGGGCGGTCCGAAGACCGGCATGAACGGACAGGCGTCCATCGGTGCGTGGTGGAAGGCGTGGGCGTTCATGAGGGCATCACCATGGTTCCGATTCCGTCGTCGGTGAACAGTTCGAGCAGGAGGACGTGTGCGATACGGCCGTCGAGGATGTGCGCGCGGCGCACCCCATTGCGGACCGCCTGTTGGCAGCTGGCAACCTTCGGGATCATTCCGCCGGCGACGATGCCGTCGGCGATGAGCTGGTCCAGATGGTCGGCCGTGGTCTGGCGGATCAGGCCGGCGGGGTCGTCGACGTCGGTGCGCAACCCGTCGATGTCGGTCAGATAGATCAGCTTCTCGGCATCGAGTGCTTCGGCGATCGCACCGGCGACGGTGTCGGCGTTGATGTTGAACGCCTGTCCGGTCGCGTCCGAGCCGATCGTCGCGATCACGGGAATGAACTCGTCGTCGAGGAGTCCGTTGACCACCTCGGGGTGGATCGCCGTGACGTCACCGACGAACCCGAGCCGTTCGTCCCGGGCCTGCGCGCGGATCAGGCCGCCGTCGACGCCCGAGACGCCGACGGCATAGTTGCCGTGGACGTTGATCGCCGCCACCAGTTGCGGATTCACATGCCCCTTGAGCACCATCCGTGCGATGTCCACGGTCTCGGCGTCGGTGACCCGGAGCCCATCGACGAACTCGGTCTCCTTGCCGAGGCGGGCCATGAGCGCAGAGATCTGCGGCCCCCCACCGTGAACGACGACCGGACGCATCCCGACGAGGCGCATCATCACGATGTCCTCGGCGAACAGCGCGAGGGCATCGTGCTCGGACGTGCCGGCGAGTGCATTTCCCCCGTACTTGACGACGATCGTCTTGCCGGCGAACCGGCGGATGTAGGGCAGCGCCTCGACGAGCGTCTCGGCACGGAGCCCCGCTCCGGGAAGATGCGCCGGCTCGACAGAACTCATGGCGCCAGCCCGATGGTTGCGAGCCCGGCGGTCTCGTCGATACCGAGTGCGACATTCGCCGCTTGGAGCGCGCCGCCGGATGCACCCTTCGTGAGATTGTCGATCGCACACATCGAGATGACCGTCTGCGTGCGCTCGTCGAAACGGGCCGAGACGTGGGCGGCGTTCGAACCGAGCACGGACTTCGTCGCCGGCGCACCATCGATCACGGTCGTGAACGGCTCGCCCGCGTACGCCTCGCGGAGCGCAGCCATCACCCGGTCCGGAGAGCAATCGGGGGCCGGTCGGGCGTAACAGGTCGCGAGGATGCCGCGGCTCATCGGCACCAGGTGTGGGGTGAAGGTCAGTTGCCCACCGATCTCCTGCTCCATCTCGGGCGTGTGGCGATGGTGCAGCAGGCCGTACGCGACGACGTTGGAGTCGATGTTCGTGAAGACGTTCGTCTCGGTCGGGGTGCGGCCCGCTCCGGTGATTCCCGTCACGTTGTTGACGATCATCCCCGTCGGCTCGACCATGCCCGCCGCAACCAGCGGTTGGAGGGCCAGCGTCGCGGCGGTGACGTGGCATCCGGGCGTCGCAACGAGCCGTGCACCTTTCAGCTCGGCGCGATGGAGTTCGGGCAGCCCGAACACGGCCTCGGCCAACAGTTCGGGCTCGGTGTGATCGAAGCCGTAGAACTCCGGATACTTCGACGCGTCCTTGATCCGGAACGCCGCAGAGAGATCGACGACACAGCCGACCTCACCGACGAGTTGCGGCGCCAACCGCATCGAGGCATCGTGAGGGAGTCCGAGGAACACGAGGTCGAGTCCGGACACCGCAGCGGGGTCGAACTCGGTGTAGACGAGATCCGGGCATGCCGTCGCCAGCGACGGATAGAGATCCGCGGCCCGACGTCCCGCCATCGAGTCGCCCGTGGCGAGCACGAGATCGAGCTGTGGGTGTGCCGCGATCAGGCGGACGAGCTCGACGCCCGTGTAGCCGGAGGCACCGATGATGCCGACCCGGACGGAGAATTCGGTCATAGCTGGATGATCATACAGATATGTGGATGATCATGCAACGGCCGTCAGCCGACCGAAGGGCGTTCGAACACCACGTCGACATCCTCGACGCCTGCACCGGTGAGCAGCGTGGTCAACATCTCCTCGGTGTTCTCCTCGGCCCGCTGGAGCAGATCGCTGGCCGGAACCGCGGCGACCATCTTCTCGGTCGCGGCGACGATCAGTTTCTCCTCACCGGTCGGGTTGTCGGAGAAGATGCCACCCAAGCGGTCGAGCACACCCCGATCGCGGTTCATCACGCCACTGTTCTCGTAGTCGATGACCGGGTCGCCGATCGTCGGTTCGGGCAGGATCACCACGACCCTTCCGCTGTCCTCGTCGAAGATCACCGCGTCCTCGTCGAGGTTCGAGAAGTCGACCACCGCATCGACACTTCCGACGGCGACGTACTGAACACGTTCACCGGCGATGAAATCCGGAACGAAGGCGATGTCGTCCTCCTGGTCGACGACCACCTCGAATTCCGCCTCGGCGGCACGAAACTCCGCGAGGTCGTTGATCTGGGTGAGCACGACCGGCGGCGTGCGGTCGATCTTCTCCTTGGTGAACGGGATCGAGAAGTCGAAGATCCGGGGGAGCACGAGGCCGACCAGCACGACGATGGCGAGGAACGCACCGAACCCGAACAACAGCGCACGTCCCCCGGACTTGAGCGATTGAGAAGCCATGGGCCGTACAAGGTATCGACCTGTGCGACCATCCCTGTTTGACGTGTTTCACCGATGCCGGTGAGCGCTCCGCGCTCCGACGGGCCAGACTGGAGACGTGTTCCTGACGTCACCGCAGACGAAGGGCCGGCTGCTCCTGGCGACTCCGCCGTTGACCGACCCGAACTTCGATCGAACGGTCGTGTACATGCTCGAGCACCACGAGGACGGGGCGATCGGCCTGGTCCTGAACCGGCCGACCGACGAGACGCTGATCGAACCGCTCGACCGCTGGACGGACCTCCAGTCGGCACCGTCGACGATCTTCGCCGGCGGGCCCGTCGACACGAACGCGATGATCGCGATGGCGACCACCAAGAAATTGATGAGCGGCACGACCGACCTGCTGACACCGATCAGCGGGCTGGTCGCGTCGACCGACCTGTCGGCCGACCCCGCGATCGTCGCCGCCCACGTCGAGGCCGTCAGGATCTTCCGCGGCTACGCCGGTTGGGGTGCTGGTCAACTCGAACTCGAGATCGAGGAGGGGGCGTGGCTCGTGCTCGACGCGGAGATCGGCGACGTGTTCTCCGACCGCCCCGACGAGCTGTGGCACGACGTGCTTCGCCGGCAGCCGGGAAGGTTGCGCTGGCTGGCCCTCGCCCCCGACGACCTCAGTTCGAACTGACGCGCAGCGCAGCGATCGCGTCGTCGACGCGCTCGACCGGCACGAGGAGATGGTCGTGGTGGTAGCCGGCGAGCACGTTGCACGAGATGCCCTCGTCGGCGAGGATTCTCGAGAAGGCGGCCGTGAGGCCGACCGCTTCGAGACTCGAATGGACGGTCAACGACAGCCACGCCATCTCGATCACGGCGGGCAGACCGGCTCGACGGGCCGACTCGACGGGGAGCACCAACGTGGTCGACACGCCCTCCTTGACCATCCCGTGGGCTGCTGCGAGCAGCCCCGGCGTGGGCACGTCCACGGCAACGAAGGTGAACACCCCCGGACGTCGGTGGACGTCGAGCGAGGCGAGCATCGCCTCCAGGTCCGTTTCTCCCGGTGCGGTCACGTGCTCAGCTTCGCAGCTCGGCGCCCAACTTTGTGGCCGCGGCCTCGATTTCGCGTCGAATCTCGGCGATGTCGGCGTCGGTGAGGTTGCGGTCACCCGCCTGGAGGCGAAGTCGATAGCCGAGCGCTCGGGATCCAGCGACGTCGGGATTGCGGTAGTTGTCGAACAGGTCGAGGTCGACCAGGTACGTGCCGGCGCCCTGGCGGACCGCCTTCTCGAGCTGTTCGGCCGAAACCGAGTCGTCGAGTCGGAACGACAGGTCGAGGTCGCTCGACGGGTACCGGCTCGTCGGCTTCCACTGCGCCGGCTTGGGCTCACGGGCCAGGAACCGGTCGAGGTCGAGTTCGAGAATTGCCACCCGCTCCGTGACACCGAACGCAGCGAGGACACCCGGCGCAACCTCGCCGACCGCTCCGAGCGGATCCTTTCCTGCCTGCAGCGTCGCCGACCGTGTGCCGTGGAGCCCCGCCGGCACGCGTTGCTGGTCGATTCGCGCGCCACCTCCGAGCGCGGCGGTGATCTCACGCCAGACAGCCATCGCCGCGGGGGCGTCGCTTCCGGCGAGCACGACCGTCAGCGCTTCGTACTCGGCGGGCAGATCGCCCTCTCCCGGCGGGTAGACATGCCCGATCTCGAAGAGCCGTGCCCCGCTCCGCCGATGCGACTCGTTGAAGGCGATCGCGCGGAGCAGGCCGGGCCGCAACGACGTTCGCAACACGCTCTCGTCGGACACGAGCGGATTCGTGATCACGATCGAGTCGCCGTCGAGGCCTGCCTTCGCCAGGGTGTCGGGTGCCAGGAACGGATTCGGCATCGCCTCGGAGATTCCGAGTCCGAGCAGCACGTCGCGCAGGACGCGGCGACGCCGCTGACGAACCGTGAGCCCGCCGTGTGCCGTGGACGTCGGCACGCGTGTGCCGAGGCGGTCGTAGCCGTAGTGGCGGGCGACCTCTTCGATGACGTCGATCTCGGCGGACGAGTCGAGCCGCCACGTCGGCAACTCCACGGTGAGGGTGTCTCCGTCACCCGAGACGGTGTACCCGATGGGATCGAGCAGCGGCGGGAGTTCGTCGACGGTGAGCTGAGTACCCAGGATCCGGTTGACGTTCGCGATCCGCACCTGGACGCTGCGATGTTCGGGCGGCAGGTGATCGGAGCGAGCGTCGACCGCCCCGGCATGCACGACGAGATCCGGGCAGGTCTCGGCCAGCAACTCCACGAAGCGGGCGATCGCGGTCGGCATTCCATACGGGTCCACACCGCGTTCGAACCGCTGCGACGCCTCGGACCTCAGGCCGGTGCGGCCGACCGTCTGGCCGATCCCGACGAGTTCGAACCACGCCATCTCGAGCGCCACGGTCGTGGTCGTCTCCGAGATCTCCGAGTCGCGCCCGCCCATGATCCCGCCGATTCCGATCGGGACGTCGTTCGCGTCGCAGATCAACAGATCGTGCGAGGAGAAGGTCCGATCCTCACCATCGAGTGTCACCAGGTGTTCGCCGTCGGCCGCGAGGCGCACCCTGAACCCACCACCGCCGAGCGTGTCGAGGTCGTACGCGTGGTTCGGCTGATTGAGCTCGAGCATCACGTAGTTGCTGACGTCCACGACGTTGCTGATCGGCCGCATGCCGGCGGCGACGAGGCGGCGCTGCATCCACTCGGCGGAGTCACCGACGGCGACGCCCGAGATCACGGTCGAGGTGAACCGTGCGCAACGGTCGCCGGCGACGAGTTCGACGGGGGCGGAGCGCTCGTCACCCGTGACGACGAGTTCGGGCGCCGGCGGTCGGAACTCGACGCCCATCTTCGCCGCCAGGTCGCGGGCGATACCCACGTATCCCCAGCAGTCGGGGCGGTTGCGAGTGACGTCGGCGTCGATCAGCACGTCGGCGCTGATCCCGAGCGCCTCTCCGTACGGCACACCGAGCGGTGTGGCCGGCGGAAGAATCCGGATCCCCGAGTGGTCCTCGCCGAGACCCAGTTCCTGCGCCGAGCACAGCATTCCCTCCGAATCGATGCCGAGGATGCCCCGCCGCTCGATCGTCATCCCGTTCGGCATCGTGGTGCCGAGCGTCGCCAGCGGAACGATGTCGTCCGCGGAGATGTTGTTCGCCCCACACCAGACGTGACGTTCCTGTCCGTCGCCGGCGTCGACGTACACCCGCTGCACTCTCGCCGCGTCGGGATGGGACTCGAGTCGGAGGATTCGAGCGGTGATCACGCCGTCGACCGTCTCGCCGACGGCGTCGATCGAGTCGACCTCGAGGCCGAGCGAGGTGAGCGCGTCCGCGACACGTCGAACGGCGTCGGCGTCGCCCGGGTCCCCGAAGTCGCCGTATTCGTTGAGCCAGGACAGGAGGATCTTCATGACAGGCGCACTTCCTCAGAACTGTTCGATGAATCGAAGGTCGTCGGAGAACATCTCCCGGATGTCCGCCACTCCGTGGCGCATGATGGCCATCCGGTCGATCCCGAATCCGAATGCGAAGCCGCTCCATTCCTCGGGGTCGATTCCTCCGGCGAGCAGCACGTTCGGATGGACCATCCCACAGCCACCCAACTCGATCCACGATCCGTCGGGGCGCTGGATGTCGAACTCGGCGGACGGCTCGGTGAACGGGAAGTAGCTCGGGCGGAGCCGCGAGTTCCAGCCCTTGCCGAAGAACGCCTTCGTGAACGCATCGATCGTGCCGGCAAGATCCGCCATCGAGATGTCGCGGTCGATCACCAGCCCCTCGATCTGATGGAACACCGGCATGTGGGTGGCGTCGGGCGTGTCACGACGGAACACACGACCCGGTGCGACGATGCGAATCGGGGGCTCCTCGTCGAGCATCGTGCGGATCTGGACGGGCGAGGTGTGCGTGCGCAACACCGTCGACCCGGGACGACCGCCGGGTGCCGCGTGATCGAGGAAGAGCGTGTCGAATTCGCCTCGTGCAGGATGACCCTCACCCATGTTCAGCGCCTCGAAGTTGTGCCAGTCGGTCTCCACTTCGGGGCCCTCCGCGACTCGGAATCCGAGGCCGACGAACACGTCTTCGAGGCGCTCCCAGGCCTGGGTCACGAGGTGTGCATGTCCGCGCGTCGCCTTGCCGACGTATTCGGTGAGGTCGATCCGTTCGCGTTCGACCTGACGGCGCATGGCGTCGGCGGCGACCGCCTTGCGGCGACTGTCGAGCGCGGCGTCGACGGCTCCCATCGCCTCGTTGATGGCGGCACCCGCCTCCTTCTTCGCGTCGATCGAAGGGAGTGCGCCGAGCTGCTTCTTCAACCCGGCGAGGGCTCCCTTCTTGCCGGCGTAGCGGGTCGCCATCTCAGCGACGGCCTCGGGGCTGTCGGCTTGCGCGATCTCGGCGAGCGCAGCGTCGCGAGCGGCGGTGATGTCGGAAATCAAGAGGTGTCCTTTCGAAGGAACGGTGCGAGCAGGAGCGTTCGGAGTCCCCGGGGTCAGCCGGGGTAGGGAAATCGCTGCGACTGGCTCTTCACCCGTTCAAGCGTAGCCCCCGCGCCGCTCCGCCAGACGAATGCGATTGCCGTCGGGGTCGGTGACCTCGACGTCGCGCGCCCACGGCATGTCGTCGGGAACGATCCCGAAGTGCTCGGCCGACGGATCGATCGCGTCGACCCAGACGTAGACGAGCGCCCGGGCCCCGGGCATCGCCGGTGTGCTCGGAGAGGTGGATGACCGCGTCGTCGCGCCGGACGCCGACGTAGGCGGGCATCCCGGCAGCGAAGCGATGCTCGAACTCGAGCTCGAACCCGATCCGGTGGTCCCACTCGACCGACACCCCGGCATCGACCACGCGGAGAATCGGAACGACCTGTGTGCTCACTCCCCGACCGGCTTCGCGAGGTCGTCGACCGCGTCCGCACCGATTGCGGTGAGGATTTCCGGCGCCGCCAACACCTTGCGACTGCGATCGCCTCCGCCGAGGACGATCCGCGCGCGCTCCATGACCCGCGAGTCGACCCAGATCGGAAGATCGTCAGGGAGGCCGAAAGGCGTCACTCCGCCGATCTCCATCCCGGTCAGCGCGACCGTCGCGTCGCCGTTGGCGAACGACGCCTTCTTGACGCCGAGTCGTCTGCGGACGACCTTGTTGACGTCGAGGCGGCTGTCCGCGAGCACGATGCACGCCGCGTAGACCGGCGGGTCCGACTTCCCGATCACGAGGATCGTGTTGGCCGACTCACCCGGGGAGAATCCGTAGGCCTCGCAGAATTGCGCCGTGTCGGCGAGCTTGGGGTCACACTCGAAGATCTCGTAGTGGACACCGGTGGCATCGAGCAGGTCGATCAGTCGGTCACCCATCGACGTCCGACCGTAGCCGTCCAGCCCGCGATGAGAGATGAGCGTGACCCCAACTCTCATCTCTCATCGGAGCGTTGGCGGGCGGCCTCGAACACGATCACCGTGGCCGCCATCGCCACGTTGAGGGACTCACTGCGCCCTTGGTGGCGAATCGTCAGCCAGGTGTGGATCGGGCCGACCGTGTCGTTCCACTCGTCCGGAAGACCGGCGGCCTCGTTGCCCATCACGATCGCGACTCGGCCGGTCAGGTCGGCGTCGACGTACTCGACGACCGTGCGGCCCGGGAACTCGTGGCTACTGGTGCCGACGAGCCTGAACCCGGAGGCCGACACCTCGTCGAGCGTCGCGACGACCACCGGGACGTGGAACACGGCGCCGGCCGAGGCGCGGACCGCCTTCGGGTTGAACGCGTCGGCACTGCCCGGCGTGAGGACCACGACGTCGGCACCGGCGGCCTCGGCCGACCTCAGGATCGTGCCGAGGTTGCCGGGATCACCGACCCGATCGAGCACGACGGCGAAGCGCGACCCGGCGAGCACGGCGTCGACCTCGCGTTCGGGGAGTCGGACCAGCACCAACGGTGCCTGCGGCGTCTGGGTCGTGGCCACCTTCTCGAGCACGCCGGCGGCGAGCTCGTGCAGTGGCCCGGCGCCGACGACCTCGACGCCACTGCCCTCAGGGCTGTACTGGGCCACACACGTCCAACCGGCGCGCACCGCCTCGGCCGCGAACACGGGACCCTCGACGACGAACACGCCCTCGGCATGGCGTTCGCTGCGCCGAGCGAGCAGTCGGCGCAGCCTCTGCACGCTCTTGCTCGTCAGCCCCAGTCCGCCCATCGGCTCATTCTGGCGGGTGAACGCCCGCTCCGGGAGCCCCGACCGAAACGCCAGTCGTCGGCGGACGACGCCCGTGGACGCCGAGGCGCATCGACCAGCCACCCCGGGACCCGCCGGCGACGTCATCCTCCGCTCCCTGCACTTCCGATCGGTCGCCGAGCGAGCCGGAAAACAGCAAAGGACCGTGCACTCGGCACGGCCCCTTTGCAGATTCGGTGTTCAGTCGCTCAGAGAGCGGCTCGGGCGTTGTCCACCAACTTGGTGAACGCCGCCGCATCGGTGACGGCGATCTCGGCCAGGATCTTGCGATCGACCTCGATCCCGGCCGCGTTGAGCCCCGCGATGAAGCGGCTGTAGCTCATGTCGTTCTGACGGCAGGCCGCGTTGATCCGCTGGATCCACAGCCGGCGCATCTCGCCCTTGCGGGCGCGGCGGTCGCGGAAGGCGTAGTTGCCCGACCGCATGACCTGCTCGTTGGCAGCCCGGAAGGAACGGCTCTTGTTGCCGTAGTAGCCCTTGGCCTGCTTGAGGACCTTCTTGTGACGGTTCGTCTTGGTGACGCCGCGTTTGACTCGTGCCATTGATCTTCTCCTCTACGCTCTCGGCTCAGCGCTCGGCCAGCAGCCGCTTGATCTTCTTCGCATCGCCGGGGTGGACGTCCTGGTCCTGCTCCAGACGACGCTTGCGCCGTGACGACTTCTTCTCGAACAGGTGCTGGTTGTTCGCCTGCTCGCGACGGAGTGTCCCGGTCCCGGTCTTCTTGAACCGCTTCGCGGCGGTCTTCGATGTCTTCATCTTCGGCATCTCAATCTCCTTCAGATTCCGCCGTGTCGCCTGCCTGAGCGGTCTCCGCCTCGGCGTCTGCTTCGGCTGCCTTCTTGGCCGCTTCGGCCGCTGCCTTCTTGATCGCTTCCTGTGCCTGCTTGTCGGGTGACAGCACCATCGACATCGCCCTGCCTTCGAGCCGTGAACGGCTGTCGAGCTTGGCGGCGGGGCCCACGGCTGCGATGACCTCGTCGAGGATCTTCGCACCGAGTTCGGGGTGCGCCATCTCACGGCCACGGAACTGCAGCGTCACCTTGACCTTGTGGCCCTCGTCGATGAAACGGATGACGTTGCGAGTCTTGGTGTCGAAGTCGCCCTTGCCGATCTTGGGTCGGTACTTGACTTCCTTCACCGAGACGTTGGTCGACTTCTTGCGGGCTTCCTTGGCCTTCTGGTCCTCCTCGTACTTGAACTTGCCGTAGTCCATGATTCGGCACACGGGCGGATTCGCCTGTGGCGCGACTTCGACGAGATCGAGGTCGAGACCTCGGGCCATGCGCAGCGCCTCGGGGACCGGTTTGATTCCGAGCTGATCGCCGCTGGGTCCGATCAATCGGACCTCACGGCTACGGATACGGTCGTTGACGCGGTGCTGGTCGCCACGCGGTTCTGGTCGTCGCGGTGCTATGAGACTTCACTCCTGTGCAATGGGCCTCCCCATGTGTGAATGTTGGTGCTCGACGCGAAGTCCGCGGAGCGACCGACACCCTGCCGACCGGAGTCGGCTCGGTGGCTGTCTCAGCCTCAGTACCCGTGACACTGGGTCGGCCACCCGAAGGCGTCGATGTCGTGGACAGGTGGGGACTCGCGTCCCACTTCGCCTCAGTTGTGCCCGGGTAGGGTACCGCGGGTGAGTGATGAAACCTCTGACAACCAAGCCGGCGGTCCCTTCGAGATTCCGGGACTCGAGGAGTTCCAGTCCGAGTTCGAACAGCTCAGCGCCGAGGAACAGGACCAGATCCGCGAGGCCGAACAGGCGATGGCCGAGGTGCGCGAGCGCCTCTCGTCCGTGCCGGCTGAGGTGGTGATCACCAACCACGCGATGGGGCTCTACGAACTCGCCGCCATCCACTTGTCGGCCGAACCGCCGGATCTCGCCCAATCAGCGCTCGCGATCGATGCCCTGGCATGCCTCGTCGACGGGCTCGGCGATCGGCTGGGTCCCGAAGCGCCGACGTTGCAGGGCGCATTGCAGAACATCCGACTGGCATTCGTCCAGATCAAGGGTCAGACGGCCGGCTGACTCCCACCCACCGCCGCGATCCCGGCGGATCGTGACGATCGATGACGCATCGGTGACGATCCGCCAGGACGTCGGGTTGTCGGGTCAGCCGTCGTCGGACGCGAATCGTCCGACGGGAGCGCGGACGACGCGGCCCTCGCGGACGACGACGTTCTCCTCGGCGAGCAACTGCGCCTGCAGGGCGGGATCCGACGCGCGGATCATTCCCACCGCGTTGACGACCCGCCACCACGGCACGTCCGCGGCCGTCGTCGCGAGGATCCGCCCGACCAGCCGCGACTGCCTCGGGTAGCCCGCCACGTCGGCCACGTCGCCGTAGGTGGTGACCTCGCCCTCGTCCAGCGACATCAGGACGTCGATGATCCGGCGCTCACGCTCGGCCCGGGCATCGCCGTCGCTCACGGCCTGATGGCGGCAGCCTCGTACCGCCCGAACTTGCACAGCACCTCGAACGTCACGCCGCCACCGACTGCGATGTCGCGGGACCCGTCGGCGATCTCGATGCAGTGGAACGGGTAACGGACGCCGTCGGCCTCGATGACACCGAGACCGACTGTGGCGTCGAAGTCGACGACGATGCCCGTCATCGTGGCGCTCACGGGACGATCTTGGAGATCGGCATCTCCACGAGATCGGTCGCGCCGGCCTCGCGGAGTGCCGGGATGACCAGGTTGATCGTGCGCTTCTCGACCACCGACTCGACGGCGTACCCGTCGCCGCCGGCGAGCTGGGAGATGCTCGGCGACTTCATCGACGGCAGGACCGCGAGCACCGCGTCCTTCTGCGCCTCACTCACGTTGAGCTTGAGCAGCACCCTTCCACGGGCGTCGAGCACGCCGTTGAGCAGCGTCATCACCTGATCCATCGCCTTGCGTTTCTCCGGATCGGCGTAGGAGACCGGATTCGCCACCACCTCGGTGTAGCTGGTGAGGATCGTGTCGATCACCTTGAGACCCGCGGCACGCAGCGCTCTGCCGGTTTCGGTGATCTCGACGACGCAGTCGGCGATGTCGGGGATCTTCGCCTCGGTCGCACCGTACGACAGTCGGATGTTGGCCTCGACGCCGTTGGCCTCGAAGAATCGACGTGTCGATTCGAGGTACTCGGTCTGGACCCGGACGCCGTCCGGGAGGTCCCTGACCGACCCGGCCGGCGAGTCGCCGGCGACCGCGACGACCATCCGGATCGGCTGGTTCGTGTTCTTCGAGTACTGGAGTTCGCCGAGGCTCTCCACGACGCTGCCGGTCTCCTCGACCCAGTCACGCCCGGTGATTCCCAGGTCGAACAGCCCCTCGGCGACGTACGTGGGGATCTCCTGGGGTCGCAGGATCCGCACCGAGTCGATCCGGGGGTCGTCGATGCTCGCTTGGTAATCGACCGACGACGAGCGCTGCACCGGCAGGTCGGCCGCTTCGAAGAGTTCCAACGTCGCCCGTTCCAACGAGCCCTTGGGCAAGACCAGCTTCAGCACGCGAGCGAGGCTACCGGCGCCGCCCACCTGGCCGTTTGCGTGTTCAGTGGGAGCTGTCCGTGTCGTGGAGGAGGCGCAGGGCGTGGGGCAGGACGTCGATGATCGCCTCGAGCTGCTCGACACATCCCTTCGGACTCCCCGGAGCGTTGACGATGATCGTGTCGCCGCGGACGCCGGCCACGCCACGCGAGAGCCGACCGAGCGGGTTGCACAGCCGCATCGCCTCGGCGAGGCCGGGCGCCTCCCGGTCGATCACGGCCCGGGTCCCCTCCGGTGTCTGATCCCGGGGGGCGAATCCCGTCCCGCCCGTCGACGCGATCAGGCCGGCGAACCCGTCCGACATCTCGGTCAGGGCCGTGGCGACGTTGTCGGTCCCGTCGGCTGTCACCCGGCGCTCGACGACGTCGAATCCGTTCGCCGCGAGGAACTCGGCCAACGCGGCCCCACTCCTGTCCTCGCGGGTTCCATGGATCACACCATCGGAACAGGTGAGCACTTTGGCCAGCGGTCTGACGTCGTCGCTCATGACGTTCGACGGTACCGAATCATGATCATTCCGTCGGTGTCGGCGTCGTGGGGCAGGATCCGCCAGCCCTGCCGATGTCGCCGCCACCGGCCGGCAGGTGGTGCGGTGTCGTCGACGTCGAACCCGTCGGGGGTCGAATGGTCGACCGACTCTGCATCGAGCAACGTGCACACCGAGTAGACCAGCCGACCTCCGGGCCTCACGAGCGATGCCGCCGACGTCAGCAGCTGAGCCTGGAGCCGCGCGAGTTCACGCACGTCGTTCGGCTCGATCCGCCATCGTGCGTCGGCCCGTCGGCGCAGCGCTCCGAGACCCGAACACGGCGCGTCGAGCAGCACGGCGTCGAACGTGTCCGTCCCGAACGGAGGTCGCGTTCCGTCGGCGACGACCACCGGGATCTCGAGTTCCAGCCGCTCGACGTTCTCGCGCACCAGCTCGGCTCGATGCTCCTGGCGGTCGGCGGCGATGACCGTCGCACCCGAACCCGTCATCGCCGTGGCCTTCCCGCCCGGTGCCGAACACATGTCGAGGACGCGCTCTCCGGCCTTCGCCTCCACCGCGTACGCCACCCACAGCGACGAGAAGTCCTGGACGTAGCCGTCCGGTCGCTCCGTGACCGTCGGCGCCTGGTTCATCCGTTCGAGCGCCGCGACGGCCTCGGCGTCACCGAGGTCCGCATGCAGCGCGTCGACGATCCACTCGGGATAGCTGAGCCGAGCCGCGTCGGACGGCCAGGTCATGTCGTCGACGTCCGCCTCGGAGATGCGGCGCAACACGGCATTGACGAAGCCCCGGGTCTTGGTCGGCGCCAGGTCGACCGTCGCACTCACCGCCGCATGGGCGGGTACCCCCATGAAGGCCAGCTGGTACGCCCCGAGGCGCAGGATGGAACGGGTCTGATCGTCGGGAGGTTGGCTGGCGAATCGATCGATGATCGCGTCACACGCGCGGCGCATCCGTGTCGATCCGTAGACGAGTTCGGTGGCGAACCTGCGGTCCTGTTCGGAGAGATCGGATGCCGCCAACATCGGGCCGAGCACGAGGTTGGCGTACGCGCCGTCGTTCTCGATCCGACGGAGTACGTCGAGCGCGACGCCGCGCGCCCTGCGACGTGCGGCCGAGCGCGACGACGGCTTCGGCGTCGTGGTCCCCGCATCGGTCTTGGCACCGTTCTGGAGTGCAGCGCGCCGTTGCCTGCGGTTGAGCGGCTTGCCGACCGGCGGGGGGAGCTCGCTCACAGGTCTCCGAACAGCTCGTCGGGGGCCGGTTTGGCACCGTGGCGCCAGGCATCGAAGCTCATCGGTCCCTTGCCCTCCGGCTGCACCGTACGCGGCACGATGCGATCGTCGATGAGGTCGGCCTCGACCACCTTCAACCGTTTGCCGCGGAAAGTGGTCCACGCGCCTCCGACCCGAATCAACCGATGGATCTCGACAGCGGGACGCGCCCAGTCGATCTCGAATTCGGACTTGTCGAGTTTCGACGCGTACATGGTGTCGCCCCGCTGGGGGACGGCGGAGTCGATCCACTCGGCGAGCGGGCGATCGAGCACGCCGACGAGCAGCCGACAGCCGACGTCGGTGAGGGTGGCGCGCAGTTCGTCGGCCGTCGTGTCGAGACCGATCGGGACCCGCTCCTCGGCGTAGATCCCACCGGTGTCGAGGCCTTCGTCGAGTCGCATCACGGTGACACCGGTTTCGGTGTCACCGGCGAGAATCGCACGCTCGACCGGTGCAGCACCGCGCCAGCGCGGCAGCAACGAGTAGTGCAGGTTGACCATCGCCAGCGCGTCCAGCAGGTGGGGTCGGATGATCCGGCCGTAGGCGACCACGACGCCCAACTCGGCGCCGTCGTCGACGGCCGTGAGCACGTCGTCGGGGTCGTGTGAGACCGTGAGACCCAACTCGAGGGCTGCCGCCTTCACGGGGCTCGGCGACAGCGCTCCACCTCTCCCCCGCTTCTTGTCGACCCGCGTGATCACCCGGATCACGTCGTGGCCGGCGGTGACCAACGCCCGCAACGGCGCAACGGCCATCTCGGGCGTGCCGAGGAAGACGAGCCGCACGCCGTCAGCCGAGGCGCAGTCGGCGCATGATGCCGCCGCGCGCCTCGTCGTCACGTCCGGCCACCGCCTGCTCCTCGATGCGCCGGTACTCGGCCAGCGCACTCTTGCGCTGGTCACCATCGAGGCGGTCGAACATCAGCACCCCGTTGAGGTGGTCGATCTCGTGCTGGAACATGCGGGCTTCGAGTTCGTCCGCCTCGATCTCGATGATCTCACCGTCGAGGCTCACGCCGCGGACCAGCACCTGCTTGGGTCGCAGCATCTCGACGTACAGCCCGGGGATCGAGAGGCAGCCCTCGTCGAACACCCACTCGCCGTCGGACTCGACGATCTCGGGGTTGATGATCGCCAACGGCTCGTCGCCGAAATCCCACACGACGACCTGCTTCTGCACGCCGATCTGCGGCGCGGCGAGAGCCAATCCGTTGCCCGAGTCGACCAACGTGTCGAACATGTCGTCGACGAGGCGGATGACCTTGCCATCGACGTCGGTGACCTTCGCCGCCTTGCTCTTCAGCACGGGATCGCCGTATGTCCTGATCTTGTACGACATTGCTGTCAGGCTACGGGGGATGACCGCCAAGCCCATCCCCGAGCGATCACCGGACGACGCGACACCACACTATTTCGAGGATCCGACCGTCCCGTCGGACCGGGTGTCGGTCGACGTGACCCTGCCGGACACGGCGTTCACGATGGAGACCGACACCGGCGTCTTCAGTCGGGGGCACCTCGACGCCGGCACGTCACTGCTGCTCCGCTCGCAGGCAGCCCTGGCGTCCACCGGACACGTGCTCGATCTCGGCGCCGGGTCGGGTGCGATGGCACTGACCATGGCCCTCCGCTCCCCCGACGCAACCGTGTGGGCGATCGACGTCAATTCGCGGGCGAGAGACCTGTGCCGGCGCAACGCCGAACGGAACGGCCTGGCGAACGTCCGGGTCGCTGCGCCCGACGAGGTCCCGGCCGACGTGCGCTTCTCGACGATCTGGTCGAACCCGCCGATCCGCATCGGCAAGCCCGCCCTGCGTGCGTTGTTGCTGACCTGGCTGGCCCGGCTGACCGCGGACGGGACGGCAACGCTGGTCGTTCAGAAGCATCTCGGCGCCGATTCGCTGCAGCGATGGCTCACGTCCGAGGGGTATCCGACCGAACGTGTCGCGTCGAAGTCGGGCTTTCGGCTCATCACGGTCCGACAGGCGGTCGGAGACTCCGGGTGACCGGACGGTGGACCCTTCGATGCCGGGATCGCAGAACGCGTACGCTGCGCGACGTGCCGACGCTCGCCGCCGACCTTCGCGTCGTGATGATCATCATCGATGCGATGCCCCATCGGTACGTCGATGCGACGCGCACCCCGAATCTGTGGCGACAGGCCGAAACCGGCGGTCGCGCACCCGATGGCGGGATCTCACTGCCGATGTCGGTCACGTACGCGAACCACGCCGCGTTCGTCACCGGCGTCGAGCCCGCCGTCACCGGGGTGTACGGCAACCACACGTGGATCGACGATGAGGGTTGGGTCCACGCGCCCCCGGCCGGGCCGCGGGCTCGCACCCTGTTCGATCGCGTCGCCGATGCCGGCGGGCGCTCCGCCACCGTGGTCGGTGACCACAAGTTGATCGCACAGATGGGCGGAGTGCGAGCCGATCAGCACTGGCCACCCGATGGCCGGATCCCGGAGGGCACGCCTCGCTGCGAGTTCGGCTATCCGGCCGACGAGGCGGTCGTGAACGCAGCCACCGAACTCGACCTGGAAGCCGACCTCGTCGTGCTCCACCTGAATCAGCCCGACACGACATCTCATCTCCACGGCCCGGACTCCGCCGAAGCGCTCGACCGGTACACGTCGACCGACGCGGCGTACGGGCGGTTGCTCGAGAGGCTCGGGAAGGGATGGGACCGCACCGTCGTCATCACCCTGTCCGACCACGATCAGGAGACGATCGTCGATCAGACGGCGGTGCCTCTCGTCGACGCGCTCGACGCGTTTCCCGACCTCCACGGTGTCACCGAGGGAACCGGCGCGCTCCTGCACGGCCCGGTCGATGCGACAGCTCTCGACACTCTGCTCGCCGTACCGGGCGTCGGGGGAACCGAACGTCTCAGCGACGACGTCTGGATGTTCTGGACCGAGGCCGGGCGGCGATTCGACGAGGCGCCCGTTCCACTGCTCGGGCAGCACGGCAGCCCCCGCTGCCGCACCCAGGTGGCCATCGTGTCGGGGGGTGATCCCCGAGCCCGGTCCCTCGGCCGCCGCGTCGCGTCCTCGATCCCGGCCGCGCTCGACTGGGCGCCGACCGTCGCGCGTCTCCTCGGGGTCGGCGAGCGATGACCGACGTTGCCTTCTTCAGGGAGCACGGATGGCTCGTGGTGCCGGACGCGTTCGACGCCGCTCGGCTCACCGCGTTCGACGCCGCCATCGACGAGGTCGCCTCGTGGGCGTCGAGCGGTGGCCCGGGCCTGCACCATTTCGAACAGACCGACGCCGGTGCAGTCCTCGCTCGGAGCGAGGACTTCGTTCCCCACCACGATCTGCTCCGACGCGAGATCTGCCACGGCTTCATCACCGAGATGCTCGCCGACCTGCTCCGCGAGCCGTGCGTGTTGTTCAAGGAGAAGGTCAACTACAAGCATCCGGGTGGTGGCGGGTTCGCTCCACACCAGGACGCAACCGCCTACCGATTCGTCGATCATCACGTCTCGTGCATGGTCCCCCTCGACCCGGCCACTCCCGAGAGCGGATGTCTCCACGTCGCTCCCGGTTTCGACGGCGGCCGGATGCCGACCGACGAACGCGGCCGGATCGAGGCCGCCCATGCCGCCACGCTCGACTGGGAGCCCGTCCCGATGCAGCCCGGCGATCTGCTGTTCTTCGACTCCTACACTCCGCACTACAGCGACACGAACACCACGACCCGCTCTCGCCGAGCGGCATACCTCACCTACAACGCGGCGTCACGAGGCGACTTCCGTGACCGCTACTACGCCGACAAGCGGGCCGAATTCGAGTCGGCCGGCGGCGATTTCGGCGGCGAACGCGTGCGGATCAGCATCAGCGACGACTTCCTCGGCCGCCCCGTGCAGGAACCGACATCATGACCGTCGTCGACGACCTCGTCGTGCTCTACGCGAGCCCTGCGGCCCACCGACTGTACGACGAGGAGGTCACCGAACTGGAGCACGCCGTGCAGTGCGCCGCGCTCGCCGTGCGGGCCGGCGCATCCGACCACCTGACAGCGGCAGCACTCCTGCACGATGTCGGGCACCTCCTCCTCGACGACAACGTCGCGCTCACACAGGATCTCACCGTCGACCACGGTCACGAAGCCGCGGGCGCGCGATTCCTGGCCGCCCACGGGTTTCCGCCGAGCGTGACCGGGCCGATCGCGCTGCACGTCCAAGCGAAGCGCTACCTCTGTTCCGTCGACGCCGACTACCTGGCGTCGTTGTCGTCCTCGTCGGTGCGCAGCCTCGCCCTGCAGGGCGGCCCGATGGACGACGACGAGACGGCTGAGTTCGGGCGCCGGCCCGGTTTCGCGGACGCGATCCGGGTTCGACGCTGGGACGACCGGGGGAAGGTCCACGGACTCGATCTCGGCGACTTCGACCGGTACATCCCGGTGCTGCTCCGACTCCTCAGGCGTTGAGTACCTCCGGCGCCGGTGCGTCGGTGACGAATGCCAGGCGCTGCACCGCGCGGGTCATCGCAACGTAGAGCAGGCGGGCACCCAACGCGGTGTCTCCCAGGATGTCGTGCGGGTTGACGACGACCACCCCGTCGAATTCGAGTCCCTTCACGGCGTGTGCGCCGAAGACCGGGACCTCGTCGGACGCCAACTCGTGGACGTGATCGACGGCGCAGAGATCGATGTCCGCGAGTGCCCTGGTGACGGGGTCCTCGAATCCGCGCGGAATCACGACACCCGTCAGCCGATGATGTCGCTTCATGTCCGCCGTCGCCGTCGCGACTCGGTTGGCGAGATCCGTCGTGCTGCCGACATCCCACGTCGGCGGTGTCCCCGTCGAGCGGACGCTGCGACTCTCCGTGACATCGACCTCGGTCAGCGGAAGGAGTCGATTCGCGACACGCAGGATCGGGTCGGGGACGCGGTAGCCGATGGTCAGGTCGGCGACCGTGCCGTTGGTCCCCGTGGGTGACAGATGGGCGAACACCGCCGTCCATCGCTCCTGGCCGGCCGGGGCCGTCGACTGCGCCACGTCACCCACGAGGGTCATCGAGCCCGTCGCGCTCCGCCGACCGATCACCCGCAACGCGACGTCGGAGTGATCCTGCGCCTCGTCGACCACCACGTGTCCGTACGTGAACGGCGAGCCGTTGAGCAACGAGTTCGCCTCGTCGACGAGCAATCGGTCCGCGCTGGTCCACGCCCGACGTCTGCCGCCCACCCCGGGGAGCAGGGAGTCGACGAGCTTGATCGGCTTCTGGGTCGGCCATGCCTTGGTGATCGCCGATTTCAGCGGCCCGGCCTTCGTCCAGCAGGTGTCGTCACCGGTCCGACGCATCAGCTCGCGGCGGGCGATCGCGGTCAGGCGCTCACGTCGCTGGTTGATCGGTGCATTGCCGCTCTTCGCCGTGTCGATCCACGCGGCGAGGTCGCCACTGGCGATCACGTGGTTGCGCACACCGATCGGCACGACGACGTCCTCGGCGGGTCCTCGGATCGCGGCGAGGGCACGGTCCTCGAGCTCGCGTAGCCGTTCGGCCGCCCCCTTCCATCGGGCGAGGTCGGGATCGTCATCGGCCGTCACATCGACACGGGGGATGCACAGGTCGTCGACGGTGCCCTGGCGAACTGCTCGCTCGCCGAGCGAGGGCAACACGTTCGAGATGTAGTCGAGAAACGCCCGGTTCGGGCCGACCACGAGAACGCCGTCTCGCGCCAGGCGCGCCCGATGCTGGAACAACAGGTACGCGGCGCGGTGCAGCGCGACGGCGGTCTTGCCCGTGCCGGGACCGCCCTGGACGATCAACACCTGATCGATGTCGGCGCGAATCACCTCGTCCTGCTCGCCCTGGATCGTCGCGACGATCTCGCGCATCTCGCCCGAACGCTCGGCGCCGATCTCCGCGAGCACAGGATCGGGAATCCCGGCGGCCGCGCTCCCGGCATCCGGGTCGTCGAGATGCTCGTCCAGGTAGGCGACGATCTCGGTGTCGTCGAGCGTGAACCGCCGGCGAAACACCAACCCGAGAGGGTCGATCCCCGTCGCGCGGTAGAACGGCGCAGCGACGGGGGCCCGCCAGTCGACCACGACGGGGTCGTGTGCATCGTCTTCGATGTGGCGTCGGCCGACGTACCACCGGTTCTCATCGTCGTCGATCCGCCCGAAGAAGTCGCCGGCGCCCGGACCGCGCAGATCCTCGAGCGCCTCGGCGACCGTGACCTCGATGTAGTCCTTCGTGACCTCGTCGGCCGCGCCCTCCGAATCGACGGCCTCCAACCGGGCGATCATCCGGTCCCGTGAAGCGCGAGCGAGGGCCAGGCGCGCTCGCTCCGCCGCGAGATCGGGAAAGAGGTCGGCGTTCACGGGACGTGCGAGGCTAGTGGGCGTGAGGGTCCGTGACGCCGAAATCGCCGTCGAGCACGCCGGCGAGGGCATGGCGCTCGTCTGGGGCCACGGGCTCACCCAGAGCCGGCGCCTCGAGGACCGTCGGCCACTCGTCGATCTGTCGCTGCTCGACGCCCGGGTGGTCCGCTACGACGCACGAGGCCACGGCGAGTCCGAGTCGACGCCCGAACTCGCCGGGTACGGCTGGGAGGAACTCGCGCGCGATCAGCTCGAATTGGCGACCGCGCTCGGCATCGACCGCTACGTGGCGGCGGGCGCGTCGATGGGTGCGGCGACGGCGCTCCATGCCGCCGTCATCGCCCCCGAGCGGATCGACGCACTCGTCCTCGTCATTCCGCCGACCGGCTGGGAGACCCGGGCAGAACAGACCGGCGCGTACGAACAGGGGGCGGCACTGATCGAGACGGTCGGCGTCGAGCGGGTGATCGCTGCCGGATCACTGGTCGCACCTCCCGATCCGTTCGTCGACGATCCGGACTTCCACGTCCGGCGCGCCGAGGGACTCCGGAGTTGGGATCCTCGACGACTGGCCCACGCGATGCGCGGCGCGACACACGCTCAGCTGCCGACGCGACAGGACATCGCATCGATCGGTTGCCCCGTGTTGGTCCTGGCGTGGACCGGCGACCCGGGCCACCCGGTCAGCACGGCGGACGAACTCGCTCGCCTCCTCCCCCACGCCACGGTCCACGTGGACTCCACGAGCGAAGCGGTGGACCTGTGGACGTCCCGGGTCGCGGAATTCCTGGCCGGACTCGACGACACCGCCTGACGCCGAGGTTCAGACCCGGGGCGGATCGACCGCCACCCGCACGCGCGCCCCGGCAGGGCGCTGCGTTTCGTTGATCGCGCGCCCGAGCGTCGTCCAGTCCTCCGCCCGGACCAGATAGCGATCCTCACCATCTCGCCCGACCTGTACGACGCTGCGGTCGAGTTCGGCGATCACCTCGTCACTGTACGCACCGGTCACCGAGGCGAGCGCACCGTACGGCGGCAGGCCGAGCATCCGACGACGTTCGCGCTCGGCTGCGACGACGATGTCCGGGTCGGCCGCGAGCGCCGCCCGAACCACCTCGTGGTCGGGGTTGAACGTCTGGATCATGACCCTCGGCGCGAGCCGCCCGGCGCGGACGACCAGGGCCAGCGCCTGCTCGGACGCTCGGAACCGCGGTGCGAGCATCTCCGAGTCGAACTCCAGGAACGCGACGACATCGACCGGCTCGATCCGGTGGAGCGCGGCCTCCGTGCCGACGTACAGATCGGCTCTCCGCGGTGGGTCGTCGTCGTTGCCGGTCACGACGACGACCCGCCGGTTCGCCGCTGCCTCGAGTTCCTCCCCGATCCGGGTCACGCCCGGGCGGAGGTTCGCAAAGGTGCCGCCACCGCATCCCTGACACACCGGCGGACGCTGCGTGAGGCAGCGGGCACATCCGAGCCGGCCGTCATCGGTCAGGCCGACCGCCGCGTCGCAGTGCTCGCATCGCACGAGTTCCCGGCACGTCCGACACGCCAGGACGCGCGCCCGCCCCGTCGTGTTGCTGATGCACAGCACGCGTTGCAGCGGATCGCGGATTCGCTCGATCAACTCCGAGGTGACCAGCGATCTCTTCCAGGGTTCCTCGTCGGTCCGATCGACGACCTGAACGCGCGGCCAGTGCAGTCGCTCGCGCTCGGCGGTCGGATGGACAGGACCGCCGGGGCCCGCCAGTTCCTCGATCGCGACCAGTGTCGGGATCGGGGACACGTACACCGCGGGGACACCGGCGCGAAAGCACCGCTCGGCGATCACGTCGCGTGCGTGCCATGTCGGCGAGCGCTCCTCCTGGAGTGCCTCGTCGTGCTCGTCGACCACGATCGCCGCCGCCATCCCGGCGCACGGCATCCACGCCGCCGACCGCGTTCCCACCACGACGTCCACACCTCCGGCCGCCGCAGCCCAGTCGTCGGGAACGAAGGCAACGGTGGCCCCCGCCCGACGCAGCCGCGAGCTGAGCAACGATGCGTCGGCGACGCTCGGCACGACCACCA
Source organism: Ilumatobacteraceae bacterium (assembly GCA_963824025.1). Classification (GTDB taxonomy): domain Bacteria; phylum Actinomycetota; class Acidimicrobiia; order Acidimicrobiales; family Ilumatobacteraceae; genus Ilumatobacter_A. The sequence continues at coordinate 133,494 of CAWGNY010000008.1, forward strand.
GGGTCGGCCCGAGTGCGACCGCCGACAGCACGGAGGGGAGCACGTCGCTGCGGGGCGGTAGTCGCAGTACGCCCCCGCCGGCCGCGAGCAGCCGGGTGGTCGCGGGTGAGGAGGGCTGCGGTGACTGGGCGCGGCGATGCGCCGGCGGCACGGCCTTGACCGCCCGCTTGGGTGACGCGGCCACGAGAAACGGTCGGATCCGCCGCGCTGCCCATCGAACATGCGCCCACTCGGCCAGGTCGATGAGCTCCTCGGACGGGCCGTGACCCGTCACCATCGCAATCGGCTTGAGACCCTCCGGTTCGACGTCGGATTCGTCGAGCAGGTCGACGACCCACCCGCCGATCCGGCGGCCGTGCAGGTCGACGCGCACGATCGTGCCGATTCCGATGTCGTCCCGCAGGTCATCGGGGATCGAGTAGTCGAACGTCTTGTCGAGCCCGGTGACGTCCGGAAGGACCCGAGCCACCGATGCCGGTGAGCCGGATCTCGTCACGGCGGTGTTTCGCTCACCGACCGGTCGGGTCAGGCGCCGAGCGCGGACTTCAGCTCGTCGAGCTTGTCGAGCTGCTCCCACGGGAACTCGTCGCGACCGAAGTGGCCGTAGGCGGCCGACTTCTTGTAGATCGGCCGCTTGAGATCGAGATCGCGCACGATCGCACCCGGACGGAGGTCGAACGTCGACCGCACGGCCGCTTCGATCCTGGCCGGATCCTCGTTGGCGGTGCCGAACGTCTCGACGAGGATGCTCACCGGATGCGCCATACCGATCGCGTACGCGAGCTGGATCTCGCAGCGGTCGGCCGCGCCGGACGCGACCACGTGCTTGGCAACCCAGCGGCCCGCGTAGGCGGCCGAACGGTCGACCTTCGACGGATCCTTGCCGGAGAAGGCGCCGCCGCCGTGGCGGCCCATGCCGCCGTAGGTGTCGACGATGATCTTGCGACCGGTCAGGCCGCAGTCGGCGTAGGGACCGCCGAGCACGAACTTGCCGGTCGGGTTGATGTAGATCTCGTAGTCGTCGTCGGCGAACTGCTCGGGGATCGTCGGCCGGATGACCTGGTCGATGAGGTCGGGGCGGATCACCGTGTCGCGATCGATCCCCTCCTGGTGCTGGGTGGAGATCAGCACCGCCTTCAGCGCAACGGGCCGGCCGGAGTCGTCGTACTCGAAGGTGACCTGGGTCTTGCCGTCCGGGCGCAGGTACGGGATCTGGCCCGACTTGCGGACGTCGGCGAGGCGCTCGGCCAGGCGATGCGCCGTGTTGATCGGCAACGGCATCAGCGCGTCGGTCTCGTTGCACGCGTAGCCGAACATCATGCCCTGGTCGCCGGCGCCCTGCAGGTTGAGCAGGTCTTCGCCGGACGTGCCGCTGCGGACCTCCTCGGAGGTGTCGACACCCTGGGCGATGTCGGGGCTCTGTGGGTCGAGCGCGACCATCACGCCGCAGGTGTTCCCGTCGAATCCGTAGAGCGCGTTGTCGTAGCCGATGCCGTTGATCGTGTCGCGGGCGATCTTGGGGATCTCGACGTAGGCGGTCGTGCTGACCTCGCCGGCGACGACGCACAGCCCGGTCGTGATCATCGTCTCGCATGCGACGCGGGCGTCGGGGTCCTCGGTCAGGATCGCATCGAGGATCGAGTCCGAGATCTGGTCGGCCATCTTGTCGGGATGGCCTTCCGTGACGCTTTCGGACGTGAAGGTGTAATTGGCCATGGTTCAGTCTTTTCCTGTCTGAGTCGCTGCTCGGATCTCGACGATCGTGTTGATGACGGCCCGGGCGACGTCTCGCTTGGCGGCGAGGTCGATCTCGACAGGCTCCGCGTCGGGCCGCAGCAGCGTAACCGCATTCGTGTCGTGTGCGAAGCCGACATCGGGAGCGGCGACGTTGTTCGCCACGATCAGGTCGAGGTTCTTCCTCGTGAGCTTGGCCTGGGCGTTCGCAACGAGATCATCGGTCTCGGCCGCGAATCCGACCAGGACCTGCCCGACGGGCTTGGCCGCACCGAGACCCGCGAGGATGTCGGGCGTCGGTTCGAGGACGATCTCCGGCACACCGTCGTGTTTCTTGATCTTGCCCGCCGGAGGGGCGGCTGGACGGAAGTCGGCGACGGCGGCGGCCATCACGATCACGTCGGCCGACGCCGACCGAGCGCCGATCGCTGCCTGCATCTCGGCGGCCGTCTCGACCGGGACGACGTCGACGCCGATCGGACCCGGGAGCGAAACGGTCGAGACCAGGACGACCTCGGCCCCTCGCGCCGCGGCTTCCGCAGCCACTTCGTACCCCTGCTTGCCCGAGCTGCGGTTCGCCACCACCCGCACGGCGTCGATCGGCTCGCGGGTCCCACCCGCGGACACGATCATGCGGACGCCGACCAGGTCGTGAGGGCCGAGGACCCGCTCGGCGGCGCCGACGATCGATTCCGGAGATGCGAGACGGCCCGCGCCGACATCGCCGCCCGCCAGGCGACCCGTCTCCGGCTCGACGACGTGCACGCCGCGTCGTCGGAGCGTGTCGATGTTGTCGACAACGCTCGGGTGCTCCCACATCTCGGTGTGCATCGCGGGACACACGATGACCGGCGCCCGTGTCGCGATCAGCGTGTTGGTGAGCAGATCGTGGCTGAACCCCATGCGGTACGCGGCCAGCAGTTTGGCGGTGGCCGGCGCGACGACGATCAGGTCGGCGTCCTGACCGACCTTCGTGTGCGGAATCGGTGTGGTGGGGTTGTTCCAGAGCTCGGTCTGGACCGGCTCGGACGCCAGGGCACTCAGCGTCGTCGTGCCGACGAAGTGCTGCGCGGCCTCGGTCATGATCGGGACCACGTGGGCGCCGGCGTCGACCAGACGCCGAGCGATCTCGATGGCCTTGTAGGCGGCGATTCCCCCGGTCACCCCGAGAACGATTCGTCTGCCCGCGAGGGGGCTCACCGTGTGCTCAGTCGTCGATCCCGGCAGCAGCGGCGTCGTCTGCGGCCGGTGCCTCGGCGTCGGCATCGATTTCGATTTCAAGATCGGGCTCGGGCTGGGGCGCCTCGGTCCACACGATCTTCTTCTCGGCGATCTCCTGGAAGGCGATCGACAGCGGCTTGCGGGCAGTCGACGACACCTGCGGAGGGATCATCCCGCCGAGACCGTCGCCCAACTGGTTGAAGTACGAGTTGATGTTGCGCGCCCGACGCGCGGCCAGCGTCACCAGTGTGAACTTCGAATCGACCTTGTCGAGCAAGGTTTCGATGGGCGGGTTGATCATCGTGTCGTGGTCGAGCGCCATAGTTCTCGCAGCCTATCGGATGAATGGGTTCCGAGACCGTGCGTGTCCCTCGGGCACGAAGTCGCACCATTTCTGTCACGGGCCGCACGTCTCGTCGCGACGGCACCGGCTTCCACGGCCGTCACGGCCCGTTCGAACGGCGAGCCTGCTCGATGATCGCCAACATCTCGTCGATCGTCTCGTCGAGGTCGTCGTTGACGACCACCTGGTCGGCGAGCTGCCGACCGATGGGCTCCTCCTCCTCGGCCTTCTTCAACCGAGCGAGCACCTTGTGATCCTGGTCGCCGCGTCCGCGGAGCCGGCGTTCCTGCTCATCCCGGGAGGGCGGAAGCACGAAGATCAGGAGTGCGTCAGGAGTGATGCGCTTGACCTGCTGGGCACCATCGACCTCGATCTCGAGCACGATGTCCCGATCGTCGTCGGGTTCGGGGGAGGGAGTGCCGTAGTAGTTGCCGAGGAACTCGGTCCACTCCAGGAATCCGCCTTCCGAGATCCGATTCTCGAAACTCGCCGAATCGGTGAAGACGTAGGCATCCTCGGGCTCGGACGGTCGACGTTCGCGCGTCGTCCACGAGCGGCTGAGCCACAGCTGTGGATCACGCTTGACGAGAGCGTCCACGATCGTGCCTTTTCCGACCCCGCCGGGTCCGGACACGACGATGATCATGCGATCGACGAGGATCGCAGCATCTCGGCGCCCGTCGGCGTCAACTGAGCTCGTCCAGCAACGCCTTGCGCTGCTGGGCCCCGAGGCCCTGGACCCGACGGTTGTCGGCGATCCCGATCTCCTCCATCAGGCGGCGCGCTTTGACCTTGCCGACGCCGGGGAGTGATTCCAGCATGGAGAGGACCTTCAGTTTGCCGACGTTGGGATCATCGGAATCGAGCGCCTCGGTCAGCGACATCGAACCCATCTTCAGGCGCGCCTTGATCTCGGCCCGGGCCGTCCGTGCCTCCGCCGCCTTCTGCAGTGCGGCCGCCCGTTGCTCCGGGGTCAACTGTGGTGGTGTTGCCATGGATTCACGTTAGTGCAGCGACATCGGTCGTTCGTGCGATCCCACGCTCCCGTGCCCACGCCAGCATCTCCCGCTGCACCGTCGACGGAGCCGCCGGGTCGGCGAAGGTGGCCGTGCCGACCTGCACCGCGGTCGCACCGGCGAGCAGGAATTCGATCCCGTCCCATCCGCAGGCCACTCCCCCGACGCCGATGATCGGGACATCGGGGATGGCCGCGTGGACGTCGTGGACCGCTCGCACCGCCACGGGGTGGATGGCGCGACCGGACAAACCGCCACCTCCTGCGCCCAACACCGGTCGCAGCGTGTCGCGATCGTACGCGAGCCCGAGCAACGTGTTGATGCAGGTGACGGCCTCGGCGCCGGCGTCGTGGACGGCCCGTGCCACCTCGATGATCCGATCCGTGTTGGCGCTCAGCTTCGCCCACCGCGGTCGGTCACACGCGGCCGTCGCGGTGATCACGGCGGCCGACAACTCGACGTCGTGTGCGAAGATCCCGCCACGGCCCTCGAGATTCGGACATGACAGGTTGACCTCGACGGCGACGACGGCCGACGGCGCGTCGGCCAGCATCTCCGCGGCACGCCGGTAGTCGTCGAGCGACCGTCCCCAGATCGACGCGACGACGGTCGCACCGGTCGCGAGCAGACCCGGCAACACGTGCTCGATCCAGTACTCGATGCCGGGCCCCTGGAGACCGACGGCGTTCAGCATGCCCTGCGGCGCAGGGTGGACCCGCGGTGCGGGATTCCCGGGCCACTCGTAGGGCGCCAACGACTTCGTGACCACCGCGCCCAGTTCGGCGAGATCCATGAACGGCGCCAGCTCGTCGCCGTAACCGGCTGTCCCGGATGCGGTCATCACCGGTCCGGGCAAGGTCACCGACCCGATCACCGTGTCCATCAGAACCTCATCCCACCCGGCCCCACGCCCCCCGACAACCCACCTGCGATGAGAGATGAGGGCGAACGCCACTCTCATCTCTCATCGCAGCAGGTCGGACGGGCGTCACGTCGGCGTCCCGGCGGCGTGGTACTCCTGGAGCGACCGGACCGTCGGCGCACCGTCGGTGCGTTCACGCAGGCCCTGCGCCGCGGCGAGCGCCGCGGCGACGGTCGTCACGCAGCTGACCCGATGCAGACTCGCGGCCTTGCGGATCGTTTCGCCGTCGGTCCGCCCGGCACGGCCCCGCGGCGTGTTGACGACGAAGCCGATCTTCCCGTCGGCGATCAGCTCGGGTGCCGTCGGCCACAGAGGGTCCTCGTCGCTGCGGTTCCCGTCGTTGTGGACCTTGGCGACGATCTGGTCCACGGGGAGATCGAACTTGGCCAGATACTCGGCGGTCCCCGACGTCGCAGCGATCCCGAGACCGAGCATCTTCAGTCGCTGCGCGACCACCAGCCCCGCCGGCTTGTCGGGGTCGGCGAGCGACAGGAACACCATGCCGTGCGATTCCATCGTCGGGAGCACCGTGCCGGCCGCCAGCTCGGCCTTGTAGAACGCCCGTCCGAACGTCGTGTCGATCCCCATCACCTCGCCCGTCGACCGCATCTCGGGTCCGAGCGCCGAATCGACCTCGGGGAATCGTGTGAACGGCAACACGGCCTCCTTGACCGCCACGTACCGCGTGACGTTGTCGACGCCGCCGCCCACCCCGTGATGGCCACCCCCGACGGGAGGCCTGAGCAACCCCTCGATGCGCAGTTCCTCGAGCGTGGCGCCGAGCATCACCCGCGTCGCCACCTTGGCGAGCGGGACCCCGGTCGCCTTCGCGACGAACGGCACCGTGCGGCTCGCACGTGGGTTCGCTTCGATCACGTAGACCGTGGTTCCGGCGACGGCGAACTGCACGTTGATCAGACCCCGGACGTCGAGCCGCTTGGCGATCGCAGCGGCATAGGACTCCAGCACGTCGACAACCCATGACGGCAGCGTCTGCGGCGGGATCGCACAGGCCGAGTCCCCGGAATGCACACCGGCCTCCTCGACGTGCTCCATCACACCACCGATCAGGACCTCACCGGTGGCATCGCGGATGGCGTCGACGTCGACCTCGGTGGCGTCGGCGAGGAACCGATCGACGAGTACCGGGCGTTCGGCGGAGAGTCCACCCTCCTTGCCGAGCGATCCGAACCCGGCCAGCTCCTCCATCGCTCGCGCGAGCTGCTCACCGTCGTGGACGATCTGCATCGCGCGACCGCCGAGCACGTAGCTCGGGCGGACGAGCACGGGGAACCCGACTTCCGCGGCGATCGCCTGCGCCTGATCGAGGTCGACGGCCGTACCGCCGGGCGGCTGTGGAATCTGGAGCTCGTCGCAGATCTGGTTCCAGCGCTCCCGGTCCTCGGCCGCGTCGATCGAGTCGGGCGACGTTCCCGCGACGAGTTCGAGCGGAATCTCGCCCGACAGCTTCAGCGGGGTCTGGCCGCCGAGCGACACGATCACGCTGTCGGGCCGCTCGGCCTCGATGACGTTGAGGACGTCCTCCTTCGTCAGCGGTTCGAAGTACAGCCGATCCGACGTGTCGTAGTCGGTCGACACCGTCTCCGGGTTGCAGTTCACCATGATCGTCTCGAAGCCCGCGTCACGCAGGGCGAACGAGGCGTGCACGCAGCAGTAGTCGAACTCGATGCCCTGGCCGATCCGATTCGGACCAGAGCCGAGAATCACGACCTTCTTCCCCTCGGACGGGCGGACCTCGCTCTCGTCCTCGTACGTCGAGTAGTGATACGGCGTCTCGGCGGCGAACTCCGCGGCACACGTGTCGACGGTCTTGTACGTCGGCAACACGCCGGCCGCGAGACGCGCGCTGCGCACGTCGTCCTCGGCTCGGTCCCAGAGATGGCCCAACTGGGCATCGGAGAACCCGAGCTGCTTGGCCCGCTTCCAGCCGCGCTTCGTCATCCCGACGAAGCCGGTCGTCGCCAACACCGCCCGCTCCTCGACGATGAGCGCCATCTGATCGAGGAACCAGAGGTCGATCCTGGTGGCGTCGTGGATCGTCTCGAGCGGGATGCCGCGACGGATGAGATCGCCGACCTGGAACAGCCGGTGCGGCGTCGGGATTCTCGACGCGGCGAGCAGATCGTCGTCACTCATCGACGCGTACTCCTCCTCACCCGGGTCGCAGTTCAGACCGAGGCGGCCCTGTTCGAGCGACCGCAGCGCCTTCTGCAGGCTCTCGGGAAAGGTCCGTCCGATCGCCATCACCTCGCCGACCGACTGCATCTGCGTCCCGAGCACACCCGTGGTCCCCGGCAGCTTCTCGAACGCCCAGCGTGGGATCTTCGTGACGACATAGTCGATCACCGGCTCGAACGACGCCGGCGTCGACGACTCCTGAGTCGCCGTGATGTCGTTCGGAATCTCGTCGAGCGTGTAGCCGATGGCGAGCTTCGCGGCGATCTTCGCGATCGGGAAGCCGGTCGCCTTCGACGCGAGCGCGGAACTGCGCGAGACGCGGGGGTTCATCTCGATCACGACCTGACGACCGGTCGCCGGGTCGACGGCGAACTGCACGTTCGAGCCGCCCGTCTCGACGCCGACCCGGCGGATGCAGGCGATCGCGGCATCACGCATCTGTTGGTACTCGACATCGGTGAGCGTCTGGATCGGCGCGACGGTGATCGAGTCGCCGGTGTGGACTCCCATCGGATCGACGTTCTCGATGCCACAGATGATCACGCAGTTGTCCGCGTGGTCGCGCATCACCTCGAGCTCGTACTCCTTCCATCCGACGATCGATTCCTCGACGAGGATCTCGCCGATCGGGCTGGCATCGATGCCGGTCGCCGCCATCCGCTCGAACTCCTCGACGGTCGCCGCGATGCCGGTACCGCGCCCTCCGAGGATGTACGCGGGGCGGATCATGACGGGCAGACCGATCTCTTCCATCGCGACCCGCGCCTCGTCCATCGAGTGTGCGATGCGTGACCGGCACGACTCGAGCCCGATCTCGGTCATCGCGACCTTGAAGTTCTCGCGATCCTCCGCCGTGGCGATCGCCTCGGCGTTGGCACCGATCATCTCCGGTTTGCCCGGGACGCCGATGAGGCCCCGCTCGAACAGTTCCATCGCGATGTTGAGCCCCGTCTGTCCCCCGAGCGTCGGCAACACCGCGTCGGGCTGCTCCTTGTCGATGATCGCCGAGACGACTTCCCAGGTCAGCGGTTCGATGTAGGTTGCGTCCGCGAAATCGGGATCGGTCATGATCGTCGCCGGATTCGAATTGGCGAGGACCACCCGGAACCCCTCGGCCTTCAGCACCCGGCAGGCCTGGGTGCCCGAATAGTCGAACTCGCACGCCTGTCCGATGACGATCGGACCGGATCCGATGATCAGGATCGATTCGAGGTCGGTGCGACGCGGCATCAGCCGACCACCTTTCGCTCGTCCATCAGTTCGGCGAATTGCGCGAACAGGTAGTTGGCATCATGCGGACCCGGGTTGGCCTCGGGGTGGTGTTGCACGCTGAATGCGCGCTCCGACGCGACCTGCAATCCTTCGCACACCCCGTCGTTCAGGTTCACGTGGGTCATCTCGGCATTCGACGGAAGGGTGCTCGCGTCGACGGCGAAGTTGTGGTTCTGGCTGGTGATCTCGATCCGCTCGGTGTGGAGGTTCTTGACCGGGTGGTTCCCGCCGTGGTGACCGAACGGCAGCTTCACCGTGTCGGCACCGATCGCCCGGCCGAGGAGCTGGTGTCCGAGACAGATCCCGAAGATCGGCACGGCGCCGAGCATCCCCTGGACGGCCTCCACAGCGTACGGCGCCATCTCGGGGTCGCCGGGTCCATTGGAGAGGAACACGCCGTCCGCGCCCATCGCCAGGATGTCGGCAGCGGTCGTGTCCGCGCGGACGACGTCGACGTGGCCCAGCGTGGCCAGGCTGAGCGCGATGTTGCGCTTCATCCCGAAGTCGACCGCCACGATACGGCGCCGGTTGTCGGGATCGACCGCCCTCACCGTGTACCCGACCGGGGTCGTGACCCGGCGGACCAGATCGATCCCGTCGGTGCCCGGCTCGGCCCGGGCCGCGGCGAGCAGCTCGTCGTGCCCGGCCGATCCGAATGCGCCGGGGATCGCTCCGTGCTCGCGGATCAAGCGGGTCAGGCGACGGGTGTCGACACCCGAGATTCCCGGCACTCCCTGCTCGTACAACATCGAACCGAGGTCGGCCTGCGCCCGGAAGTTGCTGTGGCGGCGGGCCAGATCGCGGACGACGATGCCGCGACAGAACGTGCCGACCGATTCGAAGTCGGTCGCATTGATCCCGTAGTTGCCGATGTGCGGGTACGTGAACGTGATGATCTGGCCGGCATAGCTGGGGTCGGTGATCACCTCCTGGTACCCACTGAGTACGGTGTTGAAGACCACCTCACCCGTGGCGACCGGCACGTGCGCTCCGATCAGGTCGCCTTCGAACACACTGCCGTCGGCCAGAACCAGCTGCCCCTCGACTCGTTCCCGCGCGCTGCTCATCGACATTCATCCTGTCCGTTTTGCATGTCCATGCACTCTAGCGAATGATCATTCATCATCGGGCGGGGATTCCGTTCTCGACGGTGACGACGCCAGCCAGCACCGTGTGCTTGACGCGCCCGCGCAGCGTGACACCCACGTAGGGCGTGTTCCGCGATTTGCTCGCGAGTCGGGCGGGCACGACGTCCCACTCCTCCGCGGGATCGAACGCCGTCAGGTTGGCAGGTCCGCCGACCTCGATCGGCCGGCCGTGCCGGTCGGCGAGTCCGGCGATCGATGCGGGCTTCCACGAGAGCGCGGCCACGATGTCACCCAGCGGCATGTCGAGGTGGGCAACCGCAACGCCGAGGGCGGTCTCGAGCCCCAGCATGCCGGGTGGCGCCTGGTCGAGCGGCTGTTCCTTGGTCTCCGCGACGTGGGGAGCGTGGTCGGTCGCGATCGCGTCGATCGTGCCGTCGGCCAATCCCTCACGCACGGCCTCGACATCGCCCATCGTCCGCAACGGCGGGTTCACCTTGAAGATCGCACTGTACGACCGCAGCAGTTCATCGGTGAGGCTGATGTGGTGTGGGGTGGCCTCGGCCGTGACGGGCAACCCGTCGGCCTTTGCCGCGCGCACGAGATCGACGCTCCTCACCGTCGAGAGGTGGAGGAAGTGCGCCGGGGCACCGGTGAGGCGGACCAACTCGATGTCGCGGTGCACCATCAACTCCTCCGCGAGTGACGGCCAGCCGGGAAGACCCAGGTGGCTGCAGCAGTCTCCCTCGTGCATCACGGCGCCCGCCGTCAACCGCTCGACCTCGCAGTGTTGCGCCATGGTGATACCGAGACCGCTGGCGTACTCGAAGGCGCGTCGCATGAGGAGTGGATCCTGCACACCGTTGCCGTCGTCGGTGAACAGCTTCACCCCCGCCGCAGCCAACTCCGCGAACGGGCTGAGCTGCTCCCCCGCCCGGCCGACCGTGATCGACGCCGACGGATGGACGTCGCACAGCCCGGCCGCGCGACCTTGTCGACGGACGAACTCCACGACGCTCACACAGTCCTGCGTCGGGTCGGTGTTCGGCATGGCGACCACCGCGGTGTAGCCGCCGAGGGCGGCGGCACGAGAGCCGGTCTCGATCGTCTCGGCCTCCTCCCTGCCCGGCTCTCGGAGGTGGGTGTGGAGGTCGACGAACCCGGGTGTGACGGTCAGCCCCGAGGCATCGAGTCCGTGATCGCCGTCGACGGGTCGGAGATCCGCTCCGATCTCGGCGATCACGCCGTCGACGATGCGAAGATCGGCACGTCGCTCACCCGTCTGGTCCAGCAGTGTCCCTCCGGTGACGACCAGCGCGTTGGGACGGTTCATGTGGTGGCTCCTTCGGTGAGCGCGTTGGACGGCGCCTCGGCCGCGAGCAGGTCGAAGAGCACGGCCATGCGGACCGCGATGCCGTTCGTGACCTGCTGCGTGATCACCGCACCCGGCAGTTCGGCCGGATCGACGGCGATCTCGACGCCGCGGTTGATCGGGCCGGGATGCATGATCAGTGTCCGGGGGTCGAGCCGAGCGGCGCGTCCGGGGGTGAGCCCGAACCGGGTCGTGTACTCACGCAGGTTGGGCACGAGCGCTTCGGTCATCCGCTCGTTCTGCATCCTCAGCATGTAGAGCACGTCGACACCCTCGCCGTCCGGTCCGATCACGGCGTCGAGGTCGTCCACCACGTGCTCGTGGACGACCGGCGGAAGCAGCGTCCGCGGCGCGACCCAGGTGACGTCGGCGCCGAGCGCCTTGAAGGTCGCCGTGGTCGAGCGAGCGACCCGACTGTGCTTGATGTCGCCCACGATCGCGATCCGGAGACCGTCGAACCCATCAGGACGGTTCAGCGCGGTGCGGACCGTGTAGGCGTCGAGCAGCCCCTGTGTCGGGTGCGCGTGCCACCCGTCGCCGGCGTTGATCACGGACGCGGTGGTCCAGCCGTCGACGAGCCACGGGGCCCCGGTCGACTTGTGGCGGATGACGAAGGCATCGACGCCCATCGCAGCGATCGTCTCGATCGTGTCGCGCAGACTCTCGCCCTTGTTGAGGCTCGACTGGGAGACGGCGAACGTCATCGTGTCGGCAGAGAGACGTTTCGCCGCGGTCTCGAAGCTGAGCCGCGTCCTGGTCGAGTCCTCGAAGAACACGCTGCACACCGTCTTGCCGCGCAGTGCGGGCACCTTCGGGTTCGGGCGCCGGTTGACCTCGGCCATCGTGTCGGCGAGGTCGAGGATCCGCTGGATGCCGGCGGCACCGAGCTCCTCGATCGACAGCAGCGACCGGCTCATCGCCCCTCCCCCGTCACCTGACGGGTCATGAGATGACCACGCCGTCGACGGTGACCGAGACGTCCTCGTCACTGCTGGTCGGCAGGTTCTTGCCGACGAAGTCGGGACGGATGGGCAGTTCACGATGTCCGCGGTCGACGAGCACGGCGAGCTGCACCGACTTCGGCCGCCCATAGTCACCGAGCGCATCGAGCGCCGCCCGAACCGTTCGACCGGTGTACAACACGTCGTCGACCAGCACGATCGTCGCGCCGTCGACGTCGAAGCCGATGTCGCTGACCGCCGCCGGGCTCACCGGCCGCAGCGCGATGTCATCTCGGTAGAGCGATGCGTCGATCGAGCCGACCGGAATCGGTGAGTCGATGCGGGCGATCTCACTGCCCAGGGCGTCGGCCAACCACACGCCACCGGTCTGGATCCCGATCAGAACCACCCCGTCGAGGCCCTGGTTGCGCTCGATGATCTCGTGTGCCATCCGAGTCGTGGCTCGGCGCACGTCGTCGGGTGCCAGCACCCGCTTCTCGTTCATGTTGTCCTTTCCGTTCGAGCCTCTCGGGACTCGCTTCACGGTCAGATGTCGAACGTATCAGGCGGGGTCGACGACATCCACATCTCGACGCGCGTACCGACGGAAGTAGCGTCGGGACATGGATGATCTGGTGATCCGCAACGCGCGACTCGTCGACGGCAGCGGTGCCGACGCCCGCATGGCCGACGTCTCCGTACGGGACGGCAGCATCACCTCGGTGGACGACGCCGGTGGAAGCTCGACCGCCGCCCGGGTGATCGACGCCGACGGTCTGCTGCTCACCCCCGGATGGGTCGACGTTCACACCCACTACGACGCCCAGGCATCGTGGGACCCGTACCTCACGCCGTCATCGTGGCACGGCGTGACCTCGGTGGTGATGGGCAACTGCGGCGTCGGGTTCGCGCCGGCCGCTCCTGACCGTCACGAGTGGTTGATCGAGTTGATGGAGGGGGTCGAGGACATCCCCGGTTCGGCGATGACCGAGGGCATCACCTGGGAGTGGGAGAGCTTCGAGGAGTTCCTCGACGCGCTCGATGCTCGGCACTACGCCCTCGACCTCGGTGCGCAGGTCGCACACGGGCCGGTGCGTGGCTACGTGATGGGCGATCGGGGCGCGGCGAACGAGGCGGCAACGCCCGAGGACATCGCCGCGATGTCGGTCATCGTCGAGGCCGGGCTGCGCGCCGGAGCCCTGGGCTTCTCGACATCGCGCACCCCGCTGCACAGGTCGCTGTCCGGCGAACTCGTCCCGGGCACGCACGCGGGCGCCGACGAGCTGCTGGGGATCGCAGATGCGCTGGCACGGGTTGGTCATGGCGTCTTCCAGTTCGCTCCCGACCACATCGACGTCCCGACGACCGAGATGCCGTGGATGCGCGAGCTCGCCCGCCGCACCGGTCGCACCGTGAGCGTCAACCTCAATCAGCCCAACAGCGCCCCCGACCTCTGGCGCGAGGTGCTCGGACTTCTCGACGAGTCACGCGCCGAGGGGCTCGACATCGTCGCGCAGGTGGCCGGCAGGGTCGTCGGGCTCCTGATGTGTCTCGAGGGCAGCTTCAATCCGCTCGACTTCCACCCCGCGTACGGTCCCTACTCCGCGCTACCGCTCGACGAGCGGGTCCGTGCGTTGCAGCAGGGCGACCTGCGCGAAGCGTTGCGCGTCGAACCCGACGACGGCGGTCTGTTCCGCAAGGTCGTTCTCGATTCGGTCGGGTCCTGGTGGGCGGTCGACGACGGCGACATCGACTACGAGCCCGAGGCCGACGACTCGATTGCTGCGGTCGCGCGACGCACCGGCGCCCACCCGATCGACCTGATCGTCGATCAGCTCTGCGCCCACGACGGCCACGGAATGATCCTGACCCCGTTCTTCAACTACGCGTACGGCGATCTCTCGTTCCAGTACGAGGCGCATCAGCACCCGTCGACACGGATGGGTCTCGCCGACGCCGGCGCCCACTGCCGCGTGATCTGCGACGGCGGTACCCCGACGTTCATGCTCACGCACTGGACGCGGGACCGACGCCGTGGTCCGCGACTGCCACTCGAACACGTCGTCCGTCGCCAGACACGCCAGACCGCCGAGCTGTATGCGCTCCGCGACCGCGGCCTCGTCGCGCCGGGCCTGCGTGCCGACCTCAATCTGATCGACTACGACCGACTCACGTTCGGCCCGCCACGGATGGCGTACGACCTCCCGGGCGGTGCCCGTCGACTCGTTCAGAAAGCCGACGGCTACGTCGCCACGTTCGTCAACGGCGTCCAGACCGTCGCCGACGACGAGTTCACCGGCGAACTCCCCGGTCGGTTGATCCGCGGCCCGCGCTGACACCCCGCGCGCCCGCCATCGATCGTGGTCGGAGCGGAACCGAGACCGCCACCACCGCGTCGGTCAGTCCACCTGCGGCAGCACCCGCAGCCCGAGTTCCTCGATGGCCTTCGGATCACCCGGGACCGGGCTGTTGGTCATCGGGTCCTGCCCCGACTGGGTCTTGGGGTAGGCGATGACCTCACGGATGTTCTCCTCGCCGGCGAGGATGGCGACCAGGCGGTCCAGACCGAACGCGAACCCGCCGTGTGGCGGCGCCCCGTAGTCGAACGGGTTGAGGAAGAAACCGAACTTCCGCTCGGCCTCCTCGTCGCTGATCCCGAGGGCCGTGAACACCTTGCGCTGCAGCTCCGGCTCGTGGATTCGGATCGAGCCAGAGCCGAGTTCCCAGCCGTTGAGCACCAGGTCGTAGGCGATCGACCGCACTGCCATCGGGTCGGTGTCGAACTTGTCGACGTCGTCGGGATGCGGCATGGTGAACGGGTGGTGCCCCGACTTGGGCGCGCCCGTCTCCTTGTCACGCCCGACGAACAGCGGGAACTCGACCACCCACACGTAGCTGTACGGGCCCTGGTGGACCGGCGGCCGGCCGATGTCGTTGCGGAGCAGTCCCAGCACCTCGCACGTGGTCGCCCACTCGTCGGCGACGATCAGGACGAGGTCGCCCGTCTCGGCGGCCATCGCCGACTTCAGAGCGCTGATCTCGTCGTCGCCGAGGAACTTCGCGACGGGGCTGTCGAAGCCCTCGTCGGTCGCCTTCATCCACACGAGGCCCTTGGCACCGGCTCCCTTGGCGCGGTCGGTCATCTTGTCGAGTTGGTTCCGCCCGTACACGTCGGCGCCCCCGTCGACCTTGATGCCCTTGATCGCTCCTCCGGACTCGATGGCACCGGCGAACGCCTTGAACTCGGTGCCGGCGAAGACGTCGGTCAACTCGACGAGCTCCATGCCGAAGCGGAGATCGGGCTTGTCGATGCCGAAGCGGTTCATGGCGTCGTGCCAGGTGATCCGCTGGATCGGCTCGGGGCGCTCGCCCGTCACGGCTTCGGCTGCTGCGAGCACCGACTCCGAGACCGCGTCGAGCACGTCATCCTGGTCGACGAAGCTCATCTCCATGTCGAGTTGCATGAACTCGTACTGGCGATCCGCTCGGAGGTCCTCGTCACGGAGACATCGTGCGATCTGGTAGTAGCGGTCGACACCGCCGACCATCAGCAACTGCTTGAACAGCTGCGGCGACTGGGGCAGCGCGTAGAACGATCCGGGCTCCTTGCGCGACGGCACCAGGAACTCCCGCGCGCCCTCGGGTGTGGACGGCACCAGCATCGGCGTCTCGACTTCGACGAAACCCTGTGCCTCCATCGCGGTGCGGACCGCGGCGTTGACCTTCGAGCGGATGCGCAGGTTCTTCTGCATCCGCTCGCGGCGCAGGTCGAGATAGCGGTACTGCAGGCGGAGGTTCTCGTCGACGTCGTCGGCACGGGCGTCGATCGGAAACGGCGGCGGGGTCGCGACGCGGAGGATCTCGACCTCGCAGTCACCGATCTCGATGTGGCCGGTCGGCAGAGCGGCGTTGACCGTGCCCTCGGGCCGCTCCCGGACGACGCCCGTGATCCGCAACACGTATTCGCTGCGTACGTCGACATCGTCGTTCACGACGCACTGGACGATCCCCGAATGGTCGCGGAGATCGACGAACGCGAGGTGCTCGCCGTGCTCGCGCCGCCGGCCGACCCAGCCGCAGACGCTCACCGTCTCGCCGATCTGCTCGGGGCGGAGTTCGCCGCAGAGGTGGGTGCGCATCGATGTGGAACTCATTGCTGTCTACTCAACTCGTCTTTCACGTGGGAGGTCAGGTCGGATCGGGCGAGGGTCTGTTGGTTCCCGTCGCCCCGCATCGGTTTGGCGATGACGGTGTCGTCGGCCAGCTCGTCGTCGCCGACGATGATCGCAAGAGCGGCGCCGGAGCGGTTCGCCAGCTTCATCTGCGCCTTCATGCTGCGATTGTCGAAACCACGGTCGGCGGAGAGCCCGGCGGCGCGCAGTTCGGCGGTGATCGCCAGCGCCTCGAGTCCACCCGTCACGTCGACCACGAACGCATCGAGCCGGCGCGGGGTGGTCGGGAACACCCCCTCGTCGTCACATGCGAGCAGCGTCCGGTCGACGCCCAACGCGAAGCCCACACCCGGCGTAGCGGGTCCGCCGAGGGCTTCGACCAGTCCGTCGTAGCGCCCCCCGCCTCCGAGGGCGTTCTGGGCGGATTCGAGCGTGCCGCCCTGGAACTCGAAGATCGTGCGCCGGTAGTAGTCGAGCCCGCGAACGAGTTTCGGTTCGACCTCGAACGGGATCGCGAGCCGGTGGAGACCGCGGAGCACGGTGTCGAAGTGCTCGGCGGCCTCGGGCGAGTGGAAATCGCTGATCGTGGGGGCCGTGGCGATCGCCGCAGCATCCGCGTCCCGCTTCGAGTCGAGCACCCGTAGCGGGTTCTTCGCGAGGGTCTCGCGGCTCTGATCGGTGAGTTCCGAGGCCTCGAAGTGCGCCCGGAGGGCATCGACGTATCGGGCACGGTCCTCGGGCTCGCCGAGGCTGTTGACGATGAGCGTCACCCGCTCGAGGCCGAGGCGACGATAGAACTCCCAGGCGAGCGCGATCACCTCGACATCGAGGTTGGCGTCGTCGACGCCGAGGACCTCCACGCCGACCTGATCGAACTGACGGTAGCGCCCCCGTTGCGCCTTCTCCTGGCGGAAGTTCGGACCGGTGTACCACACCTTCCACGGAGCGACCGGCCGGTGTTGAGCGAACGCTCGGCACACGCCGGCGGTGAGTTCGGGGCGCAGCGACACCTGACGTCCGCCGCGGTCCTCGAACGCGTAGAGCTCCTTCGTGACCACGTCGGTCGCCTCACCGATCCGTGTGAACACGCCGACGTCCTCGATCAGCGGTGTGATGATCTGGCCGTAGCCGGCCGCTTCGACCACATCGGCGAACACGCCGTTCAGCCGACGCCAGCGTGCGCTGTCGGGCGGCAGGATGTCCCGCATGCCGGGACTGGTCTGGAAGGCGGGCACGGCCGATCAGGCTACCGACCGGGCCTCTGCATCGCCCGCGCCGATCCGCGCGGCCGCACCACCGACGGTCGACCCCACGTGCGAGCGATCAGCGGGTCGCCGCGGCACCCGGATTCGTCCGGTACGCGTCGTACACCGAATCGATGCCCTTGATGCGGTTGATCACCGCGTCGAGATGGGTCCCGTTGGCCAGCTCGAACTCGAAGCGCATCTTGGCCTCACGGTCGGCACTCGTGATCGTCTCGCAGGACACGATGTTGACACGCTGCTCGACGAGCGCCGTCGCCACGTCGGCGAGCAGCTTGGACCGATCGAGCGCGACGACTTCGATGCCGGCGGTGAACGTGTTCTTGAACTGACCTTCGCCGTCCCAGTCGACCTCGATCATCCGGGTCGCCTGCTCCTCCATCAGCGACACGGCGTTCGCGCAGTCGGCACGATGGACGCTGACGCCGCGACCACGCGTGACGAAACCGGTGATCTCGTCCCCCGGCACGGGAGTGCAACACTGTGCGAGGCGCACGAGCATGTCGTCGAGCCCCTCGACGTGGATGCCGACCGCCGTTCGTTGGCCATCGCGCTTCTCGCGGCGCGGCCGGTCGACCGTCGCCGGGAGTTGGACCTCCTGCTCACCGGTGCGATATCCCCGCGCCACCCGCTGCGCCACGCTGCGACCCGACACGTGGTGTTCGCCGATCGCGGCCAGCAGCGCGTCGAGATCGACGTAGCTCATCTCGACGACGACATCGGCAAGCTGGTCCGACTTCCACACCTGCTGGATCGGAAGCGACTCGCGCCGGAACTCGGACTGCAGTTCGTCGCGTCCGGCCTCGACCATGTCGACGCGGCGCTCGCGGCTGAACCACTGCCGGATCTTGTTGCGTGCCCGCGGCGACGCGACGAACCCCAGCCAGTCCTGCGACGGTCCGGCGGACTCGACCTTCGACGTGAAGATCTCACACGAGTCACCGCTCTGCATCACGTGGTCGAGTCCGACGAGACGGCCGTTGACCTTCGCGCCGATCGTGGAATGCCCGACCTCGGTGTGGACGGCGTAGGCGAAGTCGACGGCGGTCGACCCGACCGGCAACGTGATCACGCGCCCCTTCGGCGTGAAGACGTACACCTCGTCCTGCTCCAGGTCGGTCTTGAGACTCTGCATGAAATGGGCGGGATCGGTCACCTCCTCCTGCCAGTCGATGATCCGATTCAGCCAGTCGACCTCACCGGCCTTGGCGCCCGAACGATCCTTGTAGGCCCAGTGGGCAGCAACACCCCATTCGGCGCGCTGGTGCATCTCGATCGTCCGGATCTGGACCTCGATCGGCTTGCCCGACGGTCCCACGACCGTGGTGTGGAGGCTCTGGTAGAGGTTGAACTTCGGCATCGCGATGTAGTCCTTGAACCGCCCCACCACAGGCCGCCACCGGCCGTGGATGCAGCCGAGTGCGGCGTAGCAGTCCTTCATCGTCGGGACCACGACACGCACGGCCACGAGATCGAAGATGTCGTCGAACTCGAGTCCCTTGACGACCATCTTCTCGTAGGTGCTCCACAGGTGCTTGCCCCGACCGGTGACGTCGGCGTCGATGTTCAGATCGGCGAGGCGTTGGCGGACCTCGGCGACTGTCTTCGCGAGGTACACGTCGCGCTCGGGAGTCCGGATCCGAACGAGATGGTCGAGCTCGGCGAAACGCTTCGGGTGCAACGACGCGAACGACAGATCCTCCAGCTGTTGCTTGAGCTCCTGCATGCCGAGGCGGTGTGCGAGCGGAGCGTAGATGTCGAGCGTCTCCTGGGCGATCCGCTGCTGCTTGTCGAGCGGCATGGAAGCGATCGTGCGCATGTTGTGGAGGCGATCGGCGAGCTTGATGACGAGGACCCGGAGATCCTTCGCCATGGCGACGAGCATCTTGCGCATCGTCGCCGCCTGCTGTTCCTCGCGACTGTCGAAGCGGATCCGCTCGAGCTTCGTGACCCCGTCGACGATCGCGGCGACCTGCGGACCGAAGTCGCGTTCGACGTCGGCGACGGTGATCTCGGTGTCCTCGACGGCATCGTGCAGCAGTGCCGCTGCGACGGAGATCTCGTCGAGGCCGATGTCGGCGACGATCTGCGCCACGGCGAGGGGGTGGTTGATGTAGCTCTCGCCGCTGCGACGCATCTGCGAGCGGTGCGCCTCGGACGCCACACGGTACGCCCGGTTGATGTCGCTGATCGAGGCCTTGGGATGACGTCGCCGATACGCCTCGAGCAACGGAGCGAGTTCGCCCGTCGCCGCCGAGGCGCCGGGCGATGCGAGTTGGTTTCGCCGCCACGGGAGGACTCGATCGACGGTTGCCACGGTGCGCTCTCAGGTGTAGTTCAGCAACGAGCGGACCGTGCGGCCCTGGAGTCGGGAACGGCCGCCGAGTTCGTCGAGTTCGAGCAGGAACGCGAGCCCGACCACCACGCCGCCGAGCGTTTCGACCAGTCGAGCGGTCGCCTCCGCCGTCCCGCCCGTCGCGAGGACGTCGTCGACGATGAGGATGCGCTCGCCGGGGTGGATCGCATCGCGATGGACCTCGAGCTTGTCGGCGCCGTACTCGAGTTGGTATTCCTCCCGGACCACGGCCCAGGGCAGCTTGCCGGCCTTGCGGACGGGCACGAACCCGGCTCCGATGCGATACGCGACGGGAGCGCCGAAGATGAACCCGCGGGATTCGACGCCGGCCACCCGGTCGATGGCGACTCCGGAGAACTCGTCGACGATGGCGCTCACGGCCTGGGCGAATGCGTTCGCATCACCGAGCAGCGGGGTGATGTCACGGAAGACCACACCGTCGGACGGGTAGTCCGCGATCTCACGCACGTACGACCGGAATGCGCCGTGATCAGCTGCCATGTGTGGAGGATATCGCTGGTCAGCGACGCTTCTTCTTCCGTGGGCGGGGCGGGTGACTCAGAATCCGCTCGGCGGGCTGATGGACCGCCGCGGTCTTCTCGGCGTCGATCCGCTCGGAGCCGTCCTCGCCACCGGATCCACCGCCCTCGGCGGCGATTCGGCCGCTGACGCCCGCGCCGACCACCGCGGCACGCAGCGCCTCGCCGGTCAGCCGTTCGCGGCGCGATCTCCTCCCGGTGTTCGACCGCAGGGTGGCGAGCAGCGGCGACGCCACGAAGATCGACGAGTACACGCCGGCGATCATGCCGATCAGGAGCGCGAGCGCGAATTCCTGCAGCGCGACCGCGCCGAGGAGCCCCGAGCCGATGATCAACAACGAGATCACCGGAAGGATCGACGAGATGCTCGTGTTGATGGAACGCATCAGGACCTGGTTCATCGAGATGTTGACGATGTCCGGATACGGCATCCGCACGCTCGCGTACTTGCCTTCGTTCTCCTGGACGCGGTCGAACACGACGATCGTGTCGTACAACGAGTAGCCGAGGATCGTCAGGAAGGCGATCACCGTGGCCGGGGTCACCTCGAACTGGAACACCGTGTACGCACCGACGGCGAGCAGGACGTCGTGGACCATGGCGGCGAGCGCTGCGATCGCCATGCGCCACTCGAAGCGGAGGGAGATGAACAGGGCGACCACGACGAGGAAGATCACCAGGGCGCGGACGGCCTTCTGGGTGATGTCGTCACCCCACGACGACGAGGTGAATTCGAAACTGAGGTCTTCGATGTCGACGCCCGCGGCTTCGGCGAAGTCGGCGGTGATCTGTTGCGCCTGCTCGGTCGGCACGACCTCGATCTGGACGGCGACGAACGAAAGATTCGCCGCCTCCCGCAGCTGGATCTTCGACCCGGCGATCGACACGGCGTTGTCGCTGAGCACCTGTTCGGCCTCGTCGACGCCGAACGTGTCGCTCGCGGGCACGTCCCATGCCTGACCACCTTCGAAGTCGAGCCCGAGGTTCAGACCCTGCACGAACAGCGAGGTGATCGTCACGACCACGACCACGATGGCGACGACGAGCCCGATCCGACGATGGCCGTAGAAGTCGACGGCGGTCTGGCCGCGGTACAGCCGTCCGGGGCCGGTTGCCGCGATGTGGTCGGGACGGGTCATGACGCCACCTCCAGGCCGAACGCCTTTCGTCCCGCCATGAACTTGCTGCGGGCGAGCAGAATGACGGCCGGACGTGTGAAGAAATAGCACACGAAGAGGTCGCAGAGGGTCGTGATCCCGAGGAACAGGGCGAAACCACGGACAGAGCCGACGCTCAGCGAGAAGAGGATCGCGGCGCCGATCACCGAGACGAGGTCGGCCGACCAGATCGTGCGCCAGGTCATCTTGAAACTCCGCGGGGCAGCGTTCTTCAACGTGCGGCCGCTGCGGATCTCGTCCTTCATGCGTTCGAAGAACACGACATAGCTGTCGACGGTCACCCCGACCGCCACGATGATGCCGGTGACACCGGCGAGGCTGAGCGAGTAGTTCGTCGCACTCGAGACGAAGGCCGCCACGCTGAACACGGTCATCCCCCAGATCGTGAGCCCACCGAGGATCACGAGGGCGATCCAGCGGTAGTACGCCAGGAGGAACGCGAGCACCAGGGCCACGCCGATCAGGCCGGCGATCACCGACGCCCGCAGGGACTCCTGGCCGGCGGCAGGCGAGATCGTCAGCACGTCCTGCGCCTCCATCTTCACCGGGAACGCACCGCGGTTCAAGATGTTGGCGAGATCCTCGGCTTCGCTCTGCGAGAAGTTGCCGGTGATCGAGACCGCACCGTCGAACGACGGTTGGTTCACCGACGGTGCGGACTGGATGACGTCGTCGAGGACGATCGCGAGCTGGCCGTTGGACCCTGGGTTGATCCTGGGGCACGTCGGGGTGCCGTTGAAGCACTCGAAGGCCAGTTCGTTCCAGATGTCGGTTCCCGAGCGACCGTCCGGTCCACGACTTCCGTTGAGATCGACGTTGACCTGGAATCCGAGCGAATTGTCGACCGTTGCACTCTGCCGTTGGAAGACCTCGCCGGTGCCCTGCGCGGGGCCGACGCACAGCGCCTGGCCGTCACGGGTGGGCAACAGCTCGGCACCCGGGATCGACGGTTGCCCGGCGCCGGGGATCAGCGGCACGTCCGGGACGACCGGTTCGTCGATCTGCTCGGGGACCGGATCGGTGGCCGGCGGCGTTCGCAGCGAGCGGCGACCGACGGTGTCGTCGGGGACGACCTGGTCGGGGCTGTCGACAGGCGCCGGTGAGTCGACGCTGACGCCGTCGGGTGCTGGCGACGGCGTGCCCCCACTCGTACACGCGGCGAACTCGATGACGGGGCGCAGCTCCACGATGCCGGAGACGTCGACCGCATCGAGCGCCGCCTGCTGATCCTTCACGCCGGGCAGTTCCACCACGATCGTGGCGCCCTGGACCCGGACGTTGGGTTCTGCGATCCCGCTGCGCTCCAATTCGTCGCGAATCAGGTCGCGGACCACGGTCAGGTCCTCGCCACTCGCGTCTGCATCGGGATCGGGCTCGAGGATGACGCTGGCGCCTCCCTGCAGGTCGAGGCCGAGGAGCGGCAGAGTCCCGGTCGCGAGATTCGCGAGGAAGATCGCGATGACGGTCACGGTCGTCGCCAACAGCGACAACCAGAGGCGGCTCTTCATCAGTCGCCGTCGACCGTCGGGGAACTGTCGTCGGTCTCGACGTCCTCGTCGTCGGATTCCTCGTCGGACTCCGGTTCGTTCTTGTCGTCGGTCAGCCGGCCGGAGATCCCGCCACGGGCGATGCGGACCTGGACATCGTCGTCGATCTCGAGCCAGAAACGCGTCGGTCCGTCCTCACCGGTGATGGTGCCGATGATGCCCGATGTCGTGATCACCTCGTCGCCGATCTGCAGGGCCGACTGGAGCGCGGCGGCCTCCTTGCGGCGCTTGCTGTTCGGGCGGATGATCAGGAAGTACATCGCCACGAGCATCAGCGGCAGCAGCAGGAACGAGAACAGGCTGCCTCCGCTCGAGGATCCGGAATCGTCCGCGGCGAGCATTGTGATGAGATCGGTCATGGCGGCAGCCGATGCTATCCCCACACATCGAGGACATCGCGGCGCATCGCATCGAACCTGCCGTCGTGGATCGCCGACCGCATCCTGGCCATGAGGTCGATCGTCCACGCGATGTTGTGGATCGACAGCAGCCGCGACGCCGTCGGCTCGCCGACCTGGAGCAGATGTCGGATGTACCCGCGGCTGTGTCGAGCGCACACCTCACACGGACAGTCGGGATCGAGAGGCTCATCGACCTCGGCGTTGCGCGCTGCCTTCACCTGGAACCGACCGTTCGACGTGAAGGCGGTGCCGTGCCGACCGAGCCTGGTCTGCATCACGCAATCGAACTGGTCGACGCCGAGCGCGACGGCTTCGATCATCGACGCCGGATCGCCGACGCCCATCAGATAGCGCGGCCGGTCGGTCGGCAGGTGCTCGATCGCCGCGGCCAGTGCCGGCAGCATCTCCTCGCGGGTCTCACCGACCGACAGTCCACCGATTCCGTACCCGTCGAAGCCGATCTCGACGGTCCGCTCCGCGCTCTCGGCCCGCATCGACGTCGAGATGCCGCCCTGCACGATGCCGAACAGCGCCTGGTCCGTGCGAGTGTGCGCTCGCTTGGCCCGAGCCGCCCAGGCAGCCGTGCGTTCGAGGGCTCGGCGGACGATGTCGGGCGCGCTGGGCAGGGGCGGGCACTGATCGAGCACCATCTGGATGTCGGCGCCGATCTGTTGCTGGATGCGGACCGCGTCCTCCGGCGTGAACCGCACGGTCGAGCCGTCATAGGTGCTCCTGAACGTGACCCCGTCGTCGTCGACGGCGGGATCGAGGGAGAAGACCTGGAACCCACCCGAGTCGGTGAGGGTGAGCCCGCCCCATCCGGCGAACGCTCCGAGACCGCCGAAGTGCTCGATCAGGTCGGCGCCGGGTCGCAGCATCAGGTGATAGGTGTTGCCGAGGACGATTTGTGCGCCGATCCGTTCGTAGTCGGCGGCGCTGAGGTACTTGATCGCACCCCGGGTCCCGACCGGCATGAACAGCGGTGTCGTGTACGAACCGCGGGCGGTCGAGGCCGTACCGGCACGAGCCGCGCCGTCCGCTGCATCGACGTCGAACCTCACCGGATGCATCAGCGCGACCGGTCCAGCAGCATCGCATCGCCGAAGCTCAGGAATCGGTAGTGCTCGGCGAGGGCGATCTCGTACAGGGTGCGCCAGCGGTCGCCGACGAAGGCGTCGATCATCATCAGCAGTGTGGTCCGCGGCAGGTGGAAGTTGGTCATCAACACGTCGACGACCTTCCACTCGAACCCGCGATGGATGAAGAGGTCGGTGCGTCCGGCGAGGTTGCCACGGGCTGCCGCTGACTCCAGCGCGCGTACGGCCGTCGTCCCGACCGCCACCACCCGACCACCCGCGGCACGGGTGTCGAGACAGGCCTGCATCGTCGTCTCGGGGACCCGGTAGCGCTCGGTGTGCATCGGATGGTCGAGCGGATTGTCGGTGCTGATCGGCTGGAACGTGTCGAGGCCGACCATCAGTTCGACCGTCGCCTGACGCACGCCACGGGCCTCCAGCCGATCGAACAACTCCGGCGTGAAGTGCAGGCCCGCCGTCGGCGCCGCCGCCGATCCCGGTTCGTTGGCGAACACCGTCTGATATCGCTCCGGGTCGTCGAGGCGTTCGCCGATGTACGGCGGCAGAGGCATCTCGCCGTGACGATCGAGGGTGACCAGCGGGTCGTCGTCGCCCAGCAACTCGACCGAGAACGTGTCGCCGGCCGCTGTCCGCTCCCCCATCCGGATGATCTCGATGCCCCCGGAGGACAGGACCTCACCGACGCGCACCTTGCCGCCGGGCCGGACCAGCGCCTCCCAGTGCCGACGATTCTCGTCCCGGGTTTCGAGCAACAGGACCTCGGCCGCACCCCCGGTCGGGCGTTGCAGCCTCAGCCGGGCGGGGATCACACGCGTCTCGTTGAGCACCATCAGATCGCCGGGCTGCAGGATCCGGTCGAGATCTCCGACATGGCGGTGGTCGACCGCTCCGGCGCCGCTGTCGACCATCAGTCGCGACCGGTCTCGGGGCTCGATCGGGACCTGCGCGATTCGGTCCGCTGGCAACTCGTAGTCGAAGTCGGAGAGCTGCACGGGTCAGGCGTCGAAGAGGCGTTGCTCGGCGGACCGATCTGTTGCGGGCGGGCGGAGACCGACGTGCTCGTAGGCAGCGGCCAGCGCCACTCGCCCCCGCGGCGTCCGAGCCAACATGCCTTGCGTGATGAGGAACGGCTCGTACACGTCCTCGACCGTCTCGGGTTGCTCGCCGACGCTGATGGCCAGCGTCGAAAGGCCGACCGGCCCCCCGCCGAACTGCTTGCACAGGTTGGAGAGGATCGCTCGGTCGACCTTGTCGAGCCCTCGGTCGTCGACGCCGAACAAGGCAAGTCCCTCGCTCGCCACGTCGGACGTGATCGCACCGTCGGCGCGCACCTCGGCGAAGTCCCGGACGCGTCGCAACAGCCGGTTGGCGATGCGCGGCGTTCCGCGGGATCGACGAGCGATCTGCTCGGCACCGTCCGTGTCGATCTCGATCTCGAAGATGCCGGCGGCCCGCTCGACGATCAAGCGCAGTTCGTCGGTGTCGTAGTAGTCGAGGCGTGCAACGAGCCCGAACCGATCCCGGAGCGGGCCGGTGATCATGCCGGTCCGGGTGGTCGCGCCGACCAGCGTGAACGGCGGCATCGTGAGTCGGATGCTCGACGCGGCAGGTCCCTTGCCGACCACGATGTCGAGCTGGAAGTCCTCCATCGCGGGGTACAGGATCTCCTCGACGGCCCGGGACAGACGGTGGATCTCGTCGATGAACAACACGTCACCGTCCTCGAGTTTCGTGAGGATCGCGGCCAGGTCGCCCGCGCGTTCGAGCGCGGGACCCGACGTGACGTGGAGTTGCACGCTCATCTCCGTGGCGATGATGCCGGCGAGCGTGGTCTTGCCGAGCCCGGGAGGCCCGGCGAACAGCAGATGGTCGACCGATTGGCCGCGCTTGCGCGCCGCCTCGAGGACGATGTTCAGGTGCTCCTTCAGCTCGCTCTGGCCGACGAACTCGTCGAGCGCCTGTGGCCGCAGGCCGGACTCCGGGTCGAGCTCGGTCGTGACGAGTTCGTCGTCGGACTCGCGCATGTTCGGGTCGAGGAACTCCTCACGCACGCTTGGCCCCCAGTGACTTCAGCGCGTCGCGGAGCAACGTCGCGCTCGGCGCGTCGCTCGGCAGGTCACGCAGCACGTCACGGATCTCGTCGGTGCCGTAGCCGAGACCGGTGAGTGCCTCGCGGACATCGGCGACGGCCGAGGCGCCGGCCGAGGTGGTGGTGTCGAGCATCGGGAGCGAGAGGCGGTCTCGCAGTTCGACGAGCAAGCGCTCGGCGGTCTTCTTGCCGACTCCGGACACGAGGGTCAACGCCGCGACGTCATTGTTCGCGACGATGTCGACGAGTGCAGCGGGAGGATGCGTTGCGAGCACCGCCATCGCGAGCGTCGGCCCGACGCCGTTCGTCTTGATCAGGTACTGGAACGTGATCCGCTCGTCCTTGGCCCGGAACCCGAAGAGCGACTCGGCCGTTTCGGTGACGTGATGGTGGACGTAGAGGAACGTCTCGGTGCCGGGTTCGAGCTCGGCGAGCGTCCGCTCGGTCACGTGCACCCGGTATCCGATCCCGGAGACCTCGACGAGCGCTGTCCCGTCGAGTTCACGGTCGAGCACCTCGCCGCGCAGCGAGCCGATCATCGCGCGGCCGCCTGCCGGAGTCGGCGGCCGATCGGCGACATCGACAGGTGCGTGAGGGCGAGTGCGGCCGCATCGGCGGCGTCGGCCGGCTTCGGCGACGTCGCCAGCTTCAGACGGGCCTGCACCATCTTCTGCACCTGCTCCTTGCTGGCGCCGCCCCATCCGGCGACGGCGTCCTTGACCTGGTTCGGGGTGTACTGGATCACCTCACAGCCCGCGAGCGCTGCCTCGGCGAGAGCCAGTCCGCTCGCCTGCCCGGTTGCCATGGCGGTGCGCACGTTCACCTGGAAGAAGACCTGCTCGACGGCGACGACATCGGGTTCGAACTCCGCGATCAACGACGTGAACTCGGTGCGCAGCATGGCGAGCCGGGTCGGCAGCGGATCCGACGCGGGGGTCCGGATCACCCCCATCGACACCGCACGAACCGTCGACGGCCCACGACCGTCGACCACCGCGTAGCCGCACCGGGTCAGTCCGGGGTCGATGCCCAACACGCGCGTAACGAACACAGGTTCGTACCGTATCAGCTCAGTTTCTGCAGTTCGGCGACCAGTTCCTTGACGGGTCGGAAGGTCAGTCCGGCGATCGCTCGGTGTGCGTAGCGCACGATCCCGTCCGCGTCGATGATGAACACGCTCCGCCGCGGGAACCCCAGCGGACCGAGCGTGCCGTACGCGCCGGCGACCTCCTTGTCGACGTCGGCGAGCAGCGGAAACCGAAACCCGTGCTTGTCCGAGAAGGAGTCGTGGCTCGCGACGTCCTGCGCCGAGATCGCCACCACCTGGGCGTCGAGCTCGTCGAACTGCTCGATGCCCTCGTTGTAGCTGTTGAGCTGCCGGGTACAGACCGGTGTGTCGTCACCGGGGTAGAACACCAGCACGAGGGGCTTGCCCGCGAAGTCGGACAGCGAGTGTGTTGCGCCGTTGGTCCCGGGAAGCGTGAATTCCGGTGCGCGATCTCCGACCGACAGGCTCATCCGGCGGCCGCCTCTTCCATGAGTTCTTCACTGATGTCGAAGTTGGAGAACACGTCCTGCACGTCGTCGTTGTCCTCGAGGGCTTCGATGATCCGCAGGATCGCCTTGGCGTCCTTGAGTTCGGTCACCTCGATCAGGTTCTCGGCGACCAACGGCGAGTCGGCCGACACGGTCTCGATCCCTGCGGCCTCGAGCTTGGCCTTCACGTCGTAGACCTCGGAGGGATCGGTCATGACCCGCCACGCGTCGCCCTGGGCGACGATGTCGTCGGCGCCGGCTTCGAGGGCGGCCAGCATCACGTCGTCCTCGGCCACCCCGTCGACGGTCACGATCACGCCACGGCGCGAGAACTGCCACCCGACCGCACCCGGCTCGGCCATCGAGCCACCGAGCTTGCTGAAGACCTGACGGACGTCGGCACTGATGCGGTTGCGGTTGTCGGTGAGCACGTCGATCAGGAGGGCGACACCGCCGGGTGCGTAGCCCTCGTACATGATCGTCTCGTAGTTGACCGCGTCGTCACCCTCCCCCGACCCGCGTTTGATCGCACGATCGATGGCGTCGTTGGTCATCGACGCGGCCTTGGCCTTCTGCACCGCTGTGCGCAACGTCGCGTTCATGTCCGGGTCACCGCCACCCTTGGCGGCCACCTCGACCTGGCGGGCGAGCTTCGCGAAGAGCTTGCCCCGCGCCGCGTCGGCGGCGCCCTTCTTGTGTTTGATGGTTGCCCATTTGGAATGGCCGGACATGGAGGCTCCTTCTTCGCTCGGGAGTCAGATCGATTCGACGAACATCGCGTGCAGTCGCCCGTCGGGCGTCAGCTCGGGATGGAACGATGTCACCGTACAGCTTCGCTGACGGACGAGAACAGGGGCACCGTCGTGGCGGGCGAGAATCTCGACCTCGGCACCGACACGCTCGACCACGGGCGCACGGATGAAGACGGCATGGAACGGTGAGTCGAGCCCGTCGACCGCGAGATCGGCCTCGAAGCTCGCCAACTGACGGCCGTACCCGTTGCGACGCACCGTGATGTCGATCGCCCCGAACGACCGCTGGTCGGGCCGACCGTCGCGCACCTCCGCGGCACACAGGATCATCCCCGCACAGGTCCCGAGCACCGGGAGCCCCGAATCGATCGCGCGTGCGATCGGGTCGAAGAGGTCGTTCGTCCGCAGGAGATGCGACATCGTCGTGCTCTCCCCGCCGGGGATGACGAGTGCGTCGAGCGCATCGAGTTGATCGGAGGTCCGGACGGCCGGAGCCTCGACACCGAGGGTGGCGAGACGATGTTGGTGGGCGGCGAACGCTCCCTGCAGAGCGAGGACGCCGACGATCACCAGCCGCGCTCGGCGTAGCGGGTGTTGATCTCGTCCATGCCGATCCCGGTCATCGGTGCCCCGAGCCCGCGACTCACCTTGGCGAGGATGTCGGGATCCTGGAAGTGGGTCGTCGCCTCGACGATCGCCTTCGCGCGGGGCGACGGGTCGTCGGACTTGAAGATGCCGGATCCGACGAACACCGCTTCGGCACCGAGCTGCATCGCGAGCGCGGCGTCGGCCGGCGTGGCGAGACCACCGGCGCAGAACAGTGGCACCGGGAGCTTGCCGGTCTCGGCGATCTCCTGGACGAGCGGGAGCGGCGCCTGGAGCTGCTTCGCCCAGTCGAAGAGCTCGGCCTGATCCGCCTGCGTGATGCGCTTGATGTCGCCGATGATCGAGCGGAGGTGACGGACCGCCTCGACGACGTTGCCGGTGCCCGCCTCGCCCTTGGACCGGATCATCGCCGCGCCCTCCGAGATGCGCCGCAGCGCCTCACCGAGGTTGGTGGCGCCGCAGACGAACGGCACGTCGAACGCGAACTTGTCGATGTGGTGCGCCTCGTCGGCCGGGGTCAGCACCTCGGACTCGTCGACGAAGTCGACGTCGAGCGCCTGCAGGATCTGTGCCTCGACGAAGTGGCCGATGCGCACCTTGGCCATCACCGGGATGGAGCAGACCGCCTGGATTCCCTCGATCATCTCGGGATCGCTCATCCGGGCCACGCCGCCGTCGCGACGGATGTCGGCGGGGACGCGCTCGAGTGCCATCACGGCCACCGCGCCGGCGTCTTCGGCGACCTTGGCCTGTTCGGGGGTGACGACGTCCATGATCACGCCGCCCTTCATCATCTCCGCCAGCCCACGCTTGACGCGGAAGGTTCCTGTGGCCGTGCCGGTTTCAGTCATGGGTCCAGCGTACTTTCGCGGCCGACGATTGTGCCCGATCCGTTGCACCCGTCAGACAGGTGTCACGACCACCGGGCGCGGGCCGCTCGCTCGCGGTGAACGCTCAACCGTCGTCGGGGGTCGTGTCGTCCGCCCCCGCCTGGTCGGACGGCGACGTGAACGCAATGAGGATCTCGGTCGGAGCCAGTTCGGGCTCGTCGAGCACGATGCGCGGGTACTCGATCGTCGTCGGCGGCGCCTCGCCTTCCTCGATCGCAGAGAGGTCGACCGGCGGGCCGGTGAAAGCATCATCGCCGGTGTTCTCGGCCAGTTCGATCCATGTGTTGCCGGGCGTGAGGGCGATCGGCTCTCCGTCGGCATCGACGAGCCGGATCGGGCCGACGGCGAGGTTCCGCTCCCAACGACCCGTGACGACCTGTCCGTTGCTGAAGACGTAGACAGGCCCGGACCCGAGGGTCTGGGCATCGGGCGAACGGGAGTCGATCGAACTCGGGACGTAGTCCACGACCATCACGATCACGTTGGTCGCGAAGATGTCGCCGTTGACGACGTCGACGTGGCGCGATCCGCTCTGGAAGCGGGCGAAGCCGTCCGCGTCTGCGTCCCATTCCCAGCGAACGCGCTTGCCGTCGAGGCTGAGGTCGAAGGCATCGACGGGCTCGCCGGCGAACTCCTCGTCCGGCGCCACGTAAGAGAACTGCCGCGCGGGTGGACCGGGGTGATCCTCCGGGGTCTGCGCCCAGAGCGCTTCGGTCGTGTTGTACAGATCGTGCGGGGCACTACCGGGTCCGCGGTAGTACCCCTGACCGCCGCGCTGGACGTTCAGATCGGTGAGGAACGAGTCCGCGATCAGCCGTGTGACGCCGGCGTTTCCACCGCTCCAGGCAAAGAGCGGCTCGTTCAGCGAGGACAGCATCTCGACGTCCTGCTCGCGGCCGGACCGGATCGGCCCGACCGGTTCGGAGCCCTGTGTGTGGAACACCGCGGCGAATCGCGTGTCGCCCTCGACGATCTCCTCGAAGACGATGTCGGCGACGGCCAGACCGGAATGGTTGCGCCGGGCGCTGGCGTCGTTGTTGTCGATCTTGACGACGAGCGCGGCACGGTCCACCAGATCGTCCTCCGATTCGACGATCTCGCCCGTCAACGGTTGGCGGATCGAGTCGTCCTCGTCGACGACGGTGGTCGTCGTCTCCGGAGCCTCGGTCGTCGTGGTCGTGGTGGTGGTGGTGGTCGACGTGGTGGTCGTCTCGGCAGCGGTCGACTCCGTGACGGGGACGACGGCATCGTCTCCGCCACTGCAGGCGGCGGCCGTGACCGCCAGGACGGCGAGTGCCGCGGTCAGCTTGTGGTACATCAGAGTTCCCTCAACAGTGCGATGCGCTCTTCGAGTGGCGGGTGCGTGTCGAACAGCTTGTGGGTCCCTTTGAGGCGGCCGCCGTCACCGACGCCGCTCATGGGTTGTTCGATCCACAAGTGTGCCGTGGCCGTCGACGCCGAATGCGTCACGGTGGTGTCTTCCTGCAACTTCTCCAGCGCCGAGATCAACCCGGGCGGGTACCGCGTCAACTGGCATGCGCTCACGTCGGCGAGTGTCTCCCGGCGGCGAGAGATGGTGGCCTGCATGATCTTGGCCACGATCGGAGCCAGGATCAGCAGCGCGAACCCCACGAACGCGAGCGGATTGTTGCTGTCGGATTGGTCGCCGCGTCGCGCGACACGCCCGCCGTTCCACCACATCATGCGGATCGCCATGTCGGTCATCAGGGCCACGGCGCCCACCATCGTGACCGCGAGCGTCGACACGAGGATGTCGTAGTTGCGGATGTGGCTGAGTTCGTGTGCGACCACGCCTTCGAGCTCGACGCGGTTGAGCAGATCGAGCAGACCGGTGGTCACCGCGATTGCGGCGTGATTCGGATTGCGGCCGGTGGCGAAGGCGTTCGGCGCGGGATCGTCGATGATGTACACGCGGGGCTTCGGGAGCCCGCCGGCGATGCACAGGCCCTCGACCAGGTTGTGGAGGCGCGCGTACTCACCCGGGTCGGCCGGGCGCGCCCGGCTGACGCGCAGCGCGATCGCGTCGGCCTTCCAGTAGGACGCGAACGCGAAGAGCCCGCTGAAGACCAGCGCCACGAGCGTGAAGACCGGGCCGTTGCCGACCAGCAGGCCGACCGCCATGCCCACGAGTGCAACGACGACGACGAAGCCGGCGACGAGCGCGATGCTTCGGCGTTTGTTCGATCGGATGAGTTCGAACATGGGTCAGAATTCGACGTTCGGCGCAGTGCGTGCGGCCTCGTCGGCCTCGAAGTACTCGCGCTGTCGGTAGCCGAGCATCCTCGCCAGGAACACCGTCGGGACGGACTCGATCTTGTTGTTGTAGCTCAGGACCGAGTCGTTGTAGAACTGGCGCGCGTAGGCGACACGGCCCTCGGTTGCGGTCAACTCCTCCTGGAGTGCCAGGAAGTTCTGATTCGCCTTGAGGTCCGGGTACGCCTCGCTCAGAGCGAAGAGCCTGCCGAGGGCTCCGGTGAGCATGTCGTTCGGTGCGGACTGGCCGGCCGGCGTGTCGGGTGCCTCGATGGCGGCATTACGGGCGGCGATCACCTGCTGGAACGTCTCCTGCTCGTGGGCGGCGTACCCCTTCACGGTGTCGACCAGGTTCGGGATCAGGTCGAGCCGGCGTTTGAGCTGCACATCGATCTGCGACCAGGCGTTCTCGACCTGGTTCTTGCTGCGAATCAAGCCGTTGTACATGACGACGCCCACAGCGAGCACGACGACCGCAATCACGAGGACGATGATGAGCGGAAGCATGTGCCCAGTGTACGGGATCAGGTGCGAGCGAGATCGTGATAGATCTCGACGTACCGATCGGCGAGCGTGGACATCGCGAAGTCCTCGGCCCTCGTCGCGCCGGCGCCGCGCAGACGCTCCGCGAGCGCGCGATCGGTCAGGGCGCGGCGCAGTGCTGCGGTCAGTCCGTCGACGTCGCCCGGTTCGCTCAGCAGCGCGTCACGCTCGTCGGTGGCGACGTTGCGGTACCCGTCGAGCCCGCTGGCCACGACGGTCGTGCCGGCGGCCATCGCCTCGATCAGCACCACGCCGAACGACTCGCCGCCGAGCGACGGCGCGCAGAAGACCTCCGCGCCGCGCAGCCGGGCGAACTTCTCGTCGTCGGTGATCCTTCCGAGCCACTTGACGCGCGGGTCCTTGGCGGTGCGAACGGTGAGGCGGGCGGTGTCGGGTCCGCTGCTCGCGATCCAGAGTTCCGCGTCGACATCGAGTCGGCCGAACGCCTCGACCAGGACGCTCAAACCTTTGCGTTCCTCGTGCCGGCCGCAGAAGAAGATCGCGGGCGGCGCCCCCGGAAGGGGCACGAACGGCGGCGTCCTGCGAATCTGGTCCACCTCGACGCCGTTGAAGAGCACCTCGTAGTCACCCCCGAGATGCGACTGGACGAGCTCGAGGGCGTCCTTCGACACGACGACCTTGTGATCGATGCGCTTGATCCACGACAGGAGCCACGGCTTGAGCAGCTTGTAGCTGGCCGACGTCCCGGCGGCATGGAATGTCCCGACCGTGGGGTACCGGTGCGTCACCGCCGCCGTCAACGTCGGGCCGGGCGCGAACGGCTCGTGGAGATGGACCACCTCGAAGCGCTCCGCCGCCAGCGCCTGCAAGGTGCGGAACATGGCGGGCGGGTCCGGTGCAAGCGGCGCGATCGAACCGTTGGCGGACGTGGGCATCGAGTTGCCGAGTGGGGTCACGAAGCTCTCGGGCGGTGGGCCGTCACAGGGCCCGAGGACCCGCGCCTCGTATCCGCGCGACCGCAGCTCCCGAGCGAGCCCCAGCACCTGCATCTGGACGCCCCCCGGAACGGTGAGGCTGTACGGGCAGATGATGCCGATCCGCATCGTCACGGTGTGCTGACCAGGTCGACTCCGAAACGTTGACGGATCGCATCGAGTTCGAGTGGCCGGGACAGCAGGTAGCCCTGTCCGACATCGCACCCGAAGTGGCGCAGGGCGGCGAGTTGCTCGGGGCGCTCGATTCCCTCCGCCACGCTGGTCACTCCCATCGACGATGTCATCTGCAAGATCATCCGCGCCAGGCTCGACCGGGTTGCGTCACCATCCACCTCGTCGACGAACTGACGGTCGATCTTGACGACGTCGACCGGGAACTTCTGGAGGTACGAAAGCGAACAGTAGCCGGTTCCGAAATCGTCGATGGCGATGCGGACACCGAGATCGCGGAGCGAGCCGAGTGCGCTCGACGCCGACTCGATCTCGTCCACGACCACTGTCTCGGTCACTTCGAGGACCACCTGCGCCGGAGCGAGCCCCGTCAGTTCCAGCGCGTCGCGCACCTCGTCGACGAACCCCTCGGCGCGTAGCTGAACGGCCGACACGTTGATGCTCACGTACCGCTCCCCGCGGGACTGCCAACGCACCGCTTCGCGCATCGCCTGATGCAGCACCCAGTTGCCGATGTCCTTGATGAGACCCGACCGCTCGGCCACCGGGATGAACTCGGCCGGCGAGATCTCGCCGCGGGTGGGATGGATCCAGCGAATCAGCGCCTCCGCGCCCAGGACGTCGCCGGTCCGGAGATCGACGAGCGGCTGGAACACCAACCGGAGCTGTCGGTTCTCCAAGGCCAGACCGAGCTCGGAGCGGTACTCGAGGTGGGTCGTTGCTCCGAGACGCATGGTCGGGTCGAAGATCTTGATCTGGCCCTTGCCGGCGCGTTTCGCCTCGTACATCGCGATGTCCGCGTCGCGCAACAGGCTCGACGTCGTCATTCCGGGGGCGGCGACCGCCACCCCGACGCTCGCGAGCACGGTGAGGTCGTATCCCGCCAGCCGCACCGGCTCGCGGAGGCGGTCGAGAAGGTGCTCCGCGACGTCGATCGCACGCTCGACACCACCTCGGTCCTCCAACAGCAGCGCGAACTCGTCGCCGCCGAGGCGGGCCGGCGTGTCCCCGCTCCCGGACCGCTCGCGGATGCGGTCGGCGATCGCACGGAGGAGTTGGTCGCCGACGCCGTGACCGAGCGCATCGTTGACCGACTTGAAGTCGTCGAGGTCGACGAACAGCACGACGACCGGGTCGGCATCGGAACGTTGAACCCGCAGCGCGTGGTCCATCCGGTCGAGGAACAGTGCCCGATTGGCGAGACCCGTCAGCTCGTCGTGGAACGCACGGTGGCTGAGCTTTCGTTCGAGGTCGCGTTGCTCGGTCACGTCGCGGAAGGTCGCCACGATGCCGTCGACCGCGTCGCCGCCGAGAAGGTT
Source organism: Ilumatobacteraceae bacterium (assembly GCA_963824025.1). Classification (GTDB taxonomy): domain Bacteria; phylum Actinomycetota; class Acidimicrobiia; order Acidimicrobiales; family Ilumatobacteraceae; genus Ilumatobacter_A. The sequence goes on from CAWGNY010000008.1 coordinate 169,287, forward strand.
CGCGAAGGTCGCCTCCATGCGCCGTCGCTGACCGTCGACGCGGACGAGGCTCGACTCGAAACGAACGGTCCCGTCGGGGCCGATCTGGAACAGTTGCTCGAACTCCGCCGCTGCCGCGGTGCGATCCTCCTCCGCGATCAGGTCGATCAGCGGACGACCCGTCCAATCGGCCGCCCGGTGCCCGAGCGTTCCACTGAGCCCGGGGCTCGCATACTTGATGTCGCCCGCCTCGTCGACGAGCATCACGACGTCGCTGGAGTGCTCGACCATCGCGGCGAGACGATCCTGCCCGCGACGCTCGGTGAGGCCGCGGACCGCGGCGACCAGGCCCCACATCCGAGCCAGCGCGAGGACGACCGCGACGAGCGCCGCGAAGGCGATGGCGATTCGCGTCGTGGTGGTCCCCAGATCGCTCACCAGGAGAGCGAACAGCACCGTGCTCGGTGCGAGCACCGCCACGCTCATCCCGATCGTACGGGTGGCACCGAGCAGCGTGCTCGGCGCCGGCCGGCGATTGCTCGCCGCCATGGTGGGGTCGAGCGCGGCAGCGGCGATGGTCAGCGGTCCGAGCACTCCGGCTGCCGCGACGACACTGCCGCTCACGAACTCGCCGCGGAGTTCCAGGGCGCCGCGCACGATGTCGGCGATCAGGATGAGCCCGAGGCCGACCATGAGCGCGAGCGGGGAGAACTCGCGGAACCCGCCGTTGGCCGCGATGCGCACGCTCGCGGCGAAGGCGAGTCCGCCGACGAGGGGGACGGCTCCGGCCCACATCGTCGCGACGAAATCCATGTCCGAGTCGGCGAGGTACGGCTCCACCACCGCCAGCCAGATCCCGACGCCGACGGCGACCGTGACGATCGCGACCTCGAACGCGCCGAACGAGTCGTGCTCGGCGAGCGACTCGCGGATCTGCACGGCCAGGGCCAGCAGGACCAGGCACCAGAACAGCGCGTGGAAACCGTCCGCAACGGACGGGAATGTCTCGTCGCCCCGCGCCTCGAGGACGGTCCACGTGACCTGCGCTGCTGCGAGCGAGACGAGCGCCGTCGTCATCAGGTACCACGGCGTCGCATGCTCGGGTTGATGGATGACGACCCCGAACAGCACCGTGCCGGCCGCGATCATCGGCGCGGCGACGCCGATCGAGTCGACGAGACCTCCGGCGGGCGCGAGCACGTAGACCGCTGTCAGGACAGCGGCCGCGAGCAGCACGACGCCGGAGCGGCGTGCCGGGGAGAGCCCGAGGATGCGGTCGATACTCATGATGTCGGTCGTTTCGGCGTCAGAGTTGAGGGGCGAGGACGGGGTTGGTGGGCAGGGTGGGCCGCAGGCGTGCATCGGACGCCGTGACCAGACGTGATGCTCCACCACTCGGCGTGAGCTGTCCGACGGTCATCCCTGATTCTACGTCACCGGCCCCTTCTCTGCTTCGAGCAGGTCGGATCGCGCCGGATCTCGAGGACTCCGGGACGCCGCCGACGTCGGGGTCAGGATGGCGACGCGTCGCCGTAGCCGGGGTCGCTCGGCCAGTTGGGTTGGAAGAGATGCCACTGCGACGGCGCCCGGCGGATCAGGATCTCGAGCTCTGTCGCCAAGTCCTGGGTGATGCGCTCCACGTCCTCGCGCAGCCGCTTCGACTGCCGCTCCACCCGCATCGGAGCCCTGACCCACCCGAGATGGCCGTCCAGCCGATCGGTGAAGTACACCGCGGTCGGGAAGATCGGCGCACCCGTTCGCAGCGCCAACATCGCGGGTCCGGCGGGCAACGTGGTGCGCTCCCCGAAGAACTCGACCTCGGGTCCGGACCGGCCGAGGTCACGGTCCGAGAGCAGGCACACGATGTGGTTGTCGCGCAGCGCCGCCATCACCGAAGCGGCCGCCGTCGGCCCCAACGGCACGACGTGCATCCCGAGCGTGGATCGCAGCTCGACGAACCAGTCGAAGAGTTCGGGTGGGTCGAGGTGTTCGACCACCACGGTGATCTCGTGCCCCTGGTCGGCGATCCAGCGCCCGGCCCACTCCCAGCCGCCGAGGTGTGGCAGGGCGAGGATCGCACCGTTGCCTTCTCGGAGCGCCTCCACGATCTGCGGGTAGCCGTCGTCGGTGAAGCCCCGGTCCACGGCACGTTTCGACAACGCCGGGAGCCGGAAACTCTCGACCCAGTAGCGGGCGTAGAAGTCGAACGCCTGCTGACTCGCTCGGCGCAGTCGCAGTCCGCGCAGTGTCGGATCGACGCGGCCGAGATGCCGTTCGATCATCTCCCGGCGTTCGGGGCTGAAGAGGTTGGCGCCGACCCCGAACGGCACGGCGAGACCTGTCGCGAGCACGCCCGGTGTGATGCGGGCGGCGAACGCCGCCAACTTGTAGGCGTTTGTCGTGAGGGCGTCGGGGAAGTCCGGCATCAGGGACGACGACGCGGGACGCGGGTGCTGCGTCGTTCGGTTCGCGCCACGCGTCGGGTCGCCCGCCGGGATTGGCGCATCTCGATGCGTTCCTGGGTGACAGGCGCGACGGCAGCCTGCTTCCAGACCTTCCAGAAGCGCTGGACCGCAGTGATCGTCGTCAGCACGAGCATCAGCCAGAGGATCGGGATCAGCAGCGGGTTGATGACCAACCCCACGAGGATGGCGATGATCCGTTCGGCGCGCTCCATCAGCCCACCCTTCGCGTCGATCCCGAGCGACTCCGCCTTGGCGCGCATGTAGCTCACCAACGAGGCGACACCGGCGATGGCGAACGGGAGCATCGGCAGCGCATCGGCGAAGTCCCCGGTCGCGAAGTACCACGCGATGCCGCCGAGCAGGAAGAAGTCCGTGATGCGATCGATGGTGGAGTCGAAGAATGCGCCGCGTTGACTCGACGAGTCCGTGGCCTTGGCCAGGGCACCGTCGAGCAGATCGGGAAGACCTGCGAGGACGACGAGGAACGCACCCAGCCACAACCGGCCGGACCCGATCGCAACGCCGGCCCCCATGCCCACCAGCAGCCCGACGACGGTGAGGTGATCGGGGGTCAGACCGGTCTTGCGAAGTGCGTTTCCGAGCGGCTTGACCGCCTTGTCGACCGGTTTTCGGAAGCTACCGTCGAACATCGGGACGAGGTTAGTCCGGGTTCGGTTCGACGAGCTGTTCGACGACCGAACCATCGATCGCGTCGACCAGCACCAGACCACGGTCGCTCGGGGGATCCTCGGCCGAATAGCACAGCACCCGCCAGGTCGGGCGGCTGCGCACGCCACGCCACACCTGCTGGGCCGATGCGTGTCCGACCGCGAAACCGACGGCCTGCTGCGCCTTCACCAAGGCGTCCTTCTCGTCGATGTTCATCCGCCAGCCCGACGTGATCGAGAACACGCCGACCCCGGCGAGGATCGCGGCGGCGACCGTCCAACCGTCGTTGACGACGGCGGCGTCGGCGAACGCGAAGCGGACCACGAGGCAGAGGGCCGCGAGGACGAGGTAGATCGCTCCGGGCCACCGACGCCGGCTGTTGTCGGGGAACATGTAGGCGCCCACGAATCCGGCCGGATTCAGGTCGTCCGGCAGTTCGTCGCGGATCTCGTCGCTCATCGGACCCGACGCTATCGCCGCCGCGCATCGGCACGGCTCGCCCGCTGTGGCTGCATCGCGGCCCGTTCCCCACGTCCCCGACATCTTGGCGAGCCTCGACGACGCGGCACGTCGCCGAGGCTCACGAAGTCGGCGAGGGCCAGGCGGCTCGGAGACGTGCGGCGCTGTGCTCGAGGCTCTCGGGCAGCGTCTGGGTGTTGGCGATCGACGACATGAAGTTCGAGTCGCCGGTCCAGCGCGGCACCACGTGGACGTGGAGGTGCGACGGCACCGAGCCCCCGGCGGGCCGGCCGAGGTTGAGGCCGACGTTCAGGCCGTCGGGCCGGTACGCCTCGCGGACCGCGGCGACCGCGTCGGTCACGGTCGCCCACAGCTCGCGGGTCTCCTCCTCGGAGAGGTCAGCCAGGTCCGGGACCTCCCGATACGGCAGAACGAGAAGGTGTCCGGTCGTGTAGGGGTGGATGTTGAGGATCGCGAACACGCGCTCGCCTCGATGGACGATGTGGGTCTCCTCGTCGGGCGCGCCCGACTCGAGGATCTGCGTGAACGGGCTGGCCCCGGTCGAGTCGGGCGCCGGTCGGTCACCACCCACGTAGGCGGCACGCCACCCCGACCAGATCCGCTCGAGCATCAGGCTCTCAGCGCAGCGGTGGCGGCGTTGTCGACCTCGGCGCGGAAGCGCTCGATGAACGTGGTCAGAGGTACGTCGCGCTCGACGTCGTCGTCACCCTCCGGCACCATGTCGCTGCGCAGGTTGACACCCACGGTGTCGGCCGCGACGTCGTCGTCACCGACGACGAGCACGTACGGCACCTTCTCCATCTTGGCGGTGCGGATCCGCTTGCCGAGACCGACGTCGGCCTTGATCCAGTCGACGCGGGCTCCGGCGCGCTCCAGCTCGGCGACGACCCGCTCCGCATGCGCCTCGTGGGCCTCGGCGACGGGCAGCACCCGGACCTGAAGCGGGGCCAGCCAGGTCGGGAATGCGCCGGCGTAGTGCTCGATGAGCACGCCGAAGAAACGCTCGATCGAGCCGAACAGGGCACGGTGCAACATGATCGGGCGGTGGCGCTCGTTGTCGGCGCCGACGTATTCGAGTTCGAAACGCTCCGGCAGCTGGAAGTCGGCCTGGATGGTCGACAGCTGCCACGAGCGCCCGATCGCGTCGCGGACGTCGATGTCGATCTTCGGGCCGTAGAACGCGGCGTCACCGTCCTTCACCTCGTACTCGAGGCCGTGGGACTCGAGTGCGGCCTTCAGCGCCACGGTCGCCTCGTCCCAGATCTCGTCGGAACCGACGTACTTCTCCGGGTCCTTGGTCGACAGGTTGAACGTGAAGTCCTCGAAACCGAACGCGCGCAACACGGACAGGACGAAGTCGAGGAGGCTCGCGATCTCCGCGGCGAGCTGCTCCTTCGTGCAGTAGATGTGGCTGTCGTCCTGCGTGAAGCCGCGGATCCGCAGCAGACCGTGCAACGTGCCGGCGCGCTCGTAGCGGTAGACGTTGCCGAGCTCGAAGAGTCGCAACGGCAGCTCGCGATAACTGCGCTGACGGCTCTTGAAGATCAAGCAGTGCATCGGGCAGTTCATCGGCTTCATGTAGTACGTGCCGTTGTCCATCTCCATCGGCGGGTACATCCCGTCGGCGTACCACTGGAGGTGGCCTGAGGTCTCGAACAGCTTCCCGTTCGCGAGGTGCGGCGTGTAGACGAACTCGTAGCCACCCGTCTCGTGACGAAGGCGGCTGTAGTCCTCCATGAGCTTGCGGATGATCGCACCCTTCGGGTGCCACACGGCCAGGCCGCCGCCCAGCTCGTGGGGGAACGACAGGAGGTCGAGTTCGTTGGCGAGCTTGCGGTGGTCGCGCTTGGCCGCCTCCTCGAGCTGGTGGAGGTGCTCGGCGAGCGCCTGCTTCGACTCCCACGCCGTGCCGTAGAGGCGCTGCAGCATCTTGCCGCTCTCGTTGCCGCGCCAGTGGGCGCCGGCGACCTTCTGCAGTTTGAAGAATCCGAGCTTGCCCGTGGACGGCACATGGGGACCGACGCACATGTCGATGAAGTCGTCGGTGTTGCGATACGCCGAGATGACGTCGCCGGACACCTCGCCCTCGTCGAGCTCGTCGGCGCCCGCCGACTCGACGCGCTCGATGATCTCGACCTTGTACGGCTGGTCGGCGAACAACTCCTTCGCCTCGGCCATCGTGTGCTCGGAACGGATGAACGGCTGGTTCTCCTTGACGATCTCCTTCATCTTCTTCTCGATGCGGTCGAGATCGTCCTCGTGGAACGTCCGACCGTCGGGCAGGTCGAAGTCGTAGTAGAACCCGTTCTCGATCGCCGGGCCGATCGAGAACTTGGCACCCGGGTACAGCTGCGTGACCGCCTGCGCGAGGACGTGTGCGGTCGAGTGGCGCAGCACGTGGCGTCCGGCCTCGGTGTCGCTCGTGATGATCGACACCACGTCGCCGTCGGCCAGTTCGGTCGTCAGGTCGGTGGCGGTGCCGTTCACCGTGGCCGCCACCGCGGCCTTGCGAAGGCCGGATCCGATCGACGCCGCGAGGTCGAGCGGGGTCGCCGGCGCAGGGAGTTCGCGCTCGGATCCGTCGGGCAGTGCAACCGTGATGTTCGACATGGTCCGCCCAGGATACGGGGGCGACTATCCGGCCGAGGCGATCAGTTTCCGCTCGATGCCCGCCGAGGGCGAGACGCTCGCGATGTCGGTGACCGTCGCGATACGAGTGGCGCTCTCGGGCTCCTCGCCGGCGTAGCTGTGCACGTACTCCTGGCCGGTGAGCTCACGAATCTCGTACATCACCTCGTCCATCATCGAGCGCCACGCGAGGTGCTCGGCGCCGCGGTTCGCGTAGCGCTCCGGCCTGACCGGACGGCCAACGGTGATCGAACACGCCTTGCGGAGCTTGGGCATCTTGGCGTCGGGCGGCTGGATGGCATCGGTCCCGACGATGCCGACCGGGTAGATCGGACACCCGATCGCCATCGCCAACCGAGCGGCGCCGGTGCGGCCCTTGTGGAGCCGGCCGTCGCGGCTTCGGGTGCCTTCGGGATAGATCCCGAACAGCTCGCCCCGGGCGAGGACCTCCATCGCCGCGTCGAGCGCCGTCGCGCTCTTGTCGCCACCCGAACGATCGATCGGGATCATGCCCATCGCCGGAAACAGGAACTTCGTCTTCCAGGAATCCATGTACTCGGCCTTGCCGACGAACGAGATGTTGCGCGGAACCGTGAAGGTCAGGAACGCAGAGTCGAGAAAGCTGATGTGGTTCGGGCAGAGGATCGCCGGACCGTCGGCAGGAAGTCGGTCGTAGCCCGAGATGTCGATGTCCCACAGCCGAGTGACCACCGGTTGCAGGATGCGCCTGGTGCGCCGCTGCAGCGGGCCGGCGCCCGAGGCTGGTTCCATGGGGGTCGATCGTAGACGTTGCAGATGACCCCTTGGTCATCGACTCGTGAACGGGGCGTGAACCGAATCGGGTCAGCCGAGGTCGACACCGAGGAGCCGGCTCGCCTCGCCGACTCCCTCCCCGGCGGCCGCTGCGGCGTCGATGAGCCCGAACGCACCCGGGGTGTCGAGGTCGTCGTCGAGGCGCTCCCGGACGTCGTCGAGCAGGTCGGGATTCGATCCCGCGTTGGCCTGCCATGTCTCGAGTCGAGCCTGGTTGCGCGGCATCAGCTCGTCGTCCCACTCCCACTCGGTCCGGTACTGGTGTTCGACGATGCCGAGCCGGATCGCACGCGGATCCCAGGTTTCGCGTAGCTGGTCGATGAACACCAGATTGCCGAGACTCTTCGACATCTTCTGACCGTTCATCGAGATCAGCGCGGTGTGCATCCAGTGCTTGACGAAGATCTCCCCCGTCGCCGCCTCGGACTGCGCGCGCTCGCACTCGTGATGGGGGAAGATGAGGTCGGCACCCCCGCCGTGGAGGTCGATCGTCGTGCCGAGTTCGCGCAGAGCGAGCGCAGAACACTCGATGTGCCACCCCGGTCTGCCCGGCCCCCAGAGCGTGTCCCACGACGGCTCGTCGGGTGCCGACGGATGCCAGAGCACGAAGTCGAGCGGGTTCCGCTTGTTCGGATCGTCGACGTTGCCGCCGCGCTCCTTCGCGAAGGCCAGCATCTCCGCCTCGCTGTAGTTGCTCATGGAGCCGAACGACGCGAATTTCGACACGTCGAAGTAGACCGAGCCGCCGGCCTCGTAGGCGTAGCCGCGGTCGATGACCATCCCGATGAAACCGCGGATGTCGGGGATCGCCGACGAGGCACGGGGGGTGCTCGCGACGGGGAGTGCGTTGAGTGCAACCATGTCACGCTCGAAGCGGGCCTCTTCGCTGGCGGCGAGGTCGAGGTAGTGGATCCCCAGCTCGCGGGCCTTCGCGAACAGCGGGTCGTCGACATCGGTGACGTTGCGGACGCACGTGACCGTGTGGCCCTTGTCGATCAGACGGCGCTGCAGCGTGTCGTACGCGATGAAGGTCGCCGCGTGACCGAGATGGGTCGCGTCGTACGGGGTGATCCCGCACGTGTACATCAACACGTTGTCGCCCGGCTCGAACGGGACGATGGCGCGGCGGGCGGTGTCGTAGAGGAGCATCGGGCAGGGCCAACCTTCAGGAGAGGTGGTCAATTCCCGTCATCTTCGGGGCGACACGCGTCTTGTACCGGACGTTGAGCTGCAACAGCACCGCGGTGAAGGCTTCGATCGCCATGGCATTGGACAGCTCGCCGGCGTCGAGCGGGCGGCAGCCGGGGATGCGGGCGACGATCTCGCTCACCCGAACGACCGCATCGCGGTCATCGCCGCACACCAGCACGTCGGAGTCGATCGGATGGTCGATCTGGCCGAGTTCGGCTGCAGGGAGGTGGTGGAGCGCGGCGACGAGTCGGCACTTCGGGACCGCGTGCTGCACGTGCGCAGCGACACTCCCCCGCGGCGGCACGAGCGGCTGGAACTCCCGGTTGACCCTCACCAGCGCGTTGGCCATCGAGATCACGACCTTGCCCTCGAGTCGATCGGCGTTCTCCTGCGCCACCGTGGCTGCGCCATCCCACGGCGTCGCGATCACGACGATCTCGCTCTGCGCAGCCGTTGCGTTGTCGCCGCAGTGGAGCATTTCGCCGATCTCGGGCCAGCGCTCCGCCAGCTGATCGCGGGCTTCGAGCGCTCGGTACTTGGATCGCGAGCCGATCACGACCGAGTAGCCGATGCTCGCGAGGCGCGCCGCGAGGCCACTTCCCGCCGGACCGGTGCCGCCCAGGATGCCGATACTCGGACGGTTGAGAGGAACGTCGCTCACGGTCCCAGCGTTGCACATCGCGAGCCGAACCACGCAAGACCGCTACGTTCGGCGGGATGGGACTTCTCGAAGGCAAGAAGATCGTCGTCACCGGCGTCCTCACCGACGCGTCGCTCGCGTTCGGCGTGGCACAACTGGCGCTCGACGAAGGAGCCGACATCGTGCTGACCGGCGCCGGCCGGGCCCTCCGGCTCACCGAGCGGACCGCACGCAAGCTGAACACACCCGACGGCGAGGCGATCGACGTGTTCGAACTCGACGTGACCGTTCCCGAGCACGGAGATGCCGCGCGCGAGGCCGTGGCGGCGAAGTGGGGTCGCGTCGACGGGGTCCTCCATGCGATCGGCTTCGCCCCCGAAGCGTGCCTCGGCGACGACTTCATGGCCGCGCAGTGGGATGACGTCGCGATCGCCATGCACATCTCGACCTATTCGCTCAAGATGTTGGCGGACACGTTCGTGCCGCTGATGAGCGAGGGTGGAGCGTTCGTCGGGCTCGACTTCGACAACCGGCAGGCGTGGCCGGCGTACAACTGGATGGGGGTCGCCAAGTCAGCGCTGCAATCGGTCAACCGCTACCTCGCCAAGGAGCTCGGGCCGAAGGGAATCCGGTCGAACCTGGTCGCGGCCGGTCCGATCAAGACCATGGCGGCCAAGTCGATCCCGGGCTTCGCTCTCTTCGAGGACACCTGGGACGCCCGTGCCCCGCTCGGTTGGGACGTGAACGACTCGTCACCGGTCGCCCGTGCGGTGATCGCACTGCTGAGCGACTGGTTCCCCGCCACGACCGGCGAGATCGTCCACGTCGACGGCGGCTACCACGCCGTCGGCGCGTAGGCCACGCCGCCGCGGCCCGACCAGGCCCCACGACTCCCGCCGACGTCGAGATCGCGAGCCGACCCCGGCGTCTTCGATCCTCCCGTTGACAAACAACGGTAATCCCGTAGACTTACCGTTATATGGAGGAGCTGTGGGTGGCGGGCCTGGCGGGTTTTGCAGCGTCGTTGGTCGACGGCGCTCTCGGGATGGGGTTCGGGCCGACCTCGTCGAGTCTTCTGCTCGCGGGTGGGATGAGCCCGGTCACCACGTCGGCGACGGTCAACCTCGCGAAGGTCGCGACCGGAGTCGCGGCTGCGATCTCGCACCGACAGTTCGGCAACATCGACCGCCGTCTCGTGCTCCGACTCGCGATCCCCGGGTCCGTCGGGGCTGTCGTCGGAGCAGCGATCCTGCTCGTCGTCGACCCCGACGGGTTGCGACCTCTCCTCGCTCTGATCCTCTTCCTGATCGGGCTGAGGATCATGGTCCGATTCAGCCTGCCGCTCCCCGCGTCGACGGCATCGGATCCGGATGCGGCCGAACCCGGCGCCACACGCCGAGACCGCGGCGTCGAGATCGCCGGTCTGACCGGCGGCGTGACCAACGGTCTGGTGGGAGCCTGGGGCCCGGTCGTGACTCCCTTCATGCTGCAACGCGGAGTCGCTCCGAGGATCGCCGTGGGATCGGTCAACACGGCTGAGGTGGCGGTGGCGGTCGCATCGGTCGGCTCGATCATCGGCTCGATCGGCGGCGATGGATTCGAACTCGGCGTCGTCGCGGCCATGCTCGTCGGCGGGGTGATCGCGGCGCCGCTCGGCGCGTACGTCGTACGGTTCGTGCCTGCGCGCACCCTCGGTCTCGCTGTCGCAACCGTCCTGGTCGTCACCCAGATCCGTGAGTTCGATCGGGCGACCGAGCTCCCGCTCCTCGGCGCCGCCGCGTACGTCGCGGCAGGCCTCGGGGTCGTCGTGGCAGCGAGTCGCCCACGACTGCGGCGCGCCGACCGGCACGCCGGTGAGCGCACACTCGTGCGGTGGTCACGTGCGGCTCAGCGTGGGAGCCAGGCGTCGCTGTCGTCCACCAACGACCGCACCGCCGGCGGCAGATAGCCCACCGCCAGGTCCGCGATCGTCACTCCTTCGAGCACCGAACGCACGGCCGCACGGAGCCCGATCCAGAGCTCATGGAGATGCACGGACGACCCGGTGTACGTGACGTCCTCGGGCCTCACTCCCTGCACGAGCGCCAGCGGCCCGTCGACCACTCTTGCCACGTCGGCCACCGTGATCCTGTCGGCTTCCCGCCCGAGCGAGTATCCGCCCGATGCCCCACGATGCCCGAGGAGCAGGCCGGCGTGTCGAAGGTCGGTGAGGACGACTTCGAGATAGCGGGGCGGGATGTCCTGAGCCGTTGCGAGTTCGTCACGGGTGAGACGGCTGGAGTCGCTCGTGGCGATCTCGAGGAGCGCTCGAACCGCGTAGTCGACCTTGGCACTCACCTGCATGGTTCCGTCATCGTATCGACGCTCGGGATCTCGACGTTCCGACCCGTGCCACGGTGCATTCCCGACGGACCGTTGCACTCCAGATCGGCCCCGACCTCCTCGCCGAACGCCCCCTGCCCCCGGCCGGCCGGGATTGACGGTCCGGATTCAGCGGCGGCTCGCGGAACCGCGGCCCGAGATGGCCCGAAGCACCATCAGGAGCAGGACCGCCCCGAGCGCTGCGACGAGGATGCTCCGGATCGAGAACTCGTCGACACCCGTGCTGTCGATCGTGCTCATCAGGACGCCGCCGATGAACGCGCCGAGCACACCGACGACCATCGTGTAGAGGCAGCCGCTGCGATCGTCCTTGACGATCCACCGGGCGAGCCCACCGGCGAAGAGGCCCACGAGAACCCAACCGATGATGCTCACGGGACGCAACGGTACCCTCCGAAGCGTGAACCGTCTGGCTGATGAGACGTCGCCGTATCTGCGACAGCACCGTGACAATCCCGTCGATTGGTACCCGTGGGGTGACGAGGCCTTCGCCGCCGCCCGCGAGCGCGACGTGCCCGTCCTGCTCTCCGTCGGCTACTCCGCGTGCCACTGGTGTCACGTGATGGCCCACGAGTGTTTCGAGGACGCCGAGGTGGCGGCCCGGATGAACGAGCTGTTCGTCAACGTCAAGGTCGATCGTGAGGAACGACCCGACGTCGACCAGTTGTACATGGATGCCGTGCAGGCGTTGACGGGGCGCGGCGGCTGGCCGATGACCGTGTTCCTGACCCCCGATGCAAAGCCGTTCTACGGCGGCACGTACTACCCACGCGACAGCTTCCTCGAGCTGCTCGGCGCCGTCGACGATGCGTACCGGAGCAAGCCCGCCGAGCTCGAGCAGAACACGAACGCACTGATGAAGGCGATCGAGAGGACGGCCGACCTCACACCCGCTGACGGGTTGCCGACCCTCGAACAGATGAACCATTCGGTCCAGACGCTGGCGCGTGCGTTCGACCAGGAGTGGGGCGGGTTCGGCAAGGAGCCGAAGTTCCCCTCGACGTTCCACGTCGAGCTGATCCTCCGGGCGTACATGACCAGTGGCTCCGAGGCCGCCAAGACCGTGATCACGACCACGCTCGACGCGATGGCCGCAGGCGGCATCCACGACCACATCGGTGGTGGCTTCGCGCGATACTCGACCGACCGCGAGTGGCTCGTCCCCCACTTCGAGAAGATGCTCTCCGACCAGGCACTGCTGGTGCAGACCTACCTGCATGCACTGGTGGTGCTCCGCGAACCGCAGTGGCGGTCGGTCGTGCAGGACACGATCGAGTACGTGCTGAACACGCTGACGCACGAAGAGGGCGGGTTCTTCTCGGCCGAGGATGCCGACTCCCCCGACGCCGACGGCAACGGTGTCGAAGGCCTGTTCTACACGTGGACCCCCGACGAGGTGAGCGCGGCGCTCGACAGGGCCCGGCCCGACATCGTCGACACGGCGCTCGAGTACTGGGACATCACCGAGGAGGGCAACTTCGACACCCCCGTCGGACGCCGGAGCATCCCGAACCGGGTCCACCACCGCGACGATCTGGTGCGTCCCGACGAGATCTCCTACGCCCGACTGCGCATGGCCGAGGCACGGGCGGCGCGCCCCCGCCCCGGACTCGACGACAAGGTGATCCTCGAGTGGAACGCACTGTTCCTCTCCGCTCTCGCGCAGGCGGGGGCCACCTTCGATCATCAGCCGTGGCTGGACGCGGCCGTGAGGAACGCCGAGTTCCTGATCGACAACATGCGGGGGATGAACGGTCGGTGGTACCGCACGTGGCAGGCGGACGGCGATCCGCCGGCGCGCCACGATGCCCTCGCCGCCGACCACGCAGCGTTGATCGACGCCTTCACCCGCCTCGCCGAGGCCACCGGTCAGGCCCGCTGGATCGACGAGGCGAGGGCGACCGCCGACACCATGCTCGACTGGTTCTTCGACCCGAGCAACGGGGGGCTCTACACGACGCCCGAGGATGGCGAGCACCTGATCGTGCGGCAGAAGGACATCGCCGACAACGCCGTGCCGTCGGCGAACTCGCAGGGCGCGATCGCGCTCTACCGCTTGGCCGCACTCACCGGTGACCAGCGCTACGCGAACCACGCCGACCGGATCCTGCACGTGCTCGCCGGCCAACTCGACGACAAGGTGGGAATGTTCTCGAACGCGATGCTCGCCACCGATCTGGCACGGCGAGGGACCACCGAGGTCGTGATCGTGGGCGGGACCGACGACGACGGCACCGAGCACGACATGTCGGACTTCGTACGCCTCGCCCATTCGATCTGGCGACCCGACACGGTGATCGCCTGGGGCGAGCCGTACGACTCGCCACTGTGGGAAGGACGCACGGCCGGCAGGGCGTACGTCTGCAGGGAACACGTCTGCGCGGCTCCCGCGACGACGACCGACGAGTTCGTCCAGGCGCTGACGGGCGTCACGCAGGCGACTGCCAGCGCCCCCGGTGAATGATCTGATCGGGTGATCGGCGCTGCCGCTGCGACGACCGCCCCGGCTCGTCGTCCTGACGCGGGTGGCCGAGGGCGAGTGCGCCGACGATCTCCAGTCGCTCGGGAATCGCGAACTCGGCGCGCAACTCGGCCGCTCGTCGGAAGACGCCGAAGAACAGCGCACCCAGCCCGCGGTCTTCAGCGGCGAACAGGAGGGTCATCACCGCCATCGACGTGTCGATGGTCCAGTAGGGCGCGGGCCACGCGTCCGGACCCGCTCCCAACCCGGTGCGCGACTTGTCCGGTTCGGCATAACGCCGGACGTAGGCGGCGGGATCCGCGAGCGGGAGCATGAGGACCGGCGCGTCGAGCAGGTGCCGCCACCGGAACGCAGCTCGCCGCTCGTCCGGCAACGTGATGTCCCAGTAGCGGGCGACCTGGTCGGGACCCTCGAGCACGATCACGTGCCATCCCTGGGTCTTGCCGGCACTGGGCGATCGACTCGCCAGGTCGACCAGATCGTCGACCACCGCCGGGTCGATCGGATCGCGCGTGAACGCTCGCGTCATCCGCCGATTGCGGACGACATCGCGGAATTCGGTCAAGACCGGAGATCTAGCGTTTGCCGAGCTTGACGAGGTCCTCGGCCATGGTCCAGCCGTAGACGACCATCGCCCCGCCCTTCTTGACCGGGATCTTGCTCATCATCTCGACGAGTTCGGCGTCGAGCTTCTCGGGAGTGGCGGTCTCGAAGTCCAGGTAGCCGTCCTGTGCCCCCGACGTCGCCGTGAACGACTTCGCGTCGTAGGTCTTGTCGATGGAGAAGCGCTTCGCGAGCCGACGACCCCATGCGCGCTCCTCGCCGACCGCATCCTCGCCCGGCGAGGGTGTGACTCCGTCGAGGTCCTTGAACGCCTCACGTGCGTCCGCGTTGACGAACCGGGAGCCGACCACGACGTCCTCGTCGGGGAACGCCATCAGGGCGCGGTGGTAGGCCTCGTTCATCAGGCCCCGAAGGACCTGGTCACGCTTGCTCGTCCGCTTGACGCTCATCAGCCCGATCAGGACACAGGGCGTGCCACCGATCCGCTCGAGCGTGGAGAACGTGAATCCGTGCAGTGCGTTTCCGAACCGGGCGGTCGTGATCAACACCCAGTCTTCCTTCGCCTTCGACAGTTGGCCGGCGCTGAAAGCGTCGTCCATCGACGCCAATTCGTCGAGATCGGCGTCTTCCAGCGCAGACGCGTCGTTCGTCACTACATCGAGAGCCATCGAGAGCATTCTACAGCAGGACGGCGTCGTGTCCGAATGCCATCCTGAGTTCGCCGACGACACGGTCGAGATCGACGCGGAACTCGTCCGAGAGCCTGAGCACCTTCTGTTGGCCGATGTCGACCATCACCACGGAGTCGCCCGGATGCTCCTTGACGATCCGCTTGAGGCGCTGGATCTTCAATTCGTCGAGCGACGGCGCCGGGAGGCGGAGGCGCAGCGGCGCGGCCGGTCCGGCGTCGAGCCCCTGCAGGACGGTGATCGTCTGCCCGATCAGCCCGAAGCGTGACTCGTCGCGCCGGTCGAGACGCCCTTTGACCGACACGATGAGGTCGTCCTCCAGTTTGTGTCCTTGCTCTGCCAATGTCCGCGGGAAGATCGTCACTTCGATCGACGCATCGAGGTCCTCCAGGACGAACACAGCCATCTGGTCGCCCTTCTTGGTGAACTTGCGCGCGAGGTTCGTGATCACGCCGCCGACCACCACGGGCGTGCCGTCCTCCAAGCTCGGCAGGTCGATCAGATTGTGTTCGACCTTGCGCCTCAGGGCTGCCTCGACGCCGAACAGTGGATGGTCGGACACGTAGAGCCCGAGCATCTCCTTCTCGTAGCGCAGCTTGTCGGACTTGTCGAACTCCATGTTCTCCGGAATCGGCGTGCGCTCGTCGAAGGAACCCGATCCGTCCGAGGCGCCGGCGTCACCATCGTCGGTGCCAACATCACCCCAGTCACCGAACAGGCTCATCACGCCCTTCTCGGCCTCACGGCGACGCTTCACGGTCGTGTCGATGATGTGCTCGAAGACCGTGAGCAGCGCTCGACGGTCGTAGCCGAGCGAGTCGAACCCGCCTCCCTTGATGAGCGATTCGATCGTCCGCTTGTTGAGTACGGCCTCGGGAACCCGCTCGACGAAGTCGTGGAAACTGCTGAACTGACCATTCTCGGTTCGTTCCGCGATCAACTGCTCCACGAGCGCTTCGCCGACGTTGCGCACTGCCGACAGACCGAACGTGATCGCACCGGGCGATCCGACGGGAACCGTGACACCCTCCGGCAACTCCTCGGGTGACAGCGCTCCGAAGTTCATCAACGAGCGATTGACGTCGGGCGGGAGCACCTTGATGCCCATCGACCGGCAGTCCGCGAGGTAGGTGGCGGCCTTCTCCAGGTTGTTCTTGACGCTGGTGAGCAGCGAGGCGATGTACTCGACGGGGTAGTGCGCCTTCATGTAGGCGGTCTGATACGTGATCAGGCCGTACCCGAACGTGTGGCTCTTGTTGAACGCGTAGTCGGCGAACTTCTCGATGATGTCGAAGAGCATCGGGCCCATCTCGTCGCCGTACCCCTGTTCCACGACACCGTCCTCGAATGCCTGACGCGCCGTGGCCATCACCTCGCGCGACTTCTTGCCCATCGCCTTGCGGAGGTTGTCGGCCTCGGCGAGCGAGTACCCGGCGAACTTCTGCGCCACGCGCATCACGCTCTCCTGGTAGATCATCAGACCGTAGGTGTCGCCCAGCACCTCGACCGCGTCGTCGTGGAAGTAGCTGACCTCCTGACGACCGTTCTTGCGATCGGCGAAGTCGTAGTGCATGTTGACCGACATCGGCCCGGGCCGGTACAGCGCGAGCACGGCCGCGATGTCGGGGAACGTCGTGGGCTCCATCGCCTTGAGGAGCTGGCGCATCGGCGGGGACTCGAGTTGGAAGATGCCGATCGTGTCACCGCGTGAGAGCAGGTCGTAGGTCGACGGGTCGTCCAATCCGACCTGCTCGATGTCGAAGTCGGGGTCGTGCCGCTCGCGGATCATGGCCTGCGCATCGGAGATCACGTCGAGGTTGCGCAGCCCGAGGAAGTCCATCTTCAGCAGGCCGAGCGATTCGACGCCGTGCATTTCGAACTGGGTGACGACCGGCGCGTCCTCGGGATCGACGCCCGACTCCGGCTTGCGTTGGATCGGGACGTAATCCGTGACCGGGTCCTTCGTGATCACGACCGCGGCGGCGTGGATCCCGTCGGACCGCTTGAGCCCCTCGAGACCCTTCGCGACATCGATCACCTTCTTGATGTCGGGGTCCGTGTCGTACATCGCGCGCAGGTCGGCGGCCGCCTTGTAACCGTCGGCGTACTTCGGGTGCTGTTCGAAGCAGTACTTGAGCGGGGTGTCGCGCCCCATCACCAACGGCGGCATCGCCTTGGCGATCTTGTCGCCGACACCGTACGGGTAGCCGAGCACGCGTGCCGCGTCCCGTGCCGCGTTGCGGGCCTTGATCGAGCCGAACGTGATGATCTGTGCCACGTGGTCGCGCCCATAGCGCTCGGCCGCGTACCGGATCATGTCCTCCCGGTAGCGGGTCTCGAAGTCCATGTCGATGTCGGGCATCGAGATGCGACTCGGGTTGAGGAAGCGCTCGAACAGCAGGTCGTACTCGATGGGGTCGAGATCGGTGATCCACAGGCAGTACGCCACCGCACACCCGGCGGCCGACCCGCGGCCCGGGCCGACCCGGATGCCACTGTCGCGCGCGTACTTGATGAGATCCCACGTGATCAGGAAGTAGGACGCGAACCCCATGTCGCAGATCACCTGCAACTCGTAGGCGAGCCGTTCGACGGCCTCGCGCGGAACGTCCTTGCCCCACCGCTTCTCGGCCCCCTGCTGAGTCAAGTGGCGCAGGTACGCCTCGTCGTCCGCGAACCCGTCCGGAAGCGGGAAGTTCGGCAACAGCGGCTTGCCGAACTCGATCTCGACGTTCGAGCGCTCGGCGATCCACAAGCTGTTGTCGCACGCGGTCGGGATCTCGCGGAACAGGTAGCGCATCTCGGCGGCGGTCTTGAGGTAGTGGTCACTGCCCTCGAACTTGAACCGCTTCGGGTCGGACATGAGCGAGCCGGTCTGCACGCACAGCAGAGCGTCGTGGGCGTCGTGGTCGTGCTGGTGCGTGTAATGGCTGTCGTTGGTCGCGAGGAGTGGCGCCTTGATCGTCTTGGCGATCTCGAGCAGCTTCGGGTTGGTCTCACGCTGCGCCGGGATGCCGTGGTCCTGCATCTCGATGAAGAAGTTGTCCCGACCGAAGATGTCCTGCAGGCGGGCGGCCTTCTCGAGGGCGCCCGCTTCGTCACCGTTGAGCAGCGACTGCAGCACGTGCCCGCCGAGGCATCCGCTGGTGGCGATCAACCCGTCGGAGTACCTCTCGAGCAACTCCCAGTCCATCCGCGGCTTGTAGTAGTAGCCCTCCATGAACGCCAACGACGAGAGTTGGATCAGGTTCTTGTAGCCCTCGTCGGTCTCGGCCAGCAGGATGAGGTGGTAGTAGAGCTTGTTGCCCGACTGCGTCTCGCCGCCCGAGTCGTCGACCCGTCCGCGGCGGGACGGCCGTTCGGAGCGATGGTCGTGGGCCATGTAGGCCTCGGTTCCGATGATCGGTTTGATGCCCTGCCGATTGCACTCCTTGTAGAAGTCCAACGTGCCGTACATGTTGCCGTGGTCGGTCATCCCGATCGCCGGCTGGCCGTCCTCGACCGCCTTGGCGACCATCTCGTCGAGACGCGATGCCCCGTCGAGCATCGAGAACTCGGTGTGGACGTGCAGGTGGGTGAAGGAGTCGGCCATGGGAAGCGCCCAAATTACTCGCGTGTGAGACGGGTCGCCAGCCCGTGCTCGTCGGAGCTAGAGATAGGTGCCGGTCTGCGGCGGTTGGGGTGCGCTGCCGGGCTGCGATCCCTCCTGGTCGGTGTGACCGGGGAGCTGGCGGTGCTGTTGCATCTGCTGAGCGGCGAACTGCTGTGCCATGAGGGTTGCCTGGATGCCGTGGAAGAGTCCCTCGAGCCAGCCGACGAGCTGCGCCTTGGCGACCCGCAGTTCCGCTCCGCTCGGAACCTCGTCGTGCTCGAACGGCAGCGACAGCGTACGCAGCTCCTCTTGGAGGTCGGGCGAGAGTGCCTCCGACAACTCGACGACGGATCGCTCGTACACCTCGGCGAGCCGCTCACGTGATGCCTCGTCGAGGTCGGCGCTGCGAACCTCCTCCAGGAGCTGTTTCACCATCGAGCCGATCCGCATCACCTTGGCGGGCTCGGTGACCGCTTCCCCCCGCACGGCCACGGTCTCGTCGGCGTTCTCCCGGTTCGAGTCGCTGGTCGGATGTTCGGTCACCACTTCGGGCTGGACGGCGCGGTCGGACATGTCGCCGAGTCTCGCACGTCAGCCGACGAAGGCACCAAGGAGAGGCACATTGACCTCCGCCGAGGTCATCGATCCATGGCGACAGACCAACTCGAACGGACCGGAATCGGCCTCGTCGTAGAAGCTCACCGGTTCGTACGCGCACAGCGCCACGTCGCCCAACCGGCGTTGGATCGGTGGCGCGACGGTCGGTCCGAACCAATGCTCGTCGAGCATCCGTTCCTTGCTGACGACCCACGCGACATCGCCGACTTCACTCTCGGCCGCATCGATCAGGCCCGCGACGTCGGCGTCCGCGCAGTGCAGCCAGCGGAACCTGCCCTCTCCCGACTGCATGGTCACACGGCCGAGCAGGTCGTCAGAGGGGTGAACGATACGATCGCCGACCTGGACCTGACCGTGATCGGCCGTGACGAGCACAGCGGTTCCCGGTGGCACCACGGCGATCAGATCGGCCACCAACGCATCCGCGAATCGGAGTTCGGCATCGTAGAAGTCACCGAAGCCACGCTCGTGGGCGATCTTGTCCACACCGTTGTAGTAGCAGTAGACGAAGCGCTCTCCGGCGCGCAGTTGCGCCGCTGCTTCGACCGCGATGCTCGACGGCGCGCGCCAGCCGACCGGGTCGCTCCCGCGCAGGTGGGCCTCGCTGAACCCCGACTCCTGCAGCTCGCCCTGGGCGATCACGGGGACTCGTCGCCCGAGAAACGGCTCGAAGGGCTGGATCGACGAGGGAGGTTGGGAGCGTCGGACCTGCTGGCTCCCGACCGCCCAACGCAGCACGTTGATGACCTCGCCTCCGAGCATCATCCGGTAGCCGACGAGCCCGTGCTCGCCCGGCGTCAGCCCGGTCGTGATCGAACACAGCGCCGTGGCCGTGGTCGTCGGTGCGACGGTGTGGATGGACTGGCCCTGCATGGACATCAGCGTGGGAGCGAGCTCCGCACGCTCCTGCAGTTGGTCCCAACCCAGCCCGTCGAGCACGAACAGCACGATCGCATCGGCGGCCCGCACGGCCTCGGGCATCCACCCGGGCGACGCGGTGGCCCAGGACGAGGGCCCGAGCAATGCGGGAACGATCCCGCGTACGTTGGGGCCGGAGTAGTCCGGAACGATCGGATTCCCGCCTGGTCGACTCACCGCCGGCAGTCTACGGACTCGTGCGACTCGTGGCCTACAGTGCACCCGTGCGCATCTCCA
This sequence comes from Ilumatobacteraceae bacterium, assembly GCA_963824025.1. Lineage (GTDB taxonomy): Bacteria > Actinomycetota > Acidimicrobiia > Acidimicrobiales > Ilumatobacteraceae > Ilumatobacter_A. Next base: position 189,634 of record CAWGNY010000008.1, read on the forward strand.
CCCGAGGCGACTACGCGTGTCGAGCCCTGTTGTCGTTGGCGCTGCGCGACGAAGCGGGGCCGACATCGGTGCGCGACATCGCGGAGCGCACGGGGTTGCCCCAGCCGTACCTCGAGCAGATCCTGCTGGCGCTCAAGGGAGCGGGCCTCGTACGCTCGAAGCGCGGTGTCGGGGGCGGCTACATCCTCAACCGACCCGCCGAGGAGATCCGGCTGTCCGAGATCGTGTCGGCCGTCGACGGTCCGATCACCCTCGGCGACTTCGGCCAACCCCACCAGGACGGCGCGTGCGATCACGAGGGGCAATGCGTGCTGCTGGCCATCTGGGACCAGGCCGGTGCCCACATGCGCGAGCACCTCGGCAGCTACACCTTGGCGACGATCGCGGACATCAGCCGGGGCGAGGCACCCTGGCCCTCGCTCCCCGACCATTCGCACTGACCGGACCCGGTGTCCGACCCCGACTGCACCGGAGCTCGGACTCCCGTTGCGCGATGCCGCCGCAGGTGAGTTCGAGCCGCTACACCTCGGCGTTGTCCAACCACGATTGGAGGTCCGCGGCAAGGGGGCTCTCGAAGGTGACACGCTCGCCGGTCCCCGGGTGCTCGAACTGCAGTTGTGCCGCGTGGAGGAATGGGCGCCGGAGTCCGAGGGTCGGCTTGCGCTGACCGTAGGTCGGGTCGCCCAGGAGCGGGTGGTTGATCGAGGACAGGTGCACTCGGATCTGGTGGGTGCGACCCGTCTCGAGTCGGCACTCCAGGCGTGACACCGTCGCCGGCGACGAAAAGGTGCCGACCACCTGGTAGTCGGTGCGCGAGGGGCGTCCGTCGGCGACCACCGCCATGCGCAACGGGTCGCTTCGGCTCCGTCCGAGCGGCGCGTCGATGATGCCGTGCGCGGCCTCCGGCACACCCCACACCATGGCGTCGTAGACCCGGGTCGCGCTGTGGTCGGCGAACTGGGCGATCAACAGGTCGGCGGCCGCCTGCGTGCGGGCGACGACCAGCAGTCCCGAACTCCCGGCATCGAGACGGTGGACGATCCCCGGTCGCATCCGATCGCCGACGTCTTCGATGTCGGGGAACCGAGCGAGCAGCCCGTTCGCGAGCGTGCCGCCGGTGTTCCCTGCCCCGGGGTGAACGACGAGGCCGGGCGGCTTGTCGACCACGATGACGTGGTCGTCCTCGTGCACGACGTCGAAGTCGACCGTGGGGTCCGGACCGGGCAGCTCGGTGACCGGGAACTTCGCCGGATCGACGGTCACCCGTTGACCCTCGACGAGGCGAACCTTTCCCGACGGCGCCGGCTCGCCGTCGACCGTCACCCCACCTGCGTCGATGGTCCGGGCCGCATCGGCCCGGCTCAGGTCGCCGACGAGCGCGACGATCCGGTCGAGGCGCTGCCCATCGAGCGCCGCCGGAACATCTTCGACGAGCACGCGGTCGGGCGACGGGTCGTGGCCCGGCGGCCTGTCGGCCGAGAAGTGCGCGTCGGTCACACGGCACCTCGAGATTCGGACACGCGCGTGCGTCGCGCCGTGAGAACGGCGTTCAGGATCAACGCCGCCGCCCCGACGTTGATCGCGATGTCGGCGATGTTGAAGATGGGGAACCACTGGAAGTCGATGAAGTCGACGACCGAGCCTCGGAGCCACGCCTCCTGCCGGAACGCACGATCGATCAGGTTTCCGGCCGCTCCCCCGATCACGCACCCGATCCCGAACGTGTTCAACCGGCCACCGGACGTTCGCAGCGAGACGAGCAGCCAGACGATGACGATCGTCGCCACGACTGCGATGATCGGCCCGAGTCCCCGGCCACGACTGAACGCCATGCCGCTGTTGAACGCCAGGTTCCACTGGAGGGTCCAGAACACCGCGATCTCGTCGCCGCCGGAGAGGCGGTTGACCGCCCAGTGCTTCGTGAGCTGATCTGCCACGACCACCCCGGCGGCCAACAGGATCGGCGCTCTCCACGGATGCGTCCTGGGTCCCGGTTCGCCGAACTCCGAGGGCCCGCCATCGGCGTGCAGGAGCTCATCGTCGGAGCTGTCCGATGACTCGACCGACGACCGATCGGATCGTTCGTCGTCGAACGACTCGACCGACTCGACGTCGGGGGCCTCAGACCTATCGTCGTCCAGCGCCACTGACCTTCTCGGCAGCCAGAACCGTGGTCTCCGGGAGCGCCTCGAGCCGCTCGCGTGGGATCGGCAGACCGGATACCACCGAGTACCCGTAGGTGCCGAGCTTGATCCGCTCGAGCGCCTCGTCGATCTCCTCGATCGTCTGACGGGCCTGACTCGACAACAGACGGTCCAGGTCGCGTTGAACGACCATGGTGTCGCCCTCGCCCCCCTCGTCGTCGAACTGCACGTCGCCCATCTCGCCGTCCTCGATCAGGCTCTCCGCTTCGTCCTCGAGCCGCATGGCTCGTTTCAGCTCGCTGGCCCGACGCGCCTCGAGTTCGTCGCGCTGAGCTTTGAGGAACTTGACGTCGAAGTCCTTGGTGTAGGAGATCCCGTCCTTCGAGGTCCCGCGTGGCGCGGGGATCTCGTGCACCGTGGGGACCTCGTTGGAGAGCAGCGGCGACGTCGTCGCGGCGGACTTCTTGCTGGACATCTTGTTGGGGGCTCGTTTCGGTGCGGGACGTGCAGTCGCGGCTTTGCCGGAGGTGGTCTTGACCGCGGCCTTCGCCGTCGGTGCCTTCTTGACGGCGGGCTTCTTCGCCGGGGACTTCTTCGCCGGGGACTTCTTCGCCGGGGACTTCTTCGCCACCACCTTCTTCGGCGCCGACTTCGTGGCTGCTGTCTTCCTGGCAGCAGGTTTCGTGACGGCCGCCTTCTTGGCCGCGACCTTCTTGGCGGGACCCTGCTTGGCGGCAGCCTTCTTGGCCGGAGCCTTCTTCTTCGAGGCGGTCTTCTTCGCTGCGGCCATGGAGGTCCCCATCTGGTTCGGCGGTGTGAGCGCCGGACTCTACCGGCTCAGCCGGTGCGGACCACGGAGATCACCGCGTCGGCGGCCTCGTCGTCGGCCTCGTCGATGCGAACCGCCGTCGCGAGCGTTTCGGAAGCGACCAGGTCTCGGTGCACTCGCAGTGCCTCGGCGACCGCCTGGCCGGCAGTGACGCTCAGCTCGATCCGATCGGACACGTCGAGGTCCGCGTCGCGCCGAGCCTGCTGGATCGAGCGAATCAGGTCGCGAGCGCGACCCTCGATCTCGAGTTCCTCGGTCACCGTGGTGTCGAGGGCCACGACTCCCGCGTGCTGGCCGAGTCCGGTGCTGGCCTGATCGTCGGAGGCAACCTGTTCGATCGAGTACTCGCCCGTCTCGAGCACGAACCCGCCCACGGTCACGACATCACCGTCGACCGTCCAATCGCCCGCCTTGTGGGCCCTGATGACGTTCTGTACGTCCTTGCCGAGCCGTGGCCCGAGCTTGGCGGGAACGAGCTTCAGCTCCTCCGAAGCGACGGACCCGACGTCGGTGGTGAGTTCGACGGAGCGGACGTTGACCTCGTCGGCGATCAGGTCGACGAAGTCGGCGAGTCGTTCGGCGTCGGGCGACGCAACGGTCAGGGACTGCAGCGGCAGCCGCACTCGGCGCTGGTGTGCCTTGCGGACCGACAGCGTCGAGGAGCAGACATCGCGAGCGAGGTCCATCGACGCGACGAGATCGTCGTCGCCCGGAAGCTCGTCGGCCGACGGCCAGTCCCCGAGGTGGACGCTGCGCGACCCGCCGTGGAGGCCATCGTGAATGGCCTCGGAGATGAACGGCAGGAGCGGTGCCGTGACCCGCGTGAACACCGACAGCACGGTGTGCAAGGTGTCGATGGCATCGCGGTCGCCCTCCCAGAATCGCGACCGACTCCGTCGGACATACCAGTTGGTGAGCACGTCGAGGTAGGTCCGAACGTGCTGGCAGGCGCCGAAGAGGTCGTACTCGTCCATCGCCTCGGTCATGTCTGCGACGAGGTCACGCGTCTTCGCGAGCACGTAGCGGTCGAGCACATTCGTCGAGTCGGTCCGAACCGTGCCGCGATGGCCGGCCGCGTTGGCGTACAGCGTGAGGAAGTACCACGAGTTCCACAGCGGGAGCAGGATCTGGCGCACCGTTTCACGCATGCCTGCCTCGGTCACCATCCCGTCCCCGCCACGCAGGATCGTCGAGGACAACAGGTGCCACCGCATCGCGTCGGCACCGTGGCTGTCGAACATCGCCAACGGATCCGGATAGTTGTTCAACGACTTCGACATCTTCTGACCGTCGTCGCCGAGCACGATCCCGTGGGAGACGCACGACGAGAAGGCGGGACGATCGAACAGCGCCGTGGCGAGCACGTGCAGGGTGTAGAACCAACCGCGGGTCTGGCCGATGTATTCGACGATGAAGTCGCCCGGATAGTGGTCCTCGAACCATTCGGTGTTCTCGAACGGGTAGTGCACCTGCGCGAACGGCATCGAGCCCGACTCGAACCAGCAGTCGAGCACCTCAGGGACACGCCGCATCATCGACTGCCCCGTGGGGTCGTCGGGATTCGGCCGCACCAGTTCGTCGACCATGGGGCGGTGGAGATCGGTGACCCTGCCGCCGTCGAGCGAGGCACCGAAGTCGGCCTCGAGTTGCTCGATCGAGCCGTACACGTCGATTCGGGGATACTCGGGATTGTCGGAGCGCCAGACCGGAATCGGCGAACCCCAGAACCGGTTCCTGCTGATCGCCCAGTCGCGGGCGTTCGCGATCCACTTGCCGAAGCTGCCGTCCTTGACGTGCGCGGGCTGCCAGGTGATCTGCTCGTTGAGCTCGACCATCCGATCCCGGAACGCCGTGACCTCGACGAACCACGACGAGATCGCCCGGTAGACGAGCGGCTGCGCGCACCGCCAGCAGTGGGGGTACGAGTGGTCGTAGGTCGCGTGACGCACCACCACTCCACCGTCGGCGAGGGCACCGCGGTCCTTCAGTGTCCGGATCACGTCGGGGTTGGCATCGAACACGTGGACACCGACCCAGTCGCGGACTTCGGCGGTGTAGCACCCGTGCTCGTCCATGGGGCAGAGGGTCGGGATCCCCGCGGCGTTGCACGCGACCTGGTCGTCCTCACCGAAGCCGGGGGCGAGATGGACGATGCCGGTGCCGTCCTCGACGGTCACGAAGTCGGCGGCGATGACCCGGAACGCCTGCTCGGTCCCGTGCGCCTCGGTGTCGGCGAAGTAGTCGAACAGCGGCGTGTACGTCCGGCCGACGAGGTCGCTTCCCTTCAACATCTCGACCACGGTTCCATCGCCCAACTCGGCTTCGTAGTGCGACCGCAGCGCGTCGGCGATGATGTAGCGGCGACCGTTCAGTTCGACGACCGCGTAGTCGAGATCGGGTCCGACTGCGAGTGCCAGATTCGACGGCAGGGTCCACGGGGTCGTCGTCCACGCGAGAATCTGCTCACCGGTGCCGAGTGTGAATCCGACCGTCAGCGCCGGGTCCTGGCGGTCGCGGTACGTGTCGTCCATCCGGGTTTCGGTGTTCGAGAGCGGTGTCTCGCACCGCCAGCAGTATGCGAGAACGCGGAACCCCTCGTAGATGAGACCCTTGTCGTGGAGGGTCTTGAAAGCCCACATCACGCTCTCCATGTAGGAGAGGTCCAGCGTCTTGTAGTCGTTCTCGAAGTCGACCCACCGCGCCTGGCGGCCGACGTAGGCGCGCCACTGGTCGGTGTACTGCAAGACGCTCGAACGGCACGCCTCGTTGAACCTGTCGATGCCGAACGCGTTGATCTCCGGATGTCCGGAGATCCCGAGCTCCTGCTCCGCCTTGACCTCGGCCGGCAGTCCGTGGCAGTCCCACCCGAACCGCCGTTCGACACGGCGACCGCGCATGGTCTGATACCGCGGGATTGCGTCCTTCACGTAGCCGGTCAGCAGGTGGCCGTAGTGCGGCAGGCCGTTGGCGAACGGCGGTCCGTCGTAGAAGACGAATTCGTTGGCTCCGTTCGGGCCGGCATCGCGCTGGTCGATCGACGCCTGGAACGTCCCGTCGCGCTCCCAGCGCTCGAGGATCGCCAACTCGAGTGAGGGGAAGTCAGGTTGCGGGTCGACGTCGGGATAGGACACGCATGCGAGGCTATCGACGGCGCCCGCCGAGGCTCACGTACGTTGCGTGTCCTCGCCGAACTCGTCGTCGGCGATGTCGGCGCGGATGAACAACCCATCGGAATCGTCCTCGTCGTCCGTGCGGTCGACGGCGTCCGTCAGGTCGAATCCGTCGTCGTCGGCATGGTCGTCGCCCGCGTCGACCCTCGACGCGACGTGTTCGTCACCCTCGTCACCGACCTGCGCGACATCGGCTGAATCGATCCGATCGCCGAGGTCGTCGTCGGGGAGCGGGGGGATGTCGGTGCCGGTCGGGGTCTCGTCGTCGGACGCCGACAGCAGCGGCCGGCGCACCTCGCCCAGCCCGCCCGGCACACGTTCGGTCAGGTCGAGCAGGGTCGTCGCCGCCTCGCGCAGCCGCGAGCGTTCCTCGCTGAGGTGCCGCTCGAGGTGATCCACGTCCGATTCGAGGAAGTCCCGTCGGGCACGCAACGAGTCGACCTCCGTCTTCACGTTGAGGCGTTCGGCTTCACCCGCCCGTCGTGCGTCCTCGCGCGCCTCCTCCAGGAGTCGTGCCGACATCTCGCGCGTCGAGTCGATCGTCTTCGCGGCTTCGGCGCTCGCCTCGCGTTCGATCCGTTCCGCCTCGGCCCTGGCCTCGGCGACGGTCGTGTCGGCGGTCCGCTGCGCGAGCAGCAGGGTCCGACTGATGGTCTCGGCCTCGTCGACCGACGCCGAACTCGCGGACGGCGCAGCAAGGCTCGCCGGCTCGCCGGGGGCGACGGGACCGCTCTCCGAGATCTCCTGCAACCGGGCGACCGCGGCCCGCGCACGCGCCTCCATCGCCGTCGACTGGTTCTGGGCGCGTTCGAGTTCGGCCGCGACCTGGTTCAGGAATTCGCGCACTTCATCGGGATCGAGACCGCGCTTGACGGTCCGGAACTGCGCCGTGCGCACTCGGTGCGGGCTGATGTCCATGTGATGCTTCCTTGTCCTGCCTGTGCCCGCGTCTGATCAGTCGTGGTAGTCGTCGTAGCCGCGCTGAGGACGCGCGACCGGTGGCTTCAGGAGATACACGCCGGTCGCGACCTTCTCCATGGTTCCGTCGAGCGCATAACAGATCCCGCTCCCGAAATCGATGAGTCGACGGGCGACATCGCGTTCGGTCCCCTCGAGGTTCATGATGACCGGGATCCCACCCTTGAAGGCGTCAGCAACTTCCTGAGCCTGGTCGAATCGACGAGGTCTGACGGTGTGTGGCTCCATGGCGCCTCCTGGAATGCTCCGGAGTTGTGGTTGGTTCTGGGCGACGTCGTCGGCCGGCGGTCGAACCTGGACGCCGGAATCGTTGGTCCGCCCGTTCGACGGAGCCGAGCTCTGCGATGGTCGCCGCGAGGCCGACGAGGCGTCGAAGTCACGCGACGGAAAGCTCGGCCGCGGAGCAACGGTTCTCACCGTCGGCTCGGGCTCGGGCTCCCACCCACCACGACCATTGCGACCCTGCTGCGGTTCGGGGTCACGCGGCGCACGCTGCTGCCGGGCAGGGGGTTCCTGTCCGTAGTCGTCGTCGTAGTCGTCGTACGCATCGTCGGGACCAAGACCCAGGTAGTCCATGGTCTTCTTCCAGAGTGACATGTCTTCCTCCTGAGCGCCGGAGGTTAGCCGCGCCCGTCCCCTTCGTGGTGGACGGGCACCGGTCGGGCCCCGAACAACAACGATCCGATCCTGACGTTGGTGGACCCGCACGCGACGGCGATCTCGAGGTCGGCGGTCATGCCCATCGAACACACGTCGAGACCGAATTCGTCGACGAGCGCCCGCGCGATCCGAAAGCCGGGCTCCGCGTCCTCGGGTGGTCGTCCCGTCGGCCCGATCGTCAACAGTCCCAACACCACGAGGCCGAGTTCGGCACACCGCCGACTCAAGGCCGCGACCTCGCCCGGCCGGCAACCCCCCTTGTTCGCTTCGTCGGTCGTGTTCACCTGGATGAGGACCTCGGCACCCGGCGCACGTTTCGCGATCTCGGCGGCGATCGAGTTCCGGTCGATCGTGCACCAGCGGTCGACGAGCCCCGCGAGTTGGCGCACCTTGTTCGACTGGAGATGCCCGATGAAGTCGACACGCGGCCGCCGCCGAGGTTCCAGCGCCTCGATGGTCGGCCGTTTGGACAGCAGGTCCTGTGCGTAGTTCTCCCCGATCGCCGTGCAACCGGCCTCGACCGCGGCGTCGATGACGGTGGGGGCGAACGCCTTCGTCACCGCAGTGATCTCGACCGGGTGCGACCACGGTCGCTCGACGGCCCCGATACGCGCCCGTACGACCTCGAGGCGCCGGGCGACCTCGTCGGCCGGGTGGTGGTTCACGGGTGGTCCCGCCCGATCGAGGCAACCGTGGCGTGGCGACCGAGGTCCCCCCGGATCCGGTGCGAGAACCAGCGATCGTCACAACCCGTGCACGGCCCGACCGCGTCGAGTTCGACCCCACGGCGGCCGAGGGCCGCACGGACCGCCGCCGGCACGTCGAGCGCGATCCTGCCGTCGACGGTGCGCGCGGAGATCTCCCTCGTCGACGCATGCACACCGCGGGCGACGAGTGCCAGGTCGTCGGTCCCGAACTCGTAGCAGCACGGCCCGATCACGGGTCCGATCACCGCAGCCACCACACCGCCGCCGGCGCGACGGACCGTGTCGACGGCCACGTCGACCACCCCGGCGGCGAGGCCTTGCCACCCCCCGTGCGCCCCGACCGTCGTACCGTCGTCGGCGAGGAGGAAGATCGGCGCGCAGTCGGCGGTCCAGACGGCCAGGTCCAGGTCGGTATCGCTGCTGACGACGACGTCGCCGACACCCGCCATCGGGCATCGAGCATCCCGATTCGACACCGCCACCACGTCGACGCCGTGGACCTCGTCGAGCATCACCCACCGGCGACCCGTGGCGCGCACCTGACGCGCGACCAGTTGCGCGCGGGGCACACGCCGGGGATGCATGTCGCCGTCGTCACGACCGGTCGCGACGATCCGGACCTGACGACCCGCGACGGAGTAGTCACGCAGCGGGGAAGGCACCCGCCGGCCTCACTTCAGGAACGAGGGAACGTCGAAATCGTCGTCGTCATCCGCGAGCGGATCCGCATCCTCGACCTCACCGAACAGTTCGGTGATCCGGGTGGGTGAAGTCCGCGGCTGGTGATCGGGAAGCGGGGGGGTCACGGAATCGGTCCGATCGAACCCAGCCGAAATGACCGTGACGCGCACTTCGTCACCCATCTCGTCGTCGACGACGGTGCCGAAGATGATCAACGCATCCTGGTGCGCGACTCCATGGATGATCTCGGCGGCGGCGTTCATCTCGAACAAACCCATGCTCGACGGGCCGGTGATGTTGAGCAGCACACCGCGGGCGCCGTCGATCGCCGATTCGAGCAGAGGGCTCGAGATGGCGGCCTTCGCCGCCGACACGGCCCGCTCGTCGCCGCTCGCCTGGCCGATGCCCATCAGCGCTGTCCCGGCATCTCTCAGAACAGCCTTGACGTCGGCGAAGTCGGTGTTGATGAGTCCGGGCGTGGTGATCAGGCCGGTGATGCCGGACACGCCTTGCAGGAGCACCTCGTCGGCCATCTTGAAGGCGTTGAGCACGCTGGTCTTGTCGTTGGCGACGGTGAGCAAGCGATCGTTCGGGATGACGATCAGCGTGTCGACCTTCTCCTTGAGCTTCTGGACACCGTTGTCGGCCTGAACCGACCGGCGGCGACCCTCGAAGGAGAACGGACGCGTGACGACGCCGATCGTGAGCGCACCGGCCTCGCGCGAGATCTCGGCGATCACGGGTGCGGCGCCGGTGCCGGTGCCGCCACCTTCACCCGCGGTGATGAAGACCATGTCCGCCCCGCGGACCATCTCCTCGATCTCGTCGCGGTGCGACTCGGCGGCTTCGCGCCCGACTTCGGGGTCGCTGCCCGCACCGAGTCCGCGGGTCAGATCACGACCGATGTCGAGCTTCACGTCCGCATCGCTCATCAGCAGCGCCTGGGCGTCGGTGTTGACGGCGATGAACTCCACACCCTTCAACCCGGCATCGATCATGCGGTTGACGGCATTGACGCCACCTCCACCGACGCCGACGACCTTGATCACGGCGAGATAGTTCTGCGGTGTGCCGACCATCAGTGGGTCCTCCATGTGCTCGCGTTCACCGCGACATCTTGTTCGTTCAGGGGTGAGTGCATCGTCTTGTGGGTCCGCTGACACGGGCCTCCTGGCATTCTGCCAGGTCCGACGTCACCGCGGAGGGACGCTAGCCGAGTCGCACCGCACTTCATCGCTCCGTGGTCTCGGCAGTCGACACGTCGATCACCGTCGTGTCGGACCCGACGACGTCGTCGAGGACGCGCTGCAGGCGCACCAACCGCTCGATCTGGTCGTTGTCCGTGATCGCCGCTCCGAGGCGCACCTCGATGTCGGGGCCGGGTTCGTTCGACAGGAGGAACCGCAGGTCGGTGCCGTCGGGCACGACCGACATCGAGATCAGTCGTGATCGCACATCGGGTGTCAGCTTGGTGACCATCGCTGCTGCGGCGGCGTACCCGGCGTCCGCGAACTGCGCCGCTTCCAGGTCGAGGGTGGTGGGTCCGTTGACCAGCACGAAGGCGATCGGTTGTCCGTCGATCACGTCGACGACGCGACCGTCGCGGTCGAGGATCCGGAACCTCCCGTCGGCGCCGACCGTCGTTGCGACCGGCACCCGCTCGCGGATCTCGATGGTCGCTCCGTCCGGGAAGTGCGTGCGCACCCGCGCGCTCTCGACGTAGGGAATCTGCTCGAGCCGTTCCTCGGCTCGGGCGGTGTCGACCAACAGCACGGGTTCTCCGATCAGGTCGTTGACGACGTCGGCGACGAGATCGGCGTCAGAGCGCTGCACGCCGGTGACATCGACGGCGTCGACCGAGAACAAGGAAGACCCGAGCGCGGCGAGGACGGCGATCACCACGACGAGGACGCCCGCGACGATGCCCCACCGACGGAGGCGGCGGCGCCCCTCGGCGCGTCGCACGCCGATCCTCCGCTGCCGCAGGCGTGGCTCGATGCCGGGACCCGTCGCGTCCTTCGCGAGCAGCGCGTCACCGGTGCCGTCGTCGTCGATGAACACGGGCTCGGAGCCCTCGCCCCCCGTCCGTTCCTCGTCGAGATACACCGCATCGGGAAGATCGTCGTCGGCGCCGATCGAGATGGTGGTCAACGACGCGTCCGGAACAGCTGTGGGCTTCGTGTCGTCGTCACCGAATGCGGCGGACAACTCCGCGAGGACGCCGTCATCGGTCGCGTCGGAGGCGTCCTCGGACGCGGGTCGGGCAGGCTCGCGCCGGACGAGCTTCACGTCCGTGAACTCGGGCTCGGAACCGGCGACTCCCGGAGCGGCGTCGCTCGTCTTGCGTCGCCACCGGCTCACTGTGCCACCTCGTCGAAGCCGATCAGTCGGATCTCGCTGCGCAGCGTGTAGCCGGTTGCGGCAGCGACGCGCTCGCGGACGACCTCCATGAGCACCCGGACGTCGTCTGCGGACCCTCCGGGATCGGCCTGGATGAAGTTCGCGTGCTTGTCCGACACCATCGCGGTCCCGTGACGCATCCCGCGCAGCCCGAGATCGTCGATCAGCTTCCCTGCGCTGAGTTCGTGAGGAATCGGGTTGACGAACACCGAACCTGCATTCTGGCCCCCGGGCTGATTGGCGCGCCGCCACGCGACGATCTCAGCGAGTTCTCGTCGTCCCGCCTCGGGGTCCCCCGGAGCCAACTGGAGACGTGCCGACACGACCACCGCGGTCGTGGGCAGATCGCTCCCCCGAAAACGCAGGCCGAGTTCGTCGGCACGGAGCTCGCGGTCGGTCGACGTCCCGAGATCGAACACGGCGACATCGAGCAGTGACTCCGACATGTCCGAACCGTGACCCCCGGCGTTCATCCGCACCGCGCCACCGATGGAACCCGGTACGCCGACCGCCCACTCGAATCCCGTGAGCCCGATGTTGGCGAGCTGTCGGGCGAGGACGGGGAGCAGCACGGCGCTGCCGGCACGCACGATCGATCGCTCCGCGTCGATCGCCACACCGGTCGCCATCTCGGCGAGCGACACGGCGATCCCACCGAACCCGCGGTCGGCGACCAGCAGGTTCGACCCCCGCCCCAGGATCAGGACCGGCAGTCCGCTCGAGCGATGCGCTGCCGCGACACGGTGCAGATCGGCCGGATCGACGACGTTCACGAACAGGTCGGCTCGGCCACCGACCTTGTAGGTGGTGAACGGGGCGAGGGGTTCGTGCAGACGGGCGAGGTCGCCGAGTTCATCCACTGCTCGGGCGATCGCGTCAGGTGCGGCGACGGGCATCGAGCACCTCCGACGGGAGCGTTGCGATGTCACCACAGCCCATCGAGACCACGATGTCGCCGTCACGCGCTTCGCGTGCGACGAAGTCGATCAAGTCGTCACGCCGGGGAAGCCAGACGACCCGCTTCGTCGGGTCGGCTTCGGTCACGGCGTTCACGATCAGCTTGCCGGTGACACCGGGGATCGGCGTCGTGCCGGAACCGTAGATGTCGGTGAGGACCACGACATCGGCATCCGCGAACGCGGTCCCGTACTCGCGCCAGATCTCGGCGATCCGGTTGTAACGATTCGGTTGGAAGACCGCGACCACGCGGCGCCAGTCCTCACCGCTGTGGCGCGTCGCGGCCAGCACGGCGGAGATCTCCGACGGCAGGTGGGCGTAGTCGTCGACGAAGGTCGCGCCGCTGTCGATGCCCCGCACGTCGAAGCGTCGGGCCACGCCGCCGAACTTGGCGAGGGCCGTGCGGATGTCGTCGAAGTCGATCCCGATCTCCAGCGCCAGCGCGATGGCACCGGTGGCGTTCACGACGTTGTGGATGCCTCGCATCGGCAGTTCGATCGTGCCGATGTTGGCCCCGTTGCGCTCCACGTCGAACACGAAGGCGCCGTTGGCGGCACGGACATCGACGGCGCGGACGTCGACGCCCGCTCGGCGACCGTACGTGACCGCGCCGTGTGCCCGGGCGAGACGGGACGCCACCTCGTCGTCACCGCACACGACCCTCGGGCCCCGGACCTGCCCCAGGTACGTGTCGAAACTGTCGACGATCGCCTCGAACGAGCCGTAGTGGTCGAGGTGATCGACCTCGACGTTCGTGAGAATCGTTCCGTGGAGCGGCAGTTCGAGGTGCGTGCCATCGCTCTCGTCCGCCTCGACGACGAGGAACTCGCCACCCGTCCACTGGGCGCCGGTGCCGAGGTCGGTCACGTCGCCACCGATGATGAAGCTCGGGCGCAGACCACCCTGGACCAGCATCAGCATCAGCATCGACGTCGTGGTGGTCTTCCCGTGCGTCCCGGCCACGGCGAGCGACTTCGCCTGTGCACAGATCGATCCGAGCATCGCAGCACGGCGCAGCACGGTGACGCCGGTGGTCCGCGCCTCGTCGAGTTCGATGTTTCCTTCCGGAATCGCGGTCGAGGCCGTCACGGCGTCCACCCCGTGGACGAGCGCTCGATCGTGCCCGATCGTGACATCGACGTTCGCGGCGCGGACCCGTTCGAGTACCGGATGCTCGCGCAGGTCGCTGCCCGAGACGTCGTGTCCCATCTCGGCGAGAGCGATGGCGATCGCGCTCATCCCGGGGCCGCCGACACCGACGACATGCAGTCGATGCGCGGTCGAGAGGTCGAGCGCGACCGGGGGGACGAAGAGCTGGTCGGTCATCTCGGAGTCGATGCTAGGGCGACACGCTCGATCAACGAGGCCAATGCGCCGGATCGGTGAACCTCGCCGCGAGCCCGCGCCGCATCGGACAGCTCGCGCCGGGCGGACTCGTCGCTGCGCAGTCGTTCGATCGTCGCGCCCAGCCGGGACACGTCGGATGCCATGTCGCGTTCGCTCATCAACACGGCCCCGTGCGCATCGCTCAACCAGCGCACGTTCTCTGTCTGGTGGTCATCGGCTGCGCCGGACCACGGGACGAGGATCGCCGGGACACCGGTGACGGCGACCTCGTGCACCGTGCTCGCTCCCCCGCGGCCGACGAGCAGGTCGGCTGCTGCGTACACCGACGCCATGTCGTCCTCGAACCCCACGACCTGATGGAGCAGCCCTGCAGATCCGGACGGATGGACGACGTCGATCTCCCCGACGAAACGCTCCCCGGCAACCTGACGGATCGCCAGTCCCGGATCGTCACGACGGTCGCTCGCGTAGGCCGCGATCGCACCGTTCAGCACTCCCGAGCCCAAGGAACCGCCCATCACCGCAACGAGGAATCGGTCCTCGGGGATCTCGAGGCGACGGAGCGCCTCGCCGCGAGCGGCAGCGCGATCGAGGGTGAGGATCTCCTGGCGAACAGGCGCGCCGGTGACGGTCGCGTGCGGAAGTGGCGAGTTCTCGAACGCGACGGCGCAGGCGGCGGCACGTCGGGCCGAGAGTCGGCTCGCGCGTCCCGGCACGAGATCGTACGACACCACCACGACCGGCACACCGAGCTTCCGAGCCGCGAAGACGGCCGGCATGCTGGCGTAACCACCGACGCTCACGACCACCGACGGCTCGAGCGCGCGCAGCAGCGCGATCGCATCACGACGGGCCCGCCACATCTTCGGGACGAAGGCCAGGTTGCGACGACTGACCGAACGCTGGAACCCGACGACGTCGAAGAACGTGTGCGGATACGGTGTCTCCGGGAGGAGGCGCGTCTCGATCCCTCGCACACAGCCCACGTAGTGGATCGAGTCCGCCTCGTGGCCAGCTGCGACGAGCGCGCCGGCGACGGCGAGTGCCGGAAACACGTGTCCGGCCGTGCCTCCGCCGGTGACGACCGCGAACGTGCTCAGGATCCCTCCCGCCTCGCACTCGGCGAACGTCGGTTCCCGACTCGACGGGCGACGCTCAGCAGCAAGCCGACGGCGATCATCGACACGAACAGCGAGCTGCCACCGGCGGAGAAGAACGGCAGGGTGAGTCCGGTGACCGGCATCAGCCCGGTGACACCACCGAGGTTGACGATCGCCTGCACCCCGAACCACGAGGCCACACCGCCTGCGACCAGCATTCCGAAGCGGTCGGGCGAGGCCAGAGCGGTCTGGACACCGAACAGCACCAGCAGGATGAACCCCCCGATCACCGCGCCGGCGCCGATCAGACCCAGTTCGTCGGCGATGATCGCGAAGATGAAGTCGCTGTGGGCGTAGGGCAGGTACCCGAGCTTCGTCTTGCTCCCGCCGATCCCGGATCCGCCGATCCCGCCCGATGCCATGCTGACGAACCCCTGGTACGTCTGCCACGCGAGATGATCCTTGTTGCCCGTCACATCGAGGAAGGCCGTGAACCGGTCGATTCTGGTCTGGCTGGACACGATGAAGAACAGACCGGCAGCCGTGGCGAGCGAGCCCATCAGGGCGAGAGGAGTGAACGGCACCCCCGCGATCCAACCGATCGAGAACACGACGGCGCCGAGCACGATCGCCGATCCGAGATCTCCCTGCAGCATGCACAGTCCGGCGCCGCTGGCCGCGATCGCGGCCAACGGCAGCAGCGTGCGACGGCGGTGGTTCATCGCGCCCGATTGACGGGTCAGCAGGTCGGCCGTGGCGATCACGACGACCAACTTGAGGAACTCCGACGGCTGCACGCTGAACCCGCCCGCGCGGATCCATGCTCGGGCACCGTTGACGCTGCCGCCGACCCCCGGGGCGAACGGTCCGAGCATCGCGGCGATGCCGACGACGATGAGCGGGATGGTCATCCGTCGCCAGAACGGGTAGGGGACGCGGGCGACGATCACCATGCCGATCAACCCGAGCCCGGCCCAGATGGCCTGGCGGAGAAACACGCTGTACGGGGAGTTCCCCAGGTTGGCCTCGGTCACGGCCGACGCGGAGAGCACCATCACGAGACCGAGCATGACGAACACGATCACGACGGCGATGATGCCGTACCAGACCCCGGTCGGGGGCCCGAGCGGCTCGCTGCGACCCCGGACGCGATCCGGCTTCGACCGGGTGCGCGCCGGCCGGACGCGACGACGCGACGTCGGGTCGTGACCGAGACGCTCGAGAGCGGCCTGACGGCGATCGTGAACGGAGATGGTGGATGCCATCAACGGACTCCTTGCTGGTGCGCGAGCTCGCGGAAGTGATCGCCGCGGGCTTCGAACGAGCGGTACTGGTCGAGGCTGGCGCACCCGGGCGACAGCAGCAGGGTCGTCCCGGGGCGGGCGAGTTCGACCGCCCGTTCGACGGCGGAGGGGAGGAACTCGGTCGTCTCGACGACCGCGACGCCGGCGAACGCCTCGGCCACCGCATCGCGGGTCTCGCCGATTGCGACGACGGCTCGGACCCGATGGCGTTCGACGGCCATCTCGGCGAGATCCACGTGTTTGTCCTTCCCTCCCGCGATGAGGACGATGTCGTCGAACGCGTGGATGGCGACCGCCGCGGCGTGTGGGGTCGTCGCCTTCGAGTCGTTGTACCACTCCACACCGTCGAGCGCTCCGAGCCGCTCGAGTCGGTGGGCGGGCCCGGTGAAGTCGGCGAGAGCGCGTTCGATCGCGCCGGGATCGGCGAGGCCCGACTCGAGCACCATCGCCGAGGCCGCGAGCGCGTTGGTGATGTCGTGCGGCAGGCTGCGCCGCATCGCGCCCGTCGCCGCGATGGGTCCGGCCGGACCGACGAGCTGTGTGCCGTCGAGGCGGTAGTCACCTCCGGGACCGAACGTCAGGTGGCGCCCGCGGGCGTCTCGCAGACGGCGCATGACGGCGGGGGCGCCGGTGAAGGCGATGGCTGCGTCGTCGGGACCCTGGGCCGCCCAGATCCTGGCCTTCGCCGCCTCGTAGGTGTCCATGGAGGCGTGCCAGTTGAGGTGATCGGGTGCGAGGTTGAGCCACGCGGCCGCCTCGGCGCGGAACCGGTGCGTCCACGCCAGTCGGAAGCTGGTGCACTCGACGACGAACGCGTCGTGGTCGTCGTCGATCGCATCGACCAGTGGGGTCTCGGTGTTGCCGGCGTCGATCGTCGAGAGTCCTGCGGCGCGGAGCATCGCCACGGTCATCAACGTCGTGGTCGTCTTGCCGTCGGTACCGGTCACCGCGAGCATCGGTCGCGGTCCGCCGGGCCGCTCCTGTTCCCACCGGTAGGCGAGTTCGATCTCCGAGACGATCTCGGTGCCCGTGATCCGGGCGGCCTCGATCACCCGGTGATGCTCGGGGATGCCGGGCGCAGGACTGAGAACGTCGCACTCGGCGAGCACGGACCGCAATGTCTCGGTGTCGGGTGCGTCGAGCAGGTCGACGCCCAGGCGGGCTGCCGTCGCGGCGCGTTCCTCGGTCGCGACGTCGTCACCCGTGATCACGTCCCATCCCCGCAGCTGGAGGGCGCGGACGGTCGAGGCACCCGCAACCGCAAGGCCGTAGACGAGGGCACGCATCACACGGAGAGGCTGGAGAAGTCGGCGATGAAGATGCCGAGCGCGAGCCCGACCGAGATGGCCGCGATCAGCCAGAACCGGATGATCACCGTGGTCTCGGGCCAGCCGACGAGTTCGAAGTGGTGGTGGATCGGCGACATCCGGAACAGTCGTTTCCTCCGGCCCGTCGCCTTGAACACGCCCATCTGGATGGCGACCGAACCGGCTTCCATCACATTGATCGCGCACAGCAACACGATGAGCAGGTGGGTGTTGAGGGTGAGTGCGAGAAAGGCCAGGGCGGTCCCGATCGCCAGCGCACCGACGTCCCCCATGAAGATGCGTGCCGGCGCCGCGTTCCACCACAGGAATCCCAGACACCCGCCCGCGAAGGCCGCGGCGATGACACCCATGTCGAGCGGGTTCACGACGGATGGGTACAGGTCGGCGTTCCGAAAGGCGAGATAGGAGATGATGACGAACGCACCGAACCCCATGAGGGCGGAGCCGGCAGCGAGGCCGTCGAGCCCATCGGTCACGTTCACGGCGTTCGTCGTCGCCCAGATGATCGCACCCGACCAGAGAATCCAGACGACGGTCGGCACCTCGAAGCCGAGCTCGGCACGGGTGATCGAGATCGTCTCCGAGATCCCGGTTCCCACGACGAGCCACCAGGCCATCCCGAAGCTGGCGAGCATCGTGATGTAGTTCTTCTGCTTCCAGAAGATGCCCCGGTTGTGCCGCTTGCGAACCTTGATGTAGTCGTCGAGGAACCCCATCAGCGCCATGAACAACACGCCCGCCCACACGATCAGCGACTGACGCGCGAACGGCAGATCGGGCCGCACGTGAGCGACGAGCCATCCGGCGAACGCCGCGCCGACGATGGCGAGCCCACCCATCGTGGGGGTGCCCTGCTTCGCCATGTGATGCTCGGGGCCCAGGTCCTCCTTGCCGAGGATCGGCTGCCCCTGACCGCGACTCCGGAAGAACACGATCAGATAGCGCGTCCCGAAGAGCGACACGAGCGTCGACACCGCGGCAGCGAGCAGGATGGAGATCACGCGAGGTTCTCGAGCTCTTCGCGCGCGACGCTGCGGTCGTCGAAGTCGATCGTTTCCGCCCCGAGGTCCTGGGTTGTTTCGTGCCCCTTGCCCGCGATCACCACGACGTCGCCGACCTCGGCGATCTCCAGCGCCCGCCGAATCGCCGCCCGGCGATCGACCAGCGGGACGACGCGTGAGCGGTACCGGTCCGCCACCCCCGCGATCACGTCATCGATGATCGCGACCGGGTTCTCACCGCGGGGGTTGTCGGAGGTTGCGATCGCGACGTCGGACAGTCGGGCCGCGACCTCGCCCATGACGGGCCGCTTCTGGAGATCACGTCGCCCGGCACACCCGAAGACGGCGATGACCCGGGCACCGGTGAGCTCGCGGGCCGCCAGCAGGAGCCGCTCCAGTCCGTCGGGGGTGTGGGCGTAGTCGACCACGACGGTGATCCCGCGGTCGCGCGTCTCGTCCGTCTCGACGACCTCGAATCGACCGGGGACGGCGTCGAGCGAGCCGAAGCCGGTGATCGCTGCGTCGATGTCGACATCGAGTTCGGCGATGATCGTCAGGGCCATCAGCGAATTCGCCACGTTGAACTCGCCCCCGAGGGGGACCGAGACCGTTCGGCCGTTCCAGGTGTAGGAGTGATGGGTCGTCCCGACCGTCACGTCGGCGACATGGCTGTCGTCGACGGTGACCACGCGCATCGCCTCGCTGCCGACTCGGTCGGAGATCGTGTCGGCCAGCAGACGCCCCCGGGTGTCGTCGACGTTGAGCACGGCGACCGGAGCGAACCTCGACGTGAACAGTGCGGACTTCGCTCGGAAGTACGCCTCAGGAGATCCGTGCAGGTCGAGGTGGTCATGGCCGAAGTTGGTGAACGCGACGACGTCGAACACGGTTCCGTCGATCCTGTGGAGCGCCAGCGCGTGCGACGAGACCTCCATCACGGCGGCGCGCTTGCCCGCCTCGACGAACTCCGCGAGACGCGCATGCAGATCCGGCGCCTCGGGCGTCGTGCGTGGTCCGTGGAGTGTGCCGATGACGCCGGTGGGGCGGCCCGCGGCGTCCAGCAGGCTGGCGACGATCTGCGCCGTCGTCGTCTTGCCGTTCGTTCCCGTGATGCCGATCAACGTGAGCTGCCGGGCCGGATCACCCCACGCGATCGCCGAAGCCGGACCGACGGCCAGTCGCGTGTCGTCGACGACGAGTTGGACGGCCCCGTCCGCGCCGGTCACCCGGTGGTCGACCAACAGCGCTGTTGCACCACGTCGGACGGTCTCGGCGGCGAACTCGTGCCCGTCGAAGGAGTGACCACGCAGGCACGCGAACATCTGCCCGGGCCCGACGGCACGTGAGTCGTGCGTGAGGCCGCTGACGGCGACCGACGGATCGCCGACGACGTCGACCGAGATCCCGGCGCCGCGGAGACGTTCGGCGATCTGGCCGGCGGTGACCGAATGATCCATCGACATCTCGATCAGCCCTCGCAACCCACGCTGCCCTCGGCCGGCTGGATGCCGAGCTCGTGGATGATGGTCGGGGTCAGGTCGGCGAACACGGGCGCGGCCGCCGTCCCGCCGAACCGGTCGCCGGTCCCGGCGGGCGGCTCGTCGAGCGCCACGAGGACGGTGACCTGCGGATCGTCGGCTGGGTAGAACCCCACGAAGCTCGCGTAGTAGATGCGGTCGCCGTTCTCGTCGTAGTAGGTGCCGTTGTCTGCGGCCTTGAAGGCGGTTCCGGTCTTCCCGGCGATCGGCAACCCCTCGACCGCGGCGCGACTCGCGGTCCCCCGACACACGACCTCCTGCATCATGGCGGCAGTCTGCCGGGCGGCCTCCTCCGACACGACGCGGCGTGTCGCCGACGGTGGCACCTCGGTCGTCGTCCCATCCGGACCGACGGTCGCCCGAACGAGGGTCGGCGCGACGTAGACACCGTCGTTGGCGATCGTGTTCACGGCCGACACCATCTGCAGCGGAGTGCTCGACAGCCCCTGCCCGTACGCCACCGTGACCCGCTCACTTCCCCACAGCTCGTCGGCGGGCTTGAGAATGCCGGGTGATTCGCCGGGGAAGTCGAGATCGGTGACCGCCCCGAGACCGAAGGCGGTCAGGTAGTCGTGGTGCACGAACCGGCCCATGCGCTCCTGGATCGCGATCGTCCCGATGTTCGAGGATTCGATCAGGATGTCCGACACCTTCATCGCTTCGGTCGGGTGCTCGTGGGAGTCCGTCAGGAGATCGTCGTAGTACTGCTTGCGCCACGGGACCTCGAACGTCGTGTCCGGCGTCACGACGCCCTCGTTGAGGGCGCCCGCGACGGTGATGACCTTGGCGACCGAGCCGGGCTCGTAGCTGTCCACGGCGACGAAGTTCCCACTGGTGACGACGGGCTCGCCCGTCTCGGCATCACGTCGAACGGAGGCGTTCGCGTAGATCTCGCCCGTCTCGGTGTCCATCACGACGATCAACCCACCCCGCGCATTGATCTCGCCGACACGATCGATCAGGACCTGTTCGGTGGCGAACTGGATCGAGCGGTCGATGGTCAGCACCAGGTCGTCGCCGGAAACCGGCTGTTGCGAGACGACCTCCGAGCCGGGGATGGTCCTGCCTCCGGGTGCGATCTCGCGCGTCAACTCGCCGCCCGTGCCCGTCAAGACGTCGTCGTACTGCAGCTCGAGCCCTGCGATGCCCGCACCGTCGATGTTGGTGCGTCCCAACACCGTCTGACCGGTCGCGCCGCCGGGCAACTCGCGCCGGGTCTCGGCGTCGACGTTGATCCCCGGACGGTTCAGTGCGGCGATCTGATCGCCGATCGATGCGTCGACCTGGCGGGCGACGTACACGAACCCTCGGTCTGCTGCCTCGATCTCGGCCAGGACGTCGGCCACCTTCTCGTCCGACAGTCCGAGCAGGTCGTCGAGCAGTTGGACGGTCGCCGGCCCGTTCTCGATCAGCTTCGGGTTGATCGAGATCGCGGCGGCGGGTACCGACATCGCGAGTTCGTTGCCGTGGCGGTCGAAGATCGTTCCGCGGCGAGCGATGATCTCGGTGGTCCGCGTCCACTGTTGTGCGCCGGCGCTGCGGAACGACTCGGCGTCGGAGGTCTTGAGCATCACCACCCGTGCGACGATCGCGATCAGCAGCAGCGACAGGACGACCAGCGCAACCAACAGCCGGGGTCGGGGGCTGCCCGACTTCTGTTCGTGCGCACGGATCTCCGGACGCGGCGCGCTGATCCTTCGCCGAACCGCTTCGTTGCGCTGCGCACGCGTCTGGCGTCGGCGCGTGGTGCCGCGAGGCGGGGTGGGAGTCGCCCCGCGTCGCCGCTTCGGCGACATCGGCTCGGCGGCATCTCGGGAACGACGAGCAGACCCCGACGCCATCGGTGCGGTCCGGCGGACGGGCGGGCGCTGCTTCACCAGCGGAGCTCGTCGACGGCTCATGGCTGTCCCACCGAGACGGACTTGACGTCGCGGAACTGGTCGAGCGGCCCGGTTTCGGCGATGACCCGGTTGGCGTCGTCGCTGGTGATGCCCGCCGCTGCGAGCTGCATGGCGAGGTGCATCGGGTCGACCTGGACGAACCGGCTCGTCTCCCCGGGCATCATGCCGAGTGCCCCGGCTTCGTCGGCGATGCGCTGTGGTGAGCGCAGCACGGCGCGGTCCCGCCGCAGTTCGTCGAATCGCGCCCGCTCCTCCTGGACCTGGCGTTCGAGATGGTCGATCTTGAGCTGGCGTTCGGCGAGTTGCGTGTGGAACACCGCCGCTCCGAGCATCGCTGCCATCACCGCCAAGAGCACGACAGCGCCCGCAACGGCCGGCCAACGCCGACGCGTCGGAACGACTTGGAGGTCCGGCCGCGACGCACGGCGCGATCCGGTGGCAGGCGCGCGCCCGGTCGAACGTGCGGCGACGACGGCCATCAGCGCCCGGCCTTCGGCGTCGGTTCGGTCTTCTCGACGACACGCAGGAGCGCGCTCGACGAGCGACGGTTCCTCGCCTGCTCCTCCGCTGTGGCCCGCTTGGGGATGCCGCGCACGACCCGCACGGTCTGGATCGCTCCGCACACGCAGGGCAGGTCGTGCGGGCAGTCGCACGCACCCGCGGCGATCGCGAACCGTTGCTTGGCGATGCGGTCTTCGCCCGAGTGGTAGGACAACACCGCCACCCGCCCTCCGGGCACCGTGGCCGAGACCGCCTGGTCGAGCGCGGACGGCAGGACATCCAGTTCGGCGTTGACCTCGATCCGAATCGCCTGGAACGTACGTTTCGCGGGGTGGCCGCCGGTCCGGCGAGCTGCGGCGGGGATCGCGGACGTGACGATCTCGGCGAGCTGTGTCGTGCTCTCGACGGGACGAGCCGCCACGATTGCGTCAGCGATGCGACGTGCGAAGCGCTCGTCGCCGTGCTTCTTGATGATCCGTGCGAGTTCGTCGCGGTCGTAGCCGTTCACCACGTCGCGGCCGGACCACCGCTGCTCGTCGTTCATCCGCATGTCGATCGGGCCGTCGTTGCGGTACGAGAACCCGCGCTCGGCGCGGTCGAGTTGCGGAGACGACACCCCGAGGTCGAACAGTGCGCCGCTGATCTCGCTGACGCCGTGCTCGGCCAGAGCCTCGTCGAGTTCATCGAATCGGCGCCGGCTCGTGCGCACACGGTCGGCGAATTCCGCGAGTCGCTCCAGCGCCGCCGCGATCGCGTCGGCATCCTGGTCGATCCCGAGGATGTCGATGTCCGGGCGACGACTCAGCAGGGCGTGGCTGTGACCGCCTCCCCCGAGTGTCGCGTCCACGACGGTCCCGGGAGGAACAGCGTCGAAGACGGCCGTGATCTCGTCGACCATCACCGGGTCGTGCTCGAAGCCGGTCATTGGGCCATCTCCAGGAGGCCGACGGACTCCTGCTGCTCGAACCGCGCGGGCTCCCAGATCTCGATGCGGTCGAGAGCGCCGAGGACGGTCACCGGGGCCTGGGGTTCGATGGCGGCGTGTGCTCGCAACCGCGGGTCGAGCAGGATGCGACCCTGCTTGTCGATTCCCGCCACGACGACGGACGACGCGAACACGCGCTGCTTCGCGCGGGAGAACTCCCCGGCCTTGACCCGATCGATCATCTCCTGGGCCTCCGCATGGAAGACGTCTGCACTCATGATGCGGACGCAACCGTCATCGCCGTAGGTGAGGTAGCACTGTTCCCCGATGGTGCTGCGGAACGCGGTCGGCAACGCCACCCGTCCACGCTCGTCGAGCTGCCGCTCGTACACACCGACAAACACAGTTCTGATTGCTCCCTGCCTGAGAACCACGGAGGAGACTCCCCCACGAGCCTTCATCCTGCCCCCATTTCCCCCCATCGTCAACCATTTCGCCCCACTTCCTTCCCGGCTCTCGCGAATCGCCGCCACGGCGAGCGAACGGACGCGACAGGGCAGATCCCGTCACCGCACCCGATTCCGACGATTCGGCCGTGACCGGAGCCCACCCGACGGCGCCCCGTCGGCACCGTCGGGCGTGAGGCCTCAGGTGGGGGCGTCGAGGCGGTCGAGCAGTCGTGCCGGAACCTCGTGGGCCACCGCACCGGCGACGGTCGCGACGGGCCGCAGGCCGGACGGGTCGATCTCCGCCCGCAGCAGACGGGGAAGCAACTCGACGTCGTAGCGCTGGTACCAACATGCCTGGAGACGTGCCGCCGATCGGGTGCGTCGCTGACTGATGCCGACCAACTTGTGGCCGTCGAGCGACAATTCGCCCGGCCCGAGTCCATCGAAGCAGACCCACCGTGACGCGTCCGTCGAAATCATCGCGCCGCGGTGAACGTCGGCTCCCTCCACACCTGCCGCAGCGAATGCCGCAGCGAGATGGTCGCCGAACCACACCATCGGGCGATGGACGTCGTCGGACCACCCGTCGCGACCGGCCGGCAGGATGACGTCGACCCACACGACCTCGCCGGGAACCAGCAGGACAGCTCCCCCGCCGCTGCGCCGCCGCACGACCGACACGCCGGCTCGTTCACACGCCGCGACGTCGACGACGTCGTCGCGTTGCGTCGAGCCGAGCACCAGCGCCGGCGCAGTGATCTCGTGGACCCACAGTTCGGGTTCGGCCGGGTCGGGCAGCGGCATCGCATGGAACTCGGCGGCGGTCGACCTCCGCCGGACCAGCCGGTAGCCGGTCACGAAGCGATCAGCAGATAGCGGTGCCAGGTGTCGGGAACACCGCTCACGGACACGACCACCCAGGCCGAGGTCCGCGGCGCTCGACACGGCTTGGCGAGTCGCATGCCGGCCTCTTCGGGGGTGCGGTCGCGCTTGTCGAGGTTGCACGGCCGGCACGCGGCCGCCACGTTCTCCCACGTGTGCTGTCCGCCACGTGACCGCGGCACCACGTGGTCGATGGAGTCGGCATGGTTTCCGCAGTACTGGCAGCGGTGATCGTCGCGAGCGAAGATCGCTCGACGCGACAGGGCCGCCCGACGGACGAACGGGACCTTCACCATGTAGCGGAGCCGGATCACCGAGGGGCTCGGAAATCTCAGCTTCTCCGAGCGGATCACGCGCCCGTCGTCTTCGAGCACCTCGGCCTTGTCGGCCAACACCAAACACGTGGCGCGCCGCGCGGACACGACGCTGAGCGGCTCATAGCTGGCGTTGAGAACGAGCGCGCTGTGCATGGCGGGCGACCCTACTGAGCCGTCAACTCCCCGCTTCCCAGGATTTGCACCACCGCAGGTAGTTCAGCACATCGTCGGGGTCCCATGCATGACCGGCATCGCCGTACTGCGTCACGAGCCGGAACTCGATGTAGCTTCCGGACGGCACGGGGAGGTACGGCCGACGTTTCCACCATCCGGGCGCGGTGGTCCTGCGCATCTGGCGCACGGCCGTCGACCACAGCGCCGGTCGACGTGCGACCGCTGCGGCTGTTCGGATCACGTCGGTTTCGGCTCCTTGGGCAGCCCGAGGATCATCTCCCCGATGATGTTGCGCTGGATCTGGCTGGAGCCGGCGTAGATCGTGCCCGCACGTGCGTTGAGGAACGTGTTCACCCACGAACCGGACGTGTTCGCTGCACCGGGGTCGTCGGTCGAGAACGACGACGACGGCCGTCGCCCCTCGATGAACAGCGCGTCGGCGCCGAGAACGTCCATCGCGAGTTCCGTGACGATCTTGTGGTACTCGCTCCAGAACAGTTTGCCGATGGCGGCGTCGGGACCCGGATGGTGTCCGTTGAGGAACTGGGTGAGCACGCGCATGCCGAGGAACCTCATGATCCGTACCTTCGAGTGGCACCATGCCAGTCTCTGGCGGATGATCGGATCGTCGGCCAGACCCCGCTCCTTGGCCATCGCCGTCAGCCGCTCGATCTCGGCCTGGAAGCGGATCGGGGCCGTCGCCGCCGCTTCGCCGCGCTCGAACCCGAGCAGCGACATCGCAACGGCCCACCCGTTGTTCAGCCCGCCGACGATGTTGTCCTTCGGAACGCGGGCATCGGTGTAGAACACCTCGTTGAACTCGCTGTCGCCCGAGATCATCTTGATCGGGCGGACCTCGATGCCCGGCTGGTTCATCGGGACCAGCATGAATGAGATCCCCTTGTGCTTCGGTCCGTCGGGATCGGTGCGAGCGAGGGTGAAGATGTGGTCCGCGAGGTGGCCCGCCGAGGTCCAGATCTTCTGCCCGTTGAGGATCCACTCGTCGCCGTCGAGTTCGGCACGCAGTCCGACGTTGCCGAGGTCGGAGCCGGCGTCGGGCTCCGAGTATCCCTGGCACCACGTGTCGTCGCCCTTCAGCAGGCGTGGCAGGTAGTGCGCCTTCTGCTCCTCCGTGCCCCACATCAGCAACGTGTTGCCGAGCATCTGGATGCTGAACGCGTCGTTCGGCCCCCCGCCGGGAACCCCCGCCTTGGTGAACTCCTCGGCCAGGATCACCTGCTCGGTCGCGGTCAGGCCCCCACCGCCGTACTCGACGGGCCAACCAGGGGCGAGATAGTTCGCTTCGTACAGCGTGTTGCGCCACTCGGCGACGAACTTCTCGAGTTCCTCACCCTCCAGGGCGCCGGTGCCCTGCCAGTTCGAGGGAAGCTTCTCGGCGAGGAACGCCTGGACCTTTTCACGGTAGGCCTCGGCCTCGGCGGTGTAGGTGGGCTGCATCTCGCCGACGCTAGCAAAGCGTTGTTACCCGGCGGTAGCCGGGCGCTCGAGCACCAACGACGCCGCGCGAAGCAACGGATTGATGTGCTCGACGGGCTCGATCACCGTGATTCCGGCGAGATTGGGAAGCCGGGTCCGGGTGAGCAGTTCGCGTCGTGCCACGTCGAGGAGCTGGTCGCCGAACGCGTCGATCACGCCACCGGTCATGAACACGGTGTCGACGTCGACGGTCGCGCACGCTGACGCGATCGCTCGACCGAGCATGATGCCGGCGCGCTCGATGATCGACGGATTGGCGCGACGCAGCGGTCGGTTCATCTCGGCTTCGAGGGCGATCGAGGACAGATACGGTTCGAGACAACCACGCGCCCCGCACCAGCACGGGAGGCCGTCGGGGTCGACCATGATGTGGGCGAGCGAGCCCGCGTTGCCGTGCGCACCCGACAGACGGTTGCCATCGATGATGCACGCTGAATCGAGCGTCGCGTCGGCGATGAGGAAGATGAAGCTCGGCGTCGTGCATGCCTCGCCGACGAGGCGTTCCGCCTCGGCCGCCGCCGCCCCTGCCGATGCGATCGTCACCGGTCGCTCGGTGAGGTCCTCGAGGTGCTCACGCAGCGGGAAACTGGTCCACCCCGGCACGTACGCAGGCGACACCGTGCCCGCCTGCTCGTCGATCGGACCCACACAGCTCACGGCGACGGCCGAAAACGCCGGAACGGCGTCCGGTGCGGCGGCGCTGACACGTCGGACGAGGCGGTCGAGCGTTCGCCACACGTCGCGCGAGGGCATCGTCACACGGTCTCGCACGTGGATGGTTCCGTCGGAACCCACCAGCGCGGCAGCCAGCCGAGAGGGTTCGACGACGACGGCGAGAACCGGGGGCGCTGGCACCGTGCCAGGGTAGATGATCGAGCACCGAGCGGTATCGACCCGTTCCTCGGTCTACCCTGCTCGTCGTGACGACGGACATCAGCTCGGACGGACCGCCGCAGGCTCATACCGGTCAACGCGACAACGGGACCGGGACGAACCGGACCTTCGCGCAACTCTTCGGTGCCATCACCGCCAACGTCGGCCGGGCGATCCGAGGCAAACCGGAAGCGATCGAGCTGGCCGTCGTCTGTCTCCTGGCGGAGGGTCATCTGCTCGTCGAGGACGTACCCGGCGTCGGCAAGACCAGCCTGGCGAAGGCCTTGTCGCGATCGGTCGACTGCTCGTGGCGCCGCGTCCAGTTCACCCCGGACCTGCTGCCGACGGACCTGGTCGGCGTGAGCGTCTACTCCCGCTCGACCGAGACCTTCCGATTCGAGCCCGGTCCGCTCTTCGCCAACATCCTGCTCGCCGACGAGATCAACCGGGCATCGCCGAAGACCCAGTCTGCGTTGCTCGAGGCCATGGAGGAACGCCAGGTCAGCAACGACGGCATCAGCCGCCAGCTGCCCCCACCGTTCATGGTCATCGCAACGCAGAACCCGGTCGAACAGGAAGGCACCTACCGTCTCCCCGAAAGCCAGCTCGACCGCTTCCTGCTCCGGATCTCGATCGGCTACCCCGATCGCGCAGCCGAACTCCAGATGCTCGACGACGGCGGGTCGAGCGATGCCATCGCAGCACTCACACCGGTCGTGTCCGCAGCCGAGGTCCTCACCATGATCGAGGCGGTGCGCTCGGTCTACATGGCATCGGCCCTGAAGTCCTATCTCGTCGATCTCGCCGAGGCGAGCCGCCACCACCCGGCCATCGAGTTGGGCCTGTCGCCACGCGCGACACTCCAACTCGCCGCGGCATCGAAGGCACACGCCGCGGCGAAGGGGCGCAACTACGCCACGCCCGACGACGTGAAGTTCGTCGGGGTGTCCGCACTGTCGCATCGCATCGTCGTGCGCGCCGACCACGCCTCGCGGTTGTCGTCCGACGACGCGATCCATGAGGTGTTCGCCGCCGTGCCGGTCCCCGTTGCGCGATCGTGACGTTCGACGAGGAACAGATCGTGACCATCCTCGAGAGATGACCAGATACGGAGCGCTCGCCATCGTCGCCGGTGTCGTGTCGATCGCGATCGGGCGAATGTTCGGTGTCATCGAACTGTTCGTCATCGGAGCAGGATTCCTCGGCGCCCTCGTCACCGCCTTTGCGTACGTTTCCCTACGGACCCCTCACGTGAACGGCGTTCGACGGATCCGACCGTCGATGCTGGTCGCCGGGGACACCGGCACGGTCGACCTGGATCTCCGCCATCACGGCGCCATCCGCTCGACCCGGTTCGCGCTCCACGAGCGCGTCCGGCGTGCCGACGTCGGCGACCATGTCGCCCACCTGACGGTCGAGCCGATGGCCGCCGGCAGCACCGTGACCGCGAGCTACCAGCTCCCGACATCGGTGCGGGGAATCGTCGAACTCGGACCGCTCGAGGCCGAGGTCAGCGATCCGCTCGGCTTGCTCAAACGCACTCGCGTCGTCGCCGGGACCGACCACGTGACCGTTGCCCCGCGCGCTCACTCACTGGGGATGCCACAGCTCGGCAACGGTCCGCTCGGCCGTCATCTGCTCGCCCAGGCGCGGCGGCTCGGGCCCGGCGAATTCCACAGCTTGCGCGAGTACGTCGAGGGGGACGAACCACGTTCGATCCACTGGCGCGCCTCCGCCCGCGGCGAGGCGATTCTCGTCAAACAGCATGCGGTCGAGGGATTGCGCCGGATGCTGGTCGTGCTCGACACGGATCCCGCCTCCTACGCCGACGCCTCCTCCTTCGAACGTGCGATCACGGTGGCGGCAAGCCTCGTCCACAGTGCCGCGCAGGCCGGCCTCGTGACACGTTTCGTCGCCGGTGACGTCGACCTGCGTGGTCCCGACGTCGCTGCCGACGCGCTGCGCACCCTCGCCGCCATCCAACCCGGGGTCGCGCGCCTCCCGGTACTCGACCGCCAACCGGGCGAAGGCGTCGGCCTCCTCGTGGTGATCGCCGGCGCTCGGTCGGGCGGTGGGGTCCGACAGGCTCGCAGCATCATCGACCCGACCCAGGCCACCATCGTGGTGACAACCGACGAAACTCCTCGCGGGGCGATCGACGTGTCGGCGCGGACCGAGGCAGAGTTCCTGTCGAGATGGAACTCACTGGTGGGCCGGTCCCCCCGCGCACGGACCGCGAGCGCGAGCTGATGGTCGAACACCGAGCCGCGCCGATCGCCTCCGACGTGACAGCCTCGGCTGCGCTGCTGCTCTACTCTGCGGCGGTCGTCGGCGGGTTCGCGCGGGTGTTCAGCGGCTGGGAGTTCTTCGACAACCTGCTGCTGGTCGCCGTCTTCGGCCACGGGCTGTCCCTGGTGCTGAGGCTCCTCCGGGTCCCCGTGTGGATCGCCTTTCCCATCACCGGCTTCGCCCTGATCTGGTTGATCGGCGCGATGTTCTACCGGGACACCTACTCCCTCCTGCTGCCCACCTCCGAAACGTGGGACCTCTTCCACCTCGAGGTCGATCTGGTCGGTGAGCAGTTCCGCACCGCGGTCGCGCCGGTCGCGTTCCTCGCAGGCTGGGACGTCGTCGCAGCCCTCGGTGTCGCTGCGGCCGTGCTGCTCGCCGACACGTTCGCGTTCCGCGCGTTCGCCCGCGCCGAAGCACTCGTTCCCGGCGGCGTGCTGTTCGTGTTCGTCGCCGCCCTCGGCACCGACCGCATCCGAGTCGCCTCGACGATGGCTCTCGTCGCCGCCGGAGTGGTCACGACGGTGGTGCTGCGCCAACATCATGCGGCCAACCGGACCGGCACGATCGGCATCTCGAACCGCAGCCTGAGCCGGATCATCCCGGTCGCCGTCGGCTCGGCGCTGTTCGTCGCCGTGATCGCGGGTTTCGTCGGCCCCCGTCTTCCGGGCGCCGGTGCGGAGCCGATCTACGAGACCAAGGGCGGCGGCGGTGGAAGCGTCACCGAGGTGGTCAACCCGCTCGTCGACATCCGATCGCGTCTGACGAACCGCAAGAACACCGAACTGTTCACCGTGCAGGCCGACTCCGACTCCTACTGGCGATCGTCGGCGCTGCCGCGGTTCGATGGAGACACCTGGGGGCTCCCCGAACGAGGCCTGAGTCGAGCCGACGGAACGATCGGGCAGGGCGTCGCCGGAGCGGTCGAGATCCGTCAGCAGATCACGATCGCCGCCCTCGGCGGCGCGCTCCTGCCCGCCGCCGCCGATCCGGTCGCGGCCACCGGCGAGGGCGAACTGCGCGACAACCTGAGCTGGAATGCGGACAGTGCGACGCTCGTGAAGACCGGGGGCGACCTCGAGACCGGTGATCGCTTCTCGATCGTTTCGGCGTCTCCCCGCTTCTCGGCCGCAACCCTGGCGTCGGCCACCTCACTCGATCCCGGGGACCCGATCTACTTCGAACTGCCCTCCGACTTCCCCGACTCGGTCGCGACGACCGCCCGCGAGGTGACCGCCGGCTCGACCTCGAGCTACGAGGCGGCGCTGGCACTCCAGGACTGGATGCGCGACGAAGACGAGTTCACGTACAGCCTCGAGATCCAGGAGGGCCACGGCAACAACGCCATCGAGTCCTTCCTGATCAATCGCGTGGGCTACTGCGAGCAGTTCGCGGGGACCTATGCCGCGATGCTCCGATCGATCACCATCCCCGCCCGGGTCGCCGTCGGTTTCACCCAGGGCGTCAACGACGGGAACGGCACGTACTCCGTGCTCGGTCGCAACGCCCATGCCTGGCCCGAGGTCTGGTTCGACGACATCGGGTGGGTCCCGTTCGAACCGACACCCGGCCGCGGAGCGCCCGGCGCGGAGGCGTACACGGACGTGCCACCACAACAGGACGAGGGTCCGGCCGGCGGCGCGGAGGCGAACGAGACCGACGCTCCGCCGATCACCGTCCGTGCACCGGAGAACTCGATCGTCGACCGCACCGGAGGTCCGACGCCCGACACGATTCCGGCCGCACCCGCACCGGGCGAGGAGCCCGAGAACGCGACCGCGCCAGTCGGGTCGGTCGGCCCCGAGGACGGGTTCGGCGTCCCCTGGGGCCTGCTCGTCGCACTCGCCGCGGTCGGCGTCGTGATCGCCGCACCCGCAGCGATCCGCCGGATTCGGCGTTCGTCGATCACCTCGCCGACCGCACAGCTCGCCCACCTGTGGTCACGCGCGACCGACGCTCTGCATTCGATGGGCCTCGACGATGCCCCCGATCGCACACCGACCGAAACCGCGGCCGCAACCGCGTCGGTCTTCCCCGTGGCGTCGCGGCCGATGCAGTCCCTGGCCGAGATCGTCACCTACGTGAACTACTCCCCCGACGGGTCCGAGCATCTCGGCGACGAAGGCTCCTACGGAATCACGACCCTCGAGAACTGCCGCATCTGGGTCCGCCAGGTGGAGCGAGCCGTCACGGACTCGCTCGGTCCGGCGGAGCGGGTCCGGCGCTACTTCACGCAGCTGGTCTGAGCGGCACTGGTCTCCGCGGGGCCGTGCTCCGCGGGCTCGGCGAAGCGGTTCAGTCGACGATGTCGCTCTGCTCGTCGGGGCGACGAGCGTGGAGCCACGCCGAGATCGGCAACTGGCCGAGCTGTTCACGACCGAGCAGACGGAGTTCGGATTCGAGCTTGACCGCCATGAGCACGACGAACAGGAAAGCCACGAATGCGGCGACGAAGTTGACGGCCAGGCACGCCACGGTGATCGCGAGGCCGGCGATCAGTCCGATCACGAGCAGGGCGGATCGTCGCCGCGACACGCGGTAGCCGCGCTGCGCGAACGTGGGGTCCTGCTCGAGCTCCTCCTCGATCTGCCTGAGGATGCGCTGTTCGTCTTCCGACAGTGGCACAACAACATCATCGCACGTCGAACAGCGTTCCTCAACGCGGTCGTCAAGGTTCCTGGTCCGGGCCCCACTGCTGGGCGCCGCGGCGTACGGTCCTCAGCTTTCCCGCACGCACCGCGCTTGCCGGGCCGATGGCCGCGTCTCCGAACCGACCGCGGATTGCATCGAGGGTCTCCGTCGCAGCGCCGAGGTCCGGAGCGGAGGTGTCCAGATCGTCGAATGAGAGCTGGGTGGAGGGACTGCCGAGGTTCGAGCCACTGACGCCGAGCAGCCGCACACCGGGAGACGGGTCGATGCCGTCGAGCACCGAGCCGAGCAGTTCCACGATCACGGGGGCCCGGTCGACGAAATCCGCGGTGGTGACCGACCGCGTGATCGTGTGGAAGCCGGCGAAGCGCACCTTGAGCTGCCAGGTCCTGGCGGCGAGCCCCTGATTGCGCATGCGTTGAGCCACGGCATCGGCGAGCCGGACCAGCTCGCGTCGCAGTTCGGCATGGGTGTGCTTGTCGTGCGGGTAGGTCTCCTCGTGGCCGATCGACTTCGCCTCGCGATCGGGTTCGACCTCGCGGTCGTCGGCGCCGACGGCGAGCGCGGCGAGGTGACCGGCCTGGTTCGGACCGAGTGCTGTCGTCAGCACGGCGAGGTCGACGTGGCGGAGGTCGCGGATCGATCTGATCCCGAGCCGGACCAACTTCTCGAGGGTCGCCGGGCCGACGCCCCAGAGCCGCGCGACCGGCAGCGGGTCCAGGAATGCCTGCTCCGATCCCGGCGCGACCACGGTCACGCCCTCGCCGGGGTCGATGCGGTCGGCGTGCGCCCGCGGCTTCGCCTCGACCGATGCGAGCTTGGCCAGGAACTTGTTCGGTGCGACGCCGACGCTGCACCCGAGATCGAGTTCGTCAGCGATCTCGGCTCGGATTCGTCGGGCGATGGTCGGCCCGTCCCCGAACAACCGGCGCGCTCCGGTGACGTCGAGAAACGCCTCGTCGAGCGACAACGGCTCGACGAGCGGCGTGTACCGGTCGAAGACCGCACGAACCTCGGCGCTCACCGCGGCGTAGTGCTCGTGGTCGCCCGGGAGGAAAACGGCGTGCGGGCACCGGTTTCGGGCGATCGCCGACGGCAGCGCGGAGTGCACGCCGAATCGTCTCGCCTCGTACGACGCCGCCGCGACGACACCGCGATTCCCGGTGCCACCGACCACGACCGGCTGACCGACGAGTTCGGGGTGTCGCCGCAGCTCGACCGACACGAAGAACGCATCCATGTCGGCGTGCAGAATAGATCGGTGACTCCTCGGCTCGTCCTCCGACACGATCGCGACGGTACGCCTTGACGTCGCTCACCACAGACCGGGGCGGTGGCCAAGCCCGATAATTCACGGAGATCCGGCGGGACCCTCCCCAAGGGCCGTCCCGTTGACCTGCGCTGCGCAGTGGCAGGTCCGCAGTGGCGTGTGCTCCATCAGGGCCGGGCTGGCTCAGCCCGGCCGGGGGATCCGGCACGTGTGGGGCAGCGATTGAGGATCCGGAATATCCGAGCCATCTACTGGAGGGCGCCGTGACGAGGGTAGAGGTCGTTCAAGTCCGCAAAGACTGACAGCCTGTTCTTTCCTCCCGGTCGACGAGCCCGCCTCGGGGATGCACGAGCACGAAGAACGCGTCAATGTCGGCATGCAGGATCGTGCGCAGCGGTGGGCTCACCTTCGCAACGCCATGTCGCGCCGAGCTCCGCCGACACCGGAACCAACGGCGCTCCGACGACTCGTCGACCACGAGTCCGGGCTGTTACGTTCCCGCACACACTGCCGGCGACACTCCAGCGTCGCCCGCACCGTTCAGATGGGGGTTCCGACGATGTCCGTAGTCGATGCACGCGTGGAAATCGGTGATCAGGCATGAGCGGTCTGCGTCGTCCCGGCGCCACTCGTCGACGCATTGCGTGCGGCCTGGTGGCGGCGGCGTTGGTCGCCGCCGGGTGCAGCAGCGACGGTGACACCACCGAGTCGACCGAGGTCAGCGAGACCGACGGCACCGAGGCACCGACCGAAGCCGAGCCCGCCACCACCGACGCCGTCGCGACCACCGACGCTCCGGATGCAACCGATGCCCCGGACGAAACCGATGCCCCGGACGAAACCGCGGCAACAGACGCGCCCGACACGACCGAGGCTCCGGCCGACGGCGACTTCACCTCGCGTGTCCCCGACCTGGGTCCGGCGACCGGCGAGCCGTTGGTGATCGGCATGATCAACTCCGAAGGCGTGCCGGGGCTCGACTTTCCCGAGATCCGCGAGGACACCGAGGCGACGTTCGCCTACCTCAACGAGCACGGCGGCTACGGCGGCCGCCCGCTCGAGTTGAAGACCTGCGCTTCCAAGGGATCACCGGAGACCTCCCAGTCGTGCGCTCAGGAGATCGCCGGCTCCGGGGTCGAACTCGTACTGCTCGGCCTCGACCTCTTCCCCGGCTATCCCACGTTCGAGGCGTCGGGCCTCCCGGTGATCGGTCTGTTGCCGATCCTGCCGGGCGATTACACCGCGAACGCACTGTTCGTGACCGGCGGTAATGCCACGCTCGCCGCCGGGATGGCCGGCGTCGCCAAGGAACAGTTCGACGCCGAGACGGTGGGCATCATCAGCGCCGACAATCCCGGGTCGAACGGCACGGAAGCCGCGCTCACCGCATCGCTCGACAAGGTCGGCATCGAGTACACGTCGATCAAGGGAGGCAACGAGGAGACCGACGCCGGTTTCCAGGGCCTGATGGCACAGGCCAACGCCGGCAACCCCGACCTGCTGGTGTCGTTGTATGACGGGCCCGGGTGCATCGGCACGATGCGCGGCCGGGTCTCGCTGGGCATCACCACCCCGGTGCTGGCCGCGAACTCGTGCGCCGCCACCGAGGTGATCGAGCAGGTCGGCGACGACGCCCTCGGCTGGATCTTCCTCGGCGCCCAGACGAACGAGCCCACGCCGGCCAACGACCTGATCGGCGAGATCATGTCGCCCCTCCTCGGCGTTCCGGCCGAAGAGGTCGACCCGAGCGCACTCGGGCTCGGCGGACTCGGGATCGTCCAGGCGATGACCCTCGCCCAGTTCGCCGACGCGATCGTCAGCGACGGCGGTGAGGTCACCGGACAGTCGCTGTACGACTACATGGGATCGACCAACGAGTCGATCTGGCCGTCGGGTCTGCCCGTGGAGTGCGGAAAGGCGGCCGACTACCCGGCCATCTGCACCTTCGAGTTCCCGGTCATCGAGTACACCGAGGACGGCACCCTCCAACCGGCCGAAGGCCTCGAAACGGTCTCCGCCTTCGAATACCTGCCCTGACCCAGGATTTGCCGCGTCCCGGCCCCGTCAAATCGCGATTTGTCGGGGCCGGGACACGGTAAATCGGGCGCGCCGAGGCACCCCGTTAGCCTGACGGTCGATGAACTCCCCCGACACCGACCGTCCGCTGTCGGCGATCCCGCCCGTCGGCGCGCGAGTCGCGGCCTTCGTCGCGATTCTGCTGAGCGGATTTGCCGGCGGGCTGATCGGGTACTCGCTGGTCGATCTCCAGTGCGAGGGAGACTGCGCCCTTCCCGAAGGTGTCGGGCTCCTGGTCGGCGCCACGACGGCTGCCGGCGGCATGTCGATCGTCGCGGTTCTCGTGATGCGCGCACTCGGCGAGTGGCGCGAGACGTCCGACCGCGAACGCGCCGGTCACGCCCCAGGCACGTGATGCGGGACGTGCTCCGCGGGCTGTGCGACGAGATCGCGCGAGAGGCCGGGTCGTACGCGTACCGCGCGCGCCGGGAACTCGGACCGGGTGTTCGCGCAGATCACGCCACCAAGTCGAGCGCCGTCGACCCCGTCACCAAGTTCGATCAGGCGACGGAGGCGATGATCGTCGCACGACTGCGCCGCGAACGGCCCGACGACTCGATCGTCGGTGAGGAGGGCGCGAACCACCGCGGGACCTCCGCCTACGAGTGGCACATCGATCCCATCGACGGCACCGTCAACTTCGTGTACGACCTCCCGGGGTGGTGCACGTCGATCGGCGTGCTCCACGACGGCCGACCGGTGGCCGGTGCGATCTACGCGCCCGTCGTCGACGAGTTGTACAGCGCCGCACTCGGTGCGGGAACCACGGTGAACGGGTCGGAAGTCAGCGTGTCCGGCTCGACCGAACTCGCCACCGCGCTCGCTGCGACGGGCTTCAGCTACCACCTCGACGGACATCGCGAGGTCCAGGCCGAACGCATCGCCCGCATCCTCCCGACCGTGCGGGACATCCGCCGCCAGGGCAGTGCTGCTCTCGACCTCGCGTATGTCGCGAGCGGTCGAGTCGACCTCTACTTCGAGGAGTTCATCAACTCGTGGGACGTCGCAGCGGGCGTGCTCCTCGTCACCGAGGCCGGTGGAACGGTCTCCGCGTTCGACGGATCGACCATCGACGTGACCGCTCCGCGGGGCGTCATCGCGGCGACCCCGGGGCTCCACGCGGCGGTCGTCGACGGCGTGGTCGACTGAATTTCCGCCGCGTGTTCACCGTCAGCAGGTGAAATGCGGCATCATGTAGTCGTGGGTACACGAATCCTTGCGGTCGAAGACGACGAGCGAATCCGTTCTGCGGTGAAGCTCGCGCTCGAAGACGAAGGGTGGATCGTCGACGAAGCGGAGAGTGGCGAAGAGGCGATCGAGCTCTTCCAGCGCTCTTCCCCCGACGTGGTGTTGATCGACATCATGCTGCCCGGCATCGACGGATTCGAGCTGTGTCGCACCCTGCGTCGAACCAGCGACGTCCCTGTCGTGATGGTCACCGCTCGCAACGACACCCACGACATCGTCGCAGGACTCGAGGCGGGTGCCGACGACTACCTCACGAAACCGTTCGCACCGAAGGAACTCTCCGCTCGGATCCGTGCGCTGCTGCGCAGGATCCGCCCGGGCGCACCCGGTCATGCCCGGCTCGTGTTCGGAGACCTCGAACTCATCCCCGACGAGGGCAAGGTGCTGCGCGAGGGCAACGAGGTCCACCTGACCAAGACCGAGTTCCGGTTGCTGTGCGAGCTCGCCGAGAGCCCCGGCAAGGTCTTGAGCCGCGAGGCGCTCCTCGACAAGGTCTGGGGCTACGACTACTTCGGAGACGGCCGACTGGTCGACGTCCACATCCGCCGTCTCCGCACGAAGGTCGAGAACGACCCGGCCAACCCGCGCCATGTCGTCACCGTGCGCGGCCTCGGCTACCGCCTCCAGACCTGACCGAGCGAGACGGAGCCACCTGTGGCCGGTCCCATCCAACGGTTGTTGCGGCGGTCGAGACCGGCCGCTCTCGGTCTTCGCCGGCGCATTCTGCTGATCATCACGCTCGGCTCGATCGCGCTGTCGGTGTTCCTCGCTACGACCACCTTCGGCCTCACCCGCTCGAACCTCGTTGCCGAACGCGACGAGGCGGCAATCGCCACCTCGCGCCGGAACGCGTTGGGTGTCGAGCGGGATCTTCGACCGACGTTGCCGTCCGAACCGGTTGCCGCCCGAGCATCGCTCGAGCGCATCGGCGTGCAGCGCTACATGATCTGGTATCGCGACAGCCAGTACGGCACCCCGCCGTACACCCGCGACAGCATCCCACCCGAGATGTTCGACCAGGTCGTGGCGAACGGCATCCCGTCGCGCCAGATCGTACGCGTCGACGACGAACTCAACATCGTCGTCGGATGGTCGGTACCCCAGGTCGGCGCGTACTTCGAGTTCTTTCCGCTCGACGACGTCGACTCGACCCTCTCGAACCTCCGAGTGGCACTGTTTCTCGCAGCGCTGATCACCACAGGACTCGGTGTGCTCGTCGGGATCTTCTCCGCGCGCCGCGCCGTGCGCCCGCTCGGAGCGGCCGCGCAGGCGGCCTCCGCGATCGCCGGCGGGCGCCTCGACACCCGCTTGGAGTACACCGAGGACCCCGACCTCCGTGTCCTCACCGAATCCTTCAACGACATGGCCGAGGCGCTCGAACAACGCGTCGAACGCGACGCTCGTTTCGCCTCCGACGTCAGCCATGAACTGCGATCGCCGCTGATGACCCTGGCAGCGTCGGTCGAGGTGATGGAGGCGCGTCGTGACGAACTGCCCGAACGGGCCCAGTCGGCACTCGATCTGCTGTCGGGCGACGTCGTGCGGTTCCAGGGTCTGGTCGAGGATCTGCTCGAGATCTCACGCTTCGACGCCGGTGCGATCCGGCTCAACATGGAAGAGCTGCTCGCTGCGGAATTCGTCCGGCAGGCGGTCGCCGTCAGCTCGGTCCCGACCGCCCAGGTGCATGTCAGCGAGCGGGCCGAGCTGGCCGTGATCCGCGGAGACAAACGTCGCCTCGCCCGGGTCATGGCGAACTTGATCGACAACGCCCGCGCCTACGGCGGCGGGGATCCCGAGATCACGATCGAGGTCGTCAACCCGCCCTCGGAGCCCATCTCGCACATCACGATCGCCGTCGAGGATCGAGGGCTCGGAGTGGCCCCGGAGGAACGCTCGCTGATCTTCGAGCGGTTCGCACGAGGCGGTGGCGCCGGGCGGCGGACCGGCAGCGAAGGTGCGGGACTCGGACTGTCGCTGGTCGACGAGCACGTCCGCATGCACGGTGGACGCGTCTGGGTCGAGGACCGACTCGACGGCGAGCCGGGCGCGAGATTCGTCATCGAGCTGATGGCGACGGGGTTGGACGACTGATGCGGCGCCTCCTGCTCCTCATCGCGGCACTGGCCGTGCTCACATCGTGTGCGATCCGCGAGGACGCCGCACCCCGCGAAATCCCGATCGCCGAGCGGGGCAACTTCGGTGAGCTCGCCACGGGCGACGCTGCCGAGGACGGCACCCGGATCTACCTGCTGAGCCCCGAACAGCCGCTGCTGCGCGCGGTTCCGCGCAGCGAAGCGGCCACCGCCGAGGACCTGCTCACGTCGTTGCTGGCCGGAGCGAACGAGGACGAGAACGCACTCGGCCTGACCTCGGCGATT
Organism: Ilumatobacteraceae bacterium; assembly: GCA_963824025.1. Taxonomy (GTDB): domain Bacteria; phylum Actinomycetota; class Acidimicrobiia; order Acidimicrobiales; family Ilumatobacteraceae; genus Ilumatobacter_A. The sequence continues at coordinate 229,207 of CAWGNY010000008.1, forward strand.
CCCACCGATCTCGAGATCGAACAGGCCCGAACGGTCGGCACGCGGTTGACGATCGACATCAACGATGCGCTGAGCGAGCTCACCGACCTCGGGCTTCGACAGGCCCTCGCCCAGATCGTTGCAACTGCGTCCGAGGTCGACCAGGTCCAGCAGGTACGGGTCCGTGTCGGCGGCCAGAACCAGGGATGGCCGATCGGTGACGGCGAGGTCACCGATCGCCCCCTGACGATCTACGACTATTCGGAGTTCCTCGAAACCTCACAGCCGGATTTCCCGGCGCTGCCGTCCGCCTGACCGATCAGGCGAAGAAGTGCGACGCCACGCCGTCGAACAACTCGCGATCCACGGTACGTGTCTTGCCCACCGCGACCATGAGGTCCTCGAGTTCGATCCGCTCGCCCCTGAGCACCGTCATCTTGCCCCACTGCTCGGCGTGCACGGCGTCGATCGCCGCAACGCCGAAGCGTGTGGACAACACCCGGTCGAAGGCCGTCGGCGTGCCGCCGCGTTGGACGTGGCCGAGCTGGACCACTCGTGTCTCGAAGCCTGTTCGATCGGCGATCGCACGCGCGATTCGCGTCGCGACGCCACCGAGCACCACGTGACCGAACCGGTCGTACACCTTCTCTTCCATCGCAAGCGTTCCGGGAAGCGGCTCGGCGCCTTCGGCGACGACGACGATCGAGGCGAATCGCCCTCGATCATGACGCCGTGTGAGGCGTCCACACAGCTCTTCGATGTCGAACGGGATCTCGGGGATCAGCACGGCTGTCGCACCGCCGGCGATGCCGGCATGGGTCGCGATCCAGCCGGTGTGCCGGCCCATGACCTCGACCACCATCACCCGATCGTGGCTCTCGGCCGTCGTGTGCAGCCGATCGATCGCGTCGGTTGCGATCTGTACCGCGGTGGTGAAACCGAAGGTGAGATCGGTGCCCTCGATGTCGTTGTCGATCGTCTTGGGAATGCCGACGATCGGCACATCGTGTTCGGCGTGCAGGCGACACGCGATCGACAGGCTGCCGTTGCCGCCGATCACGATCAGCGCGTCGAGGCCCAGGTCGCTCATCGTCTGCTTCACGTGGTCGACGCCGTCGGGGGCGTCGAAGGGGCTTCCGCGCCGTGTTCCGAGCACCGTCCCGCCCCGCGGCAACATCCCCCGCATGGACTCGACCGACAGCGGCGTCGTGCGACGTTCGCGGACTCCGTCCCAGGCATCGAGGAAGCCGATCAGTTCGTCGCCGTAGACCCGCTCACCCTTTCGCACGACCGCGCGGATCACCGCGTTGAGCCCGGGACAGTCGCCGCCACCGGTCAGGATCCCGACTCGCACGGGACGTGATCGTACCGGCCCGGCCATCGGGCCGGGTCCGGGCTGATTGAATGAGGAGATGCGGTGGGATTCCAGTCGTCCGGTGCCTTGGCAACGGCTCGTGCGCGAGTGGCTGATCTACGTCGCCATCATGATCGTCATCCTTGCGGTCCTCTTCCGCGACTCGGGGGTCGTCGGAGCGATCGCCGGACTGCTCGTGTCGGGCCCGCTGTACCTGCTCTTCGGGTTCGTCATGGCCAAGCTCGGTTATCAGCGCCGCTCCTTGAAGGAGATGGGTACGCCCCGCGCACGATCCGCCGATGACGTCGAGACGTCGAGCGGATCGTCGTCGAACGGCGGGCGGGCCCGTCCGGCGCCGACGAGGCGCACATCCGGTGGTGGCAACCGACCGAAGTCGAAGCCACGGCGGCGCTGATCTACATTGTCGGCCGTGCCCAAAGCTGACTGTGTCATCGCCATCGATGCCGGGACCACCGGCGTCCGGAGTCGAGCCGTCTTCGTGGGCGATTCGCCAACCGTCTCGGCGTATCGCGAGTTCGCGCAGCACTATCCGGAGCCCGGCTGGGTCGAGCACGACGCCCAGGAGATCTGGTCGGCGGTCGTCGACACGCTCAACGAGGTGATCGCGGAGGTCGGCCGAGAACGAGTCGGAGCGATCGGCATCACGAACCAGCGCGAGACCGTCGTGGCGTGGAACCGCACGAGCGGGCTGCCCTACGGCACGGCCATCGTCTGGCAGGACCGGAGAACCGCACACCGCTGCGACGAGCTCGAGGCCGATGGGCACCTCCCGCTCGTGCGCGAGCGGACGGGCCTCGTCCTCGACCCGTACTTCTCCGGCACGAAGTTCGCGTGGATGCTCGAGCACCGCGACATCCCCGTCGACGCCGACCTCGCCCTGGGCACCATCGACGCCTGGATCATCTGGAATCTGACCGGGGGCGAGGTGTTCGCCACCGACGTGACCAATGCGAGTCGCACGATGCTGTGCGACATCCGGACGCGCACATGGGACCACGAGCTGTGCGATCTGATCGGCGTCCCGATCAACGCGCTTCCGCGGATCGTCCCGTCGAGTGGCCGGATCGGGGTTACGGCGTCGACCTGCGGTGTCCCCGAGGCGATCCCCGTGAGCGGGGTGGCGGGCGATCAGCAAGCCGCACTGTTCGGTCAGGCGTGTGTGACGCCCGGGATGGCCAAGAACACGTACGGCACCGGGTCGTTCGTGCTCCTCAACGTCGGAGACGTCTGCCCCCCACCGACGGAGGGCATGCTGACCACCGTCGCCTGGACCCTCGCCGACGGGACGACGCACTACGCATTGGAGGGGGCGATCTTCGTCACCGGCGCGGCGATCCAGTGGCTGCGCGACGGAATCAACATCATCGATGACGCCGCGGAAACCGGTCCGCTCGCCGAGTCGGTTGCCGACACCGGTGGGGTGTACGTCGTGCCGGCGTTCGCCGGGCTCGGGTCGCCGTACTGGGATCCGTACGCCCGCGGCACGATCGTCGGCATCACGCGCGGGACCGGTCGCGCCGAGATCACCCGCGCCGTCGTCGAGTCGATGGCGTACCAGGTCCGTGACGTGATCGACGCGATGGTCGCGGCGAGCGGGACACCGATCGTCGACCTGCGCGTGGACGGCGGTGCGTCGGTGATGGATCTCCTCTGTCAGTTCCAGGCCGATCAGCTCGGCGTCACGGTGCAGCGGCCCGTCGAGCAGGAGACCACCGCTCTCGGTGCAGCGTTCCTCGCGGGGCTGGCCGAGGGGATCTGGGCGTCGACCGACGACATCGCGACGGCGTGGACGCTCGAGGCGGAGTTCACGCCCACCGCCGATCGCGTCGCCCCGGACGCTCTCCACGCGCAGTGGCTGCGCGCCGTCGAGCGTTCACGCGCCTGGGAGTCCTGAGCCGCGACGGCCCGTTCGAATCTTCGGCGCATGGTGACGGCGAGCGTCCCTTTTCGCCGGGATGTCGGATCGTCGAAGCACGGACGGGTCGCACATGGCGGTGACCGTGTGTCAGAGGAGGGCGTCAGCGAGACGGGCCAGGAGGCTGATGCGCACCCGTTCGCGCTCGTGGATGACCCGATCGGCGCGGCCCGAGGCGACCGTGAGACCCGAGGTCAGGAGATGGCCCCAGACGAGGTCGCCCGGGAGGGCCTCGTCGACTTCGCTGAGGTGTCCGCTGCCGGCGAGGAACGCCACCAGCCAGCCGATCTGTGGTGAGTCGCCGACCTGAGCGATCACCTCCTGCCCGTCCAGGACGACGGTCCAGTCGGCTTCGACGAGTCGTTGCACAGCGGAACAGAGCACTCGGAGCCGTTCCGACGGTGCAGCCTCGGCCATCGCCGCGCCCGCTGCGAGGGCCGCGAGGTTGGGATCGACGCGGTCGAGGTCGACCGTCCTGACATCTTCGACCGACACACCGTCGACGGCGTCGACCTCACGCGTCAACAGCGGGACGATCTCGGCCGAGGGGAGTGCGATCGTCAGTTCGTCGACCACACGATCGGCACCCTGTTCGAGGATTTCGATCCCCAGCACGTCACCGCGAACAGCACCGATCCGACTTGCGACCTGTCCCAGCGCGCCAGGACGATCGGGCAGCCAGACGCGCATGACGACGGTGATCATCGGCGCAACGTATCGAACGTGTGTTTCAGCCGAGTTTCGGCAGTCCGCGCTTCAGGTTTCGAACGGCCTGGTTGATCCGCATCTCGTTCTCGATCAGGCCGAACCGAACGAATCCCTCACCGCCCGGACCGAAGCCCACGCCGGGTGACAGCGCGACGTCGGCCTCGCGCACGACGTGCGAGCAGAACTCGACCGAGTCCATCTCCGCGTAGGGCTCGGGAATCGGCCCCCAGCAGAACATCGAGCCACCCGGCTTCGGCATGTCCCACCCGATGCGGGCAAGACCGTCGACGAGGGTGTCGCAACGCGATTCGTAGATCGCCCTCACTTGATCGGGGAAGTCCTGCGCCTCGTTGAGTGTGACCGTCGAGGCGATCTGCACCGGCTGGAACATGCCGTAGTCGAGGTAGCTCTTCAGCTTCACGAGCGCCTGCACGACGTCGGCATTGCCGAGAAGGAACGCCGAACGCCAGCCGGCCATCTGGAACGACTTGGTCATCGAGTACAGCTCGACGGCGCACTCCATCGCTCCCTCGGCTTGCAGAATGCTCGGAGGCTGGTGGCCGTTGAATCCGATGTCCGCATACGCGAAGTCGTTCACGACGATCATCTCGCGTTCCCGGCAGAAGTCGACGACGCGCTGCATGAAGTCGAGGTCGACGATCGCGCCGGTCGGGTTGTGCGGGAACGACATCACCAGCACGCGCGGCTTGGGCCAGCCGACGTCGTATGCGGTGTGCAGGCTCTCCATGAAGTCGTCGGTGAAGGTCTCGCGATCCGACGGGTCGGCCAGGAACTTCATGGGAACCTGGCGCAGGTCGGCGCCGGCGAACAACGGACCGTAGATGTGAATCGGGTAGCTCGGCGTCGGGACGATCGCCGCGTCGCCACGCTCGAGGAGCACCCACATCAAGTGGCTGAACCCCTCCTTGGCACCGATGGTGTTGGTGATCTCGAGCTCGGGATCGAGGTCGACATCCCACTTGTTCTTGTAGTACCCCGCGATCGCCTCGCGCAGCTTCGGCAGACCCCTGCTGAGCGAGTACCGGTGGTTCTTCGGATTGTGCGCCGCTTCGGTGAGCTTCTCGACGGCGATGGCGGGCGACGGCATGTCGGGGTTGCCGAAGCCGAGATCGATGACGTCGGCACCGGCTCGTCGTGCCTCGATCTTCAGCCCATTGATGATGGAAAAGACATACGGTGGCAGATTCTCGATCCGACGGAACTCCATGCGGCCAACCGTAGCCGCAGCCCGCACGGTGTCCGCGGTGTGAACTCGGTCAAGGTCGATCGGATGCCGCGGCCAGGTCCGGCAGAAGGGCCGCACCGACGGCGCCGGAGAGCGGACCCCAGTGCGCGAATTCGATCCGCGGCCACGCTCGCAGGTGCGGCTGGTACAGCAGCTCGCCGAACCACCGGGTGATCGGCTCGAGGTAGAGTTCGGCGCCGGCTGCCAGCCCCCCACCCAGGACGAACACCTCCGGATCGAAGGCGTTGGTGAGGTTCGACAGTCCGAGCGCGACCCAGCGTCCGAATTCGTCGATCACCGCGAGTGCCTCCTCGTCGCCGTCTCGCGCCGCCGCGTGCACGTGCTCGCCACGGACGGCCTGCGGGTCCCCGCCGGCGTGTTCGACCACCGTTCGCAACCGTCGGCCGGTTGCGGCTTCGCGTGCCAGCATCGCGAGACCGGACCCCGACGCGTACCGTTCCCAGCACCCGCGGCGTCCACACGGGCAGCGGGGTCCCTCCGGGTGCACCACCATGTGTCCGAACTCTCCGGCGAACCCGTTGCTGCCACGGTGGAGCACTCCGTCGGCGACGAGCCCGCCCCCGATGCCCGTTCCGAGCGTCACCAGGACCACGTCGTCAGCGCCCTGCGCCGCGCCGAGCAGCCATTCGGCCACCGTGGCACACGTGGCGTCGTTGTCGACCGCCACGGCGTGTCCCAAGCGCTCCCCGACGAGCTGCGCGACTGCGAAGTCCGCGACACCGTCCAGATTCGGCGCGGCGCGCAGGATGCCGTCGCGGGTCACCAGCCCCGGCACGCCGATGCCGAGACTGCCGTCGACGCCCAGCTCGTGGGACAGGTCGACGAGTGTGTCGACGAGGGGTCCGAGACTGTCCTCGCCGCGTGGCGTCGGCCGTCGCACCTCGCGCCCGACGGCGCCGGACGAGTCGAGCGCGACCCCCAACGCCTTCGTCCCGCCGACATCGATGCCGACGCGCACCCGTGGCACGCTCACGCTTCGGCGCGTACCTTCAGCTCCCGAACCGTGTTGAGGATCCGGACCTCTGCGCGGCGCTTGACGAATCCCGGCAGTGGAACCACCAGGTCGATGGCCAGGTCGTAACGCACCTCCGTCTTGCCGTCCGGCGTGGGGATGAAGGTGAAGGCGCCGTCGATCGATCGCTGGATGTCACCACGGATCATCGACCATCCCAGCTGACGTGGTTCATCGCTGTAGCGATACTGCAGGGTGTAGTGCGTGCTACGGCCGAGAGCGGACGCACGGAACTCGACCTCACTCGGTCGCCCCTGCTCGTCGGTCTCGTGAATCGTCACCGCCTTGATGTCACGGGCCCATTCCGGGTAACGCGGGAGGTCCACGGCGAGGTTCCACACCTCGTCCGGAGTGGCGTCGATGGTGATGATCTCGGTCGCGGTCTCAGCCATGGCTCTCATTCTGGTCGATGAAGGTGGTCACCGTCGGACAATCTGTCCCGATAGCGGCCGTGGAACGCCGCCCACAGCCCGTTCAGCCCGAATCCGAGGATCGGAACGAGCACCCCGAGCGCCAAGGAGTTGCCCGGGCTGCCGTCGGGGGCGTTCGGACGAGCGATCGCCGTGGCCAGCCCGACCACGCACTGCACGGCGAGCGCCGACAACATGATCGTGCGCACGCGCCTCGGAGCCACCCCGCCCGTCAACAGGTACAGCTGGGTGACCGCAACCTGTTCACCCCGGCTGCGCTGCACGGCGTTCCAGAACGCCCACAGGAACGCGGCGATCCCGACGAAGAACAACACGAGGGACACGACGGTCGCGATGGTCATCGCCGCCCCGTCGAACACGATCGCCGCCGTGACGGAACTCGCGACGAAGACCGTGGTGGCGATCACGTCGAAGCGGACGATCACCGCACCCGCTGCGTCGTCACCCGTCACGGCCGTCACGGTAGCCGTCAGGCGTCGACACCCAGCGTCTCGCCGAGGCGGCGGGCCAACACGTCGTAGGCGAAGTCGGTTTCGACCCGCTCCCGCGATCGCACCGCCATCGAGGCCCGGAGTTCGTCGTCGTCGAGCAACCGCTCGAAGGCGTCGGCCACCGCCTGAACGTCCTCCGGATCGTCGATGACGAAACCGGTCTCGCCGTGCTCGACCGCTTCGGCCGCGCCGCCCGAGTTGCCGGCGACCTGCGGGACGCCGCACGACGCTGCCTCGATGAAGACGATCCCGAAGCCTTCCTGCTCCAGTCCACCCCACCGGTTGCGGCACAGCATCGTGAACACATCGGCGCATCCGTACAGCTTCGGCAGGTCGTCGTGCGGGACACGCCCCGCGAAGCGCACGGGAGCGTCGAGTTCGTCGGCGAGACGGCGGAGCCGCTCCTCGTCGCGGCCGCCGCCCGCGATCACGAGGACGAGGTCAGGTCGCCTGTGGCGGAGTCGGGCGACAGCCCGGATCGCGTTGTCGAATCCCTTGCGCGGGACGAGCCGTGAGATCCCGACGATCAGCTCGGCATCGCGAGGGATGTCGAACAGGTCGCGTGCGGCTGCCCGCTCCGATCGGTCGAGGACCCGGAAGCGGTCGGGGTCGACGCCGCAGGGCACGACGGTGGTCGGAAGTTCGCGCCCGGCCGCGTGTTCGGCCTCGGCCGCTGGATAACCACCGGCAGCGATGATGTGGCGGGCCCGCCGCAGTGTGTACGCGAGCGCCTGTTTCGTGAACGGCAGGCGACCGGGAACGGTCACCTCGGCACCGTGGAGCACGAGGTCGTAGGGCAGCTCGAGCGAGGGGCCGACGAGGCCGAGCGGCACCGCCGGATCGAGCACCACGAGTTCGGCGCCGAAATCGTCGGCGAGATCGTTGATCCGCCGGACCATCCACGGATGCGGGAGCAGCACGGGCTCCGGCGTGCGTTCGATGCGATACGGCTCGTGAGCGTCGAACTCGTCAGCCCCCTCGTACGGGCTCGTGAGCACGGCGAACCGGTCCGGCGGGAGACGGCGCCACCACTCCCAGAGCAGCGATTGGATGCCACCGATCTTCGGTGGGTAGTCGTTCGTGACGAGGAGGTGTTTCATCGGTCGGTGAGGGCGCGTTGATCGAGGCGGGCACGGGCCCAGTCGGCGTGTTCGGCCAGGATCGGATCGTCGTCGGCACGGTAGCGCTCGACCGTGGTCCGAATCGCGCGATCGTGGGGATCGGCGACGTTTCCGATCACGACCAGCGCGTTGCGACGCAGCCATCGCATCTCGCGTCCAGCGATCCACCAGCGTCCGTGACGGCTCTCGATCGTCTCGTCGTCGAGATCGAGCAGATCCAACACGTCGACGTGCGACCGAGCCTCGTCTGCGTCGAGCGGGATCGTGTTGCGGCGACCGAGTCGAACCGAGACCGGGCAGACGTCCTGGCAGTCGTCGCAGCCGTAGATCCGGTCGTGAACAGCCGTTCGGAACTCCATCGGGATGGGGCCGGGCTTCTGCAGTATCCAGCTCAGACAGCGGGCACCGTCGATCACCCCGGGAGCGATGATCGCCCCGGTCGGGCACCCGTCGATGCAGCGGACGCAGGTGCCGCAGCCGTCCGGTGCCCGCGATTCGTTCGGGGTGTAGCGGGCCGTCGTGATGATCGAACCGAGGACGAAGAAGCTGCCGGCGCCCGGGACGAGGAGATTCGCGTTCTTGCCGAACCATCCCAAACCCGCCCGATGAGCGATCGCACGATCGACGAGCGAGTTGTCGTCCGCGAACACGAGCGCGCGATGCCCCGCCGCCACGATGTCGCCGGCCACGACGCCCAGGCCGCGACGCAGGGCCCCGTAGTGGTCGACCCACGCGTAGCGTCCGACCCGGGCCGCGACGCCCGAGTTCGGCGGCTCGGGATCGTCGTCGGTGAGATACGGACGCGCGGCCACGATCACCGACCGGGCGTCGGCAACCGCACGGCGTGGATCGGTGGAGCGGTCGGGATTGCGATACGTGAACTGCATCCCGTCGTGGAGCCCGAGCGCCTTGCGGTGGTGGAGCACCACTCGCGTCTCGGCGAGCACTTCTGCCGAGGCGACACCCACGTGGGTGACTCCGTGGTCGGCGAGTACCTCCTCGATCCGTTCGATCGGCGGGACGTCGGCGGTGGTGTCGCGGTGGTTCACAGTCGATCGGCCGCGCTGCAGACCCGGGCCTCGGCGACGCCGGTACTCGTCCCGATGTCGATGGTGATGTCGAGGTCGTCGGTGCCGTTGCTCACCACACCGGACGCCGACAGTTGCTCGCCGGTTCGCAGGATCGTGGCCGGGGCACTGGTGCGCAGGACGTCCTCGGGGCCGCGTTCGAACACGATCTCGGCCAGCTCGCCGCCCGCTTGGAGGATCTCGAATCGGCTGCCTTCGGAGGTCAACCCGGAAATCGTCGTCCCCGACGAGCCGTCGTCGACGACGCAGACGTCGAGGACGATCCTCGTGTGGGGGACGGCGAACTGGCCCGGCTCGTTCGTCACCACGCGGTCATCGCACTGCGTCTCGGTGTCGGTGACGGGATTGACGACCACGTCGGCACCGACGAACGACGCGATGAACGCCCCCGCGTCGCCGATCTCGGTGACCTCGCTGGTCGAGGTCAACGTGCCGCTGACGAGTCGCGTCGCCGCATCGCCGGACGCGTCGACCACCCGCTCGACGAGCCCGCGTTCGCCGTTGTCGTCGATGAAGAAATAGCTCGACAGCTGGGTGGCGGTGTCGACGGGCTCGAAGGGTAGATGGACCTCGCAGCGCGCTGCGATCTCGTGGTCGATCGTGCCGACACGGACGGAACCGGGTGCGGGCAGGTCCGCGATCCGTGGGTCGATCGTGGTCGTCACGGCCTCGACCGTCGCTGCGGTCTCGACGGTCGGCGGGGACGTCGAGGGGGCCACCGTCGGAGCTGACGTCGGCACCTCCGACACGACCGGGTCGGGAACCGTCACCACGTCGTCGGCGCGCCGATTGTTGACGAAGACCAGCAGTCCGATGAAGCCGAGTCCGACGGCGAACATCCCGGGGACGAACCACCAGGGCGTCTGGTCCCCGGGACGTTCGATCTGGCCCGTCTGCCCCGTCGACTGCAGCGGGTAGGCGATCAGTGGGTCGACCCCGGCCCGACCGGTGGGCACCGTGTCGTCGTCACCGTCGGTCATGGCCGCATCGTAGAAGCCGTCAGCGCACCAGCTGGGGAAGGTCGAACGATTCGAAGGTGGCGATCGGAACGAAGTGCGGGTCATCGTCCAGCAGACCAGCCTTCACGAACAGATCGACGACCCGCTCGGTCTCGCTCGGCACGCGACGCCGGGCGATCGGGACGAATTCGATCGGGCCGGCATCGTTCGCCAGCAGATGGTTCACGATGCAGTCCTCGCAGGCCGTGGTGTTCGCTGCGACGCAGGTCCGGCAGTCGAGCGTGATGTCGTCGGAAGAGAACATGGACGCCATCATGCGCACGGGGGTACTTCAGAGTTCACCGACGCCGCCGACCCGGTGCTATTCGACTTCGAGGAATTCCCGAAGCCGCTGACTGCGCTGGGGATGCCGCAGCTTGGCAAGCGTCTTGGCCTCGATCTGGCGAATTCGCTCCCGCGTCACCCCGAACGCCTTGCCGACCTCTTCGAGGGTCTTGGCCTGGCCGCCGTCGAGCCCGAATCGGAGCCGGACGATCTCCTGCTCCCGTTCGGAGAGTTCGTTGAGGACCTCGCCGACCGCGTTGGACAACATCACCTTCGTGGCCGCGTCCGCCGGGCTGTCGGCCGACTCGTCCTGGATGAAGTCACCGAGGTTCGACTCGTCCTCTTCGCCGACCGGTGAGTCGAGGGACAACGGATCCTGCGAATAGCGCAACAACTCGCGCACACGTTCGGGCTCCAACTGCACTCGCCGACCCAACTCCTCGATCGTCGGCTCACGTTCGAGTTCCTGATGCATGGTGCGCTTGGCCCGGGTCACCCGGTTCATGTGCTCGACCATGTGGACCGGAATCCGGATCGTACGCGCCTGGTCGGCGATCGACCGTGTGATCGCCTGACGGATCCACCAGGTGGCGTACGTCGAGAACTTGAATCCCTTGGTGTAGTCGAACTTCTCGACCGCGCGCATCAACCCGAGGTTGCCCTCCTGCACGAGATCGAGCAGTTGCATCCCCCGACCGGAATAGCGCTTCGCGATGCTGACCACGAGCCGCAGGTTGGCCTGGGTCAGTTCGGACTTGGCACGCTCGCCGCGCTTCACGGCACGCATCAGCATCCGGTCCTCGACGACGTCGAGCGGAAGCCCCGCCTCGTTGGCGGCGTCGATCCTCTCGGCGGCGATCTTGCCCTCCTCGATCAGCTGTGCCAGCCGACGTTCGTCGTCGACGGTCAGCAGGTCGACCTGGCCGATCTCGCGCAGATACATCCGAACAGCGTCGGCGGATCCGCCCTCCGCCTTCGGACCCCGCTTCTTGGTCCGACGCTGTCGCCGCCGACTCAACAACTGCTCGTCGGCATCGTTCTCGACGATCAGTTCACGGCGCACGCCGACCGGGGTGTCGGCATGATCGTCCTCGTCGTCGTGATCGAGCTTGTCGTCGATCGCGATGCCGGCGCCGGAGAACGCCTGCTGCACCTCGGTGAGAACCGACTCGCTCAACTCGACGTGGCGGAGCACATGACTGACCTGATCGGCGTGGACCTCACCGCTGGTTCGACCGCGTTGTACCAGCGCGTCCCACTCGAGTTCGTCGACCCCCGCCACCGGCGCGACGACCGCGCCGGCAGGGCTCTCGGCCGGCTCGTCGGACTCAGTCGGGGCGCTCGTCGGATCGTCGATGCAGCCAACCTAGCAACGACTCCGCCGCCACCGAGGCGCGGACGGGATCCGACTCGCCGAGCGCCATCAGATCGAGCCGCGCCGCACGATCCTCCTCCAACGACATCGGGTCGGTCAGACCCGTCCGGTGACGAAGTTCGCGGCGGGTGGCGGCCGCGATCAGCGACTGGGCCTCGACCGTCGCATCGAGGTCGAGGTCGGCGACCGACGCTCGCTCCAGCACCTCGCGGGCGTCGGGCGGGGCGACCGCGAGCGCACCATTGAGGGATCCCTCCTCGGCGAGCGCGAGAAAGGCCAGGCGGTTCGCGTCGATGTCGAACAGCGCCTCGATCAGCCACTCGGCGATCGAGTCCCACTCCTGGACGAGCAGGACGAGGGCCGCGAATTCGGCGTTCTCCATCGGCGCGGACCGACGGTTCGCCTTCACCTCGATCGACGGGCGCCGCACCCCACGTTCGGCGAGCTTGACGAGATCGGCGACCGGCAGCCCGACCTGCGCCGCCACCTCGCCCGCATACAGCTTGCGGACGTTGGCATTGGGATGCTCGTTCACCACGGCCATGGCCTCCTCCGCCAGCCGCGCCCGCTGTTCGGGCGAATCCAGCCGCCGCGACGCCATCGTCCGCTGGAGTCGGAAGCCAAGGAACGGCAACGGCTCGTCGACCGCCCCGGCCAGCGCCTCGGGATTCGTGCGAGCGAGATCGCCCGGATCCTGGCCCGCCGGCAGGCGGGCGACCGAGACCTCGACCTGATGCTTCTGTTCCCATTCGTAGAAGCGTTCGGCGGCGCCCTGGCCCGCGGCGTCGGCGTCGAACGACAACACGACGCGGCTCGCGTAGCGCTTGAGCAACCGGACGTGCTCCTCGGTCAACGCCGTCCCGCAGGTCGCCACGGCGCGTGGGACACCGGCCTGGTGGAAGCCGATCACGTCGGTGTACCCCTCGCACACGATGATCTGGTCGACCCTCGACGCGTCGGCCTTTGCCCAATTCAGTCCGTACAGCGTCTTGGACTTCACGTAGATCGGCGTCTCGGAGCTGTTCTTGTACTTCGCCGGATCATTCGATCCCGGCAGGATCCGGCCCCCGAAGGCGAGCGCCTCTCCCGATTCGGAGAAGATCGGGAACATGATGCGCGCTCGAAACGAGTCCTGCATCCGGTTCCGCCGATTCCGAAACGCCAGGCCGACGTCCTGGAGCACGTCGGCGGGTTGGCCGAGTTCTCGTGCGAGGCGATCCCAATCGTCGGGCGCCCATCCGAGTTTGAACTGCCGCGCGATGTCACCGTGGAGCCCGCGTTGACGCAGGTAGTCACGTGCGGCACGCGCGCCGGGGTCGGTCAGCAACCGTTCGTGATACCACTCCACCGCGTCGCCCATCGCCTCCGTCAACCGCTTGCGACGGGCTCGTTCCTTCGACTGCCCGGTCGTCGTGTAGTTGAGCGAGATCCCCGCCTTGGCGGCGAGATGCTCGACCGAACCCGGAAAATCGGTGTGCTCGATCTCCTGGATGAACGTGAAGACGTCGCCGCCCTTGTCGCACCCGAAACACTTGTACCGGCCGGTCTCTTCGCGGACGTAGAACGACGGCGACTTCTCCGCGTGGAAGGGACACAACCCCGACCAGTTCCGACCGACACGTTTCAGCGCGACGTACCCCCCGACGACGTCGACGATCGACACGGTGGACCGGATCTTGTCGATGTCGTCGTCGGCGATCCCCATTCCGCTGAACGCTACTGCGCTCGTGCTCTGGCACGCCTCATGACAAGTTGATGAAAAACCGCGGATGATAGCGAGCCAACCACACACTGTGCTGGGAATTGAGGTACCCTAGAGGAACTACAGAGGAAAGTCCGTTGCGTCTCAGCCGACAACGCGGGTCGACCAAAACCAATGGGGACACGGACTCCTCGCGGGTCTTGTTGAGCGGGCACCAACAAGAACGGAGACCACATTGGACACTCTCACCCGATCTGGACGCGTTTGGGACCTTCTTCCCCCAGCACACGAAGACGACGGGCGGGTCTGGGACAGTGCCGATTCTGGTCTCGACCGGGTCCCCCTCGCCTCACTCCCGCCGTTGGTCACGACGCGCGAGCTGACCGTCCGCCGGCGACGGAAGTGGACTGCGATCGTCGCTGTTCTCTCCTTGATCGTCGCAGGGCTCCTCGCCTCCGGCGCTTCGAACGATCGTCTGGACAGCGGCGTCGACACCCATGTCGCCGCCGGGAACGCGCACGTGGACCCCGACTCGCTCCCGCTCGGATCGATGTATCACGTGGTCGACCAGATCGGCGCGCGGAATCTGTGGTCGCAGGGAATCACCGGACAGGGTGTCAACGTGGCCGTGATCGACACGGGCGTCGCACCGGTCGACGGGCTCGCGCCCGACAAGGTGGTCGCAATGGTCGACCTCACCGACGAGGCCGCCGATCCTGCCACTCGATTCGTCGACACCAACGGCCACGGAACCAGCATGGCCGGCATCATCGCGGGGGCAGAGTCCGGCGCCGACCCCGCGACGTCGAGCGAACACGGAGAGCAGTTCCTCGGCGTCGCGCCCGATGCAGGGATCGTCTCGGTCAAGGTCTCCGGCCGTGACGGATCCACCGAGCTGGAGAACGTCATCGCGGGGATCGACTGGACGATTGCGAACGCCGAGCGGCTCGACGTTCGGGTGATCAACCTCTCCTACGACAGCGGCTCGCCACTGTCCTACCGGGAGGACCCGCTGACGGCGGCGCTCGAGCGCGCCTGGAATGCCGGGATCGTGGTCGTCGCCATCGCGGGCAACGACGGCAACGAGACCGCAGGTGTCGCTTCTCCGGGTGTCGATCCGTTCGTCATCACGGTCGCGGCGGCCGAGGCGACCGAGGACGGTCTGCGAATCGCCGACTTCTCCAACAGTGGCGACGGGGTCCGCAACCCGGACATCGCCGCGCCGGGGGCACACATCGACAGCCTGCGGGCGCCCGGGTCCTACGCGGACCTGAATCATGCGGACGTCGGCTATGTGGACGAGCAGCTCTTCCGGGGCAGCGGGACGTCACAGGCCGCCGCCGTGACCGCAGGAGCCGTCGCCCTTCTGCTCGAGGCGAACCCGGATCTCACACCTGATCAGACGAAAGCGCTGCTGACCTCCACCGCGACGCCCGTCGAGGGTGCGACCGCGACGACGGGTCGTGGCCTGTTGCAGATCGACGCTGCGGCCGCGGCCACGGTTCCGGCCTCGCAGCAGACGTGGACACCCGCCGCGAGCACGCCGAGCTTCGACGTGTCGAACGTCCCTGCCTGCACGACCACCGACTGCTGGGGCGGCGCACACTGGGGCGGCGCACACTGGGGCGGCGCACACTGGGGCGGCGCACACTGGGGCGGCGCACACTGGGGCGGCGCACACTGGGGCGGCGCACACTGGGGCGGCGCACACTGGGGCGGCGCACACTGGGGCGGAGCACACTGGGGCGGAGCACACTGGGGCGGAGCACACTGGGGCGGCGCACACTGGGGCGGCGCACACTGGGGCGGAGCACACTGGGGCGGCGCACACTGGGGCGGCGCACACTGGGGCGGCGCACACTGGGGCGGCGCACACTGGGGCGGCGCACACTGGGGCGGCGCACACTGGGGCGGCGCACACTGGGGCGGCGCACACTGGGGCGGCGCACACTGGGGCGGCGCACACTGGGGCGGCGCACACTGGGGCGGCGCACACTGGGGCGGCGCACACTGGGGCGGCGCACACTGGGGCTGACCGTTCCCGCAATCACTCAAGGATCCCACTGTGGGTGACGATGCCCGTGTAGGCTGATATCTTCGTCAGCTCGCACGGGCGTCGGGAGTTGCGAAGTGGTCACAACTGACTCAGCGGGTGGCGTCCGAGATCAGGCACGAGCGGGACGTGGGCAGACGCGCCCGATTCTCGAAGTCCTCGGTCTGTCGGTCGTCCTGGCCCTTCTCGCCGGCGGTTTCATCTTCCTGATTCCGGACCTCGGGTCGTCACAGCTGCCCTCCGGTCCGTTCGCGGTAGCGATCCTCGCCGTCGCGTTCGGGGGCACGCTGCTCACCGTCTTCCGGATCGAGTTCCGCCAGAACGCGATCCTCTTCTCCCTCTCGGAGATCCCGCTCACGTTCGCGCTGCTCTACCTGGCCCCGTTGACCGGAATCGCAACGCGGGTCGGGGCGAGCCTCATCGTCTTCTCCTTGATCAAGCGGCCGCCCGTCTACAAACAGTTCTTCAACCTGTCGATGTTCGCGTTCGAGACCTCGGCCGCGTACCTGATGGTCCGGCTCTTCCTCGAATCGCGTTCGTCGAGCGACGTCGAATTCATTCTCGCCTCGACATCGGCCGTGACGATTGCCGGCGTGTCGGGATCTGTCGCCGTCGCCCTCGCCGTGTCACGGTTCAGCGGAGACACGTTGCGCCACATCGTCGACGAGTTGAAAGCGGCGTGGGTGCTGCTGGTCAACGCCGCGATGGCCGGCGCACTCCTGAGCCTCTTCCTGCTCTCGCCGACGTTCGCTGGACTCGCGCTGGTCCCGGTCGTCGCGCTGTGGTTCATGATGCGACGACACGGTGAACTCGCACAGCGTCTCCGCGACCTGCGCGCCGTCCACGGGTTCGCCGGGCGGGTGGGACGTTCACTCGACCTCGACGAGATCGGCGAGGCGGCGATCTCGGAGGCCTCTCGCCTGCTCCGGTCCGATGTCACGATTCTCGCGGTCCTCGAAGCCGACGGTTCGGCTCGGCTGTTCTGCACGGGCGACATCGCTTCGTCGATGTTGGAGAACCACGACTGGACGCCGTGGGGCGAACTCGCTGCCGACTCCTCGACACTGCTCACCACCGGCAGCGTGATCGCCGAGCGAGTCGACCCGGCCCTGTCGCACGTCGGTGAGGTCATCGTCGCTGCGGTCGATGACGAGATCGGTGCGATCGGACGCCTGCTGCTCGCCCGTCGCCCGTCGTCGGATCACCCCTTCGGCCGCGACGACGTCGCCCAGGCACAGAACCTCGCCGACCAACTCGCGTCCAACCTGCGAAAGGGAATGCTGCATCGACAGATCGGATACGAGGCGCGCCACGATGCCTTGACCGGACTCGCGAACCGGCTCGCGTTCGAACGCGAGCTCATCGACCGCAGCAATCGCATCCCCGACGGGTTGTCCGCGTACGTCATGATGTTCGACCTCGACCGGTTCAAGGAGGTCAACGACACGCTCGGTCACCATGCAGGAGACGACCTGCTCATCGAGTTCGCCGACCGGTTGACCGGGCGCGTACAACCGGACGACTTCGTGGCCCGGCTCGCCGGCGACGAGTTCGCGTTGATCACCTACTCCGACTGTGACGAAGACGTCTTCGAATTCGCACGGCAGTGTGTGGAGGACGCTGCTCGACCGTTCACACTCGACGGCCTCGCGCTCGTCATCACGGCCAGCGTCGGCATCGCAGCCGTCCCCGCCGGACTGACCGACCCACAGACACCGCTTCGGCACGCCGACATCGCGATGTACAACGCGAAGTCACGCCACCTCGGCGTCGACTTCTTCCGTCCGGAACTCGACCGACGCACCCCCGCCCGCCTGTCGATGCTCGGCGATCTCCGCGAGGCGATCGAGGAAGGCAAGCTCGGCGTCGAGTATCAGCCGAAGCTGGACCTCTCGAGTGGCCTGATCACCGGAGCCGAGGCGCTCGTGCGGTGGACCCACGAGGTGCGCGGGGTGGTCCCGCCGACCGACTTCGTCCGGGTGGCGGAGGAGACCGGGCTCATCAAGCAGCTCACCGACACGATGCTCTCGAAGGGCATCGCCGAGATGCGCCGGCTCCACGATCGGGGGCATCGGTTGTCCCTCTCGGTGAATCTCTCCACGCACGATCTGCTGGACGCAAAGCTGGCGAGCCGCGTCGACGGGTACCTGTCGTCGAACGGAGTCGATCCACGGACCCTCACCCTCGAGATCACCGAGTCGTCGCTGTTCATGGACGCTCCACGATCGCGTTCGACGATCCACGAGCTGAACGAACAGGGGATCCGACTGTCGATCGACGACTTCGGAACCGGCTACTCCTCGCTGAGCTATCTCCGTCAACTCCCCGTTCGCGAACTCAAGGTGGATCAGAGTTTCATCGCCAACATGCTCCTCGACCAGCAGGACGAAGTGATCGTACGATCGACGATCGACCTGGGCCACAACCTCGGCCTCGAGGTCGTCGCCGAGGGCGTCGAGAGCAATCAGACCCTCGAACGGTTGCGCGACATCGGCTGTGACGTCGCCCAGGGTTTCTGCGTGTCTCGACCACTCACCGCGCGCCGACTGTCGGCCTGGCTCCACACGTCGGAGTTCGAGACCCGCCGGGTCGATCCGCTCTCCCCCGAGGCGTGGGATCTCGCGCTGCCGCCCGAGCCATGGATCGCATCCGACGTCGAACCGGACTTCTGACTGCCTCGTCGGGGCTGTCTCCGTTCAGTTGTCGTCGTCGAACGCCGCCTCGACGAGTTCTGCCTCACGCTCGACCCGTCGGGCACCCTTCATCGAGAACCCGACCGAAGCGGTGAGCACGATCGCGATCACACCGAGCGACAGCGCTGTCGGGATGTGGTACCACTCCGCGATGATCATCTTGACGCCCACGAAAGCCAGGATGATCGCCAGCCCCTCCTGCAGATAGGTGAAGCGGGCGTGCATGTCTGCCAGCAGGAAGTACAGCGCCCGGAGACCGAGGATCGCGAAGGCGTTCGACGCGAACACGATGAACTGTTCGTTGGACACGGCGAGCACCGCCGGCACCGAGTCGACCGCGAAGACGACATCGGTTGCCTCGACGAGCATCAGCACCGCGAACAGTGGCGTCGCCAGCCGCCTGCCGCTCTTCTTCGTGAACAGCTTCTGCCCGTCGAACTCGTCGGTCGATGGAACGAACCGATGGACCAGTCTCAGGAACTTCGAGCTGCCCGGGTCGACGTGGTCGTGGTCGCTGAACACGAGCTTGCCGGCGGTGTAGAGCAAGAACGCTCCGAACACGTACAGGATCCAGTCGAACCGTTCGATCAGCGCGACACCGGCGAAGATGAAGACCGCGCGGAGGGTGAGCGCTCCGAAGATGCCCCAGAAGAGCACCCGGTGCTGGTAGCGCTGTGGCACTGCGAAGTACCCGAGGATCAACGCCCACACGAAGACGTTGTCGACGCTCAGGCTCTTCTCGATCAGGTATCCCGAGATGTACTCCCCGCTGGCCTGCGCACCGAACCACCACGCGACCACCCCGGTGAACGCGACACCGACGCTGATCCAGACCGCTGATTCGATCGCGGCCTCCTTCGTCGAGACCTCGTGCGCCTCCCGGTGCACGACGAGCAGATCGACCAGCAGCATCAGCACGATCAGGCCGAGCAGAGCCCCCCACTGCCAGGCGGCGACGTCGATGTCGGCGAGATGAGCATCACGCTCGCTCACCGCGAGCAGTCCGGGCATGATCGGCGTCACCGCACCATCATGCCCGGAAACTCACGAACCGGGTTCGGCGCGACGATCAGGGATTGTTGAGGATCGCCTGTGCGGCGCTGAGCCGGGCGATCGGAACCCTGAACGGGCTGCACGACACGTAGTCGAGACCGATGCGGTAGAACAGGTCGATCGACTCCGGGTCACCGCCGTGTTCGCCGCACACGCCGAGCTTGAGACCGGGCTTGGTGGCCCGGCCCCGCTCGACGCCCAGCCTCACCAGGTCACCGACACCGGTCTGGTCGATCGTGTCGAACGGGTTCCGCTTGAGCAGACCCTGTTCGAGATACGCCGGCATCATCCGGCTCTCGACGTCATCGCGGCTGAACCCGAAGGTGAGCTGTGTGAGGTCGTTCGTCCCGAAGCTGAAGAAGTCGGACACCTCGGCGAGTTCGTCCGCCCGGATCGCCGCACGAGGTGTCTCGATCATCGTCCCGATCGTGATGACCGGCTTCTTCTTCATGTCGGCGAGTGCGACGTCGATCTCCTCCTGCACCCAGCTCCGGGCGAGTGCGAGCTCTTCGCGGGTGACCGTGAGCGGGATCATGATCTCCACGATCGGCTTCTTGCCGGCCTCGCGCAGCTTGGCCGCCGCGTCGAGCAGGGCCCGGACCTGCATCGCGTAGAGCCCCGGCTTGATCACGCCGAGACGAACGCCGCGGGTGCCGATCATCGGGTTGTGCTCGGCCCAGACCTCCGCGGCGTGGAGCATCCGCTCGTCCTTCTTGCTGAGCTTGCCCTGCTTGGCCTGCTTCACCTTGAGTTCCTCGGTCGACGGCAGGAATTCGTGGAGCGGCGGGTCAAGGAGCCGGATCGTGACGGGCAGCCCGTCCATCGCATCGAGGACCTCGGTGAAGTCGGCCTGTTGCGCCTCACGGAGCTTCTCGAGTGCCGCCGCCTCCTGCTTGGGCGTCGACGCCAGGATCATCTCACGGACGATCGGGAGTCGATCGGGTGCGAGGAACATGTGCTCCGTCCGGCACAGCCCGATGCCCTCGGCGCCGAGCTCGCGAGCATTCGCTGCATCCTCGCCGGTGTCGGCATTTGCCCGCACGGCCAGCTTGCCCTTGCGGACCTGATCGGCCCACTTGAGGATGACGTCGAATTCGGGCGGCGGCTTGGCGTCTTCCAACACCATCGCGCCGAGCACCACCGTGCCGGTCGTGCCATCGATCGAGATCTCGTCGCCCTCTTCGACGACGATGTCACCGACGCTGAACTGCTTGCCGCTGATCTTGATCTCCTCGGCGCCGACGACCGCAGGGGTGCCCCAGCCGCGGGCCACGACCGCGGCGTGACTGACGAGACCGCCGCGGGCGGTCAGGATGCCCTGCGAGACCATCATGCCGTGCACGTCTTCGGGGCTGGTTTCGTTGCGAACGAGCAGGACGTGCTCGCCACGCTCGTCGGCATCGACGGCATCGTCCGCCGTGAAGTACACCTTGCCCACCGCGGCACCGGGCGATGCCCCGAGCCCGGTGGCGAGCGTGACGCCGGCAGTCGCGAACTGCGGATGCAGGACCGAATCGAGGTGCTCCTCGGTGACCCGGAGGAGCGCCTCGTCGCGGCTGATCTTCCAGCGTCCCCCTCGACCGTCCTTGGTGCCCTTGGTCATGTCGACGGCCATCTTCAGAGCGGCCACACCGGTGCGCTTGCCGATCCGGGTCTGCAGCATCCACAACTTGCCCTGTTCGATCGTGAACTCGGTGTCGCACATGTCGCGGTAGTGGGCCTCGAGCCGAACGAAGATGTCGAGCAGTTCCTTGTAGATCTCGGGGAACGACTGCTTCATGTGGTCGAGACTCTCGGTGTTGCGGATGCCCGCCACCACGTCCTCACCCTGCGCGTTGATGAGGAAGTCGCCGTACGGTTCGTTCTTGCCGGTCGCTGCGTCACGGGTGAACCCGACACCGGTCGCCGAGCTGTCGTCACGGTTGCCGAAGACCATCGCCTGGACGTTGACCGCCGTGCCGAGGTCGTGGCTGATCTTCTCGCGGACGCGGTAGGCGATCGCCCGGGCACCGTTCCAGGACTCGAACACCGCCTCGACCGCACCCCGCAGCTGCAGGCTCGGCCGCTGCGGGAACTCCTCGCCCGTCGCCTTCTTGACGACCTTGAGGTAGGTCTTGCAGAGGCCGCGCAGCACGTCGACCCCGAGGTGGGCATCGTTCTTGGTTCCGGCCTGCTCCTTGGCCGCCACGAGGGGCTCCTCGAACAGCTCGCCGTCGACGCCCAGCACGATGCGTCCGTACATGGCGATGAATCGCCGATAGGAGTCGTAGGCGAATCGTTCGTTGTTGGTGACGGCGGCCAACCCCTCGACGCTCTCGTCGTTGAGACCGAGGTTGAGGACGGTGTCCATCATGCCCGGCATCGAGAACTTGGCACCGGAACGGACCGACACGAGCAGCGGATCGTGCGGATCGCCGAGCTTGCGCCCCATCGCCTTCTCGAGCTTGAAGACCTGGTCGGCGATCTCGTCGTCGAGCCCGTCCGGCCAGCCGCCGTCCATGTAGGCCCGGCACGCGTCGGTCGAGATGGTGAAACCCGGTGGGACGGGCAGCTTGAGCACCGAGGTCATCTCGGCGAGGTTCGCACCCTTCCCCCCGAGCAGGTCCTTGTACTCCATCGGAGGGCGGCGGTGCTTGTGATCGAAGCTGTAGACGTAAGACATACGGCGGTCCAGCATAGGACCCTTGTCAATGACCCGGCTCGAAGTCGGAGGCCTCCTTCGTCGTCGTAGCCTTGGAGGATGTTCCGGCTGCTCGGCTTCGACGTGAGGGTTCAGTCGGGCTTCGTCATGTTCATGGCGTTGATCGTCTTCCTGTATCGGAATGAGTTCGGCGTCTGGCTCGCCGGCGCGATCGCGGTGCTGACGCTCGTTCACGAACTCGGCCACGCCGTTGCCGCTCGACGGATGGGCGCCCACGCCGAGATCTCGCTCGGGTTCCTCGCCGGATATGCGTCGTACCGACCGACCCGGGTCCTCAGCCGCGCAGAGCAGGCGTGGATCTCCTTCGCGGGGCCGTTCGTCCACATCACGACGAGCGTGACCATCCTGGTCGCGATGGGCGTGAACCCACTCGAACCGTCGACCGCCTCGAGTTCGCCCGCGGCCGCCGCGATCTGGTGGGCAGGACCCGCGATCGGCGCCCTGAACCTGATCCCGGTGCTCCCCCTCGACGGAGGCAACATCGTCACCTACGGACTCGACCGGCTCGTTCCCGGACGGGCCCGCCGGTACATGCTCTACTTCTCGATCGCCGCCACCGTCGCCGGTGCCGGACTGCTCGTCGCCACGGGGTACCGCGGGTTCGTGCTGTTCATCGGCTTCCTGCTGATCACCCAGCTCCAGATGCTCAACGCGGGCAAGCCACCACGCGCACCACGCTCGCCGTGGGACGCGGCCGCCGAGGCCCTCCACGCCGGAAAACGCAGCAAGGCGCGCCGGATGCTCCTCGCCGCACTGAGCCATCCGCAACCGGCGGCCGGTGTCCCCGATCTCGCGCTGTCTCCCGCCGATGCGTCGGCGCTCATCGACCTGCTCCCCGAGCCACTCCCCCACGGCGACCCCGGCAACGAGTACATCCTCGCGAATCTGCTGCTGACGACGCGCCGCTACGACGAGGCCGCTCACTATGCAGCGGACTCGTTCGGTCGGATCCCGAACACGCTGAGCGCCGCGATCGTCGCGCGTGCGGCGGGAGCGCTCGGCGACCGGGCGACGGCGATCGGCTGGCTCCGCTCCGCAGCGGAGGTGGGGACGTCGGCCGCCGGTCTGGCAACGACGATCGACCGTGCCCCCGAACTCGCCGACCTGCGCTTCCACCCCGACGTCGTGGCGATCCGCCGATCGCTCGCGCCCACCGCCTGACTGCCGACATCCCGCCGTTTCGTGACGCTGGTCGTCAGGATCCGCCGGGATCTCGGGCGTCGACGTCAGCGCAGGTGGACGGGTGGTCTTCCGACATCGGCGCCGCGCTTCACGTATGCGAGGCCGATGCCGGCCTCACCCGACACGCTCGTGACCCGACCGACCTCGATCCCATCGGCGTCGTGCACGGCGTCTCCGACCGCGGCGCCCTGTGCGAGATCGACGATGCGCAACGAGCGGGGTGCGTCGGCGCCGCGGGAGTCCATCCGCTCGACCAGCTCCTGGCCCGGGTAACAGCCCTTCCGGAAGTCGACCGCGACAGGCACCACGCCGGTCGTGGCCGGGATGGTCACGCCCGGCTCGATCTCGTTGCCCATCCTCGGCCAGCCCGCTGCGACGCGCGCTGCTTCGTGCTCGACCGACGGTGAGCCCACGGAGGCGTGCTCGAGCGTCGTCGTCACGTCGACCCGGATCTTGAAGCGGTCGATTCGGGCGAGGAGCCCGGCACCGAACCCGGCGTCGGTGTCGAGCACGAACACGTCGTCCTCGGTACGACGGATGCGGGCCAGCACCTCGATCTTCCCGGTCGGGTCGAGTACCAGTGTCCACCGCGCCGCCCCGACCCGCAGATCTCGGATCTCCTGCGCGACCTGGGACTGCAGATACGTCTGCGCATCGGCACCGGCCACGACGACCGAGTCCCGGGCGCGATCGTCGATGCAGGCGGCGGTCTCGTTCACGGCGTCGTCGGTGTCCACTCCGCCAGTCTGCCGTGGCACACTGCGAACGACATGAGCGACGACGACGCCATCTTCCCCGATTCGATCGAGGGTCCGGACGACGATCGGTCCGCGCTGGATCAACTCGCCGAACGTGCCGTCGACGCGCTGCTCGGTCTCCTCCGGAGAGCCAACGCGCTCGCCGGCGGCGTGCTGATCTTCGCGTCGGCCGCGGGGGTGCTCAGCTACCTCCTCGGGATCGCCGCGTTGAGCGGCGGCGCGCGTACTGCGTGGATCGCGCTCGGCGGAGTCGGCGTCGTGGTGGGCGTCGGGTCGGTTCTCCTCTCGATGTGGCGCCTGTGGATGGTTCGACGGGGCAGCGACGCGCTCGTCGATGAGA
This sequence comes from Ilumatobacteraceae bacterium, assembly GCA_963824025.1. GTDB lineage: Bacteria > Actinomycetota > Acidimicrobiia > Acidimicrobiales > Ilumatobacteraceae > Ilumatobacter_A. The sequence goes on from CAWGNY010000008.1 coordinate 253,734, forward strand.
TCAGACGGTTCATCGGAGGCGACGACGAGGCCGAGCGAACCGTGCTGGAGACCGTCGAGGTCACGGAGATCTCCGGCGACGACAGCGTCGTCCAGGTGTCGCGCCAGTTCTTCACGATGCGTGACGGGGTCGACCGGCGCGCGGCCGATTTCCCCGAGCTGTCGATGGCGCTCCGATCGCTGACCTCGTTCCCCGGTCTCATGGCGTTGGCGGTCGTGACGGGGTTCGGATTCGCGCTCGTGTCCCCGATCTTCCTGTTGATCCTGATCTTCTAGGCGGACGTCCCCGCGTCTCGCCGGGCCGCGGTCATCCGACGGGCGGCCGGAATCGCCGCGAGCAGGGCGGCGGCCTTGTTCCGGCACTCGAGATCCTCGTCGTCGGGGACCGAGTCGGCGACGATCCCCGCACCCGCCTGGAGGCTCGCAGTCGTCCCGTCGCCGGTGATGAACATCGTGCGAATCGCGATCGCCGTATCGAGGTTGCCCGACCAGTCCACGTAGCCGACGACCCCGGCGTACGGCCCGCGCTTGACCGGCTCCAACGAATCGATGATCTCCATGGCTCGCACCTTCGGCGCGCCGCTGACCGTCCCCGCCGGCAGCGTCGCCCGCAGCACGTCGATGGGTCCGAGGTCGTCGACGAGGTCACCCGACACCTGCGAGGTCAGGTGCATGACGTGGCTGTACCGCTCGAGCGTCATCAACTCGTCGACCGTCACGGTACCGAACTTCGCCACGCGGCCGACGTCGTTGCGGGCCAGGTCGACGAGCATCACGTGTTCGGCGCGCTCCTTCGGGTGCTCGATGAGTTCAGCCGCCATGCGCCGGTCGTCCTCGTCGGTGCGGCCCCGTCGACGCGTCCCGGCGATCGGCCGTGAAATCACCTTGCGGTCGAGCAACTGCACCATCGGCTCCGGCGACGAGCCGACGATCGTCAACTCCGGATGCTTCACGAAGTACATGTACGGCGACGGGTTGACCTGGCGCAGCACCCGGTACACGTCGAACGGATCCGCCCGGAGTTCGAGGTCGTAGCGCTGCGCCAGCACGACCTGGAAGACGTCACCGGCGACGACGTGCTCCTTCGCGACCTCGACCGCTCGCTGGTACACGCCGTGGTCCATCGTCGACTCGAGCATCGGCAGATCGTCGTCGGGTGTCGGCGGCTCGACGGGTGTGTACGCCAGCGGTTGGGCCAGATCCTCCACCGCCTGAGCGACGCGTTCGACCGCCGCGTCGTAGGCCGCGTCCCGTTCCGCGACGTCCATCCCGAGGGTGCGGACGCTCTCGATGAGATAGACGCGCTGGCGCCAGTGGTCGAAGGCCGCCAGCGATCCGATCACCGACATGACCGCGTCGGGATAGTCGCGGTCGTCGGTCGGCGCGTCGGGGAGGTGCTCGACCTCGCGGATCACGTCGTAGCCGAGGAACCCCATCATCCCGCCGTGGAGCGGAGGCAGGTCGTCGAAGGTCGGGCTGGTGTACTGCGCGAGCAGTGCCTCCATCGCCGCGAGGATGCCGCGGTCGGTCGGGATCCCCTCCGGGAGCGGCCCGTCGAGTTCGACGCGGTCACCGCGAAGGACCAGAGTCGCCGACGGGTTTCGACCGACGAAGGAGAACCGTGCCCAGCGTTCCGCACCCTCGACCGACTCGAGCAGGAACCCGGGACCGTCACCGACCAGTTTGGTGTAGGCGGCGACCGGTGTCTCCAGATCGGCCAGCAGTTCGGTCCACACGGGAACGACACCGTGCTCGGCAGCGTGGGCGTGGAACTCCTCGCGGGAGGGTCGGAACTTCATCCGAACGGCTGGAAGAAGCAGCTCCGAGCGCCGGTGTGGCAGGCGCCGACACCTTCCTGCTCGACCTTGAAGAGAAGTGCGTCGGCGTCGCAGTCGTAGTACGCCTCGCGGACGAATTGGCGGTCGCCGCTCGTGTCGCCCTTGCGCCACAGCTCTTGGCGACTGCGCGACCAGTACACCATCCGACCCTCGTCGAAGGTCATCTTCAACGACTCGGCGTTCATCCAGGCCAGCATCAACACCTCACCACTCTCGATGTCCTGGGCGATCGCGGTCACGAGCCCGTCGGCGTTGTACCTGACACCTGCCAACTGCTCCTCGGTCGCCTCGATGATGGTCGTCTCCGGCATCGGCTCATCCTACGAAGCGGGCGCACCGACCGCCCTCATGCACCGGTGCTGTTCTTGCGGTGGTCGCCCCGACGCCGAGAGAGTGACACGAACGCGACCAACGAAACGGTCCGGTGGCCTAGAGGTACAGCCCCGTGGAGGCTTCGATGCGTTCGGCCGCGACCGCGTGGAGCTCACGTTCGCGCAACATGATGTAGTCCCGGCCCTGCACCTCGACCTCGTAGCGGTCGTCGGGGCTGAACAGGACCTTGTCACCGACCTCGCAGGAGCGCACGTTCTGGCCCTGCGCGACGACGGTGCCCCACACGAGACGCTTCGCCATCTCGGCCGTTGCGGGAATCAGAATCCCTCCCGACGATTTCCGCTCGCCTCCGTCGGACGTGCTCACGAGCACGCGGTCGTTGAGCATCTTGATCGGCAGCTTGTCGTCGGGCCCTGACATCGATGGGCAGGGTACCGTCCTTCGGGATGACCGCTCACGATCAACACTCGATCCGGTTCGAGACCGACGACGGCGTCACGATCGCCGGGGATCTCGTCGTACCGCCCGAATGCCGTGCGGCTGCGATCGTCTGTCATCCCCATCCGCAGTACGGCGGCAATCGGTTCAACCCGGTCGTCGACGCGCTCCACAGGGCGCTGCCGACGGCGGGCGTGGCGTCGCTGCGATTCGACTTCCGACCGACGTTCACCGACGGGGTCGGTGAGCAGCTCGACGCGCAGGCGGCGCTGGACGAGGTCGAGCGGACGCTTCCGGGCGTTCGCACGCTCGTCTGCGGCTATTCGTTCGGCGCGATGATCGCTCTTGCGCTCGACCGGGCCGACATCGCCGGCAGGGTGTTGATCGCTCCCCCGCTCGGCGACAGTGCCGGGGCACCGTCCGTCGCCGTCCCCACTCTGGTCCTGACCCCGGCCCACGACCAGTTCGCACCGCCCGCCGTTGCACGGCCGATCGTCGAGCGGTGGGCGGACGCCGAGTTCGGCGTGATCGACATGGCCGATCACTTCGTCGCCGGACAGACGGGCGCTGTCGCCGCCCGGGTGACGAAGTGGATCAGCGACCGATGGCCGCCTCGATCTCGGCCTTGACCTCGTCGGTGATCAGCGGGATCACCTCGACGGCCTCGAAGTTCTGAACGACCTGAGAGACCTTGGATGCGCCGGTGATCACCGACGACACCATCTCGTGCTTGGTCGCCCACGCCAGCGCCAGTTGCGCCATGGTGCAGTCGAGGCGCCCTGCGATCGGCCGCAACCTCTCGACCCGGGCGATCGCCTCGCCGTCGGACAGCCGATCCTGGAGCCATTCGTACCCTGCAAGTGCCCCTCGGGAATCCTCGGGAATCCCGTCCTTGTACTTGCCGGTCAGGAGACCGGAGGCGAGCGGGCTCCAGATGGTGTTGCCGTAGCCGTAGTCCGCCGTGATCCGCGCATACTCGCGCTCGACCTTCTTCCGCTCCAGCAGGTTGTACTGGCTCTGCTCGGTGATCGGCGCGTGCAGGTCGCGCCGATCCGCGATCTCGATCGCTGCTCGGATCTCGTCGGCCGACCACTCGCTCGTCCCCCAGTAGAGCGCCTTGCCGGCATCGATGATGTCGCTCATCGCCCGCACGGTCTCCTCGATCGGTGTGTTCGGGTCGGAGCGGTGGCAGTAGAGCACGTCGACGAAATCGTGCTGGAACCGCTCGAGCGATCCGTCGATCGCGTGCATCAGGTACTTGCGATTGAGGGTGTTGCGCATGTTCGGGACATCACCGTGGATGCCCCAGTAGATCTTGGTGGTCAGGACGTACGACCAGCGCGGCCATCCGAGCTCACGGAGCGCGTGACCCATGATCTCCTCGCTCCTGCCTCCTGCGTACGCCTCGGCGTTGTCGAAGAAGTTGCACCCTGCGTCACCCGCCGCTGCGATGCACTCGACCGCGGCGTTGTCGTCGATCTGCGTGTCGAAGGTGACCCAGCTTCCGAAGCTGAGCACGCTCACCTGCAGGCCGCTCTTGCCGAGGCGACGGTATTCCATGTTCGGATTGACGGTGGGTTGTGCCATGGACTCGACCGTATCCAGTGCCGGACCATGCCGAGCCGTCGGACGGCCACCCGTGCCGGTCAGACGGTGGGGATTGCGCCGACGGCTCGGTCCGCTGCGATCTGTTCGGACATCGCATCGAGCACCGTGCCGCGCAGTTTCCGCACCGTTCCTCGATACGCGCCCGGATGGAGCGCCGACAACTCGGTGGCCCGTGCGACGGCGGTGTCGAGCACCGCCTCGGCCGGGACGACCTCGTCGAGGTAGCCGACGTCGGCCGCGGTCGCGGCGTCGGTGATGCGGGCGGTCGCGACCGAGCGCTGGAGGTGCCGGTTGCTCAATCGGGCGACGGCGATCGTGAACGCCCAGTCGGGCAACACCATCCCGATCGCCACCTCGTTCAGCCCGATCTTGCAGTCGATGTCCGCTCCGATTCGCACATCACACCCGAGCAGCACGAGTGCACCTGCGGCCAACGCATGCCCGGTGCACGCGGCCACGACGGGGACGCTCGACCCGTACAGACGCCGGACGAGTTCGCCACCGTCGGACACGAGGTCCGACATCGCAGCGAGATCACCGGAGCGCATGACGGTGAGGTCGAACCCGGCGCTGAACTTCCCCTCCCGGCCGTGGACGATCAACGCCGTGATCGAGTCGTCGGCCTCCGCCTCGTCGACTGCGGCGATCACGCCGGCGATGATGTCCTTCGACAGCGCGTTCGCCTTGCCGTCGTCGACGTGGCAGATCAGAACCCCGCCGTCCCACCGCTCGGTCCGAACTGCATCGGTCGTCATCTGGCGCACCGTACTCCGCGTCGCCGCTCCGATGAGAGATGAGTGCGAAAGCCACTCTCATCTCTCACCGCAACGTGAGCTCACCGTTCTGCGATGAGAGATGAGAGCGAACGCAGCTCTCATCTCTCATCGCAGGATCGGGTCAGGCCGGGCGGACGGCGATACCGGCGTCGATCATGACGGCCTTCGCCTCGGCCACGGTGTGCTCGCGAAAGTGGAAGATCGACGCGGCCAGGACCGCATCGGCACCACCGAGCTGCACACCTTCGGCGAGGTGGTCGAGGGTACCGACGCCGCCACTCGCGATGATCGGGACATTGACCGCATCGGCGATCGTGCGGGTCAACTCGATGTCGAATCCCTCCCTCGTCCCGTCCCGGTCCATCGAGGTGAGCAACAGTTCGCCCGCCCCGAGGTCGACGGCGCGCATCGCCCACTCCACCGCGTCGATTCCCGTCGGGGTCCGGCCGCCGTGCAGGTACACCTCCCAGCCATCCGAGACGTCGGACGAACGCCGCTTCGCGTCGATCGCGCACACGACACACTGATTGCCGAAGACCTCGGCGATCTCCGCGATCAATCGGGGCCGCTCGACGGCCGCGGTGTTGACGCTCACCTTGTCGGCGCCGGCGTGCAGCATCGTTCGCGCGTCCTCGAGCGTCCGGATTCCACCACCGACGGTGAACGGGATGTACACCTGGTCCGCGACGGACCGGACCATGTCGACGGTGGTCTGCCGATTGTCGCTCGAAGCGGTGATGTCCAGGAAGACGAGTTCGTCGGCACCCTCGAGGTCGTAGCGCGCCGCCAACTCGACCGGGTCGCCCGCGTCACGGAGATCGACGAAGTTCGTCCCCTTGACGACGCGTCCTTCGGTCACGTCGAGGCACGGGATCACGCGAGCGGTCTTCACGATGTCCCTCCGGCACGATCGCCGACGCCGTCGTCCATGTCGGAGACCAGGACGTCGAGGGCGGCGGCGACCGTGAATCGACCTTCGTAGAGCGCCTTGCCGGTGATGATGCCGCCGAGTCCATCGATCTCGGCCAATCGCGCGATGTCGGCGAGTTCGGCCACGCCGCCGCTCGCGATCACCGGAACAGCCGCGACCGCGGCCGAGTGCGTCAGACCCGCGACGTCAGGACCTTCGAGCATCCCATCGCGTCCGATGTCGGTGATCACGAACACGGCGGCGGTCGGGAACAGGGTGTAGGCATCGTCGAGTCGCAAACCACTGCCCTCGGTCCATCCGTGCACCGAGACCTCGCCGTCGCGGTGGTCGAGACCGACCGCGACCGGGACGATGTCCGATGCCGACGCGACCAGAGACGGGTCGGCAATCGCTGCCGAACCCATCACGACGCGGGCGACACCGGTGTCGGCGAGCTGCCGGGCGTCGTCGAGCGAACGGACTCCGCCACCGGTCTGGACCCGCGCCACCGATCGAACCGACCGGACGACCGACTCGATGATCGGCCGGTTGACGGGATCACCCGACTTGGCGGCGTCGAGGTCGACGATGTGGATCCACGTGGCACCCGCGTCGGCGAAGCTCTGTGCGACCGCGACGGGGTCGTCGCCGTAGACGGTCTCGTCGGCATAGTCGCCCTGGCGGAGCCGGACGACACGGCCGCCCCGGAGGTCGATCGCCGGATACAACTCGATCATCGGGTCTCCACGGCGGCGGTACAGGTTCGCACGAAGTTCGCGAGCAGTGCGAGGCCCGGTCGGCTCGACTTCTCGGGATGGAACTGGACGGCGAACACGTTGCCGAGTCGGAACGCCGCATTCAGCGTGGTGCCGTATTCGACCGTCGCCGCAACCACCGACGGATCCTCCGGGACGCCGTGGAGCGAGTGGACGAAGTACACCCACGGTTCGGCGCCCAGTCCCTGCAGCATCGGATCGTCGGGCAGCCGGAAATCGAGACGGTTCCACTGCATCTGGGGGATCTTCGGGCCCGGTGGAATCCACACGACGCCCCCCGGAATGATGGTGAGGCCGGTCGCCGACGGATCCTCGTCGGAGGTGCCGAACAACATCTGCATGCCGACGCAGATACCGAGGAAGGGACGTCCCGAGTCGACGGCCGCGTGGGCAGGATCCTCGAGCCCGGCCGTGCGCAACGCATCCATGCACGCACCGAACGCTCCGACACCGGGGAGCACGACGCCCGCCGCATCGGCGATCACGGCAGGGTCACGGGTCAGGCGGGCGTCGGCGCCTCCCCTCTCGAGGGCCTTCTGCGCGGAGTGGAGGTTCCCGATCCCGTAGTCGAGCACCGCGATCAGCGGCGCGTCCGCTTGCGTCACAGGACACCCTTGGTCGACGGTACGCCGGACGCGTCCTCGATGCGCACCGCATCGCGCAACGAACGGGCCAGCCCCTTGAACGTCGCCTCGATCACGTGATGGGTGTTGCGACCGCGCACCATCTCCACGTGCAGCGTGATGTTCGCGGCAGTCGCGAACGACGCGACGACGTGCTCTGCGAGCTGCGGGTCGAACGCAGGGTTGCCGAGCGGCAACGACTCGGGCATGTCGACGTGCCACTCGACGTGGGGGCGCCCGGACAGATCGAGGGCGATGTCGACCAGCGCCTCGTCGAGCGGATACCGACCACTCGCGAACCGACGCACGCCGGCCTTGTCTCCGAGCGCCTCGGCGAACACCTCTCCGAGCGTGATCGCAACGTCCTCCACGGTGTGGTGCGTGTCGATCTCGATGTCACCCTCGGCGTGCACCGTGAGGTCGAAACCCCCGTGACGACCGAGCTGGTCGAGCATGTGGTCGTAGAACGGGATCCCGGTCGAGATGTCGGTCGCTCCGGTTCCGTCGAGGTCGATCGAGATCTCGATCGACGTCTCCTTCGTGGAGCGGATGCGAGAGGCGGTGCGCGTCATGATCGAGCTTTCGATGGGTCGGCCGAACCGGCAGATCCGCTGCCGGAACCGGTGTGGGAGAGGATGTCGACGAGCGCAGCGAGGAAGCGGTCGTTCTCGTCGCGGGTTCCGACGGTCACACGCAGGCAGTTCTCGAGGCGGGGCCAGCTCGAACAGTCACGCACCAGGATGCTGCGGTCCACGAGCGCCTGCCACACCGTGCGACCGTCGGTGCCGGTCGGGCGGAACAACACGAAGTTGGCGCCCGATTCGAACACGTCGATCGGAAGTGCCCGCAGTGCCTGGCTGACCCGGGCCCGCTCGGCGACGAGCAGCGCGACGCGTTCGTTCATGTCGTCGACGTATCGCAGCGCAATCCGTCCGGCGAGCTGTTTGACGACATCGAGGTGGTACGGGAGCACGACCTTGTCGAGTTCGGCGACGAGCCACGTCGGCCCGACCAGGTAGCCGAGTCGGGCCCCTGCCATCGACCATGTCTTCGAGAAGGTTCGGGTCACGACGAGCGGCCGCGACTCGTCGACGAGCTCGAGCGCCGACCATTCGGCGAACTGTGCGTATGCCTCGTCCACGACGACCAGTCCGGGCGCCCCAGCGAGCAACTGCTCGACGCGCGCCCGAGGCTCCACCAGGCCGGTCGGGTTGTTCGGGGACGTGAGGAACACGACGTGGGGTCGAGCCGCTGCGAGCACACGGTCGACCTCGGCCGGGTCGAGAGTGAAATCGGCGCCGCGTTCGCCCTCGACGACCGTTGCTCCGGTGACCCTGGCGATCTGGGCGTGCATCTGATAGGTCGGCTCGAAGGTCACGACCGTGCGACCAGGGCCGGCGTACGCGAGCAACACGGTCTGCAGCACCTCGTTCGACCCGTTGGCCACGAACACCTGCGCGGGATCGCAGCCGTGGAGCGAGGCGATGTCGACCCGCAGCGCCCAGGCAGCGCGGTCGGGGTAACGGTTCCAGTCGACTCGGCTCATCTCCGCGGCGAGTGCATCGCGAAACCCGTCGGGTGGCGAGAAGGGCGACTCGTTCGTGTTCAACCGGACGTCGACGTCGACCTGGGCGGAGTGGTATCCCTCGAGCGCGCGCAGGTCGTCACGAACGGGGATCACGGCGCCCGATGCTACCGATGCACGCACCGACCGGCGTGGGAGGTTTGGGCGGTACCGTCGCGACCATGGCCGGATCGACGGAGTCCACCGCACACGAACTGGCGACGATTGCCGACAACATCGGGCAGTATCGAGCCCGCGTCGCGGCACTCGCCGAGGCCCACATCGGAACGGATCGGGACGATTTCGTCAGTGCGATCCACGAGGCCGAGCGACAGATCCGAATCGCCGAGCGCGGCCTGCAGCGGGCGGTCAAGATCGCCCGCTGAGCGAGACCGTCGGCTCCCGCGGCGACGGCCCCTCCGAAGAAGGGCCGTCGCTCAGCGCGACGCCGGGCGGCGGATCCCAGACGTCGCACAGTCCAGGTGGCGGGAACCTGGATAACTTGGACGCTACCCCCGTCGACACACCCTCCGCAAGGTCCGAACAGGTGTCGAACGTGACGATACGGTGCGGTTGTGAGGTGCCTCGAGATCAAACGGGATATGCACGACGACGACATCGCCGAGGTGACGTCGCTGCTGGACGCGGCCGCACGCGCCGACGGACGCCGCCCGCTGTCCGATCACCTCTACCTCGACCTGGTGCGCGGCGGTGACGACGGGTTCGCCGGTCTGCTGGCATGGGAGCCGGGCCACGAACATCCCGTCGCGTACGCCCAGGTCTCGAAAGGCAACGGCACCCACGTCTTCGAGTTGGTGATCCATCCACACCACCGCTACGAGATGGCGATGATCGGGCCCGAACTGATGGAGGCCGCGCTCGACGTCGTCCGCTCCGAGGGCGGGGGCCTCGTGAACTGGTGGGTGTACGAGCCCACGTCTGCCCATCGCGTGCTCGCCGACGACGCGGGGATGGTCCCCGACCGCACCCTGTACCAGATGCGGCGAGGCCTGCCGACCGAACGCCACGCGACGATCCACACCCGGGCATTCGTTCCCGGTACCGACGACGAGGTCTGGCTGTCGGTGAACAATCGAGCCTTCGCCGACCACGCCGAACAGGGCGGGTGGACGCTCGAGACGTTCCGGACCCGGCAACAGGAGGACTGGTTCGACCCCGAGGGATTCCGGATGCACGAGCGTGACGCACGGGTCGCCGGTTTCTGCTGGACGAAGATCCACCACGCCGGCCACGACCTGGGCGACCCCGATCATCGGGGAGATCTCGGGGAGATCTACGTGATCGCCGTCGATCCGGCGTTCCGCGGCCGGGGCCTCGGCTCGGAGTTGACGCTCGCCGGTCTCGACCACCTGGCGTCCCGGGGGATCGACACCGCACTCCTGTACGTCGACGCAGCCAATGAAGGGGCTGTGGCGATGTACCGACACCTCGGTTTCGAGGTGCACTCGACGAACACGTCGTTCGTGACCCGGGTCGATGATCGGCCCGGGCCCGTTCCCGAACCCCCGGGAGCCCGCTGATGTTGCCGACTTGGAGTGTCTCCGATGTGCACGAGAGCTTCGATGCGCGATCGTTCATCGACGCCAAGGAACGGGCGGGGGCCGACGTCGACCGACTGATCTCGCTCTTCGACGAACACGGCATCCACGCGACCGAGCACCGGACCGCGACGGCCGACGACGGAGTCGCGGCCGACGCGGTCATCACCGAGTACAACAGGGTGGCCGCCGAACTCGATGTGCTCGGCGCGTACGTCTACGCCTCGGTCTCGACCGATTCGCGCGACGCTGCCGCGCAGGCCGAGCTCAGCGAGATCGAACCGATCGGCGCCCGACTCCGCCCGCTGCTCGCGCGCCTCGCCGACTGGGTCGGTTCGTTCGACCTCACCGATGTCATCGCCGTCAGCACCGCGGCCGCCGAGCACCTCGGTCCGCTCAGCCGGCTCGCCGAGCGGGCCGGCCATCAGATGTCCGAAGCCGAAGAGCACCTCTACGCCGAGCTGTCGACCACCGGCGCCGGCGCATGGGCCCGGCTCCAACGTGAGGTGACCTCACAGCTGTCGACAGAGGTCGACCTTCCGGACGGACCGGAGCGACTTCCACTCACGGCTGTCCGCGGACTCGCAACCGACCCGCTCCCCGCTGTCCGGCGCGCCGGGTACGACGCCGAGCTGCAGGCGTGGCCGACCGTCGAAGTGCCCGTCGCTGCCGCGATGAACGCGATCAAGGGGGAGGCGAACACGGTGAACCGTCGACGTCACTGGCATTCCCCGCTCGAGGCGTCGCTGTTCGCCAACAGCGTCAGTCGAACGACGTTCGATGCCATGCACGCCGCCGTCTCCGCCTCACTCCCCGACTTCCGCAGGTGGATGCTGGCCAAGGCGGCGCTGCACGGACACGCCGGTGCGCTGCCCTGGTGGGACCTCGTCGCGCCCGCCCCGATCGGTTCGGGCCACATGTCGTGGGACGACGGTCTCGACGTGGTGCGGACCGCGTTCGGCGAATTCAGCCCCACCCTGGGCGGCCTCGTCGATCGAGCGATCGACGAACGATGGATCGACGCCGAACCGCGTGACGGCAAGACGGGGGGCGCGTTCTGCATGCCGTTCGTCGACGATCGCTCGCTCGTCCTGCTCAACTGGTCGGGATCGGCCGAATCGACCCAGACCACCGCCCACGAGCTCGGGCACGCGTACCACAACACGACGCTCGCGGGACGCACGTCGCTGCAGCGGCGACTCCCGATGGCGCTCGCCGAGACGGCATCGATCTTCTGCGAGACGCTTGTCGTCGAGGCCGGACTCGCGCGCCTCGACGGACCCGAGCACGACGCCGAGCGGCTCGCCCTGCTCGACGTCGATCTCCAGGGATCGAACCAGGTCGTGGTCGACATCCGGTCCCGGTTCACGTTCGAGACAGCGGTCTTCGCCCGCCGTCAGCGACGCACACTCGGCGCTGCAGAGCTCTGTGAGTTGATGACCGAGGCACAGGCCGAGGCATACGGCGAGGGCCTCGACCAGGCGACGGCTCACCCGTACATGTGGCTTCTGAAGCCCCACTACTACGGCTCGCACTTCTACAACTGGCCCTACACATACGGTCTGCTCTTCGGGCTCGGATTGTTCGCTCGATACCAGGAGGACCCCGACCACTTCCGCAGCGGCTACGACACGCTGCTCTCGCGCGCCGGCATGGACACCGCCGAGGCGCTCGGCGCGGCGTTCGGCCTCGACGTCACCGACGAGGCGTTCTGGACTGCGAGTCTCGATGTCATCCGTCACCGCATCGACGCCTACGTCGAGCTCGCCGAACGCTTCGCGCCATGAGCACCGCCGCAACCACGACGCGCTACGACCTCACCCGCGACGAGTTCGGCGCGCTGCTCGACGGCGAACCCCGGTACCGGCTCGACCAGGTGTGGGCCGGCCTCTACGAGCACCTCGCCGAGCCCGGCGACATCACCAATCTCCCCAAAGCACTGCGGGCTCGCCTCGACGCGGAGCTCCCGCTCGCACTCGAACTGGTGACCGAGTCGGTGAGCGACAAGGGCGACACCGTCAAGTTCCTGTGGGCTCTCGACGGCGGGAGCCGCGTCGAGACCGTCCTGATGCTCTATCCCGATCGAGCGACGGTCTGCGTCAGCAGCCAGGCCGGCTGCGCAATGGCGTGCGGGTTCTGCGCCACGGGGCAGGCCGGCTTCACCCGGCATCTCACGACCGGCGAGATCGTCGAACAGGTGGTGCGCGCCGCCCGCACCGCGAAGGCCGGCGGGCGGCGGGTGAGCAACATCGTGTTCATGGGGATGGGTGAGCCGATGGCCAACCTCGATCGGGTCTGGGCCGCCACGGAGCGGATCCACGGCGACATCGGGCTGTCGGCGCGGCACATCACGATCTCGACCGTCGGGATCCTGCCGGGAATCCGGGCGCTGAAGGACCTCCCGCTACCGGTGAACCTCGCGGTGTCGCTCCACGCGGCGAACGACGAGCTCCGCAACGAACTGGTGCCGATCAACAAGCGGTATCCGATCGACGACCTGCTCGATGCATGCGCCGAGTACCTCGAGGTGAAGAATCGTCGGGTCAGCTTCGAGTGGGCGATGATCGACGGGGTCAACGATCGGGACTCCGACGCCGCCGAACTCGCCGAGCTGTGCTGGAAGCTCCGTCCGAGTGCGCATGTCAATCTGATCCCACTCAATCCGACGCCGGGATACCCGACTCGCGGCACTCCGTTGAAGCGCGTACACCAGTTTCGGGATCGGCTGGAGGCGTTGGGTGCCAACGCCACCGTTCGTCGCAACCGCGGCACCGACATCGACGCCGCGTGCGGGCAGCTCGCGGCGGGCCAGGCCGTGCAGCTCACCACGAAGCATCGGGCCGTCGGTCACCGGCGTTGAACGGTCGATCAGCCCGCATACGTCGGATTCGCCACGCTGAGTCGATCGTCGACATCGGCGCGGAGGACGGCTCGCACGTCGTCGAGCCGATCATCCAGATCGCCCTCGCGGATCGCGCGGGCAAGGTCGGCGTCATCCGCGACGCCGAGGAACGCGAGTCGTTCGCTGTGCGCAGCATCCTGCTCGACGCCGAGTGCCAGTTCACGTTCGACCATCGCGAGCACGTTGACCGCCACGCGGGCGTGGAACCGGAGACGACCTTCGGTCGACGACATCACGTCGCGCTCGATCCACTCGCGCACCGCGAGGAGCAACTCGGCCGAGGTCGGCGACCCGTGGAGGCTCACCAGCGTCCTTCCAGTGCGAGGAAGAGGTCGTGCTCGTTCTCGCAGACGCGGCGCCCGATCGCAGCCAATTCGTGACTGCGGGCGGCACCGCTGAGGTGCACGCCTGCCTGGAGGACGCACATGATCGCCCACTTCCAGGTGCCGAGCACCTCCCACCAGCGCACGACGTCGGCGTCGACCTGGCGACCCCCGTGAGCGGTGTAGGCGGCGAACAACTCGTCGTACTCACCGAGGCCCGCCACGGGTGGCCGCTGACCGAAGCGCCAGGCCTTCACGCACAACCAACCGAGGTCTTCCATCGGATCGCCGAGGTGCGCGAGTTCCCAGTCGATCACCGCCCGCAGCCCGTCGTGCCCGACGATCAGGTTGCCGAGGCGGAAGTCCCCGTGGACCACCACCGGCTCGACCGGAGCGGGGCGGTGGTCGATCAGCCATCGACGCACCAACTCCAGCATCGGTTGCGGACTGCCCGTGCCGGCCGCGACGAGGTTGTCCAACAGCTCCGTGTAGTACGCGATCGGGTCGACCGGTTCGAGCCCGTCGACCGGGGGCATGGAGTGGACGGCCGCCAGGGCACGTCCCAGCTGACGGGTCAGCACCGGCCGCGCGTCGGCGAACTCGTCGTCGCGTTGCACCTTGCGCGCGATCGTCTCACCCTCGATCGCCTCGAGCACCATGAATGCCGATCCGTCGGCGCCCTCGTCGGCGGCGATCAACCGTGGCACCGGCACGCCTCCCGCCGCGGCGGCCGCGACCACTCGTGCCTCGATCATCATGTCGCGCTCGTCGCCGGCGCGCTGCCGTTGCACGATCCGCGGGACGCCGTCGGCCGTGAAGCTCCAGGTCTCCCGTGACGCCCCACCCGACAGGCGAGTGAGGTCGGAGATCTCGGCGCCGCCGAGGCAACCGGACAGCAGGACAGCGAGATCGTCGGCGCCGCTCATCGACGCCGAGCCTCGCAGATCAGCAGCCGGCGGCTCGCACCGTGGGATAGGGGTTGACGGGGCGACCTCCGCCGGGGTGCACCTGGAAGTGGAGGTGCGGCGTGGAGAACTTGGCGTTGCCCGTGTCGCCGTTGTAGCCGATCATCTCGCCTTGGAACACGCGCCGACTGGAACCGACGTAGCTGTCGAGGTGTCCGTAGTAGTAGCGGTTGCCGTTGTCGCCGACGAGCGAGACGGCGTTGCCGCCGAGGCGGTTCGACTTGAACGTGACGACCCCGCTGACCACCGCGTAGATCGGAAGGCCGCGTGGGGCGATCATGTCGACACCCTCGTGGCGACGTCCACCCGATCGGGGTGCACCCCAGGTGTCGCCGTACGCGGAGCCCGGCATCGGACAGATGATCGAGTCGATGTACCCCGCTCCGGTGTCGACGGCTCCGGGACCGTTGCCTCCGCCGCCACCGCCGGTTCGGCCCCCGCTCGTGCCGCCGGATCCGCCGGCATTCTGGGGGATCGTCGTCTCGGGAGGCAACGTCTCGGGGGTCGTGGTCTCGGGCGCGGTCACGACGTTGCCGTCGGCATCGGTCGTGGGCGGCGCGTCGTCGGGCACCGTCGAGGCCGGGGGTTCGGTCGTGGTCGGCACCACCAGACCGGGGTTGGGCTGGGCGCGAGCGGCGGCTTCGGCTTCGAGCCGTTGCTGCTCCTCGATCGCCGCCCGTTCCGCTGCGATGCGGGCTTCCAGCGCCTTCTGGACCGCCTCGTCCTGGAGCCGCTCCGCTTCGATTTCGCGCAGCCGGTCCACCTCGGCCAGTGCGATGCCCTCCAGTCGTCCGAACTCCTCACGCTTCGCCTCGACGTCTCGTCGACGTTCAGCGATGTCGTCCTGTGTCTCGACCAGCGCCTTCTCCGCCGCGTCGTAGAGGTCGAGGGTGTCGGCTCCGACGTTGGTCAAGATGTCGACATAGACCTCGGCCTGAATCCGATCTTGAGGTTCGGAGACATCCGTGAGCAGGGGGATCCCCTCGGTGCCACTCTCGACGTAGCGGGACAGCGCGACGAGTTCGACCTCGCCACGCAGTTCGTCGACCGTCGCCTGCAACTGTGTCTCCTGCAGTTCGAGACCCGCCAGTTCGTCCTCCAGACCCTCCAGCTCCGACTCGGCCTCGAAGTACGCATCGGCTGCCGCATTCGCTTGGTCGCGCGCCTCCTGGATCTCTCGCGCCGCCTTCTCGGCGGGGGTTTCGCTCTGCGCCGAGACGCCACTCGGGAGCAGTGTTGCGGCGAGGACCGCTGCGAGCACCACGACGCCCTGTCGTCGCCAACGCGGAGCGCGCGAAGACAAACACTTTGAGTCGGGTGAGCCCATCGACAAGATCCTAGCTCTCGTTGCAGTTTGGTTACGGTCACTCATCGGCAGTTTCCCACGCCCACTTGAGACTGATTCGCTCACGTCGTGATGACGCCGCCCGTTCTCGATGTCGACGGGATCGTGTTGCGACGCGACGGCGTCACCATCCTCGATGGGATCTCGCTTCGCGTGGATGCCGGCCAGCGATGGGTGATCCTCGGCCCGAACGGGTGCGGCAAGACCAGCCTGGTGCGGGTGATGGCGTTGTACGACCACCCGACCGCCGGCTCGGTCGAGGTGCTCGGCGAGCGACTCGGAAGGACCGACGTGCGCGAACTCCGGCGGCGGGTGGGCTACATGTCCGCGGCTTTCGGTGACCAGTTGCGTCGCGATCTCGCTGCCCACGACGTCGTGAGAACAGCTCGCCATGCAGCATTGGAGCCCTGGTGGCACCGTTACGAGCCGCGCGACGACGACCGCGCCGACGAGTGCCTCGCCGAGCTCGGCGTGGCACACCTCCGTGACCGGCGCTTCGGCACGCTCTCGTCGGGCGAGCAACAACGGGTGTTGCTGGCACGCACGCTGATGAACGACCCGGCCGTGATCCTGTTGGACGAGCCGTCAGCGCGCCTCGATCTGGGCGGTCGTGAACAGCTGGTGACGACCCTCGCCGGCGTGGCGGCCGACGCATCCGCTCCGCCGTTCGTGATGGTGACCCACCACGTCGACGAGATCCCGCCCGGCGTGACGCACGCGGCGCTGATGCGTGCCGGGCGCATCAGTTGGCAGGGACCGATCGATGACGTCCTCACCGCGGAACGCCTCAGCCACTGCTTCGACACCCCGCTCGACATCGCGCGTCGCGACGACGGTCGATTCAACGCGTGGGGTCGCTGAACCATCAGCTGACCAGCGACAACAGCGACTCGCTCCCCCGCCGCACCTGTTCCTCCAGCGCCCGCTCGAGCACCGGACCCGTCCACAACGACCCGCCGTAGATCATCGTCATCGTCAGCGTCGTTTCGGCCGGTGCGTTGCCGGTCGACGCGAGTTCGGCACGAAGGATCCAGGGGGAATGATGTCGAGCATCGTCCTCACTTCGCTCGAAAACCACGTAGCGGTCGATCTCGTGACGCGTTCGACGCATCCGCAGTCGCTTGGACCGGGCGAACGGACCAACCGTTGCTCGCAGCTCCACCGACCAGGCAGGTGACCCGTCGGGGTCGTCGGCAAGCCGTTCGACATCGTGGATCAGCGGCATCCACGCCGGATACGCAGCGAGGTCACCGACATGACGGAAGAGCGCATCCGGCGGAACCGGCGCGACGAGCTCTCGGACGATCTCCACGACCGACGCGCCGGTCAATCCGGCCGGTCCGTGCCCCGGAACGCACGCGAGAGCAGCGGGCTCCGGGCCGAGAGCAGCCCGCCGAGATCGTCGGCGGCGTCGTAGACCGGGGTCCATGGTTCGGCCGAGTCGGCCGCCGCGCCGCCTGTGTCGCCGGAGGCGACCACCGGTTCCGTCGCCGCTCCGGTCCGCGGGTCACCCGTCGAGTGCGCCGTGGTCTCCCGCTCCTCGACGGGCGGGTCCGAGTGTGGAGCGTGGGCGACATCGTGCGCCGGCAGCTCGTCGAAGTCGAGTTGCTCGGCGTCGTCGTGCCCGATGCCGGACGCACTCCTGCGACGGGTGGGCCGACCGGCGCCGTCGGCGCGTGGCGGGGGCCGGAAGAGGTGCAACTCCGGGTCGCGAAGATCGTCCAGCGTCCACCCGCGTGGGACGACCATCGAATCGCCGTGGCGCTGACACAGAACACCTCCGGTCACCGGCGTCGGCTCGCGCAGCACATCGAGCCAGAACACCAGATCCTCCGTCCGCATCCCGTACGCGACGGCGGCGTTCTCCGAACACCCCGGTCGTTCGCAGAGCCTGCCCATCGAGTGGTCAGCGTAGTTCGGATGCCGCGCGCGAGCAGGGACGACGCCCGACGAGACGCGATTCCTCTCGCGCCGGATAACCTCGGGCGTCCACGCGGCCTCCCGGCCGGCAGGGGCGCATAGCTCAGTTGGTTAGAGCGCTGCCTTCACACGGCAGAGGTCAGGGGTTCGAATCCCTTTGCGCCCACCATTTGCAGGGTGTTTCGCGCTGCCGGTCACGCTCCCAACCGTCAACGGTGCACTCTCGTGCACTTTGATTTGGCCCAGCCCACGATGCTGCGGCCGCTCACGATCTGGCCAGTGATGCTCATCGTGTTCGGCGACAACCCCGAACGCATCAAATCAGAGGCCGCATTCGCGAAGCTCTGCGGCACCTGCCCCGTCGCCGCATCATCAGGCCTCACGAACAAGCACCGGCTCGACTGCGGCGGGCACCGCCGAGCCAACGCCGCGATCCGCCGCACTCTGATCGTCCGCATGCGCTTCCGCCAGCCAACCATCGACGACGGCGCCCGACGCACCGCGGAAGGCCTCTCGAAGAAGGACACCATCGGCTGCCTCAAACGGTTCGTCGCCCGGCTATGCCGTGAAGCTCGACTCGCGAACCACCCGACACACCTTCATCG
Source organism: Ilumatobacteraceae bacterium (assembly GCA_963824025.1). Lineage (GTDB taxonomy): Bacteria > Actinomycetota > Acidimicrobiia > Acidimicrobiales > Ilumatobacteraceae > Ilumatobacter_A. Next base: position 272,218 of record CAWGNY010000008.1, read on the forward strand.
AGCAGGCCGCATAGAACTCGTTGCGGCCGCGCTCCATCACCTTCACGTGTTCCGGATGGATTCGCCACGCCTCGAGCGCGGCCTCGGATTCGAAGCGCACGATCAAGTACCCGGTGCCACCAGCGGTCATCGCCTACTCCTTGGAGATGAAACCAGGCATGTCGGACACGATGTCCGTCATCTGCTGGCTGACCGCGCCGTACTCCGCTGGGTCGACACCGTCCCGAGGAGCTCCCGTGAACAACACCACCACTTCGTCGCTCATCGCTTCCCCGATCCACGCGTTGCCGACCAAGAACGTAGCACTGACCGTCACCGCGACCGGAGACCTGCTCGGCGGGGCGAAGGAGCGTGGGCTGACTCGGCACCCGCACACCATCACCGTCCGAACGTGTCCGGTACACGACCGGCATCTGTCGGGTGTTTCAGCGATGAGGGATCGCCGGCTTCTGGGTGGATGGCGGTGTGCTCGATTCTGAGGGAACTGGTGCACTCCTCCAGCGATTCGGGCCGCACGGCGGTCATGCCAAGCAGTGTCGCTGCGCACGCGACGCGGACATTGAATGCGGACCCTCCCGAGTGGGAACAAAGGCTCTTGCTCTCCGAGTCGGGCCTCGCGACGATGAGGAAGTACCGGGGGCTGATGATGAGACGTTTGGGCTTGCTGGCCGCGATGGCGCTCATGGGTGCTGGTTGTGGCGGCGACTCAGCCACCAACGTGTCGCCGGTCCAGCCATGGACAGAACAAGAGGTCACGTTCTCGTTTGGTGCGGACGAGCTCTATGGTGTGTTGGCTCTCCCTCCGGGAGATGGGCCCCATCCGGCCATCGTGCTCGTCGACGGCGCTGCTTCGACGACCACGGGGGTTCGCGCCGGTACGGCCTCCGCGGCCTTCATCAGCTTCTCCCGGGCGATGGTCCGCGATGGCTACGCCGTGCTGCGTTACGACCCCCCTGGAGTCGGTCGATCCACCGGCGAGTATCCGGTCGAGATCATCGACGACCGGGTTGCGGAGGCGATGGCAGCGTTGCACCACTTGCAGATGCATCCGGAATTGCGCTCCGACAACATCGGGTTCTGGGGAGCCAGCCAGGGCAGCTGGGTCATTGCCAAGGCGGCGGCCGAACACCCGGACGACGTGGGTTTCATCATCTCCGTGTCGGGTGCCGGCATTTCTGTGGCGGATCAGCAGGTGTGGGGTGTCGAGACGCAGACGAGGGCGGCTGGGCGAACCGAACTGGAGGTCGCAAAAGCCGGTCTGCTCGCTCGCCTGCTGATCGACTGGCAGCTGACCGATCCGGTCTACCGAGAGGCCACCGCCCAGCTCACCGCCACCGTAGGAACCGGCCCCTGGTACGACTTCGCGAGGATCGTGTACGAATCAGGAGATTCGGCTTCGCTCGGGTCCATCGAAGACGTCATCGCCATCCTCGAGGCCGTAGAGGACGAGCCCTGGACGGATGCTCTGCATCTCAAAGAGCTCTACATTCCCCGGCTGCGAAGCGCCACGCCCGATGACATCGTGGCAATTCGTCGGTCTCTGGACACAAGCCTACGGACCGACCCCAAGGACTTCATGATGGACGTCCGCTGCCCCGTGCTGGCATTCTTCGGGGAGGACGACATCGTTCAACCCACCGAGACGAGCGCGGCGCTGTTCGAGGAGTACCTCACCGCCGCGGGCAACAGCGATTTCGAGATCCGCGTGATACCCGGAGTGGGACACGACATCGATTGGACGACACCCGGCTACGACGAGGCCGTGTCGAGATGGCTGGAGGCGCACAAGTAGCGCCGATCGGCTCGCTCGCCGCACGGCCACGACCGTGCGGCGTAATGCCTGCACACGGTCGAGGACCGTCAAGGACGAACCGGCGTTCGATGTGGAGCTGGCCGCGCTGTCGCCAACCCGGCCCAGTACGTTCGCCGGCCGACGGTGCAACCGGTGAAGACGCAAGCGATGGATCGCGGTGACCTCGGCCGCTTCTTGTTCACCGCCGAGCACGACGACCGCTCCCACGCCGCGCTCGCCGCGCTGCTGGGTCTCAACAGGCTCAGGTCTCCGAGGCGTGCTCGACGAATGTCGAGGATCTCGGCTTCGAACGCGGGAGCGGACGCTGCGGATCGTCGACAAGGGCAACAAGCCCGCCGTCGTCCCGCTCGTGCCACGCACCGCACGAACGATCGACTTCGCCGTCGGTGAACGACACGCCGGGCCGGGCGTGCGACGCGACCGTCAGCGACTTGATCGACGCCGCCATTACCTCGATCGGCACGCTGCACGTCATCTCGCGTCCGTCGCCAGCGGCTGACCCCAACCGCTACCTCACGGCACTTCGGCCACGCCAACCGACTCGGAGGTCCGGGATCATGGGGCTGTCCGAAGGCGCGCTGCGACGACCGACTTCGCAGGAGTGCAGCTCAACGCCGCGGACCGTCCGAGCGAAGTGGGCGCCCTCAACCGGCAGCGAGGATTGAGGAGTCATTGATCTCGGGGTGATGTTGGGTCAGCGTGTGGGTGGGTGTCCTGCCGGGTCTGACTCCAACCTTTCCGGTGACCGACTCGGAGCCTGTCCACGAGGCCCATCGCCGTCCTGTCCGTCGTCCCGATCGATGTGGCGTCACCCCAACCGCCCGCCGCATCGACCAAGGCCGCACCAAGGAAGAAGCCATGCGATGCCTCACGCGCTACATCGCCTGCGAGATCTACCACCAACTCCCACGCCGCCAACCCGCCCTTGACGAGACCCCTTGAGCATCGTTCGGGGGCGGGAGCCGCCGTCCGAACGCAGAGGTGCCTGCACGGCCTCGTCGCGTGACAAGATCTGTCGAGGCTTGCGGCTGAAGACGAGGTGCGTATGACCATCAAGGTGATCGTGGAACTCAAGGCGCACCCGGGTCAGCGCGACGAGCTCCGGGACGTCTTCGAGCGGATGCTGGCTGTCCACGGTTCTGACCTGCCTGGGTTCCTCGGCAGCAGCCGATTCGAGAAGCTCGACGATCCCGACGTACTCGTCGAGATCGCTGAGTGGGAGTCTGCCGAAGCTCGTGAGGCGCACATGAAGAACGCAGCCGCGTCTGGAACCTACGCGCCCCTTCTCGACATGGTCGCTGAGCCGTTCCGGGTTGCCGTGCTGCGCGCTCTCAGCTGAGTTACGCGTGCGCCGATGGCGCGCCACCGCCGAACACTCGTCGTTCGTCTCGGGTTCATTTCGCACGAAACGAGATCACGCGGCGTTCAAACCTCATCAGGAACCAGCGAGGGTGACCGCGCTGATCACGGCGAGCCCGATCCCCGCGAGCACCCCCAAGCCGAGAGGAACGACGCCGCGGCGATCGCCGCGGTCGCAGGCTCGGCGGCCGAAGAACACCGCGGCGACGCACGGCGCCAACGCGACCGCGAGGATCAGAACGGTGCCGACGAGATCCACCCAGAACGGGGCGTCGTCGTTCTCGGGTCGATAGCCCAACACCTCGTACACGCCGTATCCGAATGCGAAGGCCAGCAGGAACAACGCAGGGATCAGCGCGACGGAGATCCAGGCACGGTGCAGCGACTCCACGCCGGGAGGCGCCGATACCCGGGGACGCTCAGCACCCTTCGTCGCTGTCATCAGCCACCTCCCATTCCTCCGACGAGTGTGTCTCGATCATGTTCCTTCGGACCTCACCGTCGACAAGAGCATTTCGACCCGGTTCGCGCATTGGACCATCGCCGCACCCCCCCCACGATGCACCGGCCCGACGAGACCGTTGGAGCGTGCCGGTCGGGACGTGCGCCGAGGTCCGATCACGACGGAGAGGGCCTGAACGCGCGCCGTCCTCGGATCGGGCTCGCGTCACGCTAGGGGCACGAGAGACGCAGTCGAGCGCCCAACCCTGACTCGTCCGGCATGACGTCGCCGCGTTGTCGCCACCACCATCCCGTGCGAGTTGTCGTTCGAGGCGGCGTGCTGCCGACCGTCTAGGTTGACCAACACCTCGGTTCGGGATCATCTCCGAGCCGCCAACGAAGGAGTGACCGCGATGCAAGACGAACCGACGACGAAACGACGCACGGCATGGCGAGCTCGATGGGCCGCGGTCGGTGCCGCGGTGGCGATCGTCGTCGGCGGCGGCGGGTTGTTCGTCGCGACCGCTGCACCATCCGAACCCGGCTCGACGTTCGTGCCGATCGAACCGGCACGAGTCCTGGACACCCGGGTCCAACCGTGTCCGGACGGCGCCTTCAGCTCCGGGCTGTTCGCCGACCAATTGGGGTACACGTTCAATGTGGTGGGATCGGCGGACGGGTGCAATCTCGAGCCCGACGCGGTTCCGGTCGGGGCGACGGCGGTGGTGCTGAACGTGACGGTCGTCCGACCGACGGGTGCAGGCTTCGTGTCGGTCCGGCCGTGGAAGAGCGGCGAACTCGTCGTTCCGACGATCTCGCAGCTGAACTTCGAGGCCGGCGAGGTCGCGCCGAATTCGGTCACCGTCGGTCTTCCCGTCGATGGTGAACAGCCGGGCGCGATCGAGCTGTACTACGGCTCCAGGTGCCAGTGTCCGAAGGAGTTGCTCCCCCTCCCGGGCCCGCACTACACCAACATCCTGATCGACGTCATGGGCTACTACGTGGGGAGTCCTCCGGCGTTCGTGTCGGAGTAGCCGATCGAGCCGCCTCGAAGGGCCGACCCGCCGCGATGCCGACGACGCGTCAGTTCGCCGGTGCCGGACGGGTCTCGACACACGCGACACCCATCCCCTGTCGATCCTGGTACGCGGTCCAGCCGTTCGAACAGACCCGGTCGAACGCGATGAACTGACGCACCACGAGGTCGCCCTCGCCGGCGCAGGCCACTTCGGCGACGAGGTTGTTCGCGAGCACCTCCACACAGTCCCCCGTGCGGAGGATCCCATCGGGCGCGGCGGGATCACCCGGCTCGTTGAACTGGGCGAGGACGACGATCCCGATGATCGCGATCAGGCTGAAGAACGCCAGCGATCGCCAGGGGATGCGTGCCGGGCCATCCGGATGCTGGTATCGCCATTCCCGCATCGCCTCGTCCCCCGCCTCGTCGCGTGGTGCGGCCGTCGGGGACGACTGCGGTGGCGTCACGTCGGTGGTTCCCCGCAGGGTCGCGTCGTAGACCGCCCGGCGGGCCGGATCCGACAGGACCCGGTACGCCTCGTTGATCGCGGGCATCTTCTCCCCGCCTGCCGCCGAACCACCCACACGGTCAGGGTGGAACTCCCGAGCGAGACGACGATAGGCCTCACGGATCGACTCCTGGGAGGCACCGGCACCGACGCCGAGGACCGTGTAATGGGTTCGCGCCGTCACCGCCGACCACGCTACGGGCGCAGAGGCCGATCCGGAAGGCCCCGAAACGCGTCAACCGACGATCGAACGCAGCATCAGCTTGCTCTCGGTGCGAGCGACAGCCTCGTCGGCCCGCACCCACCGCACGAAAGCATCGAGCCCTTCGGCCCCCGCACACTCGACCACCATCGTGTAGTCGGCTGAACCGGTGACGTACGCGGCCATGACGACCTCGTCGCGCCCGACCAACCGTTGCTCGAACGCATCCGCCTCGTCACCGGGCACCAGGCTCACGTCGATGACCGCTCGCACCGACCGGCCGAGCGCCGCGGGGTCGACGCGTGCGCTGTACCCGGTGATCACCCCGCGCTGCTCGAGTCGGCGAACCCGCTCCGCGACCGAACTCGGTGCGAGGTGGACGTGATCGGCCAGATCGCGCCACGACATTCGACCGAAGTCCCGCAGGATTCCGATGATTCGAGCGTCGATGGTGTCAACTGCCGAGGAAGCCACAGCTCGACGGTAGCTGGTGCCGCGCATTCCCTTCCAACATCGGTCGTGCTGTGCGCAAGATGGCGTCATGGCCGACGCACCCGACATCTCGACCGTGGGAGTTCCCCGCGAAGTGAAGAACTCCGAGCACCGGGTGGCCATGACGCCCGACGGTGTCCGTGAGTTCGATCGCGCGGGCATCCGCGTGCTCGTGGAGACCGGCGCCGGCGAAGGCGCCTCGATCACCGACGACGACTTCGTGGCCGCCGGTGCCACGATCGTGCCGACCGCAGCCGACGCCTGGTCGGCGGAGATGGTGGTCAAGGTCAAGGAACCCAAGCCGGAGGAGTTCGGTTTCCTCCGTCCGGACCTCACCCTGTTCACGTATCTGCATCTCGCCGCGTATCCCGCGGTCGCCGACGCGTTGATCACCTCCGGGACCACCGCGATCGCCTACGAAACCGTGCAACTCGACGACGGATCCCTGCCGTTGCTCGCGCCGATGAGCGAGGTCGCCGGGCGACTCGCACCGCAGATGGGCGCTCACTTCCTCGAGCGACACAAGGGCGGTCGCGGCGTTCTGATGGGCGGCGTACCCGGCGTCAGCCCGGCCAAGGTCGTCGTGCTGGGAGCCGGCAACGTCGGCTGGAGCTCGGCGGTGATCGCCGCGGGCATGGAGGCCGAGGTGACGGTGCTCGACAAGAACCTCGAGCGTCTCCGCTACGTCGATCAGATCCACAAGGGACGGATCTCCACGCTGGCATCGAACCACGGATCGATCGAACGGACGGTCCGCGGAGCCGATCTCGTGATCGGCGCCGTGCTCGTCGCCGGAGGCCGCGCACCCGTCGTCGTCTCCGAGGAACTCGTCGCCCAGATGAAGCCGGGAGCGGTGGTCGTCGACGTGGCGGTCGACCAGGGCGGCTGCATCGCCACCACGCGCGAGACGACACACGACAATCCGGTCTACGAACTGCACGGCGTGGTCCACTACGCGGTCGGGAACATGCCCGGCGCCGTCCCTCACACGAGTACCTATGCGTTGACGAACGCGACGCTGCCCTACCAGTTCGACGTGGCGCTGCACGGAGCGTTGGGCGCCGCCCGCCGCGATCCGTCGATCGCCCACGGGCTGAACACCGTCGGCGGTTCGCACGCCAATCCGATCGTCGCCGAATCACTCGGTGCGATGGCCGTCGATCCGCTGGCCTGACCGGACGGCACACGGGCGGTGCACCTAGTCTCGTCAGCATGACTGACACGGCCGAAGTGCCGACGAGTGTGTTCGATCTCGATCTGCCGGTGCTCGGGCCCGAGATCCTCGAACTCACGCGAACCGAGGCGACCGAGCAGCTCCGCTCGCTCGCATCCGACCACTGGATCGTGCGAAACCTCATGGGCTTCGTGATCCTCGACTACGACGACGTCGCCAAGATCCTGCGCGACAAGCGGTGGCACAACGCCGTCGCGAAGATCCCCGAGATGATGGGGATCACCGACCCTGCGATCCTGAATCGGCCGCCATCGATCCTCGCGGCCGAAGGCGACGTGCACACCCGCCTTCGTCGCCTCGTCGCGAAAGCGTTCTCTCCCCGCAGCGCCGATCGTCTCCGGCCGTTCATGCGGGAGGTCGTCAACGAGCTGATCGACCCGGTCGCGGCATCGGGGCGCGCCGACATCGCCGTCGACATCTGCGAGCCCTATCCGATTCCGATCATCTGCGAGCTGCTCGGCGCGCCCCGCGAGGACTGGCAGCTGTTCTCACGCTGGGCCGAGGACGTGCTGCGGATCTTCAACGGCACCGCCCTCGACGAGATGGACGTGATCGGGCAGGCACAACTCGAGCTGAACGAGTACGTCGTCGGTCTGATCGCTGCCCGCCGAGATGTCCCGCGCGATGATCTGATCACCGAGTTGATCGCCGCCGAGGAGGAGGGCGACCGACTCTCGACCGAGGAACTCGTCACCATGGTGAACGCAGTGATCGTCGGCGGAACGGACACCACGCGCAACCAACTCGGATGTTCGATGAGCGTGTTCGCCGACCACCCGGACCAGTGGCGGCTGCTGGCCGAACGGCCCGAGCTCGCGCCGAACGCGGTCGAGGAGTGCATGCGCTACTTCGGCGCGATCCGCGGAACCGGCCGCTTCGCCAGCGAGGACATCGTCTATCGCGACATCCTCTTCCCCGCTGGCACCTTCGTGTTCCCGTCGCTCGCGGCGGCAAACGGCGACCCGGGAGTGACCGCGGACGGTACCGGCCACTTCGACATCACCCGCGAACCCGTCAAGGGCCGCGGGCAGATGACGTTCGGGTCGGGCATCCACTACTGCCTCGGCGCCTCGCTCGCCCGGGCCGAACTCCAGGAGGCACTGCCGCTGCTCGCACGACGGATGCCCGATCTCGCCGTCGACGGTGAGATCACCTGGAAGCCTGCGACCACCGCGATCTTCGGGCCCGACCGCTTCCCGGTCACGTTCACACCGAGCTGAGGCCCCGACTCGCGCCGCATTCACCGCTGCGATGAGAGATGAGCGTGAACGCAACTCTCATCTCTCATCGGACGTCGTGGTGGTCGCTGGGGTGGGACCCCGGGGCGCATGTCAGTCGTCGCGCCGTGGCCGACGACGTTGCTGTTTGAGTTCGCTGCGTTGTGCCTTCGTTTCGAGTCGGCGCCGCTGCGATCCACGTGTCGGCGTGGTCGCACGCCTCGCCCGTTCGACCCGCAGCGCGCCGCGCAACTTCTCGACGAGACGCTGCTCCGCGAGCGTCCGATTGCGCAGTTGCGATCGCTCGTCGTCGGCGACCACGCGAATGGGTGAACCGAGCCGTTCGACGACACGGGCACGCTGCCCCTCGTGACGGAAGGCCGACGACGTCGACGGGTCGAACGTCAGCTCGACCCGGGTGGCCGCCTTGTTCGCGTGCTGCCCGCCGGGCCCACCCGACGAGCTGAACGACTCGTGCAGCTCGAAGCGCGGGATGCGAACCGCGTCGGTCACCACGAGTCGGTCGTCTTCCCCCATCGCACCATCCTGCTCTACGGTCGGGGCCATGGCAGATCTCAAACTCGGATACAACACCGGATACTGGTCGGCCGGACCGCCGGCCGGAGCCCTCGAAGCGATCCAGGAGGCCGAGAACCTCGGCTTCAACTCGATCTGGACCGCCGAGGCGTACGGCTCCGACGCGCTGACCCCGCTGTCGTGGTGGGGCGCACACACCGAGAAGGTGCAGCTCGGCACCGGGATCATGCAACTGTCGGCGCGCACCCCGGCGGCGACGGCGATGGCCGCGCTCACGATGGACCACCTCTCGAACGGTCGGTTCATCTGCGGAATCGGCGCATCGGGCCCGCAGGTGGTCGAGGGGTGGTACGGCCAACCGTATCCGCGCCCACTCGCCCGGACCCGTGAGTACATCGAGATCATGCGGGCCATCTGGGCGCGCGAGGCTCCCGTCGAGTTCCACGGCGACTTCTACGACATGCCGCTCGACGGCGGCATGGGCCTGGGCAAGGCACTGAAGCCGACCGTGCACCCACTGCGCAACGAGATCCCGATCTACCTCGCCGCAGAGGGCCCCAAGAACGTGGCCCTGTCGGCCGAGCTCTGCGACGGTTGGCTGCCCTTGTTCTTCTCGCCGAAGGAGGACGGCTGGTATCGCGAGCAGCTGGCCGCCGGATTCGCCGCGTCCGGCGAGGAGGGCAAGGCCGACCGCTTCGAGGTGTCGTGTGGGGTCATGGTCATCCCGGGCGACGACGTGCAGCAGTGCGCCGACTTCGTGCGCCCGTTCCTCGCGCTCTACGCCGGCGGCATGGGGGCGAAGGGCGCCAACTTCCATTACGAGGTGTTCGAGCGGATGGGCTACGGCGACGTCGCCGACAAGGTCCAGAACCTGTACCTCGACGGCAGGAAGGAGGAGGCCGCTGCATCGATTCCGCTCGAGATGGTCGAAGACGTCGCCCTCGTCGGGCCGGCCGACAAGATCAAGGACGAACTCGACAAGTGGCGCGAGACGTGCATCACCGAGGTGCTCCTCTCCGGCCCGGCGATGATGCTGCCGATCTACGCGGAGCTGATCAACGGGTGATGCCGTGGTGACGTCACGTCGGATCGGGTCGGGTCACGTGGGCCTCGACGACGAACTCGTCGATCCACTGGCGCAGCTTCTCGAACGCGTAGATCCCGGTCGAGTGGCCGTCGTTCCATTCGAGGTTCAGGCCCCACGCACCCGCCATCGACGCCTCGACGATGCGGACCTCGTCCGGTTCGGTCTCGGCAATGATCGACACGGACGCGCCCCTCTGGCGACGCGAGTTGCATTCGGCGCACGGGCAGGCGAGACGCAACGGTGCCAGGTCGAACGTGGCGGTCACACCGTCGGCGAACTCGATGAAGACGTGCTTCAGGCGGTCGACTTCGATCGATTCGATGTCGTGTGCCGGCATGGGGTCGAAGGGTACCGGTGCCCCGCCCCGCGTCGTGGCCGCGTGCCGGGGCGCTGGTGACCGGCTCCGACGATCCGATCCCGCTGTCGGCGTCCCGCCCGTTCGACATGGGCCCGTGGTGGTTGCGGAACCGGTGGGAAAATCTCGCGTTCGTGCACTGGCCGTACGCACCCGACACCGTGCAGGCCGTACTGCCCGAGGGGGTACGGGTCGACACGCACGAAGGTCGTGCGTGGGTGTCGCTGGTGCCCTTCGAGATGCGCGAGGCGACGACCCGGTGGTTGCCCGCCCTCCCGTGGATCTCGTCGTTCGCCGAGACCAACGTGCGGACGTACGTCGTCGATTCGGCAGGCAACCGTGCCGTCTGGTTCTTCAGTCTCGAGGCCAGCCGGCTCGCGATCGTCGTGTTCGCCCGTTGGCTGATGGGCTTTCCGTACGTGTGGTCGACGATCACGACCGAGCAGCGGCCGGGTTGGCGGCGCTACACCACCCGCGCTCGTCGCTGGCCGGGCGACCCTCCTTCGACGACTCACGTCGAGCTCGAGATCGGGGAGGCGATCGACGAACCGTCGGAACTCGACCTGTTCCTCACCGGTCGCTGGGGCACAGTCAGCCGCTGGCCGATGCGACACGGTCGACTGCGCCATCACCCGGTGGACCATCCGACGTGGCACCTCCGCGAGGCGACACTCACGTACTACGACGACTCGTCGATCGAGGCGGCGGGGCTCCCCCGACCCGATGGCGAACCGATCGTGCGATGGGTCGAGTCGATCGACGCCCGCTTCGGACGTCCCACCCGCGTGTGACCTTCCGGAGCACGTGCGTCGTCACCTGACGGTCGGTCCGAGAGCCCCCAGGTCGCGCCCGCGGTCCGCCTCACCGACAGCTCACTGCGGGGTACCGGACCGCGCTTCGTCGATCTCGACCCTCGGGCAGTGCTCGAGCACATCCGAAATCGCGTCGGTCACCGCCGACAGGTCGATGTCCGCCATGAACGTGTTGAGCGTGAGATGGGCCATGATCCATCCCGGGTCGGCAGCCCACGGTGGGAGGAAGCGCGCCGGCTTGACCAGCCCCATCGAACGCAGCTCCGCGAGCGCCGGGAGTGAGAACAGGTCGAGCTTGCCGGCGAACAGCAGACCGAGTGTGTCAGCACGTCCGGCCCGGAACGCTGCCCGCACGAAGGTCGTGACGGCGAGAAATCCGGAGAGATAGGAGCAGTCCTTCGTGAACGGCGCTCCTCCGGTGAGCGGTGCACCGCGGAAGATCCGGCGCGTCGATTCGAAGGCCTGCTCGGGCGTCGGGCTGCGGTCGAGGAACCAGCGATACAGGTCGATGAAGTCCGCTCCGTCGACCACGAGTTGGGTGGCCACGATCCGGTCCGCCAGACGGCGGAGTCGATCCATGCCCAGCGTGCCCGACACGTACTCGCTGTACACGGCGAGTCCCTCCTGCGTCCGGGTCGTCCCCGGGTGACCGACCGACAGGATCGGGATGTCGGTCTGGCTCCGGCCGTTGAGACCGGTTCCGACGTGGATGAACGCCTCGTGGTTGAGGAGTTGCGCGGAGTCCTTGGCCGTGAACCGGGCATCGCGGCGGATCTTGATCCGGCTCGTCGAGGCGACTGCGTTCGCCGACAGTTCGTCGACGAGCAGCACCTCGGGCGCATCATCGCCGAAGTGCTCACCGACGGCGGCTTCGATGAAGGCGGCGACGTCCTCGCCGGTGCGGGTGCGAACCACCGGTGGCAGCAGCGACGCATCGCTGAGCTCCGCGATCGATGCATGGACCTTCTCGGCGAGTTCGAGCGGCGTCGCAGGGTCGTACCGGAGCGGCTGCGTCGGCACCCCGTACAGCCTTCGACTGTAGGCGTAGAACGCAGGCGTTCCGACCGACGAGAGCATCAGCGCGGTGGACTCGATCGCGGTCGCCTCTCGATCGAGCCACTCGTCGACCACGTTGCCGGGTCGGAGCAACCGCCGAGCGGCTGCGACTCCGTCGAGAACGTTCGTCGGGTCGACGGGGACGTAGACGGGCTCGGGAAGGCGCTGCGCGCCACCTGCCAGGAACTGCTCGCGCACCTCCGCCGGCCAGGCGAGTGCGGACAGCACACGCATGGGTTTCGCGATGTCGCGGAGGATGCCGGCGGCCTCGCGGTACCGGTCGTGGGGAGTCGATGTCGTCACCCGGCCAGTGTTCCACGCAGGTCGACGGACCGGCGCAGTTGAGCGCCCGAATCGTCGGTCGCACGTCGCGTCGGCAACAGTTCCGGAGGAGCACCGATGAGCGATCGATCCCGAGCCCTGCCGATGTCGGAAACGGACCTGCACGCGCTCGTCGGGCACCGGTTCCCGGGGGGCACGCGGACGATCGAACACTGGGAGAACTGGCTGCTCACCGACTGCACCGGCTCGGACCGGCTCGACGGTGACCTCGTACACCCGATCGCGCTGTTCCACGTCCCGATCCAGGGTGCGGGTACGTCGATCGCCGAGCTGTTCGAGTTGTGTGGCGCTCAGGGCGCCGGGTCGGTCGGACTCGACGGCTACGACTGGGAGTACTTCGCGCCGTTGCGCGAGGGCGTCGAGTATCGGGTCGACGGATCGGTGACCGAGGTCGAACGGACCGTGTCGGAGCAGACCGGACGCATCGCCGATCGGTTCGTCTACTCGATCGAGATGACGGACCCCGACGGGGTTCTGACCGCACGGATCACCAACCACTGGAGGATCCGGCGATGACGGACGTGGAGGTCGGCAGCCAGATCCCGTCATGGACGATGGAGCGGGTCGACCCACAGCGGATGAAGACGATGGCAGCGATCCTGCGCGACCCGTACGAGGTGCACTGGGATCACGAAGCGGTTCGACCGCTCGGTTTCGACCGCGTGATCAACCAAGGACCCCTCAACCTGTCCTACGTCGCCAACATGCTGATGGGCTGGCAGGGCCCGCAGTGCATCCGACGGCTGAACGTGCGATTCACCGCACCCGTGTTCGAGGGTGACCACCTCGTCGCCCACGGCACGGTCACCGCTCTCCATGACGTCGACGGAGAGCGGCGTGCGACGTGCGACGTCCATCTGGATCGGGGCGACGAAACGGTGCTCGTCGGCACCGCCGTCGTGGCGATCGGTGCGTGATCGCCGAGTCGTCAGTTCCTGACGGCCGAATAGCGGAGCCAACGGCCGGCGTCGAAGTCGTAGAGCTTGCAGTTCCGCGTGGCGCGTAGGTAGTCGCGGGGAGCGAAGCGGGTGTCGATCACCGTGTCCGGGTACGCCTGCTCGATGGCGGCCGCGGCTGCAGGGAGCTGGTGGAACGGGATCCGGGCGTCGACGTGGTGCGGGACGTGCACGAAGATGTTGTGGAACCAGAGCCGGTTGAGCAACCTCGGGACCCGGAGGATCGTGGTCGACTCCATCTGCCCTTTGTACTGGGACCATTCGCGCCGCTTCCACCAGCGGATCTCGGGCGAGACGTGATGCACGTACACGGTCCAACCGATGATCTGGGTGAAGAGCAGGAACGGGACGACGATCAGCTTGATCGGCATCCACATCGCGTCCGCCCATCCACCCTCGACGGCGCCGAGGGTCGCCGTGGCGACGAGCACCACCGCGAGGATCCCGCCGAGCAACCGCTTGTCGCGCCGAATCGCCGGTGCGTGCTTGCCGGTCGCCGCGAAGCGCCACATCTTCTCCCACCACACCACCCGCAGGTAGTACGCCCCCGACCCCAGCAGGGACCACTCGAACCGGTGTCGCACACGCTGCGGCCCGGTCAACGCTCGGTAGTCCTCGACCGTCGTGGGATGCCACACGAAGTCGAATCCTTCGCGGGTCGTGTAGCCGTGGTGGATCCGGTTGTGGCCGAGGTTCCACGCTGCCTCGACGTGCGCGCTCGGGACCATGCACGCGACCGCGACGAGCCGATTGGCGCGCCGCGATCGGAACAGGGCACCGTGTGAAGCGTCGTGCCCGAGGACGAACAGACCGGCAACGGCAAGGCCGGCGGCGAGCCAGAGGAGCGCTACGGCCCACCACCGATCGGTGAGGGCGAGCAGTGTCAGTGGCACGAGGTACAGCAGCGTGCCCTGGACGAGGGCCAGGACGCCTTTGGCTCGCGATGGCTCGTAGCACTCGGCGGGAATCACGGCTCGGACGTCGTTGAGCGACTGCGTGCGGGGACGCGGCAGGGTGACGGAATCCATGGTCGGCAGCCTACGGCCCCTACCGACCAGTAGGTAGGGACTTAGGTCCCGGATTGCGCCCGCCCTGCTCGGAGGCGACCGGCCCAGCCGGAGCACGCCTGTGGCGGCCGCCGGACGGGGGCGGTCAACAGTCGGCGAGCGTTTCGTACACCGCCTGCGCCGACGCGCCGACATTTCGGATCGCGGTTCCCACTGCGGCGGCATTGGCGGCCGTGAGGTCGCCGCCGAGACCCGAGACTGCACTTTTCAGTTCGTCGACGGCCTGTTGGAGCGCGCTGACGTCGTCGGCCGCGGCGCCGCTGGCGGCCTCCCGAAGGTCACCGAGATCACCGCTGACCTTCTCGACCGCCGCGTTCAAGCCATCCGTGCCCTCGGCGACGAGATCCAGGTCCGTGAGTGCGCCGAGGCTCGACTCGAGTGAGTCACCGGCAGCGCAGTACTCGTCCTGCGCTGTCTCGTCATCACTGCCGCACCCCGCCAGGAGCGCGATCCCCAGACCGACCGCGACCACCGAACGGCGAGCGCTGAGACGCCGCGACCCGCTGCCCATCTGCCCCGTCGACCGCACCCAACGCGTCCGTCCACGCCCGTCACTTCGTTCGTTCGTCTGCATTCTCGATGTCTACCTCCGCCGCGACGTTCGCACCAGGGACGAACGTCACCGGACCGGCCGACCTGTCGTCGAGGGCACCGGAACGGGCAATGGCCGCTGGCAACGGAGTCCAGCCCCGCGCGGGAGCAATCCACTCGGCCGAGTGCGCCGGTCGGTCGGCTGTGGCGCCCGGGGTGACCTTCAGCACTGGCGGTCGACGCGGTGCGCGCTCACACTGGACGCATGAGCAATTTCGAGAACCATCCATGGAAAATCCGCTTCGAGGCCCGCGAGGACGATCAGCACTGCGAGATGGTCGTGCACCTCGACACCGGGCTGCAGCAGCTTGCCGGCGAGGGCCGATCCCGACGGAACCCCACCGACATGTCGATGCCCCGGGTCGGCGAGGAACTCGCGGCAGCTCGGGCCCTCCACGATCTCGCCAACCACCTGACCGAGGATGCCTGGAGGATCATCGAAGCCGCCTCCCACGCCAACGCCTGACCGCCCGCGCGGACCCGGGGGCCCGGCCGCGTCGCGTCGTCGCGGCTCGTCCCACCCGTGAGCGTTCGGCCGTTGGCGCCGCTCAGCCGAGCAGGGCGACGGGGACGTCGACCACTCGTGCGCGTAGCCACTCCCCCAGTGCCTTGGCCTGCGCGTCCTGGCGGGTCGACGCGGCGACACCCTCCTGCAGGAGTCCGTGGATCACGAAGTTGAGCGACCAGATCTTCGGGAACCGGAACCGTTCGACCTCGAACGCCTCCACCTCCGGAAGCAGTCCCCCGAGGGCGTCGACCGTCAGGAACCCGTCGAGCCAGTCGAACGCGGCGGCCGACCGTGTGAACACGCCGAGATTCGCGTTGCCGCCCTTGTCGCCCGAGCGGGCCCCGACGATCGTCCCCAGCGGAACACGGATCGTGTCGGTGACCGCAAACGGCGCGGGCGGCGCGACGTCGATGTCGGCCGGCGAACCCGGCGGAGCGACGGAGTCGAGTCGAGTGGTCCCACCGCCGAGTACGTGGACGTACTGCGGCACGAGCGCCGCGTCGATCTTCGCCGGTCGGTAGACCCCGAACGGCGACGCCGAAGACGGTCCCCCGCCGAGCCCGTACATGCCGGGAATGCTGGCCAGCGCCGTGTGCACGTTGGCGTCAGCGAATGCCCGACCGACCTTGCGCTCATCGGCATCCTTGACCGTCACCCTCCAGATCGCCGTCGCCTCCTCCTGCGTCGCCGGGTCCGGCTTGTCGGTCCGGATCACCCGGCTGTCGATGGCGTCGAAATCGCCGGGCCCGTAGGCGCACGCATCCCAGAACGTTGCGGCTGCGAGTTCGGCCTTCGCCTCGATGTCGAGGCCGGTCAACGCCACGGTGAACGAGTTGCGGTAGCCACCCATCTCGTTCATCGCGACTTTGAGCGTGGCCGGCGGCGGCTCACCGACCACGCCGCTGATGCGGACTCGATCCTCCGCGAGCTGTTCGAGTTCGATCGAATCGAAGCGAGCCGTCACGTCGGGCCCGAGGTACCGGGGTCCGCCGATCTCGTAGAGCAGTTGGCTGGTGACCGTTCCGATCGTGACCGCTCCCCCGGTGCCGTCGTGCTTGCCGATCACCGACGACCCGTCGGCGGCCACGTCGGCCCACGGGAACCCGAACCGCGCCCGCCCCCCGATCTCGTCGCGTCCCTCGATCTCGGTGAAGAACGAGTAGTTGCCGCCCGTCGCCTGCGCGCTGCATTCGATGACGTGCCCGGCGACGACGCCGCCCGCCAGCCGGTCGAAGTCGTCGCGGGCCCAGCCGTGGTGCCACGCGGCCGGGCCGCACACGACGGCCGCGTCCGTGACCCGACCCGTGATGACGATGTCGGCGCCTCCCGCGAGCGCGTCGACGATGCCGAAGCACCCGAGATACGCGCTGGCACTGACGAAGCGCGAGACATCACCGAGCTCACCGCCGTCCGCGAACGGTTGGAGCGAACCTGCCTCGGCGAGTTCGACGATCCGCTGCAGGAGATCATCGCCGTCGATGTAGGCGATGGTCGGCGACAGCCCGAGTGTCACGGCCACCTCGTGCACGGCCTCGGCGCAGCCGTCGGGATCGAGTCCGCCGGCGTTCGAGACGACCTTGATGCCGCGATCCAGACAGGTGCCCATGACCTGCTCCATCTGGGCGACGAAAGTGCGGGCGTATCCCTGACCAGGTCGCTTCGCGCGGATCCGGCTGAGGATCAGCATGGTCAACTCCGCGAGCCAGTCACCCGTCAACACGTCGATCGGACCGCCCTGGACCATCTCCAGTGCGCCCGACGGTCGGTCGCCGAAGAACCCCGAGCAGTTCGCGATGCGGATCGGCTCAGTCATGGTCGGCTGCCTCGAGGCTCACCAACAGGTCACCCTGGTCGACCCGCGCACCGACATCGAAGTGCACCTCGGTCACCGTCGAGGCGGCGAAAGCCGTGATCTTGTGCTCCATCTTCATCGCCTCGACCACCATCAGGACGGCGCCGGGCTCGACCCGATCGCCCACTCCGACATGGACGGCGATCACGGTGCCCGGGAGTGGGCAGACCGGTCCGCCCCCCGATTCCTCGGCATCGTGGTCGACGAACCTCGGAAGCAACTGCCATGTCGACGAACCGGCGGTACTCCGCGTATGCACCCGCTCCGAACCCGAGGTGCCGTCGATCCGGACCTCGATCACACGACGCACCCCGTCGATCTCGAGCGCCAACCGGTCGTCGGCCACGGAGAGCAGACGAATCGCACAACGGCGACGCTCGTCGGGCGGCATCGAACCGTCATCGAGCGGCACCGGCCACGACCCGATCCGAACGTCGGCTGCGTCGACGCACACGGTGTACTCGACGGGTTCGGACGTGTCTCGGGCCACCTCCGACCAGACCTGGCGTTGCCCCTGGGTGCGTACGTTGCGCCAGCCGGACGGCGCAAACCCGGTGTTGCGGTCCGCCCGACGCGAAGCGCGCTCGGTGGCGAACACCGCAGCGAGCAGGAGGGCGAGTCGGTCGTCGCCCGTCGGTCCCGCTGCCGCGACGACCTCGGAGTGCTCGTCGAGGTAGGTCGTGGGCGTCCGCGCCGCCAGGTAGTCCGACTCACCCAGGATCTCGACGAGCGCGGCCAGGTTGGTCGTCACGCCGGTGACCTCGGACGCGCGCAGCGAACGACGCAGCTTTGCTGCCGCCTCCGCACGGGTCGCGCCGTGCGCGATCACCTTCGCGAGCATCGAGTCGTAGTCCGACGAGACGACGCCTCCCGGACCGAAGCCCGTGTCGACCCGGACGAGGTCTCCCGTGCCGGCGATGTCGAACGACGTGATCTCGCCGGTCGACGGAAGCCACCCCGCTTCAGGATCCTCGGCCACCAGCCGCACCTCGATGGCGTGGCCGCGGGTGGTCACGAACTGCTGGACGAGCGGCAGGACCTCACCGGCCGCGACGCGCAACTGCAGCTCCACGAGGTCGACGCCCGTCACCGCCTCGGTCACCGGATGCTCCACCTGGAGCCGGGTGTTGACCTCGAGGAAGTTGATCGACTCGACGGATCCCTGCTCGTCGACGAGGAATTCAACGGTGCCTGCGCCCTGGTAGCCGACCGACCTGGCGAGAGCGACGGCGCCCTCGCAGATCGCCGTGCGCGTCTCCGGTGTGATTCCCGCCGATGGCGACTCCTCGACGATCTTCTGGTTGCGTCGCTGGATCGAGCACTCCCGCTCCCCGAGGTGCACGACGTTGCCGTGGGCGTCGCCGAGGATCTGCACTTCGACGTGGCGCGCGCGCTCGATGTACGGCTCGACGAACACGGTGCCGTCACCGAACGACGACCGTGCCTCCCGGGCACCGGCAGCAACCGCCTCGGGTAGCTCGTCGACGCTGCGCACCACGCGCATTCCACGGCCACCACCACCGGCGGCGGCCTTGACGAGTGCGGGCATCGGGATGCCATCGGGGATCCGCATCGACCCGTCGTCGTCGGCGGTGATCTCGAACAGCGGCGCCGTCGGAACCCCGGATTCGATCGCGAGCTTCTTGGCTGCGACCTTGTCACCGAGCGTGCGGATCTGGTCGGCCGTCGGGCCCACCCAGATCAAACCGGCCGCAGCGACACGTTGCGCGACATCGGCGTTCTCGGCGAGGAATCCGTAGCCGGGGTGGATCGCCTCGCATCCGTGACGGAGCGCGATCTCGATGATCACGTCGGCACGCAGGTACGACTCCGCCGGCGTCGAGCCGCCGAGTGCGACGGCAAGGTCGACCGCATCGACATGGAGAGCGTCGGCGTCGGGCTCGGAATAGACCCCGACCGTCGAGATCCCGAGCCGGTGAGCCGTGCGCGCGATGCGGACGGCGATCTCTCCGCGGTTCGCGATCAACAGCCGCGTGATCGCCCGCGACATCGTTCCCGGAGGCGTGGCAGATTCGCTCATCAGTGCCTCCACACGCCGTACTCGGTGGCGCCCTGGACCACGTTGCTGTGCGCCGCCGACAACGCGATCCCCATCACCGTGCGCGAATCACCGGGATGGATGATCCCGTCGTCCCACAATCTCCCGGTCGAGAACAGTGCCGTCGACTCGCCTTCGATCTGGGCCTCGAGTGCGTCGGTCTGCGCCTTGAGCGCCTCCTCGTCGACCTCGATGCCGCGCCCGGCTGCGGAGTTGCGGGCGATGATGTCCATCACCCCGGCGAGTTGCTTCGGTCCCATCACGGCAATGCGATGATTGGGCCAGGTGAAGATGAACCGCGGTTCGTACGCCTTGCCGGCCATGCCGTAGTTGCCGGCGCCGTAGCTCGCACCGACCATCAGGTTGAAGTGGGGAACCTCCGAGTTCGACACCGCGTTGATCATCTTCGCGCCGTTGCGGATGATGCCGCCCTGCTCGGCCTTGGAACCGACCATGAACCCGGTGATGTTGTGCAGGAACACGATCGGCACCGACATCTTGTTGCAGAGCTGGATGAACTGGGCGCCCTTCTTCGCCTCCTCGGAGAACAGGATGCCGTTGTTGCCGATCACGCCGACGGGGAACCCGTGGATCGACGCCCACCCACAGACGAGCTTGTCGCCGATCAGCGCCTTGAACTCCTCGAAGCGGCTCCCGTCGAGCAGCCGGGCGTACACCTCGCGGATGTCGAACGGGATCCGGACATCTGCCGACGCACATCCGAGCAGTTCCATCGGATCGTACAGCGGGTCGTCGGCAGGCTCGGTCGGACCCGGCCCCAGCTTCTTCCACTGCAGGTGGCGCACGATCTGCCGGATGATCCTCAGTGCATCCATCTCGTCCTGGGCGAAGTAGTCGGACAGGCCGGACGTGCGCGAGTGCATTTCCGCACCGCCGAGGCTCTCCTCGTCGACGATCTCGTCGATCGCCATCTTCACGAGCGGGGGCCCGCCGAGGTAGGCCGTTCCGGCCTCCCTGACGAAGATCGTGTAGTCGCTCATTCCCGGCGTGTAGGCGCCACCGGCGGTGTTCGGGCCGAACGCTGCGGTGATGGTCGGGATCCCCGCCTTGGAGAGTCTCGTGAGCGCCTTGAAACTGGCTCCGCCCTGGATGAACAGATCGGCCTGGCGAGGCAGGTCGGCGCCCGCTGATTCGTTCAGGTTGATCAGCGGCAACCGGTTCTCGCGGGCGATCTCGTGGAAGCGCTGGCCCTTCTTCCACGTCGTCGGGTTGGCGGCCCCACCCTTCACGCTCATGTCCGTGCCCGTGATCGCGCACTCGACGCCCTCGACCACACCGATGCCCTGGACGACGCCCACACCGACGGGATCTTCGGTCCCCCATGCGGCGAGCGGCGACAGTTCGAGAAACGGCGTGTCGGGATCGACGAGCGCCTCGATCCGCTCCCGCACGAGCATCTTGCCCCGCTTGCGGTGACGGTCAACGTAGCGCTGGCCGCCGATCGTCGGGACCGTCTCGATCAGCGCAGCGACCTCGTCCCACATCGCCTGCATCTCCGCGAGGTTCTGCCGGTACTCGTCGGACTTCGTGTCCAGCTTCGAGCGAAGCGGTGTTCCGATGCTCATGGCGCCGACGGTAGTTCGCGCACCCCTGAGCGCCCGTGGTCGACGCGGTCGGTCCGCTCGAAATCGGCGGCGGCTCCTACAGTCGCCGACATGACGACGACACGATCGACCGCATCGAGCATCCGCAGCGACCTCCTCGACGAGCAGGCCGAGCTCGACGCGATCGTCTCGCGGCTCACCGCGGAGCAGTGGGCCCTTCCGACACCCAGTCCGAGGTGGTCGGTCGCCGACCAGATCGGACATCTCGCGTACTTCGACCAGACCGCTGCGTGGGCGATCGCCGACGAGGACCGCTTCCGGGCGTCGCTCGACGGCCTCGGCCCGGCACTGGCTCCCGACGCGACCCCCGACGCGATCGACGACGTCACACTCGGCGCGTTCCGATCGATGGAACCGGCCGAACTCCT
The DNA here is from genome assembly GCA_963824025.1 of Ilumatobacteraceae bacterium. GTDB lineage: Bacteria > Actinomycetota > Acidimicrobiia > Acidimicrobiales > Ilumatobacteraceae > Ilumatobacter_A. The sequence goes on from CAWGNY010000008.1 coordinate 293,717, forward strand.
CGAGGTGTGGAGAACCAACCGCGGGCAGCTCGCTGACGCCGCGACCACCCTGAGCGACGACGCGCGGGTGATCTGGTACGGCCCGTCGATGGGCGCCAGGTCGTTCCTGACCGCACGCCTGATGGAGTGTTGGGCGCACGGGCAGCACATCGTCGATGCGGTCGGGGTGGAACGCGCGCCGACGGATCGGCTGGAACACATCGCCCAGCTCGGCTTCATCACCCGCAGGTGGACCTATGTGAACCGCGGCCTCGACGCCCCGACGACCGAGGTACGCGTCGAACTCGCTGCACCGTCCGGAGCCACGTGGACGTTCGGACCCGACGATGCGGAGCAGTCGGTCGTCGGCCGGGCACAGGACTTCTGCCTCGTCGTGACCCAGTGTCGCCACGTCGACGCCACCGAACTGGTGATCAACGGTCGCGACGCCCGCGATTGGATGATCATGGCCCAGGCCTTCGCCGGCGGCGCCACCGACGGCCCACCTGCGCCGTGACGGTCCGTCCCCGCGTCGCGGGGTGGGTCTGACCCACCCCGCGACGCGTACTGTCGGTGACATGAGCGACGAGGTCCGACCCTTCACCATCGCGGTCGGTGACGACCTGCTCGACGACCTGCGCACTCGCCTCCGCAACACGCGTTGGCCCGAGGCCGAGACCGTCGACGACTGGAGCCAGGGAACGCCACTCGCGTACGCACAGGAACTCGCGACGTACTGGGCCGACACCTACGACTGGCGCAGCCGCGAGGCTGCGTTGAACCGATTCGACCAGTTCGTGACCGAGATCGAGGGTCTCGACATCCACTTCGTCCACCAGCGCTCACCACACCCGGACGCGCTCCCGCTCATCCTCAGCCACGGATGGCCGGGCTCGATCGTCGAGTTCCACAAGGTGATCGAACCGCTGACCGATCCGACCGCGTTCGGCGGCGACGCTGCAGATGCGTTCCACGTCGTCGCGCCATCCCTGCCCGGCTACGGGTTCTCGGCCAAACCGACCGAACCCGGCTGGGGCGTGGAGAGGATCGGGGAGGTGTTCGCTGCCTTGATGGCTCGCCTCGGCTACGACCGGTACGTGGCACAGGGCGGCGACTGGGGTGCCGCGATCACACATTCGATCGGCGCACTCGACCCCGGCCACTGCGCGGCCATTCACATGACGCTCGCGATGGGCGCGCGCCCCGGGGACCTCGACGACCCCGCTCCCGACGAACTGCATGCGCTCGAACGGGCCGGGTACTACACGGAATGGGACTCCGGCTACTCCAAGCAGCAGTCGACCCGGCCGCAGTCGGTCGGCTACGGCCTCGTCGACTCGCCGGCGGCACAAGCCGCGTGGATCGTCGAGAAGTTCTGGGCGTGGACCGACAATGCCGACGAAACGGGAAGCGAGACGTCGCGCCATCCCGAGAACGCGCTCACTCGTGACGAACTCCTCGACAACGTGATGCTCTACTGGATCAACGGCAACGGCGCCTCGTCCGCCCGGCTCTACTGGGAGAGCTTCCGCAAGCGGAGGCCGCTCGTCATGGGGGACATCCCCGTCGGATTCGCCTCGTTCCCCTGGGAGGTCGTCCCGCCCGTGCGCAAGTGGATCGAGCCGATCTACCCCGGCCTGTGCCACTGGGCCGAGTACGACAAGGGCGGCCACTTCGCCGCGTTCGAGGTTCCCGAGACCTTCGTGTCCGAGGTCCGCACGTTCTTCCGTCGGTTCCGCTGACACCGCGGCATCCCCCGCTGCGCAGCGTTGGAACGCTGTACCAAATTGGTCCGGATGCCGGGCGAACGCGCCGGTAGCGTCGCACAAGTTCGTCCATGACCACCGCCGCCACGACCCCCTCCCCGGCAGCCGAGCCACCCGCGCACGGCCTGACTCCCGGCACGGCCCGAGCAGCCCTCTCGTACCCCAAGTTCCGGCTCGTCTTCATCGGCCTCGCGCTGTCGCAGATCGGCACGTGGATGCAGAACGTCACGCTGCCGGCCTACATCCAGGACCGCACCGGAAGCCCGGCGCTGGTCGGCGTGACCATCGCGGTCCAACTCGGCCCACTGCTGTTCCTGTCGATCCCCGGTGGAGCGCTCGCCGACAAGGTGTCCAAGCAGAAGGTGATGCTGTGGATGCAGTCGATCTCGGCCGTCCTCACGCTCGGTACGGCCTACTTCGTCGCCCGCGACGCCAACCTCGTCTGGATCTTCCTCGTCCAGGCAGGGATCGGATCGGCCAATGCCCTCAACGCGCCGGCGTTCCAGGCCTCGATGCCGCTGCTCGTCCACCGTTCCGACCTCCCGGGGGCGATCAGCCTCAACTCGGCGATGATCAACGGCACCCGCGTGATGGGGCCCGTGGCCGCTGCCATCCTCGCCGGCCTCGGATTGTCCGTCTCGTGGATCTTCGTGATCAATGCCATCACCTACCTGTTCTTCATCGCAGCGCTGGTACTGGTCCAGATGCCCGACGTGAAGGCCGACACGCTCGTGCGCGGTTGGCGCCAGCTCGGCGTCGGCATCAACATCGCCCGCCACCGAGTCGTCCTCAAGCGACTGCTGATCGGAATGTTCTCGTTCTCGCTCATCAGCCTGATCTACGTCGGGCTGTTTCCCTCCGTCGCCGAGTTGAACTTCGGAATCGCAGCGAAGTCCTCGACCTACCGGTGGCTGTACGCCACCTGGGGGCTCGGCGCGTTCTTCGGGGCGATCTCGGTCGGCACGTTCCTGTCGCGGTTCCACCGCCGCCTACTGATCGTGCGCGGGTTCACCGGGTACGGGTTGGCCCTCGCCGTCTTCTCCCAACTGCGCGATCCGGTGACGCCGTTCTTCGTCGGGTTCGTCCTCGGCTTCTTCTACTTCATGACGGCGACAGCGATCACGACGTCGCTCCAGCTCAACATGAAAGACGGTGAGCGTGCGTCGGTCATGCCGCTGTGGTTCATGGTCTTCGGGGGCACGGTGCCGATCGGCAACCTGATCGGCGGTGTGATGTTCGAGATCGTCGGCCCGCGAGTGGTGCTCGGAGTCGGCGCGGCGTGGGCGCTGTTCCTCTCGTGGTGGCTGGATCTGCGTCGCCAGCCGCCCTCCGCCTTCCTCAGCGAAGCGGACGGCGGCGAGTCACCCGTACCGACGGCGTAGTCGCGCTGGCACCCGATCCGTTGCCGGCGCGACCGCGGCGTTGCGATCATCGGGTGCCGAGTTCGAGTCGCCCCACGGATCTGCGACGACCTCGGTTCGCCTCTTGATGAAGCGGCCTCAGACGACGATCCGTTGTCGGCGCTTCGGATCTGAGTGCGGGGTGAGGTAGCTCGAGGGGTCCGCGGGCGCGGGCAGGGGCCCGCCGAATCTGGGTGTGTCTTACGCATCCAGAACTCGAGGAGCCCCTGTTGGAGACCAACCCTACGCGCATGTGCGAACTGCTTGTCGGCTTGCCCGATGTCAACGTCGAGGAGTCGGTGACCGGCCCGGATGGCTGCGCATCGCGATCACCTTGCGAACACCGAGGCAGGTGTGTCCGGGCTGCGCGGGGAAGGTGTGGGGACATGGCCGTGTCGAGGTCGAACTCGTCGACTTGCCGTGCTTCGGTCGGCGGACCCGGCTGGTCTGGTCGAAGCAGCGTCGGCGTTGCCCGAACCCGGAGTGCGCGGTCGTTACGTTCGTCGAGTCCGACGGTCGGATTGCTGCTGACCGTGGCGGGATGACGGATCGTGCGGGTCGGTGGGCGACGTACCAGGTCGGCCATCACGGCCGAGCCGTGTCGGAGGTCGCTGCCGACCTCGGCTGCGACTGGCACACGGTGATGAACGCCGTGAGCCACCACGGCCGGCCGTTGATCGACGACCCGAACCGCATCGGCAAGACCGTCGCGGTGGGGCTCGACGAGGTGCTGTTCTGCCGCGACGGCAAGTTCAACACCGGCTCTGGTCGACCCAGGTCGTCGACGTCGCCCGCGGCCGACTCCTCGACATCGTGCCCGGTCGTCACGCTACGAACTGCTGCCGGTGGTTCGCTGCCCAGCCCGACGAGTGGTCGGCTCGGATCGTGTGGGCGACGTTGGATCTGTCGGGTTCGTATCGGTCGTTTTCGACACCATGCTCCCCGACGCCACCCAGATCGCCGACCCGTTCCACGTCGTGAAACTCGCGAACTTCGTGCTCGACGAAGTCCGCCGACGCGTCCGGAACGAGACGTGTGGCCACCGCGGACGCAAGACCGACCCGCACTACCGAAGCCGGAAACTGATGACCATCGATCTCCAAGACGACTCGTGTCCGCCCGAGCTTCGTCGCCTCGGACGCACCATCACCAAGTGGCGCCTCCCGATCGCTGCGTGGCATCAGGCGAAGTTCACGAACGGACCGACCGAGGCCGTCAACAACCTCATCAAGCGGGTCAAGCGCGTCGCGTTCGGAATCACCAACTGGACCAACTACCGCACCCGATCAACTGCTCTACGCCGGCAACCAGACTGGTCGCTCCTCAACCCCAACCCACGCTGCAATCCGAAGCACCGCAAGTGGTCGATGACGCCTTGCGTTCGGTGAGGCGGTCGCAACTGCCGTACTCACCTGCCGCCGACGAGTCGCCCAACGATCCGTTCCAGCCCGACCGACCGGCTGGCCTTCACGAGCACGACATCGCCGGGCCCGAGATCGCCGAGTGCCGCAACGGGATCGTCCGTCGGGCGCACGCCGTAGAGATCTGTGCCGACGGCGATCATCTCGACGCCGAGTTCCTCGGCCAGCCGCGTCACCTCCCGATGGCTTTCCCCCGGGTCGTCGAGTTCGCCCATCGCTCCGAGGACGGCAAACCGTCGTCGGGCCTGCATCGCGACGACGGCGTCCAAAGCTGCTGCCATCGACGTGGGATTCGCGTTGTAGCTGTCGTTGATCACGGTCGCTCCGCTCGGCAGTTCGAGGATCTCCATGCGCATCCCCGAGATCGCTGCCTCGGTGAGCGCATCGGCGGCGGCGGCGACCGGCACCCCGAGTGAGCCGGCGACCGCGACAGCGGCCGCTGCGTTCATCGCCATGTGTTCGCCGCTGACCGCGAGCTCCACGCGGGTTCGTCCCCACGGTGTGTCGAGCGTGAAACGCGGACGAGCGAGGGCGTCGAGTTCGAGATCGACGATACGGACATCGCCCGTGTGACCGAACGTCAACACCGTGGCTCGTGTGTGGCCTGCCATCGCGGCCACGCGAGCATCGTCGCCGTTGAGGACCGCCGTGCCGGTCCTCGGCAGCGCCTCGACGAGTTCGCGTTTCGCACGCTGCACGCCCTCGATCCCGCCGACCAGCTCGGTGTGCGAGTGACCGACCGCCGTGACGACGCCGATCTCGGGACGGGCCACCTCGCACAACGACGAGATCTGGCCGAACCCGCGCATCCCCATCTCGAGCACCAGCACCTCGGTGTCGCCCGGTGCGTTGAGGATCGTGATCGGCAGGCCCTGCTCGTTGTTGAAGCTGCGCTCGTTGGCGGTGGTCCGCAGCCTGGCCGAACACGCGGCAGCGATCAGATCCTTGGTCGAGGTCTTGCCCACACTGCCGGTCACCCCGACGATGCGGGCGGACGTCATTCGTCGGGCGTGCCCGGCGAGCACCATCAACGCCGTCGCCGTGTCGGCCACCTCGATCGAGGTGTGATCGCGACGGAAGTCGTCCGGCTCGCTCGTCAGGTGGAGGGCCGCACCGGCGGCGTACGCGTCACCGATGAACTCGTGACCGTTGCGTTCCGCGACGATCGGCACGAACAGCTGACCGGGAACCAGCGTTCTCGTGTCGTACGACGCGCCGTCGAATTCGACGTCGGGACCGAGCAGCCGTCCCCCGATTCCCGCCGCCGCTTCGGATGCCAGCATCTTCATGACCGCGAACGGTACCGTCGCGTACATGACCGGCGCCGGGATGCAACACGTCGACCACGAGCCCGACGCCGACGGTCCCGTCGCCGCGGACGAGCGGATCCACCTGATCGTGCTCTTCGGCGGCGAGTCGGCCGAGCACGACGTGTCGTGCACGACGGCTGCGCACGTCCTGGCGGCAGCCGATCCGGAGAAGTACCGGATCACACCGGTCGGCATCTCGACCGACGGGCGGTGGGCGATCGCCGAGGCAGCCGCCGCGGCGCTCGACGCCGGCGCCGCACCACTCCCGGGGAAACTCGACCCGGTGGGTTCGGAGGTCTCCCCCACGGCGTTGCTGTCCGCCGCCGCGCACGAGCCGGCGACGACGGTCGTGATGCCGCTGCTCCACGGCCCGATGGGCGAGGACGGCACGGTCCAGGGACTCGTCGAGCTGGCCAACCTGCCCTATGTCGGCGCCGGGGTGCTCGCATCGGCCGTCGCCATGGACAAGGCGATGGCGAAACAGGTGCTCGCGGCCGCGGGGATCCCGCAGGCCCGGTTCCGGGCCTTCGCCGAACACGAGTTGACGCCCGGACTCCCGCAGCAACTCGCCGACCAGCTCGGGCTCCCGGTCTTCGTCAAACCCGCCAACATGGGTTCGTCCGTCGGCGTGTCGAAGGCTCGCACGATCGAGGAACTCCGCGACGCGATCGACGTGGCGCTGTCCTACGACGAGATGATCGTCGTCGAAGAGGCGGTCGTCGGCAAGGAGATCGAGGTGGCGGTCCTCGGCAACCTCGACCCGCAGGCCGCCACGCCGGGCGAGATCGTTCCCGGCGACGAGTTCTACAGCTACGACGACAAGTACGTCTCCGATCAATCCTTCGCGATCATCCCCGCGCCGATCGGCGACGAGGCACTCGCGGAAGCACAGGAGCTGGCGATCCGGACCTACCGCGCGCTGCGCTGTGAAGGTCTGTCGCGAGTCGACTTCTTCTGGGAGGACCCCGCCGATCCCGAGGGGCGCGGCCGCGGGTTCCTGTGCAACGAGGTGAACACGATGCCCGGGTTCACTCCGATCTCGATGTTCCCGAAGATGTGGATCGCCGACGGGGTGACCTACCCGGAGATCATCGACCGTCTCGTCGGGTTCGCGCTCGAACGGCACGGCCGTCGGCGCCGCAACACGAAACACTGAGAGTCCGTACACGCTCGGTCGGCCACGTTTCACGGCGCGAGTGCGGCGCGGAGGAATCGGCGGAGTTCGTCACGGAGCCGGCGGAGACCGGCCGCGGTCGGCTGCCAGCCGACGGCGCGGAGCGCTTCGGGCTCGGTGGCGATGCCGGTCAGCGTCGCGTAACCGAGCGCCGCAACCAGGCCCGGGTCACCCCGGCGGAGCCGTCCCGCGTCCATCTCGGCTGCCAGATAGATCACCGCCCGCTCGACCAGTGGCTCGATCCGACGCCGGAGCCGATCCGCCTGATCGACGTCGAGCCGGCTCACCTCCCGGAACAGTCCGAGGAGGGCCGGGCGCCGCACCGCGGGACGGAACACCGCCCGCACGATGCTGTCGATGCGCTCCAACGGACCGTCGGGCGCGGCGCGAACCGCTGCGTCGATCACGAGGAACAGCTCGGCGGCGACGGCGTCGAGCACCCCGTCGACGAGCGCGTCCTTCGATGCAAACCAGTAGAGCACGGTCTGCTTGCGCACGCCGACGGTCCGGGCGATCTCGTCGAGTGAGACCGCGTCGACACCGCGGGAGCCGAACAGATCGATCGAGGCGTCGATGATCCGGTCCCGCGTCGGAGCCACAGCGGTCACGTCGAGGCGCCGATACGGCGCGGTCGGGGCAAGTCGGTCATCTCTCTCTACCAATTGGTAGAGGATGGTGATAGACATGTCAACCGTGATGGCCGACACGATCCCCGCCTCGCTGGCGGGCAAGCGCATTGCGATCACCGGATCGACGGGGTTCGTCGGGACCGCGCTCGTGGAGCGGCTGTTGCGCAGCGTGCCGGACTGTGAGCTGGTTCTCCTCGTACGCGACGGGCGCCGCACACCTGCGGCACGCCGGACCGAACGCGAGATCCTGAAGAACGACGCGTTCGATCGTCTTCGAGCAAGCCATCGCGACGACTTCGACGAGGTCGTCGCATCCCGCATCAAGACGGTGGCAGGCGACGTCACCCGCGACGGCCTCGGTCTGAGCGATGCAGACCGCGAGCTGTGGGGAACCGCCCACGTCATCATCCACTCGGCGGCCGCGGTGTCGTTCGATTCCCCGATGGACTCGGCGGTCGAGATCAACCTGCTCGGCCCGACCCGCATCGCGAACCTCGCGAACGAGATGGGCGTGACACCACACCTCGTCGCGGTGTCCACCTGCTACGTCGCAGGGAACCGTCGGGGGAACGCCCCCGAGATCCTCGTGAGCGACGGACCGTTCGACGTCGGCATCGACTGGCGATCCGAGGTGACCGCGACGAAGCGGCTGCGTTCCGACACCGATGCGCTGAGCCGAACCGCCGATCGGCTCAAGGTCTTCCGCAAGGAGGCCCGCGCCGAACTCGGTGCCGCCGGCGCCCCGGCGCTCGCCTCGAAGACCGAGGACCTGCGCCAGAAGTGGGTCAAGTCCGAGTTGGTGAAGGCGGGCCGGGCGCGAGCGGCGAGTGTCGGATGGCCCGATGCCTACGCGTTCACGAAGGCACTCGGCGAGCAGGCGCTCACCGACGTCAAGGGCGACGTTCCCGTGTCGATCGTGCGACCGTCGATCATCGAGTCGGCACTCGCCGAGCCCAAGCCGGGTTGGATCCGTGGATTCCGCATGGCCGAACCCGTCATCATCTCCTTCGCCAAGGGACTGCTCAAGGAGTTCCCCGGTGTCCCAGAGGGAACCGTCGACGTCATTCCGGTCGACATCGTCGTCGCCGCGATCATCGCGGTGGCAGCCGCCGGACCCGACGACGCGCCACCCATCACCCAGGTCGCCTCGGGTGCCGTCAACCCGCTCAAGTACCGGCGGATGGTCGACAACGTGACCGGCTGGTTCACCCGGAACCCCCTGTACGACGCGAAGGGCCAGCCCATCGTCGTCCCCGAGTGGCGCTTCCCCGGTCGTGGACGTGTCCAGAAGCAGCTGACCCAGGCCAAGACAGTGCTGTCGACCGCCGATCGAGTACTGCAGGCACTGCCGCTCCGCGGCAGGCAGGCCGAACTGTCGGCGCAGCTCGAGGAGAAGCGCGTCGAGGTCGAGACGGCTCTCGAGTACGTCGAGCTGTACGGGCTGTACACGGAGTGCGAGGCGATCTACCAGGTCGACAATCTGATCGCGATCTGGGACGGCCTCGACGAACAGGATCGGCTCGACTTCAACATCGACCCCCGGTCGGTCGACTGGGATCACTACATCAACGACGTCCACCTGCCGTCGATCATCCAGCACGCCCGCGTGAAGACCACGCCGGGCGCCTCGAAATCGACGGATCGCATGGCTCGGATGCGCAAGCAGGTGCTCGATCCGAGGCGTCAGGTCGCGGCGTTCGACCTCGAGAACACCCTCATCTCGTCGAACGTGGTCGAGAGCTTCTCGTGGCTCGCGACTCGTCGACTGGACACACCCGAACGGGTTCGCTACGTCGCCCGCACGATCGTCGAAGCCCCCGGCCTCCTCCGTCTCGACCGCCAGGATCGCACCGACTTCCTGCGCCATTTCTACCGGCGCTACGAGAATGCCCCGATGGAACAGATCGAAACCGACGCCCGCGAGATGCTCACACAGCTGATCATGACCAAGTCGTTCCCGGCAGGTCTGCGGCGGGTCCGTGAACACCGTGCGCTCGGCCATCGGACGATCCTGATCACCGGTGCGCTCGACTTCGCCGTCGCCGGCCTCAAACCGCTGTTCGACGAGATCGTCGCCGCAGAGATGATGGTGCGCCCCGACGGCACCCTCTCGGGCGAGATGCACTCGGTCCCGCCCACCGGTGAGGCCCGCGCCCAGATCCTCGCCGACTACTGCGAGGCCGAGGGTCTCGACATCTCCAACTCGGTCGCATATGCCGACTCGTCGTCCGACCTGCCCCTCTTCGAAGCCGTCGGATATCCGGTCGCCGTCAATCCCGAGACACGGCTCGCCACGATCGCCCGCAAACGCGGCTGGCTCGTCGAGCACTGGTCGAAGTCGGCCGGTGCCCCGCAGCCGCTGCTCCCGATCGGCGAGCTGATGGTGGAACGCGAACGTCGGAGGAAATTCGCGTGAAGGCACTGCAGATCAGGCGCAACGTCGGACGGTTCGGAGCGGCACGGATCATCGGGGCGGTGTCGTCGTCGGGGGCCACCAAGGTCGGGCCGCTGGAGTACAGGACGATCGACGATCCGGAGAGCCCCGGGGATGGGTGGCACCGCGTGCGCACACGTCTCGCCGGCATCTGCGGCTCCGACCTCTCGCTGGTCGGTGGCCACGCTTCCACGTACTTCGAGGACTGGGTCAGCTTCCCCTTCGTCCCCGGTCACGAGGTCGTCGGCGACCTCGTCGACGGTGACGACGCCGGAACGCGTGTCGTTCTCGAGCCGGTTCTGGGCCATGCTGCCCGGGGTGTCCCGCTCCCGTTCGAGGGCGCATGCCCCGCCGACGGTGACGACTACGCACACCTCGCGACGACGTCACCCGGCGGGGTCCTCCCCGCCATCCAGACCGGGTTCTGCTGCTCGACGGGCGGCGGCTGGGCCCCGTGGTTCTGGGCTCACGAATCACAGCTGCACCGGCTCGGCCGGCCGGTCGCCGACTTCCCCGACGAACGAGCCGTCCTCATCGAACCGTTCGCCGGAGGCATCCACGCCGCACTGCTCGCCGCGCCGATCGTCGCCGAACGCTCCGATCCCGTCGTCGCGGTCCTCGGTGCCGGGACGATGGGGCTCGCAGCCGTCGCCGGTCTGCGCCGCTACGTACCCGACGTCCACATCGTGGTCGGTGCCCGCTACCCGCAGCAGCGCGAGTTCGCCCGGGCGCTCGGCGCCGACGTGGTCGTTGCCGACACCGAGCTCGACCGGGCCGTGCGCCGCGAGGTCGGCTGCCACATGCTCGGCAACGGCGAGTCCGGAGCGCTCTCGGGCGGCGCCGACGTCACCATCGACGCCGTGGGATCATCGCGATCGATCGCCGATGCGCTGCGCATCACCCGACCGCGTGGTCGGATCGTGCTGCTCGGTATGCCGGCCCGCGTCGATCTCGATCTCACCGGCCTCTGGCATCGCGAGGTCGAGCTGAAGGGCGCCTACACCTACGGCACCGAGACCCTCGCCGACGGGACGGTCACCGACACGTTCCGTCTGGCCACCGACACCGTGACCGCGGTCGAGGCCGAGCAGTTGGTGTCGGCCACCTACCGCCTCGGCGATCACATCGATGCCATCGACCACGCCGCGAACGCCGGTCGCCGCGGCGCGATCAAGATCGCCTTCGACCTGCGAGAAAGCAACTGACATGCCACGCCCCGGATTCGTCCTCGACGTCGACCGCTCGACGCCCCCCACGCTGTTCTGGCGTGGCGAGGGGTTCAGCCTCGAGCGTCTCCCCGCCGACCGCAGCCGCATCATCTACCCACCCGAGCCGTTGGCGGGCCTCGACAACCTCGACGGCCACATCCGTGACGCCCTGCTGCACCCGCTCGACATGGATCCGCTCCCCGAGCTGCTGAAGCGGGACATGAAGCTCACGATCTGCTTCGACGACGCCAGCCTGTCGCTGCCCAAGATGCAGCGCCCCGACAACCGCCAGCGGATCATCGAGGCCGTGCTCGACATGGCCGCCGAGGCCGGCGTCGACGACGTCCACATCATCGCCGCACTCGGACTCCACCGGCGGATGCACGAGTACGAGCTGCGTCACGTGCTCGGTGACCGCATCGTCGACGCCTTCCTCCCGAAGGGTTTCCTCTACCAGCACGACGCAGAGGATCCCGACAACCTCTCCGTGATCGGGCACACCGACGAAGGCGAGATCCTCGAGATCAACAGACGGGCCGCCGAGTCGGACCTCGTCGTGTATGCCAACGTCAACCAGGTCGCGATGGACGGCGGCTGGAAGTCGCTCACCACGGGTCTCGCGAGTTATCGCTGTCTCAGCGAGCACCACAACCCGGCCAGCCTGCAGAACACGCGCAGCCTGATGGATCGCCACCACTCGGCGCTGCACAAGTCGATCTGGCGGATGGGCAAACTGCTGCGTGACTCCGGACCGAAGGTGTTCCAGGTCGAGACGACGATCAACACCGAGGCGTTCCCCTCGCCTTTCGAGTTCCTCGCGAAACGCGAGTGGGAGTGGACCGCCAAGGATCGCGGGCTCTTCATCGCGAGCAGCAAGTCGCTGAACAGGCTGCCGAACCGCACGAAACGGAAGATCTTCCACAACATCGAGGCGCCGTATCGCACGACCAGCGTGCAGGCCGGCTTCACCGAGACCGTGCACGAACGCACGCTCGAGAACGTGTACGAGCAGCACGCCGTCGAAGTCGACGGTCAAACCGACATCCTGACCATGGGGATTCCCTTCATCAGCCCGTACAACCCCGAGTCGATCATGAACCCGGTCCTCGTGATGTGCATGGGCCTCGGGTACCTGTTCAACATGTATCGAGGCAAGCCGCTCGTGCGCGAGGGCGGCGTCGTGATCATGACGCACCCGACCTACGAGGAGTTCCACCCAGTCCATCATCCGAGCTACATCGACTTCTTCGACGAGGTCCTCGCCGACACGACCGATCCCGCCGAGATGTCGGCGAAGTGGGAGAAGAAGTATGCGGAGGACGAGTGGTACCGCCACCTCTACCGCACGAGCTACGCGTACCACGGCGTCCATCCGTTCTATGCCTGGTACTGGGGTGCGCACGGGCAACAGCACGCCGGCAAGGTGATCATCGTCGGCGGACATGCACCCGCCGTGCGCCGCCTCGGGTTCACGCCCGCGTCGACGATGAACGACGCCCTGGAGATCGCGTCCGACACCGTTGGTCGCTCCCCCACGATCAGCCACCTCCACGTTCCCGGCGTGCTCGTCGCCGACGTCAAGTAGGGCGATCGAGATGTCCGGACGCACGACCCGCCAGTACATCCGTCGAGGGCAGCGCCCCGACGGTGCTGCTCGCTCGATCCACGTGGCACAACGCGCGGCCGGCTCGGTCGAGGGCGTGGTCCGCACTGCCGCCCGCCCCCTCGCCCGCTACGGATTTCCGTACCGCGGCCCGACGGTACCGAAGCACGTCGTCGTGCCACGCCGGCCCGAACGCCTCGGTGACGCCTACGACACCGACTGGGCTCGGCGACCGTTCGCCCGGGCGGTGCGCGGCGTGATCATCGAGGGCCCGATGCGCCTGGCGGTCCGCATGGTCGCGAGCCCCCGGGTCTCGGGGCTCGATCGCCTCTCCGACCTCCTCCGCGCGGACGAGCCGGGTCCCGTGATCTTCGCACCCAACCATCACAGCCACATCGACACCGGTGTCATGATCCGCTCGATCCCGGCCGTGTGGCGGCGCGAGCTCGTCGTGGCCGCGGCAGCCGACTACTTCTTCGACGCCCACTGGAAGGCTGCGATGTCGGCCCTCGCGCTCAACGCGATCCCCATCGATCGCGACGCGACGAGCCGAGCGACGTTCGACCGACTCCGCGACGTGATCGCTGATGGCAGCAGTCTGATCATCTATCCGGAGGGTGGGCGGTCGCCCGACGGTTGGGGCCAGAGCTTCAAGGGCGGTGCCGCGTATCTCTCGACCCGCACGGGTGCGCCGATCGTCCCGGTCTTCATCGACGGGACCGGGGAGATCTTCGGCAAGGGCGCGAGCAAGCTGTCCCCGGGACGGACAACGGTCCTGTTCGGCACGCCGCTGACCGCTGCGGACGGCGAGAACACTCGACGTTTCAATCAGCGCGTGGAGGACGCGGTCACCCGCCTCGGCGACGAGACGCTCACCGACTGGTGGACCGCGACGCGCAACGCCGCGTCCGGCAACAACCCGAAACTGTCGGGCCCCGACCACAACGGATGGCGTCGCCAGTGGCACCTCGGCGAGAAGCGGCGGCTCAGCACCGCGGGGATCCGTCGCCGTCGCACCCGGCGCTGGCCGGACCTCGGTTGACCCCCCGCAGGCCGATGTCCGGCGCGAACTGCGATCCGGCAGACTGTGCAGCGATGACCCGCTCGCTCCGATTCCTCCCGACCATCGTCGTGTTGACGCTGGTCGGAGTCGCCTGCACGCAGCAGGAGTCGGTCACGCCGGTGTCTCCCGCTCCGACGAGCCCGACGACGACCACCGCGCCCACGACCACGGCCGCGGCACCGGTCACCGAACCACCGGCGAACGACGCCTCCGAGCCGTCCGTGCAGGCCACCACGACCACCGTGCCGCCGACGACGACACCGCCACCATCGGGCACCCCGTCGCCGACGCCGACGCAGTACTTCGGTGGCGGCGATCCGGATGGATGGCTCTACCTGGGCCGCTGGACCGGCAATGCGTGGGAGGCCGCCGTCGACGAGAACCAACAGCCCCGTCAACCGGCGATCACCGACGATCAGGTCCTCATCCACGAGGTCGACATCGGGCCGATCGAAGGCGCGGTGGGCTCGACTGCCGAGGCCTGTACGGACGGCCGGACCGGCCCGGTGATCTCTCCGAATGCACGGGCCCCGGAAGACCCGGGATTCGGCTATCGATCGATCGCGTTCGCCGCCGACTGGCCCACCGAGCCTCGCCAGATCGCGTTGGTCGACGCCTCCGTCGACTCCTATGTGGCTGCCGGCGTCGCTGCGTTCGAGGGGACCGGCGTCGATGCGGCGTCCGGTCAGCTCCAGCAGATCGTCGTGACGGACCTCGACGGCGACGGTGACAGCGAGTCGCTCGTCGCTTTCGGAGGAGCCGACTTCTCCGCACTGCTCCTGATCGACGCCGATTCCGGTTCGGCGCTGACCGTGGCCCGCGACAACGTACCGGCGGCAGCGCCCGACACCGGGCCCACGACCGAACCCCCGGAGGCTTCCTTCGAGCGTCACCGCACGCTGGCAGTGGCGGACCTCAACGGGGACGGGCTGATGGAGTTCATCGTGCACGCGTGGGAAGACAACAGAGCCAGCGTGATCGTCAACACCTATGACGGCACCGAGGTGACCGCCGTCCTGACGACGAGTTGCTGACGCGTCACGGTGTGGGTCAGACCCACTCCGCGACGTCACGGTGTGGGTCAGACCCACTCCGCGACGTCACCAGGTGTCGACCTGAGGGCGGTGACCGGTGGGCGGATCCGGCGTCGAATCGAGCAGCGTCGTCAACCAGTGGCGGGTCTCCGCCGGGTCGATCACGTCGTCGATCTCGAAGTGCGATGCGACATTCACCGCCTTACCGTGTTCGTACATCCGGTCGACCATCTGCTGGAAGAGCGCCTCCCGCTCGGCATCATCGGCCACCGCTTCCAGCTCCTTGCGGAACCCGAGGCGCACCGCGCCTTCCAGCCCCATCCCGCCGAACTCGCCGGTGGGCCACGCCAGGCAAGCCAATGGCGCCTTGGTCGACCCACCCATCATCGCCTGCGCACCCAGCCCGTAGGCCTTGCGCGTGACGACGGTGATCGTCGGAACGGAGAGATTGGCACCCGTCACGAACAACCGCGAGCAGTGTCGGACCAGAGCGGTCTCCTCGACGTCGGGACCGACCATCATCCCCGGCGTATCGCACAGCGTGATCAGCGGCAGCCCGTGCGCGTCACAGAGCTGCATGAACCGTGCCGCCTTGTCGGAGCCGTCGCTGTCGATCGCTCCCCCGAGATGCCTCGGATTGTTCGCGAGCACGCCGACCGGCCGCCCCTCGAGACGTGCGAGCGCGGTCACCATGCCGGCGCCGAACCCGTCTCGCAGTTCGAGCACCGACTCGTCGTCGAACAGCCCGTCGATCACACGGCGGATGTCGTACGCCCGAAGACGATCGAGCGGCACGACGTCGCGCAGCGCCGTCTGATCCGGCGCCGTCCACGCCTCGGTCCGACCCTGGAAATACGACAGGTAGCGCTTGGCCACGGCGACGGCCTCGGTTTCGTCGGCAACGACGACGTCGACGACGCCGTTCGAGCCCTGGACCTCGATAGGGCCGATGTCATTCGGGGCGAACACGCCCAGGCCCCCACCCTCGATCATCGCCGGCCCGCCCATGCCGATGTTGCTGTCCCGGGTGGCGATGACGACGTCACAGCAGCCGAGGATCGCGGCGTTCCCGGCGAAGCAGTACCCGGACGCGATGCCGACCAACGGGACGGTGCCGGACAGCTCGGCGAACCACCAGAACGCGAGGCAGTCGAGCCCGCTGATGCCGGGCGGGTCGGTGTCGCCGGGTCGCCCACCGCCGCCCTCGGTGAAGAACACCACCGGTGCCCGCAGTTGCTCGGCGATGGCGATCAGCCGGTCCTTCTTGCGGTGGTTCTGATATCCCTGGGTCCCGGCCAGAACGGTGTAGTCGTACGACATGACGACCGTCTTGGCGGCTCGCCCGGGAAACAGGTCACCGTTGACATCGCCGACGCCGCCGATCAGTCCGTCGGCCGGGGTGTTGGCGATCAGATCGGCGACCTCTCGCCGGCGGCGCTGCGCGGCGATCACGGTCGGTCCGTACTCGACGAATGTGCCGGGGTCGACCAGGTCCGCCAGATTCTCCCGCGCCGTTCGTTTGCCGTTGGCATGCCGCTTGGCGACAGCGCGATGCCGTGCCGGATCGAGCCCGGCGTCGTGGCGGGCGATGGCCTCGGCGAGATCGGGCCGAACCGCTGTCTCGGCTCCCGCCGCTCCGTCGACCGACTCCGGCGACCCCGACGGCGGGGGGAGATCGGCTAACGTCGGCGCGGGCGGTCCGAGAGCAACGACCGGAGCATCGGGTGCCAGAGTGGTCCCGATCGGGGCTACCACCCGGACGACGGTGCCGTCCTCCGGGGCCACCACGTCGTGATGCATCTTCATCGACTCGATGAGCGCCACAACCGCGCCCGCCCGGACCTGCTGGCCCTCGATCACGAAGACGTCGACGATGGTTCCCTGCAACGCGGTGGTGACCATGACGAGCGGCACGCCCAGTTCCGACATGGCTGTCGGTCTACCACGCGGGTCACCGAAGCCCGCAGTACGCGCCTCTGGTGCCGCGTCACGCAACGTTCGGGCGCAAACGAGCGGCCGGTTGACCGCCGCCACGGCGGTCACTTCGGTCGGGCTCGACGCCACCACGGCTGACCTCCGGTGGCCGACGGTTCGTCGAGGCATCGTTGCTGACGGATGGCGGACGGCTCGAGGGCTCGAACTGGCACCGCCGAACGGGCAGGATGTTGGAATGACCACCTATTCCGGTACGAAGGAGTTCGAGGGCGCGATGTTCATCAGGACGAGCTTTCAGGGCGCCACCTTGAGATCGTGCGACGTGAGCGGGGTGACGATGCGCAGCGTCGATGTGGGCGGGCTCGACATCGACAGCCACGACCTGTTCTTCGCCAGCCTCATCGTCAACGGCGTCGACGTGGTACCGCTCGTCGACGACGAACTCAACCGGCAGTTCCCCGGCCGTCAGCTCCAGAAGGCGCAGACGCCCGACGGCCTGCGGGACGGTTGGGTGGCGGTGCAGGCCGCGTGGCAGACGACGGTGACGAACACGCCGCCGGAACTGGTGGATGCCCACGTCGAGGACGAGTGGTCGCTGGCCCAGACACTGCGTCACCTCGTGCTGGCGACCGACGCCTGGCTCCGCGGCGGGATCATGGGGATGGAGCAGCCGTTCCACGAGATCGGCCTGATCTTCACCGGTGCGGCCGAGATGGGCTTCGACGTGTCGATCTTCCGCGCCGACGCGCCGGCGTTCGCGGACATCCTTGCGGTGCGAGCCGAGCGGCAGCAGTTGGTGACCGACTTCCTGGCCACTGCCACGCCGGAGCTGCTCGCCGAGGAGCGCGACAACCCGTGGGGCGGCGGGGACTGGCATCCCACTGTCGGTGACTGTGTGCGCGTGATACTCGAGGAGGAGTGGGCGCATCTGCGCTACGTCCGACGGGACATCGCCCTCCTGGGGTGAAGGCCTATCGGGCCGTCCAGTACGACCGGGCGGGCACGATCACGTGCTGCTCACGGCACGACGCGGAGGGGGTGTGCGGGCCTTCTGCCGGCGATCGCGGGGTGATGTCGTCGGTTACTCGTGCCGCTCGGGAGCTCAGGATGCTTCGAATACCAGGATCATGAAGAGGGCGAGGCTTCCGAGGGCGTGCATGATCCATGCCCGGACGACACCCTTCGTTTCGAGGATGCTCTTCGCATACCGGGCGCCGACGCGTCCATGCACGGCCGACCCGCACGGGCCGTCCATGACACGCGGCGCTGTCCTCCCGGGATCAAGCCGAGGCATGCATGTCGCCACGGCCGAGCGGAAGGTCGGCAGGCGTCTTGCCAAGAGCCCGAGCTGCTCCCACCACGGCCACGGCCGGATTGCACGTCAGCGCGGTGCTCTCACGAGTGAGGACTCATCCGATCCGATCGGCAAGTGGAACCGCGATCGTGACGAGTTGACTGCTGCGCTGGGCGAGCCGGGTACGTGGCGGTATCGGGCAGCTGGGAGGCGGCGGCGGCTGTGGGATACTCGGTCATGGGTTCGAGCGGGGTGCGACCGTCGGGGACGGTGACGTTTCTGTTCACCGACATCGAGGGCTCGACGGCGCGATGGGAATCGGATGCGGAGGCGATGCGAGATGCACTCGTCGAGCACGACGAGTTGCTGGGTCGGCAGATCGAGTCTCACGGCGGGTGGGTGTTCAAGCACACCGGTGACGGGATGTGTGCAGCGTTCAGCACTCCGGCCGCTGCCGTGGAAGCAGCGATCGCGGCGCAGCGCGCCCTGGGATTGCCGGTGCGAATGGGGATCGCGACCGGCGAGGCCGAGCCCCGGGCCGACGACTACTTCGGGCCGGTGTTGAATCGTGTGGCGCGGGTGATGGCGGCCGGTCATGGTGGCCAGGTCCTGGTGGCGGAGTCGACGGCGGTGTTGGTGGACGATGTCGAGTTGGTGGATCTCGGTGAGCGCCGTTTGCGTGATCTGTCGGGTCCGCAACGCGTGTTCCAGGTGGTGGCGCCGGGTCTCGGGGTGGAGTTCGCGCCGCTCCGGACGTTGGATTCGGTGCCGGGCAATCTGCCCCTGCAGGCGACGAGTTTCGTGGGCCGTGAGCGCGAAGTGGCCGCGATCGCTGAGTCGGTTCGGGAACGTCGGTTGGTGACGTTGATCGGGGTCGGTGGTGTCGGCAAGACCCGGTTGGCGTTGCAGGTCGCGGCGGAGCTGGCGGAGGAGTTCGTCGACGGGGTGTGGTTGATCGAGTTGGCCGAGGTGGGTGACCCGGGGGCGGTGCCCGATGCGGTGGCGACGGCGTTGGGGCTCACGCCGCAACCGGCGATGTCGATCACCGACGGCGTGGTGCAGAGTCTGGCGGACCGTCGGGCGTTGGTGGTGTTGGACAACTGTGAGCACGTGCTCGACGCAGCGGCGGACCTGGTCGAAGCGGTCTTGACCGGGTCGTCGGTGGTGAAGGTGTTGATCACCAGCCGTGAGGGGATGCGAATCCCCGCCGAGCACGTGTGGTCGGTGCCCTCGCTCGATGTCCGACCAGGGTTGGGATCAGAAGCGGTCGGGTTGTTCGTCGAACGCGCGCAGGCCGTCGACTCGAGGTTCACGATCTCCGATGAGAACGACGCGAGCGCCGTGGTCGAGATCTGTGAGCGGCTCGACGGGATCGCGTTGGCGATCGAACTGGCGGCGGCGCGGATGGTTTCGATGACCCCCGCGGAGGTGTGCGACCGCTTGAGTGACCGTTTCCGGCTGCTGGCCGGTGGACGACGGGGGCTGGAGCGTCACCAGACGCTGCGTCACGCCGTGCAGTGGTCATACGAACTGCTCGACGACCACGAGCGTGTGGTGTTGAATCGATGTGCGGTGTTCGCCGGCGGTTTCGACCTGCAAGCGGCGGTGGCGGTGGCCGGTGCGAGGGACATCGACGAGTACCAGATGCTGGACCTGCTCGATTCGTTGGTACGCAAGTCGCTGCTCACGGTCAGCCGCGAACATGGTCACACCCGCTACGCGATGCTCGAGACCATCCGTCAGTTCGCCGAGGACCAACTCGCAGCTGCCGGTCAGGCAGCCTCCGTCCGCGACCGCCACGCCCGGCACTTCGCGCACGGCGCCGCACTCAATTTCGAGCGCTATTACACCCGGGACCAGTCACAGGTGGTCGATTGGTGCGACAGCGAACTCGCGAACCTGCGGGCCGGGTTCCGATGGGGCATCGAACATGGAGACCTCGATGCTGCGGCCACCATCGCAGGAAGGCTCGGATGGTTGGGGGCGTTCGACCAGAACTTCGAGCCGGCCGGATGGTGCATCGAGCTGCTCGAATCGCCCGACATCGCGCAACATCGACTGCTCAAGTGGCTGTACATGGGCGCCGCCATGCGTTCGTTCGTCGGCGATTCCGAGGCAGCGATCGGCTACAGCAAGACCGGACTCGCACTTCCGAAAGGAGCCTTCGACGAGGTTCCCCATGAATTGGAGCGGATGTCGCTGGCACTCGCCAAGCTGTTCGCCGGCCAACCGGAGCAGTACGCGGCCATCGCTCGCGAGATCAGTACGAGCCCCGACGACTCCATCGCCATGGGACCGGCCAACCTCGTGTGGATCCTTCCGGCGCTGGGCGACTTCGACGAGGCGCTCGACCTGGCCGACGACATGCTGGCTCGCGCCGAGGCAACCGGGATTCCGTCACAAGTCGCCTTCGCCCACAGCGCATTCGGACGGGCACTCGCTCGAACCGACCCGACTCTGGCTCTCGAGCAGCACCGCACCGCCGTGCGAGTCGCCCGCGAGAACAATCTCCGGATGTTCGAGGCCGTGTTCAGCCGCGAACTCGCCGGTCTCGAGGCCAGCGCAGGTGACATTCGGACCGCCCTCGACTCACTCGACCAGGTCATCGACACCTTCAACCAGACCGGCGACACCGCCAATCTCGCACCCACACTCGCTTGCCTCCCGATGCTCTTCGACCGCATCGACCAGCCGACCCAGGCAGCGACCCTCTACGGCGCCGCAGCCCGACATCCGTCAGCGGTGATGAACGCCGACCTGGACCGGGTCACCGATCACCTGCGCACCACGCTCGGAGTCGACGGCTTCGACGAACACGTCGCCCACGGCGCGACGATGACGCTTGCTCAGGTGGTCAGCTACGCCCGCTCGGAGATCAGAGCGGCACGGGACGAGGTGACCGACCCCGATTAGCGGAATGGGCCGACGCCTTGTTCCGCAGATGCGCCGAGCGCCAATCAAGCAGTGACAGCGCTCCGGCATCGCGCCGGCCGATTCGCCGCACCGAGCCGATCACTGCGCTCACCAATCGCCGGCGGCGCGCGCGGCCATCGGGTCATCTGCTCGCTCCCCCACCGACGACGCACGCGCTCACGTCATCACCGCGACTCCGACCTCCGCACGGCTCGACAGCGGCACTTGTTCTCGAGCGGATCTGACAGTCCCGCTCGGAGACGTGCGAGCGCCACATGAGCTCCGCTACCGAGACGCGGGCACGGATGGTGCGCCTGCAGGAGACTGGCCGAGCTCGGAACGCCGTGTGGGATGCTCGTCCGATGCGAACGGCCTCCATCGCCACTGCATCGACGCTGGCTTCGATCACGGCGATCCATGTTGGCTGGGGGTGTGGCGCATCGTTCCCCTTCCACGACCGCGAGCAGTTGG
The DNA here is from genome assembly GCA_963824025.1 of Ilumatobacteraceae bacterium. Taxonomy (GTDB): domain Bacteria; phylum Actinomycetota; class Acidimicrobiia; order Acidimicrobiales; family Ilumatobacteraceae; genus Ilumatobacter_A. The sequence goes on from CAWGNY010000008.1 coordinate 315,351, forward strand.
CCGACTCGGTAGCAGGTTCGAGCGCCACGCCGGGGCGCCGGGACTGCCTCGCAGTTGCCGGGCTCCTCGCGTGGGCCGCCGGGTTGGTTGCCGACGTGTTGCCACTGGGTACGACGGCACGACGTGCTGGTGTGCTCGGTGTCGCGCTCGTGCTGGCCGGTCGCGGCGCGGTGGGCGTCGCCGGGCGCACAGGATCGATTGTTCCGTGGACCCCGTCGGCTCACTTCAACGACCTCGACATGCGGTACTACGGGCCCCTGTGCCTTCTGCTCTCGGGTGGCGCTCTGCTGTCCGTTCGCTGAATCGGCGTCAACCAGAACCGATCAGAACGCGGGCGCCTCGCTGCCTGTTCGACAGCGCGAGTTCGGCACGTACCAACGAACCGTTCTCGGCGTGACGTCGCTCCAAGACGTGCGGTCGCCGGTGGGGTCAGCGCAGCGGATCGGCGCCGACTCATCAGCCCGAGCCGCCGCCTGGAGTCGCTTCCTCGAGGCGACCGGTGGTCAGGAGAACTCGCGTCGATGGTTGGAAACGTTCGACGCGTTCGATGCGGCCGAAACCCCTGGACCGTCGTCCAGCGCTGCCGGCCCGTTCATCCAGCGGCCCTTCCTCGGCGGTCACTTCGGTCCGGGTGCCGCGTGGCGTCACATAGTGTTGGGCAGAACCAGAGGATTCGATGAAGAGCACAAGCGGAGAGAACTCGACGAAGCTCAGGTTGCGAATTCCCGCGCCGGCGCGAGGCGAGCATCCTCCTGATCGGGTCCGGTACATCAGCCGCGCCGGCGAGATGCAGAAGCCGGCACTCGACGAGAAGGTCGAGCGCATTGCACTCATGCGCAAACAGCTCGTACGCGTCCTCGACGACGACGGTCATGCCGTCGGCGAGTGGGTGCCCCAGATGTCCGTCGAGGACAAGGTCCGCGGCCTGCGCGACATGATGCTGACGCGCGCGTTCGACGCCCGTCTGCTGCGTGCACATCGACAGGGCAAGACGTCCTTCTACATGCAGTGCCTCGGAGAAGAGGCGATTGCCTGCGCTCAACAGCGGGCGCTGCGACCAGGCGACATGCACTTCCCGACCTACCGCCAGCAGGGACTGCTGATCTCGGCCGGGTATCCGCTGGTCGACATGATGAACCAGGTGATGTCGAACGAGTTCGACCCGTTGCACGGCCGCCAGTTGCCGGTGATGTACTCGGCGAAGTCGCACGGCTTCTTCTCGATCTCCGGCAATCTCGCGACGCAATACATCCAGGCCGTTGGCTGGGCGATGGCGTCGGCGCTGCGCGGTGGCACGGAGATCGCGGCGGCGTGGATCGGCGAGGGCGCATCAGCCGAGTCCGACTTCCACGCCGCGCTCGTCTTCGCATCGACGTTTCAGGCACCCGTCATCTTGAACATCGTCAACAACCACTGGGCGATCTCGACACCCGAGGACTTCGCACGGGGTGCGTCGGCCACGTTCGCCGATCGCGGCTACGGCTTCAGCATCCCTGCGCTGCGCGTCGATGGCAACGACTACCTCGCGGTGTACGCGGCATCGCAGTGGGCTGCCGAACGGGCCCGAGCGAACCTCGGTCCGACGCTCATCGAGTGGATCACCCTGCGCGTCGGGGCGCATTCGACATCCGACGACCCTTCCGTGTACCGACCTCCGGACGAGGCCGAGAACTTTCCGCTCGGCGACCCGGTGCGGCGGATGCGCCAACATCTCGAGGTCACCGGCAAGTGGGACCAACCCCGCCACGAGGCGCTGCAGGAGGAGATCGACGCCCAGATCGCCGAGGCGTTCGCCGAAGCCGATTCCCACGGTTCGGTCAAGACCGGCGACGTCGGCAGCGCCCGAACCATCTTCGACGACGTCTACGCCGACATCCCACGACACCTCCGCGAGCAACGAGAGAAGATGGGCGACCCGCCGTGACCGCGATGACGATGATCGAGGCGATCCGCGATGCGCATGTCGTTGCGATGGAGCGCGACGACGACGTCGTGGTCTTCGGCGAAGACGTCGGCTACTTCGGTGGAGTGTTCCGCTGCACCCAGGGTCTGCAGGAACGGTTCGGCGACCATCGGTGTTTCGACTCGCCGATCAGCGAGGCGGGGATCGTCGGCGCCGCAGTCGGGATGGCCGCGTACGGCCTCCGGCCATGCGTCGAGATCCAGTTCGCCGACTACATGTATCCCGCCTACGACCAGATCGTGTCCGAGGCAGCACGGCTGCGTCACCGATCCGCCGGTGACTTCACCGCGCCACTCGTCGTGCGGATGCCGACCGGTGGCGGCATCTACGGAGGCCAGACCCACTCGCAGAGCCCCGAAGCCCTCTTCGCGCACGTCGCCGGCCTGAAGACCGTTGTCGTGTCCAACCCATATGACGCGAAGGGCCTGCTCATCGCCGCGATCGAGGACGACGACCCGGTGATCTTCCTCGAACCGAAGCGGGTCTACAACGGACCCTTCGACGGCCATCACGACCGACCGATCGTGCCATGGTCGAAGCACCCGTTGGGCGAGGTACCCGAAGGGCACTACACGATCGACATCGGCACGGCCCGTACCCACCGGCAAGGCACCGATCTGACGGTTCTCGCCTACGGCACGCTCGTACACGTCGCGCAGACGGCGGCCGAGGAACAGGGCATCGACGCCGAGATCATCGATCTGCGCACCCTCGTCCCGCTCGATGTCGACGCGATCGTGGCGTCAGTCGAAAAGACGGGGCGTTGTCTCGTCGTGCACGAAGCGACGCTCACCTCCGGCTTCGGTGCCGAGCTGGGCGCCACCGTGCAGGAACGCTGCTTCTTCCATCTCGAAGCTCCGATCGTCAGGGTCTGCGGATGGGACACGCCGTATCCCCACGCGCACGAGTGGTCCTACTTCCCGGGACCGGCACGCGTCGGCCAGGCGATGCGCGAGTTGGTCGACCGGTGAGCCGTTTCGACATGAAGCTTCCCGACGTCGGCGAAGGCGTCGCCGAGGCCGAGGTGGTCGAGTGGTTCGTCGGCATCGGCGACCGCGTCACACCCGACACCGTCATCGCCGAAGTACTCACCGACAAGGCCACGGTCGAGGTGTCCTCGCCCGTCGACGGCGTCGTCGTCGAGCTGCACGGCGAGCCGGGCGACGTACTGGCTGTCGGTGGCGACCTGATCGGCATCGAGACCGACGAGATCCCTGACAACAGGACCGTCCAGTCGGAGCCGAAACCGACGAACGGGCACGATGATGACGCCGAGCCGACGGCGACTGACAGCGACGCTTCGCACGGCCCACAGCCGACCGGTTCAACTCGGCCTGGTGGCGTGCGTGTCACGGCTGCGCCAGCCGTGCGTGCCAGGGCGGCGGACCTCGACATCGATCTCACGACGATCGACGGAACCGGCCCGGACGGTCGAGTCGTTCACGCCGACCTCGATCGCGAGGTGGTCGGTCGCTCCGGTGGAGCGGGGGCAACTCGGACCGCTCGGCCGCGCACGGCTGCATCGGAGACTGGAAACGCCGTGTCGGTACGTGGCGTCCGCCGCCAGATCTCGAATCGGCTGTCCGCAGCCTGGAACGAGATCCCGCACATCACCTACGTCGAGGACGTCGACATGACCGAGCTCGAGCGACTGCGATCGACGATGAACGACGCCCCCAGCGTCCACGGCGTGCGCCTGACGCTCCTGCCATTCCTCGCCCGAGCGCTCGTCATCGCCGTCGCCGACCAACCGGGACTCAACGCACACTACGACCACCCGTCCGAGACGCTGACGACCTACGACGCCGTGCACATCGGTGTCGCAACGCATACCGACGACGGCCTCCGAGTCCCGGTCGTCCGCCACGCGGAGTCGCGCGGGATTCGGAGCTTGGCCGCCGAGATCGACCGAGCGGCCGCGGCAGCCCGCGACGGATCCGCGACACGTGACGAACTCGCGGGTTCGACGATCACCATCACGTCGCTCGGGGCCTCCGGAGGACTGGTCACGACGCCGATCATCAACCCACCCGAAGTCGCGATCCTCGGTGTCAACAAGATGGAGATCCGTCCGGTGTGGCGGGACGGCACGTTCCAGCCGCGACAGGTCATGAACCTGTCGTCCAGTTTCGATCACCGGATGATCGACGGCTGGGACGCAGCCACGTTCATCCAGCGCATCAAGGAACTGCTCGAAACACCGGCGCTGCTGTTCATCGACGACCAGTGACAGACGACATCCAGACCGACTGGACCTCGTTCAGATGCCGAACGATGCGACCGGAGGCGGCCCGGCACTCACCGTTCGGAACGTGGCGCCCTCACGTCGGGCCCACGTGACACTCGTGACCGGGGAACGCACCGTCAGCCACTCGACAGCCGGCGAGGTCGCACGGCGTCGACGCCACGCAGGCCGCTCGATGCCGCGATCCGATGAACATGGGACCGGTCCGGAATCGGCGCGTCCGATCGGGCCGATCCGCGCCGAATCATGCGGCCGATCGGTCGCATCCGGGATGCGCCGACGGGCACTCTCCGCCGGCTGATCTGTGTGGCCCTCAGGGATGCCGGACTGCGCGAACCGATCGGCCATGGGCCTCGGTCGCGCACCGTGCAAGAGGATGTCGGCTGAAGCAGCTCGTACCCCCATCTCGATCTTCGATCGGGCTGCGGAGTTCATTGCAGAGATGTGGACTCACGATGACCCGCGCTCGGAGATGCACATCGGCGACCTTGCCTGGGGGACGTTCCACCGTTGGCCGAGCGCTCTCGGCGCACTGCGCCTGTGGCCGGACGACTCGGGCCGAACACAGGCACTCACGATGTTTGACGGTTCGGGTGTGTGCGATCTGGTCGTGCGCCCCGGAGGCGCTGGCATCGACGCAACCACACAGGCGTTGAACTGGGCCGAGGGGAGACGCCGCTCGACGGCGATCGGATCGGAAGCCGAGCGAACTCCGAGTCGGCAGACGGCTCGAGTCGACAGAACTCGTCGAACTGCTGCACGCACGGGGCTTCGAACGCTGTTCCGTCGGCGCCCCCGCGATGAGCCGAACGATCACGAACGACAGTGTCCCTTCATCGTCGACTCCCGGCGGGTATGAGATTCGAGAGCTTCCGTGCGGATGATCTGGCGTCGCGGGTCCGGGCATTTGATGCAGCCTTCCCAGGAGCAGCACTCACTGTCGACGCATACCGGGCGCTGCGAAGTTGCCCGCCGTACATCTCGCGCCTTGACGTCGTCGCGTCCACGCCGTCTGCCGTCGCAGCATTCGCAACACTCTGGCTGGATCGGCACAACGGTGTCGTTCAGATCGAACCGGCCGGCTGCCACCCCGATCACCGACACCTCGGCCTCACACGCGCAGCGATCCTTCAAGCGCTCCATCGGTCCGTCGAGCTTGGAGCCACCGAGGCGATCGTTCGACACCAGAGCACCAACACCGCCGCTCGGACGTTCTACGAATCCTGCGGGTTCACGACGGTCTGCGAGCAGACTGGCTTCATCAGAACGATCCCGCGAGACGCCGGATCGTGGGTAACCCCAAACGGGGCAACCGTTCCCTGACACCGCACGAGCCGACCTAGTGCCGTGTCAGGCAACCTTTGCGCGGTTGACGAGTTCGCGTAGGGCTCGGTCGTGTGCGTTGCGGTTGCGCCAGTGGATGTAGCGGCGGATCATGCTGGCTTGTTCGCGGTGGGTGGCGTGGTCGGTGCCGTCGATGGTGAAGTAGCGCAACGCCTGGAACTGGGCTTCGATCCGGTTCAGCCACGACGAGTAGGTCGGGGTGTGGGCCAACTCGACGTTGTTCGCCGCCGCCCACTCGCCGACTCGCCGGTCGGTCTTCGTCGACAGGTGGGGTGAGAAGTTGTCGAGCACGATCCCGATCCGGACGTCGGGCGGATACCAGCTGCGGATGTAGCGCAGGAACCGCAAGAACGCGGTGCGGTCCTTGGTGGTCACGATGTGCCCGTAGAGCCGATCCCGGGACAGGTCGTAGGCGCCCATCATGTGACGCACCCCGTGCGGGCGGGTGTAGGTCGCCCGGCGTCGCCGCCGACGCGGTGCTCCGACGTCACCTTTCCCGGTGGCGACCGGTGCCCACTGCTTGCCCTCGTGGGGTTGCAGGTTGAGCGGTCCGAACTCGTCGACCCAGATGATCACCGTCGGGTCATCGTCACCGGGCTCTGCTTGGCCGTCGGCGATCGCGTAGAACTCGAGGATCCGGTTCTTCTTGGCTTCGAAGTCCGGGTCGTTGGATTGTTTGAACGTCTTGATCACTTGAAACGACACGCCCTCCTCACGGAGCAGAACCCGCAGGCCCTCATGGCTGATGTCGTCGACCACCCCCTCAGCGACCAGGAACTCAGCCAGCTTGCTGAGCGACCAGGTCGAGAACGGCAACCCATGATCGTGGGGTCGCGACAAGGCGGTCTTCTTGATCTGCTGGCGTTCGGGCAGCGTGAACGCCGGCGGGCGACCACCGGCATACTTCGGTGCCAGCGAGTCGAATCCGTCGGCGTTGAAGTTGTGGATCACCTCACGCACACGATCCTCCGAGGTGAACGCGATCTCGGCGATCTGTTGGACCGACATGTGCCGCGCGGACCACAACACGATCTGGGCTCTTCGCCACCGCACGACCGACCCCGACCCCCGCCGGATGATCGACAACAGCTTCTGCCCCTCCTGCGGAGCCAGATCCCTCACGTAGACGCGCTCGGCCATCCCCCAAGGAAAACAGATCCAACCGCCTCAGTGGTGGACGCGCGACCCCCGAACGTTGCCGGTCACGACACTAGGTCGGGCTGGCGACCACCGGCGACCGCTGGAACGTGGTGATCGACACCTCGCCCATCACCAGGTCGGCCGCCACCGAAGCGAAGAGTGCCGGCACGATGAACCCGGGCTGGCCGGTGGTCTCGGCGACGAACATGACGGCTGCGAGCGGAACGCGGTAGCCGGCGCCCAGGAACGCGGCGATGCCGAGCAAGACGTACAGCGTGGGGTCGACCGTGTTGAACACGTCGCCCACGATCCGTCCCACGATCGCTCCACCGACCACCAGTGGGATGAACACGCCGCCGACGCCTCCTCCGGCGAGCGTGGTGGCGGTCGCACACATCCGAAGGAAGAAGATCGCGACCAGGACCCACAACGCCTGTGGATCGAACAACCACGCGAACACCTCGTACCCGGATCCGAGCGTGAGACTCTCACCGTTGGCGGGGTCCCAGTCCGGAGAGGTGACGATTCGGGTGATCAGGTAGAGCGCCGTCAGCAACCCACCGGCAACCGTGAGCCGGATCGCGATCGGTCGCAGGGTGAACGCCTTGGCGGTGCGGATCAGCTTCGAGAACATCCGGGCACCGACCGCACACCCGACCCCCACGAGCACCGCCCCGAGGAGATCGATGTAGTTGAACAACGACGCCGTGCGCTCGTCGCTGCCGACCAGGAAGATGGGATCGGTGCTCGTGAAGGCGACGAACGTGAGGTACCCGGAGGCGCTGGCGACGAGCGCCGGCAGCAACATCCGTCTCGCCATCTGATCTCGGAACGGCACCTCGAGCGCGAAGATCGCGCCTGTCGCCGGCGCCTTGAAGATCGCAGCCACGCCGGCCGCCGAACCCGCCACGAGGAGCGTGCGATAGTCGGCACCACGGAACGATGCCGGCAGCCGACGCTGGATCATCGCGCCGATCGCGGAGCCGCCGTACATGGAGGGGCCTTCCAACCCCATCGCACCGCCCGAACCGAGCGTGGTGACCGCGGCGGCGATGCGCCCGACGAAGGCCCGCCAACGAAGGGGGTACTCCGGGTCGTGGAATGCGCGGAGGTACTCGTCGGACGTTGCGGGCGACGCACCCGACCCCACCGTGTGCAGGATCAGCGCCGACGCGACCAGGCCGAGGCCCGGGACGACCAGCCCCCACTTCCAGTCGGCCTCGAACAAGCGATGGAGCATCACCTCGGTCACGACGTACTCGAAGAAGTAGACCCCGACCCCGGTGATCGCTCCGGTGACGGCGGCGAGCAACACGACCTCCCGCGAGCGTCGTACGAGATCACGGAACTCGTCGGTGCGAAGATCGATGCTCGAGGGTCGGAACCCCGTCATCACCCGATCTCGCCACACGCTCGTCAACTCTAAGCCGCGGATCACCCCTCCGACTTCAGAAGTCGGGAGAACACCGGAGACGTCCGACTCCGGCGTGGATGCTCACCGGCCGATTGCCGACGCGAAGAAGGGGATCGTTCGCTGGAGCCCGCTCCGGAGATCGACCTGCGGTGTCCATCCGAGCTTCTCGACCGCGAGCGAGATGTCGGGCTTGCGCTGCCGGGGATCGTCGGCAGGAAGCGGCTCGTACACGATGCCGGCCTCGTTGCCGGTCAGTTCGTTCACCAGGTCGGCCAGCTCGAGCATCGTGAACTCGCCCGGATTGCCGATGTTCACGGGCCCGACCTCGTCGCTGTCGAGCAGCGCCAGGAACCCGCGCACCTCGTCCTCGACGTAGCAGAAACTGCGCGTCTGGGAGCCGTCACCGTAGATCGTCAACGGTTCGTCGCGCAGGGCCTGGGTGATGAAGTTCGACACGACGCGGCCGTCGTCAGGCTGCATCCGCGGCCCGTAGGTGTTGAAGATCCGCACCACCCGGATGTCGACGCCGTGGGTCCGGTGATACGCGAACGTCAGGGCCTCGGAGAACCTCTTCGCCTCGTCGTACATGCTCCGCGGGCCGATCGGGTTGACGTTGCCCCAGTACTCTTCCGTCTGCGGGTGCACGGCGGGATCCCCGTACACCTCGCTCGTCGACGCCATGAAGAACCGCGCGGAGTTGGTGCGCGCGAGTTCCAGAAGATTCCGGGTGCCGATGCTGCCGACATCGAGCGTTTCGATGGGCAGCGCGTAGTAGTCCTTCGGCGACGCGGGGCTCGCGAGGTTCATCACCGCATCCACGTCACCGTCGAGATCCCACGGTCGGGTGATGTCGTGCTCGACGAGCTCGAACGCATCGTCGCCGACCAGATGCTCGACGTTGCGCGCACTGCCGGTCACGAAGTTGTCGACGCACACCACGCGGTCACCGCGAGCGACGAGTTGGTCGCAGAGGTGGGACCCGAGAAAGCCTGCGCCTCCGGCGACGACGACGCGCATCAGCGGCGTCCGACGCCGTCGTAGCGCAGCCCGGCATTCTTCACCTGGTCCGGATCGAGCAGATTGCGGGTATCGACGATCGTGGTCCCCTTCCCCGCACGGTGCGCGAGCGCATCCAGATCGATCTTGGCGAACTCGGGCCACTCGGTGAGCACGCAGACGACGTCGACGCCATCGGCGACCTCCATCAACTCCGACGTCAACTCGACACCCGCGAGCGCGCTCGCCTGGTGCGGCGACAGATCGCCCGTCGTCGTCGGGTCGAAGGCCTTCACCACGGCTCCGACCTTGCGAAGCTCGGAGATGATGGCCATCGCGGGTGACTCGCGGAGGTCGTCCGTGCCGGCCTTGAAGGTCAAACCCATGGCGCCGACGGTCACCCCGGACAGATCCGACTGGTGTCGGCCGACGGCCTTGGCGATCTTGTCGACCATCCGGCGGCGCTGCTCGTCGTTGACCGTGATCACGCCGCGCATCATCGAGAAGTCGTAGCCGTGATCCTCGGCGATCTTGACGAGGGCACGGCTGTCCTTGGGAAAGCACGAGCCCCCCCAACCCGGACCGGGGTTGAGGAAGCGGGAGCCGATGCGGGTGTCGGAGCCGATCCCGTCGACCACCGCAGCGACGTCGGCCCCGACGTGCTCGCACATGGCCGCGACCGCGTTCACGAAGCTGATCTTCATCGCGAGGAACCCGTTGGCTGCGTACTTGATCGTCTCGGCCGATGCCGGATCGGTGATGATGATCGGTGTGTCGATGTTCGCGTAGAGCTCCGCCACCTTCTCGGCAGCCGCCCGGTTCGCCGCGCCGATCACGACACGGTCCGGCATCAGGAAGTCGTTGACGGCCGTGCCCTCACGAAGGAACTCCGGGTTCGACACGACCGAGACGTCGTCGCGCTGCAGCACCTTCTCGACGGCAATGGTGGAACCGACCGGCACCGTGGACTTGTTCACCACAACCGCTCCCGGCTTGAGCACCGGTGCGATCTCGCGGGCCGCCTGCTCGATATAGGACAGATCGGCACTGCCGTCCTCGCCCTGCGGGGTCGGGACGCACAGGAACACGATGTCCGCGTCGGCCGCTGCGGCTTGAGATCCGAGCACGAACTCGATCCGGCCGAGCGCTCGAGCCTCGTTGACGATCTGCTCGAGTCCGTCCTCGACGATCGGAATGTGCCCGTCGTTCAGCATGTCGACCTTGCGCGGGTCGATGTCACCACAGACAACGTGGTGACCGAGGTGGGCGAAGCACCCGCCGGTCGTGAGCCCGACATAGCCGGTGCCTACGACGCCGAGTCGGATATCGGTTGACGTCATGGGTGTGGATCCTCGGGTGATGGTGCTGTACATGGCCGTCGTTTCTCGTTGCTGTTGAGATCGGCGCGCTGAGCTGCAGTCGGACGCCCTCAACCTATCGGGATGTAGCGCGGTGATCTTGAGGCAGAGCCGTCCACCACGCCGCAGGCATCGCTCGGTACTGTCGGGGCGTGGATGGTCCCTCCAGCGCCTCGTCGATCGGGACACCGATCGGTGCGGCCGACACGATCGACGATGCGTGCGGTGACGATCCGAATTTCGTGTGTCGGCAGGTGTACGAAGCCACCGGCAATGCCACGGTCGCCGAGATCGCCGATTGGATCATCGATCGACCGCTGAGGATCATCCTGATCCTCGTCGCCGCATGGATCCTCGTGCGGGTCGCACGCCGCGGCATCGATCGGCTGGTGAAACGCATCCTGATCACCGACGATCGCTCGACGCGACGCATCGTGATCCCCGGCCTCGACACGGTCGCGAAACTCGACACCCCCGAGGATCGCGAACGAGAAGAGCGCGTCCGGCTGCGACAGAACGCTCGCGCCGCCTCGATCAGCGAGGTGTTGCGCAGCACCACCACGGTGCTGATCTGGTCGATCGCGGGCATGCTCGTCCTCGGAGAACTCGGCGTCGACCTCGCCCCCCTGATCGCGGGCGCCGGAATCGCCGGGATCGCACTCGGATTCGGTGCCCAGGAACTCGTCAAGGACTGCATCAGCGGACTGTTCATGCTGCTCGAGGACCAGTACGGCATCGGCGACATCGTCGACCTCGGCGAAGCGACCGGGGTGGTCGAGGAGGTCGCGCTACGGACCACCGTGCTTCGCGGCGTGGACGGAACGGTGTGGCACGTCCCAAACGGCCAGGTGGCGCGTGTCGGCAACATGTCGCAACACTGGTCAACGGCACTGATCGACATCGACGTGGCGTACGACGCCGACCTGTCCGAGGTTCGCGACGTGATGCAGCGCACAGCGGAGGAAGTGTGTGCACATCCCGACATCAGTGACGACGTTCTCGATGCACCACAGGTGCTCGGTGTGGAATCGCTCGCGGCCGACGGCATCACCCTCCGGATGACCGTGACGACCGCACCAGGGACCCAATGGGGGGTGCAGCGCCGACTGCGCGAGGCACTGAAGGCCGCGTTCGACACGGCCGGGATCGAGATTCCCTTCCCGCAGCGGACCGTGTGGCTGCGAAGTCAGGACGGCTGATGCCATGATGTCCACCGTGACGGACACCCTTCAAGGCGTGAGGAGGACACCGGCATGACCGATTTCTTCGCGGCGACACCGGGTGGAGCGATGCTCGGGTTCGCAGTGCTGCTGGCGATCGTCGGACATCTCGCGCTCTCGTGGGCCGAACGCCATGCCACACCGCAGCGGATCGAATCGGTCGGCGGATCGGGTGCGCTCCGCAAGGAATCACCGGCCGTCGTCAACGTGCTCACCAACGACGCCACCCTGACCGCAGCGGGCATGCGGGCCACCGTCGTCGACCTGGCTACACGAGGATGGCTGCGGATCCTGCCCCCGCTCACCGACGACGAGACGTGCCGCGTTCGCCCCTCGTCAGAGGCGTACGACGGCGACTCACTGCTGCCTCACGAACGGCTCGTACTGCAGCACATCCTCGCTCGCTTCACGACCGAGCAGGCGATTCCGGCGCGGCACCTCGCCGTCGACGTCCGTGGACCCTGGTGGCGTCGATTCCGGAATCTGGTGTACGCCGAGGCCAAGCGCAGCGGACTCGTGAAACGACGATGGAGCCCACTCCTGCTCGCCGGCCCCGCCGCGGCAGCGTTCCTCGGACTGCTCGCGTGGAATGCGTCGCGCGACGACGGCAGCTCGGTGGCCGTGGTCGACTCGGTGGAGCGACGGGTCATCGCCATCGCGGCACTGGTTGCGCTTGTGCTGTTGGTCGTGCGCATCGTGCGACACGCCAGCAGCAACGATGTGACGCACACCGAGGCGGGTTTGGCCGCCACGGGGCGCTGGCTCGCCGTGCGTCAGCGGCTGGTCGCAGGTGGCTTCGCCCCGATGGCACCGAGCTCACTCGAGATCGGTGACCGCCGCCTGGCCTACGCAACGGCGATGTGCCTCGCCGAAGGGGCACGTATCGAGCTGCCACTCGCCCGCGAGGATCACTTCCGAGCCTGGAGTTCGGTCGGCGGCACCGGGAGACTCGTCCGGGTGAGGTACCCGTGGCGACCGATCTACGGCGTCAACCCGTTGTTCGCGCTCATCGGCGGGTTGATCGCCACATTCGTCGGCTTGCGATCGCGTCGCTTCTTCTCCGATGTCGCCCGACAGGAGGCCTGGGAGTCTCTCTACGAGCGCTTCGAACAGCAGGACTGGCTGATCAGCGGCATCGCGACCGGACTCGTCTTCGTGGCCTGGATTCCGATCCTGATCGGGTTGTGGGCAGCGTTTGCGGGCGCCGCCGACATGTTCAACACGGTCGAACGAACCGGGGTTGTGATCCGCGCCCGGCGACCGGCCGAGGTCACCCCGCTCCCGCGTTCACTGGTGAAGCGCGTCGAAGGCGACCGCTACAGCCTGTACGTGGCGGTCGACGACGGCTCGTCCGACACGATCACCGCATGGCGCGCAACCGAGCGCACCGCCACACCGCAGGGAGTCGATGCGGTCGTTCGTGCCACGCCGATCCTCGGCTACGTCCGCCGGTCCTCGCCGATCGGCCACGTACTCGTCGACTAGGAACGCCACTGCTCGTTCCGGCCAGCGCGAGCGGCAGTTCCGGCCATCAGCGTCATCGGTTCCCCGGGCCGCGGCCGCTGTCGAGGATCGTTGATTCCTAGCGGGAGGCGGCCCTGACCGGCACGGTGGCGCGGTCGGCGTTCACGCGGATCGACTCGATCATCTCCGCCCAACGCGGGCGTGGGAGATCGTGCCCCATGTCCGGGAACATCAACAACCGCGCACCGGGGACGGCGGCAGCGGTTGCGATGCCACCGCTCGGCTTGACGAGCGTGTCGACGAGCCCGTGAATCACCAGCGTGGGCACCGTGACCTCGGCCAACCCCGGCGTCCGGTCGGGGCTCGCCATGATCGCCGTCGTCTGGCGTTGGACGCCGATCGGGCGGAAGCTTCGTTCGACGCTGCGCTGCGCCCGGGCACGATGCTCGTCGGGGTCGAAGTGGGGGCTGCTCCACAACTGGAAGCTGGCCACCGACCGATCGGCTGCGTTCTCCCGGGTCGGCTCGGGCATGCGGGCCATCTTCGCCATCACCTTGGCCGCGATGCGGCCGGACCTACCGTCGCCGGGGTTCGACATGATCGAGGTCAGGGACCGCACCCTCGACGGATGGTCGATCGTCAACTGCTGGGCGATCATGCCGCCCATCGACATTCCGACCACGTGCGCCGAGTCGATCCCGAGCGCATCGAGGAGCCCTGCGGCATCGGCCGCCATGTCGGGGATCGTGTAGCCGGCCTTCGGCGGGCGCTTCGCAAGCGCGCCGAGCACCGCCTTCGTCTGCTTCGGTGGTGTCCATTCGAACTCGGTGCTGAGCCCGATGTCACGGTTGTCGTAGACCGTGACCTGGAATCCTGCCCCGGTCAGTTCCTCGACGAACCCCTCGGGCCAGTCGGTGAGCTGCCCGCCGAGACCCATCACGAGCAGGAGCGGCTCGCCCTGTCCGTACTGCTCGTATTCGATCGTGATGCCGTTCGCCGATGCCTGAGCCATCGCGGGAGGATACGAGCCGACACGTGCCGACCGAAACGTCAGCGGTCGCGCCGACGGCGCGGACCCGGCTCGACCCGCCAGAATCCGGCCTTCAGATACTCGCCCTCGTCGAAGGTGACCGGGTGATCGACGTCGTGGCCCGTTCGTCGCAGCTCGGTGAACGTCGCCCCGTGCTCTTCTGCCGCCTGGGTGACGGTGTCGAAGAACTCGGCCGGCGTGACCCGGCTCGAACAGGACGCCTGAACGAGGATCCCGCCATCCTCGACCAGACCGATGGCCAGCTTCGTCAGCTTGGCGTACGCGGCGCGAGCGCGACCGACGGTCGCCGCCTTCTGGGCGAACGACGGCGGGTCGACCACCACGAGATCGAAGCGACGCCCGGCGCGGCCGAGTGCGCCCATCGCGTCGAATGCGTCGCCGACCTCGGTGGTGATCGTGCACGCGGCAACCGCCGGCACGTCGGCGTTGTGCGCGAGGTTCCGCTGCAGGACGGCGAGCGTCGGTTCCGACGCGTCGACCGCGTGGACCGACGTCGCGCCTCCCGCCGCAGCATGGACGGTGAAGCCGCCGGTCGAGGCGAACACGTCGAGCACCCGTTTGCCACCGGCGAGCTTGCCGACCGCGAGGCGATTGAGCCGCTGATCGAGGAAGTATCCGGTCTTCTGTCCGGTCTGCACGTCGGCCTCGAACGTCAGATCACCCTCGCTGAAGAGGATGGGTCCGTCGGGGACCTCTCCGACGACGACATCGCCGTCGTCGAGACCGTGGCTCTCCAGCGACTGCAGGTTGCGTGCGAGGCGCAGCACGATCGTGTCGACGCCGGTCGCCGCCAACACCCCGTCGACCACTGCGCGCAGGTGTGGATACCAGATCTCGCTGTACAGCTTGATCACGCCGACGTGGTCGTAGCAATCCACGACGAGCGCCGGCAGCCCGTCGTTCTCGCCGTTGACAGCGCGGTACCCCGGACCGTGCACGGCCCGACCACTTCCCACGTGACGATCGAAGATCACCTGGCGCCGCGCCACCGACTCGGCGATCCGTTCGGCGAACCAGGCGCCGTCGACGGTGACGGGATCGCCCACGTGGATCATTCGCAGTCGGATCGGAGAGTGGGGATCCCAGAGCCCGATCGCGGCGAACTTCCGGTTGCGGTCGAACACGATCCCGATGTCACCCGGAGCACCGTCCTCGTGGTTGACCGACTCGATCGAGCGGTCGTACACCCACGGATGACGGGCGCGGATCCGTCGCAGCGCATCCGGCGTCACCCGGATCGCCAGCCGACGTTGCGACGGGATGGGGAGACCGTCGAGCAGGCTGCCCCCGACGCTCACGACGGAACCGACGTGTCGCCGACGACTGCGATGATCCCGACGCCCGGGTCGATGGCTCCCGCGTACACGTCGGACCAGGCGGCCTGCGTCGCATCCGGTCCGATCCGGTGCTCGACGGTCATCCAGGTGCGGCTCCCGTCGACGAAGTCACCGATCGCCGCGGCACAGCGATGTGCGAACTCGGAGCGTCCCCACTCCTCCTGGCGACGTCCGACCTCACCGGGTGCGAAGAACAATTGGGGTGCAGGCCCGGCGAGCGGGGCATCGGCCGGCGGTGCGGCGTCGTGGTGACTCCGACCGACGGTCATCGAGTACGCGAGCAGATCACCGAACCGTTCGTGGACGGCGCGGAGAGCGGCCGGATCGCCTGCCATGTCGATCGACACGGCGCCGCCACCGGTGGGCACCGTGTCGATGGCGTCATAGGTGGTCACGCGGTCGTAGTAGCCCAACGCCTCCACCATTTCGACGTTGCGCGGCGAGGTGACGCCGACGACCTCGATGCCGCCGCGCAGGTGCGCCCGCTGAGCGAATCCGATCGCGGTCTTGGACGATGCCGACAGCACGATCACCCGCTCCGCACCGAAGTACGGCTCGCCCGAGCCACCCCCGTCGGCGAAGAACTCCTCGGCCAGGAACCCGGTGAGGAACAGGCCGCGCAGCAGCGCGTGTCGATCCTCCGCGTCGGCGAGGCCGTGGGTGCCATGGTCGACGTGCGGGTACATCGGGTCGGCATCGGTCGCGACGTAGGCGCGGTAGACCGGGGCGTGAGCCCGACGATGTGCACCGACGTCACGAAATCCATCGGTCGTGGCCGTGGGCGTGAACACGACGTGCGATGACATCGGATACCAGCCGTAGAAGCGTCGACCGAGCGCGATGTCGTCGGCCCGGGACTCGATGACCGTCGCCCACCCCATCGCCGGCACGCGACCGAACGCCGGATCACCGGTCGGGAAGAAGTCCCAGTAGCCGAGGGCGTCGCCGAAGACCGCATAGGTGATGTTGTTGGCCGTGATCGCGAACCGGTCGACGCGCAGGCGGATCTGCCCGGGCAGGAGATCGCCGGCCCCGTGGACCTCCGTGACCAGTCGGGTCTCGCCGATCGCGTCGCGACGCACCTCGAGCGTCGTCGTGCGGTGCTCGTCGGTGGCCTGGTCGCGTTCCATCCCTCCAGCATGCCCGATTCGGTCTCGATTCGGAGACGGGCCGGCCGACCGGATACCACCACGGGATGAACGACGACACGAACCCGCCCACCTACCGCTCGACCGGCGCGTCCGATCTCCACGTCGAGAGCCTCTTCGCGTTGACGGGCAAGGTCGCGGTGGTGACCGGGGGTTCGCGCGGCATCGGGTCATGATCGCCGCTGGTCTGGTCACCAACGGCGTGACGACGTACATCACGGCTCGCAAGGCCGCGGCATGTCACGCGGCGGCGGCTGAACTCGACACCCTGTCGGACACCGCGTCCTGCATCTCGATCCCTGCGGATCTCTCCGACCCGACAGGCGTCGACGAGTTCGTCGCGACTCTTCGCGAGCACACCGACACCGTCGACATCCTCGTCAACAACGCCGGCGCAGCATGGGGAGCTCCGCTCGGCGAGTTCCCCGAGGCCGGGTTCGACAAGGTGATGTACATCAACGTCAAGGCCCCCTTCATGCCGACGCAGGCTCTGCTCCCCGAACTGGAACTCGGTGCGACCGCGGACGATCCCGCACGCGTGATCATGATCGGCTCGATCGACGGGATCCGGGTCCCGATCGGCGACAACTACAGCTCCTCGGCGGCCGAGGCGGGCATCCACATGCTCGCCCGCCATCTCGGTGCACATGTCGTCGGGCGACACATCACCGTCAACTCGATCGCCGCGGGCCCGTTCGAGTCGAAGATGATGGAGTACATGCTGGAATCGGACGACACGCGTGCGATGGTGGTCGATCAGGTCCCGCGCAAGCGGATCGGCACCGCCGAGGACATCGCCGGCACGGTCATCCTCCTCGCGAGCCGCGCCGGAGCGTTCACGACCGGTGCGACCATCCCGGTCGACGGCGGGATCTCGACGATCCGCATCGGCTGACACGTGCCGGGCGACCGTGAACGCGGGATGAACCGTCCGAGAGTCGGACGCTCGGGGGCGACGTGTCGCCTACGGTGTCTCGCGTGACAGACATCAAGCGAGTGGCGATCAGCACAGGCGGGGGCGATGCACCGGGTCTCAACGCGGTGATCCGTTCGGTGACACTCGCGTCGCTCAACCGTGGTTGGGACGTCGTCGGAATCCGCGATGGATTCAACGGGCTCATGTTCCCCGACGACTACCTCGACGGCGGGTTGATCGAGTTGACCCGCGAACACGTCCGTGGCATCTCCCATCTCGGCGGCACGATCATCGGGTCGACGAATCGAGGCAACCCGACCGCGTACCCCACCGAGCTACCCGACGGTACGTGGGTGGAGGTCGACCGAACCCACGAACTGATCGAGCGGTTCCACGCCGCCGGCATCGACGCCCTGATCACCGTCGGCGGCGACGGTTCGCTCACGATCGGCAGCCATCTGCACAAGAACGGCCTCCGAGTGATCGGAGTCCCGAAGACCATCGACAACGATCTCGACAAGACCACCGCGACGTTCGGCTTCGACACGGCGGTGAGCTTCGCGACGGAATGCATCGATCGACTCTTCACGACCGCGACGTCGCACGGCCGCATCATCGTCGTCGAGGTGATGGGACGCTACGCCGGATGGATCGCACTGCACTCGGGCATGGCGGCGGGTGCCCACGCGATCCTGATCCCCGAGATCCCGTTCGACCTCGAGCACGTCGCCGCGACCATCACGCAGCGCGAAGGCCGCGGCGCGAAGTTCTCCATCGTGGTGGTCGCCGAAGGCGCGGTCCCGGTCGGAGGACAGATATCGACGATCGGCAAGGCGATCGGACAAGCGGTGCAACTCGGCGGTATCGGCGGAAAGGTGAGCGCCGCCCTGGAGGATCTGACCGGCAAGGAGGTGCGCTGCGTCGTGCTCGGCCACCTCCTGCGCGGTGGCTCGCCGACGGCGACCGACCGCAATCTGGGGCTGCGTTTCGGCGCCGCGGCCGTTCGGGCTCTCGACGAGGGGGAGGATGGTGTCATGGTGGCACTCGACCCACCGACCGTGATCTACGTCCCGCTCGCCGAGGCGGTGTACCGGATGAAGAACGTGCCGCTCGACTGCGACACGATCCTCACCGCTCGCGACCTGGGGATCAACTTCGGCGATCGCCCGCCCATCTGAGACGTCCCACTCACCCGCCTCGGGCGTTGACGGTCGGACCATGCCCGACGCGTTCGATCGTCATCGACCGGTGCGCACGATGACCTCGGCGCCCAGCTCCTCCGGTTCGTCGTCGATCATCTCCGCCGGGAACCCGGGAGCGAGCACCGACACGCCGGTCGCGTCTTCCAGCCGACGGATCACGTTCGGTGACCATTCGCGATCGCCGTAGCGTTCGGCGGCATCGCGGAAGATGTCGATCATCACGGGGTTCATCTCCAACGGCACGCCGACTCGATCCGCGATCGACTGGAACAGCCCGATGTCCTTCAGGACGAGGTCCATCGTGAAGCTGATGTCGCGTGAGCCGTTGAGGATCACCTGGCTCTCGGTCTCGTGGACGAACGAATTCCCACTCGAGATGCGGAATGCCTCATAGGTGGTGCCGAGGTCGATCCCTGCGGCCGCCATGGTCGTCAGCGCCTCGGCGAGCGTGATCAGGTTCGCCGTCGCGAGATAGTTGGTCGCCACCTTGAGCACCGATGCGGTGCCGAGCGGTCCGGTGTGGAGGACTCGGCGGCCGAGCACTGTCAGGAGCGGCAGGATCCGTTCGAAGGTCGAACGCTCACAGCCGGCGAAGATCGAGATGTTCCCCGTCGCCGCGCGGTGACATCCGCCCGACACCGGGCAGTCGACCGGCTCTCCCCCGACGGCGGCGACGAGCCCGCCGAGGCGGGTGATCTCCGCTTCGTCGGTCGTCGACATCTCGAGCCAGATCTTTCCCGCGCTCCAACCGTCGAGAAGGCCGTCGGGTCCTTCGACGACGACCGCCGACGCCGCCGGGTTCGGCAGACACGTGATCACCACGTCACTCCGTTGCGCCACTTCGCGCGGGGTGTCCGCGGCGGACGCGCCGTCGGCGACGAATTCATCGACCAGCGAACGATCGAGATCGTGGACGACCAGGTCGAAGCCGTTGCGGAGGACGGAGCCCGCCAGCTTGGACCCGACGTTGCCCAACCCGACGAAGCCGATCGTGACCGCACCTTGCGCCACCGGCGAACCGATCTGATCAGCACTCATCGCACGAGCCGCGGCGGACCGGCTGCGGTGATGCGTACGTCGTGAGCGGGACGCGAGAACACTTCTCGGACCTCGTCGGCGAACGAGTCGAGCGAATCGATCGGATGATCCGGGTCGAACGAGGACTGGTCCCACCGCGCACAGAACTCGGCGCACAGCGGAGCCCACGGGTGATCGGCGTACGCATCGCGCCGGTTGCGATCGCCACCGAGATGGTGGGCGAAGTACCAGCTCTGGAACACGCCGTGCTGCTCGACGACCCACGTGACCTCCTCACGCACGTAGGGCCTGAGGACTGCTGCGGCGAGTTCGGAGTGGTTGTACGGCGCGAGTTCGTCGCCGATGTCGTGAACCAACGCAGCGACCACCCAGTCGATGTCCGCACCGTCTCGACGCGCCCGCGTCGCGCTCTGGAGGGAGTGTTCCAGTCGGGTGATGCGGTACCCGCCGAGCGAGTCCTCGAGCCGGGCGAGAGTCCCCAGGATCCGATCGCCGAGTCCGGCGGCGTGCTCACGTTCGAAGCGGTCGAGGAGTGCGTAGTCGGCGGCGGTCCCGTCTTCCATCGAGGTGAACGACACGACATCGGTGTCCCGGGTCGTCGGGTTGGTCATGGTCGTGCTCCGATCTCGCGCCGCTGCCGGGTGAGCAGCCGCCACATCGTCGCAGGTCCGTCGTGATCGATGTAGCACCCCTGCAGGTGGCGATGCCCACCGCTGCTCTCGAACGGCCGGCGACCGTGCAGCACACGATGGTTGTCGACCACGAGCACGTCGCCCGCCTCCATCTTGAACTCGAACTGATGCTCCGGGTCGTTGAGCCAGTCGGCGAGCCATCGCCTCGCGGCGTAGTAGACGTCGAGGACCTCCGGCGCCGCATACGGCGCGAAATCGAGACGGGGCGAGAATCTCAGCTGGCGCAGTGACCCGTCCGAGCGGAGCTCGATCATCGGGGCGGTCGCCACCACCACGTCACTGCCGATGTCGTAGCGGAACTCGACTTCGACATCGCAGAGCGTCGCGAACCAGGCAGGATCGTGGCGGCGCAGTGCGTCGATCGCTGCGAGTCCGTCGACGACGGTCGACTCACCACCCGGCGCGTCGTTGGCGAGCGTGTGGAGGAACTGCAGGCCCGGTGTCGGCTGTCGGTACGGCTGATCGAGGTGCGCGCTCAGACCGACGGACGCGTAGGCGAGGTCGGAGGGATCCGGGACGCTCCGTACGTCGAACAACGCACCGAAGCTCGTGGGCGACACGCGTCCGAACCGGCCGGCGATGTCATGCAGGGAGCCGGGTGCGGTCGGGGCCCCGTTGATCACGAAACAGCCGAGCGTGTGGAAGGCCGCGAGAACGTCCCGAACACGGTCCGCGTCGTCGCAGACGGCGTCCCACGTGATCGTCGGCAGCGCGTCGAGGCGAGTCCACGGTCGAGGCGCGGGCGGCGCCTCGGTATCGGGTCCGAACCAGCCCGACAGCCGCTCCGCCGAGATCTCGCGACGCCGTCCGTCGGAGAACGCCACGACGACCACGCCGTCGTCGCCGATCGTGGCCTCGGTGATCGCGAGGTCGTCGGGGACATCGGCCGGTTCGTACAGCCGTTGGCGACTCGTCGCGTCGACATCGACGGGGTCGGTCGAACGCTCGAGCAACCACAGCGGATGGAACGTCCGCTCGATGCCGGAGAACCCGGCGACGAGTCGGCCCGACTCCGCTCGGGCGACCACCCTGTGCGACGGGATTGCCTTCTCGTTCACGGTGGACAGCTCGACGACGCTCACACCTTCATCATCGTCATGCTCAGCACGTCACGACAGAGTACCTGTGTGCATGCTTGCATGTTGTGAGGGCATGCTACGGTCGGGTGGTGCGACCCATCGTCGAACGTGCCCAGCGGCTCCAGCGTCTCGCCGCGCTCGATGCCGCGGCGCGATCGGGCAGTTTCACGGCGGCTGCCGTGGAACTCGGCTCGACGCAACCGGCGGTCACCAGACAGATCCGCGCCCTCGAACACTCCCTGGGCCTCGAGCTGTTCGAGCGCACCGCCAACCGCAGCCGCCTCACCGAGACGGGCCGGCTGGTCGCCGCCGCGGTGGATGCGGGATTCACGATGGTCGAGCAGACCCTCGCCGCGGTGACCGAGCACTCATCGACATTCGTCCTCGCCAGTCCACCGGGGTTCGCGCAGATCGTCATGGTTCCGGTGCTCGACGAATTGCACGCCACACTCGAGTCCGACATCCGGCTGTGGCTCTACGACCGGGACACCGAACTCGAAGACGGGAGCGCTGACGCGATGATTCGCATCGGATCCGGCGACTGGCCCGGTCTCGACGCGGTTCGACTGTTCGACGAGACGGTGGTCCCCGTCGCGACGATCGCATTCGCCGAGGAGCACCGACTCGACGCGAACTCCACCGCGGCTGACGTCCTGGCGGCTCCGCTCCTGCACATGGACGCCACCGACCGGCCGTGGATGTCATGGACCGATTGGCTCGCCCACTTCGGCCTCAAGCTGACGCCGCGGCGTCGAGTCGTCTACAACGCGTACCCTGCCGTCGTCCAACAGGCACTCGCCGGCCGGGGCGTCGCGCTCGGGTGGCGCGGCGTGATCGACCAGTACCTCGACGACGGGTTGCTCGTGCCCGTGGGACCCGCTGTCTCCACCGAACGCGCCTACTGCCTGGCATGGCCCACGGGCCGGCGCACACCGGGCGTCGACGCGGTCATCACCTGGTTGACCCCGGCACGGTGAGTCACCACGTCGACGCGGCGGGACGCTCGTCGATACGCTCCGCGAGATGACCGCTCCCGCCCCATTCCTCGCGAGATGGGCCGACATCGTCGCACTCGGATCCGCCGCAGCCGTGCTCGGTTGGGATCAGGAGACGTACATGCCGCCGAAGGGGCAGGCCACACGCGGCCATGCGCTGTCGGTTCTTGCAGGCCTCCACCACGACCACCTGACCGATCCCGCGCTCGCCGAGGCGATCGCAGCGGCCGCCGAGGTCGCGGGCGACGACCCCACGCTGGCCGCTCAGGTCGACGCGGCCCGCCGCGACGTGACCCGGGCATCGGCGATACCCGGCGATCTCGCGCGGCGACTGGCCGAGGTCCGGAGCCGCGCGCAGGGCGTCTGGCAGCAGGCCAAGGCCGACGCCGACTTCGACCTGTTCGCTCCGGTGCTGTCGGAAGTGCTCGCGCTCACGGTCGAGAAGGCCGACGCACTCGTCGACGCAGGGATCGCGGAACACCGCTACGACGCACTGCTCGACGCCTACGAGCCGGGAGCGACCGAGGACCAACTCGCCGCATTGCTCGGCGACCTGCGCGCCGAGCTGTCACCGCTGGTCAAGGCGGTCGCCGCGAGCGGGGTCACGGTCGACGAGTCGCCGGCGCACGGGAACTTCCCGGAAGCTGCACAGCTCGCGCTCGGGCGAACCGTCGCGAGCGCGGTCGGCTACGACTTCGACGCCGGTCGGCTCGACGCGTCGGCCCACCCGTTCACCACCGGGTTCGGGCCCGGCGACGTGCGGATCACCTGGCGGTGCGAGCCCGACGACTTCCGACCCGGACTGTTCGGCATCATGCACGAGGCGGGACATGCGATGTACGAGCAGGGTCTTCCACGCGAGCTGGCTCGCACACCGCTCGGTGAGGCGGTCTCGCTCGGCATCCACGAGAGTCAGTCGCGCCTGTGGGAGAACCAGGTCGGCCGGTCCCGCCCCTTCTGGGAGTGGGCTCTCCCCCACTTCCACGGGGCGTTCCCCGGGTCGTCCGACGTCACCGTCGATGCACTCTTCCCGGCCCTTCACACGATCACACCCTCCGTGATCCGGGTCGAGGCGGACGAGGGGACCTACAACCTCCACATCATCGCGCGGTTCGAGATCGAGCGGCAGATGATCGCGGGAAGCGTGGACGTCGCCGACCTCCCGACGATCTGGAGCGACACCTACGACGAGCTCCTCGGCGTCCGGCCGATCTCGGTCGCCGACGGTGTCCTGCAGGACATCCACTGGGCGATGGGCGCGATCGGGTACTTCCCGACCTACACCCTGGGCAACCTCGTCGCCGCGCAGCTGTTCGACGCCGCAACGGCGGCTGTCGACGACCTCCCGGGTCACATCGCCTCGGGTGACTTCGAGCCGCTCCTGAGTTGGCTGCGCGAGAACGTGCATCAACAGGGTCGACGACTTCCGGCCGGGGAGCTGGTCGAACGGGCCACGGGCTCACCGCTCTCGAGCGATTCGTTCCTCACCCACCTGCGCACCACCGCCGGCGAGGTGTACGGCATCGCGGGCTGACAGGCCAGGCCCGGGGTCATCGACCTCGGTAGGGTGACCGGATGAGCGAACGCGATCGGATTCGCCTCACACAGTTCAGCCACGGGGCCGGTTGAGGCTGCAAGCTCGCCCCGGGCGAGCTGGCGCACGTCGTGCGCCGCATGCAGCACGATCACCCCGCCGAACTGCTCGTGGGTTCCGACACCGGCGACGACGCCGCCGTGTGGAAGCTCGACGCGGACCGAGCCCTGGTCTCGACCGCCGACTTCATCACGCCGGTCGTCGACGATGCCCGCACGTGGGGCCGCGTCGCCGCGGCGAACAGCGTGTCGGATGTGTACGCGATGGGTGGTCGCCCCCTGTTCGCGCTCAACCTCGTCGGATGGAACAGCGACGAGCTTCCGTCCGAACTTCTCGGAGAGTTGCTCGCCGGCGGGCAGGACATCGCCACGGCGGCAGGGTTCGTGATCGCCGGTGGACACACGATCGACGATCCGGAACCCAAGTACGGCATGGCGGTCACCGGAGAGGTGCACCCGGACCGGATCCTGACCAACGCGGGCCTGCGCCCCGGTCAGGATCTGATCCTCACCAAACCGCTCGGTGTCGGCATCGTCACCACCGCGATCAAGGGCGACGTCGCAAC
This sequence comes from Ilumatobacteraceae bacterium, assembly GCA_963824025.1. Lineage (GTDB taxonomy): Bacteria > Actinomycetota > Acidimicrobiia > Acidimicrobiales > Ilumatobacteraceae > Ilumatobacter_A. The sequence goes on from CAWGNY010000008.1 coordinate 340,112, forward strand.
GGCCGCGGAGATGACCGCAGCGGTTGCGTCGATGACGCTCCTCAACGACATCGGCGCTCGCGTCGCACTCGAGGCGGGAGCGACGGGGTGCACCGACGTGACGGGGTTCGGGCTGCTCGGCCACCTCGGGCGCATGGCCATCGAGTCCGGCGTGGAGTGCATCATCGATTTCGCATCGATCCCCTTTCTCGCCGGAGCGGTCGCGCACGCGGCCGCTGGGGTCATGCCGGGCGGCAGCAGACGCAACCTCGCCTGGGGCACCGAACTCCTCGACGCGGGTGACCACGACGAGTTGGACCAGTTGCTCGTCGCCGACGCACAGACGTCGGGCGGCCTGATCTTCGGGGTGGACCCCGGCTCGACCGAGGCCGTCCTCGGCGAACTGGCGCGTACCGGTCACACGGCTGCACGCATCGGGACCACGTCAGCCGGCGTCGCCCGAATCGTCCTCCGCTGAGCGTCCGTCCTCGTGCGGCGTCCAGCGCGCTGCAGCTCGTACCGACGAGCCGCTGACCAGCCACGCCGTCGTCACCGCGCCGTGGATCTGCGTCACCAGTCCCGGGTCGCGATCGCCGTGCTCGACGGGTCGCAGATACTCGAGTTCGGCGCAGCCGATACGCGGCGACGCATCGAGTGCTGCGGCCTCCTCGAGGTACTCCCAGGTGGCAGCGTTGTTGACATGACCGAAGGGATCGAGGTCGGTTCGCCGCACGGGCCACGACACCTCGGTACGGGTGCTGTCCGGACCGGGGATGGCCAGTCGAGCCGAAACGGTCCGACCGCCGGCCGTCTCGGCGTACGCGGCGAGAAAGTCGGCCGCGATCCGAGCGGGCTTTCCGGTGCGCGTCTCGACCTGCACCCACAGGCTGACGGCGTCGATCGACGCCCCGCGGTCGCCGATGACCTGGGTGCGACGCTCCGCCCAGGATCGACCGATCCCCGTGCACCACGTCGACACCGTGATCCGTTCACCGAGTCGTGCCGGGTGGGACGTGTCGATCAAGGTGCGGCGCACGAGCCATCCGTAGGCCCGATCGAGGCCCGCGTCAGACGCGTCGTCGGTCGCGACGTCCTGCATGAACCGGGCGGTTGCGTCGAGGCGCAAGCGGCCGTTGCGGTCGACGTCACCCAACCTCACGATGCCGTCGAGGGAGTACACCCGGCGCGCCGACGGCCGCGGCAGGAGCTCGGTTGCAGGAGCGGCGCTCGGCACGGCAGCATCATGGCAGTTCGCCGTGCCGGCGCCGTCGATCAGCGGAATTCGAGTCCCTCGAAGTCGCCGCTCGAACGCCAGCGGTCGATGTACTCGAAGTACGCGACCGGCCCGTCGGGATAGCCGAGCGAGTTCCGGATTGCCTTCCCGTCGGCCCCCTTCCCCTCGTTGTTGTAGTAGCCCGGCGTGCAGGTGGGATCGCCGCCGAACGTGCGGCCGCCGGCCTCGAGCTCGGCAACCCATGCCGCTTCGGCCTCCGCTGTGACCTCGACCTCGTCGGCACCGATCTCGTTCGCATGCGCGAGCACTGCGGCGATCGTCTCGCCGGCCTCGGTGAGGTTGTGCGGGATGTTCGAGATGAGATTCGCCGCCTGGGTCGGGCTGACGACGAACATGTTGGGGAAGCCGTGGACGTGGATGCCGTGCAGGCTGATCATGCCATCGGCCCAGTGCTCGGACAGCAGCTCGCCGTCGCGCCCGCGGACGTCGTATCCCCACCGACGGGTGAACTCGGTGCCGACCTCGAACCCGGACGCATAGATGATGCAATCCAGTTCGTAGAGAGTTCCGTCGACGATCACGCCGGAGTCGGTGATCTCCTCGACGCCCTTGCCATCGGTGTGGACCAGGTGGGTGTTCGGCGCGTTGAACGCGTCCAGGTACTCGTCGTGGAAGCACGGCCGCTTGCAGAGTTGGCGGTACCAGGGCTTGAGCGCCTCGGCCGTCGCCGGGTCGGCGACGATCGATTCGATGCGGGCGCGGATCTCCGTCATCTTCTCGTCGTCGCTGTCGTGGTACGCCTTCAGCATGCCCTCCGGTGACAGGTCGGGCTCGGGTGACGAGAGCAGCTTGTCGCGGATCCGCTGGGAGATGTCGGTCCAGCCGTCCATCACCAGGTCCTCGTCGGCGAACCCCCCGGTCTGGAGCGTGGTGAAGTTCTCCATCCAGCGCTTCTGCCAGCCCGGTTCGAGCGTTGCGAACCAGTCGGGATCGGTCGGCCGGTTGTTGCGGACGTCGATCGACGAGGGGGTGCGTTGGAACACGTACAGCTCGCCGGCGGCCCGAGCCAGGTGCGGCACGCACTGCACGGCGGTGGCGCCCGTCCCGATGATCCCGACCCGCTTGTCCGCGAGTTCGGTCATCGGCGCCCCGGACGGATCGCCACCGGTGTATGCGTAGTCCCACCGGCTCGTGTGGAAGCTGTGTCCCTCGAAACGGTCGAGGCCCGGGATGCCGGGCAGCTTCGGCCTGTGGAGCGGGCCGGTGCCCATCGCGAGGTATTTCGCACGCATCGCGTCGCCGCGATCGGTGTGGATCGTCCAGCGGCGGGCGTCGGCGTCCCACTCGACTCCGGTGACCTCGGTCGTGAACACGGCCTTGTCGTAGAGGTCGAAGTGCTGTCCGATGCGCCGACAGTGCTCGGCGATCTCGGGGGCGTGCGTGTACTTCTCACTCGGCATGTGGCCGGTCTCTTCGAGCAGCGGGAGGTAGATGAACGACGCGGTGTCACACTGCGCCCCGGGGTAGCGGTTCCAATACCAGGTGCCGCCGAAGTCGCCGCCCTTCTCGATGATGCGGACATCGGTGATGCCCGCCTGCACGAGCTTGGCGCCCGTGACGAGCCCGGCGAATCCGCCACCGATGAAGGCGACCTCGACATCGTCGGTCAGCGGATCCCGGGGCTCGGGTTCGGCGTACGGATCATCCAGGAAGTGCGCGAACCTGCCGATCGGCTCGACGTACTGGTCGTTGCCGTCCTCGCGAAGGCGTTTGTCGCGTTCTTCGGCGTACTTGCGAAGCAGCGCCTCCCGATCGATCTCGATGTCGGGACCACGAAACGTCATCCGGACAGTCTGACCGACAGCTCCTTGCACGTTGCAACCAGGCACGTTCGTCGGTGCCAACACGTTCGTCGGTGCCAGGCACCGACGAACGTGTCGTTCGCGTCCGGCGTGGTGCTGCACATGCGGTGGCGGCCGGCGGCTCGATCGCCGAGCGGCGAGTCACGCAGTCACGCCGGCACCGGAGAAATCGCGCAGCGCTCGCGCCATCGCGGCCCGCGTCTCCACACCGGACAGCAACGCTCCGACAGCAGGAATCGAGGTGTGGATCTGGCCGCGAGCTCGGAGATGCTCCACCTCGACCCCGGCTGCGGCGAGGGCGTCGGCGTAGGCCTTCCCCTCGTCGCGCAACGGGTCGAACTCGCAGGTGACGATCATGGCCGGTGGTAGACCGCCGAGGTCGGTCGCACGCAGCGGGGATGCGCGTGGATCGCTGCGCTCGTCGGGGTCGGCGTAGTGATCCCAGAACCAGTTCATCAGTGCCGTCGTGAGGATGTACCCCTCCCCGTTCTCCCGGTAAGAGGGCCGCGTGAGGTCACAGTCGGTCACCGGGGTGAGGAGCAACTGGCCGTTGATCTGTGGGCCACCTTCGTCACGCGCTCGTTGGGTGACCACGGCGGCGAGGTTGGCACCGGCGCTCCAGCCCGCAACGGCCAGCCGACCGGGCGCACCGCCGAGTTCATCGGCGTGGTCGGCGATCCAGCAGATCGCGGCGAATCCGTCATCGGGTGCGGCCGGGAACCGAGCTTCGGGGGCATGCCGGTAGTCCACCGAGATGATCATCGATCCCGATCGATCGCACAGGTCGCGGCACAGCGCATCGTCGGACGTCGCATGACCGATCACCCAACCACCCCCGTGGAAGTAGACGACGATCGGGTGGGGACCCGGAGTGGTGGGCCGGTACAGACGGTAGGAGAGATCGTTGCCCACCGCTCCCGGCAATATTCCGTCGACGACCTCTCCCACGTCCGGGCCGGGTGGGCTGGCCTCCGCCATCGCCTCGGAGAAGGCTCGGGCTTCGGCGGGCGACATCGTGTCCATCGACGGCAGCGCCATCTCATCCATGAGTTCGAGCATGATCGTGACATCGGGTTGCACCCGGCAGACGACGCCGTCGTTCACGTCGGCGCCGCCGGGGCCCGCCAGCTCGAAGCCGAGGTACCCGCGCTCGACGACCTCGTCGCAGATCCTTCGGTACCGGTCGACACCGCCGACGTACGGGAGGACGACGCGCGGTTTGCCCGGCACATTGGCACCCATGTACCACGAGTTGGCCTGCGGGAAGAGCGTGATGTCGGCGAAGTCGTTCGTGTGTTGCACCCAACCTTCCTCGGCCGTCCGCGTCGGTTCGATGATCGTCCTGCCCGTTTCGCGCAGATGCCCGATGGTGTCGCAGATCCAGTCGACGTGTTGCTCGATCGACACGGCCATGTTGGACAACACGGACGGGCTCTGGGGACCCGTGACCATGAACATGTTCGGGAATCCGCTCGACATCAGCCCGAGGTACGTCTGGGGCCCATCGGACCAGTGGTCGCGCAGTTCCGACCCGTCGCGCCCTGCGATGTCGACCGCGACGATCGCGCCCGTCATCGCGTCGAATCCCGTGGCGAACACGATCGCGTCGAACTCGTACGACGTCACACCGTCGGCGGTGACGACGTCGATTCCGGTCTCGGTGATCGTACTGATCGGGTTTGCACGCAGGTCGACGAGGTGGACGTGCGGCTCGTTGAAGGTCGTGTAGTAGCCGGTGTCGAGACAGAGGCGTTTCGTCCCCAACGGGTAGGTGCGCGGGCACAGCACTTCGGCCGTCTCCGGGTCGTCGACGAGCGACCGGATCTTGTCGCGGACGAACTCGCACGCCGTCTCGTTCGCGTCGGGGTTGACGATCAAGTCGTTGAAGGCGCCGATCATCGAGAAGATGGTGCCCTCCTCCCACGCCTGCTCGTAGCGCTCCCGGCGTTGCTCGTCCGACACCGCGAGGGCGCTGTCGGCCGCGACCTCGCGCGGCACGCCACCCGACGACCACCGGGCCTCCTCGCGGTAGGCGGCACGATCGGCATTGATCTTCGCGGCGTCTTCGGGGCGCACCGGACCGTTGTGTGCCGGCAACGAGAAGTTCGGGGTGCGCTGGAACACGGTGAGCTCCGCCGCCTGCGACGCGATGATCGGGATCGATTGGATGGCCGACGAACCGGTGCCGATCACGCCGACCCGTTTGCCGCTGAAATCGACGCCGTCGTGCGGCCACCGCCCCGTGAAGTAGACATCGCCCCGGAAGTTGCCGGCGCCTTCGACGTCGGGGTCCTTCATCACCGAGAGGCATCCGGTCGCCATCACGTAGTAACGGCAGGTCGTCGTCGCACCATCGTCGGTACGGACCTCCCACAGCGACGTGTCGTCGTTCCATGCGGCGCCGTCGACGCGCGTCGAGAATCGAACGTCACGCCGCAGATCGTGCTTGTCGGCGACGAAGCCGAGATAGCGCAGGATCTCGGGTTGAGTCGCGTATCGCTCCGACCACTCCCACTGCTCGTCGAGCTCGGGATCCCAGCTGTAGGAGTAGTCGATGCTCTGCACATCGCAGCGCGCGCCTGGGTATCGGTTCCAGTACCACGTGCCGCCCACGTCGTCGCCCGCCTCGACGGCCACGGCATAGAGGCCCATCTCGCGGAATCGGTGCAGTAGGTACAACCCGGCAAAACCGGCGCCGACGACGATCACGTCGACGTCAGGGGTGCGATTCACATCGTTCACGGCAACCTCCAGACTCCGGCACAATCATTGCACCGCGGGGTTTCATCCTCACACGCTGCGCCACGGGGCATCGACACGGACCGTCGCGGGGTGGGTCTGACCCACTCCGCTACGCGTAGCGGGTGGCGAGTTGGGCGAGCAGCTCGCGGCACTCGGTGGCGCAGCGGGCGATGATGTCGGCAACCGGCTCGACCTCCTCGATTCGGCCGGCGACCTGGCCGGTGAGCGCGAGGCTGGCGTTCATGTCGCCGCCGAAGTAGAGATCCATCGTGGAACCCACGAGCGCCGTCATCGCATTCGTCTCGGTGTCGAACTCGAGGGCCTCGGACCTTTCGGTGCGCAGGGCGCGCAGCGACGGCGACGTGTGCCGGTTGAGGAACACGGTGTCGGTCTCGGCGGCATCGATGATCGACTGCTTCCAGTTGTCGTGCACGGGCGATTCGGCCGCGGAGACCATTCTCGTCCCCATCTGGATGCCCTCCGCGCCGAGCGCCAGCGCGGCGGCCATCGAGGCACCGTCGACCATGCCACCCGCGGCGATGATCGGCACGTCGACCTTGGACGCGATGAGTGGCAACAAGACCATCAGCGCGACGTCGCGAGGGTTCTTGAATCCGCCCCCCTCTCCCCCCTCGACGACGAGGCCGTCGACGCCGGCGTCGACGGCCTTGAGCGCTCCGTGCAGGGTGGGCACGACGTGGAACACCGTGAGCCCGGCGGCCTTGAGCTGTGCGGTGTACTTCGTCGGGTTTCCGGCCGACGTCGTGACGAACTGGACGCCCTGATCGATGACGAACTGGACGATGTCGGGATCGCGGACGAACGCCTGGGCGATGTTCACCCCGAACGGCTTGTCGGTGAGGTCGGCCATCTTCGCGATCTCGGCGCGGACGGCGTCGAGCTCACCCGACGATGTCTCGATGATCCCCATCCCGCCGGCGTTCGACACCGCCGACGCGAGCTGGGAACGAGCAATCCAGCCCATCGGCGCCTGGACGATCGGGTACTCCACGCCGAGCATGTCGGTGACGCGGTTGGGGAAGGTCGACGAAGTCATCTCCATTTCGTAGCGGGCGAGCCTCACCTCGCACGAACCCGCTCCGACATGGCTGTTCACGGGCATCGCCGGCGACCCCGTTCAGCGCGACTCCACCGTCGTCGTTCAGGCCATGGGACGGACGTGTCGTCGATCGGTGACCGACGACGAGTCGGCGTCTAGGGTAGGTAGTCGATGCTCGAGACCGCCTCGAGCCCCGGAACCGTGAGCACCCCGCCGCCTGCCTGGTACTCGGCGAACGGGAACGTGTAGGCGCAGATCGACGGATACTCCGCCGCGAGGCCGCACTCGACGAGCGAACCCGCCGGCCAGAGCGCGAGGTCCGGAGTCGTGCCGAGGTACTCGAAGAGCGAGGCCCCCGTCAGCTCGCCTCCGGCCTCCACGAGATCGGAGGCGTACGCCGCGAGCGACATCGTCATGACCATGCCGAGCCCGCCGAGACCGAGCGCCGTCGGGTCGACCTCTTCCGGGGGCACCCCGAGCGCAGGCGCCAGCATCTCCTGGACGACCACTTTCTCGGGTGTGTCCTCGTCGGTCTGGATTCCGACGAACGTCCAGCCGAGAGCGTCGTCACCCACGGCGTCGATCACCGCCTTGTCGGCACAGATGCTGGTCGAGACGACCGGGATCTCGATGCCGAGTGACGCCCGACCGCGGATCGTGCCGACACATCCGGCGTCGGCGTACAGCGAAACGATGAGGTCGGGATTGCCCTCCGCGGCTTGGCGCATCAGGCCCTGGAAGCCGGCGTCGGTCTCGTTGTCACCACCCTTGATGGTGAAGTGCGTGATGCCCGCGACGTCGAGGGACGCGGTCAACGACGCCTCGCTGGCGTTCGCCCCGGCGTTGTCGGCGCTCACGATCGCGACCGTCTTGGCGCCATAGTGCTGGTCGGCCGCAGCCGCGACCGCACCCATGGTGGTGGCGTTGCCGCCCGTGAGGAACAGGGCGTTCGACGTGTAATCACCCGGCAGGATCGGCAACATCCCGATCACCGGGATGTCGGCGGCCGTGTAGGTGGCGTAGTCGGGGAACAGATCGAGGCCGAGCAGGACGAGTTCGACGTCCTTGCCCGCAACTTCCTGCGCGCACGCCTGGGACGTCTCGGGCGAGCCCTTGACCGTGCAGTTCACGAGCTCGATCGGGCGGTTGCCGAAACCACCGTGCTCGTTGAGGTAGTCGACCGTCGCGCCGACATTTTCGCGCACGTCGGGGAAATCGAGTCCGGGCGACCCCTCCGAGTTGACGAGAGCGACCGTGATCGGTTCGCCGGTCGGCGGCGGCAATTCCGGGAACACCGGGAACGTGCCCGTCTCGGACGACTCCGACGAGCTCGTGTCGGCCGGCTCGCTTTCGGCCGGAGCAGAATCGGCCGGCTCGGTGAGCGGCGGCTCGGTGGCGGCCGGTTCGGTCGCAGCCGGTTCGGTCGCAGCCGGTTCCGTCTCGACGGTGGCCGGCTCGGTGGTCGGTGCCCCGTCGGTCGCCGGCGCGGTGTCGGCACTCCCCCCGGAATCGCTGTCGCTGCCGCATGCGGCCGCCAGCAGCGCAGTTGCGACGAGCACGACGCCCAACGGACGCCGACGATGTGCCCGAGCGGCGCTCGGGGTGGCTGATTCGGACATGATTCCCCCATTCCGTCCACGCCTGGGTGACGCGGACACGGACTTGATCGATCCCTCGTTTGATTGGTGATCACGCCGCAGCCCTCCCCCACGGAGTCGGCGACGTGCATTCAGTCTGCGGTGGAACTCGACACCCAGTTGCCGTGGAAGCCGAACGGAACGCGCGGCAGTTGCACCGTGGCGACGGGTTCGTTGTTCATCGAGGCGGCATCGAAGATGACGAACTCACTCGAATCGGTGTTCGCGTCATAGACGTAGGTCATCAGATACCCGTCGTCTTCGCCCGTGGCGTCGGCTCTCGGCACGAAGGACGACTCGCCGGGGAGGCGCCCGATACCGACATCGACCTGCTCACGCGCGCCGGACTGGAGGTCGTACTTCAAGATGGCTCCGTTCGCCGACAACGGCTCCTCGAACGCCGACGCAGCCGCGTTGGCCATCATGTAGCCGTACCGGTGCTCGAGTCCGACGCGCGCGTCGGGAACGCGCGGGAACTCGGCAGGCAGATCGTCGAGCTGCTCGTCGTTGACCGTTCCGGACACGGTGTCGATCGTCCACCGGTGCAGCGCCGGCTCCGGGAAGTCCATCGGTCCGTCTCGCCAGATGTGGTCGAGCCGCGCGACGTCGATGACGATCTTGTCGTCGGCCTCGTATGCGTTCATCGGGTGGAAGACGTAACACGGGTCGATGTCGTACCAGACGACGTCGGCGTCGGTGCCGGTCCTCGGCATGACGCCAAGGCGGGCCGGGTAGTCGTCACTCCAGCGGATCGGCATCTCGCCCCGCATCGCCAGCTCGAGATCGAACACCGCCGGAAGATCCATGAAGATCGCGTTGTGCTCGGTGACGTTGAAGTCGTGCATCATCGTCGGGCCGCCGACGGTGATGTTCTCGACCTGAACGAGTTCGCCGCTCGGCGACACACGCAGGTACGTCAGGTACGGCTCCATCATCGAGTAACCGAAGCCGATCATCTCGCCGGTGATCGCACAGATCTTCGGATGCGCCGTGAACGGACCGGTGAGCTTGCCCTGGTAGTCGGTCGGACCGACCGTTTCGAGGTTGCCGTCGAGCACGTACGGGAAGTGCCCTTCTTCGAGGGCGAGGATCTGGCCGGCATGGCCGACCACGTTGGTGTTCGCCTTCGACGAGGTCATGTCGGTGAGACTGGCGGCCATGTCGATCACCGGCCTGTCCGGATCGGATACGAACGGCGTCTGCACGTAGCGGTTGCGGTACCACTCGGCCCGGCCGTCACGCAGCCGGATGCCGTGGATCATCCCGTCGCCGAGGAACGGGTGGTCGCTGAATCCCGTGATCGGATTCGCCCCGTTGCGAACGTACCGGCCATCGAGTTCGGCCGGGATGGTGCCCCGCACCTCGAGGTCGGTGATCGTCCGCTCCTCCTGGATCGGTGCCCAGTTCCCCCGCAGATGGAGCGGCATTTCCTCGGTGGTCGACATTCTCATCCCCCTCATGGGCTCGCGCGTGATGTGCGTCAACGCTCGACCGCCGACGGGCGTCGGCGGCTGTGTTCAATCCCCTCGGCAGACATTAGAACCATTTCGAGGAGGGATGCGACACAGGGCGCACAACGGATTTCGGGGCATCATCCGCCCGCGTCGAAGCCGAGCGCACGGCCCGCGTCGAGGTCGTCGACCGCAGTGAAGGTCCGCCGGACGAGCGCATCGAAGAGCGCGACGCCCCGGGGGTTTGCCGGGTCGATCGTGAGCAGGCTCGCGCCGAACGACACGGCGTAGAAGACGAGTCCCTCGAGGTAGCCCTGGCGCACCGAGTCGACCGTGACGGCATCGCTCGGCACCCCGTGAGCGTGCAACGCGGTGACGTATCTGGCGAGGAGGTCGTCCTCGTGGGCGCGGCGCATGTCCACGGTGAGGTTGTTTGCGCAGAAGTAGACGAAGTCGGCTTGGCCCGGAGCGCGCATGCTCAGCTGCCAGTCGATCACTGCGACCGAACCGTCGTCGGAGAAGAACAGGTTGTCCAGCCGGAAATCGCCGTGGGTCAGCGTGACCGGTTCGTCGTAGTGGCCGACGATCCACTCGGGGATCCCCTCGACGAAACGCTCGCACCACCGCAGACAGCGTTCCGGGAGCTCGCCGCCGAACCGTTCGAGGAACAACGGCCAACCGATCGCGAACGTGTCGCTCAGCGTCAGGATCGACGGGTCGTCGAGACCGGGCATCCAGTCGAGCGTGGGCAGCAGCGGGTGCTCGAACCAGCTGGCGTGGTGGAGGGCGAGCACGTCCATCGATCGCTCGGCCTGGGCGAGGGTGGCGCCGGCCACGTGATCGCCGACGACCGCCGGGGCAAGGTCCTCGAGCACCAGACACGGGGGATCGAGCACGTTCACGAGTGCGCGGGGGATGCGGATCTCCATCAACGGCGCAATGTCGCGGTAGAAGCAGTGCTCCCGCTCCCAGACCCTCATCATCTCGCCGATGAACAGTCCACCGGGGTCGGCGGTGGGCAACTTGACGATGACCGAGGCAGGGGCGTCGGGGTCGGGCGACGTGAGTCGGACACGGGCCAGCTGGCCCATGAAGCCTTCGCCCGCTCCGATCCGGTCGATGTCGATGGCGGTGATCGTCGCGGAGAGTTGATCGGACAGCCAGTCAGCTGTCACCTCGTCGAGCGATCGCGGCGTGGCTCCCATGCGAGGAACGTACACCTCGGCGGATCACACCGGATTCACGTCCATTCCCCGCGACAGCACCGCGTCGGCACGCCGGCCGGCGGCATCTCGCCGAACGATGACCTCCGACCCTGTTGCCGTGGTGCCGCCCGACGGATGGTGAAGGAGAGAACAAGCCGAGAGAGAGGAGTCCGAACGATGTTCATGGGTCCGCTGCTGCTCGTCGGCATCATCGCGGCGATCGTTCTCGCCGTACAGCGCGGTCCTCGCCACGATGAGGCACGATCGCTCTCCGCGCCGGCGACCGATGTCCCGCCCTCGCAGGACGCCCCACTGTCGGACACGCTGAGTCGGTGGGTGGCTGATGGTTTGCTCTCGTCCGATCAGGCGCAGCGCATCCTGGAGCACGAGCGAGCGGGCGCCGAGACGCCCGAAGCAGTCCGGTTCGTGAAGGCGCCTGCCGCTCAACGCCGGATACCGTTGTTCGCCGAGGCGCTCGGCTACCTCGGTGGTGTGCTCGCCCTTTCCGGACTCGTTCTGCTGATCGGCAGCTATTGGCCCGATCTGTCGACAGCGGTCCGCCTCATCCTCAGCCTGACGACGGCGCTCGCCCTCGTCGGGGCAGGCGCACTCGTCAACGAAGAGTCCGACCCCACGCTGGCGCGACTGCGCTGGTTCCTCTGGACTCTCGCTTCCGCTGCCGCCGCGTTGTTCACGGGAGTGGTCACCGCCGACGGTCTCGACGTCGGCACGACGGCGTTGATCGTGGCGGCGTGTGCCGGCGCTGTCGCACTCACGAGCGGTGCGCTCTGGTGGGGGCATGACCGTCCGATGCAGGAACTGCTGTTCTTCACCGCATCGATCGTCGGCGCTGCGACGTTCGTCGCGGGCGTCACCGACGCGGGAATCGGCGGGCTGACGGCGTGGCTCCTCGCCGCCGTGGTGCTCGCGGCCGGGCTGCGCGGTGCCACACGGCAGCCGATCGTCCCGCATGTCGTGGGCGCGATCGCAATCATGGTCGGCGCCTTCGTCACGGTCTCGACATGGATCGGCGCAGGGGCGCTCCTCGTACTGGCGACGGCCGGCGGACTGCTCGTCCTCGCCGCCCTGCCGCAGCTGCCGATGGACGTCGTGAAGCGAGTCGTGCTGGTCGTCGTCGCCGGCATCGGAGCACTCCAGGGCATCCCGATGACGCTGGGCTATTTCGCCGACGAGGCCGGCGGCGCGACCGGTGTGGCGACCTGGGCGACCGGCGGCGCGCTGATGGCGGTCGGCGCCCGGCGGCTGCTCCGTGCGCCCGTCGTCGCCGAACTGATCGGTGGTCTCGGTTTGATCGGCGGCGCCGCGCTCACCGCGACGCAGTGGCCGAGCTTCGCCCCGCTGTTCGGACTCGGCACCGCTGCGGTGTTGCTCGTGATCGGCATGTTGCCGGGCCGGGTGTTGTACTCGCTGTTCGGCTCCGTCGGCCTGCTGATCAACGTTCCCTGGACGATCAACAGGTTCTTCCCCGGCGAGGGCCGCGCACCGCTGCTCATCTTGGTGTCGGGTGTGTTGATCGTCGCCGTCGCCGTCGGGCTGGCGCGTCAGGGCAACCGGCTACGCGCAGAACTCTCGCTCCACGAGCCGGGCCCGGCTCGGTCGGAGGCGGCCGACAACGTCACTTCTTTGCCGGATGGAACGTCGACCAAGCGTTCGGAGTCGAATCCCGCCGCCTGAGTTGCCGCTCGCCGACGAGACGTCCGTTCGCGGCGCGTCGTCGGGCGGTCGCATGGAATCGTCCGGGGTCGGATCCCTCTCCCGGAGTGCATCGTTGCCTTCTCCGGTCACGATCGCTGACCGCAACCAGCACCCGACCGGAACGCATCAGTCCGACAAACGTACTACGTCTGAAGCAGGGGCCCGGTCACCCACCGAGGCCACTGCGAGCGGCGGCGAGCAATCGACCGTCGGCGTCATTCGACAGCTCCCAGATCATGACCCCACCCAATCGGTGGTCCCGCGCGTAACGCCCCTTGGCCTCGATGCTCCGCTCGTCGTCGTAGGAGATCCACACCCCCGTCGACGGGTTGAAGGCGAACGGCGCCAACGCGACCTCGTCGAAGAAGAGCTGCATGCCCGGAAGGATTCGGGAGACCAGGTGCTCGAAGTCGAATTGACCCGGTTCCGTGGTCCCGGCCGGCACCGAGCTGAAGTGTGCACCGGGGGCTGCAGTGGCCACGCCGCCGTAGCCGCGGCCGTAGAAGGCCAGACCGAGGTTGAGCCTGCCCGCGGGCGCTCCGGCGCGCTGCCAGCGCTCGAGTGCCGAGTGGACGTTGAACGTGGGATCCTCGCTACCCGGAGCGGCGTACAACGCAGCATTGTGTCCGGTGCGCGGGCTCCAATCGCCGGCGAAGTCGTAGGTCATCACGTTGATCCAGTCGACCAACGGCACGATGACCGGGATGTCGAGATTTGCCATGGCGGTCGGACCGGCGGGAGCCGCGATGGTCAGCAGGTGTCGTGTGCCCGACGCCCGATCCCGCGCGCCCATCTGGCTCCGGAGCTCCGCGAGGAACGCAGAGTGGTTGGCTCGGTCCTCGGGGCGTCCGGCGTGGAGCCCACCCGACACGGGATACTCCCAATCGATGTCGATGCCGTCGAAGTCGTACTCCTCCATGAACTCGATACAGGAGGTCGCGAGCCTCCGGCGACCGGCTTCGGTCGCGGTCGCCGACGAGAACCCACCGCTCCAGGTCGACCCGCCGACGGTGATCAGGGTCCGCAGCCGAGGGTACTTCGACTTCAGCACCTGCAACTGGTTGAAGTTGCCGCGGTACGCCAGATTCGGATCATCGTTCGGCAGCGGCCGGTCGACGTCCGCCCAGCGATCGCCGACCTCGCACCGACCGTTGACGACGTTGGCGAAGGCGTAGTTCAGATGGGTCAGATCGCCTGCCGCGACGTCGGCCACCTCGAAGCCCCGCTCGTAGATGCCCCAGGACGTGAAGTAGCCGACGATTCGACCGCTCGGCGCGGAGGTCGGCGGCGCGACTCGGGTGGCCCGCGACGTGGCCGCCGGCATCGAACCGTCGAGGAATCGTGCCGTGTCGGTGCCGGCGGCGTCGCCGGGGGTTCCGGTCGCCACGACGCTCATCACCGCGCCGAGCACGGCCACGAGGGCGACGACGATCACGAACCGCTTGACGGCCACAGTTCGTTGTCGACCGACCCGGCGGAGGACTTGAGAATCCCGCCTGGCGCGACACGCAACTTCTGACCAACGACTCTGGTGTGGAGCAGCAATGCCCACGAGCCTATGGGTGCGGGGCGGTGACGTCCCGTGAAAGGACAGGCGGAGGATGCCCAGCCATCCGGCGACGGAAGTTGGTGGCCTCGGAAAGCGGCGGGCTCATCGTCGCCGTCGACACCGGTCACGGCTGAGCCACGCCACCGGTGCCGCGACCGTGGACGGGGCGTGCGTCGCGTGCACGCATCCGGACACCGAACCGACGCAGCGGCCCCTGACCGCCTGCATCCTGATCGCATCGAAGGATGGTGAGGCCACGATCGGTCACACGATCGAGCACTGCCGGTCGCAGGCCGACGTGTACGTCGTGTCCGACGGGTCGACCGATCAGACGGTCACCGAGGCGCAGCGGTGCGGTGCGACCGTGATGGCGCTCGCCGAGAACGTCGGGAAGCCGAACGCTCTTCGCAAGGCCTACGACGGCTTCCGACTCGGGCGTCGCTACGACGCGATCCTCGTGCTCGACGACGACACCCGCCTTGCGCCCGACTTCATGGACGAGGCGATGAAGCTGATGCAGCCGGGCGTTGCGGTCGTCTGCGGGGAGACGCGGTCCGATTGGATGCACGAGCTGCGCTGGAACGGCCTCGTCGGGAGCCGCGCCTTCGCCTACTGGCGATACGGGTTGTTCCTGAAGGCGGGGCAGCAGGTCATCAATGCGATCACGGTCATTCCGGGGGCGGACTCGGTGTTCCGGACCGACGTGATGACCGAGCTCCTGGAACGCGAGGTCCGCTACATCGTCGACGACACGCAATGGCTGCTCGACATCCAGACCGAGAAGATGGGACGGGTCGTGTACGCCCGCTACGCCCGCGCCTACGTGCAGGATCCGACCTCGCTCGCCGCCTGGTACCGCCAGACCCTGCGCTGGCTCCACGGCTCGATGCAGGGGATCCGGGGTCACCGAATCGGGCGGACATGGTCGTGGTTCTCCGTGTCCTATTCCGCCCTGATCCTGGACTGGATCATCTACGTCCTGGCCTGGCCCGCGTTGCTCGCCTGGGCGTTCTGGCGTGCCGCCCAGACCTCTCACCTGGCCCTCGCCGCGGGGATCTACGTCGGTGGTTACGTCATCTGGAGCATCGTCGGAGCGATCGCCCTCCGGAACTGGCGGCTCCCCCTCCTCGTCCCGACCCTCATCTTCATGGACTGGGCGCAACGAGCCGTCTTCGTGCACACGTTCTGGCGCGCCTGGCGTGTTCCGACATCTGAGTGCAAGTGGACGTCGCCCACTCGCCACGACACCAGAAAGGAGGCGACATCATGACCACCCCCGTAGCAACCGAGGCCGCCCCATCGGTCCTCCCCGTCACCGGGTCGGGCCCGTTCACGCTGATCGTCGGGCTGATCGGCCTGACGGCAGTCGGTATCGGCTGGCTGGTGCGCAGATTCGCACATACCTGACCGGATGGCGCCGATGTCGCTCCGACCCTCACCGGAGCGGCATCATGCCCGCCGAGGTCTCGCAGTCCGGCGGACGGGTACGGCGCGAGAACTTGGGAGAGGGCCGCTGGCTCCGACATCGAGACGTGCTCGGAGTGCTCACCGGACAGCTCGAATCAGTCCCCCGCCGTTGTCGGCGGTGCCGATGACGTTGCGGCTCGATGAGCTTCCCAGACCTCTGGCCGCAGGCGTCCTCGATCACTCACGTCCAGGCCCGACGCGATCGCCCACGCCCTGACCTCGGCTGTCGTCGGTGCAGGTGCCGGCACGGGTCCCGCCGTGGGCAGGGCGCCGAACCGGACCGCGCCGACTGCTTCGTTCGCCCGATGCTCCATCGCCGCACCGAAGAACCGATACGTCCACTCCTGCGCGAGCCGGCGTGTTTCGGCGAACACGATCGGCACCGCCGGATACCTCACCGCCGCCTCCGCGATCTGCTCTGCGACCGTCGCGGGACGAACGTGGGCAAGCTTGAACAACGAGGAGTATCGATCGTCGACCACCACCGCCGCGTGGGAGACGCCCGCCATCGCCGCGAGCAAGGTCCACAGCTTCCCGCCGACGATCGTCGACACGAGATCCTCGACACTCTTGCGCTCCACCACCGCCACGACCTCACCATCCGCTTCCACGGCGTAGTCCCCAACCGGCAATGCCCGCTTCGAGGTCGTCGCCTGCTGGTCGGAGAACTTCCAGGCGTACCGCTCACGCGTGTCCACCACGATGTCCAGGCGACGTCCCGACGCACGCGCCGTCGGCACCGCAACGTTCGGCCGGGCCTGCTTGCGGGTTCGCGCCGACTGCCAGAACACCACCTCGCGACCCCGAGCCTTCGTGAACACGAACTGCGACCTGTTCTCCCGTGCCCGATCCAGAACCAGATCGATGGCAACACCCCGACGCACACATGAGGTCACGGGCACCCGCTCCACGATCTCGAGATCCTCGGGATCGGGCCACTCTGTCGCCGGATGGCAGAACACCTTCGCAGTGCGAGGCCACGTGGCCTTCACCTTCAACACGACCGGACGGGATCCCAGCGGCAAGCGCACCAGGAACGGCAGCGACGAAGCTGGGTCAGGGTTCCGGGCGATGACGAACTCCACGACCCAACCGTAGATCGGTGAGCGACGGCGCCCGGGTGACGGCGCTCACATCACGAACGGCATTCCGTGGGCGGACACCGATCGCAATGCCGGATCGAGGACGGGTCTGAAGCTGTTGCTGCGCCGGGAATGTCGGGTGCTGCAGTCGGGCGGGAGTGGTCGTCGCCCTCGGCGCCGTGTCGTCTGCGCGGATCGTCGGATCGAGCGTCGCTACAGCACTGCCGTGGCGAATGCCTCGATCTCGCGGAGCGGATCCGATCCTGCCGGGTTGTAGATGATCTCGGTCGTCCCGGAGTCGGCGGACGCTGCGACGAGGTCACGGATCGCCTGCGGCTCGCCCACCCATCCGGTGTGGGCGAACCCGTCGCCCGCACCGTCGATCAACAGCCGATCGCGGTCGGTGAGGTGAGTGCAGTGCCCTTCGTGCACAGCGAGGTGGTGCTGGCCGTCGGGCCGGTCGGCGGCGATCCGTGCCAGCCACTCGTCGGCTCCGGGCACCGCGGCGAACGCGTCCGCACCGGCGGCCGCCCACATTGCGTGGAACGTGACGACCGCCCACGGCCCGGCGGCGTCGAGGGCTCGCTCCGAGAGCGGATCCTCCCCGGCGTCGAGGACCGTGCCGTGGACGAGTTCGTAGTACGGGTCCCACGAGCCGTCGGGGGGCCCGACCGACATCAGACCGTCGGAGATCTCCCTCGCGATCGACTGCCCCTTCGGCCCGAAGGCCGACAGCACCAAGGGCACGTCGATCGGCCGGGGAGCGGCCATTTCTGGATGGTGGATCATCTGGCACTGCCTGCCGTCGATGTCGACAACCTCGCCGGCGAGCAGACCGCGCAACTGTCGAACGTACCGCTCGGTCGTCGCCCAGCTCAGCGGTGCCTGATCGAGCACGAATCGAGCAGTGAACCCGGTTCCGAAACCGGCGGTCAGACGGCCGGGAGCAAGGCGGTCGATCGTCGCGATTGCGGACGCGGTCGTCATCACGTGACGCAGGTTCGGGACGAGCACCGCGGTACCGAGACCGATGCGAGAGGTGGCCTCCGCGACGCGACCCATGTGGATCCAGACGTCCTCCCAGA
Organism: Ilumatobacteraceae bacterium; assembly: GCA_963824025.1. Lineage (GTDB taxonomy): Bacteria > Actinomycetota > Acidimicrobiia > Acidimicrobiales > Ilumatobacteraceae > Ilumatobacter_A. The sequence continues at coordinate 358,181 of CAWGNY010000008.1, forward strand.
TCGAAGCCGAGTCGTAGAGCCAGATGCGGTGGTAGCCGAGCCGCTCCGCGAGTTCGGCCGCCTCCAGTGTCAGCGGACCGGGCGGAAAGCCGAGCGAGATCTGCGGTGTCCCCATCCCGCAACGTTGCCAGATCCATTCGCCATCCCACGAACGCGTCGTCCGGCGGGTACCGCCGCGCCGCGCCCGGCAGCGAGGACTGAACGCACGCTGAGCACAACTACCGGAGCGACCCGCGGGAGACCAAGGTCCTCGCCAACGTCGTCGTGCCGACGATCACGCCGCTCTGGCCCGACGGTGAGCAGTCCGGCGCTGCCGTCCTGATCGCGCTGGGAGGCGGCTTTCACGCACTCTCGATCGCGAGTGAGGATTCGGTCCTCACGATCCTCGTCGCTGGTGACCACGACAAGATCGTGGCCGCACGCGAACACCTGCCCGATCACGGTCAGCGCGGCGTTGCCGGTCTGCACGTCGATGTCGATGTCGACGCCTTCGGCTCCCTCGCACCACCGCTCGAGGCGTTCGGTCATGTCCTGCCGTGCCGCACTCTCGATGGCCGCGTCGAGTACGGCGCTTCTGCGCATGCGGTGTCGCCGCGACGGCTCGGGCACGATGCCGAGCAAGGTGAGTCTCGCGCCGTTGCGTCGGGCGAGATCGGTGACGCGGCGAATCGCGGCAGGGTTGTCGCGGCCACCGACAGGACTGAACAGGATGTTCGTGAACCGTTGCATGCAACACTCCGTTGATCGGGGCCGACACTGCGGTCTCGACCGCGTCAAATCACGGTGTCGACGTGTCGTCCACGGTATTGCACCTGCAATTCGCAGTGATAGGGACGAAGTCCCCCCTTCGTCACCGAGGCGTCGACGGCTCGGGGTCGTTCTCACCGTCGGATTGCGGCAGGCCAGACTGGGGTGATGGCTGAGATCATCGAGACGAGTCTTCCGGGTGTTGGTTTGCGACACGAGATGTTGTGTGACAGCGGTGATCGGGTGGGGGTGATCACGCGCCATTCAGGGCGACGGGATCTGTTGGTGTTCGATCGAGCCGATCCGGATTCGGTGAGCGAGTCGGTGGCGATGAGCCCCGACGAGGCGAGCGGGCTGGCGGATCTGTTGGGCGGTGCGACGTTGGTGGAGCGGTTCGAGGATCTGCGCCAGCACATCGCCGGGTTGTCGATCGACTGGTTGCCGGTGGCGGAACACAGCCGTTTCGCCGGACAGGTGTTGGGTGCGACCGAGATGCGGACGCGCACCGGCGTGTCGGCGATCGCGGTGCTTCGGCAGGGGATGCCGATTCCGGCGCCGGGGCCCGACGAGGTGCTGCTCGGTGGCGACACGGTGGTCGTGGTCGGGTTGGCGGACGGGATCGACGCCGCTGCCCGGTTGCTGGCTGCGTCGGAAGACTGATGCTTGCGGCGTCGCCGGGAACGGCGACTCTGCTGGTCGAGCTCGGAGCGATCCTGGTCTGTCTCGCGTTGTTGGGCCGGCTGGCGATCCGGTTCGGGCTGCCGGCGATCCCGTTGTATCTGGTGGCGGGCCTGATGGTCGGAGAGGGTGGCGCCGTCGAGTTGGTGACGGCACGCGAGTTCATCGAGCCCGCTGCCGAGATCGGGGTGATCCTGCTGCTGTTGCTGCTCGGGTTGGAGTACTCGGGCTCGGAGCTGATGGGCGCGCTGCGAACCAACAGCCGCGCGGGTGGGCTCGACCTGATCTTGAACTTCACGCCGGGCGTCGTGGTCGGCATGCTGTTTGGTTGGGGAGTGAACGGCGCCCTGCTCCTCGGCGGGATCACCTACATCTCGTCGTCGGGGATCATCGCCAAGGTGCTCGACGACCTGGGGACCACCGGCAACCGCGAGACCCCGGTGGTCTTGTCGATCCTGGTGACCGAGGACCTGGTGATGGCGTTCTACCTGCCGTTGATGGCGGGCTTGTTGATCGGGGGCGATCCGTGGAAGATCGGCGTGGAGATCACCCTTGCGGTCGTTGCGGTCATCGCTGCGCTGTTCATCGCGGTCCGGTTCGGATCACGCGTCAGTGCGGTGATGTTCACCCATTCTCAGGAGATCCTGCTGTTGACCTTGGTCGGCGTGGCACTGTTCGTCGCCGGCGTCGCGGAGCATCTGCAGGCGTCGGCGGCGGTCGGGGCGTTCCTGGTCGGAATCGCCCTCAGCGGACCGGTCGAGCGATCCGCTCGCGAACTGCTGGCGCCGTTGCGGGATCTGTTCGCGGCGATGTTCTTCGCGTTCTTCGGGTTGCAGATCAACCCCGCCGACCTGCCCGGTGTGGTCGCTGTCGCGGCGGGCCTCGCCGTGTTCACCGCAGCGACGAAGATCGCGACGGGCTGGTGGAGCGCGGCTCGTGCCGGGATCGGTCGGGCCGGCCGGCTGCGTGCGGGGACCGTGCTGACGGTGCGCGGGGAGTTCTCGATCGTCATTGCCGGCATTGCCGTCGCCGAAGGCGTCAATGCCGAGATCGGACCGCTGGCGGCGGCATATGTCCTGCTGTTGGCGGTCGGTGGTCCGCTCCTCGCACGTGCCGCGGATCCGATTTCGCGTCGTCGTGCAGCGCCTTGATCGCGGTTCAGAACGGCAGCGCAGCCACCAACTCAGGGACGGATCGCCCAAGGACCCGCGGGGTAGCGGTGGCCATCCACCAGTCGTTGGGGTGTCTCGCGTTCGATGGCGAGTGCACTCACCTATCCAACGACCGGTGGAGGCACTCTGATCGTGACACGCGCGATGGACCCGGAGGTGGCCGATGCGATCTGGGCCGGGCTCCTCGCCGAGATCGGCACGCTGATGCTCGATCGGAGCGACGACTACCCCAAGATCCGCAACCAGCTCCACGCCCGCGGACCCGACGATCTCGACATCGAACGCCGCGGCACCAAGCCACCACCGGGGACACCGCACCGGCTCACGCTCGGGCTGCGCTGGGTCGTCGAGGCGACGAACACGTGGTGGTCGAACTACGGCCAACTCCGCCGCAGCACCGACCGCAAGATCCGGCACCGCCACGCCGCGCTCCAGCTCGCCACGGTGGTGCTGATCGTCGGCCGGCTCATCGACCAACGCAATCGATGGAGCCCCGCCTGAGCACCGACCCGCTCAAGTGCTGAGCCGCACAACGTGGTGAACGCCGCCATGAGGGGCCGGCGAGGGCGACCGGCGACGATGGCGGCGACCCCGACCTTCACCGCCACCCGGCGACCTCAGGTTGAATCACCGGCAATCGCTCGATCAACCAGCGAGGGGAGGCACGATGGCGATCGGCCGAGTGGAGTATCGAGCGACGTAGCCGGCAACGCTGCCGAGCAACAGTCCCCGTACGGGCCCGAGCCCTCTGCTGCCGACGACCAGTAGCGAGGCGCCGGTCGCGTCGGCGGCATCCTCGAGCGCGGTGCGGGCGTCGCTCGACTCGACGCGCATCTCAAATGGCACTGTCCGCGCCTCGATCGGAGCGCACCACCCTTCGACGTTCCGCCTGGCTGCGTCCATCGTCGCGTTGCTCGCTCCAAGGCCTGTCGCGTGAACGGCGACGATGCGCATGCCTGTTTCGTCGGCCAGATCGATTGTCCAGCCCAACGCACGAGTGGCACCCTCCGATCCGTCGAGTCCGACGACGATCGGGCCGTCCGCCGGGTCGCTGTCGCCGCGCAGGACGACGACCGGGCACTCGCTGTATTCGACGCACTGCTGGGAAACGGATCCGAGCAGCAATCCGGAGAAGCCGCCCAATCCTCGAGCGCCCACCACGAGCATGTTTGCATCGGTCCTCGCAGCAGCGCTGAGGAGCACCGTCGAGGCAGGCCCGCGCCCGGCCTCGATTTCGACCAGGTCGGCTGAGGACCCGAGTTCTGCGCGCACCATGTCGCGGAGGTTGTCGCAGGTCTGTTGATCCATCTCCTCCGGCCCGGGGAGTTTCGCGGGTCCGGCCGGGGTCGCGGCTTGCGCGGGATACTGCCAGGCGGCAATCGCCCGGAGCCCGACGCCCCGTGCAGCGGCTGCGCGCGCCGCCCAGCGCAGGGCGGCGCGCGAGCTGTCCGACCCATCGACGCCGACGATGATTGCACCCATTGTGGTCTCCTTCGCTGGATTGTGAGAAGTCATTCGGGGTCGTGTGCCTCGCCGGCCGTCGGCCGCGTGGGCAGCACCGGACACGGGGCGTGGCGAACGACTTCGGTGGCAACGCTGCCCAATGCAATGCGGGTCAACCCGCTCCGGCCGTGTGCTCCGAGGGCGATCAGCGCAGCCGGAAGACGCTCCGCGAACCGAGGGATCGTGCGACCCGGTCCACCGTGGAGGACCTTGGTTCTCGCTGCCTCGATGTCGTCGGGGGCACAGCTGACGAGCAGCACCCGCGCCCGGCCGAGGCGGGAAGCGATCGAGCACGCCGGCCGAATGGCTCGCTCGGCGAACACCGTCCCGTCGAGCGGGACCACAACCGTCGTCATGATCCGACAAACGTCCCGGCCGCTCCGATGAACCTGTCCCGGACACGTGACACGGAACACATGTCATCGAGATTGCTGGTCTCCGCTGCCCGCGGCCAGAGGAGAACGTCCCGACCGCTTCCACGGTCATGGTTCGGGTCGGGACGGCGACTGGCCTGTGGGAGGTCCGCTCCTCGCACGCGCGACGGATCCGATCTCGCGTCGTCGTGTCGCGGGTCGATCGCGGTTCACGAGGTCGCGGCGACGGCGGCGATGGATCCGGCGTAGGCGACGAGCAGAACGATGCCGTCGGGCTCGAAGCGGCGGGCGCGGTTGGTCTGTCCGCTGATGCCGGCGAGCGCGAGCGTCATGAGCAAGATGGCGGCCGTGGCGGCCACGGTCTGGGTGTCGTCGACTGCGGCGAGGATCGGTCCGGGGCGATAGGGAGGTCGACGATGAGAATCATCGCCATGTTGGCGGCGTTGCTGCCGAGCAGGTTGCCGACAGCGAGGTCGTGGGCGCCGATCTTGACGGCGGCGAGCGCCGTTGCGAGCTCTGGCAGCGAGGTCGCCCCGGCACGCAGGGTGACACCGAGGAATCCCTGGCTGATCTCGAATCGGTGAGCGACCTCTTCGGTGCTCAGCGCCAGCAGCGGCCGAGACCCGTGTGCTCAGCGATCTCGTCGCCCACGCGCGCCGGGCGGGTGCCCGCGATCACGACCATCAGGATTGATGATCCGAGCACGACGAGGAGCACGGCGATGGGAGGCCCACTCATCACGGCGAACCTTCGGTGTGGCGGCCGTCGGCGATCGCGGGAAGGGCCGATGGTCCGCTCCTGTCCTCTGTGGGCGCGAGCGGAGTTGACGTTGGGCCCAAGACCCACACATGTCGCGGATGGGATCGTGGGCTTCATGGGTGAGCAGCGATGAAATGATCGTGGCGCGCCCACGCGACGACTCCGGGGCCTGAGGAGCGCGAAGGCCGACGAGCGGCTCGATGAGCAGGCATGCGGGATGAAGTGGGTGTCGGTGTTCCCGATGAACCCCGTTCTGCACGACAGCCAGAACCGCTCGGCGGTGATCGTGCTCCGCGAGCGGGGTCTCGTGGACCCCGCGTTGCACCAGCGGCACCTGACGTCGGACGATGCGGCGACCTGGCACGTCATGCTGTGGGGCCCTCCACCGATGATGGACGTCGCCGAACGAGCAGTGAGCGACCGGGGCGTACCCCTCCGCCGCATCCACCCCGAACGATTCGACATCGGAGCTGCCGGCGCGGTCGGCCAGCGCAGCATCCAGGTCGGCCGACTCGTCACCGGCCGCAGCCTCGTGATGCTGGCCGCAGCAGCGTTGTTCGCGTTGTGACGAGAACGACGCACTCGAGGAGCCCGTCGCGTCGCCCGACCTGCGTCAGGGAGGCCCGTCTCCGGCTGCCCTCATCGGCTCGCCGACCGGGATCAGGTAAAGAACCGCCTGACCGGGCGGAAGTGCGAGCAGGCGTGCCACGGCTGCCGGATCGAAGCCGCCGACCGGAACGGCGACGAGCCCGAGCGCGGTCGCCTGCAGCAGGATGTTCTGTGCGGCGTGGCCGGCCTCACGGTTCACCAGGTCCCCGGCCATGGCGCCGTACTCCTGCTCGGTTCGGGCCGGATCAGCCGCGATGACGACGACGAGCGGTGCGCTGCCGACGAACTCCTGGCCGAACGCAGCGTCCGCCAATGCCTCCAAAGTCGTGGCGTCCACACGCTGCTCCACCCGATGGCCGACGGGCAGGTAGTGCATGAGCTCGGCCGCAGTGACCGCGTACAACTCCAGCGGGTACCGAGCCCCTGCCGAAGGTGCCGTTCGATGGGCGTCGTCGTCCGTGATTCCCTGGCCAGCCCAGAGAAGCTGACCGACTTCGTTCAGTGTCAGCGGGGTGGTGGCGTACTCGCGCACTGATCGCCGTTCGCGGAGCGCGCGCTCCAGTGAGAGCGTTCCGTTCAGATCTGGCGCTGGGAGTTCGACGATCGTCGGGTAGCGCTGCGTCTGCTGCAGGATCTCGCTCGGGGCCTCCGACGCACACCCGGCCAGGAGTGTCGCCACGATCACGAACGAGCGGAGAGCACTACCCATCCGTTCGGTCCCGTTCGATCGGCTGGACGTTCTCTTCGAGCAGCACGAGCACTCGTCCGATCACGAAGAGGGTGATGGTCGGTATGAGCACGATGAGGCCGATGACTGCGACGACGAGTCGGTCCGTGTAGAGGAACAGCGTCGAGTCCGCATCGGCGACGAGGATGACGATGGCGATGATCCCCAAGGTCGTGAGGGCGCTGCCAAGAGCAGAGGTGAGCCGTCCGATCCGCACGACGCGGCGGCCGATGGACGATGCGGGCGCGTTTGCCGATCGGTCAGCTCTCCTTCTCGAGATTGCGACGGCACCCAAGACCGCTCCGGTGATGGCGAGCATGGCGGCGATTGCCACGCGTTGGTTGACCGCTTCCGGGCAGCGATTGGTACGCACGAGTGCCGAGCGGACCTCGTCGGTTTCATCGAGGTCCTGGGTCCACCACTGCTCCCACCCCGACCGGTCGACGACGCTGTCGAACACCGAGCCGCAACTCCGGGTGGCGGCGACCTCCGCGTCGGTCACCTCGATCTGGACCAGCAGGACGGCAGCGAGAAGGACGATCATCAGCGCCGAAGCGATCGCAGCGCCCAAGCGGATCCAGTCCGCGCTGTCTGTGGTCACCAGATCCGGCGAGGTGGTCGACTCCATTTCCATGTCTCCACGCTGCCCGAAATGGGCTCAGCAGCACAGGGCTCTTCGCCCCGATCTCAGGCGATGTCGAGGTGCTGTGGTCGCTACCGGCACTGCCACTGAGCAATGCGAACCCGCCTCGGCCACCGCCGGTGATCACACACACAGGAGCGCGAGACCTCGCGCTGCACTGCCGGCGTTATGTGGGTGTCGGCTGTCAAGGAGGAGTTGGCGGTTGAACCTGCACCGGGGCCGCGATCGGGTGTCATCTATCGGCACCAACACGTAGGTGACAGTCAGAGGCTCGAACGCCTGTCCTTAAGAAAATGTCAAGCCCACTCGCAAAGTCTCTCGCCTGGCAAGGTACTTGCCTAGCATTCGGCAAATGTCACTCAATCCGCTGGCAGCCCGTCCCCTCGTCAGAGGCCGTCGCTGGATCGCATTGACCCTTGCCGCGTCGACGACCGCACTGCTGGTCGTCGCCCCGAGCCGTGCCGCCGAGGCCGCCGCGGCAAAAGTGACCATCTGTCATCAGGTCGGCAACCTGAGCTACCGGGTCATCACCGTCGACGTCAACGCTGTGACCGGCGGCGGGCACGGCCACCACGCAGGCGACATCATCCCGGCGTTCGTCGCTCGCCAGGGAAATCGCGAGATCCACTTCGGCGGCCGCAACCTCGGCACTGTCCTACGTGCCGACGGATTGACCGCCGCTCAGGTGATCGCTAACGGCTGCAACGTTCCACCCGAGGCGACGCCCGCACAGTTGCGACGCCGACGTCGGCCGCGGTCGCTACTCCGACACCGGTCGACACTCTTGCTCCCACGCCGACCACCCAGGCCGTGCCGACACCGACCGCACCGGCGGTGCCGACCACGGGTGTGCAGACCACGCTCGCCCCCAACACCACGAACGCTCCACCGACTCCAACGGCGACGCCGGCACCTCAACCCACTCTTGCTCCCACGCCGACCAGCGCACCGAGCCCGACACTCGCACCCAACGCCACGCCGTCGCCGACGCCGCCCACGGCACCCGAGCAGACCCTGGCGCCATCGCGGACGGTCGCCCCCGATACGACCGTCGCTGCGAACTGTCCCGACGGCGAACTCGCCCACGGAGGAGAATGCTTTGCCATACCACCGCTGGTGGTCCCGCAGACACCATCGTTGCCCACGATCACCTCACAGCCCGAGAATGCATCGTTGACGCCGATCGTCGAGTGCGTCGACAACCGCACCGACGGCATCAGCGTGGTCTGGTTCAACTACGAGTCCACCGCCGACGATGTCGTCGTAGTCGAGCGGGGACCGGCCAACCAGATCAGCCCACGCGGCATTCCTCCGACCCTGTTCGGACCCGGTCGACACATCTTCGTAGTCGCCGTCGAGACGACCGACGGTGTCGCCTCGTGGACCCTCGCCGGCGAGACGGCCACGTCGAACACCGACAGCCCTGACTGCTCCTCGCCGCTCACCACGGGCACCACGGACCCGACAACGACCAGCACCACCGACCCGACAACGACCAGCACCACCGACCCGACAACGACGGATACGACAGAGCCCGGCAACGGGACGACCACGTCCGCCGGTGCCTGCGCGCCTGGCGATACAGAAGCCGACGGCGACTGCACGCCGGTCGAGCCGGTACGTCTGGTACTCGTCGACAACGTTCTCGAGTGCGACGGACACGGGGTGGCCCGCTTCGCTGCCTTCAACGACAATGTCTTCGCACTGGAGGCCGACAACGCGACCTCGCTGGTGTCGCCCGCCCGGCTCGCCGCCGAGGCCCCTGAGGTGATTTCCGCACGTGACGTCATGTCCGACGACGGCAGCGAGACGGCTGCGCTGTTCACTGTCCGATACGTCACCGCCGTGACCTGGACCGTCGCTCACCACGGACTCGAGGCATCGATCAGCGCCGGCGTCAACGGCGCAAGCGCAAACCCCGACTGCCCGGACGCGATCGTTGCCAGCTCCGGCATCCACGGTCTGCTGAGCGCCCCGGGACCCTTGGCCACCACCGGACCGGACGACGCCCTGCCGTTCGCTCTCTTGGCCGCGCTGCTGAGCGCTCTGGGCCTCTGTCTCGTGATGACAGCGCGCCGACGTCCCTCAGCTCTGCGCTGAAATCGCGGTAGATCGTCCCCAGTTCCGCCACCGCCGCCTTTCATCTGAGGACCGTCCGATTCTGTGTGTAACCGGGGGATCTGATGGTCCACGACCGTGAGTTGTGGGCTGGGGGATTACTCCGATGACTACGAACACAGATATCCAGCGAACCAACGGATCGACGCCGACCGAGCGAACGGGGCCGCCGCGTAGTGTCCCGTTGGTGGGTGATGAGCCGGCGATGCGCGAGTGGGCAGCCGAGCTCGTTGACCGTGCCCGCCGTGATGGCGTTGAGTTGACCGGCGACAACGGTCTGTTGACGGCGCTGGCGCGCCAGGTGCTCCAGATCGGCTTGGATGTCGAGATGACCAATCATGCCGTCACCGCGGCAAGGGATGCAAAATCTCGGGACGATCGGCCGCCGGGCTTCATCGAGCGGCACGTCTCGGCATCGATCTACTCCGGACCGATGAACAACCTCGTGGAAGCGATCCGCGCCCGTCGTCGTACCGCTCGTCGTGCCGGATACAAGGCGCATTCGAGCATCGTCGGCAGGTGTCGAAGTGTGCCTCTGATACGGCGTTGTTGGAGGGTCGAGCCAACAGCGACGGACTGGGTCAGTCCGCTGGGACCGCGAGCCGTTCGAGGAGCTCGGCCGCATGATCGACTGATGGGAGCGAAGCAATCTCCTCAGCGATCTCTCCGGCGCGTTCGCGGTACTCACGCTCGTCGAGCAGCCGCTGGACGGACTTCCGAATCGCATCGGCCGTACGTTCTTCCTGCTCGATGGCGAGCCCTGCGCCCAGCTCCACCAGCCGGGCTGCGTTGAACCGATTGTCCGGCGGTGCGAGCGGCAGACTCAGCACGGGCAGGCCCCGTCGGAGAGCTCCTGTCAGAGAGCCGTAGCCGCCGTGCGCGACCACGAGATCTGCATGTTCGAGGATGAGCCCCTGCGAGAGGAACGGAACCGTTCGGACATTGCCGGGGACCGAGAGATCGGCGACATCGTTGTTGAGCCCGATGGTGGCGATCACCTGGACGTCGAGATCGGCGAGAGCGTCGAAGACCTGCTGGAACAGATCAGGTGTGTTGAACGCCGTTCCGAACGTCACGTACACCAACGGCCGTTCGTCCCGGCCATCGAGGACCGCTGCGAGCGACTCACCAGGCATCGGGTCTGGCTCCACCGGCTGCACGAAGTGCGTATTCGCCGGGACGCTGTGGCCATCGAACCAGCTCGGCGGCGCACCGACGATCCGGAGCTCGCCCTCCATGCGCTCCAAGCCAGGGTCCGGCGGCAGACCCATTTCGCTCCGGAACCACGCGATCTCGCTCGCCGCGACGGCTTGCAGCATGCCGGACTGCGCCGGAGCGAAGTCGAACGTGGCGAGTGGCGTGCCCGTCAGCTCGGCAACGGCCCAGGCATCCTGTCCTGCGGTGTCGCGCAAGATCACATCGGGCTGCCACTCCTCGGTCAGCGCGCGAACGAACGGCACAGCTGCGGCGGCACGGACGAAGAACCGTCGGAACATCGCTGCGCCATCGGACTCAGGTTCTGGAAGACGGTCGAGCAACGCGGTGACGTCGGTAGGCACCACGACGTCGGTCACAAAGCCGAGTCCAGTCGTGAACTCCGCCGGGGCGAGGGCACCGGAGCCTCGGGGGTTGCCGCCCATCAGCTGCTCGCTCGAACTCACGACGTAGCGGACCTCGTGTCCACGAGCAACCGCAGCATCGGCGATTGGGGCCGAAGGCCGGATGTGGCCGAAGCCCGAGGTGATGGCAACGAGGACGCGCAAGGTTGTCAAGCTAGTCCGCAGCAGTCGCACCTGTCCCCGCCTGGACCTTCGGGACACCCATATCGCTCAGCGATGGCGTTCGGTCGACCCGCTCAGGAACGGCACCTACGCGAGCGGTCAGGCGCTCGGAAACGCGCGAACCGCCGCTCCGATTGAGCGGAGCATCAGTAGGCGCTCTGCACTGCCGGTTCCTGCGCAGGCCCGCGAGGAATCCGCCACCGTCGATATGCGCACGGTGCCAGGCGTTCGGGGCAGTCCCGGCGTCGAGCAGGATCACAGCCCGTACGGTGACGTTTTCCGACCGGTCGTACGGACCGTTGGATTCTGGGCGTCCTGGAGCCGCTTCCTCGGCGGACTCGCCGAGATGGTGTTCGCTCCAGCCGATTCGGAGCTCGGCCGATGCTCGAACCGTTGCGGGGTATCGACCATGGCTATCGAGAAGATCAATCCAGCAGGACTCCACGAACCGGAGGGCTACACGCAAGTGGTCGTGGCACAGGAGACCAGGCGCATCTACATCGCCGGGCAGATCGGTGTCGACACCGACCATGTGGTCGTCGGTCCCGACCTCGCATCACAGACGGCGAAGGCGTTCGAGAACATCGGGATCGCGCTCGAGGCTGCCGGCGCTGGCTGGGAACACGTGGTCAAGTGGACCGGCTACGTCGTGGGTTTGGACGAGGCGAAGCTGGGCGAGTTCTTCGCCGGAATCGGTCAGGCTGCCGAGCGCGGACTCGTGTCGACCGCAGCGACGTTGATCGGGGTGCAGGCCCTCTACCTCCCCGAGCTCTTGGTCGAGATCGAGGCCATCGCGGAGGTCTGAACGCCCAGCAGAACCTGCTTGACGATCGAGAGAACGGTCTCGATTCAAGCCGCGACGTGCGCCGTGGCCGCGACGGTCTGGGTCGTGTCAGAGAGCGTCGTGGTTGGCGCCGATCATCACCCCGAGCCACAGGCACGGCTCGTCGAACGGGTTCAGCCACCGGTGCCGCGTCCCGTTCTGGACGATCGTGTCTCCGGGCCCGAGCACCTTCGTGGCTCCGTTGTCGAGTTCGAGCACGACGCGACCCGACACGATCATCCCGAAGTCCATCGTGGCGCTCGTGTGCATGCCCGGTGTGCCCTGCTCCATGTGCTCGACCAGGCCAGGCAGCTTCTCCTGCATCTCGCGGACTACGGCGGCTGGATCATCGGCCATGGGGGCGGAGTCCGGTGGCTTGAGGACGAACCCGAAACGACTGCCCCCGACCTCTGGGAAGAAGCTGGACAGCGCAGCCGGTCCCGACCCGTCGCCGGGGAAGCGCGGTGTCTCGTCGCACGTCCACATGACCCACGTGCCCGCGGCGAGCGGCGCCACCATCTCGTCGGAAGCGAACATCGAGGTGCCGTTGTCATCGTGGCCCGTGACCACGCGTCGAATCTCCATGCCCACGAGCATGTCAGGTTCCGTGCGTGACAGATGGCGGATGCCGCCCGACCGAGCATCGCGCCGCTTCCCGTTTGGGGGTCGGCTTGTCGAGGGGCGTCGTCGGGCGTTGTGCGAGTATCGAACGATGGCGCCAAGCCCCTCAGGAACGGTGACGTTCTTGTTCACCGACGTCGAGGGCTCGACGCGCATGTGGGAGCAGTACGAGGCCGAGATGGCCGTGGCGCTCGAGCTGCATGACGAGATCGTGCGCGCGTCGATCGATGAGCACGACGGGTTCGTGTTCAGCACGGCCGGTGATGCATTCGCTGCCGCGTTCGCTCGGGCCGAGGACGCTCTTGGTGCTGCGCGTCGCGTCGCAGGAGGCGCTCGGGTCCGCCTCCTGGCCTGCGGACTCGGTGATCCGGGTTCGGATGGGTATCCATACCGGCGAGGCGCAGGAGCGGGACGGCGACTACTTCGGACCAGTGTTGAATCGCGCGGCCAGGATCATGTCGGCTGGGCATGGTGGACAGGTCCTGGTGTCGGCCTCGACTGCCGCGATGGTCGGCCACGATGGTCTGATCGAACTCGGGGAGCACCGCCTGAAAGATCTTGGTGCGAGCGAGCGGATCTTCCAGGTCGGTGACGGGGTCTTCCCAGCCCTGCGCAGTCTCGAGGCGGTCCGTCACAACCTCCCGGTCGAGCGCACCCCGCTGATCGGCCGTTCCGACGAGATCGATCAGGTTTGTGGGCTCGTCGCTCAGCACCGCCTGGTCACACTGCTCGGCATCGGTGGTACCGGCAAGACGCGGCTGGCGACGGCGGTCGCGGCAGAGGTCGCCGACGGGTACCGCGACGGGGTGTGGTTCATCGACCTCGTGCCCATCACCGGATCCGATCGAGTTTCGGAGGCGATCGCGACGGCCGTCGGACTGTCGGTCTCGGGCCCTGATCTGACCCGGGCACTGGCCGAGCGGATCGCGCACCGAGAGACGCTCATCGTGCTCGACAACTGCGAGCACATCACCGACGACGTCGCCGAGCTCGTCGACGTCCTGCTCGAAGCGACGACCGGGCCCCGGTTTCTGGTGACCAGCCGCGAGCCTCTCCAGCTGCTCGACGAACGCCACGTCCACGTGCCACCGCTGTCCAGCGACGAGGCCACCGCACCGGCAGTGCAGCTGTTCGCCGCCACCGCCGAGCGGGTCGGGGTAGCGATCGAAGCCGACGACGCCGAGATGATCGCTCGGGTATGCGCAGGGTTGGACGGGTTGCCGCTCGCGATCGAACTCGCCGCCGGCCAGTTGCGCCAGTACACCGTGGCGGAGCTGGCCGACCGTCTCGACCGGCGATTCGAGCTGCTCGCCGAGGCGCGTCGCGGACGTCGACGGCGCCAGGCGAGTCTCCATCTGGTGCTGGAGGACAGCTGGAACATGCTCGACGACGCGGAGCAGGAACTGCTGATGTCGCTCGCCGCGTTCCCGTCGAGCTTCGCCGCCGTCGACGTGGAGCAAGCTGTCGTCATTCGAGGACCCGACGCCGGTCCGAGTGGTCGAGTCCTGGCGGGGCTCGTCGACCGGAGTCTCGTCGCGCGTGACGGCGGTGGGCGCCATCGCCTGCTCGAGACCGTAAAGCTCTTCGCGCGCGGTCGATGGCCGGCCGACGAGACGAACCGCTACACCGACCGCCACACGCAGTGGGTGTTCGACCGTCTCGATTCCTACACACCGGAGGAGTGGTGCACATCCTGGGAACTCGTCAGCTGGACGAGGGCCCACTACGAAGACGTCAGGGCAGTCGAGGACCGATTGGCAGCATCGCAGGCGACCGATGAACTCGGCCTGCTCTTCGCCCGGCTCCCCTACACGTTCGAAGGCACCGACTCGGCGCAATCGACGGCCGCCATCGAACGAATCAACCGCTACCTCGCCACGATGCCGTTCGCCGAACACGACCTCGGCGTGCTCAACCTGGTCGCCGCGATCGCAGGGAAGAACGCACGACAACCGCAAACGATCGTCACCTGCGCGCGACGTGCGCTGGACATCCTCCGTGCGCACGGAAGCGCCGAGGAGCTGAGCTACGCGCTGATCTACGGCGCGATCATGACCGGGCTCCGACACACCGAGGCCGCGTTGGCCCTCCTCGACGAGGCGGTGGACACCGCCACCGAAGGCGACGCCGCGGCGATGGCGGACCTTGCCCGGGCGTTCCGCGCCGGGATCCTGGCCCTCGGCGGTCGCATCGAGGAATCGGTCAACACGCTCGACGATCTGCTCCCCCGACTCGAGCAGCGCTCGGCCTTCGACTACAGCCGGAACTGCTACGACGTCGTCGAACTCGCCACGCTGATCACGCTCGATCCGGCGCGATCGAGGGCGGCTGCCACGAAGGTGATGGCGTACTTGGACAGCATGAGCGAATCGGCGTGGTGGCCGTTCTTGGCGATCATCGGCGCCGCGACCGCTGCAACCGGCGACGTCGCGGCGACGCGCGAGGTGCTGCATCGAGCGGAATCCGACGCAATAGCCAGCGGAGACGACCCGCTCCCGGACCTCCTCCTCCCGGCCGTTGCACTGGCTTGGGCGTTGGACGATCGCTGCGCAGCACGTCGTTGGCTGACCGCTGTGCGTAGGTCATCGACCCCCACCCACGGCTTCTACGCAACGATCATCTTCCGTCAGCTCCGCGACCAGGTCGGCCTCCTCGAACACGACCCGCCCGACGACGCCAGCATCGAGAGCATCTACGAGGAGGCCAACGACTGGCTCGCGGACCTCTGAACTGCGCAGAGGAAGCCGGTGGCCACAGTCACGCATATCGCGCAGTTGTCGACCGTCGCCGACCCGCACAGTCCGGCACGGATGCGCTCGGCCACCCGCACGAGACACCCCAGGGTCGTAAGAGTCAAGCTGCTCGTACGACTTCTTTGAGGTCGGTGTCGATTCGGTGGCCCCAGGCGGTGTTCTCGTCGTAGCGGGTCTGGTGGTCGAGGCAGCCGTGGAGGATGCCGACCCAGCGATTGGCGAGGGCTCGGAGGGCCTTGTGGTGCGAGTCTCCTGCTGAGCGTCGCCGGTCGTAGAACGCGCGGGCTCCGGCGCTTGCGGTGATCGAGGAGAACGCCCACTGGTCGAGCGCGTCCACGAGGCGGTCGTTGCGCACGTATCTGGCGAGCACGACCGATCTGGTCCCGGATGCTCTCGTAATGGGTGACGTGCCGGCATAGTTTTTGCGAGACTTGGCGTCGGCATAGCGGTTCGGGTCGTCCCCGAACTCGCTGAGCGCCCGGGCTCCGAGAACGACACCGACACCTGGCAAGGAAAGGTAGAAGTCGGAGTCCGGGTGCTGCTCAAAATGGTCGGCCAACTCAGCAGCGAGCGCGTCGATCTGAGTGTTCAGCTCGGCGAGGATCGCCACGCTCGAACGGGTGGTCGCGCCGTGCGCTGCCTCGACTGCTGCCGGAGCGCGCAAAGCTTCGCTGCGCAACCCGGCTGCAATCGTGTCGGCGCGGGTCTCGATGTTGCGTTGCCGGCCAGCTCGGCGCAACACCGTGCGGATCTTGCCCGGCGTCAGCTTGGCGGCCTCGCTCGGCGTCGCCGCCGCTGCCAGCACCGCAAGAGTGTCGCGATCGGCCAGCTCAGAGAACGTGTCGAGCGCTGCCGGGAAGTACTCGCGCAGCGAGCTGCGCAACCGGTTCGTCGTCCGGGTGCGTTCCCACACCAGGCTCTGATGGGCACGAGCAAGGATCTTGATGCCCTCCGCGAGAGCAGAGTCGCCGGCGACCTGGCGATGGTTGTGGCGATCGGTGCGCACCAGTTCGGCGAGCATCTTCGCGTCACCCGGATCGGACTTGGCGCCCGACAACGAGTGCCGGTCCCGATACCTCGATGCCGCTTTCGGGTTGATCGCGTACACGACATAGCCGGCCTCGACGAGCGCATGCACCCAGAGCCCGCGGTCGGTTTCGATCCCGACAACCACGTCGCCGGGACCGTCGACATGGCTGGCGACGAGGTCGTGGAGCTTGGCCATTCCCTCGACGCCTTCGGGTAGTCGTTTCGAAGCCAGCTTGGTGCCGGCGTCGTCGCACACGTAGACGTCGTGATGGGCCTCGGCCCAATCATCGCCAACAAAGATCACTTCGTTCTCCTCGCGCTCGTGGTCTGGGTGTTGAACCGGAAGGTGGCCCTGCGCGTTCTAATGGATCAGTGCTCGAGGCACGACACCCCATCGGTGCTATTCGGCAACCCTCACCAACCAACCGGGGCACGGTCTCGAGCCAGAGGTCAAGCCTCTGAATGTGCAAGTGCTCACCGGAAGGCGGCTCGGCCACCACACTGCCACCGACAAGCGATCACCGCGTGATGTACCCCCATTAGAATGTGCATCCTCGGTCCCGGCGTAGCTCTACCCCACGCGCGATACTGACCCCATCGCCGAGCTCAACAACGGCGACTGACACCGAGGATCAACCTCGAAACCCCACCACCCCACGGGGCACTGCCCGCCGCAGTAGCCATGGAGACGCTGCTCGGGATCCGGCAAACGCGCGCAGCTGCGGTGCGGGCTGAGCCGCACATATCGCGAGCGTCATAGTCCGGTCGCCCGAGGCGAGTATCCCCGCACTGGACCCACCCGGCTATCACACCCTGCCCATCGGCCTGCGCCGATGGACGACGCACGAACGCTCATCGTGGCCGGTGTGGTCGGCCCTGAACAGCGACTACACACGGGGCCGAAAATTTCTCGTGCTGACAAATCGCGGACAAGCGGCGATTTCGGCGTTTCGGACTGACCCGAAAAAGCCGTTGACCAGGGCCGGAGCCCTGGTCAACGTGGTGTCGAAGGGGGGACTTGAACCCCCACGCCCATTAATAGGGCACTAGCACCTCAAGCTAGCGCGTCTGCCAATTCCGCCACTTCGACGTGGTGTTGGGCATCTGATGATAGCCGCCCGGTCCCGCGCTCGCACGCGGTCCGACCAAGTGTCGCTCTCAGACGAGGAAGAACGAGACAGCGAGCAACGAGTAGATCCAGATCAGGGCGAGGACGAACGTGATCCGGTTCAGGTTCCGCTCGGCAGCCGTCGACCCGAGTGCAGCACCGCCACCGCCACCGAACATGTCGGAGAGGCCGCCACCGCGCCCGCTGTGCAGCAGAATGCCGGCGATCAGGCCGAACATCGAAAGCACGTTGATCACGATGCTCAGGTATGTCAAGACGTCACGCACGAGTCGAAAGCCTATCGACCGAACTCGCGCATGCCGAGGCGCCCATCACGATCAATCGACGGCGAAGTCGGTCGTGATCCCACGACGCAGGTCGCGCTCGTTGTCGCCCTGCGGGAAGTGGCATGCCGAGGCAAGATCCGGCAGACGATCCACGAGCGGGGGCTCGACCTCGGCGCAGATGTCCTCTGCCTTCCAGCACCGGGTGCGGAAGCGACAGCCCGACGGAGGATCGATCGGCGACGGCACGTCACCCTCGAGCAGCACACGGTGCTGCTTGCCGCGCGCGGCCGGGTCGGGCACCGGAATCGCCGACAGCAGCGCTTCGGTGTAGGGGTGTGTCGTGTGGTCGTAGATGGCATCGTCGTCACCGATCTCGACCATCTTGCCGAGGTACATGACCGCGACGCGGTCACAGATGTGGCGCACGACCGACAGGTCGTGCGCGATGAACAGGTACGCCAACCCGAATTCCTTCTGGAGGTCTTCGAGCAGGTTGACGACCTGTGCCTGGACGGACACGTCGAGCGCGGAGACCGGTTCGTCGGCGATGATCAGACTCGGTTCGAGCGCGAGGGCTCGGGCGATCCCGATGCGCTGTCGCTGTCCACCCGAGAACTGGTGGGGATACCGGTTGATGTGGTCCGGATTCAACCCGACCACGTCGAGCAACTCCTTGGTCCGTTCCCGCCGCTTGTCCTTCGGTACCACGTCGGTGTGGATCTTCCAGCCCTCACCGACGAGGTCGCCGACCGTCATCCGCGGATTCAGCGACGCGTACGGGTCCTGGAAGATCACCTGGATCTCGCGGCGGATCGCACGCATCCTGCTCTTCGAGAACGTGAAGATGTTCTCGCCCTTGTACCACGCCTCGCCGGCAGTGGGTTCGTCGAGGCGGAGGATCGTGCGCGCCGTCGTGCTCTTGCCACAGCCCGACTCGCCGACGAGCCCGAGCGTCTCTCCCGCGTGCAGATCGAAGCTCACGCCATCGACCGCCGACACCGTTCCGATCTGCTTCTGGCGGATGATGCCGCGCTTGATCGGAAAGTGCTTGACGAGGTCGCGCACGCTGAGCAGGGGTGGTTCGCTCACGAGAAGATCTCCTCGATGAAGTGGCATGCGCTGGACCGCCCCGACGCGCCGACCACCGGCCGCAGCACGGGCACCTCCGCACGACACTTCAGCTGCTCGTACGGGCACCGGGGGTGGAACGGACAACCCGATGGGATGTTGAGCAGGTCCGGCGGCGAGCCGGAGATCGGTTCGAGGCGGCCTCGCTGGACGTCGTGACGTGGGATGGACTGCATGAGACCGGCGGTGTACGGGTGCCGCGGCGCCTCGAAGAGTTCCGTGATCGACGCCTTCTCCACCTCGCGTCCCGCGTACATCATCACCACCCGGTCGGCGACCTCGGCGACGACGCCGAGATCATGGGTGATCAACAACAGTCCCATCCCCGTCTCGGCCTGCAGGTCGGAGAGCAGTTCCATGATCTGGGCCTGCACGGTGACGTCGAGCGCGGTCGTCGGCTCGTCGGCGATCAGCACGTCGGGGTCGAGTGCGATCCCCATCGCGATCATCACACGCTGACGCATACCCCCCGAGAATTCGTGGGGATAGCCGTCGATGCGCTCCTTCGCTCCGGGAATCCGAACACGATCGAGCAACTCGATCGAGCGAATCCGGGCGTCCTTCTTCGACATCCCGCGGTGCTTGCGGAACAGCTCACCCATCTGCCATCCGACGGTGAAGACGGGGTTCAGCGCGGTCAATGCGTCCTGGAACACCATGGAGATGTTGTTCGCGCGGATCTTGCGCTGGTCGTTCACGCTCATCTTCAAGATGTCGTTGCCGCGGTACTCGATCGAGCCTTCGGTGATGAACCCCGGTGGTGAATCGATGATGCCCATCACCGCCTGCGCGCTGACGCTCTTCCCGCTCCCCGACTCCCCGAGGATGGCCACCGTCTCGCCGGCGTCGAGCCGATAGCTCAGCCCGTTCACGGCGTTCACGATCCCGTCGTGGGTCCGGAACTCGACGGTGAGCCCGTCGACGCGAAGCAGGGCCTGGTTCGCAACGAGGTCAGGGGTCGTGTCGTTTGCTTGGGTCATGGGTCGGTCACCGCAACTTCGGATCGAGGGCATCGCGCAACACGTCGCCGAGCAGGATGAAGGCGAACACGGTGATGCTGAGGATGGCACCCGGGAAGAGCAACAGGTGGGGTGCGAGGAAGATTCGGTCGTCGGCGGTGGCGATCATCAGGCCCCAGGAGATCGAGGGGAGGCGGAGCCCGACGCCGAGGAACGAGAACGTCGCCTCGGCGGCGATCACCACGCCGATCGTGATCGTCGAGTAGACGATGAGCGGCGTGATCGCGTTGGGCAGGATGTGCCGCGTGATGATCCGGAAGTCGCTCGCGCCGAGCGATCGTGCGGCGTCGACGTAGTCGGTCTCCTTCACGGCGAGCACCGACGATCTGACCAGTCGGAGCATCGTCGGCCAGCCGAACACGATGAGCGCAAGGCTCACCGTGAACACATTGCGCTCGGCGAAGAGCGTGAGCAGCACGATGCCGCCGAGAATCGCCGGGATCGAGAACCAGATGTCGGTGACGCGGGCGATGACCGTGTCGGTTCCGCCGCCGTAGTAACCGGCGATCGACCCACCGATCAGGGCGACGATCGCCGCACCGACCGTGACGAGGACGCCGACGGAGATGCTGACGCGAGTTCCGTAGACGACGCGGGCGTAGTAGTCGCAGCCCTGCACGTCGGTGCCGAACCAGTACTCACGGCTCGGCCGCAGCTGCGATCGCGTGAGGCTGCAGTCGCGGGGATCAGCCGTCGTGAACAGCCAGGGGAACAGAGCGGCCAGTACGAGCACGACGATGATGGTCGAACAGATCCAGAACAGCGGTCGATGACGACACTGTCGCCACGCGTCGGACCACAGAGATGCGGCGCGGCCCGACTCCTGGGCCTCGAGCGCTGCCTTGTCGATCTCGATGTCGCGTGACGACGCGGCCTCGTCGAAAGTTGGTGCTTCGTCGAACGTTTCAGTCATATCGGATCCTCGGATCGAGAACGGCGTACATCAGGTCGACGATCAGATTCGTCAGCATGTACACGATCACGAGGAAGGTCGTGATCCCCACCACGACCGTGCCCTCCTGTCGGACGATGGCCGAGAACACTGCGTTGCCGAGCCCGGGAATGTTGAAGATCGATTCGGTGACGATCGCGCCACCCAGGAGCGCCCCGAGGTCGACACCGAGGAAGGTGACCACCGGGATCAGCGAGTTGCGCAGCGTGTGGACCCCGACGACACGCCGGTTGCTGAGCCCCTTGGCCTTCGCTGTCCGGACGTAGTCGGCACGCAGGTTCTCGACCACGCTCGCGCGGGTCAATCGGGCAACATAGGCCAGCGACACGGACCCGAGCACGAGACCGGGCAGGATGTACGACCTCCAGCCCTCCTGGATCCCGATGACCGGGAAGATCTCCCAGTGCAGGCCGAACAGCAACTGCGCCAACTTTCCGAGCACGAAGATCGGGATCGAGATCACGGTGAGTGTGGTGATCAGCACGAGCGAGTCGGCGAAGCCCTTCTGCCGGATCCCGGCGTACAGGCCGGCGCCCACCCCGACGATCAATTCGAACGTGAACGCCACGATCGCCAGTCGGGCGGTCCGCGGGATCCTCTCCCGCATGATGTCGCTGACCTCACGACCGCGGAAGTCGGTCCCGAAATCTCCCTGCAGGACGCCGCCGACGTACTTCACGTACTGCACCGGCAACGGGTCGTCGAGGTTGTACTGCTCGGTCAGTTGCTGGCGCACGCTCTCGCTCATCGGCTTCTCGCCGGCGAGGGCCCGGATCGGGTCGCCGGGGAGCGCGAACACCATCGTGAAGATCAGCAGCGTGGCACCGAGGAAGACCGGAATGAACTGCAGCAGTCTTCGAATGACGTATCGACCCATCGGCCCTCCAATCCGTGAGGAGGGGACGGCCACCGGGCCGTCCCCTCCTCAATCACTACCACGATTCAGCTTTGCGCCGAACCATCGGCAATCAGCTTTCGTTCAACTCCGCGTATCCGACGATGTTGGAGAAGAAGCCGTTGTTCTGCTGAGCGTTGGAGCCCGTCGCAGCGAAGTTCCACGCCTTCACGAACGACTCAGCCGTGACCGGCGTGCCGTCGTGGAAGGTGAGGCCTTCGTTCAAGGTGACCGTGTAGGTCAGGCCGCCGTCCTCGGTGACGATCGACTCGGCCGCCCAGTTCTCCAGTTCGGAGGTGGAGGGGTCATAACCGACGAGCGTCTCGAACAGCACGCTGAGCACTTCGATGCCCTCCGACTCGCTCGAGTTGATCGGCGAGAGGTGCTCGGGTTCACCGATCGCACCGACGACGTCGCCGCCGGTCATGTCGGTCCAGTTCATCTTCGACAGCGCGCTCTGCACCACGTTGTCCACCGTGTCGTTCCAGACATAGGTGTTCTGCGTGAAGTAGATCGGGATCGACGGCACGTTCTCGCAGAGGATGTCCTCCGCCGCGTTGTAGAACGGGACGGCGTCGGCCAGGTCACCCGACTCGGCGATTGCAGCCTTGCCCAGGGCGATCTGCTCGTCGAACTCGGGGATGTCGGTGAACGTCGAGTTCGAACCCACCGGCGGCGTGTTCGACACCGAGTACAGCGGCTCGAGGAAGTTCAGCGGCGACAGGTAGTCGGCGCCCCAACCGAGACGGAAGGGACCGGTGACACCCTTTTCGTCGAGCAACGGCAGGTACTCCGAGAACTCGAGGTTCTCGAACACGACGTTCTCGATGCCGAGCACTTCACGCCACTGGTTCGTGATCGCTTCCGCGATCTGCGCGTGGGCCTCGGAGGTGTTGAACCAGACGACGATCGGCTCGTCACCCAGCGCCTCCAGACCACCGAACTCGGCGAACGCTGCCTGAGCGGCTTCGGCGTTCGAGTCGTAGTTCTCACACACCGACTCGCGGGCGCCCGGAAGGTTCGGCGGGATCAGCGAGTGGGCCGGGATGTTGGCACCCTCGAGGATCACGTCGTTGAGCAGCTCGCGGTCGACGGCCATCGACAGCGCGCGACGCAGGGGAAGCGGGTACTGCTCGTCGAGGTACGACGGGAAGCCGTAGTAGTAGATGCCCGTGTCGGCGGTCTGCGCGTAGCGATCGCCGAACTCGGCCTCGGCGGTGCCGAGGTTCTCGAGCGGGACGCTCTTGACGACGTCGACCGCTCCACCCTGCAGATCGAGGAAGCCACCGGCGGTGACGTCTTCGTAGATGTTGAAGGTCAGGCTGGAGATCGACGGTGTGTTGGGGCCGGCGTAGTCCGCGTAGGGCACGAGGTTGATGGTCTCGTCGTGATTCCACACGCCGTCCATCTGGAACGGTCCGTTGCCGATCGGGGCCTCTTCGAACTCGACCGGATCGTCGTAGAACGCCTCGGGCAGCGGCGCGAAGCCGCTGTACGCGAGTCGCAGGTTGAACTCGGGATCGGCTTCGCTGAGCTCGACGGTGAACGTCTTGTCGTCGACGACCGTGAGGCCGGTCAGCGCGCTCTCGGTGTCGTACGCGGTCTCCTCGGGCGCCGGCTCTTCGCCTTCGGCTTCGGTGTCGGCAGGCGCCTCCGTCGTTGCGGTGTCGCCCTCACCTTCGGCGGTGGTGTCTGCAGTGGTGTCTGCAGTGGTGTCTGCGGTGGTGTCCTCGGGCTCGCTCGAGTTGTCGTCACTACCGCATGCGGCAATGGCGACGGACGCGGCAGCGACGAGAGACAGCACCTTGGTGGTGCGTCGTTTCGTGTTCACGTAATTGTCCTCCTTGGACGTCAGAACGGGAGTTCTGGGTTGACCCAGGAACCGCCCGGACACCCGAGGGCGCCGGCGTTCGACTGCATCACCCCGGCGAGCCGGGACTCTGGAACCCTCCCCGGTGAACCAGAGGTGCACGACCATAGCAGCGTTCGTTACCAGCCGGTAGCGACCCCGGTTTCAGGTTCGTGAACTGTCGAGCCGGATTCACGGTGCTCGGAATTCGTCACGCACGTCGGTACAACCCCGGTTCACCGACGGTTCAGCCGGCGGCGCGACGTCACACGACACCGCGATGCCGGGTCAGCCGTTGAACTGGATGATCCGCGCGAACTCGTCGGGATCGAGACTCGCACCCCCGACGAGGGCGCCGTCGATGTCGGGTCGGCTCATCAGTTCGGGTGCATTGCCGCCTTTCACCGACCCTCCGTACTGGATGCGCACGGCGTCGGCCGTCACGGCGTCGGTCATCTCGCGGACCTTCACGCGGATGGCCGCACACACGCTCTGCGCATCATCGGAGGTCGCCGTCTTCCCGGTGCCGATCGCCCAGATCGGCTCGTACGCAATCACCAGCGACGCGATCTGCTCCCTGTCCACCCCGGCGAGACCGGCCTCGATCTGGCCGAGCACCTTCGACTCGGTCTCCCCCGCCTCGCGCTCGGTGAGCGTCTCACCACAGCACATGATCGGTGTCATGGCGTATCTGATGATCGCCTTCACCTTCTTGTTCACCATGTCGTCGGTCTCACCGAAGATCTCGCGGCGCTCGCTGTGCCCACAGATGACGTACCTGGTGTTCAGCTTCGCGAGGAACGCGGGGCTGACCTCGCCCGTGAACGCTCCCGAGTCCTCGAAGTGGCAGTGCTGGGCGCCGAGCGCGAAATCGAGATCCTCGCTCTCGATCAGGGTCTGAATCGAGCGGATGTCGGTGAACGGCGGATGGATCGACACCTCGACGTCGTCGAGCACGCCTTTCGGGATCAGGTAGTGGAGCTTCTGGACCGTCTGGATGGCCTCGAAGTGGTTGAGGTTCATCTTCCAGTTGCCCGAGATGAGTGGTGTGCGGGTCATGTCGTGTCCTTCGTGTCCTTCAGGAATGTTCGTTGGTGCCAGGCACCGACGAACATCGGGCTGGACGAGATGGGCCGGCTAGCGGAGGGCGGCGAGGCCCGGCAGATCACCGTTCTCGAGGAGTTCGAGGCTGGCACCCCCGCCGGTCGACACGTGGTCGACGTCGTCGTCGAGTCGGAACTGTGCGAGCGCGGCAGCCGAGTCGCCACCGCCGACGACCGTGAAGGCCTTTGTGTCGGCCATCGCCTGCGCAACGGCCCGGGTGCCCGATTCGAACCGCTCGTCCTCGAACATGCCCATCGGGCCGTTCCAGAACACCATGCGGGCGTCCATGATCACGTCGGTGAAAGCGGCAGCGGCACCCGGCCCGATGTCGTAGCCGATCGAGCCCTCGCCGAGACGCGACCCGAACTGCGCGAAGTTGCCGTCGGAATCGGTTCCGGTGATGTCGTCGGGCAGGTAGATCGTCTTGCCCATCGCCTCGGCCTTCGCCATGAGGTCACGACACGTGTCGACCATGTCGGGCTCGAACAGCGAGTCGCCGATGGGTTTGCCCTGCGCGGCGAAGAACGTGAAACACATCGCGCCGCCGATGACGATCGCGTCGACCGTCTCGAGGAGCGCTTCGATCACGCCGAGCTTGTCGGAGATCTTCGCACCGCCGAGCACGGCGACGAAGGGATGCTTCGGGTGGTTCCGCAGCCCGAGAAGAACGTCCACCTCCTTCTGCAGCAGCCGACCCATCGCCGATGGAACACGCTCAGGAGGCCCCACGATCGACGCATGCGAACGATGCGATGCGCCGAATGCGTCGTTCACGTACGCGTCGACTCCCTCGACGAGCCGATCGACGAACGCCGGGTCGTTCGAGGTCTCACCCGGATCGAAGCGCAGGTTCTCGAGGAGTTCGACCCCGGGAGCCAGTTCGGCGAGCCGGGCGCGAACGGGCGCCATCGAGTACTTCGGGTTCGGTTCACCCTTCGGTCGGCCGAGGTGGCTGGCGGTGACGACGGACGCCCCGCGCTCGGTGAGCCACTCGATCGTCGGGAGCGCCGCTCGGATCCGGAAGTCGTCGACGATCTCACCGTTGTCGTCGAGTGGAACGTTGAAATCGGTACGGACCAGGACGCGCAAACCCGACAGGTCGCCGACCTCCGCTTCCAGATCCTCCAGCGTGGGGATCTCAGACATCGTGGGATCCGTTCAGCGCTTGACCTTGGAGCCGGTGAACAGCGCCATGTCGACGAGGCGGTTCGAGTAGCCCCACTCGTTGTCGTACCAGCCGTTCACCTTGACCATCTTGCCCTGGACCTGGGTCATCCCGGCGTCGTACGTGCAGCTCGACGGGTCGGTGACGATGTCGCTGGACACGATCGGATCCTCGGTGTACGTGAGCACGTCCTTCAGCGCACCGGAGGTGGCCGCCTTCTTGAACGCCGCGTTGATCTCCTCGACCGTTGCCTTCCTCTTGAGATTGGCCGTGAAGTCGGTGAGCGAGCCGGTCGGCACCGGGACGCGCAGCGCACCGCCGTCCAGCTTGCCCTTCATCGACTCCATCACGAGCGCCGTCGCACGAGCCGCGCCGGTCGATGTCGGGATGATGTTGATCGCGGCCGCACGCGCACGGCGCAGGTCCTTGTGCGGACCGTCGACGATGTTCTGGTCGCCGGTGTACGCGTGGATCGTGGTCATCAGGCCCTCGACGACGCCGAACGCGTCGTCGAGCACCTTCACCAGCGGAACGATGCAGTTGGTCGTGCAGCTGGCGTTCGAGATCACCTTGTGCTGGCTGAAGCGGAAGTCCTTGTGGTTGACGCCGTACACGAATGTCGCGTCGGCCGCGGTGCACGGGGCCGACACGATCACCAGCGGTGCGCCCGCGTCGAGGTGGGCGGAGGCGGCGTCACGGGAGTTGAAGAAGCCGGTCGACTCGATCACGACGTCGACACCGAGCTCACCCCAGGGAAGATCCGCCGGGTTCCGCTCGGAGAGAACGCGGAGGGTGTCGCCGCCGACCTTGATCCCACCCTTGACGGCCTTGATGTCGTCGGGCAGCACGCCGAGCACCGAGTCGTACTTGAGCAGGTGGGCCATCTCGTCGATCGATCCGAGGTCGTTGACGGCGACGAAATCGATGTCGGCCCCTTGCGCCTTGGCTGCACGGAAGAAGTTCCGACCGATCCGACCGAAGCCGTTGATGCCGACGCGAACTGTCATGTTGGGTTTCCTTTGGTGTGGTACGTACAGGGGGGATCAGGTGCACCGTGCCCGAAGGCGGGAGCGTCGCTGACACCTCCGACTGTAGCGGTCCCGGTCGAGGCGGCTGTCGATCAGCGCGACACGTCGCGATGGGTGACGCGCACGGCAACGCCCCGATCACGGAGACGGCCGGCGATCTCCTCGGCGATCGCCACCGAACGGTGCCGTCCACCGGTGCAACCGATCGCGACGGTCAGGTACGCCCGACCCTCCTCTTCGTACTGAGGCAGCAGGGACGCCAGCAGGTCGTCGAAGCGGTCGACGAAGTCCGAACCGGCCGCCGTTTCGAGCACGTGGTCGCGAACTTTCGGGTCGTGACCGGTCAACGGCCGCAGGTCGGGTTGCCAGTGCGGGTTCGGCAGGAATCGGACGTCCATCACCATGTCGGCGTCGAGGGGCAGGCCGTGTTTGAACCCGAAGCTCTCGACCGACACCTGCAGGCGCGAATCCGACGACTCCGAGAACGCCGCGACCAGTCGTTCCTTCAGCTGGTGAACGTTGAGGTCGGTCGTGTCGATCACGAGGTCCGCCGCGGCCCGCGCCGGATCGAGTTGCTCGCGTTCGAGTTGGATCGACTCGACGAGCCCGGCGGCCTGGTCGGCGAGCGGATGACGGCGCCGCGTGGCGTCGTAGCGCCGCACGAGTTCGGCCGTCGACGCATCGAGAAACACCACGGTCGCACGGTGTCCGCTGGCGCGCACCTCGCCGACGTGACGCAGCAACTCGTCGTGGCGGCGACCGGCGACCAGCGCGAGGCGCCCGATGTCGCTGCCGGGCTTGGCAGCGAGGTCGATGATCGTGTTGATCAGCGTGGTCGGCAGGTTGTCGACCACGTACCACCCGAGATCTTCGAGAACGTCGGCGGCTGCGGATCGACCAGCGCCGGACAACCCGGTGATGAGAACGATCTCGGCCATGTGGGTCAGCGTAGTGCCCCGCCGGTTTTGGTCAGTCGGATGTACAGCAGACGTGGGAACGCGGCGCTCTCCTCGTACCCGGGACCCTGGCCGAGAAACCCGGGCGGCGGCGACGGCTCGAGCATCCGCGTGATCGTGAGGCCGTTGCCGGCGAGCGCGTTGACGTAGCGCGACATCGGCCGATGCACGAACCGAATCCACACGTCGAGCTCGACCTGCTCGATCGTCTCGATCTCGTCGAGGTAGGGCCCGAGGCGCCAGTACCGCTCGGGTGGGTCGACCATGTGATCGTCGACCCAGACACTGCCCGGCGCCTGGAGGATCGGGTGGTTGAGGAAGAAGCAGAACGAGCCGCCCGGAGCGAGCACCCGGGCGACTTCAGCGATCGCGCCGTCGACGTCGTCGATGTGCTCGAAGACGAGGCACGCCACGGCGGTGTCGAACGAAGCGTCGGCGAACGGGAGGGCGGCGGCGCCGGCTCGCGCATACGCCGCTCCCCCAGCGCGGTCGGCCGCCACGCGCACGCAGTTCCACGTGGGGTCGATTCCGACGACCTGGGCGCCCTGCGCTGCGGCGATGCGACTGATCTGACCGTCGCCGCAGCCGATGTCGAGGACGTGTCTCGCCCCCGCGAGTTCGGCGGCGGCCAAGGGCAGGATCTGTTCGACGTACTCGGGATCCGCTCCCTCCGTGAAGCCGGCGATCCACCAGTCGGCGTGGGCTTCCCACAGATCGTCGCTCATTCGTGCAGCGTAGGGTGGCCCCGTGAAGTTCTCCGTCTGGCCGAATCCGTCGCGGACCCCCGCCGAGGTGCTCGACCTCGCCCGAATGGCCGACGACGACGACTGGTTCGGCTTCTGGTACGCCGATCACTACATGCCGAACACCGGCGACGAGTCGTTGCTGCCCGGCGACGTCCACGAGTGCTGGGCGATCCTGCCGGCGGTCGCCGCGCTCACGTCGAGGATCCGACTCGGCCCGCTGGTCGCGCCGACATCGGTCCATCATCCTGCGGTCCTCGCGAACCGGGCCGCAACGATCGACCGGCTGTCGGGTGGCCGCTTCGTCCTCGGACTCGGCGCCGGGTGGCAGATCAACGAGCACGCCGCGTACGGCATCGAGCTCGAAGCGCCCGGGACCCGCGTGAGCCGGTTCGAGGAGTCGATCCAGATCGTGCGCTCACTGCTCGACAACGATCGGACCTCATTTGAGGGCGAGTTCTACGAGATCACCGATGCCCCCTGTGATCCGAAGCCGGTTCAGGAGCAATTGCCGATCCTGGTGGGCACCGGGAGCCCGCGGATGCTCGGCATCACGGCTCGGCACGCTCAGGAGTGGAACACGTGGGGGGCACCCGAGCTTGCTGCGCAGCGACGGGCGGTGTTCGTCGAGGCGTGCGCTGCAGCGGGGACCGACCCCTCGACGATCCATACGTCCGTGCAGTCGCTCATCCTCATGACGGACGATCAGCGCGTCGTCGAGAACATCATGGCCGGCGAGATGGGCGACCGAGCGATCGCCGGGTCCGACGATCACGTCGCCGATCAACTCGGACGCTACGCCGAAGGTGGATTCGACGAGGTCATCGTCCCCGACTTCACGCTCGGCGCGACGCCCGAGGAGCGACGCGACGCGTACCGACGCTTCGCCGCCGACATCGCCTCACAATGCTGACCACGTAACGGAGTGGGTCAGACCCACCCCGCGACGCGTGGCGGGGTGGGTCTGACCCACTCCGTCATGCGTGGAACTTGGCGTGGATCGCTTCGGCGACGGCATCGGGCAGGAAACCGTGCGCCTTCAGCTCCTCGAGCGATGCGCGCTTGACGGCGTTCACGCCGCCCATCGCCTTCGTCAGCTTCTTCTTGCGGACCTCACCGAGACCCGGGATGTCGTCGAGTGCGCTCACGGTCATCCGCTTGCTGCGTCGCTCCCGGTGGAACGAATTGGCGAAGCGGTGCGCCTCGTCCCGGATCCGCTGCAGCATGAACAGCGCCTCGGACCCGCGCGGGATCTCGACCGGTTCGGACCGTCCCGGAACGTAGATCTCCTCGAACCGCTTCGCGAGCCCGGCGACCGGGATCTCGTCGGCGAGGCCCAACTCCTCGACGACCCTCTGCGCCGCGCTGACCTGCCCCTTGCCGCCGTCGACGAGGAGCAGCTGGGGCGGGTAGGCGAACTTCCCGGGCCTGCGTTCCCTGCCCTCGCCGCCGGCCTCCCCGTCGCGCTCGACGATCGGTCTGTCGAGTTCGGCGAGGTACGCCGTCAGCCGACGCCGCACGACCTCCGCCATCGCCGCGTAGTCGTCGCTCCCGCTGCCGACCTCGCTGCCACCGACGTCGTTCACCTTGAATCGTCGGTACTCGCGCTTCGCGGGCAACCCGTCCTCGAGCACGACCATCGAACCCACGTAGTCGGTGCCCTGGAGGTGAGCCATGTCGTAGCACTCGATCCGCAGGGGCGCCTCGGGCAGGTCGAGATGGACCTGCAACTCGGTGAGCGCCCGGCTGCGCGTGTTGTGGTCGCTCGCCCGCTTCATCCGATGGCGCGTGAACTCCTCCTGCGCGTTCCGTGTCACCGTTTCGAGCAGCGCCTTCTTGTCGCCACGTTGTGGGACCCGCACCTGCACCTTCGAGCCCCGGATCAACTGGAGCCATTCCTCGTAGGTGGCGACGTCGTCCGCCTCGTACGGGACGAGCACCTGCTTCGGCACCCCGACAACGGGCTCCTCGCCGTACAACGACTCCAAGATGCGATCGATCAGCAGGCCGGGGGTCAGCTCCTCGACCTTGTCGAGCACGAATCCCTTGCGTCCCATCACCCTCCCCTTGCGGACGTAGAACACCTGGACGGACGCTTCGAGCTCGTCCTCGGCGATCCCGATGACGTCGAGGTCCTCGTTCTTGTCGGCGACCATCTGCTGCTTCGCGATCGCCTTGCGAACCGCCTCGAGCCGGTCGCGCAGGCGCGCCGCCCTCTCGAACTCGAGCTCGGTGGCCGCCCCCCGCATCTCGGTCTCGAGCCGATTGACGATCTCGTCGGTGTCACCGTCGAGGAACTGGCACAGCTCGGTGACCAGCTGCCGGTACTCCATCTCCTCGATCTCGCCCACGCACGGGCCGGAGCACTTCTCGATGTGGAACAGCAGGCACGGGCGGCCGAGTCGTTCGTGTTCATCGAACTTGTTCTGACTGCAGGTGCGGATCGGAAAGCTCCGCAGCAGCAGGTCGAGCGTGTCACGGATCGCGTACGCGTGGGCGTAGGGCCCGAAGTAGCGGGTGCCCTTCTTCTTCGTCCCCCGCATCACCATCGCACGGGGCCACACGTCGTCGTTGGTGACGGCCAGGAACGGATAGCTCTTGTCGTCGCGCAACCGCACGTTGAACCGGGGGTCGTGCTCCTTGATCAAGGAGTACTCGAGCATCAGCGCCTCGACCTCGTTGCGCACGATGGTCCACTCGACCGACTCGGCGGTCTGGACCATCTGCGCGGTGCGCGGATGCAGGTTGCGCGGATTCTGGAAATAGTTGGAGAGCCGCTGCCGCAGACTCGACGCCTTGCCGACGTAGATCACTCGGCCGTGTCTGTCCTTGAACTGGTACGAACCGGGCTCGTCGGGGATCGTGCCGGTTGGAGGACGCGTGACCATGACGTGTTCAGGATACGGACGTGCCGGTACCGTGGACCGCTGATGTCGCAGTACTTCGCCGCCCTGTTCCGCCGCCGTCCGAACGACGGATGGTTTCGCGTGGCGCGCTACGACGTCACGACGGTCGACATCGTCACGGCGCTCGCCGTGTTCTCGATGTTCCTCTGGGCGGCCAGCCCGACGTTGTTCGAGCGGCTCGTGTTCGACGGTGCCGAAGTCCGCGCCGGCCAGGTGTGGCGTGTCGTCACGTGGCCGATCGCCGAGATCCCGGGATTCTTCGCGCTGATCAGCGTTGCGTTCTTCTGGTCGTTCGGCCAGCAATTGGAGGGTCTGTTCGGGCGCGGCAAGTTCCTCGTGTGGATCCTCGCGGTCACGATCGTTCCCGCCGTCGTCCTGTCGATCCTCGGATTCTTCAACAACGAGTTCGATTTCGAGAGTGTCGCGTTCGGGCTCGGGCCACTGTTCCTCGCCGGCATCTGGGTCTACGCCGCAACGTATCCGAACGTCCGCTGGTTCGAGATCATCCCGATCTGGGCGATCGCGGCCGTCTTCACCATGTTGCAGTTGCTGCAGTTCACCGGCGCCCGCGCGGCGGGCGGCATCTTGTTCCTCCTGACCTCGATCGCTGCAGCACTCAGCACCGGGCGCAGCCTCGGGCTCGCGACTGCGTGGCCGATCCCCCACATCCCACTCGCTGCAGGATCATCGGGGGGTTCGCGCCGTTCGCCGAGGGCCCGGCGACGCTCCAAGCCGACCAAGCCGAAGCGGGCGAAGCGCGACGATGCCGGCCCTCGGGTGGTGGAGGGTCCGTGGCGCAAGGACACCGACTCGTCGATCCCGAAGCCGCCGTCGTCGGTCGGGCCGTCTCCGGTGGACCAGATCGAACTCGACGGGTTGCTCGACAAGATCAGCGATCAGGGCATGGACGCGCTGTCGGCCACCGAGAAGCAACGACTGAACGAACTCAGCAAGCGGCTCCGCAACCGCTGACCGCCCCGCCGAACTCGGGCCCCGGTCACGCCGCTCGCAGTGTGTGGTCTCCTGCAAGCGGCGAACGCGAAGCCGGACGACGCTCACCTGTTGTCGGGCGGCGCTGCTGACACGTGCGCGACCGCAGCGTGCACATATTCGAGCGCCTTGGCGACGGCTTCATCGTAGGTCAGGGTTGTCGTCGACTGGTCCACAGGAACGAGTTTCTCGTCGAGGTGGGCGATGACCTCCGGGAAGACTCGAGCCTCGCCCGTCGTGCGAGCGACATCGGTGAGTGCCCATGCGTCCGCAGGACACTCCTGGGTCAGTGCAAGCGCAGCGCCGACGACGAGCGCGAGATCGATCCAGGCGATCTGGCGGTTTCGAACCCACCCGTCGACGGATGATTCGATCAGCTCGGCAGCGAGATCCGGTTGGTCGAGCAGGAGGGCGACGCGCGCCCCGAACACCGTGCCTGCGTTGTGGGTTCTCGTGTGGGGTGCAGCAAGGTCGCGGGTCAGGCTGTAGTGCTGAAGTGCAAGAGTCGGCTCGCTCGGTGTCAGCGCAGATGCGAGCGCGAACTCCGCGACCGCGCGAATCGATGGTGAGCCCACGGTTTCGGCCAACCGCACGGCTGTTCGAGCCAGTGTCAGCGCTTCGGCTTCGGGCAGTTGTCCGGACATCGTCCCCCAGACGACCAGGCCGCACAGACACTGAACCTCGACCGCATCATCGCGTCGACGACCGTCTCCGATCACGGCACGTTCGGCGACCTCGAATGCCACCACCAACGGGTTCTCTCCAAGCGCTCGCGACTCGCCCTGAGCCAGGAGATTGAAGGCCATCTGGGGCACGTCGACCCCGGTCGCGCTGCTGATCTCTTCGATGACGCGAAAGATCTCGTGGGCGGTGGTGATGAGGTCGACGCTGACGGAGCGTTCGAGAGCGAGTACGAAGACGTCAGCAGCGCCGGCGAAGTCCCCCGTCGGGGCGGCTTCCCACAGCATCCAGGCGGGCGCAAGGAGCGGAGCGGAATGGAGATTGGCGTTGCGCTGAAAAGGTGCCAACAGAGTTCCTGCAATATCGAGTTGTCCCATCTCGACTGACCACTCGACAAGTCGTCGGATGTTGGGGACCTCGAGCACCAATGACGTCGTCCATTGCCTCTCGTTCGGGCCCAACAGCTCAGAACTGGCCGAGAGAACCCACTGGCCGAAGTGGCGACTCGCCGCCAGGAACACCTCGCGTGTTTCTCCCGCCTGCTCGAGCCGCTCCTCGCTGTACTGACGGATCGTCTCCAGGAACCGGTACCGGGTGCGGCCCTCGACGGGTTCAGCCGACAGGAGCGACTTGGCGACGAGACTGCTCAGCGTCTCGCTGACAACATGTCTGTCGACCGCGAGGTCAGCACAGACAGCCGTGGCTGCGTCCCGGTCGAATGTCCCGCCGAAGACGGCCAGTCGCCGCATGACCTGCTGGGCCGTGACGTCGAGGAGGTCATGAGACCAGTCGACGGTGGCTCGAAGCGTCTGGTGCCGGTCTCGGCCGCGGCGCCGTCCGCCGGTCAACATCCGGAACCGATCGTCGAGGTTCTCGGCGATCTCGGTGGGGGTCATCGACGCGACGCGTCCTGCGGCCAACTCGATGGCCAATGGGATGCCGTCCAGACCACGGCAGACGTCGACCACCGCGTTTCTGTTTGCCTCCGTGATCGAGAACCCATCGACGAGCGCCGCGGCGCGCTCGACGAACAGCTGCACGGCCTCTGCGTGCGTGGCATCGTCGTCCGCGGACGGCAAGCCCAGAGCCGGCACCGCGAAGATGCGCTCGCCCTCGAGCGCCAGACCCTCCCGACTCGTCGCCAGGATCCGCACCTCCCGACAGGCGTCAAGGATGGAAGCTGCGACATCGGCAGCGTCGTCGAGCAGATGCTCACAATTGTCCAAGACCAGCAGGGCACTCTGGTATCTCAGGGCATGGATCACCGAATCCGCAAGACTCGATCCTTGCTGTTGGCGAATACCGAGCGCTGCAGCTATTGCCTCCGCGACACCCTCTTGGTCACTCGCAGGAGCCAGCTCGCAGAACCAGACTCCGTCGGAGAACTCACCCAGCACCTCGGCGGCAATCTGGATCGCGACGCGCGTCTTGCCCACGCCACCCACGCCGGTCAGGGTGACCAATGGGCAATCGTCGAATGCATCGACAACCGACGAGATGAGTTGGCCACGCCCGACGAAGCTCGATCGCTGCACGGGCAAGTTCGTGGGATAGGAGCCCACCGAACGAACCGGTCCGAACTCGAGTCTCAAACCGGGTGCCATGAGCTGGAACAATGATTCGGGTCGGTTCAAATCACGCAGCACGTGTTCACCGAGGCCAACCAACTCGAACCCATCGAATTCGGAGACGAGATCCGCGGTTGCCTTCGAGACCAGGATCTGTTCACCATGAGCCGCGGCCATCACTCTCGCAGCCCGATTCACTGCGACCCCGAAATAGTCTCCGTCCCGCTCTTGAGCCCCGCCGGTGTGCAAGCCCATCCGCACCGGGAGCGGCAACGTTCGCTGCGCTTCGACCGCACACGCGGCCGCGGCGGCAACGTCGGCGAACGCGACACAAAACCCATCGCCGCCCGTGGCGAAGACGTAGCCACCATGAGCTTCGATGGTCGAACGCATGGTCTCGTCGTGCCGCTCGAGAGCTTCTTGCATGACGTCCGGCCGCTCATCCCAGAGCCGGGTCGACCCCTCGATGTCCGTGAACAGAAACGTCACGGTTCCCGAAGGCATGTTCCCGGACATGACCAGACACTAGATGACGACGCGGATCACACGATCGGACTCGGCGACGGGCGTGACGCCGTGAACCATGCCAGCGCGAGCAGCGCGGCGGCGAGCGCCGCAGCACCGTTCGCGAGGAGATGGAATCCGAACGACTCCTTCACGAAACCGGACCCGAACGCGGCGACGGCTCCGCAGAGGCTCATCGTGAGGTCGGCGGTTCCCTGCACCTCGACCCGAGTCGACTCGGGGACCGACGCGGTGAGCAGCGCCGACCCCCCGATCAGCCCGATGCTCCACCCGAGCCCGAGGAAGAACAACCCCACGAACATGAGCGCCGGGACGTACCCGGCTGCGACGGTCGAGACCGTTCCGCAGCCGAGCACCACGGCACCGACCCGAATCGCCCGGTTCGCGCCCAGCCGGTCGACCTGTCGACCCACGACCGGCGCCAATCCGTACATCCCGACGATGTGGACGGCGATCACGATCGCCGACAGGTCACCCTGATCGTGATCCTTCATGTGCGGTGGGGTCATCGTCATCACCCCGACCATCGCGGCCTGGGAGATCGCCACGGCGGCCAGTCCGAGTCGCGCATTCGCCGACGAGCCGATCACCGATGCGCTTCTCCGCACCTGCAGCAGTGGCCGGACCCTTTCGGCGTGCGGATCGATCGTGCCGAGCACCTCGAGCGGATCCGGCCGGAGGCGCACCGAGATCACGGTCGCGGCAACGGCGAAGAGGGCCGACGCGACGACGAACGGTCCGACGAGTTCCTCGAGTCCCATCGAATCGGCGAGCGCCTTCTCGACCGGCGTCAGGAGCGGGCCGAAGACGGCGCCGAGCGTGCCGACCCACACGATCGCCGCGATCGCGCTCCCGGCCTTCGACGGCTCCGCGAGGTCGGCGGCGACATAACGGCCCTGCAATGTCGCGGCTTGGCCCGCCCCGAATGCGACCATGCCCACGAGGAAGACGGGGAACAGCCGCGTCTCTCCACCGAAGGCCGCAACCGCCGATCCGATCGCGCCGAGGGCCAGTGCTGCGGCGAGCCCGCGGCGGCGACCGCGACGGCGCATGTATGCGGCGAGCGGAATCGACGTGAGCGCCGCACCGACCGTGAACGACGCACTACCCAGACCCGCGAGTCGATCGGAGCCGAGCAGGTCGCCCGCGAGCAGCGTGACCACCGCGACCATGCCGGCCACTGCGGCCTGGCCCGGCACCTGGGCGAACCGCAGCGAGTTCAGCGTGCGCCGCTGAAGCTGCTGACGCTCAGGGGTCGCAGCAACGGCTGCGTCGACGATCACGCCGACAGTCTGGCACCCGGGTCGGAGCGGCTCTGCGACGGATCGCGCTCCCGGTCAGCCACCGACCGACGCCAGGAGTTCGCGCAGGTAGTGCCCTGTGTACGACTTCTCGACGGTCGCGATGTGCTCCGGTGGACCCTCGGCCACGACCGTGCCGCCGCCGGAACCGCCGTTCGGTCCGAGGTCGATGATCCAGTCGGCGGTCTTGATGACGTCGAGGCTGTGCTCGATCACGAGCACGGTGTTCCCCTGATCGACGAGTCGCTGCAGCACGGTGAGCAGTTTGCGGACGTCGTCGAAGTGCAACCCGGTCGTCGGCTCGTCGAGCAGGTAGATCGTGTGCCCGGTGGAGCGCTTTGCGAGTTCGGTCGCCAGTTTGACGCGCTGCGCTTCTCCACCCGACAGCGTGGGCGCCGACTGCCCGAGCCGCACGTAGCCCAGTCCGACGTCCATCAGGGTCTGCATGTACCGCGAGATGCCCGGTTGATTGGCGAAGAAGTCGACGGCCTCGGCGACGGGCATGTCGAGCACCTCGGCGATGTTCTTGCCCTTGAACTCGATGTCGAGGGTGTCGCGGTTGAACCGGGCCCCCTTGCACACCTCGCAGGGCACGTACACGTCGGGAAGGAAGTGCATCTCGATCTTGATCGTGCCGTCGCCCGAGCACGCCTCGCAGCGCCCGCCCTTGACGTTGAAGCTGAACCGTCCGGGCAGATAGCCGCGGATCTTCGCCTCGTTGGTGGACGAGTACAACTTGCGGATCTTGTCGAACACGCCGGTGTAGGTCGCCGGGTTCGAGCGCGGCGTCCGCCCGATCGGCGACTGATCCATGTCGATCACCTTGTCGAGATTCTCGATGCCGTTGATCCGCTTGTGTTTGCCCGCCGGGGTCTTCGACTTGTAGATCTTCTGCATCAGGACGGGCAGCAGGATGTCACGGATGAGCGTCGACTTGCCCGAGCCCGAGACACCGGTGACACACACGAAGTTGCCGAGCGGGATGTCGACCGTCAGGTCCTGCAGGTTGTGCTCGCGCGCACCGACGATCTGGAGGCGGTCGAAGCTCTGTGACCGTCGCTGGGCGGGGACGGGAATCGACTTCTTGCCCGACAGGTACTGGCCGGTGACCGACTCCTTCACCTTGGTGATGCCGGCGACCGGACCGGCGTAGACGACTTCTCCTCCGTGCTCGCCGGCCCCCGGTCCGATGTCGACGATCCAGTCCGAGGTGCGAATCGTGTCCTCGTCGTGCTCCACGACGATCACCGTGTTTCCGAGGTCGCGCAGCCGTGTCAGCGTGTCGATCAGGCGTTGGTTGTCGCGCTGGTGGAGACCGATCGACGGCTCGTCGAGGACGTAGAGGGTGCCGACGAGGCCCGATCCGATCTGCGACGCAAGGCGAATGCGCTGCGCCTCGCCACCGGCGAGCGTGCCGGCGGAGCGTGACATCGTGAGGTAGTCGAGGCCGACGTCGAGGAGGAACCCGAGCCGAGCGTTGATCTCCTTGGTCACCCGCTCGGCGATCAGCCGATCACGTTCGGAGAGCTCCAGTGCGGCGAGGAACTTCGCCGACTCACCGATCGACATGTCGCAGACTTCGGCGATGTTCCTGTCGTTGATGGTGATCGCCAACGTCGCCGGCTTGAGCCGGGCACCGCCGCACGCAGAGCAGGCCACGAGGCGCATGTAGCCCTCGTACTGCTCGCGCGCCCACTCGCTGTCGCTGCCCTCGTGGCGCCGCTTCAACCACGGGATGACGCCCTCGTACTCGGTCGAGTACGAGCGTTGGCGGCCGTACCGGTTCTTGTACTTCACGGTCATCTTGCCCTTGACCCCGTGCAGCACCACCTTCTGCTGTTTCGCGGTGAGGTCTTCCCATGGCGTCGTCAGGTCGATGTCGTTGACGTTGGCGACCGATTCGAGCATGCGCGTGAAGTACTGGGTGTTCGCGCTGCGCCACGGAGCGATCGCGCCGTCGGCCAGCGAGAGTTCGCCGTCGGGAACCACCAGTTCGGGATCCACCTCGAACGTGGTGCCGAGCCCGTCGCACGCGGCGCATGCACCGTACGGAGAGTTGAAGGAGAAGTTCCGCGGCGCGGGTTCGTCGTAGCTGTTGTCGCACACGGGACACGCCAGATGCTGGCTGAACGTGATGATCTCGTTGTCGCGATCCTGGTTGACGATCTCGATCTCGGCCACGCCGTCGGCGAGCGTGAGCGCACCTTCGAGCGAGTCGGTCAGGCGTCGTTCGATGCCCTCCTTGAGGACGAGCCGGTCGACGATGATCGCGATCTTGTGGTTCTCGTACTTCGCGAGCCGTTCGTCACGTTTGAGGAACTCGTCGATGTCGACCGTTTCACCGTCGATCACGGCACGGACGTACCCCTGGCCCGAGAGATCCTCGAGGAGCGTGTCGTACTCGCCCTTGCGCCCGCGGACCACCGGCGCCAGAACTTGGAAGCGAAGACCGTCGTCCATTTCGAGGATGCGGTCGACGATCTGCTGCGGGGTCTGTCGTTGGAGCCGGGTGCCGTCGTTCGGGCAGTGCTGCACGCCGATCCGCGCGTACAGCAGACGGAGGTAGTCGTAGACTTCGGTGATCGTGCCGACCGTGGACCGCGGATTGCGCGAGGCGGACTTCTGGTCGATGGAGATCGCCGGTGACAACCCGTCGATGACGTCGACGTCGGGTTTGTCCATCTGTCCGAGGAACTGGCGTGCGTACGCGCTCAGCGATTCGACGTACCGTCGTTGCCCTTCGGCGTAGATGGTGTCGAACGCCAGACTCGACTTGCCCGAGCCGGAAAGCCCGGTGAACACGACGAGCTTGTCGCGCGGGAGCTCGACGTTGACGTTCTTCAGGTTGTGCTCGCGCGCGCCCCGCACGACGATCTGCGGGTCGTTCGCGACCGAGCGGGCGGTGCGCTTCGTCTTGTCGGCGGCGGTCGGGCGGGGGGCCATGAACCCACCAGACTACCCTGCGAACATGTGTTCAGAAATCGCCTGAGACCCATGCCACCGATGGAGTGTCGGACTCACGCCGGTCCACCACCTCGACCGGAGGGTTCGCGCGCAGGAACTCCATCGCCTCGGCTGCCGTGTCGGCAGAGCCGATGAGCGCGGCGTAGGGCCGATCGCCGGCCAGCGTCCGCAGCAGCGGTTCGGCGGGCAGCTCCTCGTTCCAGAACGCGCCGTTGAGGAACACCATGGGACTGACCGTGCCGAACACCGCATAGTGGTTCTGGGTCGCATCCTGGAACACCTCCTGCGTCGTCCCGGCCGAGCCGGGGGAGAACACGACGCCGCGCGTCGCGATCGCCAACAGCCCGTCCTCGCGAATCGAGTTGGCGAAGTACTTCGCGACATGGGTGGCGAACTGGTTGGACGGTTCACGACCGTAGAACCACGTCGGCACCGCCAGGCTGTCACCGCCTCCCGGGAATCGCTCGAGCACACTGAGGCCGGCCCGCAGGTAGCCGTCGACGCGGCGGAAGTCGGCCTCGGCCGCGAGCATCTCGATCGCCTCGCCGAGCGCTTCATCGGCATGCGGGGCGAGCCATGCCCCGAGGTTCGCTGCCTCCATCGACCCCGGGCCGCCCCCGGTGGCGACGTGCCAACCTTCGCGGGTCATCGACCGGCCGAGTTCGGCGACCACGGCATAGCCCGGGGCGGTTCGGAGGATCGAGTGGCCACCCATCACAGCGACGACGTCGGGTCGATCGGCGAGGTGCGCGCCGAGCGCGTCGTCGATTGCATGGTCGTGGAGTCGTTGGGCGAGTGCGTCGAGCACGGGAATCGGCGTTCCCTTCGGGTGCATGGCCGACCACCGGTAGATCCGCGAGTCGAGCGCTGCGGCCTCGAACGAACCGGCGACGTCCGGCTCCCACCCGGCGAACAGCTCCCCCGGCGTGTACAGGTGCGGGCGGTAGGGGTCGAACGGGATCGCCGGCAGGCGAGGAAACACCACCGCACCCCCGTCGATCACGTGCT
Source organism: Ilumatobacteraceae bacterium (assembly GCA_963824025.1). Classification (GTDB taxonomy): domain Bacteria; phylum Actinomycetota; class Acidimicrobiia; order Acidimicrobiales; family Ilumatobacteraceae; genus Ilumatobacter_A. The sequence continues at coordinate 398,695 of CAWGNY010000008.1, forward strand.
CCAGCGCATCGCCTGACAGCCGGCAGCCGAGAAAGGTCCCGCCCACGCACGACACCGACTCGATCACCCGGGAACGTCCCGACAGATCGACCCCCTGCACGACGACGCCGTCGAGCGACCGTGACCGCTCGACGTGAGCATCGAACTCGTCGAGGTCGTGGATCTCCCGCACGACGACGGAGCGTAGGTCGCGGATCGAGGACCGCGGCGAGATCGACCGACCGACGTGTCAGCCGGCGTCGACGACTTGGCGGCGCAGGTCGTGGATCTCGTCGCGGAGCTTGGCGGCGTACTCGAACTTGAGGTCCGCCGACGCCGCGTGCATCTCCTCCTCGAGCGTCTGGATGAGCCGCGACAACTCCTGCTGGGGCAGGTTCTTGAGTTCGGTCTTCACCTTGTCGCGCTCGCGCTGACGGCGGCGGTCCTTGCCCGGCAACGCCGCGCGATCCTCCGGGCCGCGCAACATCGACAGGATGTCGCCGACCGCCTTGCGGATCGTCTGCGGGTCGATGCCGTGTTCCTCGTTGTAGGCCAATTGGACCTTGCGGCGCTCCTGCGTCGTGTCGATGGCTGCCGTCATCGAGTCGGTGATCTTGTCCGCATACATCACGACCTGACCGTCGACGTTGCGCGCCGCCCGTCCGATCATCTGGATCAACGACGTCTCCGATCGGAGGAACCCCTCCTTGTCGGCGTCGAGGATGCACACGAGCGAGACCTCCGGCAGGTCGAGCCCCTCGCGCAACAGGTTGATCCCGACGAGGACGTCGAACTCACCGAGGCGCAGCGCGCGGAGGATCTCGATGCGTTGGATCGTGTCGATGTTGGAGTGGAGGTAACGCACCCGGAGTCCCTGCTCGAGCAGGTAGTCGGTGAGATCCTCTGCCATCTTCTTGGTGAGCGTGGTGACGAGTGCCCGGTCCCCCATCGCGATCCGCCCGTTGACGAGCTCGATGAGGTCGTCGATCTGGCCCTTCGTCGGCTTGACGATGACCTCGGGGTCGACGAGACCGGTCGGGCGGATCACCTGCTCGACCAGGTTGCTCGACACGCGCAGCTCGTACTCCGACGGGGTCGCCGAGACGAAGATCGCCTGGTTGACCCGTTCGAGCACCTCTTCGAACGTGAGCGGGCGGTTGTCGCGCGCCGACGGGAGTCGGAACCCGTGCTCGACGAGCATGTCCTTGCGGCTGCGGTCGCCGGCGAACTGACCGTGGAGTTGAGGCACGGCGACGTGGCTCTCGTCGATCACGAGCAGATAGTCGTCGGGGAAGTAGTCGAGCAACGTGAAGGGTGGCTCGCCGTACTCGCGCCCGTCCATGTGCATCGAGTAGTTCTCGATGCCGTTGCAGTAGCCGACCTCGCTCATCATTTCCAGGTCGTACGACGTACGCATGCGGAGGCGTTGCGCCTCGAGCAGCTTGTCCTGTCCCTCGAACTCCTCGAGCCGGACCTGCAACTCCTGCTCGATCTTCCCCATCGCCGTCTGCAACCGCTCCGCCGACGTGGCGTAGTGCGTGGCAGGGAACACGTAGGCGCGGTCGAGATCACGCAGATTCTCACCGGTCACGGGATCGATCGTCGTGATCCGCTCGATCGTGTCGCCGAACATCTCGACGCGCAGCACGTTCTCCTCGTACGCCGGGTGGATCTCGATCGTGTCGCCGCGGACGCGGAAGTTGCCGCGTCCGAGCGTCATGTCGTTGCGGTCGTACTGCATGTCGACGAGGCGCCGCAGGATCGAGCGCATGTCGTAGTCGACCCCGACGTTCATGTCGAGCAGGTGACCCCTGTACTCCTCGGGGTTCCCCATGCCGTAGATGCACGAGACGGACGCGACGACGATCGTGTCGCGCCGCGTCAGCAGCGCAGCGGTCGCAGAGTGTCGGAGCCGGTCGATCTCGTCGTTCACCGACGAGTCCTTCTCGATGAACGTGTCGCTCGACGGGATGTACGCCTCGGGCTGGTAGTAGTCGTAGTAGCTGACGAAGTACTCGACCCTGTTGTTCGGGAAGAACTCGCGCATCTCCTGGGCCAGCTGAGCGGCCAACGACTTGTTCGGTGCGAGGATCAGCGTCGGTCGCTGGACCTGCTCGATCGTCCATGCGATCGTCGCCGACTTGCCCGAGCCCGTGATCCCCAGCAGCGTCTGGAAGCGCTTGCCCTCGTTGATCCCCCTGGCCAGCGCCTCGATGGCAGCGGGCTGGGCTCCCGCCGGTCGGAACCCGGACTCGACCTTGAACGGACGGTCGTCGCCGACGCCGTAGTTCTCGGCCTGGATGTCGCCACCGAGCAGCGCGAGGTCCTGCTCGACGCCCACCTTCTTGACGGAATCGACGACGTCGGACATGCGCCGATTCTACCGGAAACGAACGTGCGTTCGCTAGGCGTTCGTCGCGTGCAGCCGGACGCGCAGCGAGTCGATCGCGTACGCGTCCATCGAGAGCACCTCGAACTGGCCGACCTCGGTGTCGACGCGGTCGCCCACGGCCGGTATCTCGTCCAGCGCAGCGATCACGTACCCCGCGACGGTCTGCCACTCGCCTTCCGGGAGTGCCACCCCCGTGTACTCCTCGAACTCGTCGTGCCTGAGCGTGCCGTTGACGCGGAACGATCCGTCCGAGAGCCTCTCGCACTCGCCTTGCCGAGAGTCGGACTCGTCGTCGAAATCACCGATCAACTCCTCGATGACGTCTTCGAGCGTCACGAGCCCGACGACGGTGCCGTGCTCGTCGATGACGAGCGCGATGTGCTGACGATCGGTCTGCATCTCGAGCAACAGATCCTCGAGCCGATGGTGCTCGGGGGTCACCATCACCGGTCGGGTGATGGTGCCGACGAGTGTGGACGCCCACGTTCCGTTCGGAAGCCGGAGCAGGTCCTTCGCGTGCACGAAACCCTTGACGTGGTCGAGGTCGCCCTCGAACACGATGATCCGGCTCCGGCCGGTGCGGTGGGCTTCGGCGGCGGCCGTCTGGGCCGACGAATCCGCGGAGACCGAGATGATGTCGCGCCGGACGGTCATCGCGTCCGACGCGGTCAGCCCCGACAGCTCCAGCGAGCGCGTCAGCAGTTGGTGTTCGGTCGCGGCGAGCCCACCGTGTCCTGCGGACTCGTCGAGCAGTAGCAGCAGGTCTCCCGGCGAGTGCGCCATCGCCCGCTCGTCCTGCGGTTCGACCCCGACGACCTTCACCACGACGTTGGCGAGGTGGTTCATCAGCCAGATCACCGGACGGAAGACGGTCACGAAGGCGCGGAACGGCCGCGCCAGTTTCATCGCCGAACTCTCGGGATGCGAGATCGCCCACGACTTGGGCGCCATCTCGCCGACGACCATGTGCAGGAACACCACGATCGACAGCGCCAGCGTGAACGCGATCAGGTGGGTCCATGCGTCGGAGAGACTGAACCAACTGCCGAGCGCGCCCTCGAAGATCCCGGCCACTGCCGGCTCGGCCACGAGACCGAGTCCCAGCGAGCACATCGTGATCCCGAGTTGCGCGCCGGCGAGCATCAAGGTGAGCTCGCGGATCCCGACGAGGGCCGACTTGGCGCTGCGGTTGCCCTCCGCGGCGAGCTGCTCGATGCGCGAACGACGCGACGCGAGCAGTGCGAACTCGGCGGCCACGAAGAATCCGTTGAGTGCGAGCAGGACGACGGCGAGACCGAGGGCACCCCAGGCGACGTCGATGCCCTCCTCCGCGGCGATCAGTCCCAGCGTCACGGTGCCGCCTCACCTTCGCGCTCGGCGTCGTCGGACACGTCGAGCTCTGCCTCTGCGGTGTCGTCCTCGGGATGCACCTGGAGACGGACCTCCTCGATCGCGTACTCGTCGACCTCGGTGACCTCGATGAGGACCCCGTCGACGACCACCGAGTCGCCCACCTCGGCGAGGCGTTCGAGCCGGTCCAGGACGAGACCGGCGACCGTGTCGTACTCACCGTCCGGCAGTTCGAGGCCTGTCGCCCGCTCGATCTCGTCGGGGCGCGACGTACCCGACAGGACCCACACCCCCGGCTCGGTCTCCGCCTGCTCAGCCGTCTCCGTCGGGTCGTACTCGTCTTCGATCTCGCCGACCAGTTCCTCGACGATGTCTTCGAGGGTGACGATGCCCGCCGGTCCGCCGTACTCGTCGATGACCAGTGCCATCTCGGTCGAATGCGTGCGCAATTCCGCCAGCACGATCGTGAGCCGTGCGGCCTCGGGCACCGCGATCACGTCGTGCATCAACGAATCGACGAGCACGGTGTCGTACTCGTTCCGGTCGACGCCCAGGAGATCCTTGGCGTGCACGATGCCCCGCACCTTGCCCTCGAGGTCGACCACCGGGAAACGCGATCGGCGCGAAGCCATCGCATCGCGCAGATCGGCGGCCGTTGCCGACCCGTCGATCGTGACCACCTTGTTCCACGCGACCATCGCGTCGGACGCCTCGAGTTCGGCGAAGTCGATCGCACGTTCGAGCAGGCCTGCCTGGGACACGGTCAGGTGGCCGGACTCCGCTGACGAGTCGACGATCAGGTCCAGTTCCTCGGTCGACACCGCCCCGTGCAGTTCCTCGACCGGCTCGATTCCGAACAACCGGAGCAATCGGTTGGCCGACCCGTCGAACAGCCGGATCACCGGACCGGCCAGCCGCATGAACAGCAGCGTGGAGCCCGCCACCGCGCGGGCCACCGGCTCCGGCTTGGCGATCGCGAGGTTCTTCGGCGCCAACTCCCCGAACACCATCTGCGCGATCGTCGCGAGCACGAAGGCGATGACCAGGGACACCCCGAACGACGCGTTCGTGCCCACCCCGATCGCCTCGAGCACCGGCTCGATGGCGCCGGCGATCGCCGGGCGGGCGATGAAACCCAACACGAGCGATGTGACGGTGATCCCGAGTTGGGCGCCCGACAGCATGAAGCTGAGCCGCTTGTGAACCGCCAGGGCGCGGACGGACTTCTTGTCACCCTCGGCGGCACCCTCGACGAACTTCGAACGCCGCGATGCGACATACGCGAACTCGGCGGCCACGAAGTACCCGTTCGCGCCGATCAGGAGGACCACGGCGACGAGTCCGAGCGCGGTCAACAATCCGTCCGACATCAGGTCAGCAACTGGGAGGGTGATGAACCGCTCGCAGCGAACGGTTCATCGAGGGTTGGTGGTCGTCTGACATGCGAGGACCGCATGATATCCAGAAGCGACCGAGCCCGTGCGGCTGCTCGACCGGCAACGGGCTACGGTCTGCCCTCATGAATTTCCACGAGATCACGATGACGTCCATCACCGGTGAGGATGTGACGTTCGATGCGTACACGGGCAAGCTCGTCCTCGTCGTCAACGTCGCCAGCGCTTGAGGCCTCACACCGCAGTACGCAGGTCTGCGTGCGCTCCATCACGACAATGACGACCTGGTCGTCCTCGGCATCCCGTGCAACCAGTTCGGCGGGCAGGAACCGGGCTCGGACGCCGAGATCCTCGAGTTCGTCACGTCGAGGTTCGACGTCGACTTCCCGATGTTCAGCAAGGTCGATGTCAACGGGGAGAACGAAGCACCTGTGTACACGCTGCTCAAGGCCGCACAACCCGGTGACGGCGACAGCTCGGACATCACCTGGAACTTCGAGAAGTTTCTCGTCGACGGCGACGGCAACGTCGTGAAACGGTATCCGCCGCCGATCACACCGGAACAGGTCGCCGTCGACCTCGATCAGTTTCGCTGACGCCGGGCGCCCACGTGCGGCCGGTTGCCCGGGCCGTCGTGCGACGACGTGCGACACTTGAACCCTGGAGCCGCCATGACCATCGACTTCGCACACAACGCTCGACCGACCGTCGGCGTCGAGATGGAACTCCACCTCGTCGACGCGGACACGGGCGACCTCGTTTCGATCTCCAATGAGGTGCTCGCGCAGCTGGGAGCCGGTCATCCCGGCGGCGAGCACCCCAAGGCGAAGCACGAGTTGTTCCAGAGCACGGTCGAGGTGATCACCGGGGTCTGCGACACGCCTGCGCAGCTGCGCGACGACCTCCAGACGACCATCGACGAGGTGCGCGGCACGCTCGGACCGTTCAATGCCACGCTGATGAGCTGCGCAACCCATCCGTTCGCGCTCGCAGCGAGCCAGCTGATCAGCCCCGACCCGCGCTACCACGAACTCGTCGAGACGATGCAGTGGCCTGCGCGACGCCTGCTCATCTGTGGCATGCACATCCACGTCGGCGTGCCCGATGGGCAGCAGGCGATCCGGGTCATCAACGAGCTCACGCGACACCTGCCGATCTTCCTGGCGCTGTCGACGTCGAGCCCGTACTTCGAGGGCGAGGACTCGGGGATGTCCTCTGCCCGCTCGCTCGTGTTCGAATCACTCCCGACGGCGGGGCTCCCACCGCAGCTCGCGGAATGGACCGACTTCGAGGATTTCATGATGACGTTGATCGACACGGGCTGCATCAACACCGTTCGAGAGGTCTGGTGGGACATCCGCCCCCATCCCGGCTTCGGAACGGTCGAACTGCGGATGTGCGATGCGATGCCGACCGTCCACGAGACCGTCGCAGTGGCGGGACTCGCGCAGACCCTCGTCGCGTGGTGTCTCGACCGGATCGCCGAAGATCGGCTCCCCCACCCGCCCACGCAGTGGTCGGTCAAACAGAACAGGTGGCTCGCCGCGCGCCACGGAATCAACGCCGAGCTCATCGTCGAGCAGGACCGCGCCGACCCCCCGACCGGGCACGCGCCGAGCTCCGCTGCGTACGAGGTGGGTGGCCGGATCGTCGAACGCGCACCGATGCGGCAGCTCTTGACCGAGCTGGTCGACATGCTCCGACCCACCGCCGAACGTCTCGGGACCACGAGCTCACTCGACGACGTCGTCGCGATGGCCGCACGCGGTTCGGGAACGGACCGCCAGCGAGCGGTCGTCGCGGGTGGCGGTACCCTGCGGGACGTGGTGAACCACCTGGTCGACGAATTCGCGAGCGACACTCCGTCGATCCGATGACCGCTCCTGCGGCCACCGCCAGCGAGGTCGTGCGACGCTGGGTCGACACCCATCATCGGCAACTCGTCGAGTTCCGCCGCGATCTGCACGCCCACCCCGAGCTCAGCGGACAGGAGTTCCGCACGACCAACGTCGTCGAGCACACCCTCGTCGGCGCCGGCTACGACGTGCGACGGCTCACGGTGGGGACGGGGCTGATCGCCGACACACCGGGACGGGGCGGTCCGCGCCGCGCGATTCGCGCCGACCTCGATGCGTTGGCGATGCACGACCAGAAGCTGGTCGAGTACCGCAGCACGATCGACGGCGTTGCGCACGCGTGCGGGCACGACGTCCACACGACCGCCGCGATCGGTGCCGCGCTGTTCTTCGCGGACCACCCCGATCTCGTACCGGGTCCCCTCCGGTTCATCTTCCAACCCGCGGAGGAGCGCGTCCCGGGCGGCGCGCTCGACGTCCTCGCCGACGACGGCCTCGTCGACGTCACCTCGGTCGTCGGACTCCACTGCGAACCGAAGCTCGACTGCGGCACGATCGGACTGCGCGCCGGTCCGATCACCTCGGCGGCCGACATGGTCACGATCGAACTCACCGGCCCCGGCGGGCACACCGCCCGCCCCGAGCTCACGGTCGACCTCGTCGCGATCGGCGCACGCCTCGTCACCGACGTGCCCACGCTCGTCGCCGACGAACTCGTTCGCCACGGGTTCCACGCCGACGACGTGAAGTTGGTCTTCGGTTCGATCCGCGCCGGGGATGCCGCGAACGTGATCCCCACGTCGTGCCAGCTCAAGGCTTCGGTGCGCACCCCCTCCGTCGACGTGTGGGACAACCTCGAGAAGATCGTCACCGTCGCCGTGGACCGTCTTCTCCGTGACACGGAGGCGGCACGAACGATCGAGTACGTCCACGGTGTACCTCCCACGGTCAACGACCCGGCCATGGTCGAGCGGCTGCGGCGAGCGGCCGCGACGATGGGCGACGTCGCGGTCGTCGAGGCGCCACAGAGCTGGGGCGGCGACGACTTCGCGTGGCTCACGCGCGAAGTGCCGGGCGCCTACGTCCGCCTCGGTGTCCACACGGAGGGAACCACGCGACTCGACCTCCACGCCGGCTTGTTCGACATCGACGAGCGGGCGATCTCGATCGGGACGCGGCTGTTGATCACCACCGTCCTGCTGTGAGCGCCCACCCGTCGACCTGGGTGTTCGGCTACGGCTCGCTCGTGTCACCGACCTCGCTGGCAGCCACCATCGGCCGAACCGTGACCGTCGGCAGCGGCATGCACGTCGCCGAACTCGCCGGCTACCGACGGGCCTGGAACTACGGATCGGAGGTGCTTCGCGGCGACTGGGTACGCGACGACGGTACGACGACCGTCGGAGGTCTCGTCGTGTCGCTCGGCATCGTGGAGGCGCCCGACGACTCGATCAACGGCGTCGTGTTCGAGGTCGATGCCGACGAGCTCGCCGATCTCGACTGGCGCGAGCGCGCGTACGACCGCATCGACGTCACCGAACGCATCACGCTCATCGACCGGAGCGCATCGGTCCGCCTCGACGCTCCGATCTCGGTCTACGTCCCTCGACCGGCCGCGATCGTCCGTTACGAGCAGCACCGGGATGCGGGAACCGCGGGGATCCGCCGGTCCTACTGGGACATCGTCGACGCCGCGTTCGCAGCCCTCGGCGCGCACCACGCCGAGTGGTACCGCAGGACGCCGGCGCCGGATGTCCCCGTCGTCGACATCACGCTGGATCCACTGCCGGCTCGTCGCCCGCGAGCTCGATGAGTTCGGCCCACGTCGCGTCCACCTGTTCCCGGAGCGCTTCGAGGTCGCCGGAGTTCTCGATCACGTGGGTCGCCACCGCGAGGCGCTGCTCGCGTGTGATCTGACTCTTGATCCGGTTCCGGACGTCCTCCTCGTCCATCCCGCGCGCCACCGCGCGCTGCACGGCGACGTCGTGCGGCACATCGACCACGATCGTGGCGGCAAGACCCTTGCGCGGGTTCTCGCCGAGCAACGGGAAGTCGAGCACGACGATGCGATCGGTGTCGCGGTGGGCGTCGATCTGGGACTGGATCTCGGCCTGCATCGCCGGATGAACGATGCCGTTCAGGTCTTCGAGCGCCTGTGCGTCGCTGAAGACGATCGCAGCCACCGCAGCACGGTCGAGCGCACCGTGCTCGTCGATGATGTGGTCACCGAAACGATCGGCCATCGCATCGAGAAGTGGCGCGCCCGGCGCCTGGAGGTCGCGAGCGATCCGGTCGGCGTCGACGATCGCGGCACCGCGGTCGGCGAGCATCGCGGACACCGTCGACTTGCCCGCTCCGATCCCTCCGGTCAGGCCCACGACGATCACGAAAACGAATACTGCCCGACTCCGATGAGCCGGGCAGCATTCAGTTCGTCGTGGACGGCGACGTCACTCGGACGCAGCCACCTCTTCGGTCGCCTCGGCGTCCGGAGCGTCCTCTGTGGGAACGTCGTCGACCGAGGCCTCGGCAGCAGGAGCTTCGGGGGCGTCGGCGTCCGACGCGGCCTCGGGGGTTTCGGTTTCCTCCGGAGCCTCCGCCGACGCAGTCCCATCGCCGTAGTACTCGCTCCAGGCGGCCTCGGCCTCGGCTGATGCCTCACCCTGGACGTAGTTCCCGGCCTCGTCGATGTCGAAGTGCTCGCGGTATTCCGCGGCGAGCTCACCACCCTCGGCGGCCTGCTTGATCGACAGCGAGATGCGCCGACGGGCGAGATCGAGATCGATGATCTTGACCCACAGCTCCTCGCCGGGCGTGACGACCTGCTCGGGGCTGTCCACGTGGTGGGCGGACATCTCCGAGATGTGGACGAGGCCCTCGATGCCGTCGCCGACCTGGACGAAAGCACCGAACTGGACGAGCTTGGTGACCCGGCCGTAGACGAGTTGTCCGACCTGATGGCCCTCGGCGAACTGCTGCCACGGATCCTGCTGCGTCGCCTTCAGCGAGAGGCTGATGCGCTCGCGGCTGAAATCGACGTCGAGGACCTGCACCTTCACCGGATCGCCCACGGCGACGACCGAACCGGGGTGGTCCACGTGCTTCCAGGACAGTTCCGAGACGTGGATGAGTCCGTCCATCCCTCCGAGATCGACGAACGCACCGAACGACACGACGCTCGACACGGTGCCTTCGCGGACCTCGCCGACCTTGAGGTTGTTGAGGAACTGGTCGCGGGTCTCCTTCTGGTTCTCCTCCAGGTAGGCACGCCGGGACAGGACCACGTTGTTGCGGTTCTTGTCGAGCTCGATGATCTTGGCGTGGACCTGCGTGCCGATGTACGGCGCGAGGTCACGAACACGGCGCAGTTCGACGAGCGACGCGGGCAGGAAGCCGCGCAGGCCGATGTCGACGATCAGGCCGCCCTTGACGACTTCGATGACCGGGCCGGAGACGACTTCGTCGGCTTCCTTCTTGGCCTCGATGTCACCCCACGCACGCTCGTACTGAGCGCGCTTCTTGGAGAGGACGAGACGCCCCTCCTTGTCCTCCTTGGTGAGGACGAGCGCTTCGATCACTTCGCCGATGGTGACGACCTCGCCCGGATCGACGTCGTTGCGGATGCTGAGCTCGCGGCTCGGGATCACGCCCTCACTCTTGTAGCCGATGTCGAGCAGGACTTCGTCCTTGTCGATCTTGACCACGGTGCCGTTGACCATCTGGCCGTCCTCGACTTCGACCATCGTGCCGGCGATGGCCTCCTCGAAGGACATGCCGAGATCGTCGGAGGTGATCTCGCGGGGGGTGTAGTTGCCTTCCTCGTCGAACGTCCCGAATTCGGAAACGGTCGAGGGGGAAGCGGTAGAAGTGTCGGACAAGAGAATCGGCTTTCGGAACGGATACGGAATCGGTGGACGCCCGGATCGGACGTACGCCCTCGGGGCGAGAACGCGACCGGTAATGGTAACAGCGATGCTCGCCGGCCGCACTCGGGCGGCGGTCCGTGCGACCCGCTCCGTCAGCGACGTGTGGCGATCACCAGGAACTCGGGTGACTCGACGGTGGGCGCTTCGCGACCGTAGGCGCCGGGCTCGACGCTGCTGATCGACGAGACGTCGAGCCCCTTGGCGCCGAGCAGGAGTCGGAGTTCTCGCGGGGTGTAGCAACCGGTCCAGAGGTCGACGGACTTCGGTTCACCGAGCTCGGAGCGAATCTCGGTGCGCTCGTGGCTGATCCCGGCGTCGGCGTCGAACGCCGCCTCGTCGTGGTACTTCACGACGAAGTACGAACTGAACGCGCTCAGCGCGAGCCGTCCGCCCGGTCGGAGTGATCGAACCATCCCCTCGATCACGACCTCGTCGTCGCCGCTCGCGGTCATCAATCCGAACGCCCCCTGGCAGAGGCAGATCACCGCGTCGAATTCGCCGTCGAAGCGCAGCGATCGTGCGTCGAGCCGCTCGAAGGTGGCACCGTCCGGCGCGTCGTTCCGTGCGATCTCGACGAAGCGCTCGCTGATGTCGACGCCGTGGACCGCAATCCCGCGGCGCGCCAGTTCATGGGCATGGCGACCGGGCCCACATCCGACGTCGAGCACGCGGGCGCCCGGCTCCAAGCGCAGCGCGTCGACGATGTGGTCGATCTCCTGCACCGTGCCTCTGGTGAACGAGTAGCGCAGGTAGGCCGAACCCATGTGGTCGGCCAGTTCCTCGAACCAGTGCCCACTCACGGTGATCCGTCAGCCCTTGGCGGCGGCCCACGTGTGTCCCCACGACACGTTCACCTCGAGGGGGACGTCGAGATCGGCGGCGCCGCGCATCAGGTCGACGACCAGTTCACCGACCTCGTCCTTCTCGGCGGGCGGGACCTCGACGAGCACCTCGTCGTGCACCTGCAGGATCAGCCGACTCTCGATGCCCGGCTCGCTCAGTGCGGCGTCGATGCGGACGAGTGCCACTTTGAAGATGTCGGCTGCCAGACCCTGGATCCCGGCATTCATCGCCTGGCGCTCGCCGGCCTGACGCACCCGGAAGTTCGAGTTCAACAACTCGGGGATCGGGCGACGCCGGCCGAACAACGTCTCGGTGTAGCCCCGCTCCCGGGCCTCCTCGACCGTTCGATCCATGTAGTCCTTCACGTTGGGGAACGCGACGAAGTACGCGTCGAGAATCGGGGCCGCCTCGTCGACCGGGATGTTCAGCCGTTGGGCCAGCCCGTAGGCCTCCATGCCGTAGGCCAACCCGTACGACACCATCTTGGCCTTCGATCGCTGATCGACCGTCACGTCCTCCGGTTCGACCGAGAACACCCGAGAGGCCGTCGCATTGTGAATGTCCTGGCCGGTGTTGAACGCCTCGAGCAGACCGGTGTCCTGCGCGAGATGGGCGATGCAGCGCAACTCGATCTGGTTGTAGTCGGCGACGAGCAACTCGGTGCCGGGCGACGCCACGAACGCGCGCCGGAAGAGCCGCCCCTCCTCGGACCGGACGGGGATGTTGTGCAGGTTCGGTTGGTCCGACGACAGGCGCCCGGTCCGCGCGACCGTCTGGTTGAACGTGGCATGGATGCGACCGTCGGGGGCAACCTCGGCCAACAGCCCCTTGCCGTAGGTGCCGCGCAGCTTCTCGACCTCGCGATGTCGGCGCAGGGGTGCGAGGAACTCCGGCCACTCGTGCTCGAGCTTCTCCAGCGTCGCGGCGTCCGTCGACGGCCCCGTCTTCGTCTTCTTGATCGGGGTGAGTCCCTTCCGCTCGTAGAGCAGTTCACGCAGCTGCTTGGGCGAGTTGAGGTTGAGATCGGGCATGTCGGCGACCGCCCGCAGCTCCTCGACCAGCGAGTCGACCTCGTCGGTGAGCTTCTTGTTCAGCCTCTCGAGTTCCCCGACGTCGACCGCCACGCCGACATGCTCCATCTTGGCGAGCACCATCACCAGCGGGTTCTCGATGGTCTCGTAGAGCTCGGCCATTCCCTGCGCCCGGAGGCTCGCTCGAATCGGCTCGACGAGGTGGTGCACCGCGAACGCGTCCCGCCCGGCACGCTCCGCATCGGACATCGAGGTTCCGTCGAGATCGAGCTGGCCCGAACCCGCTGCATCGTCGGAGGGGCGGGCGAAGCTCGTGTACTTCTCGATCAGATCCGGGAGGTCGTAGCGGGCCTCCGCGGGGTCGATCAGGTAGGCGGCGATCGCGGTGTCGAGCGCGATCCCGTCGAGCGAGACACCGACGTCGAGCAGCGACCGCATCAACGGCTTGATCTGATGACCACGCACATCGGTGTGGGCCGCGAGGGCCGCGTGCACGGCGTCGTCGTCGAGGAGATGTCCGGGGATCCACGTGACCCCGGCCGACTCCGGTTCGGTGACGATCGCGAGCCCGGAGAGCGGAGAGCGACCCGGCTCACCGATCCAGGTGGCCGCGACGTCGAGCGCCTCGACGCCGGCGATCGCAGCGGCGGCCGCGGCGGCGGTACCGACCTCGGTGACTTCGGCGACGAGCTCCTGCTGGTCGTCGTGCGGACCGAGGTCGACCTCGGCGCCCATCGCCTTGATCGCCGCTGTGATCCGACCGGACAGCGCCCGGAACTCGAGGAAGTCGAAGAGCCGCTTCATCTCGTCGGAGTTGGGCCGCGGAACGAGGTCGTCGAAATCGACCGAGTCGACGGGAGCGTCGTGGCGCAGGACCATCAGTTCGAGGTTCTTGCGCGCCCGCTCCTCGTGTTCGATCAGATTCGATCGCAGCTTCGGCGTCTGTTCGTCGACGTGGGCGAAGATGCCATCGAGGCCCCCGTAGGCGTTGATCAGCTTGGCTGCGGTCTTCTCGCCGACTCCGGGGACACCCGGAAGGTTGTCGGAGGTGTCACCGCGTAGCGCCGCGTACTGGACGTAGAGATCGGGGGTGACGCCGGTCTTCTCCTCGATGCCCGCCTCGTCGTACAGCGCGTAGTCGCTCACTCCGCGCTTGTTGTACATCACCTTGACGTCCCGGGCGTCGTTGACCAACTGGTAGCTGTCACGATCACCCGTGACGATGATGACGCTCTTACCCCGCGCGACGAGTGCGTCGGTCGCCGTGGCGATCAGGTCGTCGGCCTCCCAGCCCGCTTCGTCGATCGTCTGGATGCCGAGCGCGTTCAGCACCTCCCGAACGAGGCCCATCTGCTGACGAAGGATGTCCGGCGCCGCCTCGCGCTGCGCCTTGTACTCGGGTTCGGCCGCGTGACGGAACGTCGGCTCCGGACGGTCGAACGCGACCAGGATTCCCTCGGGCTGCTGCTCGTTGAGCACGTAGGCGAGCATCGAGGTGAAGCCGAACACCGCGTTGGTGACCTGGCCGCTGGCGGTCGCCATGTCGGTGGGCAACGCGAAGAACGCCCGATAGGTGAGCGAGTTCCCGTCGACGAGGAGGTGGCTGCCCACATGGGCTCCGATCGTGTGGTCGTGGCGATGATTGCTGGCGGTCAGTCGGTCGGCGGTCGCAGGGAGCCGGCGAGGATGCGATCCGCGACGTCCCGCATTCGGGTGCGTTCGCTCATCGCGGTCTTCTGGATGAAGCCGAACGCATCCGCCTCGGACAAGCCGGACTCGTCGATCAGCACACCCTTCGCACGATCGATGACCTTGCGCGACTCGAGCTGATCGCCGAGGAGCTCGACCTCCCCCGAGAGCGAGGTCAGCTCGCGGAACCGGCCCATCGCGACTTCGATCGCCGGGATCAGATCGCTCTTCTGGAACGGCTTCACGAGGAACGCGAGCGCTCCGGCGTCGCGCGCCTCTTCGACGACTTCGCGTTGGCTGAACGCCGTCAACATGAGGACGCCGCACAGCCGCTCGGCGTTGATCACCCTCGCTGCTTCGAGTCCATCCGCACCCGGCATCTTGATGTCGAGAATGGCGAGGTCGGGCCGGGTCTCGCGGATCAGGTCGACAACGGTGTCACCGCGCCCGGTCTCACCGACGACGTCGTATCCCTCCTCCTGCAACGTCTCGCGCAGATCCATCCGAATGATGGCTTCGTCTTCGGCGATCACGACGCGCAACGGCATCTCAGTGTTATAGCGGCAATCGCGGCGCGCGGCAGCGCCGCGATCAGTCCGCCGCGACGAGCTGGTCGAGGAGTTCGTCCTGGCGGCGCGTCAACTCCGCGAGCTCCGCGACCACCCGTGCGTGCTGGCGTCGATACGCCTCGGCGTGCTCGCGCGCCTCGCGCGCCTCGCGCGTGGCAGCGGTGTTGTCGGCGACCATCGCGCGGATCGCCGAGTCGTCCGCGTCGTCGGCGAGCGAGCGCATCTGTTCTTCGACGGCCGTCAACTCGGCGCGCAACGCGGTGAGGCGCGACGAGGTCTTCGCCAGCTTGCGCTTGATCGAACGCTTCGACACGACCCGAATCGTACGCGGGTCAACGGGCGGGGAACACGGTCGCGAGTGCCGCACTCCACGGGCGCACCAGCCGACGGAGTTCGGCGCAGGCATCTTCGCCGATCGCGGCGTACGGCGCGACGGCGAGACGGTCGGTCGAGTCCTCGATCGCCTGCCGGGCCGCCCGGCCGGTGTCGGTGAACGCTCCATCCGCGTCCAACCAGCCTCGCCGTCGGAGCGAATCGATCGCCGCGTTCCAGTCCTCGTCGGACCGGCGACGGGTCGCCTGCAGCACCCGGGCCGGCACATCGCCGGCCGCGCCGTGGGACACCAGCGCCTCACACCCGTTCAGGCCCGCATCGACGAGTGCCGCAACATGTCCGTCACCGCGGAACTCGCGCAGCAGCGTCTGACCGTGCCACACGACCAGATGATCGTCGGCGGGCCACTCGAGCGAGGCATGGCCGGCGAACAGGGGACGGCCCTCCGGTCGGTCGCACGCCGCCTCGGCCGCGGCCCGAACCAGCCCCGCGGCGCGTGCCATGTCCGCCGGGTCGGCGAGTGGCAACACGTTGGCAGCGAGCATCCGATCGACGGCGGCCAGCCGGGCATCCACCACGGCCGCCGGGGTCGTGGTCGTCCAGACACCGTCCATGCTGCGCCGCACGAGATCGTGATCGAAGTTGAAGAACGTGGCGATCACCACCTCCGCATCCACCGCACCCATCGCCGCCGAGCGCGAAACGAAGTAGCCGGTCATCCAGTCGTCGAGTCCGACCTTGGCGTACTCCTCCCCCGCCTCCGGTACGAAGTAGATCGCCCCGTGGTAGGCCTCCATCGTCCGCCACGTTCTGCGACCGACAGCCGGCTCCAGTCCTCGACCCATCACACGACCATGGCAGGTGCGTGACGCCGATAACCTCATCGGCCGCACGCCCCGGTAGCCCAATTGGCAGAGGCAACGGTCTCAAACACCGTCAAGTGTCGGTTCGAGTCCGACCCGGGGCACCACGCCGCTCTGCGGGTCCACGACGACGCCGACCGCCTCGGGGCAACGCACGAGCATTCGTTCCGTGTTCGACCCACATCGTCCGAACGCGGGTTACCGCTCGGTAACGGTCCGATCGGCTCCGACGCTGGTCTAGATTCGGCGATCATGCTCGCTTTCACCTTCCCCGGACAGGGGTCGCAGCGCCCCGGCATGGGTCGCCCCTGGCAGGAACACGAGAGCTGGGAACTCGTCGACGAGGCGAGCGAGGTGGCCGGTCGCGACATCGCCGCCCTGCTGTGCGATGCCGACGCCGACGAACTGAGGGACACCCGCAACGCCCAGCTGACCACGTTCGTCTCGAGCCTCGTGGTGCTCGACGCGGTGAGCCGCATCGGCATCGACGCGAACTTCTGCGCCGGGCACAGCCTCGGGGAGTACACCGCGCTGACGGCCACGGGCGCGCTGGGCTTCGACGACGGTATCCAGCTCGTGTCGGAGCGAGCGGCCGCGATGCACGACGCAGGTCTCGCCCATCCCGGGACGATGGCCGCCGTGCTCGGACTCGACGACGATCAGGTCGGGGTGGCATGCGACCTCGCCGACGCCGAGGTCTGGGTTGCGAACTACAACGCTCCCGGCCAGGTCGTGATCGCCGGCTCGCCCGACGGCGTCGACAGGGCATCGGCGCACGCCAAGGACCTCGGAGCCAAGCGGGTCATGGCGCTCCAGGTGTCGGGCGCGTTCCACACGCCGTTCATGACCGCCGCGCGCGATCGCCTCCGCGATGCAATCAACGCGGCAGAGCCGCGCGACAGCGACGTTCCGGTCGTGTCCAACGTCGACGCCAAGCCGCACCGTCTGGGCTCCGACTGGACGAGCCTGCTCTCTGCGCAGCTGTCGAGCCCCGTGCGGTGGCGGCAGAGCCTGCTGACCCTCGAATCCGAGGGGGTGACCGACTTCGCGGAACTCGGTCCCGGCGGCGTCCTCAGCGGCATGGCGAAGCGCACGACGTCGGCGCGCACGATCTCGATCGCGACTCCCGACGATCTCGACCGACTGGTCGAGTGGGTCGACGCGCCGGCGACGAGCCACGTCACCCAACTCGAGGGTGAGCATCTGTTCGCCGTGGAACGCCTCGTCGTCAGCCCGGCGGCAGGGGTGTTCACGCCGATCGACGGCATCGGTGACGGCTCGCGGATCGACGTCGGCACCGTGATCGGCCACGTGGGCGACATCGAGGTGCGCTCATCGTTCGCCGGGCTGCTCCAGAGCTACATCGCCGTCGACACCGAACGGGTCACACCTCGCCAACCGATCGCCTGGCTCAGGACGGACTGATCTCCATGCCCACGACTCCCGCTGGCGTCCGAGGTGCCGTCATCACCGGATGGGGTACCTCGCTCCCGGAGAAGATCCTCACGAACATCGACCTCGAATCGATGATGGACACCGACCACGTGTGGATCCGGGATCGGACCGGGATCTCCCAACGCCAC
The DNA here is from genome assembly GCA_963824025.1 of Ilumatobacteraceae bacterium. Lineage (GTDB taxonomy): Bacteria > Actinomycetota > Acidimicrobiia > Acidimicrobiales > Ilumatobacteraceae > Ilumatobacter_A. The sequence goes on from CAWGNY010000008.1 coordinate 416,503, forward strand.
GTCGGCGGCACCACCGCCGGCCTGTCGGCCGAGGCCGGACAGGCCGCGCTCACCATGGCGGGAGTCGACCCGGCCGACGTCGATGCGCTGATCCTGGCGACGACGACACCGGATCGAGCGGTCCCCGCGACGTCCTCGACGGTTCAGCACCTGCTCGGCCTGTCCGGATGCGGAGCCTTCGACCTGAACGCGGCCTGCTCGGGTTGGGTGTACGCGCTCGTCAACGCCCACGGCTTGATCGCGATGGGCGCCCGCACGGTGCTCGTCATCGGCACCGACACTCTCGACCGCATCACGGACTACACCGACCGGAACACCGGCATCCTGTTCGGGAACGGCTCGGGGGCTGCGGTCATCGAAGCGGTGGAAGGTCCCGGTCAGATGCTCGGTTGGGATCTCGACTCGCTCGGCGAGGCCGAGGGTGCGCTGTACGCAGAGATCGGCGGATTCCTGCAGATGGAAGGCCGCGAGGTGTTCCGGCGCGCCGTCCGCCTGATGGCCGACTCCGCGACGAACGCGATGTCGAGTGCGGGCGTGACCGCCGACGACATCGCACTGGTCGTACCGCATCAGGCGAACATCCGGATCATCGCGGCGTCGCTCGAGCGACTGGACATCCCGATGGAACGCGCATCGATCGTGCTCGACCGAACGGGCAACACGTCGTCGGCGTCCGTCCCACTCGCCCTCGCCGAGGCGCTCGACCAGGACCGGGTCACCGATGGCGACCGGATCCTGTTCGTCGGTTTCGGTGCCGGCATGTCGGCGGCCAGTGCGGTCATCCGCTGGAGCCCGGATGCGGCAAGGTACTCCGGAGCCGAGACATGAGCGAAGCAACGACCGCAGGGCGCATCGTCCTCGTCACGGGCGGTTCCAAGGGAATCGGGCTGGCGTGCGCACGCCGGCTGGCCGACCAGGGCGACCGTGTCGCCGTGACGTATCACTCGTCACCCCCGCCCGAGGGCCTCTTCGGTGTCCGCTGCGACGTCACCGACGGCGCCCAGGTCGACGCTGCATTCGGTGCCGTCGAAGAGCACTTCGGCGGCACGGTCGAGGTCCTCGTCTCGAACGCGGGCGTCACGAAGGACGGGCTGCTCCTCCGGATGAGCGAGGACGACTTCACCACCGTTCTCGACGCGAACCTGACGGCGGCGTATCGCGTGACCAAGCGGGCGGCAAAGGGCATGCTCAAGGCCCGTGCCGGCCGGATCATCCTCATGTCGTCGGTCGTCGGACTGCTCGGTCAGGCAGGCCAGTCGAACTACGCCGCTTCCAAAGCCGGCCTGGTCGGACTCGCGCGCTCGCTCGCCCGCGAGCTCGGCTCCCGATCGATCACCGTCAACGTCGTCGCACCGGGACCCGTCGCCACCGACATGACCGCCGCCCTGTCCGACGATCAGCTCGGCGCGATCACGTCGGTGGTGCCCCTCGGACGGATGGCCGAACCCGACGAGATCGCCGGCGTCGTCGCTTTCCTGGCGGGGCCCGATGCCGCCTACATCACCGGGGCCGTCATCCCGGTCGACGGCGGGCTCGGAATGGGCCACTGACCGCCCGCCCACCTCTACACTCCCGACACAACCAACGAATTGGAGAAACCCGTGAATGAAGAATTGTTCGCCCGCTTCCGCAAGTGCGCCGTCGAGGTGCTCTCGGTCGAGGAGAGCGCCGTCGTCCCCGAGGCGAAGTTCGGCGACGACCTCGACGCCGACAGCCTCGACCTGGTCGAACTCGTGATGGCGCTCGAGGAGGAATTCGACATCGAGGTTCCCGAGGAGGAGCTCGAGGGCGTCGAGACCGTCCAGTCCGCGTACGACCTCGTGGCCGCCAAGGTCTGAGTCGACACCCATGACGACCGACCCGACCGGGTCGCGTCGGGTTGCGATCACCGGGCTCGGTGTCGTCGCCCCGGCCGGCATCGGCGCGCAGAACTACTGGTCAGGTCTGCTCGGCCCCGGCGCGACGACCGGACGCTCCCTGCAGATCGACGACTGGGACCCCACGCCCTACTTCGAGAACGCGAAGCAGGCGCGACGTGCCGACCGAGTCGAGCAGTTCTCCCTGGCTGCGGCCGCGGAGGCGTTCGACCAGGCCGGTGGGGTGGATGCGATCGGTGTCGACGCGGGTCGGTTCGGCACGATCTTCGCCACCGGCGTCGGTGGGCTGCACACCCTCGAAGAACAGGTCGAGGTGCGCATCGAGAAGGGCGAGCGGCGCGTCTCGCCGTTCCTGGTCCCGATGATGATGACCAACGCCTCGGGTGCCGCGATCTCGATGCGCTACGGCCTGCGCGGCCCGAACGAGACGATCACCACCGCGTGTGCTGCAGGCAGCCATGCGATCAACTACGCGGCACGGCTGATCAAGTGGGGCATCGTCGACGCGGTCGCCACCGGAGGCGCCGAGTCGGCCGGCACCGTCACCGGGCTCGCCGGCTTCCAGAACATGACGGCCCTCTCGACCTCGGGTGTCAGCCGGCCGTTCGCCGCGGAGCGGGACGGGTTCGTGATGGGTGAGGGCAGCGCCGTCCTGATCCTCGAGGAGTGGTCCGGCGCCGAAGCGCGAGGTGCGAACATCCTCGGCGAGGTGCTGGGCGGTGCGAGCAACGCCGATGCGTACCACATCACCGCTCCTTCACCGGGGGGCGTGGGAGCGATCGCGTGCATGCGCCTCGCACTCGCCGAAGCCGGCGTCGAACCCGGCGACGTCCGCCAGGTCAACGCCCACGGCACGTCGACCCCGCTGAACGACGCGGCCGAGGCTGACGCCATCAGCGAAGTATTCGGGCCGCGCGCGGTGCCGGTGGTGTCGACCAAGGGTGTCACCGGTCATGCGCTCGGCGCAGCCGGCGCCCTCGAAGCGGCCGCCCTCCTTCTGTCGATCCAGCACGAACTGATCCCACCGACCGCCAACACGACGCAGCCGGACGAGGGGATGGACATCGACCTCGTCGTCGGCGAGCCCCGTCCATGGACTCCCGGGCCCGCGATCTCGAACAACTTCGGCTTCGGCGGGCACAACGGGTCGGTCGTCATCGCACCGGCGTCGTAGCACCCTCGAGGTCATCCGGCGTCCCCGTGACCCACCGCACCCGGACGCGTCACGATGTCGGCGACAGCATCGAACGCACTCGCGCGATGGGTCGGAGCGGTGCCGTCCGGTACGACCGCACCGTCCGCATCGAACCAGATGGTGTCGACGCCCGCGTTGATCCCGCCCTGGATATCGCTCGCCAGGTTGTCGCCGATCATCACGACCGAGCGTCGGTCGCCGATCCCCATCGCGTCCAGCGTGAAATCGAAGATCGTCCGGTCCGGTTTGCTGACGCCGAGCTCACCGCTGATGCTGACCACCTCGAACACCCCCTCGAGCCCGAGGCGGGCGAGGCGTCCCCGCTGGACCGCGCCGATGCCGTTGGTGACCAGGGCGAGCCGGCACGTGGCGGCGAGGCCGGCCAGGAGTCGTGCAGCCCCGTCGTAGAGCTCACCGTGATCGACGAGCCCACCCACGAAGGTGGCTCCCATCTCGACGGGGTCGCCGACCGCGTCGAGATGGTGGAGGAGTTGTTCGAACCGCCGGACCTTCACGTCGTTCGCGCTCAGCTCCCCCGCTTCGACCCGACGCCAGAGCGCCTGGTTGAGACGGTCGTACGCTGCGAAGACCTCGGCGGTCGGGTCGATCCCGACCGATCGCATGGTGAGGTCGAACGCTGCGGCTTCCGATGCGTCGGAGTCGAGCAGGGTGTGGTCCAGGTCGAACAGGACGGTCGTGTAGCGCACGGGAACGGTCAGATGTCGGCGAGGACGAACATCAGGTCGCAACTGGTGGCGATCTCGCCGGCAACTTTCGCCGTGCCCGACCCCTTGCCCGCACGCGCCGACATCCGACCGAGCCGCACCTCGATGGTGAGTTCGTCTCCGGGGACGACCTGGCGCCGGAAACGAGCACCGTCGAGTCCGCCGAAGAGCGGCAGCTTTCCGGCGAACCGTTCATCGGCGAGCACGGCGCACGCGCCGACCTGAGCGATCGCCTCGCACATCAGCACGCCGGGCAGGGTCGGCCGTCCCGGGAAGTGACCGGCGAAGAAGTACTCCTCGCCCGTCAACCGCCACAAGCCGGTCGCCGAGACCCCAGGCTCCATGGCGATCAGCTCGTCGACGAGCAGGAACGGTGGGCGGTGCGGCAACAGGTCGATCGGAGCAGGCAAGGAACTCATCTGCGCATCTTGCCCGATACGCGACGATGCCGCCGGTGACCGGTGGCGGAACCAGGTCACCGGCGGCATCGCCGGGGGAGATTATCTGCTACCGGGTGATCAGAGCAGCGTGGTGACGTCGATGCTCGGCGGCACGAGCACGCCGTCGATCACGTGGATGACGCCGTTGCTGGCCTCGACGTCGACGGCGGTGACGGTGGCGTCGTTGACCATGACCGAGCCGTCGTCACCGACGGTGATCGTGATGCTCTCGCCCTCCAGGGTCTCGACGTCGCCCGACGCGACATCGGACGACGGCACTTCGGCGCCGAGCACGTGGTAGGTCAGGATCGCCACGAGGGTGTCCTTGTTCTCCGGGAGGAGCAGCGCATCGACGAGGCCTTCGGGCAGCGCCGCGAACGCTTCATCGGTCGGAGCGAACACCGTGAACGGGCCCTCTCCCGACAGCGTCTCGGCCAGGTCCGCGGCGGTCACCGCGGCGACCAGCGTGTTGAAGGTGCCGGCGCCGACGGCAACGTCGACGATCGTGCCCGCTTCGGCGGCGTCATCGGCAGCCGCTTCGGTCGTTGCAGACTCCTCCATGGCCGCTTCGGTCGTTGCAGACTCCTCCATGGCCGCCTCGGTCGTCGCCGACTCCTCGGCCGCGGCCTCGGTGGTGGCGGGCTCTTCGGCGTCGTTGCTGTCGGATCCGCAGGCGGTGAACGCGAGCGCACCGACGGCGAGGCCGGCGGCCAGGCGGAGGGGAGTCCGGCGTGGTGTGGTCTTCATGTCATCTCTCCTTGGTGGGGGGTGTTCACGATTGCCTTCGCTTCCGAACCGGGGGTGTGGGGCGAAGTCATGAGGTCTTCGGAGCCGCGAGTCGATCCGGATGACTCCCCGGCAGGATTTCTTCGAAGACGATTCGGTACCTTGCGGCGGTGGACGTCGGTGTGCTCAGCCTCGGTGACTGGTTGCCCGACCCGGTGACCGGGCGCCGGCCGACGGAGGGTGATCGCCACCGACAGATCGTGGAGCAGGCGGTCATCGCCGAACGGGCGGGCTTCAGCGCGATCCACCTCGGAGAGCACCACTTCTCCGACTACATCCTCACGTCACCCCCGGTGGTGCTCGCTGCGATCGCCGCTCGCACCTCCACGATCCGCTTGTCGAACGGCGTGGCGCTCGCTGCGAACCTCGACCCGGTTCGTGCTGCCGAGGACTATGCAACGGTCGACGTCCTCTCCGGCGGGCGCCTCGAGCCGTGCTTCGGTCGAGGCAACATCTATCCCGACGTCTACACGTTCTTCGGACAATCGGCCGACGAGGCGACGTCACGGTTCGGCGAGAACGTCCGTCTGATCGATCGTCTCTGGCGCGCGGAGGAGCCCGTCACCTGGACGGGCGAGCATCGTGCACCGCTCACCGACGTGCTGGTCCATCCGCGACCCGAACAGCGACCGCGGCCACCGATCTGGATCGGTGGTGGATGGTCGCCCGACACCGTGGCGTTGGCGGTCGACATCGGCGCCGGCCTGATGCTCCCGACGGTGGTCGGCACCTGGGAGATGTTCGTACCTGTCGTCGAGTCCTACATCGAGCAGTGGGACGCAGCCGGTCGGGAGCCCTCCGAACGGCGAATCGGGTGCTGCAGTCATTTCTGGGTCGCGCCCGACGGGAATGCGGCGCGCGAACGATGGAAGCCCCGGTATCTGGCGTACCTCGAGGCGGTTGCAGGTTGGGTCGAGCAGTCCCACCGACGATCCGGGCGTCGCGGTGCCGGGTTCGGTGTCGGCGACTTCGATGCGATGGCGTCGACCGTCGCGATCTGCGGGTCGGTCGACGAGGTCGTCGACCGGATGAGCATCGCCGCCGAGATGATGCATCTCGACACGCAGCTGTTGATGCTCGACATGGGCGGCGTGCCCGACGAGGAGCTGTTCGAGACGATCGAGTTCACCGGCGCCGAGGTGATTCCCCGCGTGGCGGCGCTCTGAGCACGGTCCGTCGAAGGTGTCCGGGCACGTCGACGCCACCCGAACGGGGCCACCGGGAGCGTCGAGGCGCCCGCCGGTTTCAGTCCTCGCCCGGGCGCCGTGTGTACTCCTGCTCGGGGTCACCGGAATAGCCCGGCGGGAAGGTGGCCAAGAGCTCGTCCCGCGTCGGCGTTCGTTGCTCGCGCGCCTCGTCGGGGAGCTGGGCGACGATCGCCTTCATGATCCGCTTCGTGTCGCCCTGGAGCGACTTGCCCTTCAGCTTCACGGGTGGACCGACTCGGACCCGGACGACGGGTGGGTCGGTGAAGTTGAGCATGTTCGGGAGCCGCTTCGAGCGGGGCCAGACCTTCTCGGTGCCCCAGAGTCCCACCGGGATGACGGGCGCACCGGTCATCTGTGCCAGGCGAGCCGCTCCCCAGCGGCCGCGCAGCACCGGATCGAAGAAGGCCGGCCCGCGTGGGATCGTTCCCTCGGGCATCATCGCCACCATCTCGCCCCCGGCGAGCGCATCGGCGGCCGCCTGGAGCGGCTCGTCGGAGCCGGTCGCACGATCGACCCTGATCCCGCCCATCGCTGACGCGACCTGCCCCACGACCGGCGCGTCGAAGACCTCCTTCTTTCCCAGGAACCGCGCGGGACGGCCACTCTTGGCGATCACCAGCGACATCGCCGACACGTCGAAGTAGCTCCGATGGTTGCCGACGAGGATGCACGGGCCGCTGCTCGGGATGTTGCCGACGTCGCCGATGTCGAATCGCGCGTACGGATACATCGCCGGCCGGTTGAACCGCAGCGCGACGTCCTGCACCTCGAGACCGACGACGGGGATCTTCACCACGCCCGGCGACACGTCGAGGTTGACCGTCGGCCAGCGACGAGCGGCCGCGACGAGAACCATGCGAGGGTCGGGGTTGACGACGACGGGATGGCCGACCGCGTCGAGCATCGGCGTGTCGTAGAAGCTGTCGGAGTATGCCCAGCTCTCGGAGAGATCGACTCCGTGCTCGTCGGCCCAGTCTCGGATCGCAGCGAGCTTGCCCGCCGACCACACGAACGGGCCGTCGAGCGTGCCGTCGTAGTTGCCGTTCTCGTCGACGGCGTACCGGGTCGCGACCACATCGTCGATGCCCAGCGCGTCGGCGAACGGCTTGACGAGGTCGAAGGGCGTCGTCGTGGCGAGCACGATCGGGCGCCCGGCCGAGCGGTGGCTCTCGAAGGCGGTGTGCGCGAAGGGCTGGACCAGCTCGACGAGTTGCTCGACGACGGTTTCGGCCGCCGATCGGACAGTCGCCGCCGATCGCCCCTTCGCGATCGACACGCCCTGTCGTGCGATCGCCATCGCCGGGAGGGTCTCGCCGATCCGATGGAACAGGCCGAACAGCAACTTCTCCCCCGGAAACGGCCCGCTCGACAGCCCGGCCCGTTGCATCGCCTCGGAGAAGATCTCCCCCGACGCGCCCGCCAGCAAGGTCCGGTCGAGATCGAAGAACGCAGCACCCTGAGCCATGGGATGCAACCTACGTGAGATCGCGTGCCCGGGCCGCGCCGGAAGCGGGACGCACCGCCTTCGACCGGAAGGACGCACGAAAACGGGAGAGACCCGGATGGGGGATCCGGGTCTCTCAACCTGAGATCATCCTCCGACTGGGGGATCGGATGACGGATGTCTCGTCGAGTGCAACATGGGGGGTGTTGTCACTGCGATATGGAGCGCTCGTGATCTGAATCACAAGCTCTTGTGAAAGTATGCACGTGAACGAGTGATCTGGCAAGCAGATTCGAGAGATATCCGCTATCGTTTTTCGTGATGGACGTTCGTCAGCTTTCCGCGATCGTCGCAATCGCAGATCACGGAACCTTCTCGGCGGCCGCACGGTCGCTGTACACCGTCCAGTCCAACGTCTCGGGGCACGTCTCCCGACTCGAGAAGGAACTCGGTGTGACACTCGTCGACCGCGCCAACGGCGGATTGACGGAGGACGGATTCCGCGTCGTCGAACGGGCCCGACGGGTCCTCAACGAGATCGAGGACATCACCTCCGACATGACCAGTCGTCACGACAAGGTGTCGGGCCACACGCGCATCGGTGTCATCGGCACGACCGCCCGCTGGCTGACCCCCTCGTTGCTCCGCCAGTTGGCCCTCGATCACCCGAACGTGCGGGCCGTGATCCGTGAAGGTGCGTCGTCATCGCTCGTCCCGAACGTGATGTCCGGTGAGCTGAACGCTGCGGTGATCCACCTCCCGATCGACGAGCCCGAACTCGTCGTGGCGCCGCTCTTCGCCGAGGACCTGTTCCTCCTCGTCGACGACCAGCACCGTCTCGCCGGCGCCGACACCGTGGCCATCAGCGAACTCGACGAGGAACCGTTGCTGCTCCCGCCGACCGGCTCGGCGATGCGCAAGCTGCTCGACCGTTCCGCCGCGGCGAACAACGTGTCGTTGCGCCCCCGGGCCGAGATCGACGGCGTTCGACTCCTGGCATCGCTCGCGATCGACGGGTTCGGCGCAGCCATCGTCCCCGCAACCGCGGTGCCCACGTGGTTGACCGGAGCCTTCCGGCGGATCAACGTGCCCGAGCTCCCCCGTCGAGTCGTCGCATCGGTCCGCCGTCGGCGGCCGACGCCGAGCGCACCCACCCACGTCGCGCTCGACACGTTGAGCCGCGTGATCGCCGAACACGGCGAGCAGCAGCCGGGCGTCCACCCCGAAACCGGCGCCCTGCCGGGGCCTCGCTCCGCCTGACCCGCCGGCGCTCCGTGTGCAGTACGGTGAGCCGCGATGACCGAACTCGATGCTGCCGTCGACACCTTCGGCCTGAATCGCTTCGTTCCCGGTTTCGCGCAGACCGAATTCCGCCATCTCGTCGACGACGAACGCGGCATTCCGGACCGATCGGTGATCTGGGTCGAGTTCGAGGACGGCGACGAACCCGCGCGCCTCGACGAAGCAACCGGGTTCAAGCTCGAAACGGGGATTGCCGCGGCGCTGGAACAGCGCATCCCGGTCGTGATGGTGATTTCGACCAGCGGTACCGACATCATGCAGGGCATGGCGGCGCTCAGCGGCTGGGGACGCGTGGCGAGCAAGCTCACCGAGTGCTCGGGCGTGATCCCGACCATCATCATCGTCGATGGGCCGGCCGTCTCGGGACCTGCGCTGCTCCTGGGAGTCGCCGACTTCACGATCCTGACCGAGCGCTCGTCGGCCTTCGTCAACGGCCCGGTGATGGTCGAGGAGTTCACGGGCGTCGCGATCGATCCGGACGAACTCGGTGGCTCGGCGAGCCATGCCCGATACACCGGAGTCGCCGCATTCGTCGTCCCCGACCGGGAAGCCGCCGCCCACGTCGCCATCGAACTCCTCGGCTACCTGCCCGACAGCGTCGACACCGAACCGGCGCGCTGGCCGACCTCCGACCCGGGTGACCGCCCGTGCCCGGAGGCGGGTGCCCAGATCCCCGAGTCGTCGACCGGGAGCTATGACGTCCGCAAGGTTGCCGCTGCGATCGCCGACGAGGACTCCGTACTCGAAGTCCGCGACCGGTGGGCAGCCAACGCCGTCACCGCGTTCGCAACGATCGACGGCCGGCCGGTCGGCATCCTCGCGAACCAGCCGATGGTGCTCGCGGGGACACTCGACATCCCGGCCTCACAGAAGGCCGCTCGATTCATCGCGTTCTGCGACGCGTTCAACCTGCCGATCATCACCCTGGTCGACACGCCCGGCTTCTATCCGGGCAAGGACCTCGAGTGGCGCGGCATGATCCGCCACGGTGCCCAACTGGTGTTCGCATACGCGCGTGCGAACGTACCCAGGATCTGTGTGATCCTCCGCAAGAGCTACGGCGGCGCCTACATCGTGATGGACTCGAAGACGATGGGCAATGACCTGTGCCTGGCCTGGCCGTGGGCCGAAATCGCTGTCATGGGCGCAGGGCAGGCCGCAGCGATCCTGGCGCGCCGAGCGAGCCCGGAGGAGAAGGCGGAGTTCGAAGCCGACTACGCCGAGCGCCTCCTCAACCCGTACGTCGCCGCCGAACGGGGGTTCATCGACGCCGTCATCGACCCGGCCGACACCCGGGCCGAGATCAGTGCAGCCCTCGACGTGCTCGCCGACAAGCGCGAAACCCTGGTCGAGCGCAAACACGGCAACTCGCCGTTCTGATCCACCCACTCGATTTGCGGCGTCCCGGCCCCGCCAAATCGCGATTTGCGGCGTCCCGGCCCCGCCAAATCGCGATTGGACGCCAACGGCGCGTGCTCAGACGCCGCAGCCGCCCCCACCGACCCTGGCCAGGCGACCCTGCTCGAGGGCATAGACGGACATGCCCCCCGACTCCCAGAATCGCTCGCGCACCATGACCTCCATCACACCGTCGCCGTTCAGATCGGCGATCGCCGCGATCGTGAAACGTCCGACCGTCGGGAAGTCGACCGGGGCGCCGGCGACGTAGCTCACCAGGGCTTCGTCGACCACCGTCCCGTCCGCCGATGGGTATCGGACGTAGATGCCGCTGAAATCGTTCTCGGCTCCGAAATCGGGCTCGGTGATCCTTTCGTAGGCGACGACGACCTCCTCCACGCCGTCGCCGTCGAGATCGACACGCACTGCCTGCGCAACCGAACCCTCCGCAGCCGTCGGCGTCCCTGCGAAGAAGCTCGCACCGATCGTCGAGTACTCGGGGCTGTCGGGGCCGATCTGACGGACGGCACGCGGCTGCAGTGGCCAGTCGGCGGTCACGGCGACCGCGTCGTAGCCGAGACTGACCGGCGTGTCCGGAATGACCGGAGCGTCCGGGATCAGCGGCCCGACCTCGTCGTCGATGCAGTACGCCTGGTCCGGGCCGAGCGACAGCCCGGACACGACCGCCGCGGGTCCGTCGGGGAGATCGAGGCTCGTCACGGCAACCGACCCGATTCCGGGCGCCGGCGGCGGTTCGAGGGTGAAGTCGTCCGCGACGGCGATCGCGTTCCACGCCGCCCCGTCCCACCAGCCCAGTGGCACCCAGGGGGCTTCCGGGCCGCTGCCGCCGTAGAACACGGCGATCCGCTCCGTCGCGGGTCCCGTCGAGGGCTGCTCCGTCGAGGGCTGCTCCGTCGAGGGCGGCTCCGTCGGCGGTGGCTCGGTCGCGGGTGGCTCGGTCGCGGATGGCTCCGTCTCGGCGGGTTCCGACGACGGTGGTTCCGTTGCTGCCGTTTCGGTCACGGGAACCGTCGTCGACGGTGGCTCGACAGAGGCGCCGGTCACGCTCGAGCCGCCGGTCTCACCACCGCTCGATTCGGTCGACGCGCACGCTCCCAGCATCGACACCAGGAGGAGCGGAGCGAGGAGGCGCATCTCACCATTGTCGCACTCACCAACCGCTCACCGCGTTTCGAACTCCCACGCCGGTCCGCCGATGTCGATCAGTCGACATCGATCGTCTCGTTGCGGCCACGAGGCGGACGAGCCGTTAACGTGCGATCGCGGTCGGAGATGATCCTGCGAGCGCCCGAGTCCAACCCAGGAGCCACGGAGGAAGCCACGTGCCCGACACCATCACCATCACCGACGACCGCACCGGAAAGACCGTCACGGTCCCGATCGAGGGTGGCACGTTCTCGTCGGCGGCACTGCGTGAACTCGACCCGAGCCTGTACATGTACGACCCGGCCTACCTCTCCACGGCGGCCACACAGTCCGCGATCACGTACCTCGACGGCACCAACGGCGTCCTCCGCTACCGGGGCTACCCGATCGAGCAATTGGCGGAACAGTCGACGTACCTCGAAGTCGCGTACCTCCTGATCAACGGCGAACTGCCGAACGAGCAGCAGATGACGGCCTGGAAGCACGACGTCACGCACCACACGTTCATCCACGAGAACATGCGCAAGCGTTTCGTCGACGGTTTCCACTACGACGCCCATCCGATGGGGATGTTCGTCTCGGCCGTGGCAGCGCTCGGCACGTTCTACAACAGCGCCAAGCACATCGAGGATCCCGCGGCGCGCAAGCACCAGACCCTTCGGCTGATCGCCAAGAGTCCGACGATCGCAGCGATGTGCTACCGGTTCTCGGTCGGCCTCCCGTTCAACTCGCCCGACAACGACCTCTCCTACGCCGCCAACTTCTTGAACATGATGTGGAAGGTCGGCGACTACGAGGTCGACCCGGCGCTCGAACGCGCGATGGATGTGCTCTTCATCCTCCACGCCGACCACGAGCAGAACTGCGGCACCACGGCGATGCGCGTGATCGGCTCGAGCCATGCCGACCCGTATTCGTCCGCGGCCGGCGCCGCGGCTGCGTTGTACGGGCCCCGGCACGGTGGCGCGAACGAAGCGGTGATCCGGATGCTCACCGAGATCGGTTCGATCGACAACGTCCCCGCGTTCGTCGAGTCCGTCAAGAACGGTGAGGGGCGCCTCATGGGGTTCGGCCACCGGGTGTACAAGAACTTCGACCCGCGCGCCAAGATCATCAAGCAGGCCGCCTACGACGTGTTCGAGGTCACCGGCAAGAGCCCGCTGCTCGACATCGCTCTCAAGCTCGAGGAGACGGCGCTGTCCGACGAATACTTCGTCGAGCGCAAGCTCTATCCCAACGTCGACTTCTATTCGGGGCTGATCTACCAGGCTCTGAACTTCCCGGTCGAGATGTTCACCGTTCTGTTCGCGATCCCCCGGATGTCGGGCTGGCTGGCGCACTGGGAGGAACTGCTCGACGAGGGCCAGAAGATCAGCCGTCCACGCCAGTGGTACACCGGGCCCGCCGAACGCGACTACGTCCCGATCGACAACCGCTGAACCCGGCCCGAACAGGGTGACGGGTCAGAGGGTGGCGAGGATCGCGTTGAAGGTCTCGCTGGGACGCATCACGGCGTTGGCCTTGTCGACATCAGGCTGGTAGTACCCGCCGATGTCTGCAGGCTGGCCCTGCACGGCGAGCAACTCGTCGGCGATCTTCGCCTCGTGCTCACTCAACGCCGCGGCCAGCGGTGCGAAACGGGCGGCAACCTCGGCGTTCTCGGTCTGCTCGGCCAGCGCCTGCGCCCAGTACAGCGCGACATAGAAGTGGCTGCCGCGGTTGTCGATGGAACCGAGGCGACGGGCCGGTGACTTGCCGTTCTCGAGCAGCCGACCCGTGGCGGTGTCGAGTGCGTCACCCAACATGCGGGCGGCGTCGTTGCCGGTCACGTCGGCGAGGTGCTCGAACGACACGGCCAGCGCGAGGAACTCGCCGAGGCTGTCCCAGCGCAGGTAGTTCTCCTTCACGAGCTGCTGGACGTGTTTCGGAGCCGAACCACCCGCGCCCGTCTCGAAGAGACCGCCACCGTTGAGCAGCGGCACGACCGACAACATCTTGGCCGACGTACCGAGTTCGAGGATCGGGAAGAGATCGGTGTTGTAGTCGCGCAGCACGTTTCCCGTGACGGAGATCGTGTCCTCACCGCGCCGGATCCGCTCGAGTGAGTACTTCGTCGCCTCGGTCGGCGCCATGATCTCGATCGTGAGTCCCTCGGTGTCGAGATCGCCGAGGTACGTCGTGACCTTCTCGATCAGCTGGGCGTCGTGGGCGCGATTCGCGTCCAACCAGAACACCGCGGGTGAACCGGTCGCCCGCGCACGGGCCACCGCGAGGCGAACCCAGTCCCGAATCGCCTCGTCCTTCGTCTGGCACGCCCGGAAGATGTCGCCGGCTTCGACGTCATGTTCCATCAGCACCTCGCCGCCGGAGGTGACCACCCGCACCGTGCCGGCCCCCGGCGCCTCGAACGTCTTGTCGTGACTGCCGTACTCCTCGGCCTTCTGCGCCATCAGCCCGACGTTCGGAACCGACCCCATCGTCGTGGGATCGAACGCGCCGTGGGCGATGCAGTCGTCGATCGTCGCCTGATAGATGCCCGCGTAGGACGAGTCGGGGATGACGGCCTTCGCATCCTGACGCTCGCCGTCCTTGTTCCACATCTTCCCCGAGTCCCGGATCATGGCCGGCATCGAGGCGTCGATGATGATGTCGCTCGGCACGTGGAGGTTGGTGATGCCCCTGTCGGAATCGACCATCGCGAGGTCGGGTCCGGAGTCGAACGCGGCGTCGAAGGCAGCTTCGATGTCCGCCCGTTGGTCGGCGGGCAGCGCATCGAGGGCCGCCAGGACTCCACCCAACCCGTTGTTCGGGTTGGCCCCGGCAGCCCGCAGCACCTCGCCGTACTCGGCGAACACGTCGCCGAAGAAGACTTCGACGGCGTGTCCGAAGATGATCGGGTCGGAAACCTTCATCATCGTCGCCTTCAGGTGCAGCGAGAACAGCACACCGCGCTCGAGGGCGTCGGCCACCTGCTCGGCGAGGAACGCCCGCAGCGCTGCGACGCTCATCACCGTCGAATCGATCACCTCTCCCGCCAACAGCGGGAACTCGGGTTTGAGCACGCGGACGCTGCCGTCTCCGGCGACGTACTCGATCCGAACGTCCGTCGGCGCGTCGACGGTCACCGACTGCTCGTTCGAGGCGAAGTCGCCCGAACTCATCGTGGAAACGTGGGTCTTCGAGTCACTCGACCACGCCCCCATCGAGTGCGGATTCTTGCGGGCGTACTCCTTGACGGCCTTCGGCGCCCGCCGGTCGGAGTTCCCCTGTCGGAGTACCGGGTTGACGGCCGACCCGAGCGCGACGCTGTACTTCGCGCGGATCTCCTCCTCCTCGGGGGTCTGGGGATCGTTGGGGAAGTCGGGCAGGTCGTAGCCCAGCGCCTGCAACTCGGTCACGGCGGCGACCAGCTGGGGGATCGACGCGGAGATGTTGGGCAACTTGATGATGTTCGCACCGGGTGTGAGCGCGATCTCACCGAGTTCGGTCAAAGCGTCGGGAACCTGCTGTTCCTCGGTCAACCGCTCGGGGAACTGGGCGAGAATTCGCCCGGCGAGGGAGATGTCGCGGGTGTCGACGTCGACACCCGCGGCGGAGGCGAACGTCTTGACGATCGGCAGGAACGAGTAGGTCGCCAGCGCCGGCGCCTCGTCGGTCATGGTGTAGATGATCGTGGACTCGGTCATGTCGATGGCTCGTTTCGTCGGATGGGCCGGGAGGGTGTTCGCACCTTCACGGAGCGACTGTACTTGTCTTGTACTTGTCTGCACCATACCGGCCGGGCCCGATCCGACCCGTGCGTCATTGCAACCGGCTGCCGAATCTCCGCGTCGACCCGCCAGGCACCTACCATCGGTGGTGATGGACTTCTCCTGGACGCCCGAGCAGCTCGAGTTGCGGATGCACGCCCGAAAGGTCGCCGCCGAAGCGGTCGAACGGTACGGGCGCCACAACGACTCCTGGATCAACGGGTTCTCGAAGGATTTCGCGAAGGAGATGGCAGCCCACGGGTGGATCGGGATGACCTGGCCGCGGGAATACGGTGGCGGTGGGCGCCCTGACATCGACCGCCTGATCGTCGGCGAGGAGCTGATCGCTGCCGGCGCGCCGATCGCCGCCATGTGGTTCGCCGATCGCCAGATGGGTCCGACACTCATCAACTACGGCACGCCGGATCAGCAGGCGGAGTTCCTCCCCGGCATGCTGGCCGGGGAGACCACCTGGTGCATCGGGATGTCGGAGCCGGACTCGGGATCGGACCTCGCGTCGTTGACGACCTCGGCGGTGCGCGACGGCGACCACTTCGTCATCAACGGTCAGAAGATCTGGACGTCGTTCGGCGAGTCCGCCGACTACTGCTATCTGATCTGTCGGACCGACGCGTCCGGCCCACCGCACCGCGGGATCAGCGAGGTGATCGTCCCGATGGACACACCCGGCATCGAGGTCCGTCCGATCACCGACATGACCACGAACCGTCACTTCTGCGAGGTGTGGTTCAGCGAGGTGCGCGTGCCTGCCGCCAACCTCGTCGGTGTGGAGGGCAACGCGTTCAAACAGACCATGGCCCAGCTCGAACACGAGCGCGGTGGCATCGACCGGCTCGTATCGAACCGTGCGCTCTACGACCTGGCGCTGGAACGCGCGGATCGCTCCGACCCTCTCGTCCGCCAGGAGATCGCCCGCATCGAGTCCGCATACGTGCTCGGTCGGATCCTGGTGACCCGCGAGGTGCTGCGCCAGGCGCCGAAGGGGTTCTCGGCGGCCACGAAGTGCTTCTGCACCGAGCACGAGCAGGCGGTCGCGGCCTTCGTCGCCCGAACGCTGGGAGCCGATGCGATGCTGTGGGACGAGGTCGGGCGCGGTCTCGCCTACGATCCCGCGTACACGATCATGGGCGGGACGTCGAACATCATGCGCAACATCCTCGGCGAGCGGGTCCTCGGCCTGCCGCGCGAACCACGGTGAACCCGCACCGATGACAACGAAACCTGCGTTCAGGAATTTCGAGTTGCCGGACACCACGCTCGGTGCACTGCACTGGCCGGGCGCCACCGGTGCGCCGACCGTGATCGCGATCCACGGCATCACCGCCAACGCCTGGCACTTCGATCCACTCGCCCACCGGCTCGCGGGCAGCGCTTCACTGCTCTCGATCGATCTCCGGGGAAGAGGTCGGAGCCACACGTGCCCCGGGCCGTTCGGAATCCGTCGTCACGCGGCCGACATCGTGCACATCGTCGGCGAACTGGGCCACCCGGTCACCGTTGTCGGCCACTCGATGGGCGCATACGTCGCGTTGATGGCTGCAGAACGTGCGCCCGAGCTGTTCGACCGTGTCGTGTTGGTCGACGGCGGTGCCCCACTCGCCGAGGTCGACGCCGACGGGGTCGACGCCGCGCTGGAGACCACACTCGGCCCGGCGCTCGCCCGTCTGCGAACCACCTGGCCCGACCGGGTGTCGTATCAGACGATGTGGTCGCAGCATCCGGCGTTCGGCGACCGACTGGGCATCGACCTCGAACGCGACCTGCTCGCCGATCTCGTCGAGGTGGACGGGGGATTCCGCACCGCGGTGAACGAGGAGGCCGTCATGGTCGACGGCCGGGACCTGCTGGTCGACGAGGCGGTGCGGTCGCTGCTCGTGTCACGCATCGAGCCCACGACGATCCTCAGGGCCCCGAACGGCTTGACGGGAACCCCGCCACCGTTGATCCCCGACGATGTCGTCTCAGCTCTCCCTCGGCATCGGTGGATCACCGTGCCCGACACGAACCACTACACGATCCTGCTCGGCCCGGTCGGCGCCGCGACCGTCGCCGACACGCTCCGGAACGAAATCGGCCACCACTGATCGGCTACGACCCGGACAGATCCGCCTTGAGGACGACATCGTCGACGGTCCTGCTGTCGATGTCGCCGAGCACGATCCGGAACGCGACGGCATCCTCGAGGCCGACACCGGCCCAGAGGGTGACGCCGTCACCCTCGGCGAAGGTGCCGGCGGAGATCTCGTCGCCCTCGTCGAGCACGACGCGCCCCTCGTAGTACAGGCCACCGGCGCGCCGTGGCAGCGTGATCGCCTGCAGCCGGATCTCGATGCCCGCGTCGCGCTCGGTGACGGTGATCTCGCCACCCTCGACGTCGAGGAGGGCACCGGTCGGTACCAGATCGACGGTGAAGTCGGGTTGCTCCGGAGTCCCGCTGGCGGCGCTCAGACCCACGATCGCGACGAAGAGCACCGTCATCGCACCGCCGAGGCCGAACAGCACCGGCCGAAGGCTGCGGCTCACCCGTGACCGCGCTGCCGGCCCCTCGTCGCCGACGTCGGACGTCGATTCGGCAGGCGCTGCGACCGCATCGACCACGAGTTCGACGAACTCCGTGTCGACGTCGATCCAGACGTCGGGCTGTGCGAGCGCAGCAACCGCGTCGTCGGGCCCGCCGACGTGGGACAGACGCCGCTGGAGGCGGAGTTCGTGTCGTGCGAGATCGTCGTCCAGGTCCGTCGGACCGTGCAGGTGATGCTCTCGGAGTTGCGGTCGCACCGCGGGGTCGATCGCCGCAACGGCCATGGCCACCTCCCAACGCTCTTCGTCGACGGCTCCGGCACGTTCAGCCACCGCGCGTGCAAGCCACGGAGCGAAGTCGTCCCCCGGTCGAATCGGATGCTCCACGGCCGTCACGAACACGTCGAATGCGACGTCGACCGACGAGCTGCGCCCGACCGCGGGAACGGCCGACGCGATGACCGCTGCGCCGTAGCGTTCGACCAACGCCCGGACGGCGGCGGGCTCCCGGGACTCGATGCGCTGCGCCAGTTCGGTGTCGGCTGCGATCACGGCCGCCGGTCGGAACTCCTGCACGACAGCAGCGTACGGGCGCCCTCGACACACCACCACCGGCCCCACAGCCCGCGCCGCCGACACCACCCGACCCGGGAACCGGCCGCCCACCCGGAGACCCGACGGGGCACGACCCGACAGAAGATCACCGACCCGAACGCACCTCCGGACCGTCCACGACGTCTCGCGACATCACGGAGCGCCCTCGGCAGGAATCGAACCTGCGACCGTGTCATTAGAAGTGACGTGCTCTATCCAACTGAGCTACGAGGGCGGGGCCACAACGCACCGCCGTGCGGCGAGTGGCACGATATCTGCCACCCGGCACAACGACGGCAGGCCTCCGACAGACCTTCGCCGGGCTCCCACACGGGACGGCCCGTGCCGAGCTTCCACTCGCCCGCCGCGGCCCGGGCATCGGTGCCGACCGATGGGGTCGGAACGCCGGGAAAGTGCGGTGACCGGGTCGAACTCGATCCCGTTTCGGTCACGACGGGTCGCCCGTCTCCTCCGTGGCTCAGTGGAAGCGACGGAACGACCGGGCGGTGTCGATGCGCTGCCGGACGATTGTCAGCGCGGCCTGACGAGGTGTGACATCGTCCGTGATGGAGCGTTCGAGCACGGCGGCGGTGTTGGCGCGGATCCGACTGTCGATGGCCGTGAACGCGCCGGCCTGGGTCCCGCCGGCATATTCGACGGCACCACAGATGACCCCACCGGCGTTGGCGATGAAGTCCGGGAGCACGAGCACCCCACGATCGTGCAGTCGCGCTTCGGCGTCCGGCGTGGCCGGGATGTTGGCACCCTCGGCGACGATCTTCGCGCTCACCGAATCGACGTTGCCGGCGTGGAGTACGTCGGGGCGCGCCGCGGGGATCCAGATGTCGCACTCGACCCCGACGATCGCGTCGCGACCGATGACCTCGGCCGTCGGGTGTTCGCTCAACGAGCCGGATCGGTGGATGCGCACCAGGTCGTCGACGTCGAGCCCGTGGGGGTCGACGATCGCCCCCGAGGAGTCGGCGGCACCGACCAGGACGCATCCGCGCCGACCGAGGAACCGGGCGACGTGGCTGCCGACCGCGCCGAAGCCCTGCACGGCCACGCGAGCCCCGGCCAGGTCCATGCCGAGGTGCTCGGCTGCGACGTCGATCGCCGCAGCGAGGCCGAAGCCCGTCGCGCCGACTTCGTCGAGCGGGATCCCGCCGAGGGCGGACGGGAGACCGACGGCGCGTCCGATCTCGTCGTTGACCCAGGCCATGCAGGTCTCGTCGGACCCCATGTCGGGGCCAGGGATGAACTCGATCAGGTCGGCGATCGCACGGGCGAAGGCCCGCATGAGCTGTTCCTTGTCGCCCAGCGGCATGTCGAGGTCGGCCATGATGACGGCCTTGCCGCCACCGTGACGCAATCCGGCTGCCGCGTTCTTGAACGTCATCGCCCGCGCCAGCCCGAAGCACTCGTCGGTCGTCACGTCCGGTGCGATCCGGACGCCACCGATCGCCGGGCCGGCGGAGACGTCGTCGACCACCACGGTGGCACGCAACCCGGTCCGGCGTTCGGTGAGATGCAGGATCTTCGCTGGGCCGAGTTCGTCGGCGAAGCGGAACGGATCGTCGATCACGCCGGCTCCTCCAGATCGTCCTTCAGCGCGACGAGGAACCTCGCTGCCTCGCCACCCATCACGACCCGATGGTCGAACGTGAGCGAAATCGGGAGATGACGGCGAACCACGACGGCGCCGTCGCGCACGGCCACGACGTCGTGGGCGCGTCCAGCGCCGATGATCGCAACCTGGGGTGGGACCACCACGAGGGCGGCGTACCGGCCGCCGACGGCGCCGAAATTGGAGAGCGAGATCGTGGCACCGCGGAGATGCTCGGGGCCGACCGTGCGAGCCTCGATGTCGGCACGCATTGCATCGAGTCCACGTCGGAGATCGTCCGGTGAGCGATCGGCGACGTCGCGGAGAACCGGGACGAACAGCCCGTCATCGGTGTCGACCGCGATGCCGACATCGACGTGGTCGTGGAGCCGGCGGCCGCGGTCGCGGCCGAGGTAGGCCGTATTGAGCGCCGGCTCCCGTTCGCAGGCGCGGGCGACCGCCCGCAGCAGTCGCACGGTCGTGTCCGTCCCGTCCACCCATCCTCCGATGTCAGCCTCCTCGGTGACGGTCGCCGGAACGACTTCGGTGTGGGCACGGCTCATGTTGGCGTCCATCGCTCGGCGCACGCCTCGCAGCGGTTCGACCGATCCATCGGCCGGGACTGCGTCGCCGGCGACGGTGTCGACGTCGGCCCGTGTGATCGTGCCGCCGGGTCCGGTGCCGATGACCGCGGCGAGATCGACGCCGAGAGACGTGGCATGAGCGCGGACGGCGGGCGCGGCGCGGACCCTGCCGGCCGAGGCACCCGGAGCCACACCCGGAGCCGCGGTCGGCTTCGGTGCGATCGTCGGCAGGTCACCGACGATGGCACCACGGTCGTTGGCCCGACCTTCATCGACGTCGACGAGTGGCTCACCGACGTCGACGACGTCACCCGGCTCGCCATGCAGTGCGGCGATGCGCCCCGAGCAGGGTGAAGGGATCTCGACGACGGCCTTGTCGGTCTCGACCGAGACCAGCGGCTGGTCGTCGACGACGTGATCGCCGACGGCGACGTGCCAGGCCACGATCTCGGCCTCCCGGAGGCCCTCGCCGACGTCGGGAAGACGGAAGGTCGTCATGCGAACTCCATCGCCGACCTGGCGGCGGCCACGATCCTCGCCTCCGTCGGGAGGTAGCGGTGCTCGGTTCGGAACAGTGGCATCACGGTGTCGTACCCGGTCACCCTCGTCACCGGGGCCAGCAGACTCGTCAGTGCCCGATCGGCCAGCGCGGCCGCGATCTCGGCGCCGACGCCGACTTCCCGCGGGGCCTCGTGAACGATCACGCATCGCCCCGTCCGCTCGACCGACTCGACGATGAGAGACAGGTCGAGCGGCTTGATGGTCGCAACGTCGATGACGTCGGTACTCACGCCGTCCGAGGCGAGCGCATCCGCGGCGCCGACGGTCTCGGCGATGCTGGCACCCCACGACACGAGCGTCAGGTCCGTACCGTTGCGGAGCGTGAAGGCGCTGTCGAGGGGAAGAGCGTTGCCGTCGTCGGTGACGACCTCGCGGGTCGCGCGGTACAGCCGCTTCGGCTCGAGGAACACCACCGGATCCGGGTCACGGATCGCTGCGAGGAGCAACCCGTACGCTTTCCGGGGCGAGGACGGGATGACGACCCGGAGCCCAGGAATGTGAGCCAGCATCGCCTCGAAGCTCTCCGAGTGGTGCTCCGGGGCATGGACCCCTCCTCCGTACGGTGCGCGCACGACCATCGGACAGGTCAGCCGGCCGCGGGTCCGGGTGCGCATCCGGCTCGCGTGGTTGGCGAGTTGATCGAGGCCGGGATACAGGAAGCCCATGAACTGGTACTCGATCACGGGGCGCAGACCTCGCGCGGCCAACCCGACTCCGAGGCCGACGAAGCACGACTCGGAGATGGGTGTGTCGATCACCCGATCCGGGCCGAACCTCGCGAGCAGACCGTCGGTCGCGCGGAACACACCACCGTCGATGCCGACGTCCTCACCGAGCACGATGACGTCGTCGTCCTGCGACATCGCTCGGGCGAGCGCCAGGCGGATCGCCTCGACCATGGTGAGTTCGGAACTCATGACGCGGCCTTCTCCACCTCGGAGCGTTGCGCCCGGTAGGCGACCGGAAGCTCGGCGTACAAATGGTCGAACATCGCGCCGGGCGGCATCGGCGGGGTCGACTCGTATTCCTCGACGCCGCGGTCGATCGTCTCGGCGCATTCCCCGAGCAGTGCCTCCTCCTGGTCACGTCCCCATTCGCCACGGGCGACGAGCAGGTTCCGCAGCCGCGCCACCGGCTCGAAAGCCCAGTGCTCGCTCACCTCCTCGTCGGATCGGTAGCGGCTCGCGTCATCGGCTGTCGTGTGGTCCGCGAGACGATAGGTGAGGGCCTCGACCAGCGTCGGGCCACCCCCGCAGCGGGCGCGCTCGATCGCCTCACCGATGACCGCCCGGACCGCCACGACATCGTTGCCGTCGACCTGCTCGCCTGCGATCCCGGCGGCGAGTGCCTTCTGCGCGAGCGTCTCGGCACCGGTCTGTGCGGATCGAGGAACCGAGATCGCCCATTGATTGTTGTTGATGACGTAGACGACCGGGAGTCGACGGACACCGGCGAAGTTCATCGCCTCGTAGACGTCGCCTCGCGAGGTGGCGCCGTCGCCGAGCACACCGACGGCGACGCTCGGCTCGCCGCGCAACTGGATCGCGAGCGCGATGCCGGCCGCGTGGGGCGCCTGGGTACCGATCGGCACACAGATCGGGAAGTCGTGGCGGGCAGCAGCGAAGTCACTTCCGCGCTCGTCGCCGCCCCAGTACAGCAGGACCTCGGTCGGGGTCACGCCGCGCAGGAACATCGCGCCCTGCTCCCGAAACGAGGGGACCAAGACGTCGTCTCGGCGCATGGCTGCGCCGACGCCGACCGCCACCGCCTCCTGTCCGAGCGACGAGGCGAACGTCCCGAGCCGCCCGGTTCGTTGGAGGGCCACGGCTCGTGCGTCGAACGTACGGGTGAGCACCATCGCCCGATACATGGCGACGAGGCCGCCCGGTTCGTCGGCGAATCCCGGAAGTTCGTCGACGGGCACTCCATCGGGTCCGACGAACTGCGTGACGAGCACCCGCGACGAGGCGGTCTCACGCTTCATGGCTGGCGTCCGTTCATGTGCGCCTCCCGACCTCATCAGGCGCGCATCCGAGCCCCGTCTTCCAGAGGATTTCGCCCCTCGCGACGATCTCGACGTGTATCTCGGCCCCGGACTTCCCCACGCACCAGGTCGGCGTCCGTCACCGCCGCGATCTCGTCGAGGTCGATCCGATCGAGGCGACCGGCGATCCGCGGACGGAGACAGCTCGAACCTACTCGGCGTCGACGTTGGCAGCCGTCTGCGCTCCGTCGTCACCACGAGAAGAGCCCGCCCCACCGGGACCGGCCGTTCCCTCGATGAACGCCGCCTCCACGAAGGTCTGGCGTGCATCATCGACGTCGAACCAACCGTACGACGATCCTCCGGACGCACCGGCACCCTGCGCAGACGGCTCGCCGGCGCCCGCGGAACCACCGTCGCCGCCGCTTCGGCCCGAACCGTCACCGCCGTCGCCCCCGGCGTTGCCGCCGATGCCCCCATCGGCGCCGGCACCGCCGGCACCCCCACGAATCGTGCTGGCCCGAACCTCGATGTCATCGACCCCGGACGTGAGCATCCCGTACGACGGGCCACCGGCTCCACCACCGCCGTGACCACCGGCACCGCCGGCACCCCCACCGCCGGCACCGCCGCCGCGACCGCCGTCGCCGACGATGATGAATCCGTCCTCGCCCTCGGCTCCGAAGCCTCCGTCGCCGCCGCGGCCTCCCTGCTCCGCCGGGGCGCCGCTGCCGCCCGCCCCGCCGCGGCCGGCTGCGACGAGCGACTCGTCGACCACGACGCGCGCGACGTCGACCGCCCACACGCCGATCGAACCGGCACCACCTCCTCCCGGGGCGCCGCCCGAGTTCGCCTCTCCCCCGGCGCCGCCACCACCGCCACCACCGCCACGCACGGCCAACGGTCCGAATCCTCCGCCGCCCCCGGATCCACCCGCGCCGGCCTCGCCCGAGCCTCCGTTCGAGCCGGGCGCTCCGATGGCCGTGCGACCGTCGTCATCGACGAGTCCCTGTCCGCCGTCACCGCCGACACCGCCCGCGCCTCCGGCTCCGCCACGACCGGGTTCGCCGTCACGATCCGCTGAATCACCGCCCGCCCCGCCTCCGGGCGCATCGTCGCCGTCGCTCGTGGATCCGCCTCGTCCGCCGTCACCGCCTCGACGCACGCCCTCGCCGTCGGCTCCCTCGCCGGCATCACGTTGGTCGGCGTCACCACCGTCACCGCCGGCCGTCGCCGCGGCCCCCGGCTCCGGGGCCACGCCGTCAGTGCCGCGGCCACCATCCGATGCGTTGACGGTCGAACGTTCGATGCGGAGTTCGCCCGTTCCCACTGCGACGACCCCGACGCTCACGCCGGCATCCGCATCGGCCGTCCCTTCGCCGCCGGCTCCCGCGAGAATTCGACTGTCGGCGAGGGTCACGGTCTCGCCATCGACGACGCGAATGCCGACCGACCGCTGGCCGGGCGCAGCACCGGCCGCAGTCAGTTCGATCGATCCGATCGTCCGGTCGCCGTCGCCTTGGACGACGATCGCGACAGCGCCGCCCTGGAGCCGCGCCCGTTGCGACCGATCGCGATTCCAGTCGGCGTCGAACCCCGCGTAGAGGCTCGTCCCGGGGCCGAGCCGGATCGTCGCATTCTCCGTGTAGTCCCCCGCACTGCGGACGTAGATGTCCCGTCCCTCGGCCGCGAGTGCCGCCGCGCCGATCGTTCGGAGTGGGGCATCCATCGAGCCGACCGCCGCGTCGTCGCCGCGTTCGCCGTCGACGAACAACAGCGCCTCGGCATCCTCGAACACTCGGACCACCAGCGCGTCGACGGCCTCGGGTGCCGTGGCGGCCCGCTCGCCGCTCGTGACAACCAGTTCGAACTCGATGGTCACCACGTCGGCCGGCGCCCCGAACGACACTTGCCGCCCGCCGAGAGCGCCGACCCCTGCGGTGACATCGGGACCGGCGGTCTGGCGCCAGATGATCGATTCGTCCTCGGCTCCCTCGGTCACCTCGAGCGCCGACAGGGTCACGACGTCGCCGGCACTCACGACGAGGTCCGGGCCTGCGTCGGCCACCGCCGAGACAGGTGTGGGGACCGTGGTGGTGGTCACCACGGTCGACGTGGTCGCGACCGTGGACGGGGCCGGGACGGTCGTCGTGACGACGGTGGAGAAGGTCGTGGGGACGGATGTCGAGCCCGGATCCCGGGTGAGGACCGCGGCGACGATTCCGATCAGCAGGACGAGTCCCGAACCGACACCCAGCCCGATCAGGGCGTTGCGTTGACGTCGCTGCGCCGGAGTGGCGACAGACGGCACGGACGATGGCGGGGGGTTGATCATCTCAGGTCGGTCCTGAGCAGGGACGATACCGAACGATCGGCGAGCGGAGCGGTCAGGTCGCGGCCAGCAACCGGCGGAGCATGCCGAGCGCCGTGATGACGGCGAACTGCCGCATCTGTTCGCGCTGACCCGGCAGCATGACCTCGCGGACCTCGTCGAAACCGGGGCCGAGCAGACCCACGAACAGCGTTCCGACCGGCTGACCGTCCTGCTCGGCCGGCCCGGCCACGCCCGTGAGGGACAGTGCGATGTCGGAACCGAGTCGCCGCCTCGCACCGACCGCCATCTCCCGCGCCGCCGACTCGCTGACCACCGGTCCCGCCGACACCCCGAGCACCGCCTGCTTCACCGAGGTTGCGTAGCCGACGATCGAGCCACGGAAGACGTCGCTCGCACCGGGGACACCGGTGAGCCGAGCGCCGACGAGCCCCCCGGTCACCGACTCCGCCAATCCCAACGTGAGCCCGCGCCGGCGACACAGGTCGAGGACCACCGACTCCATCGTGTCGTCGCCGACGCCGAAGACCAGGTCGCCGAGTTCGTGACGGATGCGCGCCTCCCACCGGTCGAGCTGCGCGGCACACTCTGCGGCAGAGTGCGCCTTTGCCGTCAGCCGGACCTTCAGCCCCTCCCACCCCGACGCGAGGAACGCGAGGGTCGGCGAACCGATCGAGTCCAACTCCTCGATCACGTCCTCGAGCCGTTCGTTCAGGCCGCTCTCCGACTCGCCCCAGGTACGCAGCACCCGGCTGACGATGGTGTCGGTCGAACCACTTCGACGAACCAGGTCGGGCACGATCGCACGCTGCACCATGTCGCGCATCTCGTGGGGCACGCCGGGTACGGCGTAGACGACCTTTCCGTCGGGATCACCGATCGGACAGATCAAGCCCGGGGCGGTCCCACGCGTCTGCGGAATCACCGTCGCACCGGCCGGCACCATCGCCTGCCGCACGTTGTTCGCGGGCATCCGCCGACCGCGCGACTCGAACATGTCACGAATGACCTGCGCGACGTCGTCGTCGAGCACGAGTTCGCTGGCCATGACGGCTGCGATCGCCTCGCGCGTGAGGTCGTCGTGCGTCGGGCCGAGCCCACCACAGACGATCACGGCGTCGGCGTCGTCGAGGAGGCCGCGGAGCTGGTGCACGATGCGACCCACGTTGTCGCCGACCTTGACCTGGACCAGGGAGTCGATGCCGTGGGTCGCGAGCTCCTCGCCGATCCAGGCGGAGTTCGAGTCGATGATCTGGCCGAGCAGGAGTTCGGTACCGACCGCGAGGACCGAGACGTTCACGACACGGTGGCAGCCACGTCGACGCGCTGCGGGTTCCTCGAGTGCCAGAGGTACTGTGCGCCGCTCACGACGGCGAGAACGACTGCGGCCCAGAGCAGCACCGTCCAGGTCCAGGTCGCCGCGAGCGCGGTGGGCGGGAACAGGGCGAACGCCACGGCGAACTGCTGCACGACGGTCTTGTACTTGCCGAGCCTGCTCGCCGGAACGCTGACGCCGCGCCCGCTCTTGACGATCCGGTAGGCGCTGATCGTGAGCTCCCGGGCAGCGATGATCGCGACGGGAACCCACCAGAAGATGTCGTGGGCGACGAGTGTGAACATCGCACCGAGGACGAGCACCTTGTCCGCGAGCGGGTCGAGGAACGCACCGACCGTGGTCGGGCCCCGTCGGCGTGCGATGTAGCCGTCGATCCCGTCGCTCGAGCACAGCAGGAACCACAGGAGGAACGCCCACCACGACCCGGATCCGTCCTCCGGGATCGCCAGGAAGACCAGCGGCGCCAGGAGGATCCGCATCGCGGTGATGGCGTTGGCCCAGCTGTTGAGCGACTCGACCTTCATCCGATTCCGTCGCCGTCGTCGAGGGAAGCAACATCGACGCCCGCCGCCACGAGGTCCGGTCCCAACGCATCGACGATGTGGACCGTGGTCATCTCGCCGACCGTGAGGTCGTCGGAGACATGGATGATCCCGTCGATCTCGGGCGCTTCACGGTGGCTCCTGGCCACGCCGGGTGCGTCGACGAGCACGTGGGCGTCGGTTCCGATGAGGGCGTCACGGCGCGCCGCGGTGACCTCGTCCTGGAGTTCGCGCAGTTCGGCGAGCCGCTCCGCCACGAGCTGCGGAGCGACGTGGTCGTCGAGACCGGCCGCGTGGGTTCCGTCCTCGTTGCTGTACGCGAAGAACCCGCACCAGTCGAGCTGGGCGTGCTCGACGAAGTCGAGGAGTTGGTCGTGGTCGCCCTCGGTCTCCCCGGGGTAGCCGACGATGAAGTTGCTCCTGAATGCCGCTTCGGGCTCGCGCCCGCGGATGTCCGCGATTCGGTCGAGAAAACGCCGGCCGTCGCCCCATCGACGCATCCGTCGGAGCAGGGGCTTGGACACGTGCTGCAACGAGAGATCGAAGTAGGGGACGCCGCTCGCGCAGATCGACTCGATCAGCTCATCGGACAGGTCGCTCGGATACAGGTAGAGCAGCCGCACCCGGTCGACGGCTGACGCCACCGCATCGACGAGCGACACGATCGACCCGGCCCCGAGTTCGTCGGGGCGATCCTTTCCGTACGAGGCGAGGTCCTGCGCGACGAGCACGATCTCGCGCGCTTCGGTCTCGCGGACCTCGGTCATGATCGAGTCGTGGTCACGGCTGCGTTGTGGACCCCGAAAGCTCGGGATCGCACAGAATCCGCACGACCGGTCGCAGCCCTCTGCGATCTTCACGTACGCCCACGGCGCGGACGACTTCGGTCGGGGCAGGTTCAGCAGGTCGAACTCGGGCAGCGGTGTGGACGACACCGGGATGAGTCGGCGGGCGGGCGCCGTCCCGGCAGGAACCTCCGTGCCGTCACGCTCGACGGGCACGAGATTGAAGGCCTGGCCGAAGCCGGCGACCTGGTCGACCTCGGGGAGCGCCGCGGCGAGCTCGTCGCCGTAGCGCTCGGCCATGCAGCCGGTGACGACGAGGCGGCTGTCGACAGCGCGCTGCTCGTCGAGTGCGAGGATCGTGTCGATCGACTCCTGACGGGCCTCGCCGATGAATGCACACGTGTTGACGACGACGAGATCGGCGACCGCAGGATCGTCGGTTGCCTCCATCCCGTCGGCGACGAGCGCGCCGACGAGCTTGTCCGAGTCGACGTCGTTCTTGGGACAGCCGAGCGTTTCGACGTAGAAGCGCTGCACGTCAGCACGCTATCGCTCCGCCTCTGCTCGGCAGTGCCAACCGGACGGGAGCGCCGCCCGGGTGTCGACGACGAGGATCGAGGAGGTGGCTGTCGCGCCGGTGATCGGTCCGTCGGATCAATCGGTTCGGGGTTGCTCGCCGCTCACGGCGGTCGCAGGTGCCAGATCGGCTGCCAGAGAAGGCGGACGGCGCGGATCACGTCGGGACGGCTCGGTGTCGTGACGAACGAATCCACGACCTGCCCCCTTCGCGACGTACATCAATGCATCCGCCCGCCGCAGCGCGGTGTCGAGGTCAGGCGGCACCTCGTCGAAGGTCACGATCCCGACCGACAGGTCGACGTCGAACTCGGTGCACAGCGGTCGCAGCATCGCACGACTGCGAAGGACCACCCGTTCGACTTCGGCGGGACCGCAGTCCGGGAAGACGATCGCGAATTCGTCACCCCCCAGCCGACCGACGACGTCGAGGCTGCGCGCGCAGGCCGCGAGCGTTTCACCGATGCGACGCAGCGCTTCGTCGCCGGCCGAATGACCCCGGGCGTCGTTCAGTCGTTTGAAATTGTCGACATCGATGTAGGCGATCGAGATCGGATGCCCGGTCCTGCGGGCCCGGTCGAGCTCCACCTGGGCACGCTCGCGGAATCCACGTGAGTTCAACACGGCGGTCAGGGCATCGATCCGCGCTTCACGGCGCTGGGCGAAGAGGAGGTCGCGAACTGCGACCAGGAGCACCGAGACGATCGCGAACAGGCCGAGGCGAACGAGTCCGTTCCAGACAGGGATGAGCCGACCGAGGCCATCACCACCGCTGAGCCGATCGGCTCCGAACCACGTGATCGCTCCCAGTACCGACGCGAGCAACCCGGCCCGCTGCCCGAAACGCAACGAGACGACAGCGATGGGAAGCAGATAGAAGATGGAGCACGAGATCTTCGGCCCGGTGACGTAGTCGAGAACGAACACGACCATCCACAACGAGACGACGATGAGCATCACCTCGCCGATCGCCCTGCGCTCGATGAGCCGTACAGCGCCGGCGGCCATGGCGGCGGTGCGGCTGACCCTCCCGGGTTCCGGGTTCACGAGCCGAGCGTAATCGTGTCCCGACGCGGGAACGTCACCCACCGCTGCAACGAGCCGTCGCCGAGTTCGGCCGGGGCCGCGGTCGGTTCGCCGATCGCTGCACCTGTCGACGAACTCCGTCCCTCCTCGCGCTGTCACCGATCATCGTCGTGCTCGTCGGTACCGGCCGCGATCACCGTCGAACGGAACTTCTCCATCAGATGGGCGCCCGCGAGAACCGGCTCGTGCCGGGGCCGCTCACCGTCCGCGACGATGCATTCGACGCGCGCATCCCAGTTGGCGTTGTGGAAGAACGGCACGGTGAGGCGCCGCTCGCCGTGGCGTCCCTCCGCGATCACGACGCGGTGCATCGTCGAACGCCACCGATCGTTGCTCCATCGCTGCATCAGGTCCCCGATGTTGACCACCAGGGCTCCGTCGGGTGCTTCCACGTCGACCCATTCCCCGTCCGGCCACCGCACCTGCAGTCCGGGCTCGGCGTCGAGTCGGAGGATCGTGAGCGTGCCGTAATCGGTGTGGGCGCCGGCGCGGAGCTCACCCGCCTGCGGCGGTCGGACGAGCGGCGGATAGTGCGCCAGTCGAAGAGCCGAGCCGTGTTCGTCGATGAACGGGGCGAACCAGTCGGGACGGAGGTTCAACGCGATCGCGAAGCCACGCATGATCGTCGCCGCCAGGTCGGCCATGGCCGTGTAGTACGCCTCGAGCGCCGGACGCAACTCGGGCATCATCGGCGGCCACACGGTCGGTGACCACACGTCCCGCTCGTCGGGGTCCACCATCTCGACCGGTGGCCGGGGCGGGGTTCCGACCGGTCCGACGTTGTAGGTCTCCTTCAGGTCGGGCGGCCCGGTCCCACCGATCGAGCGATTGAGCGCTTCGGCGGAGAACGGGACATAGCCGTACGGCGCGTCCGGGGAGGGTTTCGCAGCACCGAGGCGGGCCTCCGGAGGGAGGTCGAAGAACGCGATGGCGGCATCGTGCGCCCGCTCGATGACCGCGGCGTCGATACCGTGGCCGATCACCGAGAAGAACCCGACCGAGCGGCACGCCTCGTCGATCTCCCGGCCCACTTCGCTCGCACGACCACCGCCTCGACCGAGTCCGCTGAGGTCGATGACCGGGACACCCACGACGTCGGACGGCGCGCCGGACAGAGGTTCACCGGGACCAGCAGTTCGACGCTCCCTCCGCGACGGCAGCGCGGAATGTCGGCTGCCACCGGACACCGCTCAGAGTTGCCCGTTCTGCTGGAGGAGCTCGAATTCCTCGACCGTCATCAGGACCGCCCGGGCCTTCGATCCCTCGCTCGGACCCACCACCCCGCGCTGCTCCAGCAGGTCCATGATCCGACCGGCGCGGGCGAAACCGACCTTGAGTTTGCGCTGCAACATCGAGGTCGAGCC
Organism: Ilumatobacteraceae bacterium; assembly: GCA_963824025.1. Lineage (GTDB taxonomy): Bacteria > Actinomycetota > Acidimicrobiia > Acidimicrobiales > Ilumatobacteraceae > Ilumatobacter_A. Next base: position 447,685 of record CAWGNY010000008.1, read on the forward strand.
GAGCTGGCTCCGGACCACCAACTCCATCGCCTGCTTCATCATCGCGGTGTCCTCGTCGTCCTCTCCGGCCGAGAAGGCGTTCGCGTCGGAGGTGACGTCGTGGTCGAGGCCGGACGTCGACGGAGCAGGCGGGGTCAACGCAGGTGAGCTCATCGCCGAGGGTCCACCCTCGCCGCCCGCCTCGATCTCGGCCGATGTCACCGCGTCGGGCGACTGTGCCTTCCAATGGGCGACGACCTCGCGAACCTCCTCCTCGGTGATGAACGCACCCTGGATGCGGTTGGCGACCGACGAATTGCCGGGCAGCAACAGCATGTCGCCCTTGCCGACGAGCTTGTCGGCACCCGGCTGGTCGAGGATCACCCGCGAGTCGGTGAGACTCGACACGGCGAACGCCATGCGCGCGGGAATGTTCGCCTTGATCACACCGGTGATGACGTTCACCGACGGCCGCTGCGTGGCGACGATCAGGTGGATGCCCACGGCACGGGCCTTCTGTGCGATGCGGGTGATCGACTCCTCGACGTCGCGGGCGGCCACCATCATCAAGTCGTTGAGTTCGTCGACCACCACGACGATGAACGGCATGTGTTCGTAGGTCGGCGGACCGTCGGGATCCGTCCCCGGCGGCTCGGCGATCCTGCCGGCGCTGAACGCCCTGTTGTAGCCGGTGATGTCCCGGTAGCCGACCTCGGAGAGGATGTCGTAACGACGCTCCATCTCCTTGACCGCCCACCCGAGCGCGTTGGCGGCCTTCTTCGGGTCGGTCACCGGCTGGGTCAACAGGTGCGGGAGCCGGGCGTACTGGCCCATCTCGACCTGCTTCGGGTCGATCAGGATCAACCGCACGTCGTCCGGGGTGGTACGCATCAGCAACGACGTGATGATGCAGTTGATCCCACTCGACTTGCCTGCACCGGTGGCGCCGGCGATCAGCAGGTGCGGCGTGGCAGCGAGGTCGAGCATCACCGTCCTGCCGGCGATGTCCTTTCCGACGGCGACCTCGAGTGGGTTCGTCGCAGCGAGTGCCTCGGGCGACACCAGGAGGTCGCCCAGTGCGACGAGCTGGCGCTGATGATTCGGCACCTCCACGCCGATCGCGGACCGACCGGGGATCGGCGCGAGGATGCGCACATCGGTCGCTGCCATCGCGTAGGCGATGTCCTTCTGGAGGTTCGTGACCTTCGAGACCTTCACCCCGGGGCCGAGTTCGAGCTCGTAGCGCGTCACGGTGGGGCCGACGGTCATGCCGATCAGGTCGGTTTCAACGTTGTGCGACGCCAACGACTCCTGCAGCGTGAGCCCCCGCTGCTCGATCGCCTTCACGTCGACCTTCTTCTCGCCCGGTTGCAGCAGGAGCTTCATCGGCGGGAGCACCCAGTCACCGATCCGCTTCCCGTCCGGGCTGACGACGCCGGGCGTCTTGGCCGTCGAGGCTCGCTTCCGCTTCGGCGTCGCGGCATCGGGAAGCGGATCACCGTCCGACTCGAAGTCGTACACCCGGGGACCGTCCCCCGATCGCAACACCTCGCCGGCCACGATGTGCGCACCACCATCGAGCCGCTCCTGGTCGAACACCGTGGTGGCATCGAGTTCGGCGCCGCCCTCGCGGTCACTCGACAGCGTCGTGATGTTCCCGATCCCGGACTTCGCGGCCCGGCCGAGCGGACGCAGCACGGCATTGAGGACACCACCGGTCTGCTGCGCCATGGTGCGCAGCGATGTCTGCGTGATGACGGTCAGGCTGCCGACGATTAGCGCCAACAGGAAGACCACCGCCCCAGCGGTTGCGAGACCTGCATCGAGCGGCTCGCCGATCGATGCGCCGACCCAGCCGCCCCAGTCGCCGAACCTGTCGAATCCTTCGGCCTCGTCATTGCGGCGGATCACATGGATCAATCCGAGCGTGGCGCCGACGACGACGGACCAGGCGATCGCGAGACGGATCGGGCTCGACGAACGGCCCTTGCGGACGAAGGCCACGCCGACTGCCCCGAGGACCAACGGGACGGCGAAGCGGCCGACACCGAAGAACCACCCGAACAAGGTCTCGACCCCGCGCCCGACGGGACCGGCGAGGTCGACGTAGAACGCGAGAGCGAGCAGGACGGCCGCACCGATCAGGCCGAGACCGATCAACTCGTCGTTGTCGCGGCCTGCAGGGTGCCCGTGATCGCTCGCGGCGGCTGCCCGCTCGATCTGGTCCGGCGTCGCATCACGCACCGAACCTCGGCCCCCCGATCGGGAGCTCCGGGACGTCTTGGACGTCTTCGACGACGGGTCCACGCGGGTCGACCGCTTGCCCGACGACTTCTTCGACGGTTTCCTGCCCGACGGGCCCCAGGTAGTCATGACCCGATCACCGTACCAACCGGGTGCAACCCAGATGCGGAGGCACCCTCCGGCTCAGACCGGGTCGACCGAGAAGATCTGGCCGTCCGGCCCGACGACGATGTCGAGGAATCCGCCGGCCGCCGACGTCGCGGCGACCACGTACGTCGCTCCCGCTCCGTCCCCGTAGACGGAAATGGCGTCCACCACCGACTCGGGAAGCTCGGCCTCGACCCCCGCCAGCACGAGCTGGGGATCGAAGTCGACGTCCTCCCGGCCGAACGTGAGCCCTTCGGCACCCTCCTGCTTCGGCGCCGGCGGCTGCAGCTCACCGTCGACGTAGGCGTAGGCGATCACCGCAGTCGCGTCGTCGACCGCGACGAAGACGTTCGCGAACTGGGCATTCGCTGTCACTTCGAAGAACCGTTGCCCGGTTCCGAGCTCGGATTCCACGGCATCGATCGCGCCGAGAACGTCGTCGACGAACTCCGGAGCGTCCGTCGCCATGACGTCCGGAGCGACGCCGTCCCGGTGGTCACGTCGCTCGATTCCGCCTCACCACCGCAGCCCCCGAGCACCGCCGAGACCGCCAGACCGAGGGCCACCACTGTGCTCGGCAGACGGCCGGTCGATCGCCAGGTCCCCGGCCCGAGGTCGACGCGTCCCATGCGCCGAAGGCTAGACCGACCTGCGGAAAGGAGGCACGCCGTCGTTTCGACCCGGCGCCACCGAACCGGGTCGCCGGTTCATCGCCGACATCGGTCGAGCCCGGTACATTGCTCGGGTTGTCCAGCATGTCGAACCGCCCGAGCAAACGGTCCATGATCGCTGCCGGCGCGCTCGTGGTGTGGGTTGCGGTCCTCGTGTTCGGCTGGGCTCTCCGCCCGATCGAGGACACGGTTCCGGTGGTCGTCGATCCGACGACCGAACTGGCAGCCGTTCTGGCCGCCAATCCGTCGTTCACCCCCGAGGACGCGCCCCGCGCCCAGCTGGTCGTCTGCAACTCGCTGATCGACAGTGACCCGGGCCCGTCGGAACCACTGCCCGAACTCCGCCCCGACTACATGTACGACCGGGAGCCGTGCGTCGGGCCACACGCGGGAGCGAGGCTCGCTGCCGTCGTGAACGTGCTCGCCGCGGTCGCGATGGTCGCCGGCTGGATCTTCGTTTCGCGCCGGACCCGAACCGAACCACCGGTTCGATCCGCGGCGCGCGAGACCATCGGTTCCTGACGCATTGCGGGGCGGTCAGGCCTCCATGACGACGGGCACGATCATCGGACGACGCTTCGTCCGATCGCTGACGAACTTCCCGGTCGCGCGGCGGGCTTCTCGTTCGAGCTGCTCGACGTCGCGGACGCCGTCGGCGAGCGCCTTCTCGAGCGCGGCCGCGACCGTGTCGCAGGCCTCGTCGAGCAGATCCTCGGCTTCGGGCGCGTACACCCATCCGCGGGTGATGATCTCCGGGTCGACGAGCACCTTGCCCGTCTGCATGTCGACCGTCGACACGACGACCACCACACCTTCCTCGGCGAGTTTGCGCCGGTCGCGCAGTACCCCGTTCCCGACGTCGCCGACGATGCCGTCGACGTAGAGGTACCCGGACGGGACGCGACCGACCGGGGCGAGACCCTCGCGGTCGAGCTGGAGGACGTCGCCGTCCTCGCACTGGATGATCCGATCGCCACGCACGCCCATCAACTCCCCGAGCTTGGCGTTCGCGACCATGTGCCTGTACTCCCCGTGAATCGGAACGAACCACTCGGGATTGACGATCGAGAGGTAGGTCTTGATGTCGTCGGCCTGGGCGTGGCCGGTGGCATGGACGTCCATCACGCCGGAGTGCACGACGTTCGCTCCGAGCCGGAGCAGCCCGTCGATCACCTTGTTGACGTTGCTCTCGTTCCCGGGGATCGCATGGCTGGACAGTACGACGGTGTCCCGGTCGTTCAGCTTGAGCCACCGGTTCTCGCCGCGCGCCATCAACCCGAGCGCCGACATCGGTTCGCCCTGGGATCCGGTCGAGATGATGCAGACGTCGCCGGGGTCGTACCGATCGATGTCCTCGATGTCGATCAGCGAGGATTCGGGGATCCTGAACACGCCGAGGTCGAGGCCCAGCCGGATGTTCTTCTTCATGCTCAGGCCCAACGTGGCGACCTTGCGCCCCTCCTCGACCGCCGCGTCCGCGATCTGCTGGATCCGGTGCAGGTGACTCGCGAAGCTCGCGGTGATGATCCGCCGCCCTCGCTGCTGCGCGAACAGCCCCCGCAGGACACCACCGACATTGGTTTCGCTCGGGGCGTAGCCGGGCTCTTCCGCATTGGTCGAGTCGCTCATCAACAGCCTGATGCCCTCGTTCTTCGCGAGTTGGCCGATCCGCGCCAGATCAGCCCGGCGTTCGTCGACCGGCGTCAGGTCGATCTTGAAGTCACCCGAGTGCAGGACCACCCCTTGTGCCGTGTGCACGGCGATCGCGTGGGCATGCGGCACGGAATGGGTGACGGGGATGAACTCGACGAGGAGCGACCCGACGTCGATCTGCTGGCCGTCACGCACCGGACGCATGTCGATCTTGGGCATCAGGCCGGCTTCCTCGATCCGGTTCCGCGCCAGCCCGAGCGCCAACGCCGATCCGTAGACGGGCAACGGGTCGTCGCGCAGGTCGCCGATGCCGTCGCCGTCGCGCATCAGGTACTGGATCGCACCGATGTGGTCCTCGTGGCCATGGGTGAGGATGATCGCCTGGATCCGACTGGCGTTCTCCTTCAGGTACGTGAAATCCGGGAGGATCAGGTCGATGCCGTGCATGTTCGCATCGGGGAACATCAGGCCGCAGTCGATCAGCATCATCGTCCGATCGGGGTCGTCGGGCGCACCCTGCTCGATGACCATGCAGTTGCGGCCGATCTCGCCGAGGCCGCCCAGGAAGACGATCCGGACGGGGATCGCCGGGTCGAGCCGGGCACTCGATGGTCGGGTTGTCTGTTCAGCCACGTGAGGCCACCAATCGGTCGTAGACCTCGAGGGCCTGGTCAGGGAGACCCGCCGGCGCGTGTCCCATCGGGAGTCGTGCCTCGCCCACTGCGTGTCCGAGTGCTCGCAGCATGGCTTTGGCGGGAAGGGGATTCGGGATCGCATCGCTGGTCTCGAACGCGTAGCTCTCGAGCTGGCGGGCGTTGTGCGCCCGGGCGGCCGCAACGTCACCGGCCTCCCAGGCATCGAACATCTGCACGTGGTCGGGCGCACACCAGTGCGTGGCCACGCCGATCGCACCGACGGCTCCGACGGCCAGGAGCGGGAGGGTCATCGGGTCGTCGCCCGAGTAGACCTCGAAGTCGGCGGGCGTCGCCTCGATGACGAGCGCTGTCTCGCCCGGATCCCTGGCAGCGTCCTTCACCCCGACGATGTTCGAGACGTCGTTGCCGAGCGAGATCAGCGTTGCGGTGTCGATCTTCCGACCCGTCCGCTTCGGGATGTCGTAGAGGAGAACCGGGAGCTCGGTGTTCGCCGCGATGGCCCGGAAATGCGCGTCGAGGCCGGCCTGCGAGGGACGGTTGTAGTACGGGCACACCGCGAGGATCCCGGCCACGCCGAGCTTCTCGGCTTCCACCGTGAGCCCGATGTCCTGCCGGGTGTTCGATCCCGTGGTCCCGGCCACCACGGGCACCGTCACGGCCCCGGCGACCGCCTCGAAGAGGGTGAGTTTCTCGTCGATCGACAGGGTGGCCGACTCACCGGTGGTGCCGGCGACGACGAGCCCCTCGTTTCCCTGCCCGACCAACCACTTCGCCAACGACACCGCGGCGTCGACGTCGAGAGACTCGTCGACGGCGAACGGCGTGACCATTGCCGTGAGCACACGTCCGAATCTGGCCATCAGCAGCGCGTTCCATCGAGAGCGTTCACGCCCCAGAACCTAGGTGATGTTCGCGGCGTTGCCGCGTTCGAATCAGAAGGATCCCTCGGCGGCGCGATCGATCCCCTGGGTGAGGATCAGATCTTCGTGCAGCTCCATCCATGCATCGTGGTAGCTCCCGCACATCACGCCGGTGAACATGTTCGTCTCGCCCTGCTTGACGCGCCCGAGAACGACGGTCAGTCGACTCGAATAGGGCGACAATCGGTCGATCACCTGACCCATCTCGCTCACGACCGGTTCGGCCTCGGTATGCACCCCGTGGAGCCGATCGATGACGTCGGCGTCGTAGTCGGGATCGGAGTGATCGTTCGGCGCCCCGTCGCGCAGTTGCCAATCGCCGCACAACTCCTTGAACCGGCCGTTGAGCTCGATGAAGGTCGAGTAGTGGTCGGCGAGCGCTGCAACCGGGTCGAGCCCGTCGAGGTCGGCGGCGAGGTACTCGCGGTGCGCTTCACGCCCGTCGGGAGTCAGCTGCCACAGCCCCCGATTCTCCCGGAACTGGACGAGGCCGACCTCGGAGAACCCGGTGAGGTGCGCCTCGACGTGCTGCGCGTCGACTGCGGTGATCTCGGCGAGGGTGTCAGCCGTAGCGAACCCCTTGATGCGAAGCGCATGGAATGTCCGGAACTGCGGTGTCGAAGGGTGTCCCATGATCGTTCAGTGTGCCCGATCGGATCGGGGCGCTGCGAACCCGCCACAGCAGGTACAGCAGCGCCCCGAACGCAATCGGGACGACGTAGGTCAGGAAACGGAAGATGATCACGGCGGCGAGCGCCGTGGTGGTGTCGACCCCGGCTGCCATCAGTGCCCCGGTCGTCCCCGCTTCGACCACGCCGACTCCCCCGGGTGTCGGTGCGAACGTCCCGGCGAGGTGGGCGAGGAAGAACACCCGGAAGAACTCGGTGACACCGAGCTCCGCGCCGACCCCGAGCGCTCGCAACGCGACCAGCAGGATCACCGCGCCACAGGCCTGGGCCGACATGGTGCGCGCGAGGAGCCCCCACGGGCGCCGGCCCGCTCGTCGGAGGTCGCGTCGCACATCCGCGACGCCCGACGCCGGATCCTGCCCCTCGAGCGCCGGCACCCGGCGTGCGAGCACCTCCCACAACTTCCGGGTCCGACCCACGGTCCACGTCTCGAGCCGGTCCGAACGCAGCACGACCGTCCAGAACGCGAGGGATCCCACGAGTACGGCGCTGGTCACACCGAGCAGCAGCAGGTCGGTCGTGTCGGCCGGGCGCTGCGTGAGGTCGAGCAGCAGGGCGAAGAGCGGGAGGAGCCACGTCGCGAACGTGGTGGCGATTCCGTAAGCGATCAGCATCGTGGCGAACGTCGGCGGCCGCACGCCACTGTTCCGGCTGATCGACCACCGCAGCGCCGTCCCCAACGCCCCGCCGAGCGGGACACCCTTGCTGGCGGCGGTCCCGACGTCGTGAATCGTCACGGCCCGACCGATTCCGACGGGTTCGCCGAGCAGTCGCCGAACGATGTCGCCGCGCGACCACCGCTCGTAGACGGTCAGCGCCAAGAGGGCAACGACGGCGACCGCCGACAGCCCCCGGATCTCGCTGAGCGCCGACCCGATGGTCTCACGCTGGGACCAGATCGCGATCGTGAGGACGATGCCGACGGCGGTCCCGGCGGCCGTGCGGATCAGTGGTGACGACGTGTCGGGGGCGGGCACGCTTTGTTCATCGACGGGTCCGACCACGTTCTTGACCGTAGAACCGGCGAGCGAGCGATGTATCGCGGTGCGGGTGAACGTCGGCGAAAAGTCACGTGAGACGGCTGACACCGTCGGCGACTGCCGCAGCCGCGACCGCCTGTGCGACCCGCATCGACACCGACCGGTCGAACACCGACGGCATGATGTTGGTCTCGCTGAGTTCCTCGTCAGGGACCGACCGGGCGATCGCTTCGGCCGCCGCCAACTTCATTCCCTCGGTGATGTCGCTCGCACGGGCGTCGAGCGCGCCTCGGAAGATGCCGGGGAACGCGAGAACGTTGTTGATCTGGTTGGGGTAGTCGCTGCGGCCCGTGCCCATCACCCGGACGAGGTCGCCGACGAGTTCGGGCCGGATCTCCGGATCCGGGTTCGCCATCGCGAACACGATCGGATCGCTGTTCATCGCTCGGATGTCGTCGACGGTGAGCACATCGGGCGCGCTCACGCCGATGAACACGTCGGTGCCGGCCATCACATCGCTCAGTGCACCCTGCTTGCCGTGAGGGTTGGTGTTCTCCGCGAACCATTGCTTCCAGGCGTTCAATCCCTCACGGCCGTCGTAGACCGCGCCCTTGCTGTCGACGCCGACGATCTCGCCGGCACCGGCCCCGAGCAGGATCTTGCCGATCGCCACGCCGGCTGCTCCGACACCGGAGATGACGATCGAGAGGTCCTCCATCTTCTTTCCGGTGATCCGCAGCGCGTTCTCGACGGCCGCGAGCGTGACGACCGCCGTCCCGTGCTGGTCATCGTGGAAGACGGGGATGTCGAGCGCCTCCTTGAGTGCCTCCTCGACCTGGAACGCACCCGGTGCGGCGATGTCCTCGAGGTTGATGCCGCCGAAGGTCGGAGCGAGGCGGATGACCGTCTCGATGATCTCCTCGGGGGTCGAGACGTCGAGACAGATCGGGAACGCATCGACCCCGGCGAACTCCTTGAACAACAACGCCTTGCCCTCCATCACCGGCATCGCACCCTTCGGGCCGATGTCGCCCAGGCCGAGTACCGCAGTGCCGTCTGAAACGATGGCGACGGTGTTCTTGCGGATCGTGTACACGTCGGCGAGGGATTCGTCGGCGGCGATCGCATTGCACACGCGGGCAACCCCGGGGGTGTACGCCATCGAGAGGTCGTCCTGGTCGGCCACGGGGAGCAACGGCAACACCTCGATCTTGCCGCCCTCGTGCATCCGGAACGTCCGGTCGTGCCATTCCTCGAGGGTGACTCCGTCGACCGCTTCGACGGCTTCGACCACTTCCTTCTGGTGCTCGACGCTGCTGCAGTTGACGACGATGTCACGCTCGAGTTCGAGGCCCTTGGCCACGAATCCCTCGATCGCGAAGATGTTCCCGCCCGCCTCGCCGATGGCGGAACACAGGCGGCCGAGCACGCCGGGAACGTTGTCCAGGGTGACATCGAGCGTGATCGAGTACTGCGTGGCGGGGGGCTTCGACATGCTGCGGCACGCTACTGCCGCACCTCCCGAACCCGCCCACCTTCCCCGCTCCGATGAGAGATGAGAGTGGGGTTCGCTCTCATCTCTCATCGGAGGGGGACGCGATCGCGGAAGTAGCATGCGCTGCGCGTGAACACCCGTCCAAGGAGAACTCCCATGCATTCCCGTACCACCCGTTTCGCCGCCGCGCTCGCCGTCGGCTCGCTGGTGTTCGCTGCCTGCGGCAGCGACGACAACGAGGCCACCGACACGACCGAAGCGGCCGACGACGACACCGCGACGACCGAGGCGGCCGACGGCGACGACACCGCGACGACCGAGGCGGCCGACGATGCCTGCTCGAACACGATCGAGGACGGTGTGCTGACCGTCGCCACCGGCAACCCCGCGTTCTCCCCCTGGGTCATCGACGACGCCCCCGAATCCGGCGAGGGCTTCGAGGCCGCCGTGGCATACGCCGTCGCCGCCGAGATGGGCTACGAGGGAGACGCCGTCGTCTGGACCCGCACCGATTTCGATGCGGCGATCCAGCCGGGCGCCAAGGACTTCGACATCAACCTGCAGCAGTTCTCGATCACCGACGAGCGCAAGGCAACGATCGACTTCTCGCTGCCGTACTACACGAGCAACCAGGCGATCGTCGCGCTCGAAGGATCTGCCGCCGAGGGCGCGACGTCGATCGCCGACCTCAAGGACGTCAAGTTCGGCGCGCAGGCCGGCACGACCAGCCTCGACTTCATCACCGACGTGATCCAACCCACCGAGGAGCCGTTCGTCTACGACGACAACGTCGGCGCGAAGGCCGCCCTCGAGGCCAATCAGATCGACGCTGCCGTCTTCGACCTCCCGACGGCGCTGTTCGTCTCGGCCGTCGAGATCGAGGGCAGCGCGGTCATCGGTCAGTTCCCTGCCGAATCAGGCGACACCACCGATCAGTTCGGAATGGTGCTCGAGAAGGACAGCCCGTTGACGCCGTGCGTCGACGCGGCGATCCAGGCGATCACCGACGACGGCACGCTGGAGGCGCTGACGGCGCAGTGGCTGGCCGACAACACCGGAGCCCCCTTCATCAGCGAGTGACGCTGCCACCTCGACGTCACGTCGAGGGCGTCCACCCACCCCGACAGCAATGAACCAGCAGACCCGCCGCCAGGCGTACGAGCAGCGTCAGCGACGCAACTCACTGCTGGTTGCGGCTGCGAGCACGACGATCGTCGTCGCGGCGATCGTCGTGCTCGTGCCACGCGCCCCCCGGTGGGAACGGGTCCGCAAGTCGTTCTTCGACGGGGAGATCTTCGCCGACTCCTTTCCACGGCTCGTCGACGCGTTCTGGCTCGACATCAAGATCTTCCTCTGGTCGATGCCGTTGATCTTCGCTCTCTCGCTCGTGATCGCGATCTCACGCAACACCCGCTCGCCGGCGCTGTTCCCGCTCCGCGCGGCCGCGGTGATCTACACCGACGTGTTCCGCGGCGTTCCGGTCATCCTCACCATCTTCCTGATCGGGTTCGGGGTGCCGGGACTGTTCGAGTCACGCACGTGGAGCAACCCGCTGATCTGGGGCACCGTCGCGCTCGTCCTGTCGTATTCGGCGTACGTCTCCGAGGAGATCCGAGCAGGAATCGAGGGCGTGCACGAGAGCCAACGGGCGGCCGCCCGTTCGCTCGGGATGACGAGTGGTCAGACCATGACGACCGTCGTCCTGCCCCAGGCGTTGCGCCGGATCGTGCCACCGATGATGAACAGCGTCGTCTCACTCCAGAAGGACGTTGCTCTGATCAGCCTCATCGGGCCGATCGAGATCCTGCGGCAGGCAGGCCTCGACAAGTCGAAGTTCGCGAACTTCACGCCGTACGTCGCCGCCGCGGTGATCTTCCTCTGCGTCACGATTCCGCTCACCCGCCTCGCCGACCACCTCCTGGCCCGAGAGCGGCGACGGACCGGCGCCACGAGCGTGTCATGACCGGCGAGTCCCACCCCCACGCGTCTCCCAAGCTCGCGCTGCGCGGCGTCCGCAAGTCGTTCGCCGACAACGTGGTGCTCGACGGGATCGACCTCGACGTCGCCGACGGCGAGGTCATCACCCTGATCGGCGCGTCGGGCTCCGGCAAGTCGACGCTGCTGCGCTGCGCGAATCTGCTCGAGCCGATCGACGACGGCGCGATCCTGTTGGACGGTGTCGACATCGCCGAACCGGGGCTCGACCCCGATCCGATCCGTCGCCGGATCGGCATGATCTTCCAGAGTTTCAACCTGTTTCCGCACATGAGCGTGGTCGACAACGTGGCGATCGGCCCACGCAAGGTGCTGCGCGTGCCGAGTGGTCAGGCGCGCGATCGGGCCCGGGATCTGCTCGTGCGACTCGGACTCGAATCGCGGATCGACGCCTACCCGGATCAGTTGTCGGGCGGGCAGCAGCAACGGGTGGCGATCGCTCGATCCCTGGCGATGGACCCGGAGGTGATGCTGCTCGACGAGATCACCTCGGCGCTCGACCCCGAACTCGTCGGCGAGGTGCTCGACGTCGTGCGCACACTCAAGACGCAGGGCATGACGCTGGTCTTCGCAACACACGAGATGGCGTTCGCCCGCGACATCAGTGACCGCGTCTGTTTCCTGCACCACGGTCGGATCCTCGAGGACGGTCCCCCTGCCCAGGTGTTCGGCGCACCGACCGAGGAGCGCACGCGCCAGTTCCTGCAGCGCGTCGTCGAGGCCGGCCGTCTCTGAGGCGAGGAAGGTCCGGCGGGCCGGACCCGCACTAGCGTGACCGTGATGCACGGTTGGATCACCAGGTTGCTCGTGTTCACGCTGATCGCGGGCTCTGCGATCGGCGTCTCCGGGGGTGTCGGGCCCGCACGGGTGCCGGTCGTCGAGGCCGCCGGTCCGACCAGCCGGTACGAGCCCGTACTGCCGTGCCGGCTCGCCGACGAGCGGAGCGGGACCGGGTTCGTCCCGGTGGACCCGTACACCGCGCGGGTGAGCACGTCGACCTGCGGCATCCCCGACACGGCGGTTGCGATCGTGGTCTCGACGACGATCGTGCGCCCGCAGCAGAAGGGCTGGCTGGTCGCGTATCCCGCGGGGGCGAGCCGTCCGACGGCCGCCACCCTGAACTGGAATGCCGGGACCACGCGCGCCAACACGGCCACCATCACGGTCGGCGACGGCCGAATGATCGAGGTCTACCGCAAGGACGGATTCGGACGAGGTGGGGTCGTCATCGACGTGGTCGGCGCGTTCGTGCCGGCCGACACCTCCACGAGCGGGCGATTGGTGGTCGACGGAACCGCCCAGCGGATCCTCGACACGCGCGAGGATCCGGGCACCCCGGTTGCGCCGGAGTCGACGATCAGGATTCCGCTCCCGGAGGGGATTCCCGCCGACGCCGTTGCACTGGCGATCAACGTGACCGTGGCAGGCACCGCCGGCAATGGCTTCGTCACCGTCTTCCCTGCCGGGGCACCGCTCCCCATGGCGTCGGTCCTCAACGCCGACCGCCGCGGCCAGACCCGCGCAGCGGCGACGATCGTACCGGTCTCGCCCGACGGCTTCGACCTCTACGCGAAGGCCGGCGCACACGTCGTCGTCGACATGACGGGGTGGTTCACGGGTGAATCCGCCGAGGAGTCAGGAGACGGTCTCTTCGTCCCGGCGGTCCCCGCCAGACTGCGCGACACCCGTCCCGAGCCGGCGCCGATCTATCCCGATGGCACGATCGCCGTGTCGCTCCCGTCCCGAACCAACCGACCCGCCGCCGTTGCGGTCTCGATGACGATGATCGCGCCCGACAGACGCGGGTACATCACCGCGCATGCCGCCCGCACACCGCGCGGCGAGACGTCATCCGGATCGGGCATGCCGTGGGAGGTCACGGCCCAGTTCGGGATCGTCCCCGCGTCCGACGCGGGCATCGAGATCTACTCGAACGCGGGGACCGAGGTGACGGTGGACATGCTCGGGTGGTTCACCGGTCCACAGGCCGTGATGACCGAGGCCGCGTTCGCCGGCAACCCGGTGCCGAGACAACGCGTCATCGCGATCGGCGACTCGACGATGGCCGGCGTCGATCGCAACCGGGCGTGGGCGCAACTCCGCGGCGCCGACTTCGACTTCCGCGCCCGTTCGTGCCGGCGGCTCATCCGGCAGTCGTGCCGCGGTCGCGAGGGGCCGATTCCGCCACCGAATGCGATCGAGACGATGCGCTCACTCCCCGTCGGCTACTACGACGTCGCGATCATCATGACCGGGTACAACGATGGTGCATCCGACGTCGCCGCCGCCGCTCCCATCCTCATCAACGAGGCACGCGCCAAGGGAATCCGCCGGATCATCTGGATGACCCACGCCCGCGAGTTGCCCTCCGACAAGGGCGGCAGCGCGGCCGGCAAGCAGACGTACGCGGCCCACAACTCGTCGATCCGCCATCACGCAGGTGCGAACGTCGACGTGTACGCGATGGAATGGTCGCGCATCGTCAGGCAGGTTCCGTTCTGGCTGTACTCCGACGGGATCCACCTCGACTGGTACGGCGGACACGGTGCCGCCGATTTCATGTCGCGCGCGGTCGCGCACGTCACCGGCCAACCGTGCCCGATGCCGCAGGTGCCCGGGGGCTCGACGCGCGGCGTGTGCCCCGATCCGGGATTCATGCCCCCCGTCGACATCGCCGGCCTCTACGGGGTCTGAGCGGCGCGAGCCGTCCGTCGCCGGATCAGCCCGACACGCCGCACACGAGGTCGCGGTTCAGGCAGACCGCCACCTCGCGTTCCAACTTGTCCTGATCCCACGTGTTCCAGAAGTCGGCGTGTGCCGAGTGGATCGGGCCCGAACTGAGGGCGAGGCCATCGGGATCGACAGGTGGGAAGTCGATCGCCATCTGGAGCTGCGGCAGGGCGACCGGATGGGACTCGGGACAGCCGCCGTCGCTGTAGCGGACGTGGGCTCCGGAGCCGAACGACGTGAGCCGAGTGGAATCCCAGCAGTCGGGGAAGGTGACGAGCAGCCGCAGGGTGGTGTCCGGCGAGCACGCGGGCGGGACGTCGGCACGCAACGCACCGCTGCCGCACGACCACGCGATCACATCCTGGCCCTGCGGCTCGTCGGCAGCCGAACTCCCGGCGACCATCATGAACCCGGCCGGGTACGCAACGACCGAGGACGGATCGACGCCACTGCCGGGCCGATAGTACGCGGTCAGCTTCTGGGCGTCGATCCGACTGCCGTCCCCGTCGAGCAGCGTCGGCGACCAGTACGACGCTGAGTCGAGCTGCTGGTCGCAGCTGGTGTCGGCACCGACCATGCGTTCGTATCCGGGATCCGAATTCGTCTCGGCGTTCCCGAAGAACTGGTGTTGATGGCTGGCGCCCGGCTGCCCCGGAAGGACGATCGGGTCGTCGAAGCCGATGTGGCTCACCTCGCACCGGACGATGAACTGCGCAACCCGTCCCTGCGGCCCGATGCGTCCCGGGTCGGGATCACCACCGTGCGAGACGGTGGCCACCTCGGTGCCGCAACCGGTCAACACCAGCGCGCCGACCAACGCTGCGCAGGACGCCCAGACGGTGCGCTGCATCGGAGGTCAGCGGGTCGGCGCGACGATGGCGTCGACGTCGACCGGGCGCGGCATGTTCGTTGCCGGCTCTGCGGGCGCCGTCGCAGCATCGGGCATGTCGTCGAGATCCGGGATCGGCGGGAGTTCGGCGATCTGGTAGTCGACCGACGGCGGCGCCGACTCGGCGTCCGCGAGCCAGGTGAGCACGTTCAACGGCTGGACCGTCCACGCCGCGTCGTCGGCCGGGACCGCATCGGCGTCACACGGGGCGAGCGTCTCGAGAGCCGCCGGCGCCGACGAGGTGATGTCGTTGCCACTGAAGCAGTTGCCGAGGTCGCCGGTGGGTACCGAAACCGATTCCACGCCGATGTCGGCGACGCGGCTGTCGCTGATGACGTTGCCACGAATCGTGTTGCCGTACGGTTCCCACAACAGCTGCTCGGGGATCTCCGCGGCCAACGGCTGCTCGCGCTGATCGGCGCAGGTCTGGGTCCATTCGTCCTCGGTCGGCAGGTCGTCGTTGGCACCCTCCTCGAGGAACGGGACGAGCGCGATACCTGTCTTGTCGTGGTCGTAGATGAGATTGCGCTCGATCGTGTTGCCGATGCCTCCCGCGGCCACGACACCGTTGCCCATGGCGAGCAGCGCGACGTCGATCGCCGGTGTGTTCGGATTGTTGTTGGAGTAGATCGTGTTCCCGACGATCAGGTTCTCACGCTGCGGGTAGCAGAGCTCGTAGCTGCCCGAGTTCGGCACGACGCCGGCGCGGTTGAACCGGAACGTCGAGTTGACGATCGTCAGGTTGCCGCCGGCGTTGGTTCCCGAATAGCCGAGTCCGTTGTGCTCCGAGAGGAATCCGTCGACGACCGCGTTGCACGGGTAGCACTGACCGATGTAGAGGCCGGCATCGGGGCTCCCCGCGCCGTACGAGTGCTCGATCTGGCCGTTGATGGAGTCGAACGCGTACACGCCGTAGTCGCCGACCCGGTAGGCGGTCACGTAGGACGCGCGGTAGCCGTCGGCGGAGGTGAAGAACACGCCGTTGTCGGTGTAGTTCTGAGTGGTCAGGTTCTCGACGGCGACGCCCTTCGCACCGAGCACCCGGATGCCGTTGTCGAGCTCGAACTGCCCGTCGAGGACCACACCCTCACGTTCGAGGCCGCGGATCACGATCTCGTCGGTCACGACGTCGACCGCCTCGTTGTACACGCCCGGAGCGATCAACACGAGGTCTCCGGCGACGGCTGCGTCGACCGCCTCCTGGATCGTTGCGAACTCGTCGGGGACATTGAGGACCCCGTCGCCGTCACCGCCGTCCGCCGGCACCGTTTCCGGTGGCGCATCGGTTTCGGTCGGCTCGGTCGCTGCCGGTTCCGTCACCGGCGGATCCGTGGCCGGCGCGTCGGTGACGGGTGACTCCGTCTCGGTGGCGCCGCCGCTCTCGAAGCTCGCGTCGTCGGTTTCGGAGACATCGCTGCCCCCGCATGCGGCGACCGTCAGGACGGCGCCCACCATCAATGCGACCAGTTTCTCCATGGTTCCCCCGAATCGTCCTCGTGTCGGGAGCGACAGTAGTCAACGCGGTGCCGTGCTCGGCATTTCGTCCGGTCAGAATCCGGCGTGGAGGTCGTACCCGCGTTCGGTCCAGTAGTCGGTGGGTCGATCGTCGGTGAACTCGATGGAGGCAATGCGCTTGAGCTGCTTGATGCCGTACTTGAACGGTGTGACGATGCGGATGGGTGCGCCGTGGCCGGCGGTCAGCGGCTCTGCGTTCAGTTGCCAGGCGAGGAGGGTCTGATGGTGTCGCATCGTGTAGTTCTCGATCGCCGAGCTGTAGTTCCGGCGCACGCCGGGTGACTCCGGTGTTCGCAGCACCATCCACTCGGCAGTCGTCTCGCCGGGCGCATACCGTTCGAGCACGTCGGAGAAGCGCACGCCCGTCCAGTGCACGATGTTCGACCACCCCTCGACGCACTTGTGCTCCCACACCATGTCGTGGACCTCGAACTCGGACTTCAGCGCCGCGAGCGGAATCGGGTCGAGGGGATCGCCGTCGCGGCCGGTCAGGGCGATTTCCCATTTGGCGGCCTCGTCGGTGCCGACCTCGATGAGTTCACGATCGTCGTCCTCGAGGCCGTGGCGCCCGTTGATCCGAATCTCCTCGCGATCGGAGATCGGGAACGTCCGTGCGGTGGCACCGTCGCGCTGGACCCGCTCCCACACGCTTTCGTTCCACTCCAGTCCGGCACGGAGCAGCTTCGGGAGACCCTCGTCCTCCTCCTGGTTCTGGAGACGGCGGAATCCGGCAAATCCCGCGATCCCGAGCCCGGTGAACGCGAGGAAGGCCCGACGCGAGCGCTTCGTGTATTCGGCCTTCGAGATGATCTCACCGTCGTCGGTGAGTTCGCGGAGCCGACGTTCGCGCTCGGCCGCCTCCGCATCTCCGGTCATGATGCGCTCCCCTCGTCGCCGGGCGTCACGTCATCATCCGTCGCCGGGTTTCCGCCGGTCCGGAAGGCCGCGGGCGGCGCGACCTCGGGATCGTCGCGTCGTGCCAGGCGGTACCCGGTGACCATCGACGCGAAGTTCGACCAGCCGGAACGGATCACCTGGATGATGTGGACGAAGAAGAAGCCGAGCAGGAGGATCGTCGACGTGAAGTGGACCCACCGCGCGGAGTCGTATCCACCGAACGCTGCTTCGAGCCACGCGAGCTGACCCGACTTGTAGATGGCAAAGCCGCTCGTGACGAGCATCGTCGAGATCAGGATCACGAGCGTGTAGGTCACCTGCTGGGCAGGGTTGTACTTGCCCTGCGCCGGCCGGTCGGCGGTGAGGTGCAGATCGTGGGCCACCGTCCTCCGGACGTCTCGGACCCCTTGCAGGTCGGGGACGATGTGGCGCCACTCCCCCCTTCTCGAGAGGAAGATCATGTAGGCGACCCCGTTGATGACGAAGAACCAGCCGAAGTTGAGGTGGAAGGCGATCCCCTTCGCCAACTTGCGCTCGAGCTGCAACGCACTGTTCACCCCGTCGGGCCAGAACTCGAACAGCTTCCAGCCACCGATCCCGATCGCGTAGGGGTCCTGGACGTCGGACCAGTAGATCCGCATCCCGCTGTACATCATGATCGTCAGCAGCGGGAAGTTCAGCCAGTGCATCCATCGCAGGGCGAGCGAGTGCTTCTTCTTCGCGACGTACACCACGGCGTGTTCGGCATCGCTCTCTGATGCGTCGCCGATCGGCTCCCCGGAGGTCGCGGTCATGAGTCCGAGTGTCCCACGTCCCCGGGCGTACCGTGGCGAATCCCGCGTCGTGTTGGGCGTCCGTTTCGAAATCGATTCAACGGCGTTTTCCGACGCCTGCCGGCGGGTCCTCGTCAGGCGGGTTCGATGACGACGATTGCGCCGACCATTCCCGCTTCCTTGGTCCCGTGAATCGAGCAGTAGTAGGGATAGACGCCCGGCTGGTCGAACAGGTGCGAGTACTCGGCGGTCGGAGCGAACTCGCCGCGCTCGATGCCCCAATCGAGCGTCTCGTCGACCGGGAGGACGTTGTGATCGTTGCGCCCACCGTTCAACCACCGGATCTCGGTGCCCGCCTCGATCTCGACCGACGGGGCGACGAAGCTGTTGTCGAGTGCCCGGATCTCGACGGTCGTCCCGTTG
Organism: Ilumatobacteraceae bacterium; assembly: GCA_963824025.1. Classification (GTDB taxonomy): domain Bacteria; phylum Actinomycetota; class Acidimicrobiia; order Acidimicrobiales; family Ilumatobacteraceae; genus Ilumatobacter_A. The sequence goes on from CAWGNY010000008.1 coordinate 466,341, forward strand.
GCCGGGAACGACGGCGTGGACGCCGGCTCCTCGCCCGCCGGCGGCGCCGTGGTGGTCGGCAGTGGCGGGAGCGTTGCGGGCGCCGCGTCGGTGACGCCGTACGTGTCGAGCGGGTCGGGAGCGCACGCGACAGCAACGAGTGCGAGACCGATGCCCGCGAGGAGCACGCGCCTCACGACCGCATCAGCGCATCGTTGTGGCTGTCGCGCAGCGTCTTCTTGGAGAACTTGCCGACGCTCGTCTTGGGGACCTCGTCGATCCAGATCACCCCCTTGGGGAGTTGCCATTTCGCAACCTTGCCCTCCAGGAACGCGAGGATCTCCTCCTCCGTCGGGTCCTCACCGGGCGCCTTGACGACGCAGGCGAGTGCGGCTTCTCCCCACTTGGGATGGGGCACGCCGATCACCGCTGCTTCGGCCACTTTCGGGTGCGCCATGATCTCGTTCTCGAGCTCGACCGAGCTGATCCACTCGCCGCCGGACTTGATCAGGTCTTTCGTGCGGTCGACCAGACGGATCCGCCCGCGGGCATCGACGGCGGCGACATCACCGGTCTTGAGCCAGCCGTCGTCGGTGAAGCTCTCGCGACTCCGCGGGTCGTCGTAGTAGTCGGCGGCGATCCAGTTGCCGCGGCACTGCAGTTCGCCGCTGGACACGCCGTCCCACGCGATGGCCTCCAGGGTCTCCGGATCGACGACGCGGGCATCGACGCCGAACGAGATCCTGCCGACCTGCGTGCGCAGCTCGGCCTGCTCCTCCACGGGCAACTCGCGCTGGTCGGCATCGAGCTGGCAGACCGAGGCGATCGGGCTCGTCTCGGTCATCCCCCACGCCTGCAGGATCGGGAGCCCGAGCTGCTCGCGGTAGGCCTCCGACAGCGACTTCGGAACCGCCGAACCGCCGCAGGGGATGCTCCGCAGCGACGAGGTGTCCTTCCCCGAGAGTTCGGGGAGCACCGCCATCCAGATCGTGGGCACCCCGGCAGCCACGGTCACCCGCTCGTCGACGATCAGCCGTGCGATCGCAGGACCGGACAGGTCGGGACCCGGCATGACCAGCGAGGCGCCGGTGGCGACCGCGGCGTGGGCGAGCCCCCACACGTTGGCGTGGAACATCGGCACCACGGGCAGGATCACATCGGATTCGCGGGCGCCAAGGCTGTCGACCATCATCGCCCCCATCGTGTGGAGGTAGGTCGAGCGGTGGCTGTACACGACGCCCTTCGGATTCCCCGTCGTGCCACTCGTGTAGCACATGCTGGCGGCCTGGTGCTCGTCGGTGATGTCGGCCCATTCGACGGGGTCGGCGGCGGCGAGCAGCTCCTCGTAGTCGTGGACCTGGACGCCACCGTCGCTCAGGCCGCTCGGAATCTCGCCCACGCCGTCATCCATGATCACGAGGTGGCGCACACGCTCGAACGTCGGCATCAACGGGGCGAGCAACCCGAGCAACGACTTGTCGGCGAAGATCACTTCGTCGTCGGCGTGGTTGACGATGTAGGTGAGTTGCTCGGGGAACAGGCGGATGTTGAGCGTGTGCAGAACCCGCCCGGTGCACGGTGCGGCGAAGTACAGCTCGAGATGGCGAGCCGTGTTCCACGCGAACGTCGCCACCCGCCCGTCGGCCGAGATGCCGAGTGCGTCGAGCACCCCGCCCAGCCGGCGCGTTCGTTGCGCCCAGTCGCGATAGGTCGTTCGCTCGACACCGCCGCCCGTCGCGGTGACGATCTCCTTGTCCCCGAAGTACTGCTCGGCGCGATCGAACAGATGCGTGATCGTGAGTGGGATGTCCTGCATCAACCCGTGCATGAGCGCCGAACGTAGCGCATGCGGGGCTACCGTCCAGTGCCCGTGAGCGACACCGGCACCGATCTCCCCGACCCGACGGGTCCCGCCGTTCCGTTGGCACCCCCGGCGGACGCGCACCAGCCGCCGCGTTGGGCACCGCTCACGCTCGTCGCGTTCGTCGCGTTGGTGATCTGTACGAACATCGCCAACGCCACGTGGGCGAGACTCGTCGACGTCGACGACCCGAACGCCGAGCTCCTGCTGCTGCTCTCGTCGCGCAACCGATATCTCGCGTTCGCACTGGGCGTCGACGTGTCGGTGGTCGCGTACGCCGTGATCGGGTTCCTCCGGATCGCCGTGGCCTTCGCCGTCTGCCACATGATCGGTCGCGCGTACTCGTACCAGGCGACCGGATGGTTCAAGCGCTACCTCGGGTTCACCGAAGAGGCCGAAGCGGCGTTCGACCGCGGCTTCGAGAAGGCCGAATGGGCGTTGATCCCCATCTTCTCCGGGTCGAACCTCGTGGCGGTGCTCACCGGGGTTCGGCGCACGCCCGTCCGCAAGCTCGTCCTGCTCCTGAGCATCGGGATCGCGGGGCGACTCGCACTCATGTGGTGGCTCGCGCGGTTCTTCGACGACGAGCTCGAGAGCTTCCTGCGCTTCACGACCCGATACCAGTGGTGGGTGCTGGGCCTCTCGATCGGCACCGTCGTCCTCGTGAACCTGCGAAATCTGCGACGCCGTTGACGGTGCGTTGGCATGCCGGCCGGGCCAGGCCGTAGGGTGCGGCCCATGGCTGAAGTGACCCTTGGGGGCAACCCCGTCCACACGTCCGGCGACCTCCCCGAGGTCGGTGGTCCCGCTCCGTCGTTCTCCCTGGTCGGCACCGACCTGGGCGAGGTGACCACCGCGGACTTCGAGGGCAAGAACCTCGTCCTCAACATCTTCCCGTCGGTCGACACCCCGACGTGCGCGACGAGCGTGAGAACGTTCAACGAACGTGCCGCGGGACTCGACGACACCGTCGTCCTCTGTGTCTCGGCCGACCTTCCGTTCGCCCACAGTCGCTTCTGCGGAGCCGAGGGCATCGAGAACGTCTCGTCGGCGTCGACGTTCCGCTCGTCCTTCGGATCCGACTTCGGGGTGACTCTGACCGACGGTCCGCTGGCAGGTGTGCTCGCGCGAGCGGTCGTCGTCGTCGGAGCCGACGGGACGGTGAAGCACGCCGAACTCGTCCCCGAGATCGCCCACGAACCCGACTACGACGCCGCACTCGGCGCCCTCTGACGCGAGCCGAGCACGCTTTCCGGACGACCCACGTCTCGGCCCGGAATCTCAGTCGAGGAACGGCTCGAGGCTGAGAGTCAGTCCCGGATGCTCGGCGATGCGCTTGCAGGCCAGCACCACCCCGGGCATGAAGCTCGAGCGGTCGTAGCTGTCCTGGCGGATCGTGATCGTCTGACCAACCGCTCCGAGGATCACCTCCTGGTGAGCCACCATGCCCTGCATCCGCACCGCGTGCGCCCGGATGTTGCGCGGGCCGTGTCCCCCGCGGGCACCGGGATACACCTCGTGCTCGGTCGGGTCGGCCATGAAGTCCGTCGTTCTCGCCGCCGCCATCCGCTCGATCGTCTTCACCGCGGTGCCCGACGGTGCGTCGATCTTGTGGGTGTGGTGAAGTTCGATCACCTCGGCCGTGTCGAACCACGGTGCAGCCATCTCGGCGAAGCGCATCATGAGGACCGCTGAGATCGCGAAGTTCGGTGCGATCAAGCAGTTCGCTCCGGAGACGGCCCCGAACGCGGCGTCGAACGACACCACGTCCTCCTCGGAGAACCCCGTGGTCCCCACCACAGCGTGGATGCCCTGCGTCGCGAGCCACGGCAGCGTCACGCGGGCCGCTCGGGCGACGGTGAAGTCGACGACGACGTCGCAGCGTGCGTCCACGAAGGCCTGCCGCTCGGTGGAGAGCGCAACCCCCTCGACCGGCGACGGCACATCGGTGGGCCGATCGACGGCGGCGACCAGCGTCAGATCCGGGTCTGCCTCGACCGCTGCACACACGGCGCGTCCCATTCGACCTGCTGCACCATTGACGCCGACTCGCATGGTGCCGAGCGTACCGGGTCGGAAAACGACGAACGGGGCCGCCCGGTCCGGACGACCCCGTTCGAGGATCAGGTGATCGCTCGTCGATCAGCGATGACGACGACGCCCTGCGCTGCTCCGACGGTTGCCGTTGTCGCGGTCGGCCTTGGGCCGGTCGCTCTTCGGGCCGAGGTCTCCGAGCTCGTCGGCCAGTTCGGCGTCGAAGCTCTCCTCGAAGCTGACCTCGACGATGTCGGAATCGGTCGACACCGGCGCATCATCGCGATCCTCACGGTCGCGCCGGGGGGCACGCTCGCGGCGCGGTTCCCGATCACCGTTCGAGCTCGAGTCGGAGACTCCGTCGCCACCGAGCGGGCTCGTCGGCGTGAGGCTCACCTTGCCCTTGTCGTCGATCTCGTCGACCTTGACCTCGAGCTCCTGTCCGAGTTCGAGGACGTCCTCGACGGCGTTGATCCGACGACCGCCTCCCATCTTCGAGATGTGAACGAGTCCGTCGCGGCCCGGGAGGATGTTCACGAACGCACCGAACTTGGTGATGTTGACGACGCGGCCCATGTAGACCTTGTCCAATTCGGCCTTCGGCGGGTCGACGATGTTGAGGATCGCCATCTTGGCCTCCTCCATCCTCCAGGCCTCGACCGCACCGATGGTGACGATGCCTCGCGCGCCGTCGTCGTCGACGCCGATGTCGGCACCGGTCTCCTGCTGGATCGTGTTGATGACCTTGCCCTTCGGGCCGATGACCTCTCCGACCTTGTCGAGCGGGATGTAGATCGTGGAGATCTTCGGTGCCGTCTCGGCGACCTCCGGACGCGACGCGGGGAGGGCTGCGTTCATCACGTCGAGAATGGCCAGACGGGCCTCGCGCGCCTGGGCCAGCGCCGCACTCAGGACGTCGGCGGGGATGCCGTCGATCTTCGTGTCGAGCTGCAGGGCGGTGATCGCATCCTCGGTGCCGGCGACCTTGAAGTCCATGTCACCCATGGCGTCCTCGGCTCCGAGGATGTCGGTGAGCGTGACGTACTTCCCGTCCTCGTGGATCAGGCCCATCGCGATGCCCGACACGTGGCTGCGCACCGGCACGCCGGCGTCCATCAGCGAGAGGCTGGAGGCGCACACCGAACCCATCGAGGTCGAGCCGTTGGACGACATGACCTCGGAGACGAGACGCAGGGTGTAGGCGAAGTCCTCCTGGTTCGGGATGACGGGCAGCACCGCACGAGCGGCAAGCGCACCGTGGCCGATCTCGCGGCGCTTCGGCGAACCGACGCGGCCGGTCTCACCGTTGGCCCACGGCGGCATGTTGTAGTGGTGCAGGTACCGCTTCGTGTCGTTGGGCGACAGCGAGTCGATCATCTGGTTCATCCGCGGCATCGCCATGGTGACGACGCTCATGACCTGGGTCTCGCCACGCTGGAACAGGCTCGATCCGTGGGCGGTGGGCAGCACGCCGACTTCGGCGCTGACCTCACGGAGATCGGCCGGCGCGCGGCCGTCGATGCGGATGCCCTCGTCGAGCACTCGGCGACGCATGACCTTCTTCATCAGCGAACGGACGGCTTCCTTGACCATCTTCGATTGGCCCGGGAACTCGCCGTCATCGCCGCAGAAGTGCTCCACGGCGTCGGCAGCGATGGCGTCGACCGCCGCGTTGCGCTCGGCCTTCGCCGCGATCGTGACGGCCGGCTTCATGGCCTCGGTCGAGTACGTCTCGACGGCAGTCATGATCTCGGGGGTGTAGTCGAGCACCGGTGTCCACGTCATCGGCTCGATCAGTCCGTGGGTGGCGATGACCGAGGCGAGGAGTTGGCGCTGAAGGGCGATGGATTCCTTGATCCACACCTTGCACGCCTGGAGGCCGTCGCCCAGGACCTCCTCGGTGACCTTCTTGGCACCGTCGTCGTAGTAGTAGAACGCGTTCTCGGAGCCGCCGGCCTCGACCATCATCACGGCGACATCGCCGTCGTCGAGTTCACGGCCGGCAACGACGAGTTCGAAGGTGCCGTTCTCGGCTTCTTCGTAGGTCGGGTGCGGGATCCACTCGCCTTCCTGGCTGTACGCCATGCGAACGGCGCCGAGCGGGCCGTCGAAGGGGATGCCGGAGATGATCAGCGCGGCCGAGGCGGCGTTGATCGAGAGGACGTCGTGGGGGTTCGCCTGGTCGGCGCCGAGCACGGTCGTGACGATCTGGGTCTCGTTGCGGAAGCCGTCGGGGAACGACGGGCGAAGTGGGCGGTCGGTCAGGCGGCACGTGAGGATCGCGTCCTCGGTCGGACGCCCTTCACGGCGGAAGAACGATCCGGGGATCTTGCCGGCGGCGTACGCCCGCTCCTCGACGTCGACCGTGAGCGGGAAGAAGTCCATGCCCTCGCGGACGGACTTCGCTGCGTTGGCAGTGGTGAGGACCTTCGTCCCACCGATCGATGCCACGACGGCACCCATCGACTGGGGGGCGAACTTGCCCGTTTCGAAGGTGAGTGTCTTGTCGGTTCCCGAAACGGGCCCGGACACGGAAATGGCTTCAGCCATGTTGGTTCCTTTCAAACACGCGGCACCCTGCCGCGTGGCTTCTGAAGGAGGTCAGTGGCCGGTTCCCAGTTGGTCACCCCGAGATCTACAGCCAAACAAAGAAGACTCCGCACAGCATCTCGGAGTCAGCAACCGGCAACCAGCATCTGGAACTCCGTCGACCGGACGTTCCGGTCCAGGGCAGTGTACCCAACGCGTCGCCGACAACACGTCACGCAGCGAAAACCCGAACCGGCCACCCCGATCAGGGCAGCCGGTTCCCGTTCACGACTTCTTCGGTGCCGGTTCGTTGGTGCCTGGCACCAACGAACCGAATCAGCGCCGCAGGCCCTGGTCCTTGATGATCGAGCGGTAGCGCTCGACGTCGATCGACCTGACGTAGTCGAGCATCCGGCGCCGGCGGCCGACGAGCATCAGCAGGCCACGACGGCTGTGGTGGTCCTTCTTGTGCGTCTTGAGATGCTCGGTCAGATGCGTGATGCGCTCGGTGAGCAGCGCGATCTGGACCTCGGGAGACCCCGTGTCGGAGTCGTGGGTCTTGTACTGGTCGATGGTTGCGGTCTTGTTCGGCATCGTGGTGCTTCGCCTTCCGGTGATCGTTCTGGAGGTCGCAGCCGGGACGTGGCCCGAACTGCATCACGCCTGCGCGACGATCGACGGCGACCCGACGACCAGCCCAAACGGACGTGACGATGATAGCGGCGCCCGAGGCACAACGCTCCCGGCCTGCCGTGGCCAGGACGCCGAGGGTTACCATCCCGACGGTGTCGGCATCGGTGGAACTCGTTGGCGTCTCCAAGACGTTCGGGTCGGTCGAGGCGCTCGCCCCGACCGACCTCGCGATCCGGGCCGGAGAGATCCTGACACTGCTCGGCCCGTCGGGATGTGGCAAGACGACCATGCTCAGGCTGATCGCCGGGCTCGTCCCGCCATCGACGGGCACGATCACGGTCGACGGCGTCAGCCCGGCGCGAGCGCGCGCCGAGAAGCGGATCGGGTTCGTTCCCCAGGCGCCGGCACTGCTGCCGTGGCGCTCGGTGCGGGCGAACGCGTCACTCCTCCTGCAGATCAACCGCGCCAATTCACCTCCCCATCCGAGCGCGTCCGTCGACGAGTTGCTCGACGAGGTCGGGTTGGGAGATTTCGCCGATGCCCGACCCCATGAGCTGTCGGGCGGCATGCAGCAGCGCGTCGGGCTCGTCCGCGCCTTCGCGCTCGATGCACCACTGCTGTTGATGGACGAACCGTTCGCCGCGCTCGACGAGATCACCCGTACCGAGATGCGTCACCTCCTCACGAGGCTCCGCTCACACCACGAGGCAACGGTCGTGTTCGTGACCCATTCGATCAGCGAGGCCGCATACCTGTCCGACCGCGTCGCCGTCCTCTCACCGCGCCCGGGCCGCGTCGCGTCGCTGGAGCTCGTCGACCTGACACGCCCGCGGCGTCCGGAGGTCGAGGACAGCGCCGAATTCTTCGAGATCACGACCCGGCTCCGCCACGCGCTCGGGGGCCTCCGATGAAGCTGGCACGTTCGATCGCCGCGCCGATCACGGGCATCGTCGTCCTGCTGGTGGTGTGGGAGTCCGTCGTCCGGATCTTCGACATCCGACGCTTCGTGCTGCTCGCACCCTCGGCGATCGTGTCGCAGCTGGTCGACGATCCCCGGGCCTACTGGGACAACACGCTGGTCACCGCGCAACACATGGTCGTCGGGCTCGCCCTCTCGCTCGCTGTCGCCCTGGTCATCGGCTCGATCATGGCGGCGTCGCGCTTCGTCGAGGAGGCGACCCAACCGGTGCTCGTCGTGATCCTCGTGACCCCGTGGGTCGCCTACATGACGTCGATCGTCATCTGGCTCGACTACGGCCAGCGTCCGATCATCTTCCTCGTGGCGTTCACATCGTTCCCCGTCTTCACGTTCGGCGTGGTCGGTGGGATGCGATCGGCCGACCCGTCGGCGCGCGAACTGCTGGCGAGCGTCGATGCGTCGAAGTGGGAGGTCCTGTGGAGGCTCCGGCTTCCGTCGGCTCTCCCCTCGATCTTCACCACGGCGAGGTTTGCGATCGCACTGGCCCTCGCCGCGGCGTACTTCGCCGAGGGGTCGGCCCTCGAGCGGAAGGGCCTGGGGGTGATCGGACGCCGCGCATCGCTCGACCAGACGAGCGGTGCCGAGGTGCTGTGGACGACGATCTTCTGCACGGCGGCACTCGGGATCGTCGGACTCGCCGCGGTGTCGATCGCCGAGCGAACGCTCTTGCGTTGGCACGCCTCACAGCGGACGTGAGACCCCGAATGTCACCGTGCTGCCAGATCACAAGTCGGTGACGGTTCGGTCACGATCGCGGCGCTCGACCGGCCGGTCCGCATAACCTTTCGGCCACGACCGACCGGGTGCTCGTTCGAGGTCGGCAACCATCTTCTTCGAGGACTCTTCCACCATGCGTTCACGCTCCATGTCTGCCGCGCTCGTCGTCGCAATCGCACTCGTCTCGTGTTCGAGCGACGACGATGCGGGCGACGCGACCACGACGCCGAACACCGAAGACGCCTCGACCACGGTCAATTCGGACGCCGCCGCCGAGGGCGTGGTGGCCGGCGAGGCATTCCCCGCGGATCGCTGCACCGCCAACGAGGAAGCGGGGACGATCACGTTCCTGACCGGCTTCGACTATGCGGCAGCCTCGTCGATCGTCGATGTCATCGCGGCCGACGCCGCCGGGTACTACGAGGACCTGTGCCTCGACGTCGAGATCCGTCCGGGCTTCTCCTCGGCCAACTACCCGCAGGTGGCCTCCGGCACCGCACAGTTCGCGTCGGGCGGCTCGTTCAGCGAGATCGTCGCCTTCAGCGCGGCGAACGATGCCCGGTTCGTCGCCACGACCATCGAGGGCCGCAGCGCGATCGACACCCTCATCATCAAGTCGGGTGAGGCGGCTGACCTGTCCGACCTCGCGGGCACCACCATCGGGGTGAAGGGCAAGCTCCCTCCTTCGATCGACGTCATGCTGCGCGGCGAAGGACTCGTCGAGGGTGAGGATTTCGACACGGTGCTGCTCGACGGGTTCGATCCGCTGGCGCACATCGAGATCGACTCCATCGTCGGCTTTCCGGGTTGGAAGAGCAACGAGGTCGGCGCCCTGGACCGTGCCGGGGTCGGAATCCAACTGTTCGACCCACTCGACTTCGGCGTGCCCGGCTCGTTCGGAGTCATCTTCACCACGGCGGAGTTCGCCGAGGAGCACCCCACCGCGACCCAGGACTTCGTACGTGCGACGATGCGCGGACTGGCCGACGCGGTGAACGACCCCGAGACCGCAGCAACCGCCGCTGTCGGCCTGATCGAGGCGAACGGCAACCCGAACTTCCTGTCGCCGGAGGGCGAGGTGTTCCGGTGGGAGACCGAGGCGGCGCTGATCCTCGACGGGACACCCGAAGGCATGGGTCTCGGGATGCCCGATGTCGAGGCCCTGCAGGCCGAACTCGACTCGTACTCCGCCGTCGGGTTGTTCGGCGATGCGACGCCCAACGCCGCCGACTACGTCGTCGACCTCGCGGCCGGCGTGTACGACGAGAGCGCCGTCGTCATCTGGCCCGCCTGAGCGGTCCGGGTGTCCGCTGCGGTCAGCCCTCGGCGTCGATGAGCAGCGTCCTCGCGCTCTCGACGTCGGCACGAAGCTGTTCGATCAGAGCATCGATGCCGTCGAACTTGCGCTCCGAACGCAGGAAATGGACGAAGCGCACCCGAGCGTGTTCGTCGTAGAGGTCGCCCTCGAAGTCGAGCAGGTGTGCCTCGAGCAGCGACACCTCGGCGTGTTCGTAGAAGGTGGGGCGACGACCGATGTTGATCGCACACTGGTGGACGTCGCCGTTCGGCCGCTCGTACCAGCCGGCATAGACACCGTCGGCCGGGAGACAGATCCGACCCGACACCTCGACATTGGCGGTCGGGAAGCCGAGCAGGCGCCCACGCTGGTCGCCGTGGCGCACCGACCCCCGCACTTCGAACGGGTGGCCGAGCATCTCGTTGGCGCGGGACACGTCACCGCCGGCGAGGGCCCGCCGGATCGCGGTCGAACTGACGGGTTCGTCGACACCGTCGACGCGTGCGATCAGGTCGAGCGGCACGACGTCGAAATCGGCCTCGAGTCCGAGCTTGCGCAGCAGGTCGACGTTGCCCTCTCGACCGCGCCCGAAGTGGAAGTCCTCGCCCACGACGATCGCCTGGGTGGCCAGGCAGTCGACGAGCACCCGCTGGACGAACGACGCCGGCGACTCGGCGGCCAGTGCCTCGTCGAAGGTGACGATCACGAGCGCATCGACGCCCGTCTCCTCCAGCAACTCGACCTTCTGGTCCGGATCGGTGAGCAGCAGCGGCGCCGATTCGGGACGAACGATCGACGCCGGATGCTTGTCGAACGTGACGACAGCGGACCGGCAGCCCCGTTCGCCGGCGAGGCGCCGAACGTGCTCGATCACGGCACGATGACCGAGGTGGACGCCGTCGTACGCGCCGATGGTCACGACCGTGCGTTCGCCGGGGAACGCGGGTGTGGACTGGTCGGTGATGATCCGCACGCCTGGAATCCTACGTCTGCGGGACCACGACCATCGGCTTCGCCTCGGTTCTGCCGTGGCGCTCGTACACCGCGAGCAACGTGCCGGTGGGCCCGAACACCGCCCACGGACCGTCCCCGTCCCATGCCGGAAGCACGCGGCCGTTCGCAACGAGATCCGCACTCGGCGACGTGAGGTCCACCCGGGCGAGGGTGCGCACCGCGTCCTCGACCGGGAGCAACACGCAGTCATCGGGACCCGCCGCCTCACCGAGCGTGAAACGGCCGACGGCCGTCCGCCGCAGATTGCGCAGGTGCGCTCCCCCGCCGAGGAGGTGCCCGAGGTCGGCCGCGAGCGTTCGGATGTAGGTGCCCGAACTGCACTCGACGGCTGCGAGCAGCACGTTGGGTTCTTCGGTGGGCATCAGCGAGAACGAATGGATCGTCACCGGTCGTGGCGGTCGATCGACTTCGATCCCCTCCCGTGCGAGTTCGTGGAGCCGTCTGCCGTCGATCTTGATTGCGGAGACCATCGGCGGGATCTGTTCGATGTCGCCGAGCAGATGCTCGTCGACGGCCGCCTGCGCGGTGGTGAGGTCGATGTCACCCATCTCGTGAGTCGCCGTGACGACCCCGTCGGCGTCGAGCGTGTCGGTCTCGGTGCCGAACACGATCTCGCCGACGTAGGCCTTGGACGTCTTCTCGACGAAACGCAGCAACTTGGTCGCCTTCCCGACAGCAACCACGAGCACCCCGGTCGCGCTCGGGTCGAGCGTCCCGCCGTGGCCGACCTGTCGCTCGTCGAAACGACGACGCAGCATCGCGACGACGTCGTGGCTGGTCACCCCGGCAGGCTTGTCGACCACCGCGATTCCGTGTGTCGTTGCCGGTTTCCTGCGTCGTCCCATCTCGAAGCGCGGCCCGATCCGTCAGGAACGACGTTCGCGATCGGCGCGGAGGATCTCGTCGATCCGCTCCGACGATCGGATCGCGATGTCGGGTCGGAACTCGAGGATCGGCGTCTTCTTCGTCTTGATCTGACGGGCGATCGACGATTGCAGACGGATCCGGTAGTCGCCCAGTGCCTCGACGATCTCGTCGTCGCCCTCCTCACCTGCCAGCGAGTCGAAGAAGACGATCGCCCGGTTGAGCTCGGGGTCCACGTCGATCCCGGTCACCGTCACGAACTCGAGCCGCTCGTCGTCGAAGCGCACGAGATCCTCCGCGATGATCTCGCGCAGGGTCTCGCCGACACGCGCCGATCGGGGGTACTTCGGTCCACCGTTGCTTCGTCGTGCCATACCGCGAACCTACCGGGCTCTCACGACGCTCGGGTGAGGCCGGCCCCTCACGCGCAACGCGCCGGCTGCGACGGGTGTCCGACCCCGCTCGTCGAGGAGGGTGTCAGGTGTAGTCCGGGGGCTCGCGGAGAGAGCGCTTGAGTTCGGCCACGCCGCTCGTCGCGAGCTTCTCGACGGCTTCCCAGAGCTCGACCGCTTCCGCGCCTCTCGGCGCCTTCGAGATCACCGGACCGAAGAAGCTCCCCTCCCGGTCGGTGCCGGGCCGAAAAGTGAGGATCGGGGTCCCCACGTCCGGACCCGTGCGGCTGAGTGCGAGCTCGGTCTCGCTGCGCAGCCACGCGTCGTGCGAGGCATCGTCGGCATGTCCGACGAGGTCGGGATCGAATCCCACGTCCACCAGCACCTTCGACAGGAATGCGATGTTGTCGGCGCGTGCCTCGTCACGACCCCGGCCGACATGGATCGCCCGGCCGAGCGCGGTGTACCAGCGGCCGACCGCATCGGGGTCGGGGTCGGAGAGCCGGATCTCGTCGGCGATCCGCAGCCCGCGATGGCCGAGGTAGTGCCCGGCCCGATACTCGGGCGTGTACCAGTCCTGGGTGTTCTCCTCGTTCAGGATCCACAACGAGATGAAACGCCACTCGACCGAGTAGGACCGCTGCTGTTGCACGTCCACCACCCAACGGGAGGTGATCCAGGCCCACGGTCAAACGGGGTCCCAGAAGAAGTCGAGGTCGGGAGGCGTCGCGATGTCGGCCATCCGCCGAAGCTATCGGCCCGTCACAGCGTGACGTTCACCGGGTTGTGACACGCCACGAAATGGCCTGCGGCGATCTCCCGCAACTGGGGCTCCTCCGCCGAACACTCGGGTGTCGCGTAGGGGCACCGAGGATGGAAACGACATCCCGACGGCGGGCTGACCGGCGACGGCGGCTCGCCGATCACTTCGCTCAGCGTGTGGTCGGCATCGGGGTCCGGCTCCGGAATCGAATCGATCAGCAGGTTCGTGTACGGATGGGCCGGCTGTGCGTACAACGCCTCACTGGACGCCACTTCGCACATCTTGCCGAGGTACATCACCGCCACCCGATCGCTGATGTTCTTCACGACCGCGAGGTCGTGCGCGATGAACACCAGCGTGAGGCCGTACTTCTCCTTGAGGTCCTCGAGCAGGTTGAGCACTTGTGCCTGCACCGACACGTCGAGCGCCGAGACCGGCTCGTCGCAGATGATCAAGGTGGGGTCGAGCACGAGGGCCCGGGCGACCGAGATCCGCTGGCACTGGCCGCCGGAGAACTGATGCGGTCGGCTCTCGGCGGCACGCGCCGGATCGATGCCGACCGACTCGAGGATCTCGTCGACGAGCGTCTCGCGCTCTTGCTTGTTCCCCCGCTTCCAGATCTCGAGTGGCTCCAGGACGCTGTCGCGCACGGTGCGGCGCGGGTTCAGCGACGACACCGGATCCTGGAAGATCATCTGGACCTTCGTGCGCGCCTCGCGCACGCCGGTGTTGCTCATCGACGTCAGCTCCTCGCCTTCGAAGACGACCGAGCCACTCGTCGGCCTCGGCAACTGCATGATCGCCCGACCGGTGGTGCTCTTCCCGCACCCGGACTCTCCGACGATGCCGAGGGTTTCTCCGCGTTGCACGTCGAAGCTGATCCCCGACACCGCTTTGACGGTGCCACCCGAGACCTTGAACTCGACGACGAGGTCCTCGACGTGCAGGACCGTGTCGCCGTCACGGAGATGTGCGTGCCCGGTGCCGGCCACTACGACACCGCCTCGACCGACGCGGGCACGTACCCGGTGGCGGCGAGTTCGGCGTCGCGCTCGGCGAACTCCGGGCTCCCCACCGGATACCAGCAGGCGAACACGTGGTTCGGGTCGGACGTGGTCTCCAACGTCGGTTCCTCCTCGAAGCACTTCGGCCGGGCGTACGGGCACCGCGGGGCGAAGTTGCACCCCTTCGGCGGATTGACCAGGTCCGGCGGCCGCCCGGTGATCGTCGCCAAGCGGGTGTGGCTCGGGTCGGCCAGCTTCGGGATGCTCTTGAGCAACGACTTGGTGTACGGCATCCGCATGTCGGCGAACAGCGTCCGGGTCGGGGCCCGCTCCACGAGCTTGCCGCCGTACATCACGGCGATCTGGTCGGTGTGGCCGGCGACGACGCCGAGGTCGTGCGTCACGAGCACGACCGCCATGTTCCGGTCCCGGCGCTGTTCCTCGATGACCTGCAGGATCTGCGCTTGCACCGTGACATCGAGCGCTGTCGTGGGCTCGTCGGCGAAGAGCACGGTCGGCCCGCACGCGAGCGCCATCGCGATCATCACCCGCTGGCGCATGCCGCCCGACAGCTCGTGCGGGAACTGGTCGAGGCGCCGCTCCGGCTCGGGGATGCGCACGCTGCGCAACAGCTCGACGGCGGTCTCGCGGGCGTTCTGCTTGTCCATCCCGAGGTGCAACCGGAGCGGCTCGGCGATCTGCTTGCCGATCTTCATCAGGGGGTTGAGGGAGTTCAACGGGTTCTGGAACACCATCGACATCTCGGCGCCCCACAGGTGACGACGCTGCTTCATCGGGAGGTCGAGGATCTCCTGGCCGGCGAACTTCACCGACCCCGACGTGACAGCGGAGCCCGGGAGAAGGCCCATGATCGATCGGCTGAGCACGGTCTTGCCCGACCCGGACTCCCCGACGACACCGAGCGCCTCGCCGCGGTTGAGCGTGAGCGAGACGCCGTCGACGGCGCGCACGAGGCCACGCTCGGTCCGGAAGTGCGTCTTGAGGTCCTCGAGGACGAGGAGGGGACCGTCGGTGTCGGCCCGGCTCGGCCCCGGCCCGTGGAACACCTCGTTGCGGTTCACAGCGACAGCTCCCGAACGTCGAAGTAACTCCGCAAACGGTCGCCGGCGAAGTTGAGGGCCAGCACGGTCAGGAACAGGACCATGATGGGGAAGAACGCCATGTACGGCGCGTTCTCGAGGTCACGGCTGCTCTGGGACGCGGTGAGGATGATCTTGCCCCACGTCGGCCCTTTCTCGACCGACAGGCCGAGAAAGGCGAGGCTGCCCTCGGCCACGATCGCGATCGCCACGCCGAGCAGCGAGAACGCTCCCATCGGGATCAACACGTTGGGCAACAGCTCGCGCACGATGATTCGCGGGTGTCTGGCGCCGAGCGATCTCGCCGCCAGCACGAACTCACGGTCGGCGAAGGAGATCGTGGTCGCCCGTGCGACGCGACCGACAGGCGCCACCGCGAGCACACCGATCGTGATCGCGATCGTGAGCAGACTGCGTTCGAGCAATGCGGTGATCAGGATGGCGAGCACGAGCGCGGGGAACGACAGCAGCGAGAGGAATCCGAACGAGATGACCTGATCGACCTTGCCGCGGAAGTAGCCCGCCAGCAGCCCGAGAGTGCCTCCGACCATCAGGCCGAAAGCGATGGCGGCGAACCCGACCGTGAGCGACGTCCGGGCACCGTAGACCGTGCGGCTGAACATGTCGCGTGCGTCCTGGTCGGTACCGAACCAGTGCGTGCTCGACGGTGGGTACGGCGGGCGCTCCCCGGGGACGATGAAGTTCACGTCGGGCGACTTCAGGAAGGAGAGGTACGGCGCGAAGATGGCGAGGCCGATCACGAGCACCAGCCAGCCGACGCTGATGTAGAACGTGAGGCCGAGCTTGCGCTTCTCGGCCCTGTCGTCCTCATTGACGGCCGGCTCGTGCGGCATGAACCGCTCTTCGTACGGATCGACGTGACCCGTCGCCGTCGCCTCGGTCATGCCCAGGTCGCTCATGAGGCACGCACCCGTGGGTCGATGATCGAATACAGCAGGTCGATCACCACGTTGAGGATCACGAACGTGACCGTGATGATCATGACGATGGTCAACACGACCGGGAAGTCCTCGCGCAGGATCGCCTCGACGATCGCCGAGCCGAGCCCCGGGATGCGGAAGATCTGCTCGACGACGAGCGAGCCACCGATCAGCGCGCCGGTGTTCACACCGAAGATCGTGATGAACGAGAACAGTGAAGGACGCAGGGCGTGCTTGAACAGCACGCTGCGCCGCGAGACGCCCTTGGAGCGGGCGGTCAGGATGAAGTCCTCCTGGAGGGTGGTGATCAGATCGGTGCGCAGGAGGCGCTGATACACGGCGCCGACGGGCAACGCCAGCGTCAGCGCCGGGAGGAACATCTGCCAGACCCTGCTCCAGAAGGGATCGTTGGCGACGTACGTCGCCGGAAACCAATCGAAGCGGATCGAGAACACGTATTTCAGGATGATGCCGAGCGCGAACGCCGGCATGCCGATCAGGAAGAAGGTGATCACCGTGGACGATCGGTCGACGACGGAGTTCGCCTTCGACGCCGACCAGATCGCCCACGGAACCGCGATGATCACGGCCATCGTCTGAGCCATCACCAGGAGCATCAGGCTGCGTGGCAGCCGTTCTGCGATCAGATCCGACACGGGCGGCTGCCCGGTCGCAGAGAACTGCACGCCGAAGTCACCGGTGACGAAGTCCCCCAACCACAGCACCCACCGCACGGGAAGGGGCTCGTCGAGGTTGAACTGCGCCTTGGCTTCTTCGATCTTCACGACGCTCTCGGGGTTGGTCACATCGCCGGCCGTCGGGCCGAGAATGTTGAACAACGGATCGCCGAGGAGATTCATCGCGCCGAACGTGAGTGCACTGACCGTCAGGATGAGTGCGAGCGCACCCACCAGACGAGAGATCCAGAATTTCATGGTGATTGAGACCCAGACGAGACCGTGATCGTCACATCACTGCTCGAAGTACGTCGAGCTGAACCAGTTGCGACCGTTGGTCACACAGATCAGCTTCTCGCCTGTCGGCGCGGTTCGGTCACACACGCCACGGACGTCGGCGCTGAACGCATTGTCCCAGGGTGTGTGCACGAAGAAGATGTAGAGGTAATCGTCGTTGAGTTTCTGGGAGAGCTCCTGGTAGAGCGCAACACGATCGGGTCCGTTGTCGATCAGCTGCCCCTCGAGGAGCAGCGCGTCGCGCGACTCGTCGCAGTACTTCGGCCAGTTCAGCGAGATTCCGCCGATCGTCCGGCACAGCATCCACACGTTGTCGAGTGACGGATCCTCGGCGCCGAACTGGCGCCACGTGACGATGTTGTACTGACCGAGAGCCGCCTGCTGGATGTGGGCATCCTGGGGCAGTTCGTCGAACGTGACGTTGAACCCGGCAGCTTTCCAACCCTCGTCGAGGATCTCGGCGATCCGGGTCTGCGTGACCGACGGACCCGACCACTGCAGCTCGATGTTGATCTTGCCGTCGGTGCAGGTGGGCCCGCCGAGTGTGGCGTTCTCCTCCGTGCCCTTCTCGGCGCAGTACTCCGCCACGAGGGCGAGTGCACCCTCGGGGTCGTCCCCGACCTGGACGACATCGGGGTTGTAGAACTGCGAGTCCGGCGTGAACATCTGATCCGCCGGCGGCGCGACACCGAGACCGATCAGGTTCCGGTAGTTCTCCAGTGGCGTCGCCCTGGCGAGTGCTTCACGGGCTCGGACGTCGTCGAAGGGCGCCACGGCCGAGTTGATCATCGCGAACGTCTCCTCACCCGAGAAGTCGAGGATGCTCTGGATCTGGTCATCCGCGGTCAGGTCGCCGACCGAACCGGGATCGGAAGCCTGGAGCGCGTCGACATCACCTTCGAAGAGCAGGTCGTTGCGACTCGCCGGGTCGGTGACCGGAACGAACTCGACGGCGTCGAGGTACACCTCACCGTTCCACCAGTTGTCGTTGCGCACGAAGGTGGTGATCGAGTCTTCCGAACGGCTGTCGAACACGAACGGTCCGGTGCCGACCGGCTTCTGGTTCAGCGTGGGATCGGCCAACGCCGCATCGATCCAGGCGGGCGATGCCACCATGCCCAGCTGCCCCGAGAGGGCACCTGGGAAGTAGCGGTTGCCTTCGAGCAGGTTGAACTGGATCGTGAGATCGTCGATGACTTCGGCCGCGCCCTCCTCCGGGTAGAAGGGCTTGACCGCGAGTCCGACCAACGGGTCGTTGCGCTGGATCTCGAAGTTCTTGAGGATCGCTTCCGCATTCAGCGGCGTCCCGTCGTGGAACGTCACGCCCTCGCGGAGCTTGACCGTCCACACCCGGAAATCGGCGTCGGGCTCGACCGATTCGGCGAGGTAGGGGACGAACTCACCGTCGACGGTTGCGGCGGTGAGCGTGTCGAAGACCGCATTGCCCATCATCAGGCCGGGCGACGACAGCGCCGAGGACGTCGGGTTGATGCCGTCGACGTCGGCCTCCAGTGCGTAGCGCAGCGTGCCGCCGGCGACGGGATCACCGCCGGGGATCTCGCCTTCGACCACGCGGACTTCGTCGCCCTCCTCGTTGACGGGTGCCGCTTCCTCCGTGGTGTCGGCCGTCTCGTCGGCGGTGTCGGGCGTTTCCTCGGCGGTGTCGGCGACCTCCTCCCCGGTGTCCGCGACTTCTTCCGGAGCGTCGGTTCCCGGAACGGTGGCCGTTCCGCCGTCGCCGGCTCCGCCGTCGTCATTGCCTCCGCAGGCCGCTGCGATGAGCGTGAAACCCATCAGAGCAGCGATGCCCGCCTTGGTACCTCGTCGCGAAGATCGCATCCGCTTCCCCCTCAGAAAAGTGTGTCAGGTCTGCGTGACTGGCGTCACGCAGACCGCACCATAGCCGTGACCGCTGCCACAGCCGAATTCAGGGGGAGACGAATGCCGAGGATCGTCGCACGCCTCTCAGAGGCTCGTGCGCTCGACCTCGACGTCTTCGTACGTCTCGATGATGTCACCCGGCTTGAGATCCTGGAAGTCGTCGAGTCCGACGCCGCACTCGAAGCCCTCGCGGACCTCGCGGGCGTCGTCCTTGAAGCGTCGCAGCGACGCGATCGCACCCTTCCAGATGATCGTGCCGTCGCGCAGGAAGCGGACCTTCGACCCACGGGTGATGACACCCGAGGTGACCATGCAGCCGGCGATCGCGCCGAGGCGCGGTACACGGAAGATCTCGCGGACCTCCGCTTCGCCGGTGACGTGCTCTTCGAACTCCGGTTCGAGCATGCCGATCATCGCCTGCTCGATGTCCTCGAGCAGCTTGTAGATGACCTCGTAGGTGCGGATCTCGACCTCGGCCTGCTCCGCGGCCTTGCGGGCCTTGCCGTCGGGGCGGACATTGAACCCGATGATCGTGGCGTTGGTCGCCTCGGCCAGCGTGATGTCGTTCTCGGTGATGCCGCCGACCTGTCGGTGCACGAAGGAGAGTTCCACCTCGTCGCGGTCGAGCTGGCGCAACGAGCCGGTGACCGCCTCGAGCGACCCCTGGACGTCGGCCTTGACCAGCAGGTTGAGCTGAGCCTTCTCCCCGGACTGGATCTGAGCGAAGAGGTCCTCCAGCTTCGTGCCGGTCTTGACCCGGCTGTCCTCGCGGAGGTGCCTCGCCTTGAGGCGTTCGCCCCGGGCCTCGCCCACGGTCCGAGCGACCTTCTCGTCGGGTGCGGCGCGGAACTCGTCTCCGGCCTCGGGGACACCCGACAGGCCGAGCACCTGCACGGGCGTCGACGGACCGGCCTGCTTGATCTGCTCGCCCTTGTCGTTGATCATCGCCCGGACCTTGCCCCACACACCGCCGGCGACGATCGGGTCGCCGACCTCGAGGGTGCCCTTGTCGACGAGGACGGTGGCGACGGGGCCTCTTCCCTTGTCGAGCTGCGCTTCGATCACGATGCCCTTGGCCCGCCCCTCGGGGTTGGCCTGCAGGTCCTCGAGTTCGGCGACGACCTGGAGCTGCTCGATCAAGTCGTCGACACCTTCGCCCTTGAGCGCCGACATCTCGACGACGATCGTGTCGCCGCCCCATGATTCGGGGACGAGTTCGTACTCGGCGAGCTGGGTGAGCACGCGCTGCGGATCGGCGTTGTCCTTGTCGATCTTGTTGACCGCCACCACGATCGGCACGTCGGCCGCTCGGGCGTGGTTGATCGCCTCGATGGTCTGGGGCATCAAGCCGTCGTCGGCTGCGACCATCAGCACCACGATGTCGGTCGCCTCGGCCCCGCGTGCGCGCATCTGGGTGAACGCCGCGTGACCGGGTGTGTCGAGGAAGGTGACCGACCCGTGTTCGTTGTGCACCTGGTAGGCGCCGATGTGCTGTGTGATCCCGCCCGCCTCGCCGTCGACGACGTTCGCGCCGCGGATTCGGTCGAGCAGGGTGGTCTTGCCGTGGTCGACGTGGCCCATGACGGTGATCACGGGCGCACGCGGCTGGAGGTTCTCGTCGTCGTCGGAGTCGTCGAACAGCTTCTGCAGCTCGACCTCCTCCTGCTGGCCGGGCTCGACCAGGAGGATCTCCGCACCGACTTCGAGTGCGAAGAGTTCCATCTGCTCGTCGGCCAGCGTCATCGTCGCCGTGACCATCTCGCCGTTGGTGAGCAGGAACCGAACCACGTCGGCCGCGGTGCGGTTCAACTTCGGACCGAACTCCTGTGCCGACACACCGCGCTCGATGACGATCTCGCCCGCGGGGACGGGAACATCGGACGACGTGTACTGCGTGAGCTGTGGCTGAAGGTCTTCCTGGTCGCGACGGCGCCGACGACGACCGGTACGACGCGGAGGCCGACGCCCACCACCGGGGCGCCCTGCGCCGCCGGGACGCGGGCCGCCCGGCCCACCGCCCGGACCACCCGCGGGGCGGGCACCGCCACCGGGGCGGTATCCACCGCCACCGCCACCGCCACCGGGGCGTTGACCGGCGCCGGGCGCCGGACGTGACGAGCCGGGAGGCGGCGGGATCGGTTTGCCGGAGGGTGACAGCGGCCGCGCGCCGCCGGGAGGCGGAGGGACCGGCTTGCCGGTGGGGCTCAGCGGCCCACGGGCCGCCGGCGCCGCGGCGTCGGCAGGAATCGGGGGATGCGCGTCGGGGGGCGGGGTGCCATCGGCGCTCGGGCGCGCACTCGAGATCACGCGGCGCGGCTCGGGTGGCGGCGGCGGCGGAGCGGGGGCCGGCTCCGCCGGCCTGCGTTCGGTGGCGACCTTGGGGATCGCCCGGCCCTCGGCGGCGGCGACCACCGCGTCCGCGGTCGTCGGCTGGCGCACGGTCGGGACCGTCGGTGAGGTGCCCAGCGGAGCCTTGCCCGCAGGGGGTGGCGGCGCGGGGGCCACCGGCGTGGGAGCCGGTGCCTCGGCGACCGGCGCCGGAACCGGCTCCGGCGTCTCGGTCTCGGTCGGCGCCGGCTCAGCGGTCACCGGCGCATCGGGCTCGTGGACGACCGCGTCGTCGGCCATCGGGGTCGAAGCCGTTTGCTTCGCGGTGGTCTTCTTCGCGGCGGCCTTCTTCTTGGCCGGCGCCTTCTTCTTGGCCGCCTTCTTGACGGGCTTCGGCTCGGCGGGCTGCTCGTCGCGGATCAGCCCTTCGCGTTCGGCGCGCCGCCGGAGCATGTCGGCGTATGCCTCTTGCAGGGACGACGAGGGCGCCTTGGCGGCGACACCCGCCACTTCGGCGAGGTCGAGCACCTCTTTGTTGGTCATCCCGAGCTCCTTGGCGAGCTCATGGACGCGGATCTTCTTCGCAGGCACGTTTCGATTCAACCTTTCCCTGTCGTCATTCCCTCACCGCTGTGTCGGATCAGCCGGTGGTTGTTCCTCATGTCGAAGCGCGTCACGGAGGGCTTCGACGTCGTGGCGATCGAGTGTGGTGCGCCATGCGCGACCGAACTGTCGCTGCGCGAGCGCTCGCTCGAGGCACTCTGCGTCGGCGACGAGATCGCCGCCGACGGCACCGCGGCACAGCCACGCGCCACGTCCGCTGCTCGGACCGTCCACCACCAGGCTCGGCAATGCGCCGCCTGTCGACGCCCGCGTGATCCGAACGAGTTCGGGTTGCGGACGCCGACGACGACAACCGATGCAGCTGCGGACGGGCGCGTGATGATCAATCGCTCGAACCGTCTTCCTCGTTCGTCGGTGCGGCATCGGCTGCCGATTCCGCGGGCGCCTCGCCGCTGTCGGCGACGTCGGCCTCCACGGCATCGCCGGCTGCGGTCTCCACGGTCTCGCCGGCGGCTTCGGCAGCGATCGCTGCGTCCTCGGCATCGCGGTTGGCCTGACGCTGTGCCGCCGCCTCGGCGGCCTGCTGGTCCTGCCAAGCGGATTCACTGATGACGGTTCCGTCGCTCGCGTGCCACTCCATCTCGCCCGTTTCGGTGTTGGCGACCCATTGTCCGTCGGCGTAGTCGACGCTCTCCTCGTCGCGACCGCCGGCCGGGATGCCCTCGGCGAGCTGGGTCTCGGAACGGATGTCGACACGCACGCCGGTGAGGCGGGCGGCGAGGCGGGCGTTCTGGCCTTCACGGCCGATCGCCAGGCTGAGCTGATGGTCGGGCACGATCACGTCGGCCTGTGTTCCGTCGTCCGAGATGATCACCTGGGTGACCTTGGCCGGCGACAACGCCTTGGCGACGAAGTCGGGCAGGTCCTCGGAGAACGGGACGATGTCGATCTTCTCGCCGCGCATCTCGTTGACGACCATCCGGACGCGGCCGCCGCGGGCGCCGACGCACGCACCGACCGGATCGACGTTGTGGTCGTTCGACCAGACGGCGATCTTGGTGCGGTGACCGGGTTCGCGCGCGCACGCCTTGATCTCGACGATTCCCTCGGCGATTTCGGGCACCTCGAGTTCGAAGAGCCGCTTGATCAGACCGGGATGGGTCCTCGACACGACGATCTGCGGGCCTTTCGGCGTCCGACGGACCTCGACGATGTACGCCTTCTGACGCTCGCCCTGGGCGGGGCGTTCGAAGGGAACCTGCTCGGCCTGCGGCAGCAGCGCCTCGGCGCGGCCCAGGTCGAGCAACGTGTAGCGGGCATCGGTGCGCTGGATGATGCCCGTCACGATGTCGCCTTCGCGGTTCGCGTACTCCTCGAACTTGCGGTCCGACTCGACCTCTCGGATCCGCTGGCTCATCACCTGGCGGAAGGTCTGAGCGGCGATGCGACCCATCTCCTCCTTGCGCGGCGTGTCGTCGCGCTCGTTGATCCAGTTCCCGTCCTCGTCGACGTCGTAGGCGATGAAGGAGAACTCCATGGTCTCGGGGTTCACCTCGACGACGACCTCGTCGGCGGCGTCGGGGCGACGCTTGTACGCGGATGCGAGAGCATCCACGAGGACGTGGAGCAGTGCGTCCTCCGAGAGACCCTTCTCCTGGGCCAGCATCGAAATGGCTTCGCTCATGTCGAGGTTCGTCACGACTTCTGCTTCTCCTTGTTCGTCGTCTTCGGCTGGGGCGACCGATCGGTGGGCTGGGCGGTCTTCTTGTGCTTGGTGTTGCCGGGACCCTTGCCCGGCTTCGGCTTCGGACCCCACTCGAAGACCGTCCGGGCCTTGTCCACGGCGTCGATGTCGATCGTGCGCTCGTCACCGGATTCGGTCAAGACCGTCGCGGTGGTCTCGTCGGCGGCGACGAGCTTGCCGTCGACACGCCGTGGCTCGCCGTCCGCGACCGCGTGCCCGGCGAGGCGGACCGTGATGTCCTTGCCGATCTCGCGCCGGAAATGGGCCGGCGTCCGCAACGGTCGTTCGAGCCCCGGACTCGTGATCTCGAGCGTGTAGGCGCCCGAGATCGGGTCCTCGTGGTCGAGTTCACGGCTGATCAACCGAGTGGCCAGGGACAGCGCATCGAGGCTGATGCCGCCCTCGGACGCCGGGGGCGTGTCGATCGTGATCCGGACGACGTTGCTCCGCCGCTCGATGTCGTACAGGTCGAGGTCCAGGTCGGCGGTGATCGGCTCGACCAGTTCACGTACTCGTTCGAGTTCAGTTGCCATTTCGATCCACCTCCATTCTCGATTCCTCGATCCGTTCGGCCCCGTTCGGAGCTCATTCAACAAACAAGGCGTGAGGCAGATGCCCCACGCCTTGGTCACGAAACCAATTTGCGGAGTTGAATGATAGCAGCCAGATCCGAGCTTCGGGAGTCCGGCCGGCGGCGGCACACCCCGTTCGGGCGAGGAGAGCGACCGCGGTGTCCGCGGCTCGCACGGATAGGTTCTCGGCGTGCTCCGGATGTCGAAAATGTTCCTGAAGACACTGCGCGACGACCCCGCCGATGCCGAGGTGGCCAGTCATCGACTGCTGGTCCGGGCGGGCTACATCCGGCGCGCCGCCCCCGGCGGGTTCTCGTGGCTCCCGCTCGGGTGGGAGGTGTTCCGCAACGTCGAGAACATGGTCCGTGACGAGATGAACCGGGCGGGCTTCCAGGAGGTCCACTTCCCGGCGCTGCTCCCCCGCGAACCCTACGAGGCGACGGGGCGCTGGACCGAGTACGGCGACAACCTGTTCCGCCTGCAGGATCGCAAGGGCGCCGACTTCCTCCTCGCTCCCACCCACGAGGAGATGTTCACGTTGCTCGTGAAGGACATCGCCGGGTCGTACAAGGACCTCCCGGTGAGCCTCTACCAGATCCAGACGAAGTACCGGGACGAGGCGCGCCCGCGTGCGGGGCTGCTGCGCACTCGCGAATTCGTGATGAAGGACTCCTACAGCTTCGACCTCACCGACGAGGGCCTCGACGCGTCCTACGCCGAGCACCGCGCGTCGTACATCGCGCTGTTCGAGCGGATGGGGCTGCCCTACGTGATCGTGTCCGCGATGTCCGGGGCGATGGGCGGATCGAAGTCCGAGGAGTTCCTCGCACCGATGGAGGTCGGGGAGGACACCTACATCCGCTGCACGTCGTGCGACTACGCCGCCAATGTCGAGGCGGTCACCACGCCGGCGCCCGACGCGATCCCGCTCGACGGGCTCCCGGCCGCCGTGGTCCACGACACTCCGGACACGCCGACGATCGACACGCTCGTCGACTTCGTCAACGCTCACGACGCCCTCCGTCACCCCGACCGTGACTGGACGGCGGCGGACACGCTCAAGAACCTCGTCGTCAACCTCAGGCATCCCGACGGCACCGTCGAGCCGCTCGCGATCGGGATCCCCGGCGACCGTGAGGTGGACATGAAGCGGCTCGAGGCCGTCGTCGCACCCGCCGAGGCCGAACCGTTCGCCGAGGAGGACTTCGACAAGCACCCGAGCCTCGCCAAGGGCTACATCGGACCCGGTGCGCTCGGCTCGACCAACGCGTCGGGCATCCGGTACCTCGTCGATCCGCGGATCGTCACGGGGACGGCCTGGATCACGGGCGCCGACTCGCGCGGCCACCACGTGATCAACCTCACCGCCGGCCGGGACTTCACGCCCGACGGGGTGATCGAGGCCGCCGAGATCCTCGAGGGCGACACCTGCCCGTCGTGCGGCGCCGAGGTGGAGATCGCCCGCGGCATCGAGATCGGGCACATCTTCCAGCTCGGGCGCAAGTACGCCGAAGCCCTCGACCTGTGGGTGCAGGGCGAGGACGGCAAGCCGATCACGCCGACGATGGGCTCCTACGGCGTGGGGGTCTCACGATGTGTCGCCGCGATCGCCGAGGCGACGTGCGACGAGATCGGCCTGTGCTGGCCACGCGAGATCGCACCGGCCGACGTGCACGTGGTGATGGCGGGCAAGGAGGGTGGTCCGCAGCGCGATGCCGCCGAGCGACTCGCCGCCGATCTCGAGGCGCGTGGGCTGCGCGTGCTGTTCGACGATCGCGTCAAGGTGTCGCCGGGCGTCCGCTTCAAGGACGCCGAGCTGATCGGGGTGCCGACGATCGCGGTCGCAGGGCGCGGCATCGAGGCGGACGAGCCGACCGTCGAGGTGAAGGATCGCCGCACGGGAGATCGTGTCGACGTCGCGCTCGACGAGGTCGTCGATCACCTCGTCGGCGTCTGCACGTCCTGACACCGTCGAGCCCGACGCGGTGCTGACGTGCCGGCCGTTGCCGGAGGTGGGCCTCGGTCAGGAGTGGCGGAGCAGCCCCTGGTCGATGACCAGACGTTCGGTGGCGGCCGTGCCGGCACTCGTGGTGAAGACCGTTTCGTCGTCGCCGACGCTCCACATCCGGATCGTGAGCGCCTCGCCGGGGAAGACCGGCGAGGCGAAGCGACCCTCGATGTGATGGAACCGCGACGGGTCGCCGGCGCACAGCGAGTGGAGCAGCGCCCGGCCGGTGAATCCGTAGGTGCAGAGGCCGTGCAGGATCGGCGTGTCGAACCCCCCCATCGCAGCGAAGCCCGGGTCGGTGTGCAGCGGGTTGCGGTCGCCGGAGAGGCGGTAGACGAACGCCTGGTCCCGCGACGTGACGTAGGTGACCTCGTGATCGGGTGACCGGTCGGGCGGGACGTTCTGCGGGCCGGACGTGCCACGCTCCCCGCCCCAGCCGCCCGCACCGCGGATGAAGACCGACGACGTCGTCGTGTAGAGCGGAGCGCCGTCGAGCGTCGCGGTGGTCGCCGAGTCGATGACAGCCGCCTTGCCCTTGTCGAACATCCCGGTGATCTCCCCCCGCAGGGTGACCGACCCCTCGACGGGGATCGGCCGGTGAAGGGTGACCGCCTGCTTGCCGTGGACGAGCTGCGTCGGGTCGAAACTGCCGACCTTCCCCATCGCCGAACCGGCACCCCAGCCGATCACGACGGGAAACGTCGGGAACACCAGTTGATCGACCCCCTTGGTGTTCTCGGTCGTGAACGCGAGTTCCTCGTGGCCGGCGCCGATCCCGACGGCGTACAGCAACGCGTCCCGACTGTCCCACGAGACGTCGACGGGCTCGGAGGTGGAACCGACAGCATCCGGATTCAAGGCCATCTCGGAACGGTACGCCGCGGGGGTGGACGGCGACGGACCGGGCCGCGGTCGTGCCGTCACCTCGACGATCTGGGAACATCTGGCGATGACCACGTCGACGACCTCCGCCGCTCCCCGACTCGCGGCGACCTACGGCGAAGCGCGCTCCGCCATCCTGGCGGCCGGCGTCCGTGCAGGCGCGGACGCCACCGCGTTCGTGCATCCGTCGCCCGGACGTCTCGGCGAGGAACTCGCGATCGACGTGCTCACGATGGGGCCGGACGATGCCGACTCGGTGCTCGTGATCGTCTCCGGGACCCACGGCGTCGAGGGATATGCCGGCTCGGCACTCCAGCGATGGTGGCTCGACCGATCGGCCGACGCCCGACCGGATGGAGTGCGGGTCACGGTCGTGCACGCGCTCAACCCGGTCGGTTTCTCGTGGGTGCGTCGTGTGAACGAGGACAACGTCGACCTCAACCGCAACTTCGTCGACTGGTCGTCGCCACCGCGCAACGACGCGTACGCCGACATCGCCGACCTGCTCGTCCCGACGGACTGGGACGCGGCGACCCAGGAGTCGACGACGGCAGCACTTCTCGAAGCGGCCGGCGACGTCGGCCTCGACCGCTTCCAGGAGATCGTGAGCGGCGGGCAGTACGACCACCCGACCGGCATCTTCCACGGCGGATCGGGTCCCGTCTGGTCGCACCGCTGGCTGGCGAGCCACCTCCCCGAGATCGTGGGGAGCGCGAGTCGGCTCGGCATCATCGACGTGCACACCGGGCTCGGCCCGTGGGGCCAAGGTGAACTGATCTCCCACGAGGCGAGCGGCGACCCGGGGTACGAACGCGGCACGGCGTGGTGGGGGGACGTCCGCTCGATGCGTGACGGCGAGAGCGTGTCGGCATCGCTCGAGGGCGACTGGCTCGCGGCGGTCGAGGCCTGGTTGCCCGGCGTGGAGGTCACGTCGGCCGCGCTCGAATTCGGCACCGTCGACACCATCACCGTCCTCCAGTCCCTGCGTGCGGACGCCTGGCTCCATGCTCACGGCGATCCGGCCGGCGGGGAAGCGGAGGCCATCCGGGTGCAGGTGCGCGCCGCGTTCGCCGACGACGACCCGGCCTGGCTCGCACTGTTGATCGAGCGCTTCGACCAGGTCACTGCGGCAGCACTCGCCGCACTCTCCACCCCCTGAGAGCATGTTCGCCGGTGCCAGGCACCGATCACCACATGTTCGCCGGTGCCAGGCACCGATCACCACATGTTCGCCGGTGCCAGGCACCGTCCACCGGCGAGGGGCCAGCGGTTCAGGCGAGACCTGCGACGAGGTTCTGTGGAGGGCCTCCGGTGACGCCGTTCATGCCCGTGTTGCCGCGGGCCTCGGCGAGCAGGCCTTCGACGGCGGCACCCAGCAGCGTCGGGTCCTCGATCGGGTCGATCGACGGGCCGCGCACCCACGGCTCTGCAACCGCGAGGAAGTCGCCCGACGCCTCGAAGACGCGTCCGGTCACTCCCGAGGCCTCGTCCGAACACAGCCAGGTGACGATCGGCGCGATCCACTTCGGGCTCCGCGCCTCGCGCTGTTCGTCGGTCTCGGGCGCCGGACCCAGGCCCTCGGTCATGCGGGTCAGCGCGACCGGTGCCACCGCGTTGACCGTCACGCCGTAGCGAGCGAGTTCGAGCGCTGCGATGTTCGTGAACGACGCGATGCCGGCCTTCGCCGCTCCATAGTTGGTCTGGCCCGGGTTGCCGTAGATCCCCGACACGGACGAGGTGTTCACGATGCGTCCGGAAACGTGCTTGCCCGCCTTCGACTGCTCACGCCAGTAGGCGGCGGCGTGACGAGACGGCGCGAAGGTGCCCTTGAGATGGACGTCGATGACGGCGTCCCACTCCTGCTCGCTCATGTTCGCCAGCATGCGATCGCGGAGGATGCCGGCGTTGTTCACGACGCCGTGCAGATCGCCGAAGGTCTCGATCGCCTGGTCGATCATCCGCTTGGCGCCGTCCCAACTCGACACGCTCTCGCCGTTGGACACCGCCTCACCACCCATCGCAACGATCTCGGCCACGACCTCGTCGGCCGGAGACAGATCGCCGCCCGTTCCGTCGACCGCACCGCCGAGATCGTTCACGACGACCTTGGCCCCCTGCCGGGCGAGGCTCAGGGCGTGCTCGCGTCCGATGCCGCGGCCCGCGCCGGTGACGATGACCACCCGTCCTTCACACAATCCACTCATGCCCGAAACGTAGGCTGCCGGGCGTGACCGCTGCGAAGTCGACTCGACGCCAGGCGATCACAGGTCTCGGCGCAGCGGTCATGGCGTGGTGCTGCGGCGACCACCTGAACGACCGCCTCGTTTCGGCCGCCCCGAACCTCCCTCTCGATCGTGGGCGATCTTCGCTCGTCGACGTCTTCGACGGATTGGCGATCCACCCGCGTGCCGACTGGGGCGCGGACCTGCCGCCGAAGCGCCCGATGCCTCGCGAGGACGTCCGATTCCTGCTCGTCCACCACAGTGCGACGAGCAACAACGTGCCCGACCCGCGGTCACTGATCCGCGACATCTACGCCTTCCACACGAGCCCGGCCAAGGGTTGGCCCGACGTGGCCTACAACTTCTTCGTCGCGCCGGACGGTTCGGTCTGGGAGGGTCGGGCCGGCTCGCTCGAGGGCCCGGTGACCGCTGACGCGACCGGTGGCAACCAGGGCTACGCGCAGCTCGTGTGCCTGCTCGGCAACCACGTCGACGTCGCGCCGACCGCCGCCGCGCAGGTCGGCCTGGTGCGAACGCTCGCCTGGTTGGCGGGGCGCTTCTCGCTCAACACCTACGCCGACGCGTCGACGACGTTCGTCTCCCGCGGCTCGAACAGGTTCCCGGCGGGACAGACGATCACGACCCCGGTGGTGTCGGCCCACCGCGACGTCACGTTCACGGCCTGCCCCGGCCACGCCGCAGTCGCCCTGCTCCCCGCATGGCGCCGTCGGGTTCACAACTCACTTGCCGCCACATGGGAGACCGATGGGCTGCAGCGTGCTGACCGGCTGCGGTTGCGAGCGCCGTGAGGCAGCACGCCCGACACGGTCCTAGCCTGCTCCGCGATGACACACGAGTATCTGTCGGCCGACGTTCTGATCGTCGGTGGCGGCCCGGCCGGTAGTGCCGCAGCGATCGAGCTGGGTCGCTCCGGGAGATCGGTCGTGGTGCTCGACAAGGCGACGTTTCCACGCGACAAGTGCTGCGGCGACGGGCTGACGACGCTCGCGCTCCGCGAGCTCGAAGCGCTGGGATTCGATCCGGGCGACGTCGAGGACTGGTTCGACGTCGACGGCGCCGTGCTCCGCTCGCCGTCGGGCCGCCAGATCACGGTGCCGCTCCCGAGCGAGGGTCGCTACGCCGCCGTCGCGCCGCGCCTGCAGCTCGACGACGCACTCCTGCGCAACGCCCGCGACGGTGGCGCCGACGTTCGTGACGGGCACGGCTTCCGTTCGCTCGACACGAACCGCGAGGATGTCGTACGGGTCGAGGCCGACGGGCTCACGATCGACACCCGATACGTCATCGCCGCCGACGGGATGTGGAGCCCCGTCCGCAAGGCGACCGGCGTGAACGATCCCGGCTACCTGGGCGAGTGGCACGGGTTCCGGCAGTACGCGTCGAACGTCACCGGGTCCGCGGCGAGCGAGCTCCACGTGTGGTTCGAGCCCGACCTCGTCCCGGGATACGCGTGGTCGTTTCCGCTCCCGGGCAACCGCGCCAACATCGGCTTCGGGGTGCTGCGCGACGGAACACGTTCGGGCAGGGAGATCAAGGCGATCTGGCCGGATCTGCTGCAACGCCCGCACATCGTCGAGGCCCTCGGTGCCGGGTTCACCATGGACGATCGGCATGCGGCGTGGCCGATTCCGGCCCGCGTCGACCAACTCCCGTTGACGGCAGGGCGGGTGTTGTTCGTCGGCGACGCTGCGGCCGCCACTGACGTGATGACCGGCGAGGGCATCGGGCAGGCACTCCTCACGGGGCGCCTCGCCGCGGAGGCGATCATCGCTGCGGGGGCGACGCGGCCCGCCGACGCCGATGCGCGGTACGAGAGCGAGGTGCGCCACCATCTCGTCGCCGACCATCGCATGTCACTCGCGCTCGGCAAGGTGCTCGCGACGGACTGGGGCGCACGCGGCGCGATCCGCGTGGTCGAAGCGAGTGGTGGTTGGGGTCGGCGGAACTTCGCCCGGTGGATGTTCGAAGACGAGCCCCGCGCCGTCGCCCTCACCCCCTCGCGCTGGCACCGCCACTTCCTCAAACAGCCCGGCGCGTACCGGTGAGGCGGCCCGCTACGTGTTGCGGGGCGGGTTGGACTCGACGTCGACCTCGCCGATCGTCATGACGATTCCGTCCTTGTCGATGTCGCCGGGCTCGTCGGGGCTCTCCGACACGGCGACCATTTCGTCCTGTTTCGGACCCTCGTAGATCTCCTGGATCGCGAACATCGCGCCGGCCATCGCAGCGCCGGCGATGCCACCCTTGCGGCGACCGGCGGCGATCGCCGCGAGTCGGCGCTCGGCGAGCACCTCCTCCTCCTCGATTCGCTGCCACTCGTTCTCGTCGAAGGGCAGCTCGATCGCGTCGGCGGGGTCGCCCGCTTGCTCGCTCATCGCACCACGATACGCCGGGGAACCCTCCCCGGCGGGTCGACCGAGGATCGGCGTCGCCCGCCAGTAGTTTCGACGTCGATGACGGACGAAACCCACGCCGCACCCATGGACGACCAACGCACGGCGGAGACCTTCGAGCAGATCTTCTTCGAACTCCGCAAGGTGATCGTCGGCCAGACACGCCTCCTCGAACGGCTGCTGGTCGGCGTGTTGTGTCGCGGCCACTGCCTGCTCGAGTCGGTTCCGGGCCTCGCCAAGACGTTGGCCGCGGAGACCCTCGCCAACGTCGTCGGCGGCACCTTCGCACGGATCCAGTTCACACCCGACCTCCTCCCCTCCGACATCGTCGGCACCCGGATCTACCGCGGAAGCAGCGAGACCTTCGACGTCGAGTTCGGACCGGTCTTCGTCAACTTCCTGCTCACCGACGAGATCAACCGGGCACCTGCGAAGGTTCAATCGGCGCTGCTCGAGGTGATGGCGGAGCAACAGGTCACGATCGGCGGCGTGACGCATCCGGTGCCGACCCCGTTCTTCGTCGTCGCCACTCAGAACCCCATCGAGTCCGAAGGTGTGTACAACCTGCCCGACGCCCAACGCGACCGGTTCATGATGAAGATCGTCCTCGATCATCCGACCGCCGACGAGGAGTTGACCATCCTCGACCGGATGAGCGTCACCACCGCAGCGCCGATGCCCGATCAGGTGATCTCCCTCGAGCAACTCGTGCGACTCCAACGACGAGCGGACGACGTGTTCGTCGACCGCTCGGTGGCGCAGTACGCCGTCGACCTGATCCAGTGCACACGCGACCCAGGTCGGTTCAACCTCGGTGATCTGCAGGACATCATCGGGCTCGGTGCGAGCCCGAGGGCCACGATCAACCTCGTCCGCGGAGCCCGCGCGTTGGCGATGCTGCGCGGGCGGACCTATGCGACACCACAGGACGTGTTCGACCTCGCCCCCGAGGTGCTCCGTCACCGACTGCTCCTCACCTACGATGCGCTCGCCCAGGACATCACGACCGACGACGTCATCAACCGCATGCTCGCCGCCGTCCCCGCCCACTGGGTGTCGCCGAAGCCGAACGACGCCTTCTCCCGGAGCTGAGATTGGCTGTTCCCGTCCCGACCGGTCCACCGACCTCGATCCCCGCCGCCGCGCCGCGTCCCGCCGCCCGCGGTTGGGTCCAAGGACCCACACCCGATGCCGTCGCGGAACGCCTCCGCACACTCGAACTGTTGATCACGCGCCGCCTCGACGGGGTGCTGCACGGAAACCACCAGGGCCTCACGCCGGGACACGGATCGGAACCCGGCGAATCCCGTCAGTACCAACCGGGTGACGACGTCCGCCGCATCGATTGGAACGTCACGGCACGCACGAACGAGACGTATGTCCGCGAACAGATCGCCGACCATGACCTGTCCGCATGGCTCGTCGTCGACGTGTCGGCAACGATGGACTTCGGCACGCAGGCGAACGACAAGGCACAGACGGCGATGGCCGCCGCAGCGACGGTGGGCTTCCTGACCGCTCGCTCGCAGAATCGCCTGGGGGCCGTCCTCGTCGCCGGACCGGACATCCATGTGATGCCGCCGCGGGCCGGGCAGAACCAGGTGCGTGCGATCCTCGCATCGCTGGCCTCGGCGCCACCGTGCGAAGGGGCCGGTGCGGCGGACCTCGCAGGAGCACTCGACCGCGTCGGGGCGATCGCTCATCGTCGCGGGTTCGTCGCCGTGATCTCCGACTTCGCCGGTGGGCGCTGGATCGAGCCGTTCGGCCGAACCGGTATGCGACACGAACTGCTGGCACTCGTCGTCTCCGACCCGCGCGAACTGGACGTTCCACCGATCGGTCTCGTCGAGCTGGTGGATCCGGCGACCGGACGGTCGCGCGAGATCCGTGTCACGTCGAAGGTGCAACGCCGGTTCGCCGAGGCAGCCCGTGAGGAGCGGACGCGCCGCCTCGCCGGGCTGCGGCGAGCACACGCGGAGATCGTCGAACTCTCGACCGCCGACGACTGGCTCGCCTCCATCATCAGGCACGTCCAACGCAAACGCGTCCAGGCGGTTCACGGCGCAGTGATGCCGAAATGATCCCCGAATTCCTCGAACCGGGCCGGCTGTGGCTGTTGCTGGTCGTCGCGGCGCTCGGCATCGGCTACATCGCCTCGCTCGCCTGGCGCAGGGCAGCCCAGGTCCGGTTCACCCAGGTCGACCTGCTCGACCGCGTCGTACCCAAGCGACCGCGCTGGCGACGACACGTGATCGCTGTACTCCAGTTGCTCGGACTCGCGGCCGCGGTGGTGGCGATCGCCCGACCGGTCGAACGGACCTCGGAGCGGACCAGGAGCGAGGGCCGCATCCTCGTGCTGTTCGACGTGTCGCTCTCGATGGAGGCAACCGACGTCGCGCCGAACCGACTCGAGTCGGCGAAGGAAGCGGCCCGCAACTTCATCGACGAGGTCGACGACGACGTCGAGGTGGGCCTCGTGTCGTTCGCCGGCGTCGTCCGGGTCGAGGTCGAACCGACCCTCGATCGCGACCGGGTCAACCGTCGCCTCGATGGCCTCGACCTCGACGAGTCGACCGCGATCGGCGACGCCATCGCCGTTGCGACCGATCTGCTCACCGACGCGGCCGACCGGGAGGCCCAGCAGAGCGGCCGCGACGGCGATCTGGCACCCGGTGCGATCGTGCTCCTCACCGACGGCGAGACGACGGTCGGACGGCCCACCTTGGCAGGAGCGGAGGTCGCGGCCGAGGCCGGAGTGCCCGTGTTCACGATCGCGTTCGGCACTGCCGACGGGTTCATCACCGACCCGGTCAGTGGCGAGCTCTTCCCGGTGCCGGTCGCCCCCGAGGAACTCGCGGTCGTCGCCGAGATGACCGGCGGACAGGCCTACGAGGCACAGTCGGGCGACGAACTCGCCGATGCCTACGACGAGGTACGCGACAGCCTCGGCGAGACGCTCGGAGAAGAGATCGAGATCACCAAGGAGCTCACGTGGCGGTGGGCGCTGGGCGCGTTCCTGCTGTTGACGGCCGCCTGGTCGCTCAGCCTGTGGTGGTTGCGCGGCATGGTCTGACCGCTGCGACGAGCCCGCCGGACCGTCAGGGCAGCAGTGTCTTGAGTTCTTCGATGGTCGACACGGGGTCCTTGCCGACGGCATTGACGCTGAGGTGGGTGACCCCGGCCTCGCTGTACGCCGCGAGACGTTCCTTCACGAAGCTCTTCGGGCCGACGAGGTTCGTGCTCGCGAGCATCTCGGCCGGCACGAGCGAGGCCGCCTTGTCCTTCTCCCCTGCCAGGTAGTTGTCCTGGATCGCGATCGCCTCGTCGACGTAGCCGTACTTCTGCATGATCGTGTTGTAGAAGTTCTTGTCTCGGGCACCCATGCCTCCCACGTACAACGCGGTGCTCGGGCGGGCGAAGTCGAGGATCGCGTTCGCCTTGTCGCCGACGAGATCTTCGCCGATCGCCACCATGCCTCCGGCGGAGATCTGCAGCGGGCCGAGGTCGGGGTCGCGCTCGGCGGTGCCGGCCTTGATCTCGTCGCCCCACACGTTGTGGTACTTCTCGGGGTCGAAGAAGATCGGCAACCATCCGTCGGCGTGCTGCGCCGTCGCCTTCACTGACAGCCCCATCAGGCTCGCCCAGAAGATCGGGATGCTGTCCCGAACGGGATGGTTGATGATCTTCAGTGGCTTGCCCAGGCCCGTGCCCTGACCGGGGGGAAGCGGCACCTTGACGGTGGGGCCGTCGTAGACGATCTTCTCGCGCTTGAGCGTCATGCGGCACACGTTGATGTAGTCCCGGATCCGCGGCATCGGCTTCTCGTACGGAACTCCGTGGAACCCTTCGATCACCTGTGGTCCCGAGGCGCCGAGCCCGAGGATGAACCGGCCACCCGACACGAAGTCGAGACCGGCAGCGGTCTGCGCCATGCAGGTGGCCGTCCGGGAGAAGACGTTCATGATCGCCGATCCGATCTCGATGGTGTCGGTCTTCGCCGCCAGGTATCCCATCTGCGACACCGCGTCGAAGCTGTAGGCCTCGGGCACCCACACCACGTCGAGGCCGGCCTTCTCCAGGTCCTGGACCTTGGCGACGTCGGCGTGGAAGTCGCCGGAGTAGTTGATCATCATCGAAAGCTTCATGGCGCACGACGTTAGGCGTCGATCGACAGAGGACCGTCATCAGAGGGATCCCGTCCGGGGTCGGCGCCACCGGTGGTTCTCGACTCGGTCCTCGTGGACGATCGAACCGCGAACGGGATGGTCGTCGCCGCCGGGACCGCCGGCCTCTGCTCGGCCGTTCGGGCGCACGCCCGCGCGACACGGTCGCGTCCATCACGCGTCGGCGGAGCCGACGCGCGAGACTTCCTGTCCGATGACGATGCCGACGTGGTGGAGCGAGCGACGACTTGGGCTCTTCGTCCACGCAACGGTCGCGAGCGTGCCGGCGTGGGCGCCGATCGGCGAGTACGCCGAGTGGTATCGCAGCCACCTCGGTGACGACGTCGACGACGTGTTGCTCCACCCTCGACCGCTGGTCGAGGTGCTCGCACACCATCGCGACCGATGGGGTCATGTCGAGCACTACGACGACTTCGTGCCGCTGCTCGCGTTCGAGCGATTCGACGCCGAGGCGTGGGCCGAACTGGCGTCGGACGCCGGTGCCGGGTACTCCGTACTCGTCACCAAGCACCACGACGGCTGGACGTGGTGGGACGCGCCGGGAACCGAGCGGCGACTCACCGAACACGGCCCCCGACGCAACGTGCTGGCCGAATTCGCGGCTGCGTGCGAGCGCCACGACATCCTGCTCGGCACCTCCTACTCGCTGCTCGACTGGGGCGACGAGCGCTATCCCGACGCGTCGTACGTCGACGAGGTGCTGCATCCGCAGGTGGTCGACCTGGTCGATCGGTACGGGCCGGTGATGCTCTGGGGCGACGGCCACTGGGCACACGACGGCGGCCACTGGAGGACCCCGGAGTTGCTCAGCCGCGTGCGTGAACTCGATCCGGAGCTGGTCGTCAACGACCGCTGGTGGGCCTCGCCTGACGACGTTCCCGCCGGGTCACCGGAGATCGTGCGTACCTTCGAATACGACGCACCCGACGACATCGTGGACGGTCCATGGCAGCTCACCCGCGGCATCGCCCACAGCTTCGGCTACAACCGTGCCGAGCGGCCCGAGCACCATCTGACCGGCTTCGAGATCGTCGCGCTCTTCACCGAAGTGATCGCCAAGGGCGGTCATCTGTTGCTCAACGTGGGACCCGACGCCGACGGCACCATCCCCGAGGTGCAGGCCGCCCCGTTACGCGACGCCGGCTCCTGGATCCGTCGGTTCGACGAGCTGCTCGCGACGGCATCACCGTGGACGGCGTGGGGAGACGACCGGGTGCGCTACCTGCGATCCGGCCACGATCTCCTCGCGATCGACGTCGACGGAGCGGGTTCGTTCGACGCGTTGCCGGCCGCCGAGATCCGCGTGACCGCCGTCGACCTGGTCGGAGACCACGCGGGTCACACCTTGTCCTGGCACCAGGACGCCGACGGCCTGTCCGTGTCGAGCCGACCGCCGGCCGGCGACTTCGACGACGACCGCATCGGCATCGCCGTGTATCGCATCACCTTCGAGGAGCCCGAGCGCCCCACCGAACTGTTCGCGCCCACCGCTCCGGCGCCCATCGATCTCGCACCGCTGCTCGCGGAGGCCCGTCCGGGTGACATCGTGCAGCTCGGCGAGGGGCAGTACCGGGGGCCCGCTGCGATACCCGCCGGTGTGGTCCTCCGCGGGCTCGGACCCGGTCGCACCACGATCTCGCTCGAGACGGACCAACCGACGTCGACCGTCCTCGAGGAGCCGGTGCTCACGATCGGACGCAACGCCCGCCTCGAACACGTGCGCGTCGCCGCTCGAAGTGCTCGCTCCGATCTCTTCGCCCGGCCGATCGTCGAGATCCCGGACGACTTCGTCACGATGCTCGGTTGCACGGTCGCCGGTTCGGTGTCCGTGGGCGGAGACGATGTGCTGCTGCGAGCGGTGACCGGTCAGGGCGTGGTGGCCGACAACGCCGACCGGCTCCACGTGTCACGCTGCCAGTTCACCGGCAATCGCTGGGACGTCGGCGTCGAGTTGCGCCGTGGAGGCGGGCAGAACATCGAGTCGAGTCAGTTCAGCGGACATCTGTGCGCGATTCGGCTGAGTGAGACCACCGGATCGACCGTGCGCGGCAACAACATCTCGGGTCGCTGGTGGGGAGTGCACGTCGACCACAGCGAGGGCAGCCACGTCCACGGGAACCGGATCGGTTCCACGATGCGGGCCGTCGACATCGACGGTGGCACCGAGGCCGTCGTCGACGGAAACGCGGTGACCGACGGGGACAGCGGCTGCGTGGTGGAGGACGGTGCGAGCAACTGCGAAGTGTACGGCAACCACTGGGACCGCTGCCGGATCGGACTTCTCGCGTGGGACGCCGTGTCGCTCCACCACCAGGACAACGTGGCCAGCAGCCTGCTCGAACCCGACAGCGCGCTCGTCACCGGACCGTAGCGGGGTGGGTCTGACCCACTCCGCAACACTCGTTGCGGGGTGGGTCAGACCCACTCCGCTACGGGTCAGTCGGCGTGGGCCGCCTTCTTGGCGGCGCGGATGCGGATGGTCGGGTCGAGCTCGACCTTTCGGATCCGGATGCTCTGCGGTGTCACCTCGACGCACTCGTCGATGCTGATGAACTCGAGGGCGCCTTCGAGCGAGAGGATCCTCGGTGGCGTGACGTTGACCGTCTGATCGCTCGACGACGCACGGACGTTGGTCTGCTTCTTCTCCTTGCAGATGTTGACGTCCATGTCACCCGAGCGCGAGTTCTCGCCGACGATCATGCCGCAGTACACCTCGTCGCCGGCCTTGACCATGAGTTGCGAACGCTCCTGCAGGTTGACCATCGAGTAATTGGTCACCGGGCCGGTGCGGTCGGCGACGAGCACGCCCTGCGCACGGGCGCGGATCTCGCCGGCCCACGGCTCGTAGCCCTCCGATGTGTGCGAGAGGACACCGGTGCCGCGGGTTTCGGTCATGAACTCGGTGCGGAAGCCGATCAGACCGCGCGCCGGCACGAGATAGTCGAGGCGGATCCAGCCGCTCCCGCCCATGTTCTGCATCCGACCCTTGCGCGCTGCGAGGAGCTGGGTGACCGCCCCCATGTACTCCTCGGGCACGTCGATCGTCACCCGCTCGACCGGCTCGTGGACCTTGCCGTCGATCTCCTTGGTGAGCACCACCGGCTTGCCGACGGTCAGCTCGAAACCCTCGCGGCGCATCTGCTCGACGAGGATCGCCAATTGCAGTTCGCCTCGACCCTGCACCTCCCAGGCGTCGGGGCGCTCGGTCGGGAAGACCCTCATCGACACGTTGCCGACGAGTTCCTGGTCCAGCCGGGCCTTCACCAGGCGGGCCGTCAACTTCTTGCCCTCGCGCCCGGCGAGCGGCGAGGTGTTGATGCCGATCGTCATCGACAGGGCGGGCTCGTCGACCTCGATCACGGGCAGCGCGACGGGGTGCTCGGGATCGGCGAGGGTCTCACCGATGAAGATGTCCTCGATGCCGGCGACGGCGACGAGATCGCCCTGGCGGGCGGACTCGACCGGGACGCGGGTGAGGTGTTCCGTGAGGAAGAGTTCGGCGACCTTGGCGCGTGCGACCGTGCCGTCACGCTTGCACCAGGCGACCGATTCGCCCTTCTTGATCGTGCCCTCCATCACCCGCAGCAATGCCAGACGACCCAGGTAGGGCGACGCGTCGAGGTTGGTGACCCAGGCCTGGAGCGGTGCGCCTTCGGTGTACGTCGGTGCCGGAATCGAATCGAGCAGCACCTCGCCGAGCGTCGTGAGGTCCTTGCCCGTCACCTCGCCGGCCACGATCGCCTTCGCCTCGTCGAGATCCTGGGTCGCCCAGCCGTCACGACCGGAGCAGTAGACGATCGGAAACTCGATGTGGTGGTCCTCGGCGTCGAGATCGAGGAACAGCTCGTACACCTCGTCGACGACCTCTTCGACCCGGGCGTCGGGGCGATCGATCTTGTTGACGGCCAGGATCACCGGAAGGTGCCGGGCCAGCGCCTTGCGGAGCACGAAGCGGGTCTGGGGAAGCGGTCCCTCGGCAGCGTCGACCAGCAGCACGATGCCGTCGACCATCGTCAGGGCTCGCTCGACCTCGCCGCCGAAGTCGGCGTGGCCCGGCGTGTCGACGATGTTCAGCGTGACGTCGGCGTCGGTGCGCTTGTCCCGCCACACGAGCGACGTGTTCTTCGCGAGGATCGTGATCCCCTTCTCGCGCTCGAGGTCGCCCGAGTCCATCACCCGTTCGGCGACCTCCTCGTTCGCACGGAACGCGCCGGACTGGTGCAGCATCGAGTCGACGAGCGTGGTCTTGCCGTGATCGACGTGCGCGACGATTGCGAGGTTGCGCAGGTCATCGCGCTTGCAGAGGGTGTCCGAAGAAGTCACGCGGCGACGCTATCGGGCGTCCGTGAACGAAAGCGGGAGGCGCTGGTCACGTGCCCTGCCGACGACCGGACACCGCGTCGACCGAATCCGGCGAACGGATTCGGGAGCCGATCAGCCGACGCGACGGTCCAAGCCCGCCCAGTAGGGCTCGCGAAGGTCCTTCTTGAGGATCTTGCCCGACGGGTTGCGCGGCAGGACGTCGATCCAGTCGACGCTCGTCGGGCACTTGAAGGTCGCCAACTGTGACTTCGCGAACGCGATGATGTCCGCGGCCGTGTCGTCGTCCTGCGCGGCTCCGGGCGCGGCGACCACGATCGCCTTCGCGGTCTCGCCCCACTTCTCGTGTGGAACCCCGATCACGGCCACGTCGGCGACGGCGTCGTGCTTCATCAGCACGTTCTCGACCTCCGCCGGATACACGTTCTCGCCGCCGGAGACGATCATGTCCTTGACGCGGTCGTGGATGTAGAGGTAGCCGTCCGCGTCGAGATAGCCGGCGTCGCCGGATTTGAACCAGCCTTCGGAGGTGACCGCCTTGGCCGTCTCCTCCGGGTTCCGCCAGTAGCCGGTCATCACCTGCGGTGAGCGAATCCAGATCTCGCCGACCTCGCCCGCCGGGAGTTCACTTTCGCCGTCCTCGCCCACGATGCGCAGTTCGACGCCCGGTCCGGCCACACCACACGAGCGCAGCCGATGCCGGTTGGGCCCGGTCGGGTCGTGGTCCTCGGGTGGCAGGTTGACCACGGCGCCCGTGGTCTCCGTCAATCCGTACGCCTGCCAGAACTTGCACGGCTTGAACATCTCGACGCACCTCGCGAGGACCTCCTCGCTGATCGGTGAAGCGCCGTAGACGAACACCTCGAGGCTCGAGTAGTCGGCGTCCTCCACACCGGGCACCATCAGCATGAACTGGAGCACGGCCGGGACGAGGAACGCATGCGTGATGCGCTCCCGCTCGATCAGCCTGATGAGCGCGGCAGGGTCCAGCTCCCGGAAGATGACCGAGGTGCATCCCTCGTACATGCCCGCAGTCGCCCATCCGCCACCGCCGATGTGGAACAAGGGCATGGCGATGAGATTGACGGAGTTCTCGTCGAGTTCCCAGATGTCCTTGGCGAGGGGGAGCAGGCTGAAGAAGTTCGAGTTCGAGAGCATCACCCCCTTCGGCCGCCCGGTCGTGCCCGACGAGTACAGCTGGAACGCCGTGTCGTCGGGACCGGAGTCCGCTCCCGGATCCTCTGCCGGATACCGAGCGAGCCAGTCCGCGTGGTCCTCGTGGTCCGGATGTGCACCGATCACGACGACTTTGTTGACCTTCGGGAGCTGTCCGACGATCTCGTCGAGGATCGGCACGAAGTCGGGTCCGACGACGAGCACCTTGGCGTCGGCGTCGTCGACGATGAATTGGACCTCGGGCGCGGCGAGGCGCCAGTTGACGTCGACGCACACCGCGTTCAACATCGCTGCCCCGAAGAACACCTCGAAGTGCTCGACGCCGTTCTTGTCGAGAAACGCGACACGGTCACCGGCTCCGACGCCGGCATCGGACAGCGCCTGGGCCACCCGTGCGGATCGATCCAACAGCTCGCCCCACGACATGCGGCGCTCGTCCTGGACGAGCGCGAGGTGCTCAGCGCGCTCGCGACCGTGGACACGGACGATGCCTGCGATGTTGCTGATCCGATCGTCGGTCATGGGGCGTGACCGTAGTCACTCCCGCCACAGCTCGCACGATTGATCGCCTCCATCCACCGGCCGGTTCCGCCCGAAACCTACGATTGGCCGCAGTGTCCGATTCAGCTGCGTTCCCTCCCCCTCCACCGACCGCCGCGGCGAGCGGCGCGGCAGGTGGTCGATCGACGACGGCGTTGGCCGTTTGTGCGATCGTGGCGTCGATCGCCGCGGTGGTGTTCGGCCTGTTGTGGCTGACCGCCGCCAGCGCACGCGACGACGCCGAGAGCCAACGCGACCTCGCCCTGGACGAACGGGACGCCGCGATCGACGCCGGGATCGAGATGAACAACGAGCTCCAGACCGCTCGCGACCAGCTCGCCGAGACCGATCCGGCCGACGAAGCCGAGCGCGAGGAGCTTCGGGGCGAAGTCGATCGCCTCACCGCCGAGGTCGACCGGTTGACCGCGGAGAACGAGGCTCTGAGCTCCGATCTCGATGCCGCGACGGCCCCGTCGACCACTGCGGCGCCGGAGACGACCGTCGTGCCGGAGACGACCGTCGCGCCGGAGACCACGGCTGCTCCACCCGACGTGGAGCCGCCCTCGGTCAGTGAGATCGGTGAGTGGTTGGCGTCGTTGTACCGCCCGAGCGTTCTCGGACCGGGGCAGGAGGAATGCCTGGGACAGGAGGTCCTCGACGAACTGGGCGCCGTTCGGCTCATCGAGATCGTGAACTCCGAGGACCCCGGCGACGACGAGGATCTGGTTGCCGCGTTGGAGAACGCCGCGTCCGCCTGCGGGATCGACCCGAGCGCGATCTTCGGCTGACGCACGCGCGTCGGCCGGCAGGATCGCTCACCGTCGACGGAAACCGAGACCGAACGACACGATCGCGCGGGCGAAGATGTTGCGTTCGACGTCGGGTCCGGCGATCACATGGAGGTCGGTCATCCTCCGGCTCATCTCGGCGAACACCGCGGCGAGCGTCGCCCGTGCGACATGGGTGCCGATGCACAGATGGGTGCCGAATCCGAACGCGATGTGCGGGTTCGGCGAGCGTCGGATGTCGAAGCGGAAGGGTTCGTCGAAGACGTCCTCGTCACGATTGGCCGATGGGTACAACATGATGACCCGGTCGCCACGCTCGATCTCCTGATCACCGATGCGATCGTCGGCGACCGCCCGGCGGAACATGTTGTTGAGCGGCGTCACCCAGCGCAACACCTCTTCGACCGCACCGGGGACGAGGTCGGGCTCGTCGGCCATCGCCTCCCACTGATCCGGATGGTCGACGAACGCGAGCAGCCCGTGACCGATCGCGGTTCGCGTCGTCTCGGCTCCGCCCGAGATGAAGAGCCCTACTTCGTGTGCGATCGCTTCGGGTGGCAGCGACTCACCGTCGATCCGACCGTGGATCCAGGTCGAGATCAGGTCGTCACCGGGATTCGCGGCCTTCTCGCGGGCGATCTCGCCGAGGGCACCCACGAACTCCATGTTCGCCGCGATGAAGTCGCGGAAGACCTTGCCGTCACGCTCGCGCATGTCGGTACGCATCAGGCGTTCGGACCACGACTTGAGGTCAGCCCACTGAGATTCCGGGTACCCGAGCAGCCGTGCGGTCAGTCGGGCCGGTACCTGCCCGGCGACCGCGTCGACGACCTCCATCTCGTCGGCTCCGTCCGCGAGTGCGGCATCGAGCACGTCGGCGACCAACCGCTCGAC
Organism: Ilumatobacteraceae bacterium; assembly: GCA_963824025.1. GTDB lineage: Bacteria > Actinomycetota > Acidimicrobiia > Acidimicrobiales > Ilumatobacteraceae > Ilumatobacter_A. Next base: position 509,939 of record CAWGNY010000008.1, read on the forward strand.
CTCGGCGCGCCGGTCCTCGACCGATTTCTTCGTGAAGTCACCCTGCACGAGCATCCGCTGTTGACGATGCCGCGGATCGTCCTGGGCGATCATGTTGATCTCCGACGGTGACCACACGGCCCGGTACCCCTGTCCGGACACGAAGACGGTCGAGCGTCGCTCCACGTCCATCAGGTCGGCGTGCCGGGTGACGCCCCAGAGCCCGTTCCGCTCGTCGCGGTAGACCGGCTCGTTCGCCCGCATCCATGTCCACACGTCGTGTGGATTGCGGCGATACAGATCGGGGTCCAGGAGGTCGGCGACGAGTCGGCCACGCTCCCAGCGCGTGTTGTCGAGTTCGACCGGGTGCTCCGTCAGCGCCATGAGCCGATCGTTGCAGACCGCTCAGCAGCCCTCGAAGGTGGGCGTCCGCTTCTCGAGGAACGCCGCCACGGCTTCGGCATGATCGCGGGAGAGGAAGCAGGGCATCTCGAGCGCGGTCGAGAGGTCGAAGCTGGTGATCAGGGCCTGCTTGATCTGCTGGTTGACCGAGATCTTCGTGCCCTGCACGGCGAGCGGGGGCTGGGAGGCGATCCGGTCCGCCCAGGCGCGAGCCGTCGCCTCCAGGCCGTCGGCGGAGCACACTTCGGCGGCAACTCCCAGCCGCAATGCATCCTCGGCCGTCAGTGGCCGGCCGAGCAGCAGGTGCCGTTTGGCGGCGAGCGGTCCGACGAGGAGGGGCCAGATCGCCGCCCCACCGTCGCCGGCAACCAGCCCGACCTGTACGTGCGGGTCGACGATCGTGGCGGTGTCGGCCATCACGATGACGTCGCACAACAGCGCGATCGACGCGCCGAGACCGACCGCCGGCCCGTTGAGCGCACAGACGATCGGAACCTCCACGTCGAGTTCGTCCCAGATCAGCTGCTTCGCCTCGCGTCGCAGCGCGTGCAGTCGCGACGGATCTCGCAGCTCGGGGAACCACGCCATGTCGCCTCCGGCCGAGAACGCTCGCCCCGAGCCGGTGAGGACGACGACCCGCGCATCGGCCTCCCGCTTGAGCATCCCGAACAGCTCACCGAACTCGTGATGCAACGTTGCGTCGACAGCGTTCATCGGCGAGCGGGGACGATCGATCGTGACCGTCAACACGTGACCGTCGCGATCGAACCGCATCGTCTCGAACCGGTCCTGCTCGGGGCTCGCGCTCATCAGAACATGCTCACGTCGTCGTCGAGCCCGAGCAGGAGCTTGCCGATCTTCTCGTTCAGTTTCGGTGCCGTCTGGATGTGCTGTGTCACGACGTGCGCGTCGCGCATGCACCGACCGAGCAGGCTCGTGTCGTAGACCGCGGTCCCGCCGGCCAAGGTGTAGGCGGCGTCGGCGGCTGCGACCCCTGCAGCGGCGGCGTTCGTGGCGGCGAGGCGGATCCCGACCCGCATCGACACCGTCACCTCGTCGCCGACCTCGGCTCGCTCCCACGCGGATCCGAGTTCGTCGAGCAGGAACGCACGAGCGGCGCGGAGCGTGGCCTCCGCCCGCGCATACTCGACCTGTGTGAAGGAGTTGTGCGCGAGCGTCCGGGACGAGAACTGCGGTTGCTTCCCCTGCGCGATGTCGTGCAGTTCGTCGAGTGCTCGCCGTCCCACACCCAGGCCGACCGCCGCGACCCCGGCGGCGAGCAGCGTGAAGTTGGGGAACCTGGACAGCGCGTTGTCGACGACCGGTCGAGTCACACCCGGCTGGATCGTGCGGCGCAGCGGGACGAACGTGCGCTCGACGGAGTAGTCGAGCGAGCCCGACCCGCGCATCCCGCCGGTGTGCCATGTATCGATGAAGTGCACCTCACCCTTCGGAAACCAACACAGTCGGAACGTCCCGTCGTCACAACGCGTACCGCCGAGCACCCAGGCACAGTGCTGCGTACCACTCCCCCACGCCCATCGTCCGGACACCTCGACCCCGCCCGCACCGTCGACCTCGACGGTCCGACCCTGCCCGTTGGGCGCGAACACGCCACCGGTGACGGTCGACGAGTCCCGATAGATCTCCTCGGCCCCGTCTGGAGGGAGGAACGCCGCCATCGACGACGTCGTCGAGGCGATCATCGAACACCAGCCCGCGGCCCCGTCGGCGTGCGCCACGTGCCCGATCGCCTCGATCATCGAGACCGGATCGACCTCGGGACCGCCGTACACCCGAGGAACGCACATGCGCATCAGGTCGGCGTCGACCAACGCACTCACCGTCGACGGCGGAAGTCGCCGGGCCTGTTCCGCCTCGTCGGCGTGCGCCTCGATGACCTCCGCGAGTTCGACGGCAGCTTCGACGACGTCGTGAGACATCCGGTCGACTGTAGACGCCACGATCAGCGGTCGCGAACGGCGCGCTCCTGCCACTCCCTCCCGCACGACGACGACCGTTGGGGTACGGTCGCACCATGAAGTACGGCTTCGTGGTCCCCTGGGGCGATGCCGCCGACATCGGTGATCTCGCCGAAGCCGCTGAAGATGCGGAATGGGACGGCTTGTTCGTCTGGGAGCCGGTGTGGGGCGTCGATGCGTGGATCTCACTCGGACTCGCGGCGGTCCGCACGTCGCGGATCAGACTCGGCACGATGCTCACGCCACCGTCGCGGCGGCGCCCGTGGGAACTGGCGAGCCAGGTGGCGACGGTCGACCGGATCTCGAACGGCCGCGTCACGCTCGGTGTCGGACTCGGCTCGGTGGACTCCGGGTTCGACACGTTCGGCGAGGAATGCGACAAACGGACACGGGCCGAGTTGATGGACGAGTGCCTCGACATCGTGTGCGGACTCTGGGGCGGGCAACCGTTCGGATACGAAGGACAGCACTACACGGTGCAACCCACCGAGTTCCCGACGATCGGCAATGTCGCGCAATCACCGAGGGTGCCGATCTGGTGCGTTGGTGCACTCGGGCGCCCCAAGTCGATGGCGCGCGCCCTGCGCTGGGACGGCGTCATCCCGCAGGTGCTCGATCCCGAGGTCGCCGGCGGTGCACGACAGGCAGATCTGGCCGAGGTCGCGGAGCTTCGTTCGGTCATCGACGCAGGCCCGGTGCCGGGCGCCGAGATCGTGGTCGAGGGGCAGTGGACGCAGCACTCTCCCGCCGCATACGCCGATGCCGGCGCAACGTGGTGGATCGAGTCGATGTGGGGGGCGATGAGCGAACACTCTCCCGTCGTCGCCGCGTACGACCGACTCCGCGAGGGCCCACCGCGCTGACGCGCGAACGATCGGACTCCATCTCGGTTGCGCTCCAACGCGAGGACGATCGCTACCGTGACGCCCGATGAGCGACACCGGATGGAACCTGGCCGACCTGTGGGAAGCCATCGCGGCACAGATCCCCGACGAGTTGGCCCAGCAGCAGGGGACCCGCCGGCACTCGTGGGCCGACTTCGATCGGCGTGCCGACGGCGTGGCCGCTGCGCTGCTCGCCGCTGACGGAGCCGCCGAGCAGAACAAGGTCGCGCAGTACCTGTACAACTCGCCGGAGTACCTCGAGTCGGTGTTCGCAGCGTTCAAGGCCGGCATGGCCGTGGTCAACACGAACTATCGGTACGCAGCCGACGAACTCGTCTACCTCTGGGACAACGCCGACGTGACCACCGTCGTCTTCCACGGCAGCTTCGCCGAGCAGTGCGCGTCGATCCTCGACCGCGTCCCCCGCATCACCACCTGGTTGTGGGTCGACGACGAGTCCGGACCGTGCCCCGAATGGGCAACGCCGTACGAGGACGCAGCGCTCTCCGCACCCTCCGAGCGAGTCGCCGGGCCGTGGGGACGGTCGGGTGACCATCTGTTGCTGCTGTACACGGGCGGCACGACCGGTATGCCCAAGGGCGTGATGTGGCGCCAGGACGACCTGTTCGGCGTGCTCGACGCGAACAACAAGAAGCGGATGCCTCCGGAACAGGATCTCGATGCTGCGACGCAGCGCGTCGTGACGGCGGGTCCACGCAACATGCCGGCGGCACCGCTGATGCACGGCACCGGCCTGTTCAACGCGATCAGCAATCTCATGGTCGGCGGGTCGATCACCACCATGGAGGGTCGCTCGTTCAGCGCCGAGGAGTTCCTCGACAGCGTCGAGCGATATCGGATCAACTCCACGTCGATCGTCGGCGACGCGTTCGCCAAGCCGATCCTGCGCGCGCTCGACGCCGAACCGAACCGCTGGGACATCGCGTCGTTGCGAGTGATCGTCTCGTCCGGCGTGATGTGGTCGAAGGAGACCAAGGACGGACTCCTGCGACACAACCCCCGCCTGATCATGGTCGACTCCCTCGGCTCCTCCGAGGCGATCGGCATGGCCTCCAACACGACGACCAGGGAGTCGGGCGGCGAAACCGCCCGCTTCGAGCTCGGCCCCAACACGCGGGTCGTGACAGATGACGGGCGCGACGTCACACCCGGGACCGACGAGCTCGGTCGCGTCGCGATTCGTGGTCGCACACCGGTCGGGTACTACAAGGACGAGAAGAAGTCCGCCGAGACCTTCGTGACGATCGACGGCGATCGGTACTCCATCCCCGGCGACTACGCCACGGTGGCCGCCGACGGGACGATCAACCTGATGGGGCGCGGAAGCCAGTGCATCAACACCGGCGGCGAGAAGGTCTACCCGGAGGAGGTCGAGGAGTGTCTGAAGCTGCATCCCGATGTCGCCGACGCAGCGGTGATCGGATTGCCCGACGAGAAGTGGGGAGAGGCGATCAACGCACTGGTGGAACTCACACCCGGTGCCACGCTCGACGAGACAGCACTCCGCGATCACGTCAAGGAGCACCTCGCCTCCTACAAGGCACCGAAGCACATCATCGAGATCGGGACCATCGGTCGAGCCGCCAACGGCAAGCTCGACTACAAGGCGCTCAAGGCCACCGCGGCGGGCGGCTGACGGCGTCGCGTCGCTGCAGTCCGGAGCGCGCGAAGAGATCGGTCGTAGCATCGTGACGATGGCGATCTCACCTTCGACGCCGACGGACTTCCGTTGGACCGACTACGACGGTGTGCTCTTCGACCTCGACGGTGTGATCACCCCGACCGCCGAGATCCACGAGCACGCGTGGGGCGAGCTGTTCGCCGCATACGACTACACCGACGCCGACTACCTCGCGTACATCGACGGAAAGCCGCGCTACGACGGCGTCCGGTCGTTCCTCGCGAGCCGCGGCATCACGCTGCCCGACGGCGACCCCGGAGACGCGCCGGGCGACGACACGGTGTGCGCACTCGGCAACCGGAAGAACATCCTCTTCAACGAGATCCTCGAACGGGACGGGATCGCGCCGTACCCGGGATCACAGCGCACCCTGGACCTCCTCGCCGCCGAAGGAATCCCCTCGGCCATCGTGTCGTCGTCGAAGAACGCCGTGCCCGTGCTCGCCGCAGCCGGACTCGCGGAGCGCTTCGACGTCGTGATCGACGGCATCGTTGCCGCAGACCTCGGGCTCGCCGGAAAACCGGCGCCGGACGGATACCTCCTCGGCGCCGCCCGACTGGACGTCGATCCGGCGCGCACGATCGTCGTGGAGGACGCGGTCTCGGGTGTGGCCGCCGGGGCCAGCGGCGCGTTCGCCGTCACCATCGGCGTCGATCGCGGGGCAGGTCACGACGCGCTGCTCGAGAACGGGGCCACCTTCGTCGTCGACGACCTCGGCGACCTGCTCCCCCGACGCACCGGTTCGCCGTCCGGGACGGCGTGATGGCGTCCAACCATCTGCCCCCGCCGACCGGCCTCGACCCAAGTCGTTTTCCCGTCGAACCCTGGCGTTTCGTCGAAACGGAGTACTCCACCGACGACCTCGGCCACACCGAGACCCTCTTCGGCGTCGGCAACGGCTACCTCGGCATGCGCGCCAACCCCGAGGAGGGCCGCGATGCCCACACCCACGGCACCTACGTCAACGGGTTCCACGAGACGTGGGAGATCCAGCACGCCGAGAACGCGTTCGGATTCGCCAGGGTCGGCCAGACGATCGTCAACGTCCCGGACGCGAAACTGATCAAGCTGTACGTCGACGACGAACCCCTGCTGCTCTCCACCGCGGACCTCGAACGGTACGAACGCTCGATCGACTTCCGGGAAGGTGTGCTCGTCCGCAATCTGCTGTGGCGCACCCCCGGCGGCAAGCAGGTCAGTGTCCGCTCGACGCGGATGGTCTCGATGGCCGAGCGCCATCTGGCAGTGATGACGTTCGAGGTCACCCTCCTCGACGCAAGCGCTCCCGTCGTGATCTCGTCGCAACTGCTGAACCGTCAGGACGGACAGGACGAGTACCACGTTCCCGACGCGGCGCTCGGCGAAGCTCACGTGGAGAACGATCCCCGCAGAGCCAGCAACTTCGAACATCGGGTCCTCGTGCCGACGTCGCAGAACGACCACACCGCACGGGGACGTGGCGAGGTGATCCTCGGGTACACGTGCGCCAACAGCGGGATGACCCTGGCGTGCGGATACCGCCACGAGATCAGCACGGGGTCTCACTTCACCGCCTCGACCCACGTCGGTCCCGATCTGGCGAAGACGGTGATCGAGGTGAACGCGGAGCCGAACGTCCCGATCGTGCTGACGAAGTACGTCAGCTACCACACGTCGACGGGAGTCCCCTGCGAGGAGTTGGTCGATCGGTGCTCACGGACGCTGCATCGCGCCTCGGACGGCGGAGTCGATCTGCTGCGCGCCGAGCAGATCGAGACGCTCGATCGGTTCTGGGACTCGGCCGACATCGAGATCGACGGCGACGACACCGCCCAGCAGGCGATCCGGTGGAACCTGTTCCAGCTCGCGCAGGCCACGATCAAGACCCAGGAGCAGGGCATCGCGGCGAAGGGCGTCACCGGTGGCGGCTACGACGGGCACTACTTCTGGGACACCGAGGTCTACGTCGTCCCGTTCCTCGCCTACACCGATCAGATCGCGGCACGCAAGCTGCTCCGGTTTCGCTGGCACATGCTTCCCGCAGCGCGGCGACGCGCTCGCGAGCTGAACCAGGTGGGCGGCTTGTATCCGTGGCGCACGATCAACGGCGAGGAAGCTTCGGCGTACTACGCCGCCGGCACCGCCCAATACCACATCAACGCGGATGTCGTGTTCGCGCTCGCCCGCTACCTCGACGCCACCGGTGACGTGGACTTCCTGGCCGACGAAGGCGCCGAGATCCTCGTCGAGACGGCTCGACTCTGGAACGACCTCGGCTTCTTCGCCACGAACAACAGCGGCTCGTTCCACATCCACCGGGTCACCGGGCCCGACGAGTACACGACCGTCGTCAACGACAACTGCTACACGAACGTGATGGCGCGGTTCAACCTTCGCTACGCCGCGCGCACCGTCCGATTTCTCGCGCAGTGGAATCCCGACGCGTTCCGATCGGTACAACGGCGAACCGACCTGGAACTCGCAGAACTCGACGCCTGGGACGCCGCGGCCGATGCGATGTACATCCCGTACGACCCGACGCGGGAGATCCATCCACAGGACACGGCGTTCCTCGATCTCGAACCGTGGGACTGGGAGGGCACACCGCTCGACAAGTACCCACTGTTGCTCAACTTCCACCCGCTCGTGATCTACCGACACCAGGTGCTCAAACAGGCCGATGTCGTCCTCGCCATGTACCTCCGGTCCCAGCACTTCACACCCGAGCAGAAGCGCCGGAACTTCGACTTCTACGACCCGATCACGACCGGCGACTCGTCCCTGTCGGCCTGCGTGCAGGCGATCGTCGCCGCCGAGGTCGGGCACGAGGATCTGGCGATCGACTACTTCCAGCGGGCGTTGTACCTCGACATCTGCGACGTCCACCACAACACCGCCGACGGTGTGCACATCGCCAACTGCGGCGGCGTCTGGGCCGGGATCGTCCACGGATTCGCGGGGATGGTCGAGAACGGCGAGGTGCTGTCGTTCGCCCCCCGCCTGCCGGCCGGCTGGTCGTCGGCACGTTTCCGGATCCATCGCCACGGCTCGACCATGGAGGTCGAGCTGACACCGGAGGGGTGCACGCTCCGCCACGTCGACGGTGTCGGGGTGCCCGTGCGCGACGGCGACCACCGCGTCGTGGTGCACCCCGGCGTCGTCCATCACATTCCCCGGGTCGTGTCCCCTCGACCCTGATCCCGTTGCGTTGTGGGTCAGACCCACTCCGCGACGCGTCGCGGGGTGGGTCTGACCCACTCCGCTACTCGGTCTGTTCGCCGACCTCGTAGAAGCGTTCTTCGTATCCCTCGTCGCGCAGGTATCCGCCGAGGGTGACCGTGAGCGGGAAGACGCCACCGGTCTCGACATCGGTGATCGTGCACGACATCCGGCCATCGCCGTCCAGCACGGTCGTGCCCTCGGGGCACTCGATCTGGGCGGGGTCGATCTCGACCCCGAACTCGGGCCCGAGCGTCGTTGCGGCTTCGGCCTCGAACACCGAGCTGTCGACGACGAGATTCGTCGGGTAGATGTACACCTCGTCGTCGGACTCGAACACGGAGGTGAACGAGATCACCGCCCCGTCCTCGGTCGTTCCGGTACAGGCGAATTCGCTGCCGGTGGAGGTGTCGGTCGGTTCCTCACATTCGCCGGCGAGCGGACCGAGTCCGATCTGCTCGGCGAGCTCGCCCTCGACGAGCTCGACCGCTGCGGCTTCGGGCTCCGTCGAGGAACAGGCAACCGCTCCGACGATCAGCGCGGCGAGAAGCCACCGGTACGACCGGCGGGACGGTGTCGTCATCGAGATCATGGTGCCATCTGACCACATCAGCCCCGTCGCCGGGCTCGCCATCGGCCGCCTGGATCGGATCTCGGCCGTCGACGAGACGGTTGCAGCCAGGGGGAGACCTGGTCGAATCGCCGCTCCACCGGCGGGCACCGACCCGGTTGTCCTCCCCACGCGGACCTGCCGGTAGGTTCGTCGTCCATGACTGATCTCGGATTCGACGGCAAGGTAGCGATCATCACCGGTGCGGGTGGCGGTCTCGGCAAGCAGCACGCCCTGATGATGGCCGCGCGCGGCGCACTGATCGTCGTCAACGATCTCGGCGGCGCCGTCGACGGTTCCGGCTCGGACAAGGGTGCCGCCCAACTCGTGGTCGACGAGATCAAGGCCGCCGGCGGCGACGCCGTGGCCAACACCGACTCCGTCGCCACGCCCGAGGGTGGCGAGAGCATCGTCCAGACCGCCCTCGACGCGTTCGGCACCGTCGACATCGTCGTCAACAACGCCGGCATCCTGCGCGACAAGTCCTTCCACAACATGGGCCCCGACCTCGTGGACCCGGTGCTCGACGTACACCTGCGCGGCGCGTTCAACGTCACCGGTCCGGCGTGGAAGATCATGCGCGAGAAGAGCTACGGACGCATCGTGTCGACGTCCTCGGCCGCCGGTGTCTTCGGGAACTTCGGCCAGGCGAACTACGGCGCCGCCAAGATGGGCCTCGTCGGACTCACCAACGTGCTCGCCGTCGAAGGGGCGAAGTACAACGTGAAGGCGAACGCAATCGCACCGCTCGCCTACACCCGGATGACCGAGGATCTCCTCGGCGCGCTCGGCGAGAAACTGCAGCCGGAGTTCGTGTCGCCGCTGGTCACGTACCTCTCGCACGAGTCGTGCGAGTCGACGGGTCGGATCTACTCGGTCGGCGGCGGTCGGGTCGCCGAGGTCTTCATCGCCGAGTGCCAGGGGTACACCGACCCGAACCTCACCCCGGAGAGCCTCCGCGACAACTGGGACGTCGTCACCGACCAGACGGGCTACGAAGTGCCGAGTGCCATTGCCGAGGAAACCGCGATGTTCCTCAAAGCACTGTCCTGACCCGATCGGCGACCGGACGGTGGGGCCTCCCGAGCCGGACGATCGCGACGAGCGCCGCCCACGTCGTCATCGACGGCCGAGTGGAGTTCCATCAGGGAACGTCGGCCTGATCAGGGAGCGAGGTCGGCCCGCGTCGGCCCGTCCGTGATCGAGGCGGCGCCGATCAGGACGATCGAGCAACACGACCGACCCCTCGGCACAACTGCGAGGATGGTGAACTCGGTCTCGCGGATCGCGCCGAGGAACCGGCCGAGCTCCTCGTCCACCCCTGCGCGACGCCGACGGTCCCGAACGGGATGTCGGTGGACTCACGGTCGTCCGCGATGACGGTCGGCGCCCCCGGAATTTCTGTCACGGGGTCCTCGAGGAGGTGGCTACTGTTCGCTAGAGCAAGGGCAACTTCAAGCCGGCGGGCACCGACTGAGTCTCCGTCGCCACTGAGTCGACGACCGACTCCCCATCGTTCGCTGCCGGCCGGTGCGCCGGAAGGCCCGGCCGGCAGCGAATGCAGGCGGTGGGCGGGTGCCGACCAACCAGGTCCGCGGGCCGATCGCCGACGGACCCGTGGCTGTGCGGTTCGTCGCGCGTCTGCCGACTCCCGGATCCGACCCCGGGTCGCTCAGGAAGCGAGGAGGCCGTAGAAGATGAACTCGGTTCGCCGGTTGAGTTCGAGCGCTTCCTCGTTCTGTTCGAGCGTCAGCAGTTCATCCTCGCCGACGGCACGTGCAGCCAGTCGTGACGGTTCGATGCCCTGCTCGACGAGGTATCGGACGACGGCCACCGCACGATCCTCGGAGAGGACGTAGTTGGCGTCGGCGTCGCCGCGCTGGTCGGCATGACCGACGACCATCACCGTGACGTTCCCGAGGGCTTTCATCACGGTCGCGACGCGGTCGAGTTGCGCTGCGTGCTCGGCGACGATGTCCGCTGTGCCGTCCGGGAATCTCGCCGACGTGAGTTCGATCACCCTCACTCCGATACCGGTCGGCACGTCCGCGTTGACCACCAGCCGATCGACGATCTCGGCGTCGGGGAAGTCACTGTTCGCGATGGCCAGCGCCCGGAGCGTCTCGGCTGCCTCCGAGCTGGGAACGCTCCCCGCCAGCGTGATCGTCTCGACATCGAAGATCGCGAGGATCGGTTCGGGGCTTCCGTCGGGCAGCGTTCGATACGAGAGGTCGGTCGACGCGGGTGGGGGCGTGGTGGCGACCGTCGTCGACGGTGCCGGCGCAGCGGTCGTGACCGGTGGTGACGCGTCGATCGTCGGTGCCGGGCTGGTCGTCTCCGGACCACCAGCCGGTGTCGCCTCCGCGGCGGTGAGCGGCGTCGACGGCACGCTCGTCGGCGGAGACGTGGGGCTGACGGTGGTGCCGGCGTCGAGCGGTTCCCTCGGCGGGAGCGGACCCGTCGACTCGAGCGGCTGCGCTCCACCGGCGCCATCGGTTCCGGTCGGTGATCGATCGTCGGTCAAGATCGGAATCAGCACCATCAGCACGACGAGGCCGAAGATGATCACCCCGATGATCGACGGAATCAGCCGCCGCGACGAACCAGGACCCTCACTCGCCTGACCCGCCGGCGGCGCGCTCGGCGCAGACGGTGGTGGCGGCACCCCCGGTGGTGGCGGAGGCGGCGCCGCCGGCGACCCTGACGCCTCGGGCGGTGGTAGACCGGTCACGCTGGGCGACAATACCAGGTCATCGACCGAGACACCGCCGACGGTGACGGCCTCACCCCCTCACCTCATCGACCGGGAAACGCCGGGCGGAGCGCTTCTCCGCACCACCTGCGGATCGTGCCCACACCTCGCCCGTCGGCCGACGTCGTGCCGACCGAGTCAGGACCGTCCGCCGACCGGTCGGAGACGGTGCGCGACGCTCGACCGGAGCGCGCTCCAATCGGGACGTCCGGGCGACCCCGCGATCATCCACACCAACCACAGCCCGGCCAGCTCGGCGATGTGGCTGATCTCGGAGACGGCGCGGCGGTCGTGCTCGACGATGTCGAACGCGGCGCTGAGCATCATCGTGGCGATCAGTGCACCGGCGAACGGCAACAGCCCGTGCGCCCGGTGGGGACGCCAAGCGACGAAGCCGAGCCCGACGCCGAGCGCGACTCCGAACGCCCCCAGATGCCGGGCGAGATGGACGTCTGCGCCACTCGTCTCGCCGGCCAGGAGCGCCGTGAGGTTCTGGGCCACGAGCACCACGGCGACCCACGCCAGGGCCGGGCGCATCCAGCCGTTGCGCCCGAGCACCGCAGGACGCGCCCGCGCGAGGATCGCAGGACGCAGGTCGGGTGCGGGAAGTGCGGGGCGGAGCCTGATCCGGCGGTCGATTCGAAGGTACTGAACGGAGAGCTGCTCGCAGTCTGCGCATCCGTCCAGATGGCGATCGACCCACTCGCGCTCCGCTCCCGTGGCCTCCCCGTCGAGCTGTGCGGAGAGGATCTCGTGTGCGGTCTCGCACGGTATGTGTTCGGCGTCCATGTGAACAAGGTCGCTTCGACCTGCGTTCTGGTTCCCGACTCGCCAGACTGGCGAGGTGGATCACCTGACACGACTGCTCCTGGCAGCCCAGCGAGGCGACGTGACGGCGCTCGATCGCTTCGTGGAGGAGACGCAGGCGGAGGTCTGGAACCTGTGTCGCTTCCTCGGTGACGCACGCGATGCCGACGATCTCACCCAGGAGGTCTACGAGCGGGCCATCGCCTCGCTGCCCCGCTACCGCGCCGAGGGACCCGCGAGGAGCTGGCTGCTGACCATCGCCCGCAGATCCTGTTCCGACCACGTGCGACGGGCCCAGCGCGGCCGCCGGAACGACCGAGCGGTGCTGGAGCAGGCACAGGTCAGTCCGACGTCTGCGTCCGACGGAACGATCGGCGTCGATCTCGACGACCTCCTGGACCGCCTCGACGACGACCGCCGGACCGCATTCGTGCTCACCCAGGTGCTCGGCCTGTATTACGACGAGGCGGCCGACGTGATCGGCTGTCCCGTCGGCACCGTTCGCTCACGCGTCTCACGGGCGCGCCTCGACCTGGCGTCGATGACCTCCGAGTGCGCAGACTCCACGGTGCGTCTCCGACACACGGGAACGGATCCGGCGTGACCGACGACCTGCACGAGATGGACCCGTGCATTCGCGCTCCCCGACGCAGGCGACGCCGCCTGGGCACGCTGCTGTTCGGTGCTGCGCTGGTCACGGCCGCATGCGGGAGCGGCGACGACGCCGACACGACACTGTCCGGAATCGTTCGCGAGCCCGCCCCGCAGGTCGACCTCGTGTCGCTCCCGTCGCTCAGCGAACCCGGAACCGACGTGGTGTTTCGCGCCGGGGAGGGCGGGATCCAGATCGTCTACTTCGGGTTCACGAACTGTCCCGACGTGTGCCCGACCACCCTCGCCGACCTCACGGTCGCTCTCCGGATGCTCGGACCGGACGAGGCCGACGCCGTCGACGTCGTCATGGTGGGCGTCGACCCCGAACGTGACAACGACGTGCTCGATCAGTACGTGAAGACCTTCATCTCCGATGCCGTCGCCGCGGGTTCGGACGACACCGAACTGCTCGACGCGGCCGGCGAGCCGTTCGGCGCGAGTTGGGAAGTGCGCGAGCTCGAGGACGGTTCGATCGAAGTCGACCACTCCCCCTTCCTGTATGCCGTCGACGATCAGGGGAAGCTCGTACTCACGTGGCAGTTCGGAACGTCGGCCGAGGACATCGCCTCCGACCTCTCGGAGCTGCTCGATCGGACGACGGCATGACGCGCCGCATCCGGTCGACCGCGGCCATCGCGCTCGGCCTCGCGCTCCCGCTCGTGACAGCGTGCTCCGGGAGCGATCCCGGCGCCGGGCCGGGCTTCAGCGTCGAGGACGGTACCGGTGCGGCGACCTACGAGTACACGATCCCTGCGGGCGCCGGCGAGGCCCTCGATTCCGGGACCCCGCTCGAGATCCTTCCGGGCACTCTCGACGCCACGGTCGGCGAGACCATCCAGATCGTCAACCTCGACGAGCGCGGCCACAACATCGGCCCCTGGTTCGTCGGCGCGAACGAGACGATGCGCCAGGAGTTCACGTCGCCGGGCACCTTCGAAGGTGTCTGCACCGTGCACCCCAGCGGCGAGCTCGTCCTGAACGTCTCGCCATGATGCTGTTGCGGGCGTTCCGGAAGCGCAGTGCGCCTTTCGGCGCGATCGTCGCTCTCGTCCTGCTCGCTTCGGCGGGGACCGTCCACGCGGACCCGGCCGGTCCGACCGACTACCGGAGCGAGATCCTGTCGATCGAGCCGCCGACCTCAGCGGTCACCCTCGAGGTGATCGGTGGCGACTCGTTCATCCAACTCCGTGCCGACCCCGCCGCCGAGGTTCTGGTGCTCGGTTACTTCGCCGAGCCGTACCTCCGATTCCTCCCGGGGGGCGAGGTCCAGGAGAACCGGAACTCGCCCACGACGTACCAGAACGAGGAGCGTTACGGGTCGGATGCCCCCGACTTCGCCCGCGCCGACGCCGCGCCGGATTGGGTGACCGTCGCCGAGGACGGGACGTACGCGTGGCACGACCACCGGGCCCACTGGATGCAGCCGATCCGGCCGGCCGGCAAGGCACCCGGCGACCGCATCGTCGAACAGGTCATCCCGCTCGTCGTCGACGGCGTCGACGTCGACGTGACGGTCATCTCGGTCTGGCAGGCCGAACCGTCGATGGTCCCGGCGATCCTCGGAATCGGGTTCGGAGCGGTTTCCGTCGGGGTCGCGTTCTGGCTCTCGCGCCGCACTGCCGCTTGGGCTGTCGCGCTCGTCCCGATCGCATCGGCAGCCACGGCCGCCGGCTGGTCGCAGTACACGTCGCTTCCGGCGGAGACCGGCCCGCGGCTGATCTGGCCGCTGCTTCCCTCGATCGCTCTGGTCGCATCGCTCGCCGGCGCCGTGTTGGCTCGCCGCTCGCCCTTCGCTGCGGTCGCCGCAGGGTTGATCGCCGCGTGTCAACTGACGGTCTGGGCGTTCGTCAAGCGCGACGGCCTCACGGCGGCCATCGTCCCGACCGACGCACCCCAGTGGTTCGAACGCTTCTCGCTGACGGCGGCCTTCGTCGTCGGCGTCGGCGGCGTGGCGATCGCACTGGTTCAGCTTTTTCCGGCAATCCGGGAACCAAGCCGGTGGCCGCGACGACCTCACAGTCGTGACCACTCAGACAACCAACTTCAAACGCCGCTCGCTCGCACTCGCCGCATTCGCGGTGCTCGGCCTCGCCGCGTGCGGCTCCGACGGCGACACCACTCCCGGCGACGGCGCCGAACAGTCCTCTCCGACCGACGGGATCACGATCGCCGATCCGTGGTCGCGGCAGCCGGCCGACGGCCAGACGACGAGTGCCGTCTACGGCTCGGTGACCAACAACACCGACGAGACGGTCACCGCGGTCTCCGCAACGGCGTCCGTGACCGACACCGCCGAACTCCACGAGGTCCTGATGAACGACGAAGGACAGATGACGATGCAGGAGAAGGAGGGCGGCTACGCGATCGCGGCCGGGGAGACGCTCGTCTTCGAGCCCGGCGGTCCCCACATCATGCTGTTCGACATCGACCCGGCCACCTATCCCGACACAGTCGATGTGACACTCTCGTTCGACAACGACACCACCATCGAGTTCACGGCCGAAGTCCGCGCCATCGGAGACGACGCCATGGCCGGCATGGACGAGACCGGCGAGATGGACGACATGGGCGACGGCGAGATGGACGACATGGGCGACGGCGAGATGGACGACAGCGACGGCTGAGGCCTCGATGCGTCGCCGACGTCGGACTCCGACGACACTGGCACCATGCACGACGGACCCGACCTCGCCGAGTTCGAACACGAAGTCGCCGGCTGGCTCGCGGAACACGCCCCCGACGCACCGCGCGACTACGGAGCGATCTGCCCGCCCGATCTGATCGACCAGGGGATCGCCTGGCAGCGCACGATCCGCGACGCGGGCTTCGCCGGCATCCACTGGCCGACCGAGTTCGGCGGACGCGGGCTGAGCGTCGAACACAATCGCGTGTGGCTGCTCGAGTGTGCTCGCGCCGGCGTTCCGCCGGTGCTCAACATGGTCGGCCTCGTGCTGGCCGGCGGGGCGATCCAGCGCTACGGCACACCCGACCAACAGCAGCGGCACCTGCGGGCGACGCTCGACGCCGACCACGTGTGGTGCCAACTCTTCTCCGAACCCGGCTCGGGCAGCGACCTCGGATCGCTGTCGACCCGGGCCGAGCGCGACGGTGACCGCTACATCGTCAATGGTCAGAAGGTCTGGTGTTCCGGAGGGCGGTACAGCAACTGGGGCATCCTGATGGCCCGAACCGACTTCGCCGCCCGCAAGCACGACGGAATCTCGTTCTTCCTCTGCCCGATGGATCTCCGCGGGATCGAGATCCGGCCGCTGAAGCAGATGACCGGCGAGTCCGAATTCGACGAGGTGTTCTTCACCGACGTCGAGCTGCCGGCCGACCACCTGCTGGGACCCGAGCACGGTGGCTGGGGCGTGGGGATGGCCGTGCTGACGAGCGAACGGGGCCACATCGGCACCGCGGTGATCTCGCTCGAACGCCGCCTCGATCAGATGATCCGACTGTCGGAAGGCCGCGACCTCGACCCGTCGGCGCGTCAGGAGCTGATGCGTCTCGTGTCGACCGGCAACGCCTACAAGGCGATGGCGCAGCGGCAGGGTCCTGTCGCCTCGACGGCGGCCTCGCTGATGAAACTCGGGATCACCCAGATGACCTTCGACGCATCGATGCTGCGGGGCAACCTTGCGGGCGCCGCCGCCATGCTCGACGGGCCCGATGCGTCGGGCATGCTGGCGGCGCCGGGTGGACGAATCGCAGGTGGCACCAGCGAGGTGCAGCGAAACATCATCGGCGAACGGCTCCTGGGGCTGCCCCGGGAACCGAAACCGGAAACCAGCCGACCATGAGCAGACACCGCGACGACGACCGTTTCGAAGAGGGAGCCGTTCCAGCGGCGCGCGACGGTCCCTCGATGTGGGTGATCCTGTTCGGCGTCGTCGCGGTGCCATCCGCTGTGTTCATCCTGCAGAACGGCGAGCCGGTGCAGGCGAACATCCCGTGGTTCGACCCCGAGATCAGGCTCTGGGTCGCGATCATCGCTTCGATCTGTCTGGGTGTCCTGCTCGACCGCCCGGTCCTCGCCGGGTGGCGACGGTCTCGGCGGCGCGGCGACTGATCGGGCGCGATTGGCACCCGCGTCCGCGTGCGGGCGATGATGGCGGCCGTGCGGGTCCCGTCGTCAGATCACGTCAGCGTCGCCGTCCACGAATTCGGGGGGACGGGACGTCCGCTGCTGCTGTCGCACGCAACCGGGTTCCACGGCTACTGCTACCTGCCGATCGCCGACCACCTCGCCGATCGGTTCAGGTCGTACGCGCTCGACTACCGGGGTCATGGCTCGACGCCGCGCCCCGTCGACTGGCAGGTCGATTGGAATCGATACGGCGACGACGCACTCGCCGCCGCCCGTGCGATCGCACCCGACGGCGGCCTCGTGGCGTTCGGTCACTCGATGGGAGGGGCCGCGCTGTTGATGGCCGCGCATCGGGACCCCGACCTGTTCGACCTGATCGTGGCGTTCGAGCCGATCGTCATCTCCCCCGATCTCGCGCGGCCACACGATCAACCGTCGCCGTTGGTCGAGGGCGCACGACGACGACGCGAGTCGTTCGACTCGTTCGAGGCGGCGATCGACTCCTACGGGTCCAAGCCGCCGATGCAGTTCTTCGACCCGGACGTCCTCCGGCTGTACGTCGGCCACGGCTTTCGCCCGGCACCCGAGGGCGTGCGGCTGACGTGCGCCCCCGAGCACGAGGCCCGCACGTTCGAGTCGAGCACCTCACACGACACGTGGGAAGCGCTGCCCGAGATCGAGACGCGCGTCGTCGTGGTGGCGAGTGGTGACGAGATGGGCCCGGCCCAGGCGGCGCCCGGGGTCGTCGAACGCCTCCCCAACGCGCTGCTGGTCGAGCAGCCCGACACCGACCACTTCTGGCCGTTCGTCGACCCGGCGGGCACCGCCGACCTCATCGCCGACATGGCCGGCTGACCTCCACCCCACCACCCCGCTTCGATGAGAGATGAGAGCGGGGGTCGCGCTCATCTCTCATCGGACGGCGGGTGGTCGGGCGGGTGCGCTGTTCGAACTCGGAGGTACCCCGTCCGTACAGTGTGGGCCATGACCGATCTCGCCGAGACCACGACCCCCGTGTGGCCCATCCCCTCGTCGTTGTCACCGTCGCGGGTCTCGTCGTTCACCTCGTGTCCGATGCAGTTCCGATTCTCCTCGGTTCAGCGGCTCCCCGAGCCACCCGGCGTGGCCACGACGCGCGGTTCGATCGTGCATCGGGCGCTCGAACTGCTCTTCGTCCTACCTCCCCCCGACCGCACCCCCGAGGCGCTCGCGGCCACCCTCGCCGAGGCGCTCGACGAGTACTCGACCCACCCTGACTTCGTGGGGCTGCAGCTCGACGACGTGGCAGTCGCCAGATTTCGGGCGGATTGCGACAAGCTGATCGAGCGGTACTTCGACATGGAGGATCCCACCACGATCCGCGACATCGGGCTCGAGGTTCGGATGGCCGCCAGCGTGGGGCCGCTCGAACTCCGCGGGATCATCGACCGGCTCGAACTCGACACCGACGGGGAACTCGTCGTCACCGATTACAAGACCGGTCGCGCCCCGTCGGGCAATTTCGAGCAGAAGAGCCTCGCCGGCGTGCACTTCTACTCGTTCCTGTGCGAGGCGGTGCTCGGCAAGCGACCGGCGAAGATCCGGCTGATGTATCTGTCGAGCGGCGAGACGATCGAGACGGTCCCCTCGGCACAGTCCGTGCGCTTCATCGACACTCGTACGGCCGCCGTCTGGAAGGCGGTGGAGCGCGCGTGCACAACCGGCGATTTCCGCCCGAACCAGAGCCGCCTGTGCGACTGGTGCAACTTCCAGCGGTGGTGCCCCGCCTTCGGGGGCGATCCGGATCGCGCCGAAACCGAGGCGGTCGCCGCGTACGAGGCGCTGTTCGCCGAAGCCGTCGTGACCTGATGAGCGACGACCACAGAGCCGTCACCGTTCCCGGCCAGCACGTTCCCGGCCAGCACGATCTCGGACCCGCCGTCGAGCGATTCGACGACGTGGTCGACCGCGGACTCGAACGGTTTCGAGGAAACCCGGTGATCGACCGTGTCTTCACCACGGCCAGCCACGTCGGCGACTTCAGCCTGATCTGGCACGTGATCAACGTGCTGGTCGGGATCCGCCGTCGCGAACCGAAACAGGTGGTGACCTTTGCGCTCCTGATCGGACTCGAGAGCCTCGTCGTGAACCAGGGCGTGAAACGCTTGTTTCGCCGAACCCGTCCGACCACGGCCGGCGACGATCGCCTCGCGGTCCGGCGACCGCGGACCTCCTCGTTCCCGTCAGGGCACGCCAGTTCGGCGACGTTCGCCTGTGCGATGCTCGCGCCCCGCACAGGCCAACCGGTCACCGCGCTCGTCTACCTGATCGCATCGACCGTGGCGACCAGCCGCGCCTACGTGCGCATCCACCACGCGTCCGACGTCGTCGCAGGGGTCGTCACCGGTGCCGTGCTCGCTGCGGTCACCCGTCGTGTGATTCGGCGACTGGGGCGCGCCGATCTACTCTGATCGATGCCATGAGCGGGATCGCCTACGACCGGAAGATGTCCGATGCCGAGGGTCTGATGTGGCGGCTCGAGAAGGACCCTCATCTGTCGTCGACGTTCGCGAACATCAGCATTCTCGACCGTGCGCCCGACTTCGACCGGTTCCGCCGGCGGATGCAGCGCGCCGCGTTGGTGATCCCCCGGTTGCACCAGGTCGTGCGCAGCGTGCCGGGCAATCTGGCGGCTCCGACGTGGGTCGACGACTCCGACTTCGACATCGATCGCCACGTGCGCCGTGTTGCGCTGCCGAAGCCGGCCGACGAGCGGGCGCTGCTCGATCTCGCCACGATCATCACCGCCGACCCGCTCGACCGGATCAGGCCGCTGTGGCAGTTCACGGTCGTCGAAGGCCTGCGCGGCGGTCGGGCCGCACTCATCCAGAAGATGCATCACACGATCGCTGACGGCGAGAGCGGCGTGCAACTCTCGCTCGAGTTCCTCGACTTCGAGCGAGATGCCGTCCCGCCGCCGATGCCGGACCCCGACACGGTCGATGCCGCCCACGAGCACGCCGACGACGCCGCCGCGGAGGTGGTTCGGGACGTGCTCGCCGCGACGTTCCGCCTGCCGATCGGGATCATTCGCCAGATGCGCGACCTGCTCGACAACCCTGGCCAGATCCCCGAAGCCGGAGCGGCCGCCGCGGACACGCTGCGCGGCATCATGGGCCAGCTCGGCGACATCGACGGGGCTCGCAGCCCACTCTGGACCGAACGATCGCTGGGCCGTCACCTCGAAATCGCCTCGGCGCCCTTTCGACCGACCAAGGACGCCTCGAAGGCGCTCGGCGGCACCCTCAACACGGCCTTCCTGACCATCGCCACGGAAGCGGTCAGCCGGTACCACCTCGAACTCGGCGCGCCGGTCGACGAGCTGCGGGCGTCGATGGCGATCAGCACCCGGACGGACGACTCGGGAGCGAATGCGTTCTCCCTCGTCCGGATGCTGGTGCCGACGGGCGAGATGCCGGTCGACGAACGATTTCGCGCCATCCAGGCCGCGACCGAGCAAGCGATCGAGTCGTCGAGGTCGGCATCGCTCGATGCGCTCGCGGCATTCGCCTCGACCTTGCCGACCTCGGTCGTCACCCGCCTCGCTCGCCAGCAGGCCCACACCGTCGACTTCGCGACGTCGAACGTGAAGGGATCGCCCGTCCCGATGTACCTGGCCGGGGCGAAGCTCCTGAGCAACTACGCCATCGGACCGCTCAGCGGTGTCGCGTTCAATCTCACGCTGCTCAGCTACCTGGGTCGGCTCGACATGGGGCTCAACACCGACAGCGCGGCGGTGAGCGAACCCGCTCTGCTGAGCAGGTTCATCGGGGACGCGATCGACGACCTGGTTGCGTTCGCCGACTGAGTCCGCTCAGGCGAGTTCGGGGGTGACCGGCTCGATGTCTGCGATGTCGACCGACGGTGTCGGGTGGACATCGGTGAGCAGGGTCCGAACGTCGAGCAGCAGGTCGGCGACCTCACCGGTCGACACCAGATCCCGCTGCATCATCTTCGCCAGCGCACCATCGATCACGCCGAGCGCCTCGTTGATCACGGCATCGTTGCTCGCCGCATCGTTCGACGTACCCGGGGTGACGTTCTGCTGATCTGTCATCGCCCATCACGGTACCCGGCCCGGGGCGAGCTGGCGTGCACCCGGTCGGATTTCACGCACACGTCATCATTTCGCGACATCGGCGAATCGGTCGGTCGAAGGCGCGTCCACCTACGATGCCGCGATGGATCTGCAGGGAAAGAACACCGTCGTCACGGGGGCCGGACGTGGCATCGGCGCGGCGCTCGCCGCGACCTTCCACGCGCGGGGAGCCAACGTCGTCCTCGCGGACCTCGCCCGAGCCGACGCTGCCGCCGCCGCGATCGGCGGCGACCGCGTTGTCGGGCTCACCGCCGACGTCTCGACCGAGGACGGCAACCGCCTCCTGGTGGAAGCTGCTCGTGACGCGTTCGGCCCGATCGACCTGTTCTTCGCCAACGCCGGCGTCGGAATCGGTACGAACCTCGCGGACACACCCGAAGACGTGTGGACGACCGCATTCGACGTGAACGTCCATGCGCACCGGTGGGCTGCGAAGTACCTCGTCCCGGAGTGGCTCGAACGTGGCGACGGCTACTTCTGCTCGACCGCGTCGGCCGCTGGACTCCTCCTGCAGATCGGGTCGGGACCCTACACGTTGACGAAGCGGGCCGCCGTCGCCTTCGCCGAGTGGATGTCGGTCACCTACGGCGACGCGGGGATCAAGGTCACGTGTCTCTGCCCTCAAGGCGTGAACACCGAGATGCTCCACGGCGGCGACGACCCGATTTCGGGTGGCAACGTCGTCAAGGCAGCCGGCGCAGTGCTCGAACCCCACGACGTCGCCGAACAGGTCGCCGACACGATCGAGGCCGAGCGGTTCTTCGTACTCCCCCATCCCGAGGTCGCCGACTACGTGCAGTTCAAGGCCGCAGATCCCGACCGGTGGCTGACCGGCATGCGCAAGTTGCAGCGTCGCGTCGCCGGAGACTGACCGCGAGCGTTCGGTCCAGGCCAACCCATGTACCGCTCAGCGTCGGCGCTCGCCCGCCTCGGGCTCCGGCCCGGTGAGGCGATTCGCTTCAGACGCAACGATCGCGGCCGGTACATCGTCGGCAAGGTGGAAGGCGTCGAGACCGACGGCAGCGTCACCCTCCGCGATCCCGACGGTTCGGCCCGCTCGCTCCGTGCCGAACGGGTCGAGATCCGACGTCCGGGGCCACATGGTCGACTCCGATGGCAGGTGGTGAGCGACGTTGCGATCACGTGGGAGCAACTCGAACTGTTCGAGGCGGCGCCCGAGCCGGTCGAATTGCCCGGGCCCCGCGTTCGCATCCGCAGGAATCAACCGACGTTGTTCGACGACTGAGCCGACGCTCATCGACGTCAGCGGCCGCCCGAACAGTCGACGGTCGTGGCGGTGACGTACGATGCAGCCTCGGATGCCAGCCAGAGCACCGTGGCGGCGACCTCCTCGGGTGTGCCGGGCCGCCGCATCGGGACACCGGGCGCCACTCGGTACGCGCGGTCGGGTTCGCCGCCGGCGGCATGGATGTCGGTCAGGATCACGCCGGGCCTGACCGCCGTGACACGCACCCCCTCCGCGGCCAACTCCTTGCCCAGCCCGATGGTCAGCGTGTCGATGGCCCCCTTCGTGGCGGCGTAGTCGACGTACTCGCCGGGACTCCCGAGGTAGGCCGCGGCCGACGACACGTTGACGATCGATCCCCCAGCGCCGCCGTGCCGGGTGGACATCCTGCGGGACGCCTCACGGGCGCAGATGAATGCGCCGACGATGTTGACGTCGATCACCGCTCGCCACCGCTCGACGGTCATTTCGTCGAATCGCATCTGTTGGTGCAGGATGCCGGCGTTGTTGACGAGCACCCGGAGCGGTCCGAGATCGGCTGCGCGGTCGAACATCGCAGCAACCGCCGACTCGTCGGCGACGTCGGCGCGGACCGCGATGGCGTTCGCTCCGCGCTCGATGCACGCCCCCACGGTCGAGGTGGCGGCCCGTTCGTCGGACGTCCAGTTGACGACGACGTCGTAGCCGGCGGCTGCAGCACCGAGGCAGGTCGCCCGGCCGATCCCGCGGCCGCCGCCGGTCACGATCATCACGTCACGCATACTCGGCGATCCACGCGTTGATGATCTTGCCCGCGATCGAGATCTCGGGGGGCACGAGTGGGAGGTCGTCCCTGCGATACCAGTTCGCATCGAGGATCTCGCCTTCCTCACACACGATCTCGCCGCCCGTGTAGTTGGCCCGGAAGCCGACCATCAGGCTGTGCGGGAAGGGCCATGGCTGACTGCCGACATAGCGGACCGAATCGACGTCGACGCCGACCTCCTCCTTCACCTCCCGAATCACCGATCCCTCGAGATCCTCACCGGGTTCGACGAATCCCGCGAGGCACGAGTACATCGGGATCGGAAAGTTCGCGCCGCGCGCGAGGAGCGCCTCCTGTTCCGGACCCGCCGGTCCGCGGGTGACGAGCGTGATCATCGCCGGAGCGACCCGCGGATACGCGAGCAGACCGCACGCCGGGCACTTGAGGCCGCGTTCACCCGGAGAGGGCTCGGTCGGCGTTGCACAGCGGCCGCAGAACCGATGTGTTCGAACCCATTCGGCCGTCTGGACGGCACGTCCTGCTGCGAGCCACTCCGCCGCCGAGGCCACGCCGAAGTAGTTCCGGAGGTCGAGTGCGGCACCGTAGGAGGGGTCGGGCGAATCGGCGGGGACGTCGACCGCCCACCAGCCGACACCCTCGACGATGCCGACGAAATGACGCGGCCAGCCGTCGTCGTCGGGACGGTCGTCGACGAAGACCGACGTGCCGATCACGTGGACGTACCGATGCTCGCCGGAGAAACCCGCGGGCAGCTCGTTGAGGGGCTGGTACAGGGATGCGGTGTTCATCGACACCAGGCCGAGTGCTGCGCTCACCCGAACATGCGTAGCAGGCCGGCTCCGGTCCGCCCCCGCTCGAGCCGTCGCATCGCCCTACGCTCGTCCGATGGCCGCCGATCTGCATCCCGACGTCGCTGTGTTCGCCCCCCTTCTCGGCGTGTGGAGTGGGCGGGGAGCCGGCGAGTACCCGACCATCGATCCCTTCGAGTACGACGAGACCGTGACGTTCGGCCACGGCGGCAAACCCTTCCTCGCGTACGAGCAGAAGACCGTGGCCGCGGACGACGGCCGCCCTCTGCACACCGAGGCGGGGTACTGGCGCGCCCCCACCGGAGGGATCGGCCGAGATCGTGCTCGCCCACCCAACCGGGATCACCGAGGTGCTGGAGGGACTTGCCGCACCGAACAGTGCCGGCGACACCGCGACGTTGATCATCGACGTTCGCTCGTCGGTGATCGCCGCGACGTCGTCGGCCAAGGAGGTCACCCGCACCGAGCGGACCTTCGAGGTCACCGGCGATGTCCTGCGGTACACCATGCGCATGGCCGCCGTCGGACAACCGCTCACGCATCATCTGTCCGCCACCCTCCACCGCACCTGACGATTTGCCGTGTCCCGGCACCGACAAATCCACGACGATTTGTCGGTGCCGGGACGCAGCAAATCGAGCAAGTCGGGCGGCCGCGACACCGCGTCGGACTTCTGCGGCGAGGGGCGCGTTGCGTAGCGTCGCGCACATGTCAAACGTCGTGATCGTCGATGCCGTCCGCACCCCCATCGGGAAGCGCAACGGCGGCCTGTCCACCATGCACCCGGCCGAGACCCTCGGGCTGGTCCAGAAAGCGCTCGTCGACCGCACGGGGATCGACCCGACCGAAGTCGAGCAGGTCGTCGGCGGCTGCGTGAGCCAGGCCGGCGAACAGGCCTTCAACATCACCCGGACCGCCTGGCTCGCTGCCGGGTTGCCGCTCACCACCGCCGCCACCACCGTCGACACCCAGTGCGGATCCAGTCAGCAGGCGACCGGGCTCGCCGCGTCGCTCGTCGGCTCGGGCGTCGTCGATGTCGCGATTGCCTGCGGCGTCGAAGCGATGAGCCGCGTCCCGATCGGCGCAAGCGGTTCGAAGAAGCTCGGCCTCGGGACTCCGATCCCACCGCCGTACTTCGACCTGTACGAGATGACCTCCCAGTTCGAAGGAGCCGAACGGATCGCCGACAAGTGGGGAATCACTCGCGAGGACACCGACGCCTTCGGCCTCGCATCGCAACAGCGGGCCATCCGGGCGTGGGAAGAGGATCGCTTCGCCGGCCAGTACATCGAGGTCGAGGCTCCCGACGTCGACGAGGACGGCAACCCGACGGGCACGCACCACACGGTCAGCCGCGATGAGGGTCTGCGCGAGACATCGCTCGAGAAGCTCGCCACGCTCAAGCCGGTTGCCCGGGAGAACGGCGTGCACACCGCCGGCAATGCATCGCAGATCTCCGACGGCGCCGCCGCGATTCTGATGATGACGGAGGAGAAGGCGGCCGCGCTCGGCCTCACGCCGAAGGCCCGCATCGTCGACACGTGTCTGGTCGGCACCGACCCGGTGCTCATGCTCACCGGACCGATCGACGCGACGCAACGACTCCTCGCCCGCAACGGGATGACGATCGACGACATCGACGTGTTCGAGATCAACGAGGCATTCGCATCGGTCGTACTCGCGTGGGCGAGGGAGACCGGCGCCGACCTCGAGAAGACCAATCCCAACGGCGGTGCCATCGCCCTCGGCCATCCGCTCGGCGGGACGGGAGCGTTCCTTCTCACGAAAGCCCTCTACGAACTCGAACGCACGGGCGGCAGGTACGGCCTGATCTCGATGTGCTGCGGCGGGGGCCTCGGTACCGGCACGCTGATCGAACGGTTGTGACCGACTGGCTGCTCGACCTCCCGAAGGTCGAGCTGCACTGTCACCTCGAGGGGTCGATGTCGTCGGCGACGGTGAAAGCGTTGGCGTCGCGCCACCACCCCGACTGGTCGTGGGTCTGGTCGGGCGACATCCCCGACCACTTCTCGTTCGTCGACTTCCCCGACTTCGGCCGGCAATACCTGTTCGGGCTGTCACTCCTGCGCAACGAGGAGGACCTGGCGACGGTGACCGATGACCTTGCCGCAACGCTGGCGCTGCAGAACGTCCGCTACGCCGAACTGACCACCACGGCATTCAGCCACCTCGCCGGTTCGATGCCGCCCGAGGTGTATCGGGACGGCCTCGATGAAGGTCGCCGTCGGGCCGCTGCGCGGGGCGTCGAGATCGGCTGGGTGATCGACATCCCGCGCGACCTCGAGATGCCCGACGACACCACGACCGTCGACTACCTCGAGTCCGGACTCACCCCGGAGGGCCTCGTCGCGCTCGGACTCGGCGGCTACGAGGTCGGGTTCCCGGCAGCGCCGTATACGAGCCACTTCGAGCGAGCGCGAGCGCTCGGGCTGCGTTCGGTCCCCCACGCAGGCGAGACCGAAGGCGCCGACAGCGTACGCCAGGCGGTCGAGGAGCTCGGCGCCGACCGGATCGGTCATGGTGTCCGAGTCCTCGAGGACCGCGACCTGACTGCTCGCATCGCAGACGCCGGAATCCTCTGCGAAGTGTGCCCGACGTCCAACTTCCTCCTCGGTGTGGTCGACGACATCGACGACCACCCGCTCCCGCGCATGATGGAGGCCGGCCTCAACGTGTCGATCAACACCGATGATCCCGGTTGGTTCGACACCGATCTCGTCACCGAACTCCGGATCGCCACGGACCTCGGCGTGGATCGCGACACCCACCTGCGGCTTCAACGCGGCGCGCTCGCGGCATCCTTCGCGCCACCGACTGTTCGCCGCGCGATCGCGGAGGAATTGGACGCGTACGAGCGTTCGCATTCCTGACACCTCCGCCAGACTGGCGCGGTGAACGGTCGCTTCCTCCTCACCTCGATCGCGCTGCTCGCGTCGGCAACCGGTTGCGACGCGACCGACGCCTCGAGCGCGGCGACCGTGGCCCAGGGCGCGGTCGAGGCGAACGCGACGACCGAGTCCGTCGTCGACGGCGACACGGTCGATGTCCTGATCGACGGGCGCGAGGAACGAGTCCGCCTCATCGGCATCGACACCCCGGAGACGAAGAAGCCGAACACCGACGTCGAGTGCTTCGGCCCGGAGGCGACAAGGTTCACCGAATCACTGCTTCCCGTGGGCACCCCGTTGCGCATCGAGCGCGACACGGTCAACCGAGACGACTTCGGGCGTCTGCTCGGGTACGTGTACCGCGCCGTCGACGGCATCTTCGTCAACTACGAGATCGTCCGGCAGGGGTTCGCGCAGCCCCTGGCGATCGAGCCGAACACGACGTACTCCCAGTTGTTCGTCGACGCCAGCCGGGCTGCCGAGCGTGACGATCTCGGCCTGTGGCGCGCATGCGCCGGTTGAACTCCGGCGGCCCCAACCCGGCCTCCCCGTTAGTGTTTCGGCCGTGACAGCGCTCGTCGAACGGCTCGGCCACTCCGCCGACGCCAAACTCGTCATCCTCTCGTGCGACGACCTCGGAGCGAGTCATGCGTCGAATGAAGGCGTGTTCGCCGCGATCCACCACGGTCACGCCACCTGCGCATCCCTCATGGTTCCCGCAGCCTGGGCCCGGCACGCTGCCGCCACCGCTCTCCCCGGCGATGACATCGGCGTCCACCTGACCCTGAACTCCGAGCACGGCTCGTACCGCTGGGGCCCGGTGACCCACGCACCGTCGCTCCAATCGGGCGAAGGCGGGTTCCCGCGCACCCTCGAAGATCTGTGGGATCACGCCGACCCCGCCGAGGTGCTGCGCGAACTGCGAGCGCAGGTCGAACGAGCGCTCGTGTGGGGCATCGATGTGACCCACCTCGCCCCACACCTGTCGGCGATCACGCTGCGGCCCGAATTCTTCGACGTCTATCTCGAACTCGCCGTCCAGTACGAATTGCCGATCCGGCTTCCGTCGACGATCACCACCGAGCAGGCCGGATTCCCGTTTCGCAAGCTGGCTGCCGAGGAGGGTGTGGTGTTTCCCGACCACTTCGACCACGACTGGCGGGCGGGCAGTCGCAGTCGCGTGTTCGACGCGATCGCACGACTCGAGGCCGGCGTCACCGAGATCCACGTCCAGCCGGCCATCGACACCCCGGAGGTGCGTGCGATCGCTGGACCGATCGCCGATGGATGGATCGCCGACCTCGAACTGGTCACGAGCGACGAGTTGCGAGCCGCGCTCGACGACGCCGGGGCCGTCATGATCGGCTTCCGCGAACTCCGCGACATCATGCGCAGGTGACGCGAACGCGCCGACCGGCGGATCAGCCCGCAGCGACGAGCCCGGCGATGGCGCTCGCAGCGGCACCGCTCTTCAGCAAGTCGAGGATCTCACCCGTGGGACCGCTCGCCTTCAAGTTGCCGCGCATGAACGCCACGGTCGGATCGAAGTCGTCCGCAGCGGCGTCGACCATCGGCACGGTCACGACGATGTCGGCATCATCCGGACCGTCGACACGCTCGTCCTTCTTGGCGACCACGACCCGGTACTGGACGGCACTCACGACATCTCCTCGTTGCGCAATCCTGCGAACAAGTCACGCTCGCTGTCCGTGTCGGGGATCGCACCGACGCGGTTGCGTGCCAGGATCCAGTCCTCCCACGGGTAGGTCTCGGCCAATTGCTCGTCGGTGAGCCCGAACCACCACGGAGCGCTCGGGTCGATCTGCGTCGCATGAGCGCGCAGCGCTCCCGTCCGCGCCCACTGGTACGCGCCCACCTCGATCTTGGTCGTGATGCGATGATCCTGCCCCTCGCGCTCGAGCCACTCGTCCGAGAACGGTGACTCCCCGGTGAGTTCGACCATCGCTGCGTGCACGGCGAGGATGCGAGCCTTCGCCCACACCGCGTAGTAGAGCTTCGAGGGCTCGAACGGCTCGCCGGCCTCCGGATACCACGCCGGATCACCTGCGCGGTCGAAAGCCAGCACCGAGATCTCGTGCACCTTCAGGTGATCTGGATGCGGATAGCCCTTCTGATCGTCACCGTAGGTGATGATGACCTCGGATCGGACCCGCCTGATCACAGCGACCAACCGCCCCACCGCCTCATCGACGTCGGCCCGGTGGAAGCAGTCCGGGTGCTCGTTCGGCTCCGTCTCGGCCATGCCGGAATCGCGGTAGCCGAGCATCACCACCTCGTCGAAGCCGATGACCGCGGCAGACGCCGCCAGCTCGGACTGGCGCATCGACACCACGAGGGCCCTCTCCTGCTCCGGCGTCATCCCGTGGAAGGGTTGACCCTCCTCGCGCAGCGTCGGATTGTGGAGGTCTCCCTCCTCGCCGCCGGTGGCGCACACGAGCACCGTGCGGATCCCCTCGGCGTGGTACTTGGCGAGCGTCGGCGCACCCTTGGACGCCTCGTCGTCGGGATGGGCGTGGACGGTGAGCACGGTGAGTGGGGAGTTCACGTCGGACACCGGGTCGAGGTTAGCGAGGTCCGAACGATGCGGACGCCGACGATGCCGTACGCTCGCCTCCCGTGATCGGTCACCGAACGAGTCCCTCCCGCCGCCGTCGTGTGCCGATGGCGATCACTGCGCTGGCGCTGCTGCCGCTCGCGGCGTGCGACACCGGGGACGGGACGACGCTGAGGACCCCGACGGCACCGACCACGCAGCCGCCCCCGGAGTCGACGCCTCTTCCGTCCCAACCGATCGACGACCCCGACATCGAGGGCAACCCGGAACTCGGGACGGCCCCCATCGACCCGCTCGGGCCCGAAGGAGACGCCGGCGGTGTCGAGGGCCAAGCCGGCGGTGTCGAGGGCCAAGCCGGCGCTTTCCGATTGTTCACGCCCTGGGCCGACGGCGGCCCGATCGACATCCGCTACACCTGCGACGGCGGCAACACATCCCCACCGATCTCGTGGACGGAGATCCCGGCGGGCACCGCGGAGATCGCCGTCTCCATGGTCGACGTCTCGAATCTGAGCAGCGGGCGCCCGTTCGTCCACTGGGTGATGGCAGGGATCGATCCCACGATCGAACGAATCGGGGAGGACGAGATCCCGTTCGGCGCCTTCCAGGGGCTGAACTTCTTCGGCGACGTCGGGTACACCGGACCCTGCCCCGATCCGGGGAACACCGGAACGTTCGTGTGGACGGTGTTCGCTCTGGGACAGCAGCTCGAACTCGCCGATGGAACGCCGGCGGCCGAGCTCCTCGACGTGATCGGAACCGTCGCGATCGGCACCTCGACGTCGTCGGGGACGGCGACCCGCTGAGCCGCTCGACACCACGCACAGCGGGCCAATCGAGCACCGTTCCCGTCGAGCGCGGGGGTGAGCGGGCCGAGGTACCGAGTTTCCGGATCGGTCACGATTCCGTCGATAGCCTGAACCCGTGCCGCTCCCGCCGCCACCGTCAGAGTCCAACCGGCAACGCTCGACGCTTCCGCCCCCACCATCGGGAGCGGCGTCCGGCGGCCAGCTCGTCTGCTATCGCCACCCCGACCGTCCGGTCGGCCGGCGATGCACACGGTGCGGCAAGCCGGCCTGCCCCGACTGCCTCGAACAGGTGTCGGTCGGCAGCCACTGCCGCGACTGCGTGAAGGCCGCCCGACCCGACATCAAGACCCGCGCGAAGTACTGGCAAGCCAGCAAGCCGGCGATCGTCACCTACATCCTGATCGCGATCAACCTCGCCGTGTTCGTCGGACTCGGCCTCTGGTACGACCTCGCCGGCATGCTCACCGGGCAGCTCACCGACGCCCACCGCTATTTCGCACTGAACTCGGTCTTCGTCGGCGGTGAACCGGTGGTGTTCCAGTTGTCGGACGGGTCGCAGGCGATCAGCGACGGCAACGACTGGTACCGCCTCGCCACCTCGGGGTTCCTGCACTTCGGGCTGATCCACCTGGCGTTCAACATGTACTTCCTGTACGTCCTCGGCAACCAGATGGAGCCACAGCTCGGCAGGATCAAGTTCCTGATGCTCTACGTCGCCTCGATGCTGGGCGGCGCAGCCGGCGTGATCCTGATCGACCAGGGGTCGTTCACGGCCGGAGCGTCGGGCGCGGTCTTCGGTCTGCTCGGTGCACTCGCCGTCGGCATCTGGCAACGCGGGATCAACCCGTTCAGTACCCAGATCGGCACGCTGCTGCTGATCAACCTCGGCCTCACGTTCTTCGTCGGCGGCATCTCGATCGGAGGCCACATCGGTGGCCTCGTCGCCGGCGCGGTGTGCGGTGTGGTGATGATGGCCCCCTCCTACAAGGCCTTCCCGGACTGGTCGCGCTACGCCACCCCGGCGGTGGTCAGCATCGCTGCCGTGATCATCTCCCTCGTCGTCGCTCGCTGACACCAGCCGGCGGCCCGGCGAATCGATGCCCGGGTGGCCGTACAATCGGCGCCATGGCGCTGCGCACCACGCACATCGATCGGATCCGTGACGGCTCGTTCGACACGCTGATCGTCGGCGGCGGGATCAACGGCGCGGTGACTGCTGCCTCGCTCGCGGGCCGTGGCGCGAGTGTCGCCCTCGTCGACCGGGGAGACTTCGCCAGCTTCACCAGCCAGGCCTCGTCCAACCTGATCTGGGGGGGCTTCAAGTATCTCGAGAACTACGAGCTGTGGCTGGTGTTCAAGCTCTGCCAGTCGCGCAACCGTCTCATGCGCGCGTATCGGGCGAACATCAAGGAGATCGGCTTCTACGCGGCCCTCGACGAGAAAGGCCCCTACACGCCGCGCTTCGCAGCGTTCGGCGCGCTCGGCTACTGGATCATCGGCCAGTTCGGCACCAAGGCACCCCGCCTGTTGAGCCGCGAGAAGATCGCGAAGGAGGAACCGGCGATCAACACCGACGACGTCGCCGGCGGCATCGAGTACCGCGACGGCATCCTGATCGACAACGATGCCCGATTCGTCTTCAGCTTCGTCCGGTCCGCAATCGAAGCGGGCGCGGCGGCAGCCAACTACGTCGAGCTGGTCTCGGCCGAGCGTCGGGGCGACCGTTGGGTTGCGCAGCTCCGAGACGTCGACACCGGCGAGGAGTTCCAGACATCGGCGCGCACGATCGTGAACGCCGCCGGGCCCTTCGTCGACGAGACCAACCGCGGCTGGGGGATGACCACGGAGCACCGCATCGTGTACTCGAAGGGGATTCACCTCGTCGTGCCCAGGCTGACGACCACCCACCACGACAAGGTGCTCGCCTTCTACGACGACACCGAGCGGCTGTTCTACGTCATTCCGATGGGGAGACGATCGGTGATCGGCACGACCGACACTCGTGTCGACACACCGTTCACCGAGGTCGACGACGCCGACATCGACTTCCTGCTCCAGCAGATCAACGCCCGAATGGCCCTCGACAGGCCCCTGACCGAGGCCGACATCATCGCCAAACGCACCGGCGTGCGACCACTCGTGGTCAAGACCGATGGTGGCGATCACGCCGACGTGGACTGGACGAAGCTGTCGCGCAAGCACGCCGTCGAGACCGATCACCGCCGGGGCGTGGTCACCATCTTCGGCGGGAAGCTCACCGACTGCCTCAACGTCGGCGAAGAGGTCGCGGCGGAGATCGAGGCACTGGGCATCCCGCTCGAGAAGGACCTGCACAACTGGTACGGGGAGCCAGCCGCAGCGACGAAGCAGGAGTTCTTCCGTCAGGCGCGCCTGATGAAGCTCGACCGGCTGCGGTCGAAGCCCGACGTCGAGCCGCTCTCCGACCGGTTGTGGCGGCGCTACGGTCGCCGCGCCTTCGCGATGCTCGATGCGATTCGCGAGGAACCCGCGATGGCCGAGGACATCATGGGATCGGCCGACTACATCCGGATCGAACTCTACGAAGCAGCCCGCTCCGAGATGGTCACCAAGCTCGAAGACTTCATGCGTCGGCGCTCGAAGATCGACCTCGTGGTGTCGGACGACGACATCGCAAGCTCCGCGGGCCTGCGCGAGGTGGCCGAGATCCTGTTCGGCGCCGACGAGGCCGACCGTCGTCTGGCCGAGTACTTCGGCGGCGCCGACGCCGTGCCCGAGGCGGTCAAGGCCGGACCGCGACCGACACCGGCCACCAGGTCCGCCGGCGACGTCCTGGTCTCCCCGCGCTGACGCGACGGACGAACCGGGGTCTGGGAGTCTGTCGCCACATGCTCACTTCACTGCGCCGTTGGTTCCGACCGAGTCCGCCGGTCTTCGACCCGGCGTGGGAGTCGACACTTCGCAACGAGTTCGCGCAGTGGTCTCTGTTCGGGGTCGACGAACTCGAACGGCTTCGGTCACTGGTCGCCAGGTTCGTGCACGAGACCGACTGGGAGGCCGCACGCGGGATGGAGCTCACCGACGATGTCCGAGTCGTCATCGCCGCGCAGGCCTGCGTCCTCCTGCTCGGACTGGAGATCGACGAATACTTCGACGTGTCCTCGATCATCGTGCACCGCAGCACGGTGAAGCTGCGCGGGGCACATCGCAGCACCGCCGGAACGATGTCCGATGCCACGCAACACCTCGCCGGCCAGGCGACGCCCCGAGGCCCGGTGGTGCTCTCGTGGTCGGCCGTGCGGCGCGGGGCACGGTTTCCGCAGTACGGCGACAACGTGGTGTTCCACGAGTTCGCACATCGCCTCGACATGCTGGACGGGATCACCGATGGCACGCCGCCGCTGGGCAGCGAGGAGGCCAACCGCCGCTGGGCCGAGGTCTGCACGCCGGCGTATGAGCGTGTCGTCGCCGGCCAGTCGGTGTTGCGGCCGTACGCCGCGACCAACCCCGCCGAGTTCTTCGCCGTCGCGACGGAGGTGTTCTTCACCCGACCCGACATCCTGACCGAACACGAGCCTCTCCTGTACTCGGCACTGCGAACCTTCTACCGACAGGACACCGCGGGACGTCTCGGCGTCGAGACCGCCCTCTGATCCGGGCCGTCAGGCCTTCATCGCTCCGTCGACGACGAATTCGTGGCCGCTGCAGTACGCGGATTCGTCGGACGCCAGGAAAAGGACCATGTTGGCGACGTCTTCAGCGGTCCCGGTCCGACCCATCGGGATCCCGGTCAGCGTGTCGGATACACCGGACTCGTGCATCATGTCGGTCTCGATGATCCCCGGGTGGACCGAGTTGACCCGCACCCCGGATCGCGCGAACTCGAGGGCTGCGGACTTCGTCATGCCGCGAACCGCCCACTTCGACGCTGCGTAGGCATGGGCGATCCCGACTCCGCCCAGGCCCGCGACCGACGAGATGTTGATGATGCTGCCGCTTCCCTGCTCCTTCATCACCCGCCCACACTCCCTGATCCCCAGGAACACACCGGTCTGATTGACGGCGATCATCCGATTCCACTCGTCGAGCGAGGTGTCGAGGGCCCGTGCGACCTGGAAGATCCCCGCATTGTTGACGAGGACATCGATCCGTCCTTCCGCCTCGACCACGCCGACGACGACAGCGGCCCATTCGTCTTCGCTCGTCACATCGTGTTTGACGAACGACACGGTTTCACCGATGCGGCCGGCGGTCGCCAGCCCCTCCTCGACACGGACGTCGGTGATGTAGACCCGTGCGCCCTCGGCAGCGAAGCGAGCTGCTTCGGCCGCCCCCTGACCACGAGCGCCTCCGGTGATCAGTGTCACTTTTCCGTCCAACCGTCCCATCCCCGAAACGTACCGGGCCGATCCCGTTTACTCCGCTGCGGAGCGCGGTGGCTAGCGTCGATGACGCAACGGTCGACCGACCTTCCGGTATCGACCACGACTCCAGGAGTTCCCGATGCGCGAAGCAGTGTTCGTTTCCTATGCCCGGACCGGATTGGCCAAGGCCGGTCGCGGTGGCTTCAACATGACGCCGACGATGTCGATGGCCGCACACGCCATCAAGCATGCGGTCGCCAAGTCGGGCGTCGAGCCCGAAGCCGTCGAGGACGTGGCCCTCGGGAACGGTGCGCACGGAGCCAGCAACCTCGGACGTCTCGCGTCGTTGCTCGCCGGACTGCCCGTGACCACGGGCGGCAACACGATCCAGCGTCACTGCTCGTCGGGCCTCAACTCGATCGCCGTGGCCGCGAACCACATCAAGGTCGACGGCGCCGAGGTGGCCGTCGCCGCCGGGGTCGAGTCGATCACGATGCCCGGCGGCGGGCTCGACAGCCTGGGCGGACTCGACCCGGCGCTGACCGACCAGTACCCGGCGATCTTCATGGCGATGATCGAGACCGCCGACATCGTGGCCGAGCGATACAACGTCTCGCGCGAATACCAGGACGAGTACTCGTATCAGTCCCAGATGCGCATGGCTGCCGCCCAGGAGAACGGGTTCTTCGAGGACGAGATCGTCCCGATGGAGACGAAGATGAAGCTGGTCGACAAGGAGACCAAGGAGGAGACGATCGTCGACTACGTGGTCGATCGTGACGAGTGCAATCGACCGACCACCACCCTCGAGGGTCTCGCCAAGCTCGGCCCGGTACGCGGCGAGGGCAACTACGTGACCGCCGGCAACGCGAGTCAGCTGTCCGACGGTGCTGCCGCGGTCGTCATGATGTCGGACGAGGAGGCCTCGCGTCGCAACATCGAGCCGATGGGGGCGTTCAAGGGATGGGCGGTCGC
Organism: Ilumatobacteraceae bacterium; assembly: GCA_963824025.1. Taxonomy (GTDB): domain Bacteria; phylum Actinomycetota; class Acidimicrobiia; order Acidimicrobiales; family Ilumatobacteraceae; genus Ilumatobacter_A. The sequence goes on from CAWGNY010000008.1 coordinate 545,569, forward strand.
CGGTTGCGAGCCCGACGAGATGGGGATCGGTCCGATCTACGCTGTCCCGAAGCTGCTGAAGCGGCACGGCCTCACCGTCGACGACATCGATCTGTGGGAACTGAACGAGGCGTTCGCCAGTCAATGTCTGTACTCCCGCGACACGCTGGGCATCGACCCCGAGAAGTACAACGTCAACGGGGGCTCGATCGCGATCGGCCATCCGTTCGGGATGACGGGGACCCGGTGCGCCGGACACATCCTCCAGGAAGGCAAGCGCCGCGGCGCGAAATGGGGCGTCGTGACGATGTGCATCGGTGGCGGCCAGGGCGCCGCCGGACTCCTCGAGATCTACTGATTTCGGGTAGTACACACCTGTTGACCAGGCGCGATCCGGCTCAGAGAACTCTGTAGCACCCCTGTGCGCATGATGGGTGCATGAGCAACACCGTCACCGATGTCGAGCGCATCGAGATCCCCGGCGCCCAGCAGCTCACACTGCTGACGGTGCCGGAGTCCGGCAACATCGAGCTGAAGCCGTCGTCGGCCCACGCCCGGTTCCGTCTCAGCAAGACCACCCGCGAGCGCGGCCTCGCTCACGTCGCAGAAATCCGCCGCCAACTCGCAGAATCTCGGGCGCAGCGTGAGGCCTCGCGCCACACGGCGCTTCCGCCACGATCGAATCGCGCCGCCTGATCTCAGCCCGCTGACGGCGACAGGTCCTTCACGGCCTGCCAGTGGTCGAGGTCGGGGTCCAGCGGAAGGATCGCCAGCGAACTCGTCGTCACTCCGTGATCGAAGTACGCCTGGATCTTCGCTCGGCATTCGGCCGGCGAACCGTGCACGATGAGGTCGTCGACGACCTCATCGGGGATCTCGGCGAGCGCCGCCTTGCGGTCGCCCGCCTTCCAGTTCTCCCACATCCCGTGCAACGCCTCGCCTCGACCCATCCACTCGTGGAACGCGGCGTAGACGGGGACGTTCAGGTACGCAGCGATCGCAAAGCGCGCCGACGCACGCACCACCTCGGTGTTCTCGCTCGGGCAACAGAAGATGCGACACACGATCTCCTTGTCGTCGCCCCCACCGGCGTCGTTCACGATGTCGGCCACGGTCGACACGTCGGTGGCCGACAACCAGTTGATGATCGCACCGTCCGCTTCCCGCCCGGCAAGGCGGAGCATTCCTTCGCGCAAGGCCGCCACGAGGATCGGCGGCTTCTGCTCCGGGCGGATCCCGAGTCGGAATCCGCTCACCTCGAACGTGTCGTACGCCTTGGTGATCTTCTCCCCCTCCAGTGCATCCTTGACGAACCGCACCACGTCTCGGACCTTCTTGTACGGCTCCTCGAACGGGACTCCGTTCCAGCGCTCCACGATCACGTTGCTCGAGGACCCGACACCGAACGCGAATCGACCGGGCGCGGCGTCAGCCAGCGACGCAACGCTCTGGGCGAACAGGGCCGGTGACCGGGTGTACGCCGGCACGATCGCCGTCCCGAGCCGGAGACGTGGCTCCCATGCGGCCGCCATCGCGAGCGGTGTGAATGCATCGGCTCCGTCGGCTTCGGCCGACCAGATGTCGGTGTAGCCCAGGTCGGCGAGTTCGTGCAGTTTGGCTTCGTGGGAGTGCAGCGGCCCGGGAAGCGGGACGGTCATGCCGGGGCGGATCGGAAGTGCCATGTGCCGAAGGTACCCAGGTGAACGGCTCGGCGACGAAGAACAGCAGATCTCGGCGGATCGTGACGACCCGCGTCACGACCCGCCGGGAAGTCGCCGAGGCGCGGGCTCAGCCCTTCCAGAAGCGGGCGATCACCGACTGACTGGCGGTGGCCAGCAATGTTCCGTCCTCCGCGAACATGTGGACCAGCCCGTGGCCGAAGCCGCGTTCGACCGCATGCACACGAATGTCCATCAGAACCCAGTCGGTCGGCACCGTTCGACAGACCCGCAACGTGTTGTCGAGGCTGTTGCCACCCCCGCGCCGACCGAGCGCCTGACCGACGCCCATCGGTACGAAGTCCCCGAGGATCGCCAAGGTCGTGGCGTCGACGTCGGCGATCACGTCGGGTATCCGCGCCCACATCAACGTCTGGCCGTCGCCCTGCCGCGCGTCGGCCACGTCGAGTGCCAACTCCTCCCACTCGGCACCCTTGACCATGCGTTGATCGAGCCTCTCGGTGATCGTCCCGATGCTCTCCGGCGCGGTCGGGCGGGACGGGAGCGACATCGGCGACGGCAACCCCTCGGGAAGCGCCTCCCACTGGCCCTGCTCCGGAATGTCCCGGTCACCGAGCGCGGCATTGACGGTGAGGATCTCGCGGTCCGCGACATGGCACACGGCCCGGGCCTGAGTGATCGCATGGCCTTCGACCGCGACGGTCACGTCGACGTCGACGACCTCCCCGGGGTTCGCATACGAGAGGTACTGCGACGTCGCCCAGACACACTGGCGACCCGAGGTGCCCTCCATCGCCGAGATCGCGGCGGCGAGCCCACAGCCGCCGAACAGGAATCCGGAGCTCACGGAGATCTTCCGCGTCACCGGGAGTTTCCACCGGAAGCGGTTGTGGGTGGGTTCGAGTCCGAGGAAGGTGCGCGAGTCCATGCGGCCGACGATCGTACGTCACCGACCGGGCCCCACCCGCAGGAGACGAGTCTCCGTGCTCAACCGGACGGGTCGGCGTCGACGAGCGGCCCCGTGGCCTCGGCAGGTTCGGATCTCGCTTCGACAGGACCGCCCACCCTGCGTCGGCGCAGCGCCGGGAGGTAGCACGGGATCGCACAGGCGAGTCCCACCGCCCCCACGGCCATCGCCAGGGAGGTCGACCCGGCGTCGGCGATCATTCCGAGGGCGATTCCCCCGATGGCGAATCCCGGGAACCCGGCCATCGACGCTGCCGACAGAACGGTCGTGCGGTTCGCAGCGGTCGCGTGTTCGTTCACGAGGGTCTTGTACAGCGGATTGGCACCACCGTGAGCTCCCATGGTGACGAGGTAGAAGGCGACCACCCCCAGTGGCCCCGCCACGAGCGCCATTCCGAGCACGCACGCGGCTTGCACCGCGTGGAACAGCATCGCCGCTGCCGGCGTTCCCGTTCTCCGAGCAAGACGCGCCGACACCGATGCGCCGGCGGCCGACACCAACCACGCCGCGGTCGCGGCCGGTCCGAACATCGCCGCTGCCCGTTCGGTCCCGCCACCCACTTCCGCGAGTCGGACGGGTGCGAGCGTCTCGAAGGAGACCATGCCGAACCCCCAGAAGAATTCGACGCCGATCAACGCTGCGAGCGCGAACGACCCGCGCACGGTTCGGAATGCATCGGTGATCGTCTCCGGGACGGCGCGGGACGCATCGCCGAAACTGGCCCTTCCGGACTCCTCCGGCTCGGTCATCAGTCGGTGCAGAACGACGACGTCGAGGGCCCGCATCGCGACGGCGACGACGACGGGAGCGGCGAGCACCTCCACGCCCCCGATCGGACCCAGCGCCACGAGCGCCGCCGAGGCGAGGGCGCCGGCAGCGATCGACAATCCGACAGCCACACCGCCGGCACCGAGCACCGGTTCGACATCGGCGTCAGGGTCGCTCCGATGTAGACAATCGACCACCCATGCGTCCAGTGGTCCGCTCTCGAGTGCGCGGTAGACCCCCATCAGCAGCGCGACGGACACGAACAGCAACATCGAGTCGGCGACGAGTACGACCGCGAGCGCCACGGCGTCGATGATCGAAGCAAGGATCAGGACGCGTCGCCGACCGAACGCGTCGGCGAGCCCGCCGGTGGGCAGTTCGAGTATGAAGACGGTTGCCGCCTGCACGGAGAACACGATGCCGATCTGGCCGAGGGTGAACCCGCGATCGACCCAGAGCAGCGCGAAGACCGGCACGAGCAGGCCGTTCGGCAGCCAGCGAAGGGCACTGAGCACCACGAATCGGCGTCGGACGTCATCCGCGTCGCACGGTGCCGTCGACCCGCTCACAGCACCGGTCGGGGGTTGGGGAAGCTGTTGATGATCACCAGGCAGTCCACGGCGGCGGCATCGGCGGCAGCCGACCGTGCGGGCTGCGAGGAGGCGGCCGCGTGACGTTCGACGACGCCGAGGATCTCGGCGTTCATCTCCTTCAACTCCTCGGCCGTCAGGCGCAGCTTCAGGTCGGACATCTCGGCCGCCTCGATCCACTCCGGTGACCACTCGTGCTGCGTGGTCAACCATTGCTCCAGCTGCGCCGCATAGAAGGATGCCGCGCTCCCCATGAGGTAGCGCGCGGCTGCAACCGCCTCGGGGTCGTCCGCGTACCAGTGCGGCTCGAAGACGGTCACGTCATGCGCCGCGCGCCACCAACGGTCTCGGGCATTGCCGCGCTCGGAGTCCTCCACCACCAGCCCGGCGTCCGCGAGGACGCGGAGGTGATAGCTCGTCTTTCCGCTGTTGGAGCCGAGCCGCTCGGCCACGATGGTCGACGTGGCCGGCCCGTCACTGCGCAGCGCCGACAAGATCCTGTGGCGGAGCGGATGCGCGAGCGTCGTCAGCTGGTTGGGGGAGAGATGCACGTAGCTCAGGTCGGACACAGAATGCACAATAGTTCTGCAAAACTTCTTTGTCAAGAGGGTACGTCCGTATTCGCCCCGCTTCGGTACGGTCGCGCCATGAGCGACGAGACGTGGCAGGGCGATGCGGTCGGACTGGTCGAGGCGTTCCGCGCCGGCGACCGCAGCCCCCTGGAGGAACTCGATGCCTCGTTCGCGGCAATCGACGCCAGCGACCTCAACGCCGTGTGCTTTGCCGATCGAGAAGCGGCACGCGAGCAGGCCCGCGCAGCGGACATCTCCAAGCCGTTCGGTGGGGTGCCGATCGGGGTGAAGTCGCTGAACGAGGTCGCGGGCTGGCCGTACGACGAGGCTTCGGTTCCGTTGAAGGGCCGCGTCGGGCAGGTCACGACCACCCAGGTCGATCGGATCCGACACAACGGTGGCGCTGTGCTCGCCGCGCAGACCACGTCGAGCGAGTTCGGCGGGGTCAACGTCACACGCACCCTGCTGTACGGCGCGACCCACAACCCGTGGAAGCACGGTCGCACCCCCGGTGGATCGTCGGGCGGCTCGGCAGCCGTCGTCGCCGGTGGCCTGCTGCCGATCGCGACGGGCGGTGACGGTGGCGGCTCGATCCGCATCCCTGCCGGGTTCACCGGGTTGGTCGGCCTGAAGGCCACGTTCGGTCGCATCCCTCTGGGACCGAACACCCAGTACGGGAATCTGACCGTCACCACGGGGTGTCTGTCCCGCTCGGTCCGCGACACCGCCCGATGGTTCGACGTGACGAACGGACATGACCCGACCGATCCGCTGAGCCTGCCGCGAGTCGAAGGGTGGGAGCGCGGCCTCGGCACGCACACCGCCGACCTGCGCGGCGCACGCGTGGCCGTGGTGGCCGACTGGGGAGGTGCGGTCGTCTCACCGATCATGTGGGAACTGCTGGAGGAGGCGGCCACGCAGCTGATCGCAGACTGCTCGATGCAGCGCACCGACGATGTCGACACCCACGTGCCTCGCATGGGCGGCGCCTGGTCGATCTCGGGAATGATCGAGATCCGAGCGTTGCTGGGCGACCGCTACCCGGGCTGCGCCGACGATCTCACACCCGAGATGAAGTACGGCCTCGCGCAGACCGAGGGGAAGTACTCCGAGGAAGGACGGGCACGCCTCGAACAGCGCCGCACCGAGCTGAACCACGCGATGGCGCGCATCTTCGATCCTGCAGACGGTGTCGATTTCGTCGTCACCGCGTCGAACCCCGATGTCGCATTCGACGCCGACGGCCCGCTGCCGTCGGTGTTCGGCGGCCTCGAGGCCGGCCGCGGCAACAATGGCCAGCTCACGTTCCCGGCGAACCTGCACGGCAACCCTGCGATCTCGATTCCGGCTGGCTCGATCGACGGCCTCCCGATCGGGCTGCAGATCGTGGGACGCCATTTCAGCGAACCACTGTTGCTCGACCTCGCCCTGACGATGGAGCGCAACCGTCCCTGGCCGCTCACCGCTCCGTCCGCCGTGTGACCGAGCGTGACGGCTGGGGCGTCCGACTCGTTTACGGTGACGGGTCATGAAGGTTGCACTCAGCGTCAATGACTTCCTGCGCCGCGGCGAACTCGTGTATCCCGATCGTGTCGCGATCGTCGACGAGCCCGACCAACCCGCCGAGAGCTGGGGAGCCATCGACTACCGCGAGATGGCCCGTCGAGCACGCGCGATGGCGGCCGGACTCGACGCACTCGGGATCGGCGTCGGCGAACGCGTCGCGATGGTCAGCCACAACTCGGCCCGCCTGCTCACCGCCCTGTTCGGCGTGTCGGGATCGGGGCGGATCCTGGTCCCCATCAACTTCCGCCTGGTCGCCGCCGAGGTCAGCTACATCATGGAGCACTCCGGCGCACGATTGCTGCTGGTCGACCCCGAGTTGGCGGACGCGCTGGCCGAGGTCGAGTGCGAACGCAAGTTGATCATCGGCGCAGAGAGCGACGCGGTGCTGATGAGGTTCGATGTCGAACCCGAGCCCTGGGACCCCGACGAGGACGCCACCGCGACGATCAACTACACGTCCGGCACGACCGCACGTCCGAAGGGCGTGCAGCTGACGCATCGCAACGTGTGGATCAATGCGACCACCTTCGGTTGGCACATGGGCGTCTCGGATCGCGACGTCTACCTGCACACGCTTCCCCAATTCCACTGCAACGGCTGGGGGATGCTGTACGCGGTGAGTGCGATGGGCGGCAAGCACGTCATCATCCGCAAGGTCGATGGCCACGAGATCCTGCGGCGTGTCGACGAACACGGCGTCACGCTGATCTGCGGCGCTCCCGCGGTGCTGAACGCGGTGCTCGACGCTGCCGTCGAATTGGTGGCCGACGGCAAGCCGGTGCCCGGCCGGGGCCGGGTCCGGATCGTGGTCGCCGGCGCTCCCCCGCCCACCAAGACCATCGAGCGGACGGAGGTGGAACTCGGCTGGGAGTTCGTCCAGATCTACGGTCTGACCGAGACAGCGCCCCTCATCACGATCAATCGCAACCGGGCCGAGTACGACGACCTCTCGCCGTTCGAGCGTGCGCAGAAGTTGTCGCGGGCGGGAGCGCCGAGCTTCGGCACCACGATGGCCGTCGACGCCGAGGGCGAGATCCTCGCTCGCAGCAACACCGTGATGGCCGGCTACTGGCAGCAGCCCGATCAGACCGATGCGGCGATCCGCGACGGCTTCTTCCACACCGGCGACGGTGGCATCATCGACGACGACCACTACGTCGTGATCTCCGACCGGAAGAAGGACGTGATCATCTCGGGTGGCGAGAACGTTTCGTCGATCGAGGTCGAGGACGCGATCTTCCAGCACCCCGACGTCACCGAGGTGGCCGTGATCGGCATCCCGGACGAGAAGTGGGGCGAGTTGGTCACGGCGCTCGTCGTCACCGCACCGGGCAGCGACCTCGACCAGGCCGGCCTCATCGCGTTCACGAAGGAACGACTGGCCGGCTACAAGTGCCCGAAGCGGGTCGAGTTCCGCGACGAACTTGCCCGCACCGCGACCGGCAAGCTCCAGAAGTTCAAGCTGCGCGAGCCGTTCTGGACCTCCGCCGACAAGCAGGTCAACTGATCACGCATCCACACCCCGAGATGTTCGTCGGCGAAATGTTCGTTGGTGCCTGGCACCGACGAACACCGACGAACATTTACTCGAGGGTGGCGTAGGTCGTGGTCCGATCGTCGGTGCGTTCACCGCGAACCGCTTCGACACACTCGGCGAGGACCGCGAGATACTCGTCGATGACGCCCGTGTTGGTGTTGCTGACCGTCGAGTGGAGATTGTCGGGCGGCGTCTGGCGATCGTGATACCAACCGCGCTCGAGAAGTGCGTCGCCCAGCGCGAACATGTCGATCGACGTGTCGTCGTTCCCCTCGAGGGGCTCCGCGCTCATCGCGATCAGATGGAACTGGCCGTCGCCCAGGACGCGAATCCCGTCGATCGCGTTGATCCCGGCCCGCATCCGGTCGGCGTTGACCAGGGTCTGGCGGGTCAACTCGACGTATCCGTCGATACCGAGGTGTCGCATGACCGCCCACGCGCACGCCATCGGAAGCCCCGAGCGGGTGCCCTGCATGTTCGGCGATGCGTAGAACCCTCCGAGCCAGTCGCCGAACACGAACGTCTGGTACTTCCGCGAGAGCTTCGTGCGGTGGAGAATCACCGACACGCCTTTGGGCGCGTACCCCAGCTTGTGGATGTCGGCCGAGATCGTGGTGACCCCGTCGACCCGGAAGTCCCAGGGTGCGACGGAACGACCGAGACGTTCGGCGAAGGGCAGCACGAACCCGCCCATGCACGCGTCGACATGGCAGTTCGCGCCGACCGACGCCGCGAGGGCGGCGATGGCCGGAATGTCGTCCTGCACTCCGTGCGGATACTGCGGCGCCGACCCGACCACGATGACGGTGTTCCGGTTCACCATCTCCGCCATGGCATCGACGTCGGCGGTGAAGTCGGCACGCACGGGCGCCTTGCGAACGACGAGGCCGAAGTTGTGGGCGGCCTTGTGGAACGCCGCGTGTGCCGATTCGGGCAGCACGATCTCCGGGGTGGTGATCCCGCGCTCGGCGGCTGCGCGTTCGCGGGCCGCCAACACGGCACAGAGAATCGACTCGGTTCCACCGCTGGTCAGGAACCCGGCCACATCGTCGTCCCCGTGGAGGAGAGCCGAGGTCCAGCCGACGACTTCACGTTGGATCGCCGCGAGCGATGGGAAGGCCTGGGTGTTCAACGCGTTCTCGTGCAGGTACAGGCGTGCCGCCTGCTCGGCGACCTCATGGACGGAGGGCCCACCGTCGTACACCATGCCGAAGGTCTTCCCGTCGGCCCAACGCACGTCGTTCGCCCGCTTCTCGGCGAGTTCGACGATCACGTCCTCGACAGGTCGCCCCGCTTGTTCGAGTGACTCCATCCGACCATCTTCACACGCTCGATGGCGCCGGCTCGATCCGCGGTGTTAGGCATGCCTGACACATGTTGCTCTGATCGCCCTACACTCTCGCCCATGAGCATCACTCGACGCTTCGTCGCTCTCGCGATCGGCGCCACGATCACCCTCGCGACCTCCGCCTGTGGCGGGGACGACGGCGACGGCATCACGCTGTACTCCGGCCGCAGCGACGGCCTGATCCAGCCGATCATCGACCGCTTCGAGGACGAAACCGGTATCAAGGTCGAGGTCAAGTACGGCGACACCGCCGATCTCGCGCTGCTGATCTCCGAGGAAGCGGACGCCGGTCGCGTCGAGGCCGACGTGTACCTGTCCCAGAGCCCCGGTGCGATGGGATTCCTCGACGAGGACCTCGCCCAACTCCCGCAGGAGACCCTCGACCTCGTCGATCCGGCCACGCGTGACGATGACGGACGTTGGGTGGGAATCTCCGGACGCCAGCGCGTTCTCGTGTACAACTCCGATCTGGTCGACCCCGCCGACCTCCCCGACTCGGTGTTCGGTCTGATCGACGAACGCTGGCAGGGCCAGATCGGCGTCGCCGCAGGGAACGGCTCGTTCCAGGACTTCGTCACCGCGATGCGCTTCACCGAAGGCGAGGAAGCGACGGCGCAATGGCTCGCTGACCTCGACAGTCTCGACCCGGTCCCCTATCCGAACAACAACGCGATCGTTGCCGCAGTCGGGCGTGGTGAGATCGAGATCGGACTCGTCAACCACTACTACAACTACCGGGCGCTCGCCGAGGATCCGGGAGTGGCGAGCGTGAACCATCTGTTCGCGCCCGGCGACCCGGGTGCGACTCTGATCGTGACCGCGGCTGCGATCATCGACGGCACGGAGAAGGCCGACCTGGCCAACGAGTTCATCTCGTTCCTGCTGAGCCCGGAAGGTCAGGAGTACTTCGCCCAGGAGACGTTCGAGTATCCACTCGTCCCCGGTGTGCCAACGGCCGGAAACGTCCCGGAGATCGAGTTCGACGACGTCGGCAGTCTGGACCTCGACGAACTCGAGGGCGGGCTGGAACGCACGCGCCAGATGATCGCCGACGCCGGCCTGGAGAGCTGAACCCGGTCGAGGCTGACAGAATCCCGACATGACCGATCTCGGCACCGTGCGCGACGCAACCGCGGCCGATCCGGTCGAGCGTCGACCCGTCGCGACTGCGGGATCCGTGCCGGGACCGCTCGCGTTCGTCGGACTTCTCATCGGTGCGGCGTTCGCCGTACCCGCCGTCTACGTCGTCGTGCAGGTCATGTCGCGCGACGCCCCGATCGGCGAGACATGGGACGAGATCCGTGGCCCGCTCTGGCGGACGCTCCAGCTCGCTGCGCTGGTGTCGGCCTCCGCCGCCGTCATCGGCACCACGTTGGCGTGGGTGACGGTTCGCACCGACCTCCCGTTCCGCCGCGTGTGGCGAGTCGCCCTCGTCCTCCCGATCGTGCTCCCGTCCTTCGTCGGCGCCGGTGCGTTCATCGCCGGCATCGCACCCGGCGGAATCATCCACGACGTCCTGCAAGCCGTTGGCATCACACCACCACGCCGCTTCCGCGGGCTCGGGGCGAGCTGGTTGGTGCTCACGGCGTTCACCTATCCGTACGTGATGCTGCCCGTGTCGGCTCGGCTGACCTCGCTGCGGAGCGGCGTCGAGGAGAGCGCCCGACTGCTGGGCTGCTCGGCGCGTCAGGCGTTCCTCCGCGTCGTGCTACCCGAGATCCGACCTGCCGTCCTCGCCGGTGCACTCCTCGTCTTCCTGTACACGTTGAGCGAGTTCGGTGCCGTCCAGTTGCTCGGCTACGACACCCTCACCAGGGTCATCTACGCCACGCGCCAGGCCGATCGAGCCGTTTCGTTCGCCGCCGCTGCCGCGCTGCTGTTGCTCGCGATCGCCGTCGTGACCGCAGAACGGCGACTTCGCGGGCGAGCCGTCCCCGACCAGCGCGCGCCGGGTCCGCAGCGGCCGACCGAACTCGGGTGGCGCAAGCTGCCCGCGACGCTCGCGTGCGTCGCCGCCGTCTCGGTCGGGCTCGTGATCCCGGTCACGAGCCTCGCCCTCTGGGCCGCCCGCGGGGTCCGCGACGGCGCTGTTGCGTTCGGCGACCTCGCACAACCGACGATCAACACGGCCGGCGTCGCGCTGGTCACCGCTGTTGCGGCCGTGATCGTCGTCCTCCCGATCGCCATCGAAACGACGCGCCGGCCCGGGGCAATTCCCACGGTGGCGGCGGGTGCGGTGCTCGGAGGTTTCGCAGTCCCTGGGCTCGTCATTGCGCTCGCACTGGCGGTGATCGCGCTGAACGTCACGGGGTTCGGTTGGCTGTACCAATCGCTGGCATTGCTGATCATCGGCTATGTCGTCCACTTCGGGTCGCAGGCACTCGCGAGTTCCGAGCTCGCCGTTCGCGCAGTGCCGCAACGCGTCCGCGAGCAGGCTCGGCTGCTCGAACCCAGGGCCATCCGACGAACTGCGCACGTCGACGTCCCTCTGATGCGCCCCGGCCTGGTCGCCGGTGGCGGCCTCGTCATGCTCGCCACCCTCAAGGAGCTCCCGGCAACCCTGCTGCTCGCCCCGGTCGGGTTCTCCACGTTGGCGACCGAGATCTGGAGTGGATTCGGTGAGGGCTTCTACGCCGAGACCGGCGTTTCGTCACTCCTCCTGATCGCGGTGTCGGCCTCGCTCACCTGGCTCCTGGTCCTCGGGCCGACCGTTCGCCGCTGACGGCGGCTCCAGCCGCGGGCGAACCGGGAACCCGCTTCACCGATCCGGCCGGCCGACCACCAGACGCCGACCCCCGAAGCGATCGTGAGCCAGAACGCCATGCCGTTGTGCATCCATGGGGTGATCAGCGGCCAGACCTGCCAGTGAACGAGGAAGATCCACATCGAGGCCGCCGCGATCGGAACGATCACGGCGGCGAGCGGACGCGGCAGGAGCACCGTCGGAACCCAGGTCAACGCGAGCACGATGGCGATGATGCGGAGTTCCCGGTCGGTCTGCCCGAAGTATCCGAACGTGGTGACGACTGCTGCGAGGGAGACCACGGCGCGCTTGGCGATGGTGTCGGCGCGCTGCGCACACCAGCCCAATGCGACGAAGAACGCGACGGTGTGGGTGCGGAACACCTCGTTGTACTCGCCGCCGAGCTGGACGAGGTCGAAGCGGAAGAGCAGCGTCACTGCGAGGACGCCGAGCGCGAACGCGAACGGCGCTCGGCGCTCGCGTCGCCGGACTGCCGGAATCGTGAACAGCACCACGACGACGACCATCACCTGGACGAACACCTCGAAGTACCAGTACTCCCAGCGGCCCCCACGTCGGGCGGCGTCGCCGGTGTAGTTGTTGACCAGGAGCATCGCACCGAGGCTGTATCCGCCGGCGAGCACCATGTTCACGCCGATCCAGGCGCTCGTGGGTACTGCCACACGAGCGATCGTCGACACCGATCGCCGAAGTCGGCCCGGGACGTCCCGCGGGAGCAGTTGGAATCGGGCGAGGTTGTAGCCGGCCAACGCGAGCAGTCCGTGGGCTCCGCCGGGGACGCGGAACACGCGCATGTGGGTGCACACGATCAGCAGGATCGCGACAGCCCGGATCACCACACCCGTCTCGAGCCGGACCCACGAACGGCGACGCGGGTCGGCAACGGTGCGCAAGTGCTCCAGATCGGCGACCGGGCGAAGGTGCCAGTCCCGTGGCAGTTCTCCGAGCAGCCGTTCGAGCCGGATCGACATCTCGACGTAGGAGAACGAGTCGCCTCCGAGGTCGGCGAAGCTCGCGGACTGGTTCACGACGGACAGTCCGAGGACCATCGCGAACGCATCAGCGACCGACGCGTCATCGGCCGGGTCGTCGGACCCGGCATCGATCGAACGGGCAGCTCCGACGAGCGCGGGGCCGTCGACCTTCCCTGATGCCGTCCGCGGCAGGTCGGGGAGCCGTACCGCCACGATGCGCGCATCCGGGATCGCGGTCAGTTCCCGGACCTCGCGACGTAGATCGTCGTCGGAGGCGGGCTCGCTGCCCGGCGACACAGTCACGACGACCAGTCCGTCGTCGTCACCCGCGCAGCGAACGGTGCGTCGCGTGGTCCTCAGGCAACTCTCCACGTGGTCCAGGTCGACTCGTTTGCCGTGGAGTTTGACGAACCGGCTCGCCCGTCCGACGAGCTGGAGCCGACCGGATCCGTCGAGTCGACCGAGGTCGCCGGTGCGGAGTTCGGTCACCTCGCGGCCGCGGGCGAGGTCACCGGCTTCGTTGGCGTATCCCAACATCACGTTGGGGCCGGAGTAGATGACCTCTCCGACACCATTGATTCGCGCGACGCCGTGATCGAGATCGTCGGGAACGGGACCGATTCGGAACGACCCACCGGGGATCGCTTGACCGACCGACCGTGGGTGTCGGTACGTGTCCGCCGGGGTCGCGACGGCCATCCGGGCCGTGGCCTCGGTCTGGCCGTACATCACGACGAAGTCCCAGCCCGCCTCCCGCCCGAGTTCGGCGTAGCGGCGGACGGTCGACGGTTCCATTCGGCCGCCGGCCTGCGTGACGAGTCGAAGCGCCGGCACGCTGAGCGCGTCGGTTCCGAATCGGTCGATCATCTCGAAGGTGTAGGGAACGCCGGCCAGTGTCGTCACACCCCCGTGTTCGATCGCCGCCCAGAAGCAGGGGTCGACGACCGATCTGTCGGTGATGAAGACCGATCCACCGGCGACGAGGTGCGAGGTGACCACCGAGAGCCCATAGCAGTAGTGCAACGGCAACGACGTCACCGCCCGGTCACTTTCCGACAGGTCGAGCGACTCGGCGATCGCGCGGGCGTTCGACACCACGGCGTCGCCCGAGAGACGGACGAGCTTCGCGCCGCCGGTCGTCCCCGACGTGCTCAGCAGCAGCGCGAGATCCGGGTGAAGTTCGTGTGGCGATGGCGCGCTCCACGCCGTCGGCCGGTCGATCCGAAAGGCGTCACCGCGGCCGGACACGATGGTGTCGGGCTGGTATCGGGCAGCCGCCTCGTGCCGGCTCCGCCCGGGCTCGGAGACGATCAGGGGATGCCCAGCGCCGAGCGCCGCACACAACGTGACCACTGCCTCGATGTCGTCGAGATCGCCCATCTGGACGAGTCGTCGGGTCCGCCCGAGCGCATCGCCCCGATCGTCGATCCGGTCGGCGAGGTCCGCATACGAAACGACGACCTGATCCGACCCGTCGCCGGCACCATCCAAGATCAGCGCCGTTCGGTGACCGCGTTTGCGTAACTCGGCGGCCGACAGCGCGTTCGAGTGGTTGGAGCGCTGCTGCCGGGTCGGCACCGATGCGAGGTCGGTCACGTGTCGCAAGATAGGCTGCCGATAGTTGTAAGGCAACCCTAACGCACCTATGTCACTCCGACAGCCCGACCACTCGACCACCCTGTCCGTCACGACGCCGGCCCTTCGGCGTCGCCGCGCGGCTCGGTTGGCCCCGCCGACGATGGATCGCACTCTCGCGAGTGTCGACGTCGATTCCGTGTCCGTTGCATATCGGCGGGGTCCCGACGCCGTGCACGACGTCACGCTCACCGTCGATCCAGGGAGCATCGTCGCTCTGCTCGGACCGTCCGGGTGCGGGAAGACCTCCCTGCTCCGGGCGATCGCCGGGCTCGAGCGACCACGCGCCGGCACCGTCAGCATCGGCGGAACGACCGTTTCGTCACCCACGACATGGGTCAAGCCCGAGCACCGACATGTCGGAATGGTGTTCCAGGACGGGGCGCTGTTCCCCCACCTCACCGTGGCCGAGAACGTGGCCTTCGGTCTCGTCTCGTCGACGGCGAGGACGAGTCGCCCGCAGCGGACAGCGCGAGTGGACGAACTCCTCGAACTGGTCGACCTCGTCGGTCTCGGCGATCGACTCCCCGACACTCTCTCGGGTGGCCAGCAGCAACGAGTTGCCCTGGCGCGTTCGCTCGCCCCGAACCCGTCGGTCCTTCTCCTCGACGAACCTTTCTCCGCGCTCGACGCAGGCCTGCGCGTTCACGTTCGTGCCGAGGTCGCGCGCATCCTCCGGGACGTCGGAGTCACGTCGGTGTTCGTGACCCACGACCAGGACGAGGCCTTCGTCCTCGGCGACAGGGTCGCGGTGATGCGCGACGGTCAGATCGAACAGGTCGGCACACCCGATCAGTTGTACCGAACGCCCGCGACACGCTGGGTCGCAGGCTTCGTCGGCGAAGCGAACTTCGTTCCCGGATCCCGCGGCAGCGACGCGGGCGTGGTCCACACGGCTCTCGGAGCCGTCCCGATCGTCGCACCGTCGGCCCCCATCACCGGCGAGGTCGCGGTACTGATCCGACCCGAGCAGGTCGAGCTGTCACCGGGTGACGACGCCGAGATCACAACCGTCGAGTACTACGGACACGACGTCCGCTACGAACTCCTTCTGGCCGACGGCACGACACTGTCGGCAAGATCTCATCCCGACCGGCTGCACCAACGCGGCGAACGCGTCGCGATCTCCTTCGAATCCTCAGCGACGACGACCGCCTACCAGGTCTGAACCGGTCGGCGGCGCTCGGCCGGGCGATCGCTGCGTCGCGACCCACCGGGGGCACGAGTACGTTCGAGCGATGGCCGACACCACGATCTACCCCGCCCGCAGGATCGTCACGATGGACCCGTCACAGCCGATCGTCGAGGCGGTCGCCGTCCGCGCGGGCCGGATCCTCGCCGCGGGCTCGTTGGAGGAGTGTGCGTCGTGGGGACCACACGAGGTCGACAAGCGTTTCGCAGATCTCGTCCTGGTACCGGGAATGATCGAAGCGCACGCGCACAGCCTGGAAGGCGCGTTCGCGCTGCTCCCCTACGTCGGATGGTTCGATCGCCACCGTCCTCAAGGCGTGGCGCCCGGCATCAAGACGTACCGGGCGCTGATCGAGCGGCTGGAAGAACTGGATCAACAGATGCGGAACGACGGCGCAGGAGCGACCGAACCGCTGGTGGTCGGCGGCTTCGATCCGATCTACTTCCGCGACGAAGAACGACTGACCCGAACACATCTCGACCAGGTCGGGACCGACCGCCCGATCTTCGTCTTCCATGCGAGCGCCCACCTCGCAACGGTGAACTCGGCGATGCTCGACCTCCACGAGATCACCCGCGACTCCACCACGGTCGGAGTCGCTCGCGACACGAACGGGGAGCCGAACGGCGAACTCCAGGAGATGCCGGCGATGTCGTTGGCCTCGTCGGCGCTCCACCGCATTCTGCGGGCGATGAACGATCCGGCGTCGATCGAGGTGCTCGGGAAGATCTGCACCAACCAGGGCATCACGATGCTGACCGACTTGGCATCGGCCGGACTGCAACGACCCGACTCGCAGGAACTGTGGCAGGCGACGGTCAATCGGGACGACTACCCCGCACGAATCCTGCAGCGGCACATCGCATCACTTCCGCCCGGCGCGACCGGCTGGGCGGAGGCAGCCGACGCCATCATGGGGCTCGCCCGGCAGGACACCGACAAACTTCGGACCGCCGGACTCAAGGTGCTGCTCGACGGATCGATCCAGGGCTTCACGGCCAAGATGGGATGGCCCGGGTACTACACCGGTACCGACCACGGCGTGTGGATGACTCCGCCCGACCAGGTTCTCGAGATCTGCCGTCCGTTCCACGAGCGGGGAATCAACATCCACACACACTGCAACGGCGACCTGACCGTCGACCTCTGGATCGACACCGTCGAACAACTGGTCTTGGAACGTCCGTGGCTGGACCATCGCCACACCGTGCAGCATTGCCAACTGACGTCGGCGGCGCAGTACCGCCGGATGGCGAAGCTCGGGATGTGCGCCAACATCTTCACGAACCACATCTGGTACTGGGGGGATCAGCACCACGATCTCACGGTCGGTCCCGAGCGTGCGCGGCGGATGGAGGCCTGCCGTACGGCCGAGCGTGAGGGTGTCTCCTTCTCGATCCATTCGGATGCGAACGTCACCCCGCTCGGGCACCTCCACACGATGTGGTGCGCCGTCAACCGGATCACCCCGTCGGGACGAGTCCTCGGTCCGGATGAGTGCATCTCTGCCGAGTCGGCGCTCCGTTCCGTCACCCTGGGGTCTGCGTATCAGCTTCACCTCGATGCGGAGTTCGGTACGATCGAGTGTGGGAAAGCTGCGGACTTCACCGTGCTCGCCGAGGATCCCCTCCAGGTCGATCCCTTGTCGATCAAGGACATCGAGGTCTGGGGCACGGTCGTCGGTGGGCGACCATTCGCTGCCGGGTGAAATCCGACTGCGCTGTCGAGATCGGCACGGTCAGCGCTCTCGGAGAGCCCGTCAGGCGCTTGCGCACATTGCGTAAGCCGTCACCGTCCACGCTGGCCGCGTGATCGAACCGTGCTGGATCTCGACGGTCCAGACCGTCGTCGACGACGGGTAGCTCGCCATCACGAATGGGGGCTCGCGAGTTCCGCTCGGCGCCGAGACCATCTGGAAACCACCCGATACCAACAGCTTGCCGGTCGGGCATGTCGCCGTCGCTGTCCGGTCGTCGTTGGAGCCACCGCTGACCGGCGTTCCGACGACCCGCTGGAGTCCACTCACGCCGTCAGCGCCAGCCGGTCCGGTCGCACCGACGGGACCAACCGGACCGATGGGGCCTGCGGGGCCGACCGGCCCAACAGGACCGGCAGGACCAACCGGACCGATGGGACCGATCGCGCCGGTCGGGCCGGCAGGACCAACCGCTCCATCAACACCCGGAGCACCATCGACTCCGGCCGGACCCTGCGGACCAACAGGACCAATCGGACCGATCGGACCGGCGGGACCAACCGCACCATCGGCTCCCGGATCACCCTGCGGACCAACAGGACCAACCGCACCCGGAGCACCATCGACTCCGGCCGGACCCTGCGGACCAACAGGACCAATCGGACCGATCGGACCCGCGGGACCAACCGCACCATCAACACCCGGATCACCCTGCGGACCAACAGGACCAACAGGACCAACCGCACCAGGGGCACCATCGACACCCGGGGCACCATCAACACCCGGATCACCCTGCGGACCCGCAGGACCGGCAGGACCGATCGCACCCGGAGCACCATCGACTCCGGCCGGACCCTGCGGACCAACAGGACCAATCGGACCGATCGGACCGGCGGGACCAACCGCACCATCAACACCCGGATCACCCTGCGGACCAACAGGACCAATCGGACCGATCGGACCGATCGGACCCGCGGGACCAACCGCACCATCAACACCCGGATCACCCTGCGGACCAACAGGACCAACAGGACCAACCGGACCGATCGGAGCCGATCGGACACCGCGGGCCCCGCACCATCAACACCCGGATCACCCTGCGGACCAACAGGACCAACAGGACCGATCGCACCCGGAGCACCATCGACTCCGGCCGGACCCTGCGGACCAACAGGACCAATCGGACCGATCGGACCGGCGGGACCAACCGCACCATCGATACCCGGATCACCCTGCGGACCCGGAGCACCATCAACACCCGGATCACCCTGCGGACCAACAGGACCAACAGGACCAACCGGACCCGCGGGACCAACCGCACCATCGACACCCGGATCACCCTGCGGACCCGGAGCACCATCAACACCCGGATCACCCTGCGGACCCGCAGGACCAACAGGACCAATCGGACCGATCGGACCCGCTGGACCGACCGCACCATCGACACCCGGATCACCCTGCGGACCAACAGGACCGACCGGACCGATCGGGCCGGCGGGACCAACCGCACCATCGGCTCCGGGAGCACCATCGGCTCCCGGATCACCCTGCGGACCAACAGGACCAACAGGACCGATCGCACCCGGAGCACCATCGACTCCGGCCGGACCCTGCGGACCAACAGGACCAATCGGACCGATCGGACCCGCGGGACCAACCGCACCATCGACTCCCGGATCACCCTGCGGACCGGAGCAGGACCAACAGGACCGATCGCACCCGGAGCACCATCAACACCCGGATCACCCTGCGGACCAACAGGACCAACAGGACCAATCGGACCAATCGGACCCGCGGGACCAACCGCGCCATCGATACCCGGATCACCCTGCGGACCAACCGGACCGATCGGACCAGCAGGACCCACCGCACCGTCAGCACCCGGGCACCATCAACACCCGGATCACCCTGCGGACCAACAGGACCAATCGGACCGATCGGACCCGCGGGACCCACCGCACCATCAGCACCCGGATCACCCTGCGGACCAACCGGACCAACAGGACCAGGGGCACCATCGACACCCGGAGCACCATCGGCTCCCGCATCACCCTGCGGGCCGGCGGGACCAGCAGGACCAATCGGACCGGCAGGACCAACCGCGCCGACCGGGCCCCGCGGGCCAGGAGCACCGTCGGCGCCAGCCGGACCTGCGGGGCCGACGGGACCCGGCGGACCGGCAGGACCGGTTTCTCCGCCGCCACTCGTGGCGGGGGTGTAGTACGCGAGCACGTCGACGACGATGTCGACCTGCCCACGGTTGTTGTACAGCTCGAACTGTCCACCGGGCGACAGCGTGATCGAGGTGCTGTTCGCCGCAACCCGTAGTCCGTTCGACGGGTTCAACTGCGACGCGACGGGCCGAGATTCTCCTGCTGGATACGTCGTGATGAACGTGGACGCCGCAGTCGCGCGAGTCGCCGTCAGGTTCACGTCAATTGCGGTGACGCCGCTCGGAATCGAGCAGTCACCGTTCGTCCCGAACACATCGAACGTCAGCGTCTCGGCCGGGCCGACCGGCCGACGCAACGGCCCCTTCGGATCCCCCGGTCGTGTGTCGACCAACCGACACGGTGCGATCGGTGTGACCACCGACTCGACCTCGTCAATCGCACGAACCAGACCGATTCCACCCGAACCGAGCGTGACCGCGACCGCGGCCCCGACGGCGGCCCAGCGACTGCGGCTGACGCCACGGTGCGAACGTCCGCTCGACTGCGTGCGTTCTGCCCGCCCCGAGCGGCTCGCGAAATGGGGACCCTTCATGTTGTCGTCATCGGCAACTCCCCGCTGGCCCTTGAGAGGATCTTGAGAAAGCGCTGAAGTGACAACCGTCACTCGCCTTCGGGTGCGTCACCCGCCGTGCGCCGTGTTCGGCCCCGCCTCGGCTCCTCGCATGCGCGTGTCACGACCGACCGCCACGCGGTGCATGACCCGACGGTCATTGGGGTAGTCGCTGACCGCATAGTGCTGGGTTGCCCTGTTGTCCCAGATTGCGATCGTGCCGGGACGCCACCGCAACCGGACCTGGTGGTCTGGCCTGTTGATGATGTCGAACAGCAAGGTGAGGATCCGCGCGCTCTCGGCAGCACCGAGCCCGATGATCCACCGGGTGTTCGACTCGCTCACGTTGACGTACGGCCGACCGGTCACCGGGTGGTGCGAGATGACCGGCCACACTGCCGAACCGACGGTCGACAACATCTCATTCATGCGGGCATCGCCACCTTCGGCGTACGGCCCGTTCCGGAATGCGCCGGGATCGTGTGACGCGGACAGCGACTCGAGATCGCGTCGGAGCCCCGGATCGAGCCGATCATGCACGGAGTACATGCTCGCCCACAGCGTGTCCCCACCAACCGGTGGAACGATCACTGCTTGCAGGATCGACGCAAACGGCGGCTCGGCGGTGAACGTCATGTCGCTGTGCCACTCGGCCGCATCCGGGCGCTGGCCTGGTTTCCAGTCGAGGACGACGACGTCGTCGCTTTCGGGATGGGTGACGTACGAATGGTGTCGCGCTCCGAGCTCACCGAACCGTCGCCCGAATGCCGCATGATCGATGGGCGCAAGATGCTGATCTCGGAAGAAGAGCACCTGATGCTCGATGAGCGCGGAGTACAACGCGTCGACTCCGTCATCGTCGAGATGGACCAGCTCGATGCCGCTGACCTCCGCCCCGAGCGCCGGGGAAACCCGATCGACCATCATCGGGGGCGAAGATAGCCGTCGGCGAGCAGCTCGAGCGACGACGTGTCCAGCACGCCGGCGGTTCCGATGGCCTCGATGCCGGCACGGTCCGGAATCGACGTCGGCGTGATCGCCACGGACCGACCGACGACCTGAATCAGCCGACCTCCGACCTCCCCCGACGACAACGTGACCACGACCGCGCCCTTCGCTCGCAACACCCCTGCGGGCAGACGGTCGAGAAACGCCCGGAGCCGGTCTTCGGTGACCGCCCCGACCTCCGTCTGCCAGGTGACGTACCGAGCTCGATGGTCGTCTCCGACTTCATCGCCGGCCGAACGCTCGACCGGGTGGCGCCCTGCGCCGAGAGCAACGTCGATCGCCACCGCGCCGTGTTCGGCGACCAGGATCGGAGCCCGGCTCACGGTCTCGAGCCAACCGATGACCTCCGACTGCCTGGCCCGGTCGACGAGGTCGGTCTTCGTCACCACCAGCAGGTCTGCGCCGGCCACCTGCCGAAGCACTTCGGCACCCACGTAGCGATCACGAGCGGTGCGCATCACCGAGTCGGCCGCGGCGAGGACGACCACTCCGCCGGGAGAGAACCCCGGGACGGTGCCCCATGCCGCTGCCGCGGACGGATCGGCGACACCGCTCGCCTCGATGACGATGTGGTCGAGCGGCGGCTCGATCGATCTCAGCGTCTCGAGCGACGCGCGAAGGTCGTCGCCGAGTGTGCAGCACACGCACCCGTTCGCGAGATTCACGATCGGCACGCCGCCTGCCACGGTGCCGTCGATCGCGGCGCGCACCAGTGCGACATCGATGCCCAGCTCGCCGAAGTCGTTGACGATCACGCCGATCCGACGACCGGACGCCTGCTGGAGCAGCCGGTTGAGCAGCGACGTCTTGCCCGACCCGAGATACCCGCCGATCACGGTGATCGAGATGGGTGGTGGTGTCGGCATCGTCCGATCGTAGGACGCGATCGGCCGGCGGGTGCGGCCCCTTCCGTCAGCCCGCGACGAAGCCTCCTGCGGCGAACGCGGCGTTCACCGTCCGCTCCAGCTCGGTCGTCTCGCTCGGCGATTGTCCGGCGACCGTCACAGCCCAGGTGACGCCGTCCCCCCGGTTCAACAACATCGCATGCGTCGACTCGATCGTCCCCGTGTGCCCGAAGCGGTTCCCGCCGTAGGAGATCACTCCATACCCGTAGCCACGTTGCCCGAGTTGGCCACCCACCGGCACGATCATCCGCAGGACGGTGTCGGGCTTCAGCGGTTTGAATCCGGGGGTGGACGCGTCGAGCGAATCCAAGATGGTGACCAACTCGGTCGGCGTGGCGATCCAGGCGCCCGCCGCGCCCAGCGTCTCCATGTAGTTCCGGCCGGGGGTCGTGACGTGCTGGGTCTCGTCCGGACCGGGGTCGACGGTCGGTGCGAGGCGCATCCCGGAGATGCCGAGCGGCGTGAGCAGCGATCGGTACACCGCCTGCTCGTAGGTGAGGCCGGTGATCGCTTCGATGGCCAACCCGGCAACGCAGTAGTTCATGTTGCTGTACACGTATCCGCCACCGGATGCGCCACTGCGCAACCCGACCCGCGCTGCGTCCGCGCAGTCCCGGGCACCACCTCCGAAAAAGGTCGACTGGTACTTGCCGAGTCCGGACCGGTGCGCGAGCAACTGGCGGAAGGTGAGCCCGCCCGATGCGCCGATCGGACCTGCGCCGATCCGCTCTGCGACCAGTTGTCCAACGGGGTCGTCGAGGCCGACCGCGCCCGCCTCGACCAGCTGCATCACGGCGATCGCCGTGATCGTCTTCGAGATGCTGGCGACACGGAAGCGGTCCTCGGGCTCCGCGGGGTCTCCGGAGGCGGGATCGCGCAGGCCGAAGGCCTGACGGTGAACCACGTCACCACCGATCGACACGGCAACGGAGGCCGCCGTGTTGCCCGGGCGGATCAGCGCTGCCTCGAGCGCGGCGTCGAAGCCCGCCCACCCCGTCGGCACGGCAGGGGCACCTACGTCGATCGGTTCATCGGACACCGACCCGCCGCCCCCGACCCCCGCGTCGTCGACGGGGAATCGGGCCACGTCGACGTCGAGGACGATGTCGGGTCCGAGCTCGAACGAGGGATCGTCGTCCGTGCCGAGATCGACGGACTCCTCGATCGTGGTCGTCGCGACGCCAGGCGTCCGGTCACCCGCGACATCGGCGATCGGGGGCGTCTCGTGACCGACCTCGGGCGACGAGTTCGCTACCACCGTCGGCTCGGGCGCAGACGACGTGGACGACGCGGTGGTGGGGGTCCGCTCCGTCGTGGTGACGAGTGAGGTCGGAGTGTCAGCGGACGAGCCGGGAGCGGCACAGGACGCACTCACGGCCGACACGATCACGAGGATCCAACCACGGTGCACGTTCATGACCGTTCCATGATGACTCGGCGACCGCCTCCTGGCGCGGCACCCGGCCCACTCGGCCCGCCTCGCTCTCGGCGCCCTGTCCGGGAAGCACCGATTGCAGGCTCTCCTCCGGCTCGTCGCCGAGACGGTCACCCGGGGAACATGTCCTGATGGGACCTCTCGAAGGTGTGAAGGTAGTCGACTTCTCGGTGATGATCTCGGGCCCGCTCGCCGCGATGATGCTCGCCGATCAGGGAGCGGACGTGGTGAAGGTCGAGACCCCCGGCTTCGGCGACATCATGAGGCTGCTCGGGACGTCGAAGAACGGGATGACGGGGATCTTCGCCAACAACAACCGGGGGAAGCGATCATTGGTCGTCGACCTCAAGACCGACGGCGGGCGCGACGTGGTCGTCCGTCTGGTCGAGGACGCGGACGTGGTGATCCAGAACTTTCGGCCGGGCGCGATGAGCAGGTTGGGACTCGGTTACGACGACCTGGCCGCGATCAACCCGAACCTCGTCTACACGTCGATCTCGGGCTACGGACCGAGCGGCCCGTACAGCGGCCGACGCGTCTACGACAACGTGATCCAGGCGGCGTCCGGTCTCGCGAGCGTCCAGACCGACCCGGCGACGGGCGAGCCGGCGATGTTCCGCACGCTCGTGTGCGACAAGTCGACCGCGTACACCGCAGCACAGGCGATCACCGCTGCTCTCTACGCCCGCGCAACCGGCAGGGCAGCGGGCCAGCACATCGAACTCGCCATGATCGACACCGCGATCGCCTTCCTGTGGCCGGACTCGGCCATGGATGCTGCACTCCTCGACGACGACGTGACCCGCCAACCGACACTCGCCTCGAACTACGCCGTCACCCGGCTGGCGGACGGGTTCGCGAGCGCCGGCGCGGTCACGGACTCCGAGTTCGCCGGGCTCTGCGCAACCTACGGCGTGCCGGAGATGGCGCAAGATCCGCGTTTCGTCGACACCCTGTCGCGGATGGCGAACGCCAACGCGATGGTCGCCGAACTCGCCGAAGCAGCGGCGGGTTGCTCGATCGACGATTTCGTGGTGCGATCGCAGGAACACGACGTGCCGGCATCCAAGATCAACACGCTCGACGATCTCCCCTCCGATCCGCAGGTCGTGAACAACGAGGTGTTCGTCGAACGGGACCACCCATTGGCCGGCCGGATTCGAGAGCCCCGCCCCGCCGCACGATTGCATGGGACCCCACAGCAGGTCGGACGGGTCGCGCCGGGCCACGGTGAGCACACCTTGGAGATCATCGCCGAACTCGGTTTGGACGCGGACCAACTCCGCTCCAGCGGAGCGATCTCCTGATCCGGTCCGCTCGCACAGGCCGCGTCAGCGACGCGCGACGAGCACCACCACCGCCAGCGGGCGGCCCGGAACCGATTCGTCGCACAACCAGCGGGCCGCCATCGGCCAGGCCAGTGCGGCAGCCTCCGGGAGGGTGACGACGTCACCGACCAGTTCCAGTCGGAGCAGACCCGGCTCCTCGCACACCGAGACCTCCACGTCGTGGAAATCCAGCCAGCGCCGGGTCAACGGGTGCTGCGCCTTGTACAGCGCTTCTTTCGCCGCGAACACGAGCGTGCGCGTCAGTTCGGGGTCAGCGGCGCCCGCCGCCCGCCGTCGCTCGCTCGGCAGCATGACCGCCGACGCGATGTCGTCGGTGACCCGGCCGACGGCTTCGACGTCCACACCGACCGACCCCGACGACTCGGACGCGGTCACGGCGATGCAGTAACCGTCGGCGTGCGAGATCGAACCCACGATTCCGGACGGCCAGCTCGGCGACCGGTCCGGGTTGGCCGGGATCACCGAATCGGGTCGGCCGAGGACCGCCAGGGAGGCGCGGGCGCATGCCCGGGCGGCGGCGAATTCGGCACGCCTGGACAGCACGGCTCGCTCGACCGCGACGGCCTCGGCCGGAGGCACCGTCGCCATCGCGCTCTCGTCGGCGAGACAGTGATGCGCGACGACCCGCGCGCCGAGCAGCGCGAAGGCGTCCTCGACGGCCACGGCCCGGACCGGACTCGACGACACCTCACTCATCGGCCCACACCCGAATCCGGCGGGCTCGCCGGACGAAACGCGGCGATCGGTCCCCTCGAATCGCTGTACCCGTCGAGCGCCATCTCGGTCGACCGTACAGGGTCAGGTCGTCGGTGAGGGGACCTCCTGCTCGACGGACAGCACCGGGGCGAACAGATCACCCAGGCGTTCGATTCGCTCGAGTACATCGTGCGTTTCGAACACGAGCGATTCGGTCCCGTCGGCACACGCCTGCACCTCGTCCCATGTCACCGGGGTCGAGACCGTGGGACGAGGTCGCGCTCGCAACGAGTACGGCGCGATCGTCGTCTTGTGGAGTGCGTTCTGGCTCCAGTCGACGAACACCTTGCCGGGTCGCTCGACCTTGGCCATCACGGTGGTCACGCGGCCGTCGAGTTGGCGCTCCAGCACCTGCCCGACGGCCAGCGCGAAGTCGGCCGCACCCTGGTGTGTCGCGCCCGCCGTGTTCAGCGGGACGTACATCTGCAGGCCCTTCGAGCCGGAGGTCTTGCACCACCCCGAGAGTCGCACCGCGTCCAGGACAGCACGCGTCGCGAGTGCCACTCGGCAGCACTCGACGATCGAGGTCTCGGGGCCGGGGTCGTAGTCGAACACGATCGCCCGAGGCGTCTCGAGGTCGCTCGCGAGCGCCATCGGAGCGTGGAGTTCGAGCGCGGCCAGGTTCGCCGCCCACGCCATCGTCGCGGTGTCCTCGACGCGACAGTATTCGATTCCACCCCGCCGATCTCCGGGACCGAGCGACACCGGCACCCATTCCGGGCGATGGCGATTGCAGCGCTTCTCGAAGAACCCCTCGGCACCGGCGCCGTCCGGGAACCGCCGGAACGTGATGCATCGACCTGCCAGATGCGCGGTGGCCACCGGAGCGACTCGAACGAAGTAGTCGATCACTTCGGCCTTGGTGAAGCCCGACGGATACAGCACCTTGTCGAGGTTCGTGAGCTTGACCTCGTGTCCGTCGATCTCGACGACCGCTGAGGTGCTCACGCCGACTTCTTGGCCGCCGACTTCTTCGCGACCGACTTCTTCGCGACCGACTTCTTCGGTGCCCGTTTCTCCGCCGGCGACTTCTTCACGGTCGTCTTCTTCGCAACCGATCGCTTGGTGGTCGCCTTCTTCTTCGCCGGCGACTTCGTCGGTGTCGACGCGAGCTTCGCCGCAGCCTTGCTGGCGGGGTGGTGGAGGCGACTGGATTTGGCCGCCGCGACGCTCGCCTCGAGCGCCGCCATGATGTCGATGACCTTGGGTGCCGCGGTCTCGACGATCGGCGTGGTGATCTCCTGACCGTCGGCCTTCATCTCGATCAGGGTCATCACCTGCTCGCGGTACTCGTCGTGGTACTTCTCGGGCTCGAAGTCGGCACTCAGCGATTCGACGAGCGACTCAGCCATCTGGACCTCCCTGTCGCTCACCTCGACCTCGTCGAGGGCCGCGAGTTCCTCGATTTCGAGCGGATCGACGACTTCGTCCGCGTAGGCGAGCGACGACATCACCATGCGCCCTTGTTCGGCGCGGATCGCTGCGGTGTACTGCTTGTTGCGCATCACGTACCGGCCGATGCCGACCTTTCCCGACGCCTCCATCGCCTGAGCGAGCAGTGCGTACGGTTTTGCGTTGGAGTCCGGGGCGACGTAGTAGGCAGTGTCGAAGTACACGGGGTCGATCTGGTCGAGGTCCACGAACTCCTCGAGTTCGATGGTCTTGGTCGCCGCCGGCATGAACGGCTCGAGCTCGTCCGGGTCGACCACGACATAGCGGTCCTTGGCGACCTCGTACCCCTTGACGATGTGCTGCTCGCTCACTTCCTCACCGGTCTCGGCGTTGACCTTGCGGTACCGGATGCGAGCGAGGTTGCGCTCGTCGAGCTGGTTGAACGACACCGACTTCTTGCGGACGGCGTGGAACAACTTGACCGGGATCGCAACCAACCCGAACGAGATCGTTCCACTCCACACCGGACGTGCCATGCGCAGAGCATGTCACACGCAACGCCCCACCGAACCGGATCGGCCCGGTTTCCGGACGGCCTGCGTCCGGGACCCGACGTTCGGGTCCTCGATCAGGTTTGGTCGAGCACGGCGCGTGCCACGATGTCGGTGCCGAATGCGGTGAGGATCGCCAGATAGAGCAACCCGGTTGCCGCCATGACCGCCGAGTAGTACCGCTCCTTCAGCGCCGCCCGGGTCACGAGGACGAGCACGATCGTGGTGATCGCACACATCGCCCACATCCAGCCGAGGAGACCGCCCCACCCGTCGTCGACGGTGCCGGTCCACACGCTGATCATGCCGACCGGCAACAGCAGCGCGGCGACTTCGAGCGGCCAGAGCCAGCCGAGCGCGGTCACCATCTCGTTGAGCAGCCGCCGGGGCAGGCCCGGCTGCACGAGATACCAGTGCCCGAGCAGCATTCCGTCGCTGATCGCCCCGATGAAGGCGGCGCCGATCAGCGTGCGGAGCAGCGCGACGATCGTGTTCCCACCCGCATCGACTGCGGCCGCGATCAGCCCGACCGCACCGATGAGCGCCGGCACGAGGTCGAGGATCGGGTTGAACTCGGGACCGACGGCGGCGGGCACGGCGTCCGCCGGCGCCTCGTCGGCCATGACCTGACGGTCGATCCCGGTCATCGCCGCGACACGTTCCGAGCGTCGATCGAACTCGGCGAGCTGACCGGAAACGCCGGCCTCGCGGCGCGCGATCGAGACGCCGAGACCGACGAGGCAGGCGATCGCGACGCCGGCGGAGGAGATCTCACGGATCGGGTTCACGCCGAACGCCAGACCTGCGGCCAGCGCACCGACGGCGAAGCAGAAGTACGTTCCGCGAAGCAACCAGCCGTAGCCGAGTCCGACCACACGGCGGCGCGTCGTGAACCAGCAGAACAGCATCCCGCCGGTGGCCCACTGCAGCAGGACGGTCGCCGCCTCGAGTCTGATCACGAGGGTCCAGGGTAACGGCGAAGTGCACGTCGAACGGCGACGACGCCTCGTAGCCTCATCGGTCTGATGAGTGTTCCCCGGGTCGCCCCCGCACATCGTGTGCCTCGACCGCGGCTCCTCGTCGTTCTCGCGATTTCGGGCGCACTGCTCGGCGGGTGCTTCACCGGAGAGCGACCGTCGTTCGAAGACGATGCGACGCTGCCGACCGAAGCCACCGGCAACGCCGACATCGACACCGTGCTCGGCCTGCTCGACTCGGTCGACAACTCGCAGTTCACGGCCGGGTACGACATCGAGACCAAGTTCAACTCGGTCTCGTCAACCGGACTGGTCGTTCGAGCGGCCGGGCAACGCATGTCGGTCACCATCGACAACGCGGATCGCTCCGTCCGGTTCATCGTCGATGGCAACGACCAGCGCACGTGCGACCTCGCCACCGCCGAGTGCGAGGCGTCGCTCAACGACGCGCGGATCAGCGACACACAGCTCCCCCACACCTTCTACGGGCCGGCCTTCGCACAGCGACTTCGTGCCGACGCCGTGCGCCGGATCGGCGAACCGACCGCATACGAGAAGTCGATCGCCGGCCAGAACGCTCAGTGCGTCGACATCGCCGTCGCCGGTGGAACGAAGACGTACTGCGCCCTCGCCTCGGGCGCTCTCGCCGAGTTCGTCGGCGCCGACGTCACCATCGAGTTGAACAGCTACTCACCCGAGCCGGACACGACGAAGTTCGCGAGCGGCTGACGACGCCGAGGTGTCACGGGGTCCACGAGCCGATCAGACCTCGTCGGGGATCCACGACCCGTGGAAACCGTGCGGGACGCGCTGTGGAAGCGCGATCGTCGCCACCGGCTCGGCCGCCATGTCGGCGGCGTCGAGAACCACGAACTGCGAGGTCTGGTCCGCCCTGTCGTACACGAACGACAGGATCCAGCCCTCGTCCTCGCCCGCTGCGTCGTCGGCCGGCACGAAGATCGGTTCCGATGTCGAGCGGCCGGCACCGAAGTCGTGGAACGTCGACGAGCCGTCGGACAGGTCGTACTTGACGACACCGGTCGCTGCATCGGTGATCGCCGGCTCGTCGGGTCGACCCGTCACCGCCCAGCCGTAGCGGTTCGCGAGTCCGGTGCGTCGGTCGTCGATGCGCGGGAAGGCGTGTTCGACGTCGTCGAGTTGCTCCTCGGTGACGGCACCGGTCCGGAGGTCGAACCGCCAACGCCACAGATAACACGGCTCGAACGCGTCCGGGCTTCCGTCCCACATCGACTGGTGCCGGCCCGCGTCGAGCACCACGACGTTGCCGTCGTCCTCGTCCCAGGCGTTGACGATGTGGAAGACGTAGCAGCTGTCGATGTCGAACCACCGGGTCGCGACGGGCGTGCCCGCCCCGATCTTGCGGCGGTCGACGAGGCCGATGCGCGACCCGTTGTCGGGCCGCCAGCAGAACGGCATGCCCGCACCTCCGAGTGCGATGTCGAGATCGAAGACCACCGGAAGGTCCATGAAGATCGCGTGGTTCCGACTGATCGCGAAGTCGTGCATCATCACGGGAGCGGGCGTCTCGATCGGCTGCGCGTGGATCACCCGACCACCGGCATCGGCGACGTAGTAGGTGACGTACGGCTCCGTGACGAGCCCGTAACCGAAGAAGTGCATCTCGCCGGTTTCGGCACACACGTGTGGATGCGCCGTGACGGGGGTGGTGACGGCACCCTCGAAGTCGGTCGGACCGAGCGTGTCGAGGTCGGGCGAGACCTCATTGGGGAAGCTTCCCTCTTCGAGTGCCAGGATGCGGCCACCGTGACGCACGACGTGCGTGTTCGCACGGCCGGCGGTCAGGTCGAAGTCGAACGTCTCGGGATCGAAGCGCTGCTCGCCCGCGAGCAGCTTCGTGCGGACCCACCGATTCCGGTACCACTCGGCGTTGCCGTCTCGCAGCCGGATCCCGTGGAGCATCCCGTCACCGTCGAACCAGTGGCTCGGGGTGACGCCTGGCGCCGGGTTGGCGCCATTGCGGAAGAACCGGCCGTTCAGCACCGTCGGAAGGCTCCCGGTGACAGGCAGATCGAACACCTCGACCTCGTCGTGGACGGGGGCGTAGTTGCCCTTCATGTAGAACGGCAGCTTGGTCGCGGGCTCGTCGATCGCAGTCATGGCCCAAGTCTTCCACGGCCACCCCTCCCCCATCGACGTGTAGCGGGGTGGGTCTGACCCACTCCGCGACGTTGCGGGGTGGGTCAGACCCACTCCGCTACGGGAGGGCGACGAGGGAATGGTCGGAGTTGTTGAGGCGGAGCGGCCCGTCGTCGGTCGCCACCGCGATGTCTTCGAGGCGCATTCCCCATTTGCCCGGGACGTAGATGCCCGGCTCGATGCTGAACGCGTGGCCGGCCGCCAGCGGCAGTGCGTTGCCCTCGACGATGTACGGGTCCTCGTGCTCCTCGAGCCCGATGCCGTGGCCGGTGCGATGGATGAAGTACTCGCCGTAGCCGGCGTCGGCGATCACCGCACGCGTCGCACGGTCGACGTCCTCACACGGGGTGCCGACGGTCGCTGCGGCCACACCGGCGGCCTGCGCCTCGTGCAGAACCGCGTACGCCTCGGCAACGTCACCGGCGATCTCCCCCGTGAACACACACCGTGTCGTGTCCGAGCAGTAGCCGTTCATCGTCCCGCCGAAGTCGCAGAGCACGATCTCGTCGTCTCGGATCACGCGATCGCCCGGATGGTGGTGCGGGCTCGAGGCGTTCTCACCGGCCGCGACGATCGCGAAGTTCACCTTCTGGTGACCTTCCTCGATGATCCGCCGCCCGAGATGGGCCGACACCTCGGCCTCGGTCCGCCCGACGAGCGGGATCTCCCCGCGTTGCAGCTCGCCGGCGATCCTGTCGACCGCCGCGCCTGCCGCTGCGAGGGCGTCGATCTCGGCCTGGTCCTTGGTTCGTCGCAGCGCACCGACGACATCGACGGCGCGGGTGAACTGCACGCCGGGGAGAAGCGGGAGCATCTCGACGAGGAAACGGGCCCACATCTGGTCACCGACGGCGATCCGCCTGGCTCCCGCCGCCAGCGAGCCGGCGAGAGCTGTGGGGTCGTCGGTCTCGCCCCACGGGACGAGCTGGAACACCCCGGGCTGCTCGGTGACCCGCGCAGCCTCGAGACCGGGAATGAGCAGCGATGCATCACCGTCGCGCGGCACGACGAGCAGCGTGAGCCGCTCGAGCGGCATGGCCGTGTAGCCGGTGAGGTAGGGCAGGTCATGACCGACCGACAGGAGGACCACGTCGACGTCGTGCTCCACCATGGCAGACCGCACGCGACGCAGCCGATCGAGGTACACGGACGTGTCGAGGGTCGGGGCACTCATGGGCAGAAGTCTGCCACCGGTGGGACGTGAGTACCTCGCCGTGGCGAGCCCCACCGGTGACAGCGAGGCCCGCACCGGCGCCGGTGGGCTCGACGAGCACCGGCGGGCAGTGCACGCCACGTTCCGATCCGCTCCGGAGCCTCCGTCGCAGCGGGACTACGGTGGCCCGAATGAAGGTGCGCCCGATTCACGTCGTGCTGGATGCCGACAACGCCGACACGCTCCGCGACTTCTGGATCGATGCGCTCGGCTACGAGAAGTCCGGCGAGTTCGAGCAGTATCGGGCGGCCGTTCCGGCAGCCGGTGCAGCGGGGCCGAAGTTCATCTTCCAGCAGGTGCCCGAGCGCCGCTCATCCGGCAAGAACCGCCTTCACATCGACATCGAGGTCGGCGACGACCTGCACGCCGAGTGCGAGCGGCTGGTCGCACTCGGCGCGACCCGTGTCAGCGACGAGATCGTGGACGCCGGGACTCGATGGATCGTCATGGTCGATCCGGAACGCAACGAGTTCTGTCTCGTGCATCACTGATCGGCCCGGGTTCACCCACGCGTGACCTCGCCTCACGCGTCCGTGGCCTCGTTCTCGCTCGGGACGGATCGAGGTGATGGCGTCGGGGTCGACGCAGGTGTCGGATGGGAAGAGCACGTGGTCGGGTCCGTAACGTGGCCCGATGTCGCGTCCGCTGCTGGTCGGTGTTCAACTCCCGGAGGTCGAGCGCGAGGTGCCTTTCGCCGAGCTGATCCCGATGGCGCGCGCGGCGGAGGCCGTCGGCTTCGACTCGATCTGGTTGGGCGACCACCTCCTGTACGACCTGGAGGTCGGGCCACGGGGCCCGCACGAGGTGTGGACCACGCTGGCGGCCTTGGCGGCCTGCACCGAGCGGGTCCAACTCGGCCCACTCGTGGCCTCCACCAGCTTCCACGAACCGGCGATGCTCGCGAAGCTCGCTGCCACGGTCGACTCGATCGCCGAGGGTCGTCTCGTGCTCGGCCTCGGCGCGGGATGGAACCTCCGGGAGTACACCGCGTTCGGGTTCCCGTACGACCGGCGCGTGAGTCGGTTCGAGGAGGCGTTCACGATCGTTCGCACCTTGCTGACCGAGGGGCGATCGACGTTCACGGGCGAGTTCAACGCGATCGACGACTGCGTGTTGCACCCGGCTCCTTTCACCCCGGGCGGCCCTCCGCTGATGGTGGGCTCGACCGGCCCACGGATGCTGTCGATCACGCTTCCACACGTGCAGATGTGGAACGTGTGGTGGAGCGACTACGGGAACACACCCGAGGGCTTCGCCGTGGTGCGTTCCGAGGTGGACGACGCGATCGCCGCGGTCGGTCGGACCGGTGAGGTGTACGGCACGTGCGCGGTGTACGTCCAACTCCCCGATGGTGGCGGACGGCCGATGGGCGACTACCCGGCCGGGCCGACCGAACCGTTGCGCGGCGATGCCTCGGAGATCGCCGAGCACCTGCGGCGTTTCGCCGATGCGGGTGCACGCCACGTGCAGCTCGTGATCGATCCGATCACCCAGCCGTCGATCGAGTGGTTCGCCGAGGTGTTCGCCCACCTCGACAGGTGAGCTCCGATCCTCACAGGTGACGCGGCCAACAGGTCGTCGAGTTGTCGGCCGCGGCGGGCGCCTGGTTTCGGAACGACCGTGAGATACTCGCATCCATGTCCAACAGGGACACGCCTGCTCGGCCGGACCGCGAGCCAGATGGCGGCGGGCCGGGACGGTCGACTCCTCGGTCGGGAATGCCCGAGTCGGTCCACGCTCCCGGAAGTGACGTCTTCATCAGCTACGCCAGCTCCGACGTCGAAGCAGCGAAGATGCTCGCGTCCGATCTCCGACGATGGGGGTGGAGCGTCTGGATGGACGACAGGATCACTGTCGGATCCGAGTTCGAGATCGACATCGAGCGCGAGCTCGACAACGCGAGGTGCGTCGTCGTCGTGTGGTCGAACGCGTCGGTGGCATCCAGGTGGGTCCGGGCGGAAGCGGCGGCGGCTGACGATCAAGGCAAGCTCGTGCCGGTACGGCTGGCGCCCGACGTGACTCCGCCGATTCGGTTTCGGCAGCTGAGTACCGCGACGATCGTTCCGGGTGAACCGATCGGGCCCGATGGTGCGGATGGTGGTCTGCTCGCAGCGATCGGCCGTCTCACGGGCAGGATGCCCGCTGGGATCGACCCGACCCAGATCGGTACGACTTCGACGAGATCTTCCGGATCCAGGAGGATCTCGTCGGGAACGTGGCGAATCACCTTCCGCTCTCTCGGCGCCCAGGCACGGTACGACCTGGACCTCCGGCCGAACGGCACGGTGACCGGCACGGCATCCTGGTTGATCTCGCGAGCAGCCATTGCGGGGCGCTGGACTTATGACATCGCCCGCGAAGTACTCCAGCTGGAGTTGTCCGGTGGAATCGCCGCGGGAACCGAGGCCCACCAGGTGACGGTCACCGGATGGATCGACGACAACTCGGCGAACTGCACATTCGACCACCGGAGAGCCAAGCTCGAGCGATTGCCGCATCCGCAGAGGTAGCCGTTGCGTTCAGCGTTGCCATGCGAGCGGCGGGCGTCTTCGGCGTCGATGGACGTCTCGACGACGTGCCGTTGTGACCGACGCCGGAGACGCTCCCGGCACGGTGGGCTGCCGTGGGTTCGCCGTCTTGGGCGCTTTTCGACAGCATGTGGGTCATGCGGTACGGGGCAACCGGTGCGACCGTCATCGAGCGCACCGAATCCACCGGAGCTGGTGAGACGTGTCGCTCTGGCGTGGTGCCCGATGGACCACGATCACGTCCGCCATTCGACCACGGCGACGTCCTGGCACCACGGTCTGATCGCCCGCTGGTGGGCCAACTTCAACCTCGACGGACCCGAGATCGCGTTCTTCCGGTCCTACGTCGCATCGGGTCAGCCGGCACTCGACGTCGGCTGCGGGAGTGGACGGCTGCTCGACCGTGACCCGTGAAGTGCAGGCGTGGCAATGGCAGGACGGCGAACTCGTCGCGCACGAGACCCGCGCCCTCGTCGCCGACGTGTACTCCTCGAACGAGATCGCGTCGGTGCTCGCCTCGGTCGGCTTCACCGACATACGCGTGCTCGGCGGCTACCACGGCGGCGTACCGACCGAGCTCGACAGGTTCCATGTCTTCGTCGCGACCGTCACCGGCTGAGGGCGAACGGCGTGCGGCGATCGGCCATGGGGCGAGCACCCGGTCCAGATCGTCCGATGCATCACCGTCGACATCGAAGCGCAACCGCGGTGATGTTCGGGCACGACGAGGATGTGGACCGGCCAGAACGGGCGCCGGTGGTGGAACGCCAGGTCGCTCGCGAGGACGACATCGACCCATGCGTCCGAAGTACCTTCACGGTGCGCACACGTGACATGTCGGCCCCGGACTCGTCGAGCGAAGTAGGAGTACTCGTGACAGAACTCACCACCGTGGCGCCGGCCTCCGTCGAGATCGCACACCGCATCGTCTGGGCGACCGCTGCCACGGTCGAGCCCTCCGGCCGGCCGCGAACCAGAATCCTGCATCCCATCTGGGAGTGGAACGGAGACCGGCTCGTCGGCTGGATCGCCACCGGCCCCGACACACCGAAGGCCAGGCACCCCGACAGCGCACCACGGGTCTCTCTCACGTAGTGGGACCCGACGCAGGACACCTGCACCGCCGACTGCCACACGACGTGGCTCCAGGACCTCGACGACAAGACCGCAACATGGGAGCGATTCCTCACCGCACCGCAACCCGTCGGGTACGACCCATCCCTCATCCCGGGCTGGGATTCGCCGGCGGCTCCGGGCTTCGGTGTCCTCGAGTTGCGCCCGACGCGCCTCCGGGTCTTTCCCGGCACTCTGCTCCTCCGCGGTCGAGGCACCGTCCTCGACTGGCGCGCCTGATTGCCCGACGGGAACCGAACGACCATCGCGTCGGCACGGGTTGCGCGTCCGGATCGGAATCGACGTACAGCGACCAATCCTCCGACTGCTACTTGGGACCCGAGGCTTCGATGGTGCCGACACCTGTGATCGTCGAGCTCATCTCGGGCTCGCCGTAGAAGCGGACGCCGCAGCCGATGGTCCGATGCCCGCGTGACCGGCACCGTTCGTCGTCGCCCGGGAGTCGGGCGAACTCTGAAGTACCCCTGTGCGCACAATCGACACGTGGAAACGACCACACTCATCGAGCGGGCAGAGCGCATCGTCGCCACCCGTGCTGCCGTCGCCGACGGTTCGGCGATCGTCGCCGACCTCGAGCGGGGCCTCCGCGATCTGCGTGATGTCCGGGCCTTCCTCGACGCATCCGAGGCAGCTTTCGTGTCCGCGCTCAAGCCGGCCGTCTCCTTCCCCGAGTCCTCGATTGCTCGCACCGCACGCGGCACCTTGAGCGGCGCGTCCAGAACGATCGAACGTGCCGACACCCTCCAGGACGCTCCGCTCCTGGCCGGAGCGCTCGACGACGCACGCATCACCTCCGCCCACGTCGACGCCGTCACCCGGGCCGGGAAGGGACTCGACGAGCAGCAGCGTGAACACCTTGTCGGCATCGCGAACGGACTGGTCGAGGTTGCCGCAACGGCCACACCCGATCAATTCGGCGCGCGTCTGCGCAACGAACGACGTCGTCTGCTCGCCGACGACGGAATGGACCGGCTGGAGCAGCAACGACGACAGACCGCCATGCGCACCTGGATCGACGACGACGGCATGTGGAACGTGAAAGGACGCTTCGACCCGGTCCGAGGACTCACCCTCGCCTCGGCACTGGACTGCGCGATCGACACACTGTTCGCCGAGCGGGTGCCCGAGTGCTGTCCGACCGACCCGGTCGAGAAACAGGCGTTCCTGCGGGCGCATGCCTTCGCCCGTCTGGTCGAGGGCACCGGCGTGCGTCGTTCGGGCCGTCCCGAGTTCGTCGCCGTCATCGACGTCGACCAGCCGGACGGTGCCGGTGGAGCGAGGATCGACTGGCCGATCCCGGTCGAGGTGCCGCAGCCCGTCCTCGCCGAACTCCTCGGAGCGGACGGCGCGGAAGTTCGTCCCGTCGCCGTGCGCAACGGTGTCATCGTCCACGCGCCGGGCACTCTCGATCTGGGTCGCTCGTCTCGCCTGGCGAACAGGTCGCAACGCCGGGCACTCAACGGGCTGTACCGCACGTGCGCCATTCCCGGCTGCCGTGTCGGCTACGCCAAGACGAAGCTGCACCACGTCATCTGGTGGCGGCACGGCGGCCGAACCGACCTCGACAACATGCTCCCACTCTGCGCCCACCATCACTCCGAGGTTCATCGCTACGGGTGGGAGCTGACGCTCGGAACGAACCGGGAGCTCACCGTGCGGTTCCCGGATGGATCCATCCAGACCACGGGCCCGCCGTCACGCCGCGACGCTGCCTGATCCTCGTCGGCGGGAGAGAAGTTCTCGCACCCCGCGATGATTGTCGACGCCCGTTCCGTCTTCAGTCCCGAGAAGTCGGCGATTTCCACGATCAGCACAACCGCGGTCCTCGTTGTGAATTATCGTGGCGCCACCGACCAACAAGGGAGCCCTCGTGACCGAGTACGCCGTTGTCGACCCCACCACGGGCGAGACCGTACAGACCTATCCGACCATCACGGACGAAGCGCTCGACGCCGCCGTGGTCGACGCCCAACGGGCCTTCACCGGCTGGTCGCAGACCAGCACGGTCGCCGAGCGCGCCGCGCTCATCGCGAAGGTCGCCGATCTGCACGTCGAGCGACGTGATGCGCTCGCCGCGATCATCTCGCGCGAGATGGGGAAGCCGGTCGGGGACTCGCTCGGCGAGGTCGACTTCAGTGCCGACATCTACCGCTTCTACGCCGACAACGCGAACGAGTTCCTGGCCGACGAGCCGATCACGCTGATGGGCGGCGACGGAACCGCCATCGTGCGCAAGAGTGCCCTCGGCGTGCTGCTCGGCATCATGCCGTGGAACTTCCCCTACTACCAGGTGGCGCGCTTCGCCGGACCCAACCTGATCATCGGCAACCCGGTGCTCCTCAAGCACGCGCCGCAGTGCCCCGAGTCGGCCGCCGCGATCGAGCAGATCTTCCTCGATGCCGGCTTCCCGACCGGCGCGTACACCAACATCTACGCGACGAACGACCAGATCGCGACGATCATCGGCAACCCGATCATCCAAGGGGTGTCGCTGACGGGGTCCGAGCGAGCAGGTGCCGCCGTCGCCGAGGTCGCCGGTCGCCATCTGAAGAAGGTCGTCCTCGAGCTCGGCGGCTCCGACCCGTTCATCCTGCTGTCGACCGACGACCTCGACGCCACCATCGAGGCGGCCGTCATGGCCCGAATCGACAACTGCGGCCAGGCCTGCAACGCCGCGAAACGGTTCATCGTGATCGACGAGCTGTACGACGAGTTCGTCGAGAAGTTCACCGCTGCGGTGTTGGCCACACCGGTGGGCAGCCCGACCGACCCCGACACCGTCATCGGGCCGCTGTCCTCACTCGCCGCGGCCGACCGTCTCGGCCAGCAGGTCGACGCCGCGGTGGCCGCCGGCGCAACGATCGTGACGGCCGGAGAACGATCCGGCGCCTTCTTCCCGCCGGCGGTGCTGACGGACGTCGATCGGAACAACCCCGCCTACCACGAAGAGCTGTTCGGGCCCGTGGCGATGATCCACCGCGTGAGCGACGAGGCCGAGGCGATCGAGTTGGCCAACGACACACCGTTCGGATTGGGCTCGTACCTCTACACCACCGACCCCGAGCAGGCCGAGCGCGTCGCCGACGCGATCCAGGCGGGAATGGTGTACGTCAACATCGTCGGGGCCGACAGCCCGGAGCTGCCCTTCGGTGGCGTCAAGCGCTCCGGCTCGGGTCGCGAACTCGGCCGATGGGGTGCCGACGAGTTCGTCAACAAGAAGCTCATCCGCGTCGGCTGAGCCGCCACGGGCGGGTCACCGGTGAGCTGCCAGTTCCCCGAGGCCGAGGTTGTTGCGGATCGCACCGCGCAACAGGTCGGCTGACTCGTCCGACGTGTGGCCGGCGCCGAACAGCGTCTGCTGGATGGCGAGCCCGTCACGCAGCGCCGTGAGTCGCGAGGCGACGCTGGCGGGGTCCGGGCAGGTGAACTCGCCCGCGG
The DNA here is from genome assembly GCA_963824025.1 of Ilumatobacteraceae bacterium. Taxonomy (GTDB): domain Bacteria; phylum Actinomycetota; class Acidimicrobiia; order Acidimicrobiales; family Ilumatobacteraceae; genus Ilumatobacter_A. The sequence goes on from CAWGNY010000008.1 coordinate 584,484, forward strand.
CCACACCCTCGGCGAGCAGTTGACGAATCGCCGCGAGCTCGTGCGCGTCGAGGTCGGCCATCACCGCACCGATCATCGGCGCTCGACGCGTTTCGCCCCACGATTCGATCCACAGCAACCACGATGCATCGTCCGCGTCGACCGGCAGCGATCCGCACAGCATCGCCTCGAGGCGCTCGAATGCCGTACCCGATCCCGACGCCACCGCGTCTCGGAACTCCTTGTCGTCGAACGAGGCGGTCCGGAGTGCGGCCAGGATCAGCTCGGCCTTCGACGAGAAATGGTAGTGCACCAATGACGTCGACACCCCCGCGCGCCTCGCGACGTCGGCCACGGTCATCGAGGTCAGGCCGACGTCGATGATCACTTCGACGACCGCGTCGAGGATCGACGCCTTGCGCTGGTCAGAGGTCGGCCTGCTCACGCGTTCCAGGGTACTCATGAGGTCTGCCACCAGGTCGTGGTGCTGCACGGACCGGTTGCTACTGTCGCCCCATGTTGCGTGAGTCGCCATTTCACGATCGAGTCGCGGCCGCGAATGAGACGTCACTGTGGAGTCACTGGTCGGGTCACCTCGTTGTCGACAAGTACCAGTCCTCGGAGAAGTTCGAGTACGTCTCGATCCGCAACGCGGTGGCGATGTTCGACTCGTCGCCGCTGTACAAGTACCGGATCGTGGGAGCCGACGCCGAGCGCTTCCTGGGCGGAGTGCTCGCACGGGACATCCGGGCGTGTCGTCCCGGCGAGGCCCAGTACACCATCTGGTGCGACGACGCCGGATACGTGAACGAGGACGGGGTCGTGTTCCGTCACGGACCGGACGAGTTCATGCTGACCGCGGCCGAGCCCAACCTCGCGTACTTCCAGGATCTGGTCGGAGGGCTCCGCGTCGAGGTCACCGAGGTCACCTACGACTACGCAACGCTCGCCGTGCAAGGTCCGCGCAGCCGGGCACTCCTCGCCGGCCTGGCGCCCGAGGTCGACTCGCTCGCCTATTTCGAACACACCGCGGCCGAGGTGCGCGGGGTCCCGGTGACGATCTCGCGAACCGGCTTCACCGGCGACCTCGGGTTCGAGATCTTCGCCGACGCCACCGACGCCACGGTGATCTGGGACGCCGTCGCCGAGGCAGGGGCGCCCCACGGAATCGTCCCGTTCGGGCAGACGGCGCTGCTGATCGCGCGCATCGAGGCGGGCCTCCTGCTGATCAACGTCGACTTCGAGGCGAGCAGACTCGCCGAGAACGACGAACACCGGTCCACCCCCCTCGAACTCGGGCTGGGATGGATGCTGAAGGGCATCGACGACGACAGCCGCCCGTTCATCGGTCGTCGTGCGATCCGGCGCGAGCGAGCCGATGGTACGTCCCGGTGGAGGATGATGGGTTTGACGGTCGACCCGTTCGACTACGACCGCAAGTTCACCGCCGCCGCGATGGTTCCACCGAAGGACCACACCCCGGTCCACGGCGACATGATGGTGTACGACGACGACGGCCAACGCATCGGCTACGCCACCAGCTTCGTCTACTCGCCGGTGCTGCAACGCCACATCGCTCTCGCCCGGATCCGGCCCGACTCGGCCGCGGTCGGAACCCGCGCGTTCCTCGAGTTCACGATCAACCATCGGTACGAGCAAGTCGCTGCCGAGGTGACCCGCACCCCCTTCTTCGCCCCCGAGAGAAAGACGTCGATGCCATGACCGACACCAACGCGCCACAGGACGGTGTCACGGTTCCCGCCGTCGATGCCGGGAGCCGCGACTACGACGCGATCGTCATCGGAGGCGGCCACAACGGACTCGTCAACGCGTCCTACCTCGCGAAGTCCGGACTGCGCACGTTGATCGTGGAACGCCGGGACTTCGTCGGAGGCGCCGCGATCACCGAAGAGCTTCGGCCGGGCTTCAAGTTCACCACGTTCTCGTACGCCCTCAGCCTGCTCCGCCCGAACATCATCCACGAACTCGATCTCGTCGAGCACGGGTTCATGCCGCTGCTGATGCCGTCGTCGTTCTGCCCGATGGAGAACGGTGACGCGCTGGTGATGGGCACCGATCGCAACGAGAACATCATCGAGATCGCCCGGCATTCCCAGCACGACGCCGATGCCTACGACCAGTACCACCACGACATCGAGATGGTCGTCCGCGCCGTCAAGCCGCTGTTCGACAAGGCGCCTCCCGACCTGTTCGCGACCTCGCCCGAGGGGTTGGCCGAGTTGGCCGACCTCGCCCAGCACCTCCGCGGGATCGACAGGGGTGTGCTCCACAACCTCGTTCGTCTCCTGACCGGGAGCGCCGCCGACTTCCTCGACGACTACTTCGAGTCGGACATCCTGAAGGGCTACCTGGCGTCGTCGGGGATCATCGGCACGAAGGTCGGCCCGATGTCGCAGGGGTCCGGGCTCGTGCTGCTCTTCCATGGCATGGGCGAACACGACGGCAGCCTCGGGTCGTGGGCCTTCCACAAGGGCGGCAACGGTGAGTTCACACAGGTGCTCGCCCGCGCCGCACAGAGCTTCGGCGCGCAGATCAAACTCGGCGCCGACGTCGACCGCGTGATCACGTCGAACGGCCGCGCGACCGGCGTCGCCCTCGCCGACGGCACCGAACTGTCGGCGAAGGTGGTCGTCTCGGCAGCCGATCCGCGCCGGACGTTCACGAAGTTCGTCGACCCGCGCGAGCTTCCCGCCGACCTGGTCGACGCGCTCCGCCGGTACCGGTACCAGGGCACCTCGTCGAAGGTGAACTTCGCACTCGACGGGCTGCCGACGTACCCCTCGCTCGGCGATCGCCACGACATGTTCCGCGGCTTCACGAACGTCGCACCGACGATGGAGTATCTCGAGCGCGCCTTCGACGAGGCGAAGTACGGCTGGTACTCGACCCGGCCGTACATCGACGGCGCCATCCAGTCGACGATCGACCCCGACATGGCGCCGCCCGGCAAGCACGTGATGTCCTGTTTCATCCACTACACGCCGTATGAGCTCAGGGGGAGCGACTGGCCGACCGAGCGGGAGCAGATGGCCGACAACGTCCAGGCCACCCTCGAATCGTTCTTCCCCGGCTTCTCCGAATTGGTGCTCCAGCGTGAGATCGTCACGCCGCTCGACATCGAGACGGTGGCCGGGCTCCCGGAGGGCAACATCTTCCACGGCGAGTTCTTCGCCCCGCAGATGTACTTCTTCCGCCCCGCACCCGGGTGGAGCCAGTACCGAACGCCGATCGAGGGGTACTACCAATGCGGATCGGGCACCCACCCCGGCGGTTGCGTGAGCGGCGGACCCGGGTGGCTCGCCAGCCAGCGGATCCTGAGCGACCTCGGCACGGCCTGAGCCACGTCCCGATGTCCGGCGCGGACGATCTGCACTACCCGGAACGTGTGATCACGTTCCTCGAGGGCCTCTGGGGCGAGGGCTTCCTGTCGCCGGGAGGCGCCGACGAAGTTCTCCGGGTGATCGAGGGCGTCGACCTCACCGGGTCGACCGTGCTCGACATCGGCTGCGGCATCGGCGGCGCAACGAGCCTGCTGGTCCGCGCCGGTCACGCAGGAAGAGTCGTCGGCATCGACGTCGAACGGCCGGTCTGCGACATGGCGACGAGCCGGCTCGCAGCACAAGGACTCGACGACCAGGTCGAGATCCGACTCGTCGAGCCCGGTCCCCTTCCGTTCGACGACGCGAGCTTCGACGTCGTGTTCAGCAAGGACTCGATCGTTCACATCGCCGACAAGGAGTCGCTCGCCCTCGACGTCTTCCGCGTCCTGCGCCCGGGAGGATGGTTCCTCGCATCCGATTGGCTCACCTCCCACGACGGGGAGATGTCCGAGGAGATGCGCGCCTACGTGGCGGCCGAGGACCTCGACTTCGGGATGGCGTCTCCGACGCGCTACCGGAGAGCCCTGCGTGCTGCCGGTTTCGTCGGCATCGAGCTGCGCGATCGGAACCCGTGGTACCGCGTCGTCGCCCGCGAGGAGCTCGAGCGTCTGACCGGAAGCGATCGAGCGACGTTCGAGGCCGCGATCGGTGCCGACGAGCTCGCCGTGCAGATCCGAACCTGGGAGGCGATGATCCCCGTGCTCGATTCGGGCGAGCACTGTCCGCACCATCTCCGCGCCCAGCGGCCTCTCGCTTGACGGTACACACCCACCGTCGCGGTACCGGACCCGACGGACCTCAGATCGTCATCCTCGTGAAGTCGGCATCGTCACCGGCCCCTCCACGTCGCATGAAGCGCATCACCAGCGCGGCCGCGCCGACCGCGGCGAGTGTGATGACGAGCATGACCGTCGCCAGCGCGTTGACGGCCGGCGTGGCGGCCGCTCGTGCGCTGGCGTAGATCTTGATCGGCACCGTCTCACTCGAGGCACCGGTCGACAGGAACGAGGAGATCACGAAGTCGTCGACCGAGGTGGCGAACACGACCATCAGGCTGGCGAAGATCGCGGGTCCGAGCTGAGGCAGGAGCACCATCCGCAGCGCCTGGATCCGCGTCGCCCCGAGGTCCCGGGCGGCCTCTTCGAAATGCGTCCCGATCGACAGGAGGCGACCGCGAACGATGATGACCACGTAGGACAGCGTGAACGTGATGTGCCCGAGAACCTGCGTCGTGAACCCACGGGGAACCGACGTGTAGATCTGGGTGAAGACGAGAAACAGCGCGACGCCGACGACGATCTCGGGTGTGACGAGCGGCAGCAACATCAGGTTGTTCGCACCGCGTGACACACGACCGCGCCAGCGCTGGAGCCCGATGGCCATCGCGATGCCCACCGGGGTGGCGATCAACATCGTGAGGGCGGCCAGCTTCAGCGTGTTGGCCAGTGCCGTCTGCAACGCGTCGTCCTGCCAGACCGAGGCCGGGTCTTCCCAGTACCACCGGAACGATGGCGACTGGAAGGCGGAACGACTCTTGCCGGAGTTGAACGAGATGCGCACGGCGATGAGGACCGGAACCAGCGACCACAGAACGTACAACCACGTGACGATCGCCAGTGGGCCGAACCGACGCTCCTTCATCAGCGTGTCGCTTCCCGCTGGCTGCGTGCGACCGACACGAGGTAGTACGCCATGGCGACGGTGAGGAACCCCATCAGGATGATCACGAGCGACGCCCCGACCTGCGGCTGGCTCGACCCCCGGAGGAAGAACTCGATCTGATTCCCGACCATCTCGGTCCGGGGCGAGCCACCGGTCAGGTACGTGTTGGTGTAGTAGTCACCGCACATCGGCAGCACGATGATGACCGAGGCGGCCAGCAGCCCGGGTACCGACAGCGGCAACGTCACCCGCAGGAACGTCGAGATCGACGACGCACCCAGGTCCCGGGAGGCCTCGATGAGGCGCCCGTCGAGCCGTTCGAGCGCGGCGTACAACGGCAGGATGAAGAACGGGATGTAGCCGTAGATGAGCCCGGCCACGACGGTCGGCCAGTCGCCGTCGAGCCAGTTCCGGTCACCGGAACCGAGGTGGACCCACCCGAGCACCCGATTGACGAAGCCATCGGTCTGCAGCAGGTTCACCCATGCCAGCATTCGCATCAGATAGCTGATCCAGAACGGCAGGACGAGCAGTCCGAGCAGGAGCCCGCGGTTGCGGCCGGCCTTGCGGGCGGTGTAGTACGCCACCGGATAGCCGATGACGAAGCAGCCGAGCAGTGCGAGTCCCGCGAACATCGCCGTGCGGACGAACACGTGGCCGAGGTCGCCGCCGAAGACCCGGCCCATGACGTCGCCGAACTTCTCGAGATCCCAGTCGAGTGGATTCCAGGCGGGCACCGTCGTGCGCAGGATCGGGTCGATCCCACCGAACGCGACCGCGAGAATCGCGTATGCAGGCACGACGAACAACGCGATGAGCAACAGGGTGCCGGGCGATGCGAGCGCCGCCCAGAACACCGAGCTCGAGCGATGCCCGCCCGGCGCGGCGGCGTCGCCCCCCGTCACCGCGTCGGCGGTGGCGTCGGTCATCGTCGGCCGGGATGGTCGGCCGGGTTGGCCGTCCGGACGGTCGGCCCGATCGTCGTCCGGATCGTCAGCCGGCGGTGAACGCTGACCACGTCTCTTCCCAGAGCTGATCGGTCTCCACGTCCAGCGGCTCGAAACGCAGGCCGTTCTCGATGACCTCGTCGTCGAGAACAGCGGCGCGCAGGTTCTCCGGCGCGTACCCGTTCTCGATCAGATAGTCCGCGTCGAGTCCTTCGATCGGGGGGAGGTAGCCGTTCCAGCTGAAGTTCTCCTCGGCGTTGGCGACGTCGAGCAGGTGGTTGATCCAGAGATGGGCGAGCACGGGGCTCTTCGCGTTCGCCGTCACGGTCATGCAGTCGTTGTTGACCACGCCGACACCGTCGGCCGGGTACCACCAGCCCAACACCGATGCATCGGTGCCCTCGGGCAGGTACGAGTAGGCACCCGCCAGCAGGTCGCCGCTCCAGGTGTGCGCGAGCGTGGTCGCACCTTCGGGGATGTCCTTGTACGCCTCGATGTTCACCTTGATGTTCATCAATCCGGTGAGCTCCTCGAGATCCTTGCCGGCTTGCTCGATCAGCGCCTTGTCGGTGGTGTTCACGTCGGTGATGCCCTTGCGGAGCAGCGCCATCGCGATGCCTTCGCGGTAGTCGTCGAGAATCGACGTGACGCCCTTGTACTCGGGGTCCCACAGGATGTCCCAACCCATCTCGTCGACCTTGGCCGGGTCGATCAGATCGGAGCGGTAGCCGATACCGGACGAGAACACGGTGTACGGGACGGTGTACGCGGAGCCCTCGTCGTACCAGGGGTCGTCGAACGACGACAGCACGTTGGCCTTGTTGGGGAGGTACGAGGTGTTCAGCGGCTGCAGCAGACCCCCGGCAATCAGTCGGCCGAGCGTGTTCGGCGCCGCCGACTGGAACACGTCGACCTCGACGGAACCATTGGCCAACTTCGTGATGGCCTCGGCGTCGACGTCGAAGGTCGTGATCTCGATCTTGACGCCGTACAGGTCCTCGAAGGAGGCGACCGTGTCGGGGTTGACGTAGTCCGCGTAGTTGAAGATCCGCAGCGGGCCCGCTTCCGGCTCGAGGCCGTCCGCGATCGGATCGGTGACCGCTTGGGCGTCTCCGCCATCGCTGCTTCCGCAGGCTTGGAGCAGCGGTACTCCGGCCCCGAGCAGCAGACCGAGTTGGGCGCTGCGGTGAATGAACTGTCGGCGGTCGGTGGCCATGTGCTCCCCAATTTCAGTTGGATCCGACCCGCTACCGAGCCTGATTCTTGCGGTGGATATTAGGTGATTCGGACCCGGCGCGCCGTGGGGTCCATCACGGTCTGGTACTGGCGGTTGAAGTCGACCACCGCAGCGTCCTTCGTCGTCAGGATCCCGGCGGTGAAGGCACGGGACGCGACGCCGCGCTGCACTCGCTCGCACACGGCGATGTCCTGTGCCCCGATCAGTTCGTTGAAGGCGATCTCATCGGTCGGGTCGTACTCGGGCGACTCGGCGACCTCCGGGGCGAACAGATACTCCCCGACGATGTCGGTGCGGTCGGGACCGACGGGGAAGAGCGCGGTGAGCACGAGGCCCGACGCCGTGAGGTCGAAGAGCAGATTCGGAAACACGCTGGCACCGTTGTACACGCCCTCGTCGGACGCGACCACGCCGGGAAGTGGTGGCAGTGCCGCGGCTCCTGTGCGTGCGTGGGTGTAGCTGCTGGCCCGGTTCACGAACTCGACGGACCCGTCGGGACGGCTCGCATCGATCACCTCTCCGCTCCGGTAGTGCGGGATCACCTCGACCAGCTCGGGGTGCACGACCGGGCAGTGCAGACACTCCTGGTAGTTCTCCACCACGACCTTCCAGTTGGCAGCCGCGGTCGAAGCGGTCCGCTGTACCAGCGCCATGTCGGCGATCTCGAGGTGTTCGAATTCGACGAGGGCCGGATTCGACTCGACGATCCAGTCGCCGAGCGGAGACACGTCCGGGGACAACGAGACGAAGATCAGACCGTTCCAGACGTCGGCACGGTAGGCCCACAACCCGGAGCTTTCGCGATCGACGTCGTCTCGGTCGACCCGAGGCGTCGAGAGCAGTCGACCGTCGAGCCCGTAGGTCCACGCGTGGTACGGGCACTGGATCGACGCCGCGCCGCATTCGGGGGCGACCACCGTCGGATCGATCGGGTCGAGCAACATCGCGCCGCGGTGGCGGCAGGCGTTGGCGAAGGCGTGGAATCGTCCCGCCCGGGTACAGGTGACGATCACGTGCTCGCCGGCGACGTCGACGACCCGCGACGCCCCCGCGGGAATCGAGGCGACGTGACCGACGAAGAACCAGCCGGCGTGGAAGATGCGTTGACGTTCGAGTTCGAACACGTCCCGCGAGACGTAGTCGTCGCGAGTGAGCGTGGGTGATGATGCGGACATCTGAGTGGTGGCTCCGTGATCCGTCGAGGTGTGGTTCGCTGGCGTGACGAGTTTCGTTGCTCGATCCCTCCGCGCAGTCTAGACTGACTGATCAGTCAGGACAAGGAGCCAGGATGTCTGCACTCGAGACCCCACCGACAGGGACCACCGGAATCGACGAGCGGATCCTCGCCGAAGAGGCGAAGTTCATGGCGCGGAATCGTCGATCGAACGAGCTGTACGAACAGGCGCAGAGCGTCATGCCCGGAGGCGTCACCTCGAGTTGGTCCAGCACTCGCCCGGTCCCCGTGTGGATCAGCCACGGCAAGGGCAGCCATGTCTGGGACGTCGACGGCAACGAGTACGTCGACACGCACGCCGGATACGGCGTCAACGTGGTCGGTCATGCCAATCCGGCGGTGGTCGACGCGGTGCAACGCCGTGTCACCCTGGGAACCCACTTCGCCCAACCGACCGAGGACTCGATCGTCGTCGCCCAGCAACTCGCGCAACGGTTCGGGTTGCCACAATGGCGCTTCAACAACTCGGGGACCGAGTCCACGATGGACGCCATCCACCTGATGCGTGCGATCACGGGCCGCGACCTGATCATCAAGGTCGAAGGCTCGTACCACGGTCATCACGATCTGGTGAACGTCTCGCTCTGGCGATCGCTCGGCGACCTCGGACCCGTCGACGACCCGCGCCGCGAGGCCGGCCCGGGGATCCCGCAGGCCTTCGCCGATCTGGTGCGGATCGTGCCGTTCAACGACCTCACGGCCGTCGAGCGCGTGTTCGCCGACCACCCCGGTCGGATCGCGGGGATGATCATCGAGCCGATGATGATGAACGCCGGAATCATCCCCCCACATGCCGGCTATCTGGAGGGGCTCCGGGACCTCGTCCACCGCAACGGCGCCCTGCTCACCTTCGACGAGGTCAAGACGGGGCTCGTCGTCGCATGGGGCGGGGCGACCGAGCTGTTCGGCGTCACCCCGGACATCATCTGTCTCGCGAAGGCGCTCGGCGGTGGCGTGCCGTGCGGCGCGATCGGCGGCACCGACGAGGTGATGCGCGCGATTTCCGAAGGCCGCTACGACCAGGTCGGCACGTTCAACGGCAACCCGCTCACGATGGCGGCGGCCCGCGCGGTGCTGACCGAGGTCCTGACACCCGACACGTACGCGACGGCCGAAGCGTTGGGCCGTGAACTGTTCGACGGCTGCACGGCTGCCCTGAGTGCTCATGGCATTCGGTCGTACGGGATCGTGCACGGGTTCAAGGGCTCGGTTGTCGTCCACGACGAGCCGGCGACCAACTATCGCGAGTTCCTCCAGATCAACACGGCGATCAGCCACCTCAACTACCTGATCCAACACAACAACGGAGTGTTCATCGCCCCCTGGGCGAAGAGTGAATCGTGGACCCTGTCGGTCGCTCACACCTCGACCGACTGCGAGCGGCTCATCGCGAACACCGAACAGCTCGCCGCCGTGCTGAGTCAGCAGGGAGACGAGGTGTCGGCCCTCTTCGAAGTGGGTGGCGTGACGTGACGGTCGGCGACGTGAACACGCGGCGGGAGATCCCCGATCCGCCCGGCATCGCGCACGCGCGGACGTTGCCGGCCGCGTGGTACGCCGACCACGACTTCTACGCGACCGAGCGCGAGGCGGTGTTCCGCAGCGGCTGGGTGTGTGCCGGCGTCACCGACGAGCTGCCGCGACCGGGTTCGTGGACCGCGCGCACCGTCGCCGGACTCCCGATCCTGCTCGTCCGCGACCGCGACGACGCGCTGCGCGGCTTCCTGAACGCGTGCCGTCATCGAGCGGCTCCGCTGTGCGAGACGGGAGAGACCGACGATGGGCCGCTGATTCGGTGTCCGTACCACTCGTGGCTGTACCGGCTCGACGGGTCGCTCGCGAAGGCCCAGGGCGTCGGCACGCCCGACGACTTCGATCTCGCCGACTACGCTCTCGAGCCGATCGCCGTCGCGATCTGGCGACGGCTCGTCTTCGTCAACCTCGGCGATCCCGGTGCGATGCTCGATCTCGGTCCACTGGCGGCCGCCGTCGACCGCTGCCCCATCGAGCAGATGACGCTCGTGTCGACCGAGACCGACGAACGCCGGTTCAACTGGAAGGTACTTCTCGAGAACTACTCGGAGAACTACCACACCCCCTTCGTTCACCCCGAGATCGACACGACGTCCACCGAGGACTATCCGATGATCAGCGACGGACCCGTGTTGTACGCCTGGGATCGCCCCCTGCGGCCCGGCTCCGCCGACGACGAACGGATTCGACACTCGCTGCTCCCCGGGGAACCCGGCTGGGAGCGACTCTTCGAGTCGGCCACCACACGTCCGTACGATGTCGGCTCGTATCTCACGGTCTGGCCGAACGCGATGATCAACGTCTTCCCGGACGCGATGCTCGTGATGTGGATGGAGCCGGTGAGCCCCGGCCGCACGGTGGTCGAGCGGAGGATGTACGCCCTCCCGGACGCCGGCGGAGACACGCTCACCGACAATCTGCACGCACACGCGCTCGTCCATCGGCAGGACGTCGACATCTGTGAGGCGGTGCAGCGGTCCCACGATGCCGGGCTCGACGCCAACGGGGTGCTCGCCACGTTCGAAGAACGCGGGGTGTACTTCGTCCACGAACATCTCCGATCGGCACTGGCGCCCGACCACCGAACGCGGTAGACAACCCCGATGCCCAAGGAGTCCGCGACGGACACGCAGCGAGGCGGCCACATCGAACTCGTCGATCTGACGAAGTCGTACGGTGAGCAGCCGGTCCTCAAGGGGATCGATCTGACCATCGAGTCGGGCGAGTTCTTCTCGTTGCTCGGACCGTCGGGTTGCGGCAAGACCACCACGCTGCGACTCATCGCCGGCTTCGAGTCGAACCAGTCGGGTTCGGTTCGGATCGACGGCGAGGACATCGCGAACGTCCCGCCCGAGAAACGTCCGGTCAACACGGTGTTCCAGAACTATGCGCTGTTTCCGCACCTGTCGGTTGCGGACAACATCGGCTTCGGACTCCGATTCCAGCACTGCCCGAAGGACCAACGCGCCTCGCGGGTCGCTGATGCGCTGGACCTCGTGCGGCTGGGCGAGTACGCGACGCGCAAGCCACACCAGTTGTCCGGCGGACAACAGCAACGAGTCGCCCTTGCCCGCGCCCTGGTCCTCCGACCCCGGGTGCTGTTGCTCGACGAACCACTCGGGGCACTCGACGCCAAGCTGCGACGCGCGTTGCAGTTCGAACTCAAGGAATTGCACCGAGAGGTCGGCATCACCTTCGTGTACGTCACACACGACCAGGAAGAGGCACTGACGATGAGCGACCGCTTCGCGGTGATGCGCGAGGGTGAGATCGAACAGGTCGGCACCCCGCGCGAGGTGTACGACTCGCCGACGTCCACGTACGTCGCCGAATTCCTCGGACTCGCGAATCTCTTCCCCGCACGGGTCGAGACGCCGGGGACGATCGAGATCAGCGGGCGCAGCCTGGCAGGGCCGACCGGCGACGTCACGGGAGCATGTACGGCCTTCGTCCGTCCCGAGCGCGTTCGATTCACGTCCGTCGAGGACGGTGTGGTCGCCGGGCCGGTCACCGACGTCGTGTTCGTCGGGTCGACCACGCACATCCGCATCGACGTGTCGGGTCTCGAGTTGCAGGTTGTCGTCGCGAACGACGGCGCGACCCCGGTACCCACACCCGGCACGCAGGTCGGCATCGAGATTCCCCCCGACGCGGTGCGCATCTTGCAGAGCTGACGTGCGTGGTGGCCCGCGGGTCAGCTCACAACAACCGCTCGCACGCATCCAGCGCAAGGTCCACCGCAGCGGGATATCCGCCGCGGAACTTGACGGCGTGCACCACGAGCGGCGCGAGTTGGTGGAGCGGAATGCGCTCACGCCATCCGTCGGCGAGCGGAAACACCTCCTCGTAGCCCCGCCAGCACGCGTCGTCGAATCCACCGAACAGCGCCATCATCGCGAGGTCGAACTCCCGGTGACCACCGTGGGCTGCGGGGTCGATCAACCAACTCCGGCCCCGGCGGTCGACGAGACGGTTCCCCGCCCACAGGTCTCCGTGCAGGAGCGCCGGCGACTCGTCGGCCGCACCGACTCCCCCGAGGCGATCCGCGAGCACCGTGAGTCGGCTCGCCGACCGCCGGTCGAGCGCGCCGCTCTCGAGGGCCAGCCGGGCGAGCGGTTCGAGACGATTCCGTGCGTAGAACTCCGCCCACGTGGACGTCGGCTCGTTCGGCAGCGCACGGCTCCCGGTCGTGCGATGGTCCGTTCGGCCGAACGTCGGGGTTCCGACTCGATGCAGCGCGGCCAGCGCCCGACCGAACTCGACGTCGGTCGCTCGGACCGACCGGCCCTCCTCGATCCACGCCAACACCAACACGTCGTCGGCCACGGCCAGCACGCGCGCGACGGCGAGCCAGGGCCTGTCGTGCGAGGCGTCCGACTCTGCGCTCACTGCATCGGCGAGCCACGCGAGACCCGTCGCCTCGGTCTCGAAGAAGTGCGGAGGCGGATCGGCGTGTGTCTTCGCGAACACGGTGCGCCCGTCGGCGAGCTCGACACGGTAGGACTCGGCCACGTCGCCGCCCGACACACGACGCAGCGCAACCACCTCGACGTCGAGTTCCTCCGAGACCCGACGACGAAGTGGCTCACCCACGGGCATCGACGACCTGCACTCAGGTGAGCCGCCGGATCGTCTCGACGAGATCCCAACGGTTGCCGAAGAGGTCACGGAACACCGCCACCCGACCGTACGGCTCGTCCCGCGGTGGCTCCTCGAACTCGACGCCGCGCTGCGAGAACGCCATGTGGTCCATGTCGAAGTCGTCGGTGTGCAGGAAGAACGACACGCGTTGACCGGTCTGATCACCGATGCGCGCTCGCTGCTCGTCGGTCTCGGCCCGGGCGAGCAGCACGTGGGTGGCGTGTCGCTCACGTTCGGTCCCCGGTGGCGCCACGACCACCCAGCGTTTGTCTCCCTGGATCAGATCGTCGACCAGCGCGAAGCCGAGGTCCTGGACGTAGTGGGTGATCGCCCGGTCGTAGTCGTCGACGACGATGGTGACCAGACCGAGATGTGCCATCCACCCATCATGCCAGTGCTCGACGACCGATTCTGCCGAGCTCCCCGGGCCGATGTTTCGGATCCTGGAACGGATCCGAAACATCGGTCGCCTCCGCTTGCGGACGCAACGATCTCGGTAGCGTTGCGGCATGCCAGTAGAGCCGGAGACCGCCACGCACATCGACCTCTACTGGCGACCCGCATGCGGCTTCTGCTCGTCGCTTCGCAGCCAGCTCGACAAGCTCGGCATCGATCGTGTCGAACACAACATCTGGGACGATCCGTCCAAGGCGGACGTCGTGCGTCAGTACGCGAACGGCAACGAGACCGTCCCGACCGTCGTGGTCGGAGGTGTGGGCCTCGTCAACCCGTCCGCACCGGCGCTCGCTGCGTACCTTGCCGAGCACGCGCCGCACCTGCTGCCGGAGGGCTTCCGAGCACCGGAGCCCGGGCCGGTCGGTCGAGCGCTCGGCAAGATCTTCGGCTGACCGCGTGCCGCGTGCCCCGGGGGTCACCCCGAGGGCGTAGTTTCCTGGAATGACAGATCCCGTGATGCGCCACCCCTCTCTGGAGGGAACCGAGATCCGCGACTCCGTCCTCGACCTCATCGGCGACACGCCGATGGTCCGCATGAAACGGGTCAGCGAGGACCAGGGCATCACGTGCGTCCTGGCGATGAAGCACGAGGTGACCAACCCGGGCGGATCGTCCAAGGACCGACCGGCCCTCGAGATGATCCTGGCGGCCGAAGCGAGCGGTGAGCTCCGGCCCGGCGGCACGATCGTGGAACCGACGTCCGGCAACACCGGGGTCGGGCTTGCGATCGTCGCTGCCCAACGCGGCTACAAGTGCGTTTTCGTGATGACCACGAAGGTCGGCAAGGAGAAGGTGGACCTGCTCCGGGCGTACGGTGCCGAGGTCGTCGTCTGTGACGTCGCCGTCGCGCCGGACGACCCGAACAGTTACTACTCCGTCGCCGAACGGCTGACACGCGAACGCGGCGCGTTCCGCCCGAATCAGTACGAGAACCCACACAACCCCGCCGCCCACGAAAGGACGACGGGCCCCGAGATCTGGCGCCAGACGGCCGGCCGCATCACCCATTTCATCGCGGGCGCCGGCACGTGCGGGTCGATCACCGGGACCGGCCGCTACCTCAAGTCGATGAACCCCGACATCAAGATCATCGCCGCCGACCCCGAAGCCTCGGTGTTCTCGGGCGGGTCCGGCCGCCCGTATCTCGTCGAGGGGGTCGGCGAGGACTTCTTCCCTGCCGCGTACGACGGCGACCTGTGGGACGAGGTGATCCCGATCAGCGACGAGGAGAGTTTCCTCACCGCCCGATACGTCAGCGAGACCGAGGGCATCCTGATCGGCGGCTCGGGCGGCACGGCGGTCGCCGCCGCGATGAAGGTTGCGAGGGCGGCCGACGACGACGCGGTCGTCGTCGTGTTCAACCCCGACTCGGGCCGCGGGTACCTGTCGACGGTCTTCAACGAGGACTGGATGATGAACTTCGGTTTCCTCAAGGAGTGCGACCAGTGCGTCGGGGCCGTGCTCGACACCCGCAACGCCTCGATCGAGAACCTGCTCTACGTGAACCCGTCGGCACCCGTCAGCGCCGCGATCGAGATCATGCGGGCGAACGGGGTGAGCCAGTTGCCGGTGTGCAAGAACACGCCGCCGTTCGCGAATGCCGAGGTGTCGGGCTCGGTCGACGAGCTCGAATTGATGGAGGTGATCCACCGCGATCCGAGCGCGATGAGCACCGAGGTCGAGAAGGTGATGGGCGCCAAGCTCCCGACCATCGGCGTCGGCCAGCCGGTCGAACTCGCCGTTCAGATGCTCGAGACCGCTCCGGCGCTGCTGGTGCTGTCGGGCGGCCGTCCGCTGAGCGTGCTCACGAGGACCGACCTCCTGTCGTACTTCACGGCGATCGCCGAGGACACCATCGGCCGTGAGTGACACGGCCGCCGACGACGGCAAGCAACGCGACATGTCCGCCGGGTTCTCGACCCGTGCGATCCACGCGGGTCAGGATCCCGACCCGACCACGGGTGCCGTCGTGACACCGATCTCGCTGGCGACCACGTTCGCCCAGGACGGAGTCGGCAATCACAAGGGCTTCGAGTATTCGCGGTCGGGCAACCCGACACGATCGGCGTTGGAGACCCAGGTCGCCTCGCTCGAACGGGCCCGCTACGGGATGTCGTTCGCGAGTGGACTCGCGGCGGAGGACAACATCCTGCGTCTGCTGACGCCGCCCCACCGGGGCGGCAAGCGCGTCCTGCTGGGCAACGACGCATACGGCGGCACCTTCCGCCTGATCTCGAAGGTGTGGAGCCCGATGGGGTTCCCGTGGTCGGCGGTCGATCTCACCGACCTCGACGCACTCCGTGACGACTGGCCCGACGACACCGGGATGATCTGGTTGGAGACCCCGACCAATCCGCTCCTCACGTGTTTCGACATCGAAGCGATCGCGTCGATCGCCCACGAGCGCGACGCGATCGTCGTGGTCGACAACACGTTCGCGACGCCCTACCTCCAGCAACCGATCACCCTGGGCGCCGACGTCGTCGTGCACTCGGCGACGAAGTACCTCGGCGGACACAGCGACGTCGTCGGCGGCTTCGTCGCAACCAGCGACGACGACCTCGCCGAGCGGATCGCGTTCACGCAGAATGCGGCCGGTGCGGTCCCCGCACCGTTCGACTGCTACCTCGTGCTCCGCGGCGTCAAGACACTGGCCGTGCGCATGGACCGGCACTGTCAGAACGCCCGCGCGATCGTCGATCTCCTGATCGGCCACGACGCGGTCGAGCGTGTGCTGTATCCCCAACTCCCCGATCATCCCGGCCACGCAGCCGCGGCGAAGCAGATGAGCGACTTCGGCGGGATGGTCTCGTTCCAGGTCGCGGCGGGCCGTGAGGCTGCGATGCGGGTCGCCGCGGCCACCTCGATCTTCACGCTCGCCGAGTCGCTCGGAGCCGTCGAGAGCCTCATCGAGCACCCCGGCGCGATGACCCACATGTCGGCAGCCGGCTCCCCACTCGAGGTCCCCGACAACCTGATCCGCCTGTCGGTGGGCATCGAGGACGCATCCGACCTCGTGGACGACCTCGGCACCGCGCTCGACACGATCTGATCACGGGCCGGCAGGTCCTGGACACACATCGGTGTCGGCTGCGGGCTGGGAGGAGGGCGGTGCCCCGACCTCGGTCACCGCCGTCACCGACGTCCATCACCGCGACCGCTCTCGTGTCGGAGCAGCCGACCCGAGTCCGGACCGTAGCCCGTCGACTCCCGTCAGAGTGGGGCCGCGACCGTCAGTCCGGCGGTCGAGGACCTGCCGATCAGCTCAGCGCGTACGAGGAACTCGTGCTGCTCGACACGCTGACCGCCGATCTGGGCGATGAGGAGTGCGGATGCGAGATCGGCGATCTGTTGAACGGGCTGTCGCACAGTGGTGAGCGGCGGGTCGGTGTATCGCATGAGGTCGGTGTCGTCGTAGCCGACGACGGAAATGTCGTCCGGTACCTCGAGACGGCGTTCACGCACGGCGCGGATCGCTCCGAGTGCCATCATGTCGCTGGCCGCGATGATCCCGGTCACCCCGCTGTCGAGCAGCGATTGCGCCCCGACCGATCCACCCTCGACGGAGTACATCGACTCCGAGATTCGTCGTTCAGCCACATCGGCTCCGACACCGGCTGCCGCGGCTGCCGACCGAAAACCCTCGATCTTCCTCAGCACGGGCACGTGACACAACGGACCGATCAGGAGTCCGATCCGATCGTGACCGAGCGCGGCGAGATGCTCATACGCCGCGATCGACGCGTTGCGGTCATCCGTCGACACCGCGGGAATCTCCAACCCGGCGACCACGCCATTGATCAGGACCAACGGCACCCCGCGCTCGGCGAGGTCGCGATAGATACCTTGGTCCCCACCGATGTCGGAATGGCGTCCCGAGACGATGATCATCCCCGATGCCGACTGCCGCACGAGCGTGTCGACGTAATCGTCCTCGGTCGCCGTAGCCCGACTCGCACAGCACAGGATCGACAGGTAGCCGTTCGCGAGGAGTCGGGCCTCGAGCGCCTGCGCGAGGGCCGGGAACACCGGGTTGCCCAGTTCGGGCACGATCAACCCGACCGATCCGACGCGTGGGACGTCGTGCAGTCCGGGCGGCTCGTACCCCAGCTCGGCAAGCACGCGCAAGACGTCCGCCTTGGTCGAGGGTGCCACGCCGTCCTTGCGATTCATGACGCGGCTGACGGTCGCCTCGCTCACGCCGGCCAGCGTCGCAACGTCTTTCAGCCTGATCCGCACGCTGCCGACTGTAGACGACACCCATCCACCGTTCGCAAGGAACTTCATCGCTTTGCAAGTTTCTTGCAGGGGCGATGCGCTGTGATCTACTGTGTCGACACCGAATCCACTCTCGGGCGCCACGCCGGCGACCCGAACGAACTCCTGAGGGGGAGACCACATGCGAGCATCACGCCGCCTGCTCGGTGCTGCCGCTGTCGTTGCTGTGTTGACCACAGCCGCGTGCGGCAGCGACTCGAGCGAGTCGACCGACACGGCCGACACACCCACCACCGAAGCAACCGCCGACACCGAAGCACCCGCCGACACCGAAGCACCCGCCGAGACCGAAGCACCCGCCGACACCGAAGCACCCGCCGACACCGAAGCACCCGCCGAGACCGAAGCACCCGTCGACACCGAAGCACCCTTCGAACCACCGGCCCGCGGCGACGCCGATCTGGTCATCTGGGCCGACGACACCCGCGCCCCGGTGCTCACGCCGATCGCCGAAGCGTTCTCGGCCGACGAGGGCGTCGAGGTCTCGGTGCTCGAGGTACCCTTCGACGAGATCCGCGACAACCTGTCCGTCCAGGGCCCGGCCGGGGAAGGCCCCGACATCATCGTCGGTGCCCACGACTGGCTCGGAGAACTCGTGTCGAACGGCGTCGTGCTGCCGGTCGATCTCGGTCCCGACGCCGACCTGTACAGCGACGTCGCGATCAATGCCTTCAGCTACGACGGCCAGCAGTACGGCCTGCCGTACGCGATCGAGAACATCGCGCTGATCCGCAACACCGACCTCGTGCCGGAGGCTCCGGCGACCTTCGAGGAGCTCGAGCAGATCGCACTGCAACTGCAGGCCGACGGCACGGTCGAGGTTCCGCTGGCGATCCAGCAAGATCCCGCCGACCCGTACCACAACTATCCGCTCTTCTCCGGTTCGGGTGGCTACGTGTTCGGCGTCAACGAGGATGGCAGCTACAACCCCGACGACGTGGGCATCGACTCCGAGGGCGGCCTCGCCGCCGCCCAGAACTTCGCCGACTGGAGCGCATCGGGCCTGATCAACAAAGACGTCAGCTACGACGTCATGATCGACTCGTTCTCGACCGGCGCAGCACCATTCGCGATCACCGGACCGTGGGCGGTCGGTGAGTTCGAGGGCGTCAACTTCGTCGTCGAGCCGATTCCTCCGGTCGACGGCGGCACGCCGAACGTGTTCGTCGGCGTCCAGGGATTCATGATCTCGTCGTTCACCGAAGCCGAAGATCTCGCGAAGACGTTCCTGCTCGACTACCTCAACACCGAGGAACTCCAGCTCGGCCTGTACGAGGCCGGTGGACGTCCACCGGCGATGACCTCTGCCTTCGACCAGGTTGCCAGCGACCCGATCATCGAAGGCTTCGGCCTCTCCGGTCAGCAGGGAATCCCACAGCCTGCCATCCCCGAGATGGCAGCGGTGTGGGACAACTGGAAGGACGGCTACAGCCTGATCTTCACCGGCACCGATCCGACGGAGGCATTCACGGGCGCCGCCACCGCAATCCGCGAAGCAATCGCCGCCGGCTGATGACCGACACCGCAACCCGGGGGGAGACGGAGCGCCTCGGCGAGACCGGCTCCCCCCGGGGCGGTACATCGCCCGAACCGCCCGATTCACCACCGCCGAATCCGCCGGCACCGTCCTCGCCGCTGTTCACGCCCAGCGGCCCGCGCTACGGCGCCTCGGCCGGGCTGATCCTCAAGATCGGCCTGCTCGGCCTGCTCAACGCCGTCGTCATCGCGGCGCTTCCCCGGATCTTCGCCGCCCCCGACTATCCGATCGCGATCGCGTCGATCGTCGCGCTCGTCACGATCGACATCGTCTACCTCTCGCGCAAGCGGTGGTCCATCCCCGCCAAGTACCTGCTGCCCGGCACGCTGTTCCTGCTGGTCTTCGCCCTGTATCCGATCCTCTACACGGTGTGGATCTCGACGACCAACTACGGCACCGGGAACAACCTCACGAAGGACCAGGCGATCGAACGCATCGAGGAGAACTCGGTCGGCGCCACGGACGACGCGATCCGCTACGACCTGCAGATCCTCGCCAGGGGTGGCCCCGACGGCGAACTGGCCTTCCTGCTCACCGACATCGACGGCAACGTCTTCCTCGCCACCGCGGCCACCTTTGATCCGGTCGCACCCGACGAACTCGTCGAGGACGGACGCCGCCTCACGATCGACGGGTATGTCGCACTCAACACCGGCGCTGCCAACGACCGTGCGTCGGAGATCTCCGACTTCACCGTGGACGGCCCGAACGGCGCGATCGACAACGACGGCTTCGGAACCGCCTTCGCGCAGGTACAGACCCGCGTGTACGACGCCGCCACCGACACGATCACGGACTCCGCGACCGGCACGGTCTACACCGAGCGGGGCGGCTACTTCACCGATGCCGACGGCACCCAGTTGCTCCCCGGATGGCGGACGAGCGTCGGCGCCGACAACTACGAGCGGCTGTTCACCGACCAACGCACGCGTGAATCGTTCATCCGCGTGTTCGTGTGGACCGTCGTGTTCGCGCTCGGTTCGGTGATCCTGTCGTTCGCGCTCGGTTTGAGCCTCGCACTCGTCTTCAACGACGCACGGATGCGGGGGCGAAAGATCTATCGCAGCCTGATCATCATCCCGTATGCGATTCCCAGCTTCATGACAGCCCTCGTCTGGAAGGGCATGCTCAACCAACAGTTCGGCGTGATCAACCGGTGGCTCGGCACGAACCTGCCTTGGCTCGACGGTGACTGGCTCCCGTACTTCTCGATCCTGCTCGTCAACACCTGGCTCGGGTACCCGTACATGTTCCTCGTGTGCAGTGGTGCGCTGAGTTCCATTCCCGAAGATCTCACCGAGGCGGCAGCGGTCGATGGGGCGGGCGGATTCAAGCGGTTCCGCCTGATCACGTTGCCACTGCTCCTCGTCGCCGTCGCTCCCCTGCTCGTGGCGAGCTTCGCGTTCAACTTCAACAACTTCAATCTGATCTACCTGCTGACGGAGGGCCGGCCCCCGATCCAGGGCGAGGTGGCCGGTCGCACCGACATCTTGATCTCGTACGTCTACAAGCTCGCATTCGCGGGTGGGCGAGGTGCGGACTACGGGTTCGCGGCGGCGCTGTCGGTGATCGTGTTCATGATCGTGGCCGCGATCTCGGCCTTCAGCTTCCGATTCACCAGGTCGTTCGAGGACCTGCGATGACAGCAATCGACGGGTCCGGAGCCGACATCTCCGGGATCGACGACGTTCCTGTGACGAGCGAACCGAGCTTCAGGCGCAACCGTCGCGGTTTCCGGGCGTGGTTCCGCCAGACCGGGTGGCGACACATCTTCGCCCTCGTCGCCTTGATCTTCGCCCTGTTCCCGATCATCTGGGTGATCTCCGCGGCGTTCAGTGACGGAAACCTCAACTCGCAGCAGGTGATCCCCGAGAACCCCACCCTCGACAACTTCCGCGCGCTGATGACCGACGACGGGCACCCGCCGTTCTGGCGATGGTTCTACAACTCGATCTTCATCGGCACCATGACAGCGGTCTGGACCGTCTTCTTCTGCGCGCTCGGCGCTTTCGCGTTCAGCAGGCTCCGCTTCCGCGGTCGGCGCGGCGGGATGCTGGCGCTGCTCCTCGTGCAGATGTTCCCCAACCTGCTGGCCGTCGTTGCACTGTTCTTGTTCATGACCCGGATCAAGGGTCTCTACCCGGCGATCGGACTCGGCTCGTCCTGGGGTTTGATCTTCATCTACCTCGGTGGAGCACTCGGCGTCAACACGTACCTGATCAAGGGGTTCTTCGACACGATCCCGCAGTCCCTCGACGAGGCGGCGAAGATCGACGGCTGCACCCACGCGCAGACGTTCTTCAGGATCATCCTCCCGCTGGCGGCCCCGGTCCTCGCGGTGATCGCGCTGCTCTCGTTCATCGCGACACAGGCGGAGTTCATGATCGCAAGCGTGATGCTCGGCGGCAACGAAGACTCGAAGACCATGGCGGTCGGGTTGTCGCAGTACGTCCTCGCGGGATTCGACAGTCGCTGGGGGCCGTTCGCGGCGGGCTCGTTGATCGGTGCGATCCCAGTCGTCCTGTTGTTCCTGTTCCTGCAGCGCTACATCGTGTCGGGACTCACTTCGGGCGCCGTCAAGGAGTAGGCCGTGCTCGCCGAGCAGCCGCACCACGACGGCTCGCCGTTCTACACGGCGCCGGGCCACCACAGGGTGGGCGAGACCGTGCGCCTCTGGATCCGCGTCCCGACGGCGCACGAGGCCGAGCGCGTCCGCGTCCGTTCGGTTCCCGACGCCGAGCCGATGCTGACCGAGGCCACAGTCGATCACGCTCGAACAGTCGACGATGCCGTCAAGTGGTGGTTCGCCGACGTCGCACTGCACAATCCGTCGACGAACTACCGGTTCCTCCTCGAGGGCGGTTCGGTCGGGTACGCGTGGCTCAACGGCTCCGGACTCCACCACCGCGAGGTGCCCGACGCCCACGATTTTCGGATCACCACGTTCGGACCGCCACCGATGTGGCTCGACCACACCGTGGGCTACGAGATCTTCGTCGACCGGTTCGCCCGTTCGGGGGAACGACGCGACGTGCCGCCGTGGGCGATTCCCGAACCGTGGGACGCTCCCATCCACCCCGACACCTCGATCAGTACACGACAGCTGTACGGCGGTGACCTCGTCGGCATCGAGAATCGCCTCGAACATCTCGAACGTCTGGGCGTCGACCTCATCTACCTCACGCCGTTCTTTCCGTCGGAATCCGCTCACCGCTACGACGCCACGACCTTCGATCACGTCGATCCGCTTCTCGGTGGCGACGAGGCCTTGACGTCGCTCGTTGCCGCCGCACACGAGCGGGGCATCCGGGTGATCGGTGACATCACGCTCAACCACACCGGAAGCAGCCACGACTGGTTCCTCCGCGCCCGGGCCGGTCCCGACGCTCCCGAGGCCGACTACTACCTCTTCGGCGCGACCTCCGCCGACTACGTCGCGTGGCACGACGTACCGTCTCTCCCGAAGCTCGATCATCGAAGCCGCGGACTCGCCACACGGCTGTACGACGGTCCCGACTCCACCATCGCGCGCTATCTCGGGCCGGACTTCGGGCTCGACGGTTGGCGCGTCGACTGCGCCAACACGACGGGCCGCCACGCCGACGTCGACGTCAACCACGAGGTGGCCTCCGCCACACGGCAGACCGTCGAACGGCGGGTGGCGATCGACGATCGACCGCGCTGGCTGCTCGCCGAGCACTGCTACGACGCGGGCGACGATCTGGCCGGCGACGGGTGGCACGGATCGATGGCGTACCAGTGGTTCACACGCCCGATGTGGTCGTGGTTGCGCGGTGAGCGACCTTTTGCGCTGATGTCGCAGACCGAGCTCCCCGCGCTCGACGGTCAGACCGTGGTCGCATCGGTACGCGAACTCGGCGCCAACGTGCCGTGGACGGTGCGTCGGGCATCGATGACGATGCTCGACTCACACGACAGCGCCAGGTTCAGGACGGTCGTCGGCGGCGATCGCACCCGCCACCTCATCGGGCTGACGGCACTCATGACGATGCCCGGCGTGCCAACGATCTTCGCCGGCTCCGAGGTCGGGGTCGGGGGTGACTCGATGGACACGGGCCGCGTCCCGTTTCCGTGGGACGAAGACGACTGGGATCGTGACACGTTCGACGCCGTTCGAACGCTCGTCGAGCTGCGACACGACCGAGCGGCCTTGCAGACCGGCGGCCTGCGATGGATCGACGCCACGGCCGATGCGATCACCTTCGTTCGAGAGCTTCCGGGGCGCGCTGTACTCGTCGACCTGCGCCGAGCGACTGGCGAAGCTCGAGACCTCGACGATGCCGATCTCACCGATCGCACGGTCCGAACGAGGGCGCTGCTGTTCGACACGCGCCCTCACGATCCAGCCCGTGTCGAGGACGCTGGTCTGCTGCACCTGTCGGGTTCGGCCGGCGCCAGCATCGTCGCCCTCGGGACGTGAACAACCCGGTCGACTCGACATCCGGGCCGGTTGCCGGTGGTCCGGACGGCGCGATTCGTGGCATTCTCGGCACATGGACGATCCGCTTCCCGCCGGCCCCCCGATCGATCGCCCCATCGTCATCGCGGCCAACCGGCTCCCGGTGATGCGGACCGAGGACGGCGGATGGGCCCCGTCGCCGGGTGGTCTCGTCCGGGCGTTGCTCCCGATGCTGCGCGAGAGCGGCGGCACCTGGGTCGGCTGGACCGGCGACCCCGACGACGCGCCCGATCCGTTCGCGATCGAAGGTGTCGACCTCCATCCGGTCGCGATCACGGCTGAGGAGATCGAGCTCTACTACGAGGGATTCTCGAACGATGCGCTGTGGCCGCTGTACCACGACGCACTGCGCGAATCGACGTTCAGCAGCGAACAATGGGACGCGTACCACGCCGTCAACGAGCGGTTCGCCACGACGCTCGCGGAGATCGCCCCCGACGGCTCCGTCGTCTGGATCCACGACTACCAACTACAGCTGGTTCCCGGTCTCCTGCGCTCACTCCGACCGGACCTGGTCATCGGCTTCTTCCTGCACATCCCTTTCCCACCTGTCGAGCTGTTCACCCGGCTCCCATGGCGCGAAGAGATCATCCGGGGTCTGCTGGGCTGTGACCTCGTCGGCTTCCAGCGACCGACCGGAGCGACGAACTTCATCACCGCCGCCCACCAGTTGCTCGATGCGGAGAACGACGGAGACGTCGTGCTGTACCAGGACCGCCGGGTGCGAGCCGGGGTGTTCCCGATCTCGATCGACATCGCGGAGGTGGAGGAGATCGCGGCCGGCCGCGCAACCCGTCAGAGCGCCAGTCGCATCCGGGCGCGCCTCGGCGACCCCGAGGTGATCATGTTGGGTGTCGACCGACTCGACTACACGAAGGGCATCGGCCTGCGACTCGAGGCGTTCGCCAAGCTGCTCGAGGACGGTCGGCTCGACCCGGCCCGCCATGTCATGGTCCAGGTCGCCACGCCCACGCGAGAAGCGGTCGAGCACTACAAGGACGAACGGGCCCAGATCGAGAAGCTCGTCGGCGGGATCAACGGACGCTTCAGCTCGATCGGTCTCCCCGTCGTCCACTACCTGTACCAGACACTCCCCTACGACGACCTGGTCGCGCTCTACCGTGCAGGCGACGTCATGCTCGTCACCCCGTTCCGGGACGGGATGAACCTGGTTGCGAAGGAGTACGCCGCGGCACACATCGACGGTGACGGCGTGCTGGTCCTGTCGGAATTCGCCGGAGCGGCCGATGAACTCACCGACGCGGTGCTCGTCAATCCGCACGACGATCGTGCCCTGCAGGATGCGATCGTGGAGGCCGTCGAGATGCACCGTCACGAACGGCGCGAGCGGATGGCCGGACTCCGTGACCAGATCCGCAAGAGCGATCTCCAGGGGTGGGCCGATCGGTTCCTCGCTGCACTCGCCGACGCCGGCGACCTGGCGTGAGCGTGGCCCCGACCGGCTACGACGATCCACTCGGCCTCGCCGCGTCGATCGCCGCCCTCCTGCGCCCGACCCTCGTGGTGTTCGATTGCGACGGCGTGCTCGCACCGCTCACCGATCACGCGGACGACTCGACGCTCACGCCCGGCGTCGGCACCGATCTCGCCCACCTCGCCCGCAGGGCGGACCTGACCGTGGCCGTCCTCTCGGGTCGTTCCCTCGCGGGGCTGCGCCAGTTCGGTTTCGACGAAGCGCTCGAGGTCTGGGGCAGCTACGGCGCCGAGCGACGGGGCTTCGGCCACGTCGAACTCACCCGCGACGAGACCGAACGTCTGCGGTCACTTGACGCACTGCTCTCCGAGGCAGCCGAGCGAGCGGGCCGAGGGGCCTGGGTCGAGCGCAAGCCGACGAGTGTGGTGCTCCACGTCCGCGAAGCCGAACCACGACGCGGTCGGGAGGCCCTGGAGTGGGCCCATCAGCGACAACGCGAACTGGACGGGCACACCTGTCACGAGGGC
The DNA here is from genome assembly GCA_963824025.1 of Ilumatobacteraceae bacterium. GTDB lineage: Bacteria > Actinomycetota > Acidimicrobiia > Acidimicrobiales > Ilumatobacteraceae > Ilumatobacter_A. The sequence goes on from CAWGNY010000008.1 coordinate 610,331, forward strand.
AGCAACGTGCTCGAACTGATGACCCGCGACGCCGACAAGGGGACCGCCCTCGACGCGCTTCGGTCCGAGCTGCGGCCCGCATCCTGTGTCTACATCGGTGACGACGTCCCGGACGAGGCTGCGTTCAGCCGGCTCGGCGTCGGCGATCTGTCGGTCAAGGTCGGCCTCGGCGACACGGTCGCGTCCCGGCGCCTCGCCGATCCGCTCGCGGTTCGGACCATGCTCCGCGAGCTGGTGGCCGCGACGGCGCGGCCCTGAGGCCAGCGCGGGAAAGGGAGGAACCCGCCGCAGCTCAGAACAGCCGCGCCTGCCCCGCAGGCGGCGTCCGCCTGATCGCCGTCCAGGGGTTGTAGTGCTCCATGAACACCCAGCTGCGTCGGTGGATCGCCGACGGTCCGTACCCCAGCAGCGCCGCCTTGTGGACCGGGCAGGGATACCCCTTGTTGGTCTCGAACGACCAATGAGGGTAGTGCTCGGCCGATCCCCGCATCTCGCGGTCACGCACGACCTTGGCGAGGATGCTCGCTGCCGCGACGCTCAGGCATCGCAGATCGGCCTTGACAGCGAGTTCGACCCTCGGCACGGCCGGAGACACGAAGTCCCAGGTGCCGTCGGTGACCGCGACGTCGGGTGCCACGTCGAGGCCGGCGATCGCCCGGGATGCCGCGAGTTTCTGCGCGGCCGACATCCCGAGGCGATCGCACTCGGCCTGGCTCGCCGCGCCGACCGACCAGGTGACACACCAGTCCGCGATCCGATCGAACAGGAACTCGCGCTTCGCCTCGGTGAGCAGCTTGGAATCACGGACGCCGTTGACCCGGGTGTCGCGCGGCAGGATCGCTGCGCCGACCATCAACGGCCCGGCCCACGCCCCCCGACCGACCTCGTCGATACCCACGACCACGTCGTGACCCTGTGCCCACAGCGACTTCTCCATCTCACGGGTCGGTGCCCGCTTCTTCGACGCCACGATCTCAGCTCGCCACGCCGTCGATGTCCGGCGCCGTCATCAGACGAAGCTCGTGCCGTCGTCCGGATCGATCGTCAGTCGGAGTCCGGTGCGCTGTGGCCGTTCGACGGTCGGGGCCGGCCAGAGCGCCTCGCCCGATCGCTCCGCGGTCCGCCACTCCCGGTCGAGGTCGGGGGCGGACAACTCGACGGGCACGTCGCCCTGCTGCTCCCACAGCACCGCCGGCCGTTCCCCGTGCCATCGGATGGCGAACGACACCGCTGTCGACAACGATGTCGGGAGCCCGTGCACCTCGAAGTTGGTGCCGAGCCATGTGGTCGGCATGCCTCCGGTGAGGATCCGTCCGCCGTCGACGATCCGGCGCTCGACGGCCCCGACGAAACGACCGACCGAGCTCGAACGACGAAGACCGGCGAGCGACGCCACCACGCCCGCCGAGACCTCGACGTCGGACCGTTTCTGCACGACGCGTCCGAGGGTCCGCTCGATGTCGCCGGAAGCACGCTCGTCGCCGGCTCGCCGCGCCACCACGTGCGCGGCGGCGAGCCCCTGCATCGCCGACGCGACATCGGCGGTCGAACCCGAACGTCGTGTCGCCAGCCTCGCAACGCGTTCGGCCGGCTCGACGATCTCCGTCAACCATGCGTCGGCGGGGTCGCCGCACCGCACGAGTTCGGCGACGTCGAGCAGGAACCCGACCGGGTCGTCACCGGCATCGACAGGACCCTCCAGCAACAGGTCACACCGCGCGGCGACGACCGCTTCGACGAGTCGCACGTCGGGCAGCACCAGGCGGCTCGCCTGTTCGACGACCCGCGTCCACCCGCGCACCACGGCGAGCGCAGGGGGCACCCGTGTGAGTGCTGCGGACGGGAACGAACCGCGGAGACCCGGCAGGGCGACACGCACGGTCGAGCGGTGCCCGACGGGCAGGACGATCGCCTCCCCCGGGAGGTCGATCCCGCGGATCGGGACATCCGCAGGAGGGCGTTCGGTGACCACCGCCGGTCCGGTGAGCGCGATCGCGAAAGGTTTCGGCGACTCGTTCTCGAACTCGACGACGACAGCTCCGCCGACGTCGGAGACGGCCCACACCCGCTGGACGGCATCGCCGTCGGGAACCCGGATGCGCGTCTCCACGACCGGTGTTCCTTCGATGCGCTCCTGACGCACGGTCGAGTCCTGGGCCGGAACGTGCCAGCGGTCGTCGGCGGCGACATACCAGTCGAGCGGGACCGGGTTCTCCTGCCCCCACGGGATGACGGCACCCCAGGAGCTGAGGGTCCACCGAGCCTGTTGCCCGGTGGACCCCAGCGTGATCCCGGTGTCGAGATCGGCAAGCGACGCAGTGGTCATCCGGCCAGTCAAGCAGCGAAACCCGGGGCACCCGCCGCGGCGAGCGTCACCGCAGCTCGCTCTTCGCGTCCCGATCCATCAACGCGGTCAACGCATCTCGCGCCGAGCGACCCTCGTGACACACCGCGACCACCTGCTCGGTGATCGGCATCTCGACACCGGCGGCCCGAGCGAGTTCGAGCACGCTCGGACACGATTTGACCCCTTCCGCCACCATGTTCATGCTCTCGACGATCGCGTCGATCGTCTCTCCCTCACCGAGTCGGCGCCCGACCATGTTGTTCCGGCTCTGCGTCGATGCACACGTGGCGATCAGGTCGCCGATGCCCGCGAGCCCGGCGAAGGTACCCGGGTCGCCGCCGAGAACGATGCCGAGACGGGTCATCTCGGCGAGCCCGCGGGTGATCAGCGTGGCACGGGTGTTGTCGCCGAAGCCCATCCCCTGGGCCATTCCGGAAGCGATCGCAATGACGTTCTTCACGACGCCTGCGACCTCACAACCGACGACGTCGGGGTTGGTGTACACCCGCAGCGTGGGCGTCGAGAAGAGGCGCTGCAACTCACCCGCGATCCTGATGTCGTCGATCGCCACAACGCTCGCGGCGGGTTGGCCGCTCATGATCTCCTTGGCGAGGTTCGGCCCGGTCAACACGGCCACGGGATGGCCGGGCATCTCCTCCTCGGTCACCTCGCTCATCCGCTGTTGCGACTCCCGCTCGAGGCCCTTCGAGAGGGTGACGATCGGGACCCACGGGCGAAGATGCGCCGCCACCTCGCGGGCGACTTCCCGATAACCGTGCGACGGGACGGCCATCACGATCACGTCCGACGTCGCGACGATCTCGTCGAGTGCACACGTCGCGGTCAGCTGATCGGGAAGGGTGAAGTCGGGAAGGTAGCGGCTGTTCGTGTGGGACTCGTTGATCTCGGCAGCGAGTTCGTCGCGTCGCGCCCAGAGCCGAGTGGTCGTGTTCGCGCTGGTCATGGCCGCAACCGTGGTCCCCCACGAACCGGCCCCGATCACACCGACGCTGATCGCTGGTCCACCGCCTCGTGTCGTCCCCGTGGTCATCTCGATCCCCATCCCGCACGCGTCGGCAGGTCGGCGCGCGTCGATGCCCACCGTAGTGCGGCTCACCCGCTACTCACTTCCTACACTCGCCGGGTGGACGTCGCCGTGCTCGTGCCCGTGAAGGCATTCACCGAAGCGAAACAGCGACTCGCCACCGTGCTGTCCGCCGCCGACCGCATCCGCCTGGCCCGCTGGCTCGCCGACGGCGTGGTCCGTTCGCTCGGCTCCACCCCGGTCTTCGTCGTCTGCGACGATCCCGACGTCCGGCGGTGGGCGCTCGATGCCGGGACGACCGTGCTGTGGACCGCGAGACTCGGACTCAACGGTGCGGTCGACGACGGAGTGTCGGCCGTCGCCGCCGAGGGGTACGAGCACGTGGTCGTCTCCCACGCCGATCTCCCGCTCCCGAGCGGGCTCGTCGGACTCGCCCGGCCGGACACATCGACGTTCGTCCCCGATCGCCGCCTCGACGGTACGAACGTCATGTCCTTTCCCGCCCGTTCACCGATCCCGGCCCGGTACGGCCCAGGATCCTTCGGCCGTCACCTGGCATCGGCCACGACACCTGCGACCGAGGTTCGATACGACCACCACCTGTCGATCGATCTCGACAGCCCGTCCGACCTGACCCATCCACTTCTCCGAGAGGTGCTCCCGCAATGGCTGCCAACGATCCCGGTCAACCACTTCACCCATCGAGGTCGGTGACCGACTGGTCGCGCAATCTCCCGACACCGACCTCGGCGCTGGCGATCGGGGCGCACCCCGACGACGTCGAGTTCGGATGCGGCGGACTGCTGGCGAAGTGGGCGGCTGACGGTTGCGTCGTCCACCATCTCGTGTGCACGGACGGGTCGAAGGGCACGTGGGACCCGGACGTCGACGTGGCCGCGCTCGCGGCACGACGCCAGGTGGAACAACGCGATGCGGCTCGGCGACTTGCCGGGGACCGAGCGGGCGAGGTCCGCTTCCTCGAGTACGTGGATGGAGAACTGGACAGCCACCTCGAGGCGCGAGGTCGGGTCGCGCTGGCCATTCGTGAACTGCGACCGAGCGTCGTCCTCGGCCATGACCCGTGGAAGCGATATCGCCTGCATCCCGACCACCGCCATGCCGGCCTGTTGGCCTGTGAAGGGATCGTCGCGGCCAGGGATCCCCACTTCTTCAAGGAGCATCCGGTACCTCACCACCGACCCGACGCACTCCTGTTGTGGGAGGCCGACGAGCCCGACCATGCCGAGGACGTGGGCGAGGTCGTGGACGTGAAACTGAATGCGCTCGAGGCGCACGTGAGTCAGTTCGAATCGACCATGAAGGCAGTCGACGACAGCGAACTCGAAGGATTCCGCACCCGGGTTCGCAGCCGCCTCGAGGAACTCGGTGCCCCCCACGACATGGCGGCCGCCGAGGTGTTCAAGTTGATCGATCACCTGTAGACGGACGCGGAACGGGCGACAGCTCGAAAGCTGTCGCCCGTCGTCGTTGATCGTCGAGCCGACCCGACCGGCTCACCGCTTCGTCGCAGCGGCCTTCTTGGCCGGAGCCTTCTTCACCGCGGCCTTCTTGGCCGGAGCCTTCTTCACCGCGGCCTTCTTGGCCGGAGCCTTCTTCACCGCGGCCTTCTTGGCCGGAGCCTTCTTCACCGCGGCCTTCTTGGCCGGAGCCTTCTTCACCGCGGCCTTCTTGGCCGGAGCCTTCTTCACCGCGGCCTTCTTGGCCGGAGCCTTCTTCACCGCGGCCTTCTTGGCCGGAGCCTTCTTCACCGCGGCCTTCTTGGCCGGAGCCTTCTTCACCGCGGCCTTCTTGGCCGGAGCCTTCTTCACCGCGGCCTTCTTGGCCGGAGCCTTCTTCGCAGCCATCAGGTCACTTCTTCTTCTTGCCGTTGAGCGCTTCCTTCAGCGCGGAACTCGCAGTGAACTTCGCGGCCGTCGATGCGGCGATCTGCACCGGTGCGCCGGTCTGCGGGTTCCGGCCCGTACGCGCAGCGCGGGCCGAGGTGCTGAACTTCCCGAAGCCCGGCCAGGTGACCGACTCGCCCTTCTGCATCTCAGCCGTGACGTGATCGAAGAATGCTCCGAGCGTCTTCTCCGTGTCGGCCTTCGACATGCCGGCTGCGTCAGCGACCGCCTCGATCATTTCTGCTTTGGTTGCCATCGTTGGAACCCTTTCGTGGATGGATCTCTTGCTGTTCTCCCCGGCCGAAGCCGGGACGACGGCCCCGTCGGGGGGCCGAATGACATCCATGTGACTTGCAAGCACACCCGGAACGCAACCCCAGATCTCATTGCAGATGCAATGACCGGATCGGGAGACCCTTGCAGCCACTGGGCTCAGCCGGTGGTCGAGAGCCCGGGATCGGCGTCCCGCGCTCGGGCGAACGCCTCGCGCAACCGGGCTCCGAACACCTGCAGTTCGCCCTCCCCGTACGAGGTCCGCGGCCAGAAGAACCCACGAAGACCGTCGCCCTTCACCCGCGGCACGACGTGAACGTGCAGGTGCGCGACGCTCTGGCTCACGAGGTTGTTGTTCGCCACGAAGGTGCCCGTGCACCCGGTCGCCTCCGGCATCGCGGCGGCGATGAGCTGAACCCTGCGGAAGAACGGGCCGACATCGGCCGGATCGAGATCGGCGAGGGTGACGACGTGACGCCGGGGCACGACGAGGGTGTGGCCACGGAACAGCGGTCGTCGATCGAGGATGCCGACGGCGACATCGTCGTCCCACACCACCTCCGCCGGATCGTCGCCGACGACGATCCGGCAGAACACGCAACCGGTCGACGCAGTTGGAGCAGCACTCACGTCGGCATCTTCGCACCATCCCGCGCCGGCGAGACGCGGTGGGCTACAACAAGGAGTGCTGCGTATGAACCCTCTTTCGCACCGTCGAGACAACTCACCCCAGGAGTGATCGTGACCGATCTGTCCACCTCCCACGACGACGACGCCCCCGAGGCGGCCGAGACCATGGAAGGGGTTGACACCGGGACCGACCCGGCAGGGGTTCGAACTCGCCTCGTCCTCGACACATCGGTCCTGATCGCCGATCCGTGCTGCGTCCTCGACTTCAGCGACGTCGACATCGTCGTTCCGCTGACGGTCGTCGAGGAGCTCGACGGCCTCAAGAGCCGCTCCGACGATGTCGGGCGCGCCGCACGCACCGCACTGCGCACGCTGGAGGAGCTCCGGGTGGCACACGGCGGTTCGCTCGCGAACGCCGTTCCGACCGGCACCGGCACCGCGACGCTCCAGATCGAGATCAACAACATCCGCAAGCACCTGCTCATCGAGCACGGCCTCGACCCGGCGGTTCCCGACAACCGCATCATCGGTGCGGCGATCGGCCAGTCCGACTTCGGTCCGACCACGATGGTCAGCAACGACGCTGCACTCCGGATCAAAGCGGCTCACCTGGGCGTCGACGCGACGGCGCACACGCCAACCCGCTCCACGCACCCGGTCGCAGCGGTCGGCTGGACCACGATCGACACCGCGTTCGAGAAGATCGACTGCCTCTACGCCGCCGGGGCGATCGCCCTCGACGCGGTCATCGGGGCAACGGAACAGCCCAGCGAGAACGAATTCGCGGTCCTGCGGTCGGGATCACAGTCGGCCCTCGTCCGAACGGTCGGCGACGAGTTCGTGCTGCTCGGTCACCAGGGCCTCGAGCCGTGGGGGCTCCGCCCCCGCAACAAGGAGCAGCGGTTCGCGCTCGAACTCCTCCTGGATCCCGACGTATCGGTGATCGCTCTCGACGGCCGCGCCGGAACGGGCAAGACGCTGCTCGCCATCGCCGCGGGCCTCGAGATGGTCGTCGAGCAGCAACGCTACGAACGAATGGCGGTCTACCGTCCGCTCGTCCCGGTGGGACGCGCCGACGTGGGGTTCCTGCCCGGCGGGCTCGACGAGAAGCTCGACCCCTGGATGTCGGCGATTCACGACGCGATCGTCGCGCTGACCGACCAGGGCACCAGCCGCGACGCCCGCGGTCTGATCGACGAACTCACCGATCGCGGGCAGTTGTCCCTCGAATCGGTGACGTTCCTGCGGGGCCGCTCGCTCCAACGCCAGATGGTCCTCATCGACGAGGCGCAGAACCTGGAACCGACCACGCTGCGCACGATCCTGACCCGGGTCGGCGAAGGGACGAAGGTCATCTTCACCGGCGACACGAGCCAGATCGATGCCCCGTACCTCGGTGAGAGCAACAACGCATTGAGCGTGCTCACGTCGGCCTTCGCCGACCAGCGCTGCTTCGGTCACATCACGCTCACGGCGTGCGAACGCAGTGACGTGGCGAGTCTCGCCGCCGAGCTGCTCTGACCTCGACCAGCGGTCCGCGACGTCACCGCCGACCGACCCAGTGCGGGTCGCAGTCGCAAAACCCCTGTTCAGCGCCGTTGCGATCGGGTTCCCGATCATTTAGTGTTAAATACATCGTCCGGTTGCCCCCCGGCCGGACGGTGCATTCGAGATCCGTCGGGGCAAGGAGCCAGCCGTATGGCCATCATCGAGATCGAGACCCAGCGAGATCAGAATCTCGGGTCGGACACTCACGAGTGGCGGGACGAGGCGAGTTGCCGAGGGAACACCCGGCTGTTCTTTCCCCCGAAGGCCGAGCGGCCCCAGGCCCGGGCCCGCCGGGAAGCAAAGGCCAAGCGGTTGTGTGACGCCTGCCTCGTCGTCGAACCGTGCCGGAATTTCGCCCGGGCGAATCGCGAGTACGGCTACTGGGCCGGCGAGTCCGAAGAGGATCGCCATCTCCTCGGCTACACCGTGTCGGCGCCGATCGGAATCCGCGCACGACATCACAGCACTGCGTGCTGATCGGACATCCGCCTCCGGGGAGCACGCGTCGTCGCCAAGACCGTGACACCCCCTGTCTAGGGTGGTGGGCATGGGTCTCCCGAATTTCGCCGTCGTCGACGTCGAAACCTCCGGGCTCGACGCTCGCCGTCACCGCGTCCTCCAGTTGGCGGTCGTCACGGTGGACGCTGATGGAACGGTGCTCGACGAGTGGGACTCCTTCGTCAAACTGCGCTGGCCGCTGGCACGCGTCGGACCCACACACATCCACGGGATCACTCGACCGATGCTCAGGCAGGCGCCCCGGCTCGATGCCGTGCTCGACGAACTCACCGAGCGGATCGGTCACTCGCTGTTCGTGGCCCACAACGCCCGCTTCGACGGCGAATTCCTCCTCCGCGCCGCTCGACGCAGTCACGCGGACTCCTCTCTCCCCGACACCCTCGAACGCCGCCTCTGCACGCTGCGCATGTCGCGCGGGCTCGACCCCGACCGCACCCGCTCGCACCGCCTCACCGACCTGTGCGACCGGTACGGCGTCACGCTCGACCGCCCACACGAGGCGCTCTCCGACGCCCTCGCAACCGCGGCGGTCCTCCCCCACCTCCTTCGCGCTCACGACGTACGCGACAGCGGCGATCTCGAACCGTTCCTCGATCGACCGCAACGCCCGGCGCGTTCACGCATCTGACTCCACACCTTCGTAGTTGGCGAGAATCGCGGCGGCCAGACGGCGCGCACCCTTCGCCCCGTCGCCTGGTTCGAGTACCTCTGCGGCGGGCCCGAGGCGCACCAGCAGCCGATCCAGCCACCACTCGCTCGCCACCGGCAGCACGACGTCGACCGCATCGACGGTCCGCCGGCCCTTGCCGGTCACCGGCTCGACGGAATCGACGGGGTAGCGGTCGATGATCCACTGTGCCGCCGGCGCAAGACGCAGGCGGGCTCGCGGCAGGTCGACGTCGGCGAAGAACGACGCCGGGGCCGTCGCATCGGGGTCGATCGCGTGGACCACACCGCTTCTCGTGGCCGATTCGATCCGGTCGATGCGGAAGGTACGGCGCTCACCCGACCGGTCGTCGTCGGCCAGCAGATACCAGTTGCCGGAGCCGGCGAAGACGTGGCGCGGGATCACCGTGCGCTCCGAGACCTCGCCGCGCGCCGGCGAGTAGTACTCGATGTGCAGTTCGGCGCCCGCCGCGACCGCGTCGATCAGATCCTCGGCCGCCGCCGGCCGTTCGAGGTCGACGACGACACCGGCGGTGAGGTCCGGATCGGTCGCCAGGCCGGCCTGACCGAGCGCATCGGCGAGCTTCGCCAGACCGCGTGCGAGTGGGCCATCGGCATCTGCGCCGGGGAGCTCCATCGCCGCCCGCGCCGACGCCAGCAGAGCGAAACCCTCGGGAGCCGTCAGGCGGAGTGGACGAGTGAACAACCGCGGCACACCGACGAAGACCATGCCCTCGTCGACGAACACGTCGATCATCTCGTCGACGTACGGAGGCAGGCCGCACATCGCGACCAGTTCGAGGTCCTTGGTGACCTGCGCTTCGGTGAGCCCGAACCGCTCGGCGACATCGGCCAGCGGCACCTCACCGGCCTCCATCAGCCAGGGCAGCATGATCAGGAGCTGTCGGAGCCGATCCTGGGCGTTGCGCGGCCCGACGCGACTCCCGCTCATCGCTCATCGCTCATCGCGTCGAGGGGACCGACGACCTGTCGAAGCCATGCGACGACGTCGTCACGGACGTCCGGTGGGTCCAGCACCACCGCGTGATCGACCAATCCGATCACCCACGACCGGAACGCGTCGAGGTTGGTCGCCGGGACCAACACGTCGATCGCGCCACCGGGATGTCGGGCGACCACGCGGTCGGTGCCGAGCTCGCGCTCGGTCGCCGCAGCCCGCGCGGCTGACACCCGAACGGTGGCTTCGACAGCGTCGTCGACGGCATGGCCGATCTGCTTCGGGTCGGCCGGAAAGGCCGTGCGTGGGTCGAAGTCGGGCGGCCGCTCGAAGCCTTCGGCATCGCCGACGGCGATTCCGCCATCGATCCGATCGACGCGAAACGTTCGCTTCGCATCGCGCATCCGGTCGTGGCCCACCAGGTACCAGAACCCGCCACGGAGCAGCACCCCCCACGGCTCCACGGTTCGCCGATCACCGCGGTACTCGAACGTCACGGGCGAGCGGGTGGCCACGGCCGAGCGGATCAGCGGCAGTTCGGGGCGGTCGGGCAGCACCGCGGACACGGGCGGGCGGTCGAGCGAACCGATACCGCCACCGAGCTTGAGCAGCGCATCGCGCCCCACGCCCGAGTCGGTACGGACCGTCGCGACCGCCACCTGGAGCGCCCTCATCTCATCGGCTGCGAGGTCGAGGTCGTCGAGTTCGTAGCTCGCACGATCGATGCGATACCGGGTCTGACCCGCGTACCGGTCACCCGAGTGCACCTCCATCTCGATCGGCACGCCGATCTCCCGCAGGGCGAGCTTGTCCCGCTCGAACGCCTGACGTCGCGCCTTCTCCTCGCTCGGGTACTGCCCGTCCAGCGCTGCAGCGATCTCGCGCAACGACAAGCCGCTGCGGGTCTCGAGCAGCAGCGCCAACAAGTTCGTCAGTCGCTCCACCCGGTCGGCCATCGTCGCTCAGGATACGTCCAGGTCCTCGACCGGGCGCAGCGATCCGGCTCGTACAATGTGCAGGTGGCCGCTCCCCCGTTCGACGTCGTCGCCGTTCGCGCCGAATTTCCCCTCCTCACCGATCGAACGATCGACGGCGCACGCCTCGTCTATCTCGACTCCGGCAACACGTCGCAGAAGCCACGACGGGTCATCGATGCGATGACCGAGTTCATGGAGCACACGTACGCGCCGATCAATCGGAGTTCGTACCGCCTCGCGGGCGAGGCGACCGAGGTGTACGAGGGTGCCCGCCACGCGGTGGCGCGGTTCGTCAACGCGCCGTCGGCCGACGAGATCGTGTTCACCAAGAACGCCACCGAAGCGATGAACCTGATCGCAATGACGTGGGGTCGGGCCAACCTCGGCGCCGGTGACGCCGTCGTGCTCACGGAGATGGAGCATCACGCCAACATCGTGCCGTGGCAGATGCTCGCCCAGGAACGCGACATCGAGATCCGCTGGATCGGCCTGACGAGCGACGGCCAACTCGACCTGTCCGACCTCGACCGACTGCTCGACGGCGCCAAGGTGTTGTCGTTCACCGCGATGAGCAACGTCCTCGGCACGATCCCGCCGATCCAGCAGCTGTGCGCCGCGGCACATGCGGCCGGTGCCCTCGCCGTCGTCGACGCCTGCCAGTACGTACCTCACAACGTCACCGACGTCCGAGCGTGGGATGCCGACCTCGTCGCGTTCTCGAGCCACAAGATGTGCGGCCCCACCGGCATCGGGATGCTCTGGGGAAAGATGGCGATCCTCGATGCGATGCCGCCGTTCCTCGGGGGCGGCAACATGATCGACACCGTCACGTTCGACGGGTTCACCACGGCGCCCGTGCCGGCGAAGTTCGAGGCGGGGACCCCTCCGATCGTCGAAGCGGCCGGCCTCACCGCCGCGATCGAGTTCCTCGAGGACCTCGGCATGGCCAACATTCGACAGCACGAGATGCACCTGACCCGCTACACGCTCGACGCGTTACGGCATCGCTTCGGTGACGAGATCACCATCTACGGACCGGACAACGTCGAGATCCGCGGGGGCGTGTTCAGCTTTGCGTTCCGCGATCTCCACCCGCACGACGTGAGTCAGGTGCTCGACGAATCGAACGTGTGCGTGCGGGCGGGTCACCACTGTGCGAAACCGTTGATGAAGACCCTCAACGTGCACGCGACGACCCGCGCCAGCATCTACCTCTACAACGACGAAGCCGACATCGATGCACTGGCCGACGGCCTGGATGGCGCAAGCGATATCTTCGGACTCTGATGCCACGCCAGAATCGGCACGGATCTGAACCAGTCAGGAAGTCGTGATGCCCGGACTCGAAGACCTCTACCGCGAGATCATCCTCGACCACTATCGCACGCCCCGGAACCGCGGCGAACTCGAGACGCCCCCGGCCGTCAAGGTCGACGGACACAACCCCCTGTGTGGTGACGAGATCACGGTGTACCTGCAGGTCGAAGGATCCGGCGACGACGCCGTGGTCACCGACGTGAAGATCGGCGGGCAGGGATGCTCGATCTCCCAGTCGTCCGCGTCGATGATGACCGGCGTGGTCATGGGCAAGTCGGTCGGCGAGATCCGTGCTGTGACCCGTCGGTTCAAGTCGATGATGGGTCTCGACGACGTCGAAGCCGTGGCCGGCGACGACGACATCGACCTCGGCGACCTCGAGGCACTCCAGGGTGTCGTGAAGTTCCCGGTGCGGATCAAGTGCGCCGTCCTCGGCTGGAACACGCTCACGAGCGCGCTCGACGAAGCGCTCGACGCCACGGCGTGAGTTCGTCGCTCCCACCGGAGGTCGCCGCGGCGCGCATCCGCGTCGGCGAGGCCTATCGCTCGCTCGGTCACGCGATCGTCGGACACCACGTGTCGGCCGACGACCTGACCGCGCTCGCCGAGCGGCTCACCGACGAGGCGCGCAGGGTCCGAGCGGGAGAGCGCCGGGTGCGCAGCGTCGAACGACCGTCGGGCGACTGGGGTCCGAGTCCCGCCGACGGCGAGGAGATGTTCTCCTTCGACGAACGCCCGATCTCCGGGCGGGCGGCTCCCTACGGGCTCGACGTGCGCATCGTTCGCGATGGCGACGACGCAGTCGGACACGTGACACTCGGCGCCGCGCACGAGGGCGCTCCCGGTCGCAGCCACGGCGGCATCGTGTCGGCCCTGTTCGACGACGTCTACGGGTTCGTCCTCACGATTCTCGGCCAGCCCGCGTTCACGGGGACACTCACGATCCGATACGAACGTGGGGTCCCGATCCACCAACCGCTGGAGTGTCGGGTCCGCCTCGACGAGCGCGAGGGTCGCAAGCTCCTGATGTCGGGCGAACTCACCGGCCTCGACGCCGACGGCGAACCAGCCGTCTTCACGCGATCGACTGCGGTGTTCATCGCGATCGACGAAGCGGCGTTCGGAGCCAGCGCTCGCCCGTGACAGGCGTCACCGTCTATCTTCACGGTCGATGAGCGACCTCTCGCCTCAACCGCCCGCATCAGCCGACTTCATTCCCACAGAGGTCAGCGACATCACCGTCGGCTGGCTCAATGCGGTGCTCGGCGACGAATTCGGCACCGTCGCGTCGATCGCTGTCGCCCACTTCGGCGAAGGCGTCGGGATTCTCGGCGAACTCGCCCGCATCTCACTGACGTACGCATCGGGTGAGTCCGGGCCCGCGAGCATCGTGGCGAAGTGCGCGTCGGCGTCGCCCGAGAACCAGTTCCTCTCGATCGCGATGGGCTTCTACCTACGCGAGGTCGCGTTCTACCGGCACATCGCGGACGGGGTCGACGTCCGAGTCCCGCGACCATTCCATGCGGCGGCGTCCGAGACCGGCGTGCCCTTCGTGCTACTGATCGAGGACATCGAGGGCGCGAGCACACCGAATCAACTCGATGGCATCTCGGTCGACGAGGCTCGCCGCATCATCTCGAGCGTGGTTCCGCTCCACACACAGTTCTGGGGAACCGACGAGGTGTTCTCACTCGACTGGTTGCCGCCGATGAACAACGACATGTACAAGGGCGCCCAGCCGATGGCCACCGCCGGATTCCCCGGGTTCGCCGAGCACTTCGGCGACCGGATCCCCACCGACATGCTCGACACGATCCGGGTGGCCTGTGATCGCTATGCGGAGCTGCTCGACTACACCGTCACGGTCGGGACGCCGACGTTCACGCACACCGACTGCCGCGCGGAGAACTACCTCTTCGGCGGTCCGGACGGTGTCGACGCGACCACGATGATCGACTTCCAGCTGTCGACGCGCCACGTCGGGATGTGGGACGTCACGAACCTGTTGGCCGGATCGATGGATCCGGATCTCCGTCGCGCGCACGAGGCCGAACTGATCTCGGAATACGTTGACCAGATCCGGGCCGCCGGGATCGACTACACCGTCGACCAGGCGATGAAGGAGTACCGGATCAGCCTGCTGCAGCAGACCACCGCACAGGTGATCACGAGCGATCTGCAGGGCGGCAACGAGCGCGGCGCGGCACTGCTCGAGCAGCTGCACCTGCGGCCCGTGCTCGCGGCCATGGACAACGACGTCCACACCGTCCTGAACGACTTCTGACCTCCTGGCATCTCGTGAACCGGCGCCGGCGCGCTGCGCGGGAGCAGTCCACGAGAACGGGGTGCGATGAGGCGGGGAGCCGGTGGTGGAGTGTCAGCCGGCCGCCAGCATCGCTGCCTCGACGGGCTCGTACAGCAACGCCGCGAGGCCTTGACCGATCGCGCTGGTCGACTCGACCACGAGGTAGGCGCCGAAACCATCGTCGAGATCGAGCCACGGAACGGTGCCGAACGCTCCCTCGTCGCTGACCCGTCCACTCTCGCGGTCCACCCACCACCCCATGCCGTACCCTGTCGTGGGGTCGTCGTTCGCGTCGCCGTCGTACACCTCGCCGATCCGGTCGGCGTGCATGCGGTCGATCGACTCGCTCGAGACCACCCGTTCATCGCCGCACATCCCGTCGCGGAGCTGCATCAGCATCAAATGCGCATAGTCGGGAGCCGTCACGTAGGCGCCGCCCTCGGCGTTCGGATTGTCGGTGGGCGTGAGGCTCTCCGGATCACCGTTGAACTCGACGGGATACTCCAGGGCGAGAGTGTTGTGGTATCCCAACGACTCGAGGCCGCAGGGGGTGGCGACCAGCTCGTCCACGAGCTGTGCCCAGGTCTTGCCCGAGGCCACTTCGGCGATGGCACCGGCGATCGTCCACTGTGCACCGCCGTACCGGAACTCCGTGTCGGGTGGGATCACGGCGGCATCGTCGTCGGGGGTCGTGAAGATCTGCTCGGCGCAGTCCTGCAACGTGCCGTCGGGGATGTACTGACACAGATAGGACTCGTACTCGAAACCCTCGAACAGCCCGGGCAGCCCCGAGCTGTTCGAGATGAGCTGCGCCGGGGTGACCGTCGGATGGGCCGCGCCCCATTCGACGACGTCGGCGACGGGCGCGTCCACATCGAGGATCCCGTCGTCATCGAGGCGCATCAGGATGCTGGCCGAGATCATCTTGCTCGACGATGCGATCAGCGAGACGCGATCGGCGTCGAACTCGCCCCAGTACTCCTCGTGCACGACACCGTCGTCTCGATCCACCACGACCAGCCCGGCACCGTTCAATCCCTGCTCGGCGACGTACTCGTCGACGATCGGTCCGACTGCCGAGAAGTCGTACACCGCTGGTTCGACTGCCACGGTGGTCTCGGGTGCTGCGGTATCCACCGGCGGGTCGGTCTCGACGGGCTCGGTCGCTGCCGGCTCGGTCGCTGCCGGCTCGGTCGCTGCCGGCTCGGTGGCGAGTGGCGTCGTCGCCGGCGGTCCGGTCGATGCGGGTTCGGTCGATGCGCTCTCGCCTCCGTCGCTGCTGGAGCAGGCGGCGCCGATCAGCGCCGCGGCGGACAGGAACATCGTCAATCGTTGTGCTCGCATGAAACCAACCTAGGTCCACACACCCCGCGCCGTCCGAACGGCATCAACCCCGACGGAGGTCGGTCACGACGCCACCGCTCGCATCGGCCAGCCGGCCGGGGGCGATGCCGAACACGTCGTTCCACGTGCCCGCAGCGGCCCACACCTCGTCGTACTGCAGGAGATCGGGGTCGATGAAGATCCGCAACGGCGTGTCGTGGCCGAACGGAGGGACGCCCCCGATCGGGAATCCGGTCGCCGAGCGCACGGCGTCGGCATCGACGCGCGCACACTTCTCCGCCCCGGCAGCTGCCGCCAGCTTCTTCTCGTCGAGCTGGTTCGAGCCACTGACGTACGCGAGGACCAATTCGAGGTGGCCATCCGGATCACCGGAGGCGACCCCGAAGATCAGACTCTTCACGATCTGGCCGACGTCGACACCGATTGCGTCGGCGGCGTCCTGCGCCGTCCTGGCACCCTGCGGGTAGCTGCGCGGGACGACCTCGACACCGAGCGCTCGACCGGCGTCGATCACCTTGACGACGTTGCGGTGCAGCGGTGCCGTTGCGTCGGATTCGTCACTCATCGGCGGCGACGCTAGCCGGACCCGCCACGAACAGGATCGCCGTCCCCGCGGCACACAGCGTCGCCGCCGAGACATAGGGAAGCTCGTACGAGCCGAACACGTCGTACAGCCAGCCGATGAGCAGCGGGCCTCCCGCGACGCCGACGATCGTGATCGCCTGGGAGCGGCCGAAGATCCGCGGGTAGTCGAGCACCCCGAACCGCTCGGCGATCAGCAACGGCTGCATCATCAACAAGTTGCCGATCGTCATGCCGAACAGCACGATCGAGACGAAGATCAGCAGCGTCGACTGGGACAACCCGATGCCGATCAGTGCAACCGTCTGCAACGCGGCCACGACCACCGTGAAACGCATCATCGGCATCGACGAGACCAGGCGCCCGCCGACGAGGCGAGCGACAACCGAGGTTGCTGCGAGCGCGGTGATCGCGAACTGCGCGATCCGCTCGTCGGTGCGATCCTCGACGAGTTTCACCAGCTGCTGGATTCCGCCGACCTGCGAGCCGAGCACGAGGACGTACCCGTACGTGACCGCCCGATAGAAGCGTGTCGGCAACGCGTCGGCGTATGTGGTTCCCGCTGCAGGCGGCGGCGAGGCACCCACTGCGAGTCGCTCGCCGTCGGGTGCGAATCCGTCGGCAACCGGATCCGGCCGCACCAGGAGCAGCGTGACCGGCACGGTCACCGCGACGAAGATGAGCCCGAGCCACGGTGTGCTGGCGGCCAGCCCGTTGTCGTCGATCAGCCGTTTGGCGACCGGCGTGAGGACGATGCCCCCGACCGAGAGGCCCGTCGACGCCACCGACAGCGCGACGGAGCGCTTTCGGTGGAACCACCGGGTCACGACGGTGGTCGTGGGAACGAGCCCGCAGAGCGCGTACCCGATGGCGAAGACGGCATAGGCGACATAGAGCTGCCACTGCGACGTGACCTGGCCGACCGCCGCGAGCGAGCCACCGCAGATCACTGCGCCCGCGATGATCACGGCGCGAACGTCGTAACGCGCGATCAAACGCGCGGCGACGAGTCCGAACAGTCCGCCGACGATGAAGAAGATCGTGACCGCGAACGAGATCGAACTCAGTGGCCAGTCCTGCTCCTTGCTGAACGCATTGAGGTAGACCGACAGGCCGTAGAAGGCCAGCCCGGCGTTGACGAGGAGGACGAAGAAGCACCCGGCGACGACTCGCCACCCCGGGAAGCTTCGCAGCGATCCGGTGTCGGTGGACTGTTCAGTCGACGAGGTCATCGATCGCTGCGGCCATCGCGCGGTCGTTCTCCGTGACCGTGTTGCCAGCGTCGTGCGTGGTCAACCTGATCGACACCCGGTTGTAGACGTTCGACCACTCGGGGTGGTGCTGCAGTTCCTCGGCGATGAACGCAACTCGCACCATGAAGCCGATCGCCGCACGGAACGACTCGAACTCGAAGTCCCGGTGCAGCGCCCCGTCGCGCTCGGTCCAACCCATTTCCCGATCGTACGGTCGGACCGCCCGCCGCCACGAACCCCGCTGAACGTTCAGCGCTTGCGTTTGAACAGGCGCGACATGATCCCCGGCTTCTGAGCGCGTTCGGCCTCGACTTCGGCTCTGACCTCCGCACCGACGGCGTTGACGATGTCCTCGGCGGCGTCGAGAACCGCCGCTGCCGAACCGTCGTCCAGGCCTCCGGGCTCGGGCGGCGTCGCACCCACGGTGAGCGTTCCGTGAGTCCACGCCACATCGGCGAGGCGCCGCTCGTACTTCGGGCAGTTCTCCGGACAACGCCACGGCGCATCCGGCGCAAGGTCGAGGTTGCACTTCCGCACCGTGTCACCGTTCGGGTAGGACCGTGATTCGAAGTTCTTGCACTCCGTCCGCATCGGCATGACCGGAATCCTATGCGGACCATTCGGCGCCACGACCTCACCACCCGGCCGAGATTCCGTCGCAGGTGACGCGGCGCGGCGGGTCGACACCGCGTGACGTCACGCGGCCGGCTGATCGGCCGCCGGGACGGACTCGGACGGGGCGGCGTCGGCCTCGATGAAGATGCACTCGCCGGGACACATCTCGGCGGCGTGGATGACGCTCTCGACATGACGCGGGGAACGGCGGCGAGGCTGCCCGATCCACCCGGGTCGTTGAGCGGCCGGCCGGCCTCGGCAACGTACGCGATGCCGTCCTCCAGCTGAACGAAGACGTCGTCACAATGGTCGACGCAGATCCCGTCGCCGGTGCAGAGGTCCTGATCGATCCAGACGCGCATGACAGCGAGGGACGGTAGCGGTCTGCACGTACATTGGCTCGACTGTGACCCACCAGAATCTCCCTCCTCGGCCGGACGTCACACCTCCGGCACGACCGCCGGTCGCCCCCCGCCGACCCCACCGCTGGCAGCGTCCCACCGGCGACGTCGACGACCCCTACGCGTGGATGCTCGATGTCGAGGACCCGGAGTTCCTCGACCATCTCGAGAACGAGAACCGGTTCAGCACGGCGTGGTTCGACGCTCACGCCGCGACGGTCGAGGCGATCTTCGACGAGATCAGGTCGCGGGTCCAGGAAACCGATCAGTCCACACCGGTGATGAACGGACACTGGTGGTACGTCAGCTCGACCGTCGAGGGCGAGAACTACCCGCGACACCATCGCGGCCGAACCGCCGAGACCGCCACCGATCAACTCCTGCTCGACGAGAACGTCGAAGCCGCACGCGTGGGGGCGACCGACTACTTCGACCTCGGCGCGTTCGACGCGTCGCACGACCACACGATGTTCGCGTGGTCGATCGACACGACCGGCGACGAACGATACGACCTGCGCATCCGCCGATTCGACGGCGACAGCCACCTCGACCTCGACGATCACGTCGCCGACGTCGCGAACGCCGGCACGGCCTGGTCGGCCGACGGCGCCCGGTTGTTCTACGTGCGCGCCGACGATCAGGAGCGACCGTTCCAGGTGTGGCGCCATGAGCTCGGGACCGCAGCCGACGACGACCAGCTCGTGTTCCAGGAGGACGACGAGCGCTTCTTCGTCGAGATCGGCGAGACGCGCTCGGACGCATGGATCGTGATCCACAGCGGCTCCAAGACGAGCGCCGAGGTGCGGCTCCTGCCGTCGGCCACGCCACTCGCCGATCCTGTCGTCGTACGGGCTCGTGCAGAAGGCGTCGAGTACCAGATCGACGACTGGGGTGATCGCCTCGTGATGGTGACGAACGCAGAGGGCGCGGACGACTTCTGCGTCCTCGCTGCCTCTGTCGACGACGACTGGACCGATCCGACCACGTGGTCGGAACTGATCCCCCACCAGCGCGGCCGACGGATCATCGGCGTCGAACCGTTCCGGAGCCACCTCGTCATCTTCGAGTGGAGCGATGCACAACCGCGCCTGCGTCTGCTCCGGAGGGACGGCTCCGAACAGATCATCGACGCCGACAGCGAGCCGCACGACGTGAACCTGTCGGCGAACCCCGAGTGGACATCGACGACACTTCGCTTCACCACGCAGTCGATGACCACGCCCCCCACGCTGTTCGACGAGGACCTCATCACCGGGCAGCGCACCCTGCTCAGGCGGGTGCCGACGCCCAACGTCGATCTCGATGCCTACGTCGCGAGCCGTTTGTGGGCGCGATCCGAGGACGGCACCGCGGTGCCGATCGACATCGTCCGCCACGTCGACACCCCGCTCGACGGCACCGCACCGGGTTGCCTGTACGGCTACGGCTCGTACGAGGCATCGATGCCACCGTGGTTCTCGGTGGCGCGCCTCTCGCTGCTCGACCGCGGGATGGTCTGGGCGCTCGCCCACCCGCGAGGTGGCGGTGAGCTCGGGCGACACTGGTACCTCGACGGCAAGCTGGACAAGAAGCAGCACACGTTCGACGACATGATCGCCTCGGCCGAACACCTCACGACGACCGGGGTGGTCGCCCCCGGGCGACTCGCGATACGCGGAGGATCCGCCGGCGGGCTCCTCGTGGGCGCCTGCATGACGCAGCGCCCCGATCTCTTCGCATCCGTCGTCGCCGAGGTTCCGTTCGTCGACATCGTGACCACGATGAGCGACCCGACGATGCCCCTCACCATCACCGAATGGGAGGAGTGGGGGGATCCGCGGTCCGAGCCGTTCGCCTCGCTGATGCTGGCGTACTCCCCGTACGACAACACGATCCCGGCGGACTACCCCGCGGTGTACGTCACCGCGGGACTGCACGACCCTCGGGTCAGTGTCCACGAGCCCGCGAAATGGGTCGCCCGACTCCGCGAGGTCACCACCGGTGACCGCCCGATCCTCATGCGGACGGAGATGGGAGCCGGGCACGGCGGTCCGACGGGACGCTACGACGCATGGCGGGACGAAGCGCGGACAGTCGCGTTCCTGCTCGCCACGACCTGAGCTTCGACGCGATCAGAGTGCAGCGATGACCGCGAGAGCGATCAGCGCGAGATTGCGGGCGATGTGGCCGGCTCCGATCGGCTTCGCCGACCACGCCCCGAAGCAGGCGCAAGGAGGCCGTCGCCCCTGACGCAGATTCACGACGAGCAGTGCCGTGAAGGCGAGGAGCAGCGCGATGGCGATGGTCGCCATCGCCGGCCGGGCCACCTGGGCGATGAGCAACGCTCCGACCACGATTTCGAGCCATGGCAGCAGCGGGATCAGCCGGTCCGGCGCTCCCAGGCCTCGCGCCTGCGACGGCCAGGTGTCGCCGGCGGCGAGTTTCGACACACCGGCGAGAACCAGGGCGGCGCCGACGACGATCGAAGCGACGAACGCCGCGGTGCTCAACGCCGACCCCGCCGGCCGAACCTCGGCAGCATCGAATTCACCGATCGCACCGGTCCGAAGCTACCCCGTGTCGGGCTCGGACTGGTCGGGTCGGGTGTCGCCGGTAGCGTCGGTGCTCGATGCGAATCTCCGAACGGGTGGACAACGCGGTTCGAGCAATGGCCGAACTCGCGACGAGTGACGGGCAACCGACCAAGGCAGACGCGATTTCGCGGCGCCAGGACATCTCACTGAAGTATCTGCTCGACATCCTCAGAGACCTCAAACGCGCCGAACTGGTGCGTTCGAAGCGAGGGCCCGATGGCGGCTTCACGCTCTCGCGCCCCGCCGAGCAGATCACCCTCGCCGACGTGTTCCGCGCCATCGACGGGCCGCTCGCGGACGTACACGACGAGAGCCTGCGACAGCTCTCGTACGCCCCGCCGGCGGAGACACTTCCCGAGGTCTGGATGGCCGTACGGGCCAGCCTCCGCAACGTGCTCGAGACGGTGACGATCGCCGACCTGGTCGCCGGGCGACTCCCCGGCGACGTCGCCGCAATGGCCGCCCAGTACCGAACCGAAACGGAAGAGAGACACCCATGACCGTCACCGACCGAGAACTGGCCGCCGCCGTGGCCGCCGTCCGCCAGGCTTCGACCGTCTGCGCATCCGTGCAGGGCCGACTCGTCAGCGGCGACACCCTGACGAAGGGCGACGACAGTCCGGTCACCGTCGCCGACTTCGCCGCACAGGCGGTCGTGTGCGCCGCGCTGACCGACGCACTCGGCGATGTCGACGTGGTGGGCGAAGAGGTCGCTTCCGACCTCACCGACGACGCGCAGACGAACCTGCGCAACGGCGTCGTCGAGATCGTCTCGAACTCCTTCGGGCGATCGATCGACGTCGAACAGGTGCTTTCCTGGATCGCGGTCGGCTCGGCCGATGCGACGAGCGACCGGTACTGGACGCTCGACCCGATCGACGGGACGAAGGGCTTCCTTCGCGGCGACCAGTACGCCGTCGCGCTGGCCCTCATCGAGCACGGACACGTCGTCGCGGGCGTGCTGGGATGCCCGAACATCCCCAACGGCGACGGATCGACCGGGGCCGTCTTCGTCGCTGCCGACGGCTTTGCCGAGGTCCACACCACCGGTGGCGGTGGGCCCACGCCGATCGCGGTCGCCGATCCGGCGAGTCTGGCCGAGGCCCGCCTGTGCGAGTCGGTCGAGTCCGGGCACTCCGACCAGGACCAGTCGGTGCAGATCGCCAGGCTTCTGGGCATCACCGCGGAGCCGTACCGGATCGACAGCCAGTGCAAGTACGGCGCCGTCGCCCGCGGTGATGCTGCGATCTACCTCCGGCTGCCGACGCGTGCCGACTACGTGGAGAAGATCTGGGATCATGCTGCCGGCAAGTACATCGTCGAGCAGGCGGGCGGTACGGTGACCGACGTGGACGGACGGCCGCTCGACTTCTCGGTCGGTGCTCGTCTGGCGAACAATCGGGGTGTGGTCGCGACCAGTGGCCGCTTCCACGATGAGGTCATCGGAGCGGTCGGCCAGATCCTCGGCTGAGTCCCGCCGCACACCGCGATCGGGTCGAAGTTCGTCAAGATCTCCTCTGACGTGTTGCCCGATCCGAATATTGTACGTATTGTCTACCGTCATGCAGGACATTACGAACAATACCTCGTCCGGGACGTCCTCATCGGTCGCCACGCCGGATTCGCCGAGCGACTCGTTGACCGCCGGTCGGCTGACCCACCTCCAACGGCTCGAGGCCGAGGCCATCCAGATCATGCGCGAGGCCGTCTCGGAGTCCGAGCGGCCCGCGATGTTGTACTCGGTCGGCAAGGACAGCTCGGTGATGCTGCACCTCGCGCTCAAGGCCTTCTACCCGAGCCTCCCCCCGTTCCCGCTCGTCCATGTCGACACGACCTGGAAGTTCAGCGAGATGTACGCGTTCCGCGACACGATCGCCGCGAAGCACGGCCTGGAGTTGATCGTGCACCAGAACCCCGAGTGCATCGAACGCGGCATCAACCCGTTCGACCACGGCTCCGCCATGCACACCGACATGTGGAAGACCGACGGCCTCAAGCAGGCGATCGAGAAGCACCGGTTCGACCTGTGCTTCGGCGGGGCTCGCCGCGACGAGGAGAAGTCCCGTGCGAAGGAACGCGTGTTCTCGATCCGCTCCGCCCAACATCAATGGGACCCCAAGCGTCAACGACCGGAACTCTGGCAGGTCTACAACGCCCGTCGCAGCCAGGGTGAGACACTGCGCGTGTTCCCGATCTCGAACTGGACCGAACTCGACGTCTGGCAGTACATCCATCTCGAGCAGATCCCGATCGTTCCGCTGTACCTCGCTGCCGAGCGTCCGGTCGTCGAACGCGACGGCACGTGGATCATGGTCGACGACGACCGCTTCGTCCTCGACGACGGCGAGGTCCCGCAGATGCGATCCGTCCGCTTCCGCACCCTCGGCTGCTACCCGCTGTCGGGCGCGATCGAGAGCGACGCGGAGAAGCTGACCGACGTGATCCAGGAGATGCTCCTCGCGACGACGTCGGAGCGGCAGGGTCGCGTGATCGACCACGACGGGGCCGCCTCGATGGAGAAGAAGAAGCAGGAGGGGTACTTCTGATGACCCTCGACCCCGTCTCCGGCTCGGACCCGTGCCGCGACTTCCGACCCGAAACTCCCGGCACCTCGACCACCACCTCTCACGGAGACCACTGACATGGCCCACGCATCGGATCTCATCGCACGCGACATCGAGGGCTACCTCATGTCGCACCAGTACAAGTCCATGCTCAGGTTCATCACCTGCGGCAGCGTCGACGACGGCAAGAGCACGCTCATCGGTCGGCTGCTCTACGAGTCGCACCTCGTGTTCGAGGACCATCTCGCCGCACTCGAAGCGGATTCGGCGAAGGTGGGCACGCAGGGCGGCGACCTCGACTTCGCACTGCTGCTCGACGGACTGGCCGCCGAACGCGAACAGGGCATCACGATCGACGTGGCGTATCGCTTCTTCTCCACGGAACAGCGCAAGTTCATCGTCGCCGACACGCCCGGACACGAGCAGTACACCCGCAACATGGTGACCGGCGCCTCGACCGCCGACGTCGCGGTGATCCTGGTCGACGCCCGCCGCGGCGTCCTCACCCAGACGCGTCGGCACAGCTACCTCGTCTCGCTGCTCGGCATCAGGCGCGTCGTCGTGGCGATCAACAAGATGGACCTCGTCGACTATTCCGAGACCGTCTTTCGGCAGATCGAAGCCGAGTACCGCGAGTTCGCAGCCCAGATCGGACTCGAGGAGATCACGTTCATCCCGCTGTCCGCACTCAAGGGCGACAACGTCACGAGCGCCAGCGAGCACACCCACTGGTACCACGGTCCGACCCTGATCGGATATCTCGAGACGGTCCCCGCTGCAGACGAACGGGCCGAGCAACCCTTCCGGATGCCCGTGCAATGGGTCAACCGACCGAACCTCGACTTCCGCGGATTCTCGGGCCAGGTCGTCGGGGGCACCGTCCGTCCCGGAGACACGGTGCGCATCCTTCCCGCGGGGACCACCAGCCGGGTCGACCGGATCGTGACGATGGACGGCGACCTCGACGAGGCCATCGCCGGACAGTCCGTGACGATCACGCTCACCGACGAGGTCGACGTGTCACGTGGAGACGTGTTGTGCGCCGCCGACGACCCGGCCGAGGTGGCCGACCAGTTCGAGGCGCATCTCGTGTGGTTGCACGAGGATGCGATGCTGCCGGGTCGGCCGTACCTGATGAAGATCGGCGCCCGCACCGTGGGCGCGACGATGGCGAACCCGAAGTATCGCGTCGACGTGAACAACCTCGATCACCTCGCGGCCAACACGCTCGAGATGAACGAGATCGGGGTGTGCAACATCAGCCTCGACCGCGCCATCCCGTTCGATCCCTACACCGAGAATCGCGACATGGGCGGGTTCGTGATCATCGACAAGATGACGCAGAACACCGTCGGGGCAGGCCTGCTGCACTTCGCTCTCCGACGCTCCCACAACATCCACTGGCAGGACGTACGCGTCGACAAGAACGCACGGGCCGAGCAGAACAGCCACCGTCCCGGACTGGTCTGGCTGACCGGCCTGTCCGGCTCGGGCAAGTCGACGATCGCCAACATCGTCGAGTCGAAGCTCCACGCGATGGGCGTGCGGACCTATCTCCTCGACGGCGACAACGTTCGTCACGGCCTCAACCGCGATCTGGGCTTCACCGACGCCGATCGCGTCGAGAACATCCGACGCGTGAGTGAAGTCGCCGCGCTCATGGTCGATGCGGGGCTCGTCGTCCTTGCGTCGTTCATCTCCCCGTTCAGGGCCGAACGACAGCTCGCTCGGGAGCGGCTCGACGAAGGGGAGTTCGTCGAGGTCCACGTCGATGCTCCGCTCGCCGTCGCGGAGGAGCGTGACCCGAAGGGCCTCTACGCGAAGGCCCGCCGCGGCGACCTCTCGAACTTCACCGGAATCGATTCGCCCTACGAACGGCCGACGTCGCCGGATGTGCGGATCGACACGTCGATTCTCGACCCCGAGGAAGGGGCCGATCTCGTGCTCGACGCCCTGCGACGCGCCGGGATCATCGACTGATCGGTTCTTCCGCAACCGGCTGTCCGGGTCGGCTGCCCGTCCTCAGCCCCGGATGACCATCGTGCAGTTCTCGCGCGCCGCGGACACCCTGACCCCGACGCGCTCGCCCAGTCCGGCGGCGCGCACTGCGAGCGCATCCAACTGCGCGTCGTCGTGGCTCGGGTCGTGGTGGAACAACGCCAGTTGACGGGCTCGGGCCTCGCCGGCGAGCCACACCGCGTACTCCACCGTGCAGTGACCCCAGTCGCACTTCGCGCGGAATTCCTCGGCGGTGTACTGCGCATCGTGGATGAGCAGGTCCACCCCGCGACAGAGGTCCATGGCACCTTCCGTCGCAGCGAACGTTCCATCGCGCGGCATCTGGTGATCGCTGAGGTAGGCGACCGACGCGCCGTTCCACTCGATGCGGTAGCCGAGCGTGCGGCCGACGTGGGGAATCGAACGGGACATCACCCTGATGTCACCGGCCGGTCCACCGTCGATGACGAACTCGTCGTCGATCACTTCCGTGAACTCGATCGCGCCCGGGAGCACCGACAGGTCGACGGGAAACAGCGGCGGTTTGATGGTCTCGGCGAAGACCTGCCCCACAGATCGGCCGTCGTCCTGTGACGGTGCATAGATCATGACGTGTGAACCCTCGTTCAGCAGCGGGGTGAAGAACGGCAGGCCCTGGATGTGGTCCCAGTGCAGATGGCTGACGAGAAACGATCCGTGGAACGGCGCGTCCGTCGGAAGGCTGCGTCCGAAGTAGCGCAGACCCGTGCCGAGATCGAGCAGGATCGGATCGGCGCCGGGGATGTCGATCGACACGCACGACGTGTTGCCGCCGTACCCGACGATGTCGGCGCCATGGCACGGCGTGGACCCACGGACACCGTGGAACGTGACCCCCAAGCCCGCTGTGGCGGCATCGTGCGCACGTGAACTCCCGATGTAAGGCACATTAGGCGTCGGTGAACTCCAATCGAGAAGGGCGGCCGATGTGAAGTTGGTTACAGCCCGCCGTTGGCGCCGACGGGCGCCGGCGCGTGCGCCGGTACGCCCGGGTCGGGCACCCGACGGTACGGTCTGGACGTGACATCCACCAGAGAGTTTCCCGGCGCCGGCGCCGAGATCACGTGCGTCGTCTCGGACTCGATCGACGACCACGACCGCCCCTTGGCGATCTGCATCCACGGCTTTCCCGACACCCCGCACACGTGGCGTCACCTGACTCCGCGACTCGAAGCCGCCGGATGGCGGGTGGCCGCACCTTTCCTCCGCGGCTACGCGCCGAGCGAGGTGCCCGCCGACGGATGCGTCCAGACCGGGGCATCGGCGCTCGACGTGATCGCGCTCCACACCCGACTCGGCGGCGACGGCCGGGCGGCGATCATCGGACACGACTGGGGTGCGCCGATCACCTACGGTGCCGCGAACCACGCACCCGACCGCTGGGCGAAGGTCGTCGCGATGGCCGTTCCGCCGGGACCCGCTCTGGCGACGGCATTCCTCACCAACCACGACCAGTTGAAGAAGAGCTGGTACATGTTCTTCTTCCAGCATCCGCTCGCCGACCTCGTCGTCCCTGCCGACGACCTCGCGTTCATCGACATGATCTGGAGCGACTGGTCGCCCGGATACGAGAGTGGCGACGATGTCCTCGCGGTCAAGTCGGCGCTGCGCGACCCGGCCAATCTCGCCGCCGCTATCGGGTACTACCGGGCGGCACTGAGCGGCGTCGGTGTCCGAGACGATCTCAGCGAGGTCCAAGCCGCGACCTCTGTCGTTCCGTCGCAGCCGCTGCTCTACCTGCACGGTGCGGTCGACGGTTGTGTCGGAGCGGAGGTCGCCGAGTCTGCTCGTGGCGACGTCGGCCCGAACGTGACGATCGACATCGTCCCCGATGTCGCCCACTTCCTCCATCTCGAATCGCCCGACGCCATCAACGATCGCATCCTGGAGTTCCTCGCATGACGGTTCCTCACGCTCCCCTCCTCCCCGACGGCATCGTCGTCGTGGTCAAGCGCGAATGCGAGACCTGCCAGATGGTCGTGCCCGTTCTGCGGGAGCTGTCCGAGGCGGTCGAACTGCACGTCTACACCCAGGACGATCCCGACTTCCCCGGCGATCCGGCAGCGATCGCCGACTCGGACCTCGCGGTGAGCTGGTTCCACGAGATCGAAACCGTTCCGACCGTCATCCGCCGCGCCGACGGCGTCGAGGTCGCCCGCACGGCAGGTTGGTCCCGGCAGGCCTGGGAGGAGCTCACGGGCGTGGAGGGCCTCGGCGCAGGCCTTCCCCCGATGCGACCCGGGTGCGGATCGATGTCGGTCGACCCCGACCTCGTGGACCGGCTGCGGGTCCGCTTCGGCCGCTCGATGCTGTCGTCGCGCCGTATCGAGGTGGCCGCGGCCGAGGACGAGTTCGAGATGATGTTCGCCCGCGGATGGACCGACGGCCTCCCGGTGATCCCACCCACCGAGGAACGGGTGATGGCGATGCTCGAGGGAACGGGCCGGGAGCCCTCCGACATCGTTGCTCCGATCCCGCCGAATCTGGACGAGATCACCGTGGAGAAGGTCGCGGTGTCGGCGGTGATGGCCGGGTGCAAACCCGAGTACCTGCCGTGGGTGCTCACCGCCGTCGAAGCCGCCTGCAACGACGACTTCAACATGCACGGTCTCCTGGCCACCACCATGCCCGTCGGGCCGGTCATCGTGTGCAGCGGACCGGGGACCAGGGCGATCGGGATGAACTCCGGTGGCAACGCTCTCGGTCAGGGGAACCGGGCCAACCTCACCATCGGACGGGCGCTCCAACTCGTCGTGCGGAACTTCGGCGGCGGGCGCCCCGGCGAAGTCGACCGCGCCGCGCACGGCAACCCGGGCAAGCTCAGCTTCTGTTTCGCCGAGGCCGACGACACGTCGCCATACGGCACGACTGGCCGCCGAGCACGGCATCGAGCCGGGCGTCGACGCACTCACGGTCTTCGCCGGGGAGGGGCCCCAGGGGTTCGTCGATCAACTGTCGCGCGAGCCCGAGCAACTCGCGGCGTCGTTGGCGATGCGCCTGCAGGC
This sequence comes from Ilumatobacteraceae bacterium, assembly GCA_963824025.1. GTDB lineage: Bacteria > Actinomycetota > Acidimicrobiia > Acidimicrobiales > Ilumatobacteraceae > Ilumatobacter_A. The sequence continues at coordinate 639,194 of CAWGNY010000008.1, forward strand.
GATTCAGCACCCGAAGCTGATCATGATGTTCGATGCGATGGTGGTGATGGGACCCGAGCACGCCCGCGTCTTCGCCGATGCCGGTTGGGATCGCGACCGGATCGTGTCGGAGGTGTCGACCCATCTCAACCGACCCGGCGCGGACCTCGTGCGTGGGGCACACGGCATCGCGGAGGGGGTGCCCGAGGCCTTCGCCGAGGCCGAATCACTCCCGAAGTTCCGCCCCGGTGGACTCATGCTCACCTACGCCGGTGGCGGAGCCGGGCTGTTCAGCCAGATCATCGCGGGCTGGGTGAACGGCGAGAAGGGTTCGAAGCCCGTCACCCGTGCGGTGCAATACTGATCGCAACCGCTCTGGAGGCACTGATGACCACGATTCTCGACCCGACCAGCGAACGCAACGTCGTCGACCGCGAGCGTCTCGCTCGACCGGCATCGCTCGAGGGTCTGACCGTCGGGCTGCTCGACATCTCCAAGCCGCGTGGCGACGTCTTCTTGAACCGTATCGAGGAGCGCCTCGTCGGGATCGGTGCGCACGTCAAGAGGTACGAGAAGCCGACGTTCGCGAAGCCGGCTCCCGTCGATCTCCGACACCAGATCGCCACCGAGTGTCAGGTGGTCATCGAGGCCTTGGCGGATTGAGGCAGTTGCACGTCGTGCAGTGTGCACGACATCAACGATCTCGAGTTGCGGGGCATCCCGTCGATGTTCGTGGCATCGGACCAGTTCGTCGATGCCGCGGTCGCTCAGTCGACCGCTCTCGGGTTCCCGGCGGTGTCGCGGGTGTTCACGCCGCACCCGATCCAGGACCGCACCGACGACGAGATCCTCACCTACGCCGACGTGGCCTTCGATCAGATCCTCGACGAGTTGACGATGTGATTCGGTCGGTGCCCGAGGACCAGCCTCGGACACCGACCGGCACGTCGTTCCGGGTTCAGGCTGCGACGTAGGCCAACACGTCGAGCGCATAGTGGGCGGTGACGTTCGAGAACACGCACACCTCACCGTTCGCGTTCAACGCCACCGTCGTCGCGTTCGCGATGTTCACACCCGGGGTGTAGTTCAACGACGACGCCGTGGGCGGTGTCGCCGTACACGGATACAGCGTGGCGAACCCGCGGCCCTCGTTCTGGATCGCGGTGATGTTCAACTCGACCCCGACCGCATCCGCCGCGACACCGCCACGACCCGCGATCTTCACCTTCGTGAACTGACCACCCACCAGTTTCCCCGCACCGAGGAACTGGCCGTCGACGGTCGAACCCGACGGGCGGGTGTCCAACAAACGAGACGGTTCCACCGTCACCAGATCCGAACCCGCCGGCACATAGGCCAACACGTCGAGCGCATAATGCGCGGTCACGTTCGAGAACACGCACACCTCACCGTTCGCGTTCAACGCCACCGTCGTCGCGTTCGCGATGTTCACACCCGGGGTGTAGTTCAACGACGACGCCGTGGGCGGAGTCGCCGTACACGGATACAGCGTGGCGAACCCGCGGCCCTCGTTCTGGATCGCGGTGATGTTCAACTCGACCCCGACCGCATCCGCCGCGACACCGCCACGACCCGCGATCTTCACCTTCGTGAACTGACCACCCACCAGTTTCCCCGCACCCAGGAACTGGCCGTCGACGGTCGAACCCGACGGGCGGGTGTCCAACAAACGAGACGGTTCCACCGTCACCAGATCCGAACCCGCCGGCACATAGGCCAACACGTCGAGCGCATAATGCGCGGTCACGTTCGAGAACACGCACACCTCACCGTTCGCGTTCAACGCCACCGTCGTCGCGTTCGCGATGTTCACACCCGGGGTGTAGTTCAACGACGACGCCGTGGGCGGTGTCGCCGTACACGGATACAGCGTGGCGAACCCGCGGCCCTCGTTCTGGATCGCGGTGATGTTCAACTCGACCCCGACCGCATCCGCCGCGACACCGCCACGACCCGCGATCTTCACCTTCGTGAACTGACCACCCACCAGTTTCCCCGCACCCAGGAACTGGCCATCGACGGTCGAACCGGTCGGGCGGGTGTCCAACAAACGAGCAGGCTCCACCGTCACCAGATCCGCCACAGCAGCCATCGGTGTCACCGACGTCGACGGTGCCGACGCAGGTCCCGTGCCGACCGCGTTCGTCGCGGTCACCGTGAACGTGTACGGCGTCCCGTTCGTCAAACCGACCACCGTGCACGACGTCGCACCCATCGTCGAACACGTCGCACCACCCGGAGCAGCCGTCACCGTGTACCCCGTGATCGCGGAACCACCATCGGAGACCGGCGCCACCCACGACACCGACACCCGACCATCACCCGCGGTACCGACGACACCCGACGGCGCCGACGGCACCCCACGCAGGACGAAGTTGTCCCATCGCGAGTTGCCGTCTTCGCCCGGCTTCGCAGCACGGAACCCGAACAGCGTGTTCGAACCGAACGCGGTCTGCTCGGCTGCCGTGAGCTGGTAGGAGATCCAACGGACATCATCGACCCACACTTCGACCGTGTCACCCTCGACGGTCGCACGCAGGTTGTAGGTGCCGCTCGGACCCTCCGAGACACCGTCACCGTTCGTGTCGGGGAAGAAGAACCCGGCGTTCACGAGATTCGTCGCGGCCCCGTTCACGATCTTCGCCAAGGTCAGCCGGTTGTTCCCGGGCCGCCACACGATGCCCGCGACGAGTTGGTTGCCGGCATCCTCCGCGCGCAACGTCAGCGACGGATTCCCCGAGGTCGGCGAGACAACGACATCTGCCGAGACGTCGACGTCGGAGACACCGGCGTCGACCGTCACGATCCCCTCATCGTTGCCGCCGATCACCGAGACCTGACTGCTCTTGATGCCCCACTCGAGCGGATTGAACGCGCTCTTCGCACTCTCGACCCAGATCTGACCGGTCGGGGCCGTGCCGAGATCCGCGTCCGGACGATTGAAATCGTCCCGCACGAGGGGGTCGGTCAGATCGGGAAGCAGCTCGGGATACAACCCGCTCAGCCCGTCGAACCAGACATCGGCGATCTTGCCGTACCCGAAACGGTCCGGGTGGATCGCGTCGCCACCGGGAATGTCTTCCGTCGTGATCACCGGATAGGAATCGACGAGACTCACGTTCGAACCCGCAGCCGCGACAATGCCCGGAAGCGCCGCGTTGTAGTCCCGGATCAAAGTGGTGCGCTGCCCCGCAGGGTTCTCACGGAACTGGATCAGCGTCGAGACCACGACCTTGGCATCGGGCCACTTCGACGTGAGATCATCCAACAGATCGGCCATCGCCGCCTCGGCCGCATCCGAATTCGCCGGAAGCGGGAACGTCGCCGTGTCATCCGTCAAGTCGTTCGTCCCCGCAATCAGCAACACGACATCGGGGTCGAGCCCAACCGGCAAGCCGTTCATCCGATTCCGGATCGCCTCGATCCTGTCCCCGCTCACACCCTCGTGATCGGTGTCATCGAGCCGTGCACTCCCCGACGTCTTCGTCCCGACGAAATCGAAGTCGAAACCGACGTCCTGGAACCGATCCTCGAGACGCTCGCGATAGCCGGCCCGCTGCGAGAACGGTACCGGACCCCCATCGACCTCGTAGCCCTCGGTCAACGAGTTGCCCAGCGGCAGGATCTTCACCGGCCCCGCCGCGCCCACCGTGGGGACTGCGCCCGCTGGACCGACGAGCATCGCTCCAGCGGCCACCGCGAACGCAACCAGCGTGCGCACACCCGGTCGCCGCCGCCGAGGCATGAGCGAATCCGTCGTCGAGGTGCTGGAAGAACGCATGGGGCTACCGCCATTTCCGCCCGAAGGCGAAGAGGAACACAGGAACGAGATCGCAAGCTACCAAGAACGAGACGCTCATCAGCGTCAAGATTGAGGTCAGAACGACGAGGACGAAACCCACCCCTGGCGGTGGGTCCGCCACGGATGGTGAGCTTCTTCTCGAATGTGTCAAGAACTCCTGATTCGCGTCGTTCCGAGGCTCGCGAGTCGGGACCACTCGACCACGTAGCGTGGTTTTTCTTTCGGTGAGCCAAGATTTCGTCAGGACATCGAAATTCGCCTGCACACCCGCACGGAATGGCGTATGGTGGGGATCCAGCGGCATCGGCGGGCGACAGCTCGCAAACGACAACAAGGGTGGACACCATGTTTCGATCATCAGTCAGGCGAGGAATCCGACGCTCCGTGGTCATCGGAGCCATGGTGGCCATCGGCACCATCGGTGGACACGGAGTGGCCGAGGCCTACCCTCCGCGTCCGACCGGCGAACTCCCGAGCGGTCCGGTCGACAACACACCGACAGCAGCGCTCCCCTCGGGCACGCTTCCCCAGACCGGCGGACCCGGCACGACCGAGATTCTCGCGCTCGCCGCGGCGGCGGTGGCCGGTGGGCTGGTCGTCACGGGCGTTGCCGGCCGGTCGCGACGCCGCCACGACGCCGTCGCCTGACCGCGGCTCGCCCGTGACAGCGATGCTCACGGATCGACACGAGTCCGCCCGAGGAACGCCCGGCGACTCCATCCCCGACGCCGCGCGATCTTGTCGATGAGGATCGGGACGGCGAGGCCGAGCGTGACACCGAGGATCAACTGCAGCGGCAACACGTCGAGGCCGACCCGATCGAGACCGATCCGGCTTGCCGACGTCGCAAAGGTGTGGAAGAGATAGATCGTGTAGCTGAAGACCCCGATCGTGACGAGCGGCGCACTGCGGATGCCCGAGCGCAGCAACACGAAACCGGCGCTGCAGCCGGCCACCAGGGACGGGAGTGATGTCCTCGAGGACTGCCCCACGACGTCGAAGATGCCGGCAAAGCAGTAGCCGAGCCCGACCACCATGATCGGTACGCCGATGAACAGCGCCGTTCGCTTCGACCCGACCATGCCGAATCGCTTCACAGCCAGACCGAAGACGAAGAACGGCAGGAGGTAGAAGGCGCCTTCGATGCCCAAGGTCGACGGTGGTTGGACCACGGCGCTGAGCAGACCTGCTGCAACGAAGACCGCAGCGGTCCCGCGCACCGTGTCGAGCCACCCGAGCCGCTCGAGGACCATCACGACCAGAAACACCCAGAACAGCGCTTCGACGAACCAGAAGTGCGCAACCGGCTCGATGTGGATGGTCAGCCACTCGTCGCCTTCCAACCCGCCATTGGCGCCCGGCGTGAACGACTGCATCAACGCGAACAGGGTCCCGACGACCAGCAGGGGGATCAGCAACCGGCGCGCCTTGCCCCCGACGAACCGACGCACGTCACCGGCGAACGGACGGAGCGCGTACACGTAGCCGGAGAGAATCGTGAAGAGTGGCATCCGCACGTAGATCAACATGCCGTTGAACTCTCGGACCGGATGGTCGTCAGGCAACCGAAGCCCTGTCGTGCCGTACCCGACCACGTGGAACAACACCAACATCACGATCGCGATCCCGCGGACCGTGTCGACCGTCATCTCACGAGTGGGTTTCGCGACGAGCTGCTCCGCGCTTGCGACCATGTTCCCCTCCTCGTCCTCGTATGTCGATGGTTCGAGCTCGGCATCAAGATACTGCGGCACCGCAGGTCCGACTCATCGATTCCCACCGCTGCGGGGTGGCGAACAATCGATGACTTCTACACTCAGGAGATGAGGCGGTCACGACGAGCGAACGCGCCCCGCGCGGAGTCCGATCTCGTCCCGCTGCCGAGCGACGCCGACATTCGCGGCGAAACACGCCTCGATCCGCTTGCGATCGGTGTCGCATGCGGCGTGCTCGCCGTGGTCCACGGACCCGCCCCCACCGGCCAGTCCGTGGTCGACATGCTCCTCGTCGGCATCCTCGTGACGGCGGTGACGTGGTTCGGGTCCGTGGTCCCCGTCCGCTTCGCGGGCGCCATCGTGCTCGCAGCGGGTGCGCTGTCGTTGACGTGGCCCGGATTGGTTCTCGGAGCCGTCACGTACGTCATCAGCGCCCGCGTCGCCGTCGAGCGGCGGTTCTCGCAGGTTGCCAGCGCGCTCCTGCTCGGGCTCGCGCTGAACCTCGCGGCCCGGAGTGACCTCGAGGGCTTTCTCGGCGCCTCCACCATCGTCGGAGTGGTGCTCGCGGTCGTCATCCTCGCCCGCGCGTTTCCGCTGCGGTCGCGCCGAGCACGCCGAACGGCGCTCGTTGCGATCGCCGTCATGCTCGCGGTCCCGATCGCCGCCGCCGGAACACTCGCCGCCACCGTGCGCCAGTCGGCAGATGATCTCCTCGACGGCGAGGAGATCGTGCAACGGGGACTCGACCAACTCAGCGACGGAGACATTCGACAGGCACAGACCTCGTTCGAACTCGCGGCGGAGACGTTCCGCACCGCACACGATCGGATGGCGAACCCACTCACCCGGCCGGCGGCTGCGGTGCCGGTGGCCGCCCAGCATCGGCGGGCTGCCCTCGAGGTCAGTGCGCAGGCCGCCCGGTCCTCGGCAACGCTCGCGGACCAGCTCGAGCTGATCGACCTCGACCAACTGACGTTCCGAAACGGCAGGATCGACGTGCGAGCGATCGCCGGACTGGCGGACCCCCTCGCCGTGATCGAGGAGGACATCGGAGCGCTCCGCGACACCGTCGTGGACGTCGACGGTCCGTGGCTCGTGGATCCGATTCGCCAACGCCTCGGTGAACTCGCCGACGACATCGATGCGCAGCTCGAACGCACCGACGATCTCGTCCGCGTGGTCCAGCAGGTCCCCGCGATGCTCGGCGCGGAGGGTCGTCGGGTCTACTTCGTCGCTTTCACGACACCGGCCGAGGCTCGCGGTCTCGGCGGGTTCATGGGCAACTGGGCCGAATTCACCATCGAGAACGGAGACATCGAGCTCACCGAGTTCGGACGATCGGACGACCTCGACGACTTCGCGTCACCCGGCGAACGCAAGGTGACGGGGCCGGAGGACTGGCTCGCACGATACGGGCGGTACGGATTCACCAGCGGGCCGGTGAACGGGGTCGGTGGCGACCCGTGGAAGAACATCACGATGTCGGCGAGCATGTCCTCGACCGGACAGGTCATGTCCGAGCTCTACCCACAGAGTGGCGGCCGCGACGTCGACGGGGTGTTCGTCCTCGACGTCTTCGCCGTGTCGGCGCTCCTCGAGTTCACCGGTCCGATCGAGCTCCCCGACGGTCAAGGGGTCGTCACGTCCGAGAACGCGCCGCAGTTCCTGCTCAACGGTCAGTACGAGGAGACCGATACCGAGCAACGCATCGACGTGCTCGAAATCGTGTCGAACGAGGTCTTCGACACCCTGCTGGGCAGTGACCTGCCGCCCGCGCGGGAGCTGCTGGACGTGCTCGGACCTCTCGTCGAGCAGGGCCGCCTCGTGGGGTATGCCGCAGCACCACGTGAACAGGAGATGCTCGAGCAGTCCGGTCTCGCGGGCACATTGACCGATCCCGATGGGCGCGATGGTCTTGCGATCACCCTGAACAATGCGATCGGCAACAAGATCGACTTCTTTCTCCGTTCGTCGGCGACCTACTCGGTGGTCGCCGACCGCGAGACCGGCACCGCTCGTGCGGATCTGGACATCGTGCTCGACAACAGAGCGCCCGAGTTCGGGCAACCGAACTACGTGATCGGCAACCCGATCGGCGCTCCCGACGGATCCAACCAGACGCTCGTCTCCGTCTACTCCCAATTGCCCGCGGTGGAGGTCCAGCTCGACGGGACCGACGTGGAGTTCGTCGAACAGACGCGGGAGTCGGGCTACTACGTGACCGGCGTGTTCGTCGAATTGGACTCCCGCGAGAGCAAGACGCTGAGCATGCGACTGGCCGGGACGCTCGATCTCGTCGACGGCTATCAACTGGTCCTCCGGACTCCACCGACCGCCCGGCAGTTCCCGCTCGACGTCAACGCGACCCTGACGACCGGCGACGGAGACCTCGACGAGAGCTGGGAGGTGCGCAGGGCGGGTCGTCACGAACTGTCGGTCGGGACGATCGGGGAGTGACCGCTCCACGAAACCGAACCCGACGCGGTCAGGACCAGTCGTAGCGCTCGCCGAGGTACGCGTACAGGCGCTCGTTGTGCGGGGCGAAGTACTCCTCGAGCCGACGGCGCACCGCCGGGTCGACGTCGTCGTAGGTGTTCGCATTCAACCGTGCGAACACCGGCGGGCTCCACTCGGCGAGGCCGATGAATCGCCGGACCTCGTCGAACACCTCCGCGGGATGCTCGCCCAGTCGTTCGCTCTGGAGCACGAGGACCTGCTCGCGCGGGAAGCACTCGTGCCACCAGCGGAGTTGATCGACGTAGACGCCCCGGGCGAGGTAGCAGTGCCACGCATACTCGAAGTCGGGATACTCCTCGTCGGCGATCAGCCGTTGCTGCTCGTCGGACAGCTCGTTCAGCTCACGGTCGATCGCCGCTGCGAGCGAGTCGAGCGGCTCGTTGAGCGTCCGCCGACGATTGTGGTGGAATGCCGAGATCGTGCGGTCCACCGGGTTGCGCAACAACAGGATCAGACGGGCGTCCGGGACCAGCTCCGCGACACGACGCGGGACGTGTGGGTGCGAGATGTAGTACGGGCTGGCTTCGCCCGTGACCGCCTGGCCGTGGCGCCGTTCGACGAACCGCATGCGGGCCGCGTTCGGAAAGCTGGCGCGATAGCTCTCGACCCTCCCGTCCCAGCGACTGTCGAAGTAGTGGATCTCCTTCTCGAAGGCGGGGACGACCTGCGGATGACCCGCGAGGTAGTCGTACAACGAGGTGGTTCCGCCCTTGTGCACGCCGATGATGACGAACTCGGGCAACACCCGCCACCGAGCCGTCGAGCGGCGCATGGCGTCACGCGCCGAGATGAGACCGTCTCTCACGCCGGCGGGCACGCGCTCGGAGTGCAGGGCGCTCCTCGCGGCGCGGCGAACGTCTCGTACTCCGCTCATGAGGGGAATCCGCCTTTCATCGTACGACTCGTCCGACCATCACGCGTCGGTGACCGTCCACGCCGTCGCACGCTACCGGAGGCTCACGCCCAGGTCCGCGTAGAGGGACGACAACCGCTCGACATAGCGCTCGGGGGTGAACGACTCCTCCACCCAGCGTCGCCCGGCAGCGCCCATCGCCGCGACGTCGGCATCGGACGACTCGGTCACCTTCACCATCACCGCAGCCAACTCGTCGACTGATCCACTGGTGAAGGTGAGACCGGTCTCACCTTCACGGACGAACTCGGTGATGCCGCCGATCCGAGCACCCAGGACGGGCCTCCCGAGCGCGTACGACTCGAGCACCGACACCGGCCCGTTCTCGTACCATTCGGACGCCAGAACGGTGGCACGAGCGGCGCGAATGCGATCGTGGAGAGCATCGCCACGGAGGTATCCGACGAATTCGACCTCGGCGCCACACTCGAGCGCCACGGCTCGCAATCGTTCCTCGTCCGGACCGGTGCCGATCAGCCAGATGGGAACGCCCGCCACGGCGCCCGCCCGGATCATCGTCGCGAGCCCCTTCTCGTGCGCCAGTCGACCGAAGTAGACGAACGCCTCCCCGGGCGTGCTGCTCGGCTCGAACCTCGACGGGTCGACGTAGTTGGGGATGTGGGTGAACGCCGCGCGATCCATCCCCCACTCGACGAACTTGTCGATGTAGAACCGGCTCGGCGAGACGAACCTGTCGACCGATTTCGTGAACGAACCCATGACACGGTGCGTTGCCGATTCGACGAAGACCAGTCCGCTCATCGCGAGCGAGCCCTTGATGCAGCGATTCGTCACCACGTGGTGCAACCGGCCACCCTTGCACCGTTCGCAGATGCCGTCGTGGGTGAGCATCTGGTACGCGGGGCAGGCCAACTTGAGGTCGTGCGTGGTGAGCACCGTCGGGATCCCGCGTTTGTGCAGGAGGGGCAGGATCGCAGGTGACAGGTGGTGGTACACGTTGTGCGCATGTGCGACGTCGACGTCGACGTCGTCGAGCAGGCGCGTGAGGTTGCGTCGGGCCTGGCTGGAGTACACGACCCGCCCGGCGCGTACCACCTTGTCGATGACCGAGTAGTCACCGTCGACGTCGATCTCGTCGGCGAAGTACGGCGACCACGGCGACGGCTCGTTCTGCGGATGGTGCATCGCGAATTCGGCGACATCCCATCCCAGCGAACGGAACAGTGCGCTCTGCTCCAGGTACATCACGTCGGCGCCGCCGCGCCGATAGTGGTAGTTGTTGATGTTCAGGAGGGTCGGCACGGCCACTACGACTTGGTCACGTCGTCGTAGACGTCCGCCCAGGCGTCGGCGATGACATCCCAGTCGAAGAGCTTCGAGCGTTCCTCGGCCCGCCCTCGCAGGAGATCGGCCAGGTCGGGATCGGTGAGCACGTCGACCAGCTTCGTGCGCAGGTCGTCGACGTCGCCGGCTGCGAAAACGAGCCCTGCACCGTCGACGAGGTGCTTGTTCGGCGGGATCGAGCTGGTCACGATCGGGACCCCGAACGCCATGGCGTCGAGCATCGACAACGACATGCCCTCCACATCGGACGGGAGGGCGAAGCAGGCACAGGTCGAGTAGAGCTCGGCCAGGAGGTCGTCGTCGGCTCGCCCGACGAAGATGACGCGTTCGTCCCCGTCGATGAGTTCGGTGAGCTCGCGGTGGTAGTCGGTCTCGTACCAGATCGGCCCCGTGAGCGCGAGTTGGACGTCGATGTCGTCCGGGAGCGAACGGACGGCCTGGACGAGGAGGTGCACCCCCTTCTCGGGCACCATTCGGCCGACGAACAAGATGAATTTGCCCGGCTTGATCCCGCGTTCGGCGAGCGTGGTGGGCTCGACGCGGGCCTTGCGTTCCGCGCCGTTGGGGATGTACAGGACCGGACGGCCGTACTGAGCCTCCAGGTACTCCTTGATGTCCTCACCGACAGCGACGGTGACGTGCGGGAACCGAACACTGGCCCACTCGCCGAACCGCAGGAGCCTCTTCACGACCTTGTTCCACTTCGACCGCTGCCAATCGAGGGCGTGGACCGTCACCACCACCTTCTTGCGGAACAGGCGCGGGAGAATGGCCAGCGGCGCCGAGCCGATGCTGTGGTAGTGGATCACCTCGGACCCGCCGATCAACTCCCGGAGGGTCGCGAGGACGGAGCGGCTGATCGTGTCGCCGTATTTCGAACGCATCCCGTTCACGCGCCGGAGGTGCACGCCGTCGAACGTGTCGCTGTCGTGATCGAGCCAGTTGGCGCAGTACACGGTCACGTCCGCGCGCTTCGACCGGACGAGTCGAGGACACAGCGCTTCCAGGACCCGCTCGACTCCACCCGGCTGCCCCGGGAACCCACGACTCCCGATCATTGCCACCGTCGGCGTTCGCTTCATCACGCGACTCCGTCGAACGTCGCCGGGACGTGATCCGCGGCCCGCCGCGTACGCGCGCAGCGTGGCGGAGCGGACGCACGACGTTCCATCACGACGAATCGTACCCGGTGGGTCCACGAGGTGGTCTGCGGCGACGGTGAACACCCGGTTCGACGAGCGCGGCGACGGCGCACGGGTACCTCGGCGCTCATGTTCGTCGGCCCTTGCGCAGGGTCTGGATGTCGCGAGGTGGGCGGCCGCGGAGCACGTCGCCGATACCGGCGAGGTTGCCGCGCGCTCGCTCGGGGTTCCTCACCAGATTCGTGAGCAGGAACGTCGTGGCACTGACGACGAATGCGACGCGGCTGAAGCGGGGCCCCGCGACGATCGGTCTGATCACCACCTCGCGGTATCCCCAGGCTCGATCGAGCCGCGGCAGACCCGTGATGTGCCAGATCCTCGCCGTGCCGACCGTGGAGATCCGATGGCCATCGAGTGCGAGGCGGTGGGAGAACTCGAGGTCCTCGCCCAGGGCGTACCCGCGAAAATCACTGTTGAACCGGTAGTTCCTCATGACGCTGGTCCGATACGCCATGTTGCATCCGATGAGGTGTTCCACGGCACGGGTCGATGACCGGGGAAGCTGACTCGACCACCCCGATCGGTAGACGCGTCCCGTCGGACGACCGGGGATCATGAGCAGTGCCCGCAACCAGCGGGCGCCGTACACGTGGTCATCGTCGATGCTTCCGCCTGCGCCGACGAGGCCGGGATCGTTCGTGAACGCCGCGACCATCTCGGCGATGTAGTCGGGACGCAGCACCACGTCGTCGTCGAAGAAGATCGTCACGTCGCCCGTGACCCGCTCGATCGCGACGTTGCGGCTCGCAGTGAGACCGGGCGTCTCCTTCGTGATGACCGTGACGTCGGCATCGACGGCCTCACAGATGCGTTCGGTCTCCGAACGGCGTCCGCGATCGGAGTCGTCGACGACGATGATCTCGGCGCAGCGCGTCGATTGCCATGCGAGACTCTCCAGCGTCCGCCGGAGGTCGACCGGTCGATTCCGCGTACAGATCACGGCGCTGACGGACAGTTCGCTGCTCACGACCGTTCCCGCATCACCGATCGCCCACGACGACGGCGGGATCGGATTGGCGACGCTCGCGCAGTCGGACCATGGTCCGTGGAGCCACCAGGCAGGCGAGCGAGCGGACGACGACGCGGCCGTTCATCCGGGAGTTGTTCGTCCTCAGGCTCGGGTCGAGTCGGATCGATTCGACCCACGCCCGCCGCGCAGCGCCGACGTCACCGACGCCGGCGAGTTCGACGCCGTCGAGGAAGCGCTGCTTCGCCCGACGCCGACGAAGCGCCTGCTCGATCACCGTGACCGCCTCGCCGGTTCGCCCGGCGAGGTTCTCCTCCAGCAGATCGATGTCACCGACGAGCAGCTTGTCGGTCCCCGACACGCTGGCCGGCGACTGGCGGTAGAGCACCGTCGGTTGCGCCGGCATCGTCACGACGGCACCCGCATCGACCATCTTGATCCACAGGTCCCAGTCCTCGCAGCGGATGTTGCGCATCGGCCCGGCCCGGTCGTACAGATCCCTGCTGAACAAGGTCGACACGAAGACGAAGTTCTCCGCGAGGATCGCCAACGGCTGGCGGTCCGGCGACGGCACGGGAATCAACTCCGAGGCGGGCGAGCTGCCGAACTCGACGCCGGGCACCCAGAAGAAGTGGTTGGCGGTGATCAGTCCGCCGTGCGCCTCGTACTCGCCCAACATCACCTCCAGGTGGTCCGGAAACCACACGTCGTCGACGTCGAGCAATGCGATCAGTTCGCCCGACGACTCCTCGATCCCGATGGCGCGCGCTCCCCCGGCGCCGCGGCCGGCACCGATGTTCTCGTCGAGCCGGTGGACGCGCACCGGGAGCACGGACGCCCACCGCCGCGCACGTTCGGCCGTGTCATCGGTCGAGCCGTCGTCGACGACGACGACCTCCTCGACCGGCACCGTCTGCCCTGCGATCGATGCGAGCGACTGGTCCACGACATCGCGAGCGTTGTAGGCGGGAACGATCACCGACACCCCGGTCATCGAACCGACCCCGCCGGTCGGTCGCGGTGGCCCACGAGGCGAGCCGGCGAGCCGGCCCAGATCTCCCACTCACCGGTGGAATCGAGCAACACGGCGTTCGCACCGACGATGGTGCCCCGACCGACGCGCAGCCGGCCGGCACCACCGACGACCTTCGCGCCCGCACAGATCCACACATCGTCCTCGATGTCGATTCCCTCGAAGTCGGACTCCGCACGCGACACCCAGACGTCGGACCGACCGATGGTGACGCCCTGGAAGAGGTGTACCCGATCCCCGATCCTCGTGAACTGGTGGACCACCAGTCCGAATCCGTGATGGTGAACGACCAGATCACTCCCGATCTCCACGTCATCGGGAACCTCGATTCCCGACATCATCCTGAGCATCCGGTGCGCCATCGGACCGATGAGGGACCGTCGACGGTTCGCGATGAGGCGTTCCGCCTTGAGCAACCCCATCAGCAGGCGCGTTCGGAGTCGGCCACGCCCCGCGGGTCAGACACGCGCACCGAGCGCGTCGACTCCCGTGACCAGTGGGGATTCCTTGAGTCCCAGCAAGCCGATGACGGTCGCTGTCAGGTCGCGCGGCTCGATCGTGCCGAGATCGGAACGCTCTCCGTCCGGGGTCGCGATCATCGCCCAGCCGTCGGGAGTGTGCTCCCCCATCCGCATCAGTGGACACGGTCCGACGAGCCCGACATCGGGGTGACGGATGATGTCGGTCGTGGCATGGAGCGTCACCACGAGATCGGGCCCTGGCCCGATCTCGGCCATCGGGTCGTCCTGACGGACGCGCAACACCTGGTCGACCAGCGCCTCACCCGTGCGCGCATCGACGAGCGAACGCAGCTGGGCCTCCACCTCGTCACACACGGACTCGTAGTCGTCGAGATCGACCATCCCGTCACGCTCGCGTCCGCGCACGTTGAGTCGAATGTGGCAGTCGGAGAAGGACGGGATCACGAAGGCGCGCATCTGGGACCAGAACGGCCGATACCACGACGCCGCTGCGACACTCTCGAGCTCGATGCGGGCGGCTTCGGCATACAGGTCGCGGCTGTGGTACGGCGCAGGCTCCCGGACGTTCATGTCCCACCAGTCGGGCCGCTTCCAGTACGTCTTCTCGAACCGGTTCAGCGCAGCTTCGGGCAGGTGATGCCGAAGCCGCCGGACGAGCCGCTTCGGGATCGAACGAGGTCCACCCGTCGTGACCGGCGTCGGCTTGCGGAGACGATGCTCCAGGTAGTGACGGGTGAGCACCCGTTCGTCCAACATGACGTACGGGTCGCCCTCGGACCATGGTTCGAAGTCGATCAACGGCTCGCCGAAGTGCTGTCGATGGAGGAATTCGGGCACGAGGACCCCGGCGATCACGTCGGACTTGTTGGTCTGCATCCCGTGCGCCGAGAACACCACCAGCGTGGTCGTGTCGTCGAGGTCGGCGGCCATCTCGCCGATCGCTTCGTCCATCTTCGCGAACAGCTCGCGCAGCCGGTCGGCGGCCCGTTCGGCGAGGTCGGTGCCGTGGAGCGGATGGTCCTCGAGGACCCCGTGGAAGAGCTGATGCTCACCGACGTGGGACTCGCCGAACACGGTGATGAAGAAGTCCCAGTTCGGCTCCTGCTCGCAGAGCCACCGACTGATGTCGGCTCGCTGCTGGATCCCCTTGACCTGCGCAGCATGGAGTTCGTCGAGGTAGTGGTCGTTGTGCCAGCCGGTGTGGCCGTCGCTGAGCATCCCCTCGTGGACGCCGAAGCGTCGATCGATGTCGGGCAGCACGCTGTTCGGACGCGACGCGGACGGGAACTGCGCGGCGTGCGAACCCCACGCGGTCACCTGAATGCCGTGGACGTCCTCGACGACGACGCTGTTGGGAATGTCGAACACGATCGAGGTGAGGTCGGGCCGGGCATAGAAGTAGCTGGCGTGGCTCGAACGGGCGTACCACGAGTCGTACGTCGCCGGGTCGAACTCGACGATCGACCAGTACTGGTTCTCCTCGGCGGTCCGCCCGGTCAGGACCTCGGTCCACCGGCCCTCCGCCTTGAACGCCTCGGGAGACTTCAACTTCGCGAAGCGGCACTTCGACATCAACTTGTCGAGGTGCGGCATCGCGCCCTCGTTGATGTACTTCTCGACGAGCCACCACTCGGCAGCGTCGAGCCCGATCATTGCAACCTTGTCCGCCATGGCGACTCCTTCGGGGTAGCTGACGCTTCGAAATCTACCAGTTCGGACCAGCGGGTTCACCGGGTTTCACCTCAAGGCGACTCGCCGTGCGACGCTCTCCGTGACCGGGCCGGCACCGAGCGTCGGGGGTCGGCTCCCGCCGTGCCGTGCGACCGGACCAACCTCGAGAATCCCCACGTAGAGCATGCTGCCATGTACCACCAGCTCATCGTCTGGTTGAGCAGATTCTCGCTCGGCGACTGCGCCAGCACGGCGAGCGAGACCGCGATGGCGCCGACCGCCAGCGCCTGGTCGAACGATC
The DNA here is from genome assembly GCA_963824025.1 of Ilumatobacteraceae bacterium. Classification (GTDB taxonomy): domain Bacteria; phylum Actinomycetota; class Acidimicrobiia; order Acidimicrobiales; family Ilumatobacteraceae; genus Ilumatobacter_A. Next base: position 655,102 of record CAWGNY010000008.1, read on the forward strand.
CGACCGCGGCGCGTCGACGACGGGACAGCGTGATCCCGATCCCGACGACGACCGCGCCGAGGGCGACCAACCCGAAGGCTCCCATTTCGACGTACGCCTGCACGTAGATGTTGTGGGGCTCGACGCGTTCGGGACGCGTGTGAAGTACCACCTGGGGCCCGATTCCGGTGAGCGGGCTGTCGTTGGCGAGTGGGACGAGCTTCTCCCAGTACTGGATCCGCCATTCGAGTGAATTGTCGGGGACTCCCTCAGGCAGCGCCTTCTCCTCACTGAGATCACCGATCCTGGCCCCCACGGACGGGACGGCGAGCACGACGATGACCAGGCCGAGGCCCATCACCGCGAGGATGCGACGATTCCACGTGACCCCGATGTAGGTCAGTCCGACGATCACCGCGATCCAACTCGCCCGGTTGTACGTCACGACGAGCATCAACCCCAGCACGGCGAGGTAGCAGAGCAACATCAATCGTTGCCGACCGGCCACGACGGTGACGAGCGACGTCGACAACAAGATCAGCATCACGAGGTACGTGGCGAACGGGTTGGGGTGGACGAACGTCCCCTGGATCCGGGAGAGGTCCGAGCGCGCGGAGGCCACGTCGGCGCCGATCCACTGGTTCACGCCGACGATCACCGGGACGATGCCGCTCAGGAGCACGGCGAGCAACAGGCGTCGAACACGATCCGGTCGGTTCGCCAGCAGCTGTTCGAGGACGAGGAACATGCTGATTCCCGCGACGATCTCGAGCGCCCCGGTCGCCGAGATCACGCGCAACGACGACGTGACGACCGACAGCACCGTCGCACCGCCGAACGCGACCAGACATTTCGCGGCGAGGCTCATCGGCTGCCAGTGCCCCGACCGGTACTGGACGACCAGCCACAGCGCGGCCGTGGCGACGAACACCGTCGCGAGCATCGCTCCGGGCCCGAGCCCACCGACGCCCAAGATGTCGAGCGACGGACGAACGGCCAGGACCAGCAACACGAACCACTCGAATCGAGTCACCGCGAGCACGCCGAGCGCAGCGGCAACGGGTCCCGCCAACATCAACATCGCGACACGGGGATCGGACATCGCCTCCCCCGACACGACGAAGCCGACGGTCAGCCCGAGCACCACGGCGATCACGGCAGCGACGACGGGAATGTCGCCGCCAGGTCCGACCGACGACGACGCCGACGCGGCGCCCGTCTCCGAGCGAGCTCGTGGGGAGGGGGATGCGCCGGACGCCTCCCGCACGTTCGGTTTCGGTGTGCTCGTCATGTCGAAGGTCCCGCCGGGAGATCTCCCCCGTCGAAGCCACACGCTACCCGTGGTCGCGATCCGCGATGAGGTGACATCACACGTCAGCCGCCGGGGAGCAGCCTGCGGAGGCGGTGGGCGGTCCACCGCAGGTCGATCAGCAGAGCGCCCGGCCTCAGGGTGTCGCGGATCCGAGTGCCGGTCGCTCGCGAGAAGAGCACGAGGCCCACCACGAGCACCGTGAAGTACGCGACCGACGACGTGATGGCCGCGCCTCGAATGCCGTAGGGAGAGAGCAGCAGTGCAAGGCCGACGATCGTCACGCCGACGCCGCTGAACTGGGCGACGCTCGCCCCGGTCGGCCGGCCGATGCCCTTCAGCCCGCTGACGGTGATCTGCGCAACCGCCCAGCACGCCACGCCGGGCAGGAGAAGACGCAGCGGGGTCACGGCTCCGGCGAACTCCGGACCGTAGAGCAGTTCGACGAGAAAGTCCGCGGTGAGGCCGAGCATCAGCGCCGTTCCGGCTGCCGCTGCGAAGACCACCCTGATCGCACGCTGGGTCACCACGACCGCCTCCGTCCCGCCGACCCGAGCCGCAGCAGGGAACACGACGACGCGCAACGACCCGAACAGGCCCACGATCATCGACCCGGCGCTCACCGCGACGACATACAACCCGATCTCGCTCGACACGACGACCGCCGGCAGGATCATGAGGTCCAGTCGGGAGTTGGCGAGGAATCCCAGGGTGCTCCCGAACGCCTTGAGGCCGTATGCCGCGCTGCGTCGGGCGATCTCCCCGTCGAACGGGGCCATCCCGCTCTCGCGGTACAGCGACCAGAACGCGAGCAGCGCCGGGACCACGAAGCTGACGACCTGTGCGACGAGGACCGAGGCGACATCCGCCTCACCCGCCGTCCACAGCCCGGTCAACGCGATCGCATAGATCAGGGGCTGACCGACACGCATCGCCGTCACGACGCCGAAGCGCTGGCGTGCCCCGAACAGCGTCGTGAACGCGTAGCACGCAGAGTACGGGAGGACCCACAGGATGAAGATCTGTGCGTAGCGGACGACCTCGTCGGACTGCGCGGCGAATCCCCACGGGATCAGCAGCTCGGCGACCGCGACGCCGAGGGCGCTCGTCGCGAAGGTCGCGACGACCGAGATCGTGAGCACCTGCGGAGCGAGTTCGGAGGACTTCGCTTCGATCCAACTCAAACCCTCACGGACACCGAAACTGCTCAGCACCGTGACGACCATCACCCAGCCCGCGATCGCACCGACGGCTCCCCGCCCGTCGGGCGACAGCAGTCGCGCCGACACCACGCCGGTGTAGAGCGTCAGCACGATCATTCCGACGCTGCCGGCCAGCGTGATCAGATACGAGCCGGCGAGGGCCCCGCCGGGCTTCTTCGGGACCGGGCCGACGTCGTCGGGCGCGTCGCCGGGCGGCACCGGATCGGACACCTCGCCCGTGTTGTGCGTCGCGTGTCGCGACCTCCACGCCGCCACGACCCGCATCAGTCCCTGTCGGCAGTCAGGAGGTCGTATCCATGGGCGGCCAGACGCTCACCCTGCACCGACTCGATCGTCGCGATGTCGACGTCGGTGAGCCTCTCCCGCCACTGCTGATTCTTGTTCGGGAAGTCGAGCGCCCCGAGACGGTTCAACCAGTCGCGGTCATCGGGATCGAGCCCGACGAAGCGCGCGACGGTTCTGAGGGTGGCGATCGGGTCGTCGACGACGTCCTCGTAGCGGACCTGCAGATACCGCTCGTGGGCGAGGTCCGACGCCGCCTTCTCGAGGGTGTCGAGTTCGACCATCCAGTGCCGAGCGGTCAACTCGAGTGGGTCGCCGCCCCGCTCGGCCCATTCGTCGGGCGAACGTCCCAGCCACCAGACCGGCCGACGACCCCACCAGTCGACCTTCGAGATCGACAGCGCAACCGCCCGCCCGTCACGGACGATCTCCACGAAGCGGGCCTCGGGAAACGCGGCATCGAGGAGGGGAACTCGCCGATTGTTCGCGATCCGCTTGACGATCAACACGCCGCCACCGTTCCATCTCCGAATCGTTCGGAATGCGCGCCGGAGGCGTTCGATCTCGGACCCGACCGGAGGCGTGTCTTCGACGAGCGCGACCGAAACTCCGGCGCGGGTGAACACGCTCTCGCCTTCGGCCGGCGCCGGGTACAGCCGCTCACCGATCGACCGGCTGCGGCCGTAGGCGTACGCGTTGCCCGACGGGAACCACACCTGTCGCTGGAGACGAGGCGAGAGCCGACCGATGCGGTCGAGGCAGGCCAGCGCGGGGATCTGCGGGTAGCGCTGCACCCACTGTGAGATGTAGGCAGCCTCCGGATGCAGGCACAGCGCCTTGTACACCAGGCTGGTGCCCGATCTCGGCGCACCGAGGAGGAAGGCCGGCCGCTCCGGAGGGGTTTCGTTCGTCATACGTGGCGCTCCGATCAGCGCTCTGATCGAGTCACGTCCGCCCGGTTGTCGGTGTGGAGATCGTCGTCATCGTCGTCGTACTCGTCGTCGTCGTCCTCATCGTCGTCGTCGTCGTACTCGTCGTCGTACTCGTCGTCGTAGTCCTCGTCGTCGTCCTCGACCTCCTCGTCGACTTCCTCGTCGCCATCGCCGGCGCGGTCGAACGGCTGGACCTCACGCGACTCTCCATCGTCGTCGGACGTCCAGTCGTCCCAGTCCTCCCGATCGACGGGCGTCGAGGCCTCCCCGACGATCGGGTCGGGGCGGAACCAGCCCATTCCGGGGGTTCTCTCCGGGTGCCGTGTGACCGTCGAGGCGAACCGGCGACGCCGGTCCGACCCGAGGAGCATCGCGATCAGCACGACCGCACCGGCGGTGACCGCAGTCGCCGCCACCACGACGCGCAGGAGGTCGGGCACGTTCGACACCTGAGGTGTGCGCAGCGACTGCAGCAGGTCGTCGGTCTGCAGGTCCGATTCGTTGGTCTCGATCTGGCGCAGTTCGAGCGACGAGTCCGCGCCGGCAGCGACAGCGAGGTCGAAACGAGCCCGGGCGTTCGTCCAGGGGAGCAACTGTGCTTCGATGGCCTGGATCTCCGCCTGTTTCTCCTCGAGAGTCGACCGCAACGCGCCCTGGACGATCGAATTGCCGGCAGCGGCGGCAATCTGGTTGCGGAGCGCGAGGAGATCTCCGCTGCGGCGGGCGAGTTCCGCCTCCAGGTCGGCGGCACCCGCGGCCGCCTCGATGTCCTGGAGGTCGAGGACGGCGTCGCTCGCCACGCCGTCTGCCGCCACCAGTCGCCGCCCACTCTGTCGACCCAACGACTCCGACACGAGGGTCAGCGCCTCTCGCACCCCGGCGTCGAGCGCGGCCTCGGCTCCGGCACGGCTGGGTGCCACGAAACGAACCTGCACATCGCCGCCCTCACCGACGGCGTCGGCGCTGATGCGGTAGGTCTCGGCCGCCGGCGCTTTCGCGGCCACGATCTCGCGGACCTGACGACTCTCCAACGCACTGTCGAAGTCGTCGATCGACGCCCGCACCGCGGCGGGCGAATCACCGGGAAGGTACTCGGTGATCGAGATGACGGCAGTCGACTCGTACGTCTCGTCCGCCGACGACACGAACAGAACGCCGGCGACGATCGCCGTCGCCGCTGGAACCAGGATCAGCGCCCGCCAGTTGCCGGAGAAGAATTCTCGGAGCTCCACGCAGGGATCCTACCGGGGTCGCAACGTCTGGTTCAGGTGGCCCGCGGGGCGTGCCGGCGCCGCTACGGGCGGCTGACGACGAAGTCGTTCCACACCGATCGGCCGTCGTCGGCGACGGAGCTCCGCATCATCCGGAGCCCATGCCTCGTGTTGTCGGCAAATCGTTCCTGACGATCGTTCGAGAGGCGGTGGCGCAGCACCCGCACCCCGTCGAGGTCGACGGTGATGTCCCGTCCGACGGCAGTGACCCGGAGGGCGTGGGTCGCACCGGCCCCGAGGCCGACCCCGGTCCGGTCCGCGAGCAGCGCGTACTTCCCCGACTCGACGGCGTGCAGTGACAAACGCGGCTGTCCGTCGCGGATCACCATCGACACGGTGATCGCGTTGTCGCGGTCCGCAGCACGGAGCGCGACACCCGTAGCGGAACGCCCCGGCGACATCGTGATCGACGACGAGATCACCACGTCGGCCGTTCCCGCGTCGACGGCGGCCACGGTCGACCCACGCGCCGATCGGACACGTGCGACACCGGCGTCGGCATCGATCACGCCACCGAACAGCGTCCACCGAGGATTGCGGCGGTCGGCAAGGCTGGTCGGACTCGACGCGTCGAAGGAATCGGAGAGGATGAGTGCACCCGACCCCGGCGATTCGGTCGGCACGATCGGGGGCGGCGCGACCCTCGTGGCGGAGTTCAGGTCGGAAACCGGGACCGACGGCTCGGGCGGCGGACCGGGAGGTCCGGAATCGCCCGGGAACGAGACGTCGCTCCCCCGGGTGAAGGTGCCATCGAGTTCCGGGAGCAGCGGTCGACGTGGGACGCCCCCACCGCCGATCGAGTTCGGCCCGTTGTTCGTGACCACCGCCAGCTCGGCCACCATTCGGGCCATGTCCTTCTGCTCGCCCGGCCCCCAGGGAAAGGTCCCGATCGCGTTCGAGTCGACACCGATGTAGCTGGCCCTCCAGGCGGAGTCGTCGGTGACATAGGCACCGTAGTTCTGCAGCGCGTCGAACAACTTGCGACCGACCTCGGTCGAGATGCCGAGGCTCTGTGGCGTCGCCCCGGGCGGAATCGCCAACAGCGAGCCCATCCGGAGATCGGGGTTCGAGCCCCGGTACCGATCGGGTCCGGCATATCGATCCGAACTCGACGCGGGCCAGCGATAGCTCGACTCCTTGTCGCCGCCCCAGTACAGGTACTCGGACCAGATGAGGAGGTCGAGCGCGTGACGGATCGGATCGGAACCGGACAGCTCGCCAGGTCGGATCGCTCCGCCGAGTTGGCTGAGTCGGGAGGCGCCGTGCGCGCCGGCGATCCCGTCGCCGTAGAGATCGGTGATGTGCTTGGCATCGCCGGGACGGTTCGCATGCAGCGGACCGGTGTCGCTGCAGCGGGCCATCGATCCGACGTTGACCAGCGTGCGACCATCGGGTTGGAGGAAGACGCCGGGGTTGTTCGGCGTGGCGTTCTCCGTGACGGGTTTCGGTCGCCAGCCGTCCGGGAGGTGGATCTCGGTTCCCTGCGACCTCGTCCCCGAGCACCGGTCGCGCCAGTTCCCGACGGTCATCACAGGTCGGAGCGGATCCGATGATCTCGTCTTCATCAGGTACGAGGTCTCGAGCGCCTGGTTCTCCGAATACGGGAGCTGTGCGTCCCGGTACTGGGCCCCGGATCCGATCGGCATGTTCCAGATCGACGTCGAACTGAACGGGCGGAGCCACGGATCTCGGGCGGGCGCGGCCTCGGCAGGCGCAGCGCTCGGCGCCAGCGAGCGATCGGAACCCGCCCATCCGATGGTTCCGAGAATCAGCGCGGCACCGACCAACGTTCCACGTCGGGACATCACGCGAGTGTTCGGCACGGGTTTCCTATCGTCGATGGGTGGGAGAAACTTGAGAGAAGCATGACGATCGTCGGGATGCGGAATCCGTCGCCCGCCTCGAGCACCACTGCTTCGGGAAAGCACAGATGTCAGGTTCGTTTCATTCCGTCATCAAACCTTAACATCAGCTTCGGGGGAATCCATGCACCGGAACCTGCTCCACCGTCACGGGGTGCACCAGATGCGGTCGAAGCAGTTCACCCTACACTCGACAGCATGAGGCGGATCCTGCTGCTCGGACCTCCGCGTTCGGGTTCGACGTGGGTGTCGGAGATCCTCGCCGCCGTTCCGGGCAGCCACCGGGTGCACGAACCCGACAGCGACCCGCACGAGCCGTACGCGCTCATCGCCAAGGCCGGGCTCGGTCGATACCCACGGCTCGACCCGGGTGCCACCGCTCGACGCTACGACACGCTGTGGACCGCGGCGTTCACTCCGTCCGAGCGTCGCCACGCGATCGTCGATGCGCCCGCTCGGGCGGTACTTCGTTCGACGAGTCTCGCAACTCGCAATGCCGTGCTGTTCCAGACGCCGTCTCGGCGCGCCCGGGTGGTCGAACGCGCGCTGCGGCTCACGGCCCGTCCCGTGTCGCCGCCTCCCGCCGACCTGCACATCATCAAGTCCGTGCACAGCCCGATGAGCGCCGGTTTCGTCGCGGCCCGCACCGACGCCCAGGTCGTCGTGATCCGACGCAACCCGTTGAACGCGGTCGCCAGTTGGCTCGAACTCGACTGGCTCCCGCAACACCTCGGAGCGGACGCCGAACAGGAGCAGCGCATCGGTGCAGCACTGGGTGCGCCGCCGCCACCGGCCACGGCGCCGCTCGAAGTGCGCCAGGCCTGGTCGTACACAGCCCTGACGCGGGCACTCGACATCGAGGCCGCACGGCATCCGGACTGGCTCGTGGTCCAACACGAGGATCTGTGCAACGACCCCACGGGTGGATTCCGGTCGATGTTCGAGCGCCTGGACCTGGCCTTCGGACCCGAGGTCCAGGCGTCCCTGACGGAGAACGACCGACCCGAATCGGGCTACGTGACCCGGCGCGTGGCGAGCGAGCAGGCGGAGCGCTGGAAGACCCGCCTCTCCGACGTGCAGGTCGATCGGATCCGGTCGACGGCGGAGTCGCTGTCGATCGACTGCTGACCGTCCACCCGCCCCACGGACAGGCCGGGGACCGCCGCGACGGGACGGCGACGATCGGTCGCCGCCACCGCTCAGCTCAGCGCAGCGCAGCGACGTGAGTTGCGAGGTTCGCCGCGTAGGACGTCACGTCGGCATGTTCGATCGCCCACGCCCGCGCCGCTTCGCCGAGTCGGCGTCGGCGCTCCACGTCGTCGAGCAGCGCCCGGATCGACTCTCTCAGGGCCGCGGCGTCGCCCGGCGCGACGTACTCACCCGTGACGCCCTCGATGATGGTGTCGGTCTGTCCGCTCGTACGCGTGCACACCACCGGTCGCGCCATCGCCATCGCTTCGAGGATCGTGGTGATTCCGGCCTGGAACTCGACCGGCTCGAGCGGCATCACGACGAGCGCGGATTCCGCGTAGAGCTCACGCAGCTCGAACAGCGAGAGACTCACCACCTTCACGTTCGCAGGGATGTCGGCGCGTCCGGTCGAATCCGGGCGCCTCGACCACGGGCTCGCCGCGGCGACCACCACCTCGACATCGAGATCGGCGACGGCCGCCATCAGCGTCGGGTAGTCACGACGCTCGAGCCCGGCGCTGCAGATCATTCTGCGTGGCGTGGCCTCGACTGCTGCGGGGTCGAAGAAGTCGGTGTCGACCATGAAGGGCGACAGGATGACGTGATCGGCGGGAACACCGAGTTCGGTCTCGATGAACCGGGCCTGCCAGGAGCAGTACACCACGTACCGGTCGATCAGGCCGGCTGTTCGCGTCCACTGGACGAGCCGCGCCTTCTTCGGCACCGAGAGGATGTGGACGATCATCAGATGACGGGCGGTCCCTCGTCCGGCGACGCGGCACAGGATCGCGAACGGGATGCCGACCTGCTCGCCGTCGGTGACGATCACCTCGTAGTCGTTGCGCCGTCGAAAGCAGAACCAGGCCAGCACGAGGCCGGCGCCGCCGATCCGGTGAAGCGCTCTCCCCAGTCGTCCGCCGTCTGCGACGGCCGCAGGCGCGTCGACGAGATCGGCATCGAAATGTTCCTGCATCACCCGGTAGTCGGCCCGCGGACGTCTGGCCTCGCCGACCGACTCGTCGAGGTCCTCCGGGATCGTGCCGGAGACGGTGAGCAGCACCGGGCGCGCAGGATCAGACATCGTCCGTGCCCCGAACGACGTCGTTCTCGGCGATCGCCGTCGCGGGGTGTGGGGGTCGGGTCGTGGGGTCGGGTTCCGGGATCGATTCGTCCTCCGCCGCCCGCGTGGCGCCGATCACGCCATCGATCCAGTCGCCGGTTCCGTATCGATCGAAGCACGCCCGCAGTGAATCGCTCCAGCCCACGACCGTGAGGGTCTGGCCGAAGCGGCCGGCGAGTCGAACCAGCGCGCAGACGGCCCCGTGCCCCGACGGTGTGAGCGAATCGCATCCCGCCAGGTCGATGTGCACCGGTCGGTCACAGACGAGGAGGTCGGCCCACTCGGGAGACCTCGGCACGATCACCCCGTCGCCGCCCGCGAGCCGCAGCGACCGCACCGGTGATGCGATCACCGCATCACCGCGCCGTCTGATCTCGATGTCCCGTCCGTGCTCAGCGAAGTAACGGATGTGCCGCGTCTGTCGGGCGATCGCCGGAACGAAGGCTCGAAGGTCGGAGAGATAGCGAGGTCCGAGCCGCCTCGGCTCCTGCACGGCTCGGAAGATCCACTCCGCTCCCATCTGCTGCATCCAGCGCGGCGCACGCCGCCGGTCGCCCACCAGCATGTCCATCGACCCTCCGACGCCGATCATGACCGGGCACCCCAATCTCTCGCGATGGGCGTCGATGAACAACTCCTGCTTGGGGTTTCCGAGCGCCACGCACAGGACGTCGGGAGCTCGGGCGACGATGTCGTCGAGCACCTCACTCGGCACATCGCGCGGGTCGTCGAACACCGGCCCCGGATCCACCGTGATCTGGGCACCGGGGTACGTGCCGAGCAGGATCTCGAGTGCGCGGTCACCGACACCGGGCGCGCCGCCGAGCACGTGGATCCGCCAGCCGCGATCGACCGACGCCGCCGCGAACGCCTTGAACAGATCGGCACCGGCGACTCGTTCGGAGACCTTCTCGCCGAACACCGACGAGAGCCAGACGAGCGGTGCCCCGTCGGCCACGTTGAGCGAACTCCGCTGCAGGATCGGCAGCAGCTCCGGTCGGCGCGTGGCGTTCACCACGAAATCCACATTGACCGTGGTGACCTGGTGCGACCGACCGGTCTCGCGACCGTCGATCACGAGCGCGTGGATGACGTCGAGCGCGCCCGACTCGGTGACATCATCGAGCGGTACACCCAGGATGACCGAACTCATCGCCGTCCTCCGGCGACATCGGCGGGAACCGGGGTCGGACGCCCGTGCACCGGTGCCGCCGACCCGGCGACATCGGCCACCGCATCGGCGTTGCGTTCGGTCCGCTGCCACGCGACGGAATCGGGTCGTCGTGCGATCCCGGCGAGGAGTCCGAGCTTCCACATCATCAGACGCGGAGCCCCCGACAGGGACCTCCACACCGACCGCGGCGCGTCGACGAGGCGGAGCGCGACCAGGACGTGCGCGACGGTCACGACGAGTGACAGCGTTGCCGTCACCGGCAACCGCCTCGAACGCCGGTGAGGGACGACCGCACAGCGCACGCCGGAAACGGCGATCGACGCGATCTGGAGCGTCACCAACAGCGAGAGCGGGGGCACCACGAGATCGAGCAGTGCGTCGGCGTACGCCCGCCGCGGGAGCGCGACGCGGCGACCGTCCCGCCCTCGGCGCGTGACCGTCGCGCGCACCAGGTCGGGCGCAAAGCGTCGCAGGAGCTGCGCCCGGCCGAGTTCCCACCGCTGGTGCTGGCTCACCGCCCCTTCGAAGCTCGATGGCATCTCGGCGACGAGCCGGGCATCCGGACAGTACGTGACCGCGACACCTTCGAGCAGCAGATCGAGCTGGAACTCGGCATCCTCGACCAGATGATTCGACCAGGCACGGCGCTCCATCAGTTCGGCCCGGAAGGCCATTCCATTGCCGTACAGACCACACGAAGCACCGAGTCGAGTCCGTCCGAGCGGACGCAAGTGGTGCCGACAGGCGAGCGCCGCGAATCGGAGCGCCACCGCCGAACTCGATTCGGGTTCGAGCACGCCGTACTCCCCCTGGACCACCTGCGCGCCGGCCGCGAACTCCCGATCCAGAGCCGCCAACATGAACGGATCGGCGCGGGTGTCGGCATCGACGACGACCACGGCGTCGACGTTCTCGAGGCCGATCGCATCCGCGAGCCAGTTGAGCGCGGGCCCCTTCCCCGGATCGTCCGGATCGTGTCGCTCGAGAACCCTCGCCCCGTTCGAGCGAGCGAGCACCGCGGTGTCGTCAGAGCAGTTGTCAGCGACAACGTTGACCGAGAATCGATCCGTGGGGTATCGCTGCCCGACCAACGCCGCAACGGTTGCCCCGATGACGCGCGACTCGTCGTGCGCGGGGACCAGAACGGCGAATCGGGTCGCCCCGTCGTGATCCGGAGGCCGCGGCCGTCCCGAACGACGATCACCGGACGCCGCCGCGGTGATCACCCCGAGATACGCGGCGGGAACGGTCGCGACGCCGACGAGGCCGATCGCCACCGGGCCGAGCGCGGTGCCGACGGCTCGGCGAAGATGGGAGAGAGCGTAGGTCATGGGTACATCGGCACGTTGGATCAACACGTTCATCGACGCCGACCCGCGCGATCTTGATCATTTCACAACGGCTTCGGGCGGCGAAATGTCCCGCCGGTCATCGGCCACTCGAGCCGCCGTGGCCGGGTTCGTGCCGAGCGCCGATCCCGGGGTTCCGAGCAGTCGCCCGGGCAGCGCCGTTCGAGTCCGCGAGAGGCGGTCGGACCTGATGTTTCGGTCGGGCCACCGGGAACACTGCTACCTTCGGAGCCGACACGCATTCGAGCGGCTGCGAGGTTCCAGGACATGTCTCTGATCCGGTTGTACGACCCACTTCATCGGTTCGACGCGCCGAGACCGTGCCCGGTTGCCGCATGAACCGCCGTGGTACCCCCGCTCACGATGTCGTCTACGTCGGATTCCTGACGGGTCACGGCGGAGACGCCGTTCAGATGTTGCACCTCGCCGCCGGTATGCAGCGCCGCGGGGCACACGTCCGGATCGTGGTTCCGGAGGTCGACACGTCGATCGAGTTCGCCGAACAGTGCGACGAAATCGGCATCGAGTGCGTGCGATCCGACCTGATGCGTTCAGATCCCGCCGGCCCGAATCAGAACCTCTGGAAGATGATCCGGCTGGCCCGGTCACTGGGTGAGCCCGTGATCCACTTCCACACCGGCAACTCCTGTCTCCCGCGCACGCTCATGCTCGCTCTGGCGGTCTCGGGAACCGGGCGGGGCTTCGCCACCATGCAGAGTCCCTACGAGACGATCGAGCCACGGTCGCACCGCGGCAAGTCGTGGTCCCATGCGGCCCGCCGGTGGCTCCACGCCGTCGTTTCTCCCAGCCGACACGGGTCGGACTTCCAGCGGAGGTGTGGGATCCCCGACGAGCAGGTGTTCACGATCCGCAATGCCATCGACACCACGGCGATCGCCACCGGTGATGGCGCCCGCACGCGGGCCGAACTCGGTCTCGGACCCGATGATCCAGTGGTCGTGTTCACGTCGCGGATGGATCCGCAGAAGAGGCCGACCGACGCCGTCCGGATGCTCGCCGGTGTCGCCGAGGAGTTCCCCACCGCGCAGTTGGTCTTCGTCGGGATCGGCACGGAGTCCGATGCGGTGACGGCCGTGGCCGCCGACCTCGGCCTGACCGACCGCATCCATCAGGTCGGATTCCGCACGGACATCGCCGACTGGCTCGCCGCGGCAACGGTGTGGATTCTTCCGACCGAGCGCGAGAACTTCAGCGTCGCGGTCCTCGAGGCCCTTGCCGCAGGCTGTCCGGTGTTGTCGACGAACTGCCCCGGCAACACCGAGGTGCTCGTCGACGGCGAGAACTCGCTGACCTTCGATGTCGGCGACATCGAGACCGGTACCGCCGGACTGCGACGTTTGCTCGCAGATCCGGCTCTGCGCGAGCGCCTCAGCGCACGGGGCATCGAGTGCGCTCGCAACTATTCGATCGACCACATGGTCGACGAGTACACCGGGTTGTATCGCCGTTTCGCGACCCTTCCCGACGGCGTGGCGTGACGTGCGGCCGCTCCGGGTGTTCTCGGACCGCGACACGAGCTTCCGGACGACGCGATGAGCAGGGTCGCCGCGATCTCTGCGCTGGTGGCGGCTCTCGTCGTCGGCGGCGTCGCTCTCCGATTGGCCACCGCCGACGAGGGAGGCTCGCTCCAACTCGACGAGGTGCCGTCGGTGGCACCGACGGCACCGAGCGACTCCGTCCCCGCAGACCCGACCACGACGGCGACGGACGACGCGGATCGGACCGACGTGTCGTCATCGGTGCCCGAGCCGATCTCCTCCGGTGACGTCGAGGACGTGCCGTCGACCACCGTCGCGTCCGAGGGTGATCCGCCTCCGCCTCCGCCCGGTGATGGGAGTCCGCGGTTCGTGACGGGGGTGTCGTCGCGGAGTCTGGTGGATCAGGAGGGCGATTCGTTGTATCTCGTCGCCGATGCCGGATGGTCCCTGATCGGTGCGCTCGACCGCGGCGAGATCAGCCAGTACCTCGACTTGTTGGTGCAGCGCAAACACAACGGCGTGCTGTTCAACATGATCGAGAACGGCTTCTCCTCCAACCCTCCCGCGGCCGCTGAACCCTCAGCCGGCACCCCGTTCCAGGGCGCGATGTTCTCCTCACCACCGAACGAGGCCTACTGGAGCCACCTCGACTGGGTGATCGCCGAAATGGAAAACCGCGGACTGACCGCGATCGCCAATCCCGTCTACGCCGGCTACATCGACCAACACGGCGTGGGCGCCCAGATGGTCGCGGCCACCAACCAACAGATGCGGAGCTTCGGCGAGTACGTCGGCAACCGCTACAAGAACCGCATCAACATCGCCTACCAGATCGGCGGTGACCGCAACTTCGACCCGAACAGCACCCTCGGCGAACGCTACGCCGCCCTGGCCGACGGGATCCGCAGTCGGGACCCGTCGAAAGTGATGACGGTGATGACCGGCCCCGACAACTACTCGTCCGCGATGTGGAACCCGAACTGGTTGGACTTCGAAGCCGTCTACGAAAACGACTCCGCCGACCTCGCCCTCCTCGACGTCTGGGACTCCACATCGAAACCGTTGATCTACGCCGAACCCGCCTACGAAGGCGCACGCTGGCCCGACACCGGCTGGTCCCGCCTCTACGGACGCCGCGAGCTCTACGTGTCGTTCGCCAACGGCTACAGCGGAATCATCCCCGGCAACTGCCTGCGCTGGCACTTCGAACAAGACCCCCAAGGCGTCGGCTGCTCCTCATGGGGCCGCGCCGACTGGCCACGAACACTCGAGGACACCAGCAGGACCTCGGGACCCGACCGCAAACCCGCGGACCAACACGCTGCGGACACCCAACGCTTCGCCGAACTCGTCGCCACCCTCCCCTGGCCATCGATGCGCCCCGACACCACCAACCGATTCCTCGTCGACGGCACCGGCAACGGCGCCGACCGAGCCGCCGCCCGCCTCGGCAACCAAACCGGCTTCGTCTACCTCCCCGCCGCCCGCAACATCACCATCGACACCACACGAATCGCCCCCCGCGTCTCGCTGCACTGGTACGACCCCACCACCGGCACCACCACCACCATCACCCCCGACGAAGCCGCCACCACCAACCGAGTCGTTCAACACCCCGGCCCCAACAACACCGGCGACAACGACTGGATCCTCCTCACCCGACCCTCCACCTGACCACACCCCCACACACCGGTGCAACCACCGTCAGGGCCGGCGCTCACTCGGGACGGAGTCCGTCCGTCCACGTCGGCGCCGAGCGGCTCGGACATGGTGCCACCAGCCCAGAACGGCGTGTACCGCCGAGGAACCGGCGTCGCGTCCTCTCCCCGCGAGAACGAGGTCGAGGGTGTCCCTGGCGGCCTCGGCCCGACCGTGACGAAAGCAGCTCGACGCGAGTCGCCGCTGGTCGGCCGTGTTCGCCGGGTCCCACACCGATTTCGCCAGCGTCGCGAGGTAGGAGTCTCGCCACCGTGACGATGTGTTGGTGAGCGTCGCGTCGTGCCTGCGCCACTCCAGCACCGGCCGATCCACGAACCCGAACGGTCCGAGACGGGACAGTCGAATGTTCAGGTCCCAGTCGTCGGCCGGCGCGACCGCACGATCGAACGGACCGACCCGCTCGAGCGCGTCGCGCCGAATGAGGCTCGTGCCGGGGGAAACGCACCAGTTCTCGAGCAGGAACGATCCGAATTCGGTCGGCGCGGTCGCATCGATCGGAACGGTGCCACCCGCCGACCAGGCCAGCCGTCGACGCTTGATCTCCCGGAGTGTCGTCGCCGAGGACGCGCCGACCCTCGGAGTCGATGCACACCGGGAGGCCGTGGGCCGCGACGTGTCGGGGGTGCCGATCCAGCGCCGCGACCAGCACGCGAAGGGTGTCGGGGAACCACACGTCGTCGCTGTCGAGGAACGCCACGAACTCCGTTCCCGCATCGGTGAGCGCGAAACCTCGATTGCGCGCCGTTGCGACGCCGCCGTTGGGGAAGCTCGCAGCGATGATCCGGTCGTCCCGCGATGCCAGCCGCACAGCGACAGCCGATGAAGCGTCGGTGGAGCCGTCGTCGACGATCACCAGTTCCCAGGATTCGAACTCCTGCGCGATGACACTCTCGATCGTCGCGACCATCATCTCCGCTCGGTTGAAGACCGGAACGACGATGGAGACTCGGGGTCGTTCAGGGGGACCATGCCTCACCGGCGGTACATGCGCTCCCGTCCGACGGTGAATCTCACTTGGCGACGTAGAGCCGGGTCGAACGATCGACGTCGAACTTGCGACCCTCCATGACGCCGGTGGCGATGCCGCGCAGGTACGGCCAGTTCTTCGGTCGGCGACGCAGCACCCATTTGGCGCCGTACCGGGTGAGTTCGGTGGCGTAGTAGCGCGTGAACATCCACGTCGCGTAGCCGTCGCGGCAGCGGACGTGCTTGGAGTAGAACGCTCCATCGCCGACGCCGTAGGCCAGGTTCAACGACGGCCAGTCCTCTTCCTCCCGGCGGCCGTCGTGGCGGATCTGCACTTCCGGTCGCAGCGCGATCACGCTCCCCCCGCGCCATGTCCGGTAGGCCATGTCGTAGTCCTGCGCCGAACGCAGTGGCCCGCCACCTCCGAGGATCTCGTCGAAGGGACCGATCCGCTCGAACAGCCGCCTCCGGGCGGCGAAGTTGGCACCCATCCCGAAGACCCTGAACTTGGTCCCCGGACCCATTCGTTCCGGTTTCTCGATCGGGAGCCACGGGATCAACTTGGTGTCGTCGGCGACCCGTTCGAGCGGGAGGACCTGCCCGTAGATGAGGTCGACCTCGTCGTCCTGCTCGAATGCGGTCGCGATCGTCGAGATCCAGTCGGACGGGACGATGCAGTCGTCATCGGTGAACGCCAGGAAATCACTCGACGTGAGCGAAACCGCCGTGTTGTAGGCCCGCGACAGGCCGGCCTGCTCGGAGTGGTGGTACACGAGTCGGGGATCGCGATCGAGGATCGGTTCCAGCGCTTCGCGGGTGGCCCCGTCGGTGCTCTGGTCGATCACGGTGAGCCTGAAGTCCGGGTGATCGCAGGCGAGCACGCTCTCGACTGCGAAGGCGATCTTGTCGGCTCGATTGCGGGTGCAGATGACGGCGTCGACGGTCGGCGCCGGTGGTGCTGATGGGTCGGACACGAGAACTCCAGTGGTCTGCTCAGACCGGTTCGAAGGTTGGCGGCCGGTCGACGGGCCGCCACGGACTGGCACGTCGTCGCGACTCGGCGCGGCCGTCGACCGCGCAACTCTCCGAAACAACCGCCATGGCGGGAAGGATACCGGGGCGATCGACCGCTCCCCCACGGTGCAGAAGGGCCTGATCAGGCTTCGACGTTCGAAGGCGGGCCGGTGGCGTCGGGTTCGGAGCGGCGCCGCAGCCTCAGGAGTTCGTCGAGTGGGATCGTGCCGAGCAGCCGACTGAACACCAGGTACGCGACCGCGCCGATCGCGATCTGCAACGCGAGGGGGCCCGACGAGACGATCAGCACGGGCAGCGCCATCAAGGCGCTCGCGAGCACGACCCGCACGACGACCCGCCGCGTCGGAGTGTCGAAGACGCCTTCGGGTCGAATCGACAGGCCACCGAACATCAGGATGAACTCGGTGAGCACCGTCGTGAACGCCGCACCGATCGCACCGTTGCCGAACCAGTCGTCGGTGAGCGGGATCATGAACAGGTTGGTGAGCGGATTGAAGAGCGCCGCCATGATGCTGAACACCACCCAGCGTCGTTGTCGGTCCGAGGCAACGGCAACCGTGCCCAGGATCACGTCGAGTCCGACGATCGGGATGTGCAGGGCGAGGAGCCGGATCAGCGGGACCGAATCGCCGAACTCGTCGCCGTAGAGCAGGCGGACGAAGTCGTCGGCGACCAGAGCGATCCCCACCGCGGCAGGGGTGGCGAAGAACACGATCAGATGCATGGCACGATTCGCCATCGACGAGAACCGGTCTCCGAGCACGAGGCCCTCCGCCGACAGCGCCGGAAACGCAGCGGTCGCGATCGCGACGGCGAAGAACGCGGGCATGCTGACCCATCGGTAGGCGACGGTGTACGCGCCGACCGTCTCACTGCCCGTGAACCATTCGATCATCGGGATGTCGATCGTGCCGTACAGGACCGTCAGCGCACTGAGGACGAAGAACGGCCAGCCGCCGCGCTGGACCTCCTTCCAGACGGAGAGGTCGACCGAACGTCCCGCAGACCTGAGTTCGTGGCGGAGTTCGAACGCGTTGGCGACGAGCGGGATCAAGCCGGCCAGCGCGAAGACCAAGGCATACAGGACCACCTCGCCGGTGGCGAGCAGGACGGCGACGCCGCCGAAGGCGCCGACGTAGGCACGCACCGCGTTCCAGAACGCCAGCGGACCCATCCGCTGCAACCCGGTCAGACCACCCACCAGTGCGTTTCCGACGACATTGATCAGCATTCCCAGGATGTAGACCGAGACCAGAGCCATCCGCTCGTCGCTGAATCCCAGCACCACGCCCAGACCCAACGCGACCGCCCCGAGCGCGATGGACACCGCGAGCTTCAGGAGCGCGGTGTTCCAGACGTACCGACCGACGTGCTGATCGTTCCGGGCGATGGACTTGGTGACGTACTCCCCCGCTCCGAAGATCGCGATCAATTCGAAGAACGAGACGTAGACGAACGCGAACGAGACCTCGCCGAAATCGGCCTCGCCGAGTTCGCCCGGGACGACGACGAGCAGCAGGATCGAGACGACCCAGGTCGCCCCCTGCGAGAGGAGCAGGTAGGCGATGTTGCGACGAACGACGCTCATGCGCCGGTCGGTGCTGTTCGCACCGGTCGACCACGGCGGAACGACTCAGCCGGTCGACCCGTCATCGAAGATGCCGGGAACCCGACGGGCCGGCACGACTCGGCAACTTCCGGAACCGCCTCGGTCAACCACACTGCGAGCCTACCCGCGGCGGCCGTGCCGGTGCCGGAGTGTCAGCCGCTCGTGAGGTCGAAGCGCAGGAGCCGTGCGACGTCGATCGCGACGACGTTCCCCGAGTCGATCCTCAGCGGACACGTCCGACACGACGGGGCACGTCGTGACCGTGTGCGCCCAGTTCGCGGATCAGTCGGGCCGGCACGCCTCCCACGATCGTGTCGGGCGGCACGTCGTCGCACACCACCGCTCCGGCCGCGACGATCGCCCCGGCTCCGACGGTCACCCCGGGCAGGATCGTGGCGCGTGCACCGATCCACACCCCGCTCTCGATCCGGACGGGCTCGAACACGTGGTCGCCGGCTCGTCGCGTCGACTCACCCAACTCGTGCGTCGTGGTCAGAACGAGCGCGTACTGTCCGATCGCGACATCGTCGCCGATCTCGATCGACGCACCCACGTCGAAGTAGCAGCCGGAGTTGATCCAACCTCGCTCTCCGATCGAGAACCGTCGCTCGGGACGCTCCCCACCGACGATCGTGAACCCGCCGCCGATCAGCGTGTCCCGGCCGATCGAGACACCCGCGGCACGCAGAACCGAGACGCGGACACGACTTCCGGCGTGGTCCGGGAGCACGCGCGTGATCAGCTGTGCCAGCTGGAGCACCGGGCCCGCGCCCCCGGCCTCCCGCCGAACCGCTTCGACCGCCCGCGACGTGGTGACCACGGGCGCGCACGCTAGCACCGGCCGACCGATCACCGGGCCGATCATCGGTGCTATTCTCGGATGGTCACAGGCAACCGGACGCAGGCGGGCGATGGAACTGGACGACGATCATCTCGAGGGGCGGACGACACAGACAGGTTGTCTGGATGTCGTCGACGCCATCTTCACGACGAGGTCGATGCGCCGTCTGCTCACGGACCCGATTCCGGAGTGGATCGTCTGGGACATTCTCGACGCCGCCATCCGCGGTCCGTCGAGCGGCAATGCCCAACGATGGGGTTGGATCGTCGTCACCGATCCGACGGTGAAATCCGAGATCGCCGGATGGTATCTCGACGCCTGGAAGTCACTCGAGGACGGTCCGAGGGCGCGACTCCGCAAGTTCGTCGACGGCGTGGTTCCCGACCTGTTGTCGCGTTTCTCCACCGCCGAGACGCCGGACGTCGACGCCGACCTCAACCGCGCCTCGGGTGACCATCTGGCGAACAATCTGCAACACGCACCCGTGTGGATCATCGTCGTCCAACGCGGGGTCACCGGAGAGCCGGACCTCGTGGACGGCGCCGACGTGTACGGAGCCGTTCAGAACCTCATGCTCGCAGCCCGCAAGCACGGCATCGGCAGCACGCTCACGATGCTCCACCGTCGGAGCGAGGATGCGATCGGTCGGATGCTCGGGTTGCCGGACGACGCCGCGACCGTGGCGCTGGTACCGCTCGGCTATCCGGCGTCCGCCTTCTCCACGCCGCGCCGTCGGCCGGTCGAGGAGGTCACGCACTGGGGGCGGTGGGGTTCGCATCGACCACGCGTTCGTCGCGGGGGACCACCGTGAGCCGGCGCGATCACCTGCGGTCCGCGGCCTCGAGGTACGGATTCAACTGCTCGGCGAGCACCGGTGCGTTCTCGCTGGTGAACATCTCGAAATGGTTGCCGGGCGACACGAAGGTGTCGATCCGGCCGAGCACGCGCTTCTTCCAGCCGTAGTGCCACGGCCAGGCAGGGCACACCTTCTCGGCCCTGGCGATCACCACGTCGACGTCGTAGGTCGTGAACGAATGTCGGTTGATCAGGTTCTCGAAGTGAGCAGCCAGATTGACGACGCCGTGTTCACTCGTGTCGCCGAAGCCCAGCCCGAGGCCCTCGATGTCGTGGGGGATCAGGCCGAACCGCAGGCCGAGCGAGTATCTGACGTACGGGCTCACCGAGCGGGGGCCGTGGCGCATCGCATGGGCGACCGCGTTGCGGTAGCGACGAAGTGCGGGTGGTCGGTCGATGTTCCGCGGGACCGTGTCCAGCAGCACCACGAGCGGGACCTCGTCGCCGCCGGCCTGCAAGGTCTTGGACATCTCGAGCGCGATGACACCGCCACCCGAGTAGCCGCCGAGCAGGTACGGCCCGCGGGGTTGGACGGATCGGACCGCCTCGACGTAGCGCAACGCCATTGCCTCGATCGTCGGATCGGGATCCGACTCCCCGTCGATCCCCGCCGCCTGGATCCCGTACACCGGTCGATCCGCCGGCAGATGACGAGCAACACCCCAGAGATTGAGGACGTTGCCTCCGGCGCCGTGCACGACGAACAGTGGCGGTCGCCGGCCCTGGCCGCGGACGGCGACGAGCGACGGATGCAGCTTCGTACGCTCCGGGGCACCGGCGGGCGGCGGTGAGCCCTCCTCGCCCGCGCGGTCGGCGAGTGACGGGTCCTCCTCGAGCAGCCGACCGACCAACCCCGCCGGCGTCGGCACCTCGAACAGGGCGGACAACTGGAGCCGCACCCCGGTTGCGCTTCGTAGACGGGTCAGCAGCCTGATGGCGATCAGCGAGTGGCCTCCGAGCTCGAAGAAGTCACCGTCGGGGGGCACGGTCGTCAGTCCGAGCAGGTCCTCGAACGCCGAGACGACCGTCGCGAGGAGTCCCTGCTCGCCCGTTGCCGGCTGCACCCGGTCGTCGGGTGGAGCCGCTCGCGACTCGTCGAGGCGCTCGACCTCGACGAGGTCGAGGCTCGACACGAGAACGTGGTGCGCCGAGCTCCCGAGAACCCGCTCGAGCACGTCGACACCCTCCGCGGGACGGATTCCGTGATCGATCGCCGCCGACAGCAGCGCAGGCAGCGACGAGGCCTCGGACGCGATCTGCTCCGTCTGGAGCAGGTGATCGAACTCGGTGACAGCGCGGAGTTGCAGACCGTCGATGGCGGTCAACACCGCACCGGTCGCGTCGCAGATCCGCACGTCTGCCACCAGCACGTCCGCAGTGGAGCCGGACGAACGCGAGGCCGACACGAACAGCGGGCCGCCGAGGGGGCCGTACGACACGACCGATTCGTAGGACACCGGGACGAACAGCACGTCCTGGTCGCGTTGATCGATCGCCGCCGCGCAAGCGGTCGCGGCGTCGGCCAGACCGGGGTGCACCCACCAGCGTGTCTCGTCCGCCGCGAGGGCCGAAGGCAGCTGCATCTCGCCGACGACCGTTCCGTTTCGGCGAGTCGCCGCCGTGAGCACATCCCACCTCGGCCCCAACCGGAGATGGCGTCGCGGGCGCGCGAGCGGGTCGATGTCGTTCTCGACGGATGCGAGCTCGAGTGGTTCGAGAGGCGACGGCTCGGGGATGCTCTCCGCTTCGGAGTGCGTCGTCCAGCCGGCACCGGATCCGAGGTCACTCTCGACCCGCACGGCCCGGCGACCGGTCTCGGTCGGTGGGTCGATCGAGACCCGGATCGTGACCGGCGAGCGGTCGTCGACCACCAGCGGGACGAGGAGCATCACCTTCTCGAGGGCACGCGGGAGCCCGGCCAGGGAGAGAGCGGCGATCATCAGGTCGAGGTGACCGGTGCCGGGCAGCACGGCCGTCCCCGGATCGGCGCGATGTTCGTCGACCACCCAGTCGCGCGTCGCGTCGAGCAGACCGATGTAGTGGAGGCCGCCTGCCTCGTCGTCGATCCACTCGTGGAAGACCGGATGGGCGATCGACTCACCCCGCCCGACGCCCATCACCTCTCGACGCGCTGCGTCGACCGCCATGCCGCCGCCTCCCCAGACCCCGAAGCCGACGGTCGTCACCTCGAGTCGTCCGTGGCGTCCGGCGAGCGCATCGAGCACGGCGTTGGCCGCCACGTAGCTGCTCTGACCCGCGGGAGCGAGAACGGTCGATGTCGACGAGACGAGCACCAGACGATCCGCGCCGCGTCGCTCGAGTTCATCGGCGAGGACGACAGCGGCGCGCGCCTTGACGCCGACGACCGCCTCGTGGTCATCGGACTCGACGAATTCCAGCAACCTGTCCTGCAGCCGCCCGGCGGCATGGATCACGCCGTCCACGGGTCCGAGCGCGTCGTGCACGTCGTCCAACGCGTCGCGGGTCGCGACCGGGTCGGACAGATCAGCCACCACCACGTGAACGCGCCGCCCGTACGAGGCGAGCTGCGCGAGCCGGCGGAGCCGTCGCACCGTCGGATCTCCCGAGCCGTGTTCGACCAGATACGCCTCCCGTACAGACGGATCCGGGAGCGGCGAGCTGGTGATGACGGCCAGGTCGGCACCGACCTGCGATGCGAGGTGGTCGGCGATCGCGAATCCGATCTGGCCGAGTCCGCCTGTCACGACGTAGACGCCGCCCTCTCGGAACGCGGTCGTTCGGCTCGGCTCGAGCTCCTGTCGTCGCAGCTCGCGACGCAGCCGGCGCGAGCCACGCAGCGCAACCACCGGACCCACGCCGCCGACGATCTCACCGACGAGATCGGGGTTTGCCGTCATTCCTCCGGAATCGATCAGGAGCGTCTCGATGTGGGGGTACTCACGCGCGCCGGCGAGAACCGGACCGAGGGCGAGGGCCCGCTCCGGATGCGGTGATGCCGCATCGGTTCGGAGCGCGCCGTCCGCGAGCACGACGAGGCGGCCCGAGTCGCGCTCCGCGGCCAGCGATCGCAGTGCCGAGCCCGTGTCGACGAGCAGTGCCTGCAGTGCGGAGTCGAAGGCCTCCTCGACCGGCCGACCCGCCGATCGTGGGGCAACGATGCACACGGCACGGGCCGCGTCCAGCTCGTCCGGATCGAACCGGGGACGCGTCTCGGCTGTCTCGCCTCGCGCCCGCAGCGCTGCCAGGATGTCGCAGACACGCTCGTCGGTGGGTGTTCCGATGACCAGCCAGGGACCGGTCGGCTGCGTGGGCGTCGTGGCGGGCGGAGCGTCGAGGAACTCGGTCACCCAGCCCCAGTCGGCGCGGTCCGCGACGCGTTCCAGGGACGCCCCCTCGTCACGGGCCCCCGACGGTCCGGTTCCGACGATTCCGGTCGTCGCCCCCGACGAGCCCGGCTCGATCCAGCACCGCTGGCGATCGAATGCCGTCGCGGGGAGCCGGATCCGACGGGCGGGGCTGCCGATGACCCGGGACGGGTCACAGGGCACGCCGTGCGCCCACAGTCGGGCGAAGGCCCCGATCGCGTGGGCGGTGTCGTCGATCGGGTCCTTCGGATGACGGAGCACGGGGATGGCCACCGGTGGCGGTTCGGGCATCCGTCGGGCGAAGCTCGACAACGTCTGCCCCGGCCCCAGCTCGGTCATCACCGTTGCACGCGACGCGAGGACCGTCGCCAAGCAGTCGGCGAACTGCACGGTTCCGCGCAGGTGGCGCACCCAGTATTCCGGCGACGTGGCGTCTTCCCGTGAGGCCCACGTGCCGGTGAGATTCGAGACGTACGGGATCGTGGGTTCTCCGAATCCGACCGTTTCCATGAACTGACCGAAGTCGTCGAGGATGGGATCGAGCAGGTGGGAGTGGGCGGCCAGTGCCAGCGGGAGCACGGCGTTGTCGATGCCGTGGCAGGTCATCTGCGCCGCGAAGACCTCGATCTCCGATGCGCTGCCCGACACGACGCAATCGTTCGGGGTGTTGACCACGGCGATCGACAGCGATGCGGGCAACGACTCGGCCACCGTCTCCGGAGAGGACGACACGCTCAACATCGCGGTGTCGCTGCCGCCCGCACGGCTCATCAACTGGGCCCGCGTCGCGACCACGCGGATGGCGTCCTCGAGGGAGAACACACCGGACAGGTGCGCGGCGGCGTATTCGCCGAGACTGTGCCCCACGAGCGCCCGCGGGACGATGCCCCATTCCATCCACTGACGTGCCAATGCGATCTCGGTGAGGAACACCGCCGGCAGCGAGACGTCGGCCCGCTGCATGAACACGGGGTCGGCATCGGCCGAGAAACAGGGACGCAGATCGACACCTGTGATCTGTCGGACGAGGTCGGTGCCCGCGGCGATCGTGGCGTGGAACACCTCGAACCGGTCGTCCAGCCCCGCCGCCATCCCCGCGTATTGCGCTCCGCCCCCTGGAAAGAGGAATGCGACGTCACGATCGGTGCTCTCCGCGACGCCCCGGTACCCGCGGCTGCGGTCGGGTGAACGGAGCTGGGAGACGGCATGAGCAGCGTCGGTCGCGACGATCACGCGACGATGGGCCATCGCACGGCGCCCCGTGGCGAGCGTGAACGCGGCGTCGCCGAGCGCGACCTCACCGGTGTCGAGGGCTGCGGCGAGCCGCGCGCACGTGTCGTCGACGGCCTGCTCGGTCCGCGCGGACACGCAGAGGACCTGTTCGTCACGCGCACGGGGGGATGCGGGCATCGCCGGCGCCTCCTCGACCACGACGTGCGCGTTCGTCCCGCCCACACCGAGCGAGCTGATCCCGGCTCGACGCGGACCGTCCGGTTCCCAGGGCGACGCCTCGCCCGACAGGACGAACGGAGTCGTCGCGATCCCGAGCAACGGGCTGGGTGCTCGATGATTCGCCAGTGGCGGAAGACGGCGGTGACGCAGGGCCTGCACGGTCTTGATCAGGCTGGCCACTCCCGCTGCCGTGTCGAGGTGTCCGATGTTCGGCTTCGTCGAGACGAGCCGGCAGAATTCGCGATCCAGGGTGTGCGCTCGAAAGGCCTCGGTCAGCGCGGCGACCTCGATGGGATCTCCGACCGCGGTCCCGGTCCCGTGGGCCTCCAGGAGGGTGATCGTTCGTGCATCGACATCGGCGAGCTCGAGGGCCTCGCGCACGACGTCGGCATGACCATCGACGCTGGGTGCGAGGTACCCCACCTTGCGCCCTCCGTCATTGTTCACCGCCGACCCCTTGATGAGTGCCAGAACCGGATCGCCGTCACGAAGAGCATCGGCCGCACGGCGCAGCGCCACGATCCCGGCACCGCTGGTCAACACGGTGCCGTCCGATCCCTCGTCGAACGCCCGGCAACGACCCGAGGGCGAAAGGATCTCACCCTCCCGATATCGATATCCGACACCGTGCGGGACCTCGATCGTGGCCCCGCCCGCGAGCGCCATGTCACACTCGAACCCGAGCAGGCTCTGCACGGCGAGGTGCACGGCAACCAGCGACGTCGAGCAGGCGGTCTGGACGTTGATGCTCGGGCCGCGCAGATCGAGCCGATAGGAGATACCGGTCGACAGGAAGTCCTTGTCGTTGCCGGTGTGCCGGATGAGGAACCAGCCGAGTTCGTCGACGAGCTGCTGATTCGTCAAGAGGTTGTGCAACAGATAGGTGTTCGCACCACAGCCGGCGAAGAGCCCGATCGACCCGGCGAACCGTTCCGGGACCTGACCCGCCGTCTCGAGGGCTTCCCAGGCACACTCCATGAGCAGGCGATGCTGAGGATCCATCAACGCCGCGTCGCGCGCACCGATTCCGAAGAACGCCGGATCGAACCGCTCGACATCGGCGATCACCCCGGCCCTGCGCACGTAGTGGTCGTCGTCGAGAACGTTCCGCTCGATTCCGGCCGCCAGGAGGTCGCCCTCGCTCAGATCCGTGAGGCAGTCATCGCCCCGCTCGACACGGTCCCAGAGCTCGTCGGCGTCGGCAGCTCCCGGGAACCGTCCGGACATCCCGACGATCGCGATGTCCGTGTCGGCGATCTCCGGACCTCCGTCCGGGGTCGCGCTGCTCACCACGTCGCTCATCCCGGTCTCCCCTGACCACGACGGGCTCGACGTCGAAGCGCGCCCCGGTCGGCGCCGGTCATCGCCGCGTCGGCTTCGTGCGACCCACCCGTGGTGACGCCGATCGAACCGTTTCCGTCCGGGCCACCGGCCTCGAGCGATGCGAGGTGCCCGGCGAAGGTACGCACCGTCGGGTACCTGAAGACGTCGGTGAGCGACAGCTCGAACCCGGTGTGATCGACCATCTGTCGGAACACCTTGACGGCGAGCAGCGAGTGTCCGCCCACGTCGAAGAAGTTGTCGTTGCGTCCGACCCCGCGTCCGAGTGCCTCTTCCCACACCGACGCGACCATCCGCTCACGCTCGTCGGCCGCCGGCGCCGTCACCGGCGCCGACTCGATGTGGAGCGCCGGATCGGGCAGCGCGCGACGATCGATCTTGCCGTTCGGCGTGAGAGGCAGTCGTGGAACGACGACCCACGCCTCGGGCACCATCACCGCGGGCAGTCGATCGGCGAGGTAGGCGCGCAGTGCGTCGGTCTCCACCGCCCGACCGTCGGCCGCCAGGACGTATGCCACCAGCCGCACTCCGTCACCGACCGAGGGTGCGGTGACCACGGCACGGGTGACGTCCGGATGCCGGTCGAGCAGAGCCTCGACCTCGCCCAACTCGATGCGGTGACCACGCACCTTCACCTGGAAATCGGAACGACCCGCGAACTCCACGACACCGTCCGGCAACAGTCGGACGACGTCGCCGGTCGCGTACATCCGTCCCCGGCCCTCCCGCTCGACGAATCGCTCCGCGGTGAGCTCGGGTCGATCGTGGTAGCCGCGCGCGACGCCCGCTCCTCCGATGTGCAGTTCGCCATGGCTTCCCGGTGGGAGCAGCTCGCCGAGATCGTCGAGGATCGAGATGGTGGTGTTGGCGATGGGACGCCCGATCGGTACCGGACCGTCGTCCACCGTGTCGATCTCGTGGACCAGTGACCAGATCGTCGTCTCGGTCGGCCCGTACATGTTGGTCAACCGGCCGGGAAGGAGCGAACGGAGCTCGGCCGCCAGCGCGGTCGGGAGCGCCTCGCCACCCACGAGCATGTGGCGGATCGACCGAAGTGCGTCCCGGTCCGCCGGGTCGGCGACCAACATCGTCGCGAGCGAAGGAGTGCACTGCAGGTGCGTGCACCCGTGCCGGCGGATCAGATCGGCCGCGGACTCCCCGGCCGGTCGCGACATGGCCGGCCCCGCCACGGGAGACATCGCCGCTCGCGACCCCAACTCCTCGTACGACCGAGCCTTCAGCCGGGCGATCAGGGGCAGCGATGCGAGCACGTCGTCGGTCCCGATCCCGAAGTCGACGAGACACGCGATCTCGTCGGCACCTGCCAGGGTCACCTCCTCGACCATCGCCATGGCGTCCGTCACGTCGCCGAACAACCCACTCGTGCCCACGTACCGATCGACGGCCGCGTCCAGCAGCGCATCCATCTCCTCGTCGTCGAGCGAGGCGAAGAGGTCGTCCGCGTCGGCGCCGGCACTGCGCAACGTGGGAAAGGAGGATGCGACGTCCTTCAACAGCCCGGTCGCGGAGCGCAGGTAGTCGCGCAGATGCGGACGAGCGCGGGTACGCGCCACGTCGCCGTCGTCGTGAAGGTAGGTGTGGAGCATCAACGTCACATGACCGTCGCCCGGATGACCGGCCTCGCGCCACGCTGTGCGATAGGCGACGATCTTCTCCGCCAGCTGTTCGATCGACTGTCCGAGCAGGTGGGTGAGCAGCCGATGGCCGCGTCGACCTGCGATCTCGAACGTCTCGACGTTGCCGGCGGAGGTGATCCAGATGGGGAGCTCGGCCTGCACCGGACGCGGAAGCGTACGGATGGGAACCGTTCCCGATGGCCCTTCCATCGGCACTTCCTCACCGCGCCACAGACGCGCGATCACGTCGAGCGATTCGAGCATGACCGCCTTGTTGTCGGCATAGCTCTCGGGTCGGAGAACGAAGTCGTTCGGTTGCCAGCCCGCCGCCGCCGCCAATCCGACGCGTCCGCCGGACAGGTTGTCGACCACAGCCCACTCCTCCGCAACCCGCGCCGGATGGTGGAGCGGCACGACGCAACTCCCCGCGCGGATCCGGACGTTCTCGGTCGTGGCCGCGACGGCGGCCGCGAGCACGGCCGGGTTCGGGTAGATGCCGCCGAACTCGTGGAAGTGGCGCTCGGGAATCCAGACGGCTTCGAACCCGCTCCGGTCGGCCAATGCGGCACCCTCGAGCAGGAGTCGATAGCCGTCGGCATCGTTGGCCTCACTGGCCGCGAAGTGGAAGAGGCTGAAGGTGGGGCTGCCCTGCCGGGAGGGCGCGACGGGAGCGGGGTCCGCCTTGATCACGACATGGAACCCGCGTGTCAGCGTCCACAACAGTTCGAGTACGGAGATGTCGAACGAGAGGCTGGTGACCGCGAGCCACACACCCGGGTCCGGGCCGATCACGTCGTCCATGGCGAGGAAGAAGTTGGTGACCTGACGATGTTCGAGCATCACTCCCTTCGGGTGGCCCGTCGAACCCGACGTGTAGATCACGTAGGCGAGATCCGAACCGGTGTGGGAGGGGGAAGGCGCCGAGGACCCCGAGGGGGTCGTGTGCGTGTCGGGACCGATGACCGGAACAGCACTCTCGCGCAGCCAACTCGGTGACCGGCCGCTGTGGACGACGACTCGCAGGTCGGCGTCCGCGACCATGAAGGCGAGGCGATCGTCGGGGTACTCCGGGTCGAGCGGGACGTACGCGCCCCCGCACTCGAGCGTTGCGAGCACGGTCACGAGCATGTCGACGCCACGGGGGAGGGCGACTCCGACGCGACAGCCCGCGCCCACTCCGGCCGCTCGCAGAACTCGCACGAATTCATCCACGCGTGCGCCGAGCTGCGCGTAGGTCAACTGCTCCGAACCGCACGACACCGCCGGAACGTCCGGCCGCGCGGCGACGCGCTCCCGAAAGCTCCGATCGATGGTGAGTTCCTCGTCGTGTTGCGCCGCGGTGTCGTTCAGTGTGTGCAGCAGCGAGAGATCGGCCGCCGACAGCATCGGAAGCCGTCGGACCGGAGTGCTCGGCGACTGGAATGCCGCGCCGAGGAGCGCACGGATCTCGTCCGCGAACCGCTCGAGGTCGACTCCCGCCACGGAGCCCGGTGCGCACGAGACGACGATCGCCGACGGCTCGACCCTGAACTCCGCGGCCACCGACGGTGGAACGCGCACCGACACGGCATCGTGCTCGTCGTCCTGATCGCGCAGGGTGACGCGGATCTCGGGCGGCTCCGGTGTCGCAGCCCGAAGGACGGGGTCACGCGCCACCAGATCGCGGAGCCACACGCCGTCTCGTTCGGCCCGTTCTCGTTCGCTGGAGAACGCGGCGGCGAGACCACCGAGCGTCGCGGATTCGGTGATCTCGACCGACACGTGCGGCGGATCGACGAGCGGCGACAGTTCGAGCAGATCCGGAGCCAGCGCCGGCGTGACGAGTTCGAATGTCGCAACGTGCGTTCCGTTCCGTCGGGCAAGCCACGTGGCGACCGCCGCGACGGCGATGTCCGCACCGCACCCGCCGGGCAGTTCCACCGTGGCGGTCGGACCGACCTGGTGTTCGGAACTCGTCCGTTCCACGGCGGTCCCGAGCCCTCCGTCACCGCGACCCGAGGAGGGAAGGACCGTGTGTCGAGCGTTGGTGAGCCGTTCGACGACTCGGTCCTCCGATCTCGAGACCGCCGGGTCGATCTGCGCGAGGCGCTCGCCGAGTTCGGGCGGGGGGACGGTGAGCGTCGACCCGCTGACGAGCACGCGGCGTGCGACCAGTTCCGCCGGTTCGACCCCGCGGCCGGCGACGTCGACGAGTGCGGTCACGACGAGGTCGCCGTCGATCGTCGTGATCCGAAGTCCCTCTTCCACCACGACCGCGCCGACCACCTCTCCGCGGGCGGATTCGGCATGGCAGGCCTCGACGAGGTACACCTCGGCGCCGAGCACCAGTCGGAGTGCTCCGAGGTGGCGGCGCCGCTGGGGACCAACGTCGAGCGCCCGACGCGACCGCCGCGAGTTCGGCGGCCGGGCGGCTCGGATCGAGGAGGCTCGCACGCGCCGGGCGCTCGTGACGCCGGTGGACACGACGGCCCGTCCCGGTCTGTGGTTCGGGCCGGAGGTCGTCGCCGAGCAGCGCATCGACCACGGCCGGAAAGGTCTCGAGCGCCTTCTCGTAACAGCGGGCGTTGAGCGAGAACGCCGTGTCCGTCGGCTCGATGGGAAACCTCGCGGTCGAGATGATGTCGCCGGTGTCGACACCCGAGTCCATCAGGTGCCAGGTGATGGCGTGCTCGTTCCGACCGTCGAGAATCGCCCAGTTCGGCGCGTTCAGGCCGGCGTAACCGGGAAGGGGGCCGTCATGGAAGTTCACCGCCGTGTCCGCCATCGCCAGGATCTGTTCGGGAATCAGCCGGAGGTTGGCGACGGACAGCAGGATGTCGAAGTCGAGCTGCCCGAGTGCACCCGCCAGGTCCCCATCGGTTCCGACCGTGGGAATCGCCTGCTCGACCGCCCATTCGAGCGCATACGGATGTGCAGAGACCACTGCGACGACGTCGAGACCCGCGGCCTGTGCCAGCTCGGCGCACTGGACCGTCAGGACCTCGTCGCCGACGAAGACGCATCGTCGCGTCATCGAGGGCACCCGCGCACGTTCACCGAAACACCCCGGCTCCGAGGACCTACCGTTGCCACCTGCCTTGACGGACACTGCTGCTCCACTCCATGTCGGGGTCAACGGCTTCGCACGGGGCTCGGGAGAGCCCGGGAACACACGGATCCGCGACCGCCGACGACCTCGAACCATACATCGGACGACAAGGTGGGAAACATGAGGACGACCTCGCCGCGGATCGGCTGTGCGGGCCGCCACCCGGTCGGCACACGAGCACCCGAGCGTCGAGCCGCAGGACCACCGACGAGCCGTTGCGGCATCCGGGAACGGGGCGCCCGCGTTCGAGTGTGGCGCGCTGACCTCCCCGCATCGCGGACCGGGACTACCGTCGATCAGATGCGACGCGTGGTCATCGGCCTGGTTCTGGCGCCCCTGCTCTCACCCCTCCTGGCGGCCGGAGTGCCGGGCGCGGAGGCTGGGCCTGTCGAGGCCGATCAAGGGATGATCGCGGCCGCTCCGTTCGTGAACCGGAATTCGTCGCGGTGCGTGAGCGTTGCCGGGGCATCGCCGGGTGACATCGCCGTGGTGAACATCACCAACACCCAGGCCTCCGGCCGCGGCTACGGGGCACTCCGCGCGTCGGGCACCACCCCGATCTACCAACGCCCGAAATCAGCCCAGTTCTCCTCGGTCAACTTCGCCGACAACACACCACCGAACCCCAACCTCGCGTTCACCAAGATCGGCGCCGACAACAAGTTCTGCTACGACGGTGCCGTCTCCAGCCACCACGTCATCCTCGACCTCGCCGCCACCATCCCCGCCGCCAACATCGAAGCGATCGACCCCACCCGCATCCTCGACACCCGCACGACCGGCCGCGTGAACGCGAATTCGTCGCGGTGCGTGAGCGTTGCCGGGGCATCGCCGGGTGACATCGCCGTGGTGAACATCACCAACACCCAGGCCTCCGGCCGCGGCTACGGGGCACTCCGCGCGTCGGGCACCACCCCGATCTACCAACGCCCGAAATCAGCCCAGTTCTCCTCGGTCAACTTCGCCGACAACACACCACCGAACCCCAACCTCGCGTTCACCAAGATCGGCGCCGACAACAAGTTCTGCTACGACGGTGCCGTCTCCAGCCACCACGTCATCCTCGACCTCGCCGCCACCATCCCCGCCGCCAACATCGAAGCGATCGACCCCACCCGCATCCTCGACACCCGCACGACCGGCCGCGTGAACGCGAATTCGTCGCGGTGCGTGAGCGTTGCCGGGGCATCGCCGGGTGACATCGCCGTGGTGAACATCACCAACACCCAGGCCTCCGGCCGCGGCTACGGGGCACTCCGCGCGTCGGGCACCACCCCGATCTACCAACGCCCGAAATCAGCCCAGTTCTCCTCGGTCAACTTCGCCGACAACACACCACCGAACCCCAACCTCGCGTTCACCAAGATCGGCGCCGACAACAAGTTCTGCTACGACGGTGCCGTCTCCAGCCACCACGTCATCCTCGACTTCGCCGCCACCATCCCCGCCGCCAACATCGAAGCGATCGACCCCACCCGCATCCTCGACACCCGCACGGAGGGTGATCCGCCTCCTCCTCCGCCCGGTGATGGGAGTCCACGGTTCGTGACGGGGGTGTCGTCACGGAGTCTGGTGGATCAGAAGGGCGATTCGTTGTATCTGGTCGCCGATGCCGGATGGTCCCTGATCGGTGCGCTCGATCGCGGCGAGATCGCGCAGTACCTCGATTTGTTGGTGCAGCGCAAACACAACGGCGTGTTGTTCAACATGATCGAGAACGGCTTCTCCTCCAACCCACCCGGGCCGGCGAACCCTCAGTCGGCACCCCGTTCGGGCCGCGAATGTTCTCGTCATCACCGAACGAGGCCTACTGGAACCACCTCGATTGGGTGATCGCCGAGATGGAGAAACGGGGACTGACCGCGATCGCCAATCCCGTCTACGCCGGCTACATCCGACCAACACGGGGTGGGCGCCCAGATGGTCTCGGCTACCAACCAACAGATGCGGAGCTTCGGCGAGTTCGTCGGCAACCCGCTACAAGAACCGCATCAACATCGTCTACCAGATCGGCGGTGATCGCAACTTCGACCCGAACAGTACCCTCGGCGAACGCTACACCGCCCTGGTCGACGGGATGCGCAGTCGGGACCCGTCGAAAGTGATGACGGTGATGACCGGCCGCAACAACTACTCGTCCGCGATGTGGAACCCGAACTGGTTGGACTTCGAAGTCGGTCTACGAAGACGACTCCGCCGACCTCGGCCTGATCGACGTCTGGGACTCCACGATCGAAACCATTGATCTACGGCGAACCCGCCTACGAAGGCGCACGCTGGCCCGACACCGGCTGGTCGCGCCTCTACGGACGACGCGAACTGTACGTGTCGTTCGCCAACGGATACAGCGGCATCATCCCCGGCAACTGCCTGCGCTGGCACTTCGAACAAGACCCACAATTCGTCGGCTGCTCCTCATGGGGCAGCGCCGACTGGCAACGGACACTCGTCGACACCACCAGGACAACTCCGGCCCCGACGGCACAACGCGCGGACCAGCACGCTGCGGACACCCAACGCTTCGCCGAACTCGTCGCGACGCTCTCGTGGCCGTCGATGCGCCCCGACACCACCAATCGATTCCTCGTCGACGGCACCGGCAACGGCGCCGACCGAGCCGCCGCCCGACTCGGCAACCAAACCGGTTTCGTCTACGTCCCCGCCGCCCGCAACATCATCATCGACACCACACGAATCGCCAACCGAGTGTCACTGCACTGGTACGACCCCACCAACGGAAGCACGATCAGCATCACGCACGACGAAGCCGCCACCACCAACAGAGCCGTTCAACACCCCGGATCGAACAACACCGGTGACAACGACTGGATCCTCCTCGCCGAGTCATCATCCTGACACGGTCGCCAAGAACGCCAAGAACGTCGAGAACCGCAACAGGCCTTCAGATCAATCTCGACCTCCCGGTTCTGTCGGGACATCGTGGAAACTCAACTTCGTATCGAGGGATCGATCTTCGGCGTCGGCGGGCCGTCACCGACACTCACTGTGACGATCGCAGCTCCCTCCATGCTCGAAATACGCGACTCATGTCGAACTCGCTCAGCGATCGAGTACTGGGCGACTCGCTGACGTGGGTTGTCACTCGCGAGAGGGCCCCGTTTGGTGGTCCAGGGGCTATGCGGGTTGGGGTTGGTTTCTGGTGGTCCAGGCTTGGGCGAACTCGGTTGGTGTGAGGTCGCCGTGAGCGGTGTGAGGTCGGCTCATGTTGTAGTCGATGCGGTGGTCCTCGATGAGCACTTGGGCTTCGAGCATCGAATCGAACTGCCACAGTTCAGCAGCTCGTCGCGTAGCCGGCCGTTGAACGACTCGATCCACGCGTTCTGCCATGGCGAACCGGGATCGATGAATGAATCGCCCTGGGTTTGATGGAGGCTCGGTTTACTGGATTCCAACCCCGGTCGGGGCGGTCTGTTGGGCAGCATAGAACGCTGCTTCGAACTCGGCGGGCGACACGTCGTGGCAGTGGGAGTGGAGTCGGTCGTGGTTGAACCAGTGGACCCAGCTCAACGTCTCCAACTCGAGTTGGTCGACGTCGTCCCAGCCGGTGGCGTCGGGCCCGTAGACGCACTCGGTCTTGTAGAGCCCGTTCACCGTTTCAGCCAGCGCGTTGTCGTAGCTGTCGGCGATGGTGCCGATGCTCGGTCGTGCGCCGATCTCGTCGAGACGCTCGGTGAACCTCACGGACGTAAATTGCGACCCGGCATCGGAATGTGCCACGAGTCCGACGAGGCGTTTGGACCCTCTCGAGCGACGGGCCATCTCGAGCGCGTCGAGGACCATCTGGGTCTTCATGTTGCTGGCGACGGTCCAGCCGACGATGCGTCGGGAGAACGCGTCAACGATGAAACAGACATACGCCATCCCCGATCTGGTCGGCACGTAGGTCAGGTCGGTGACCCATAACGCGTCGGGACGCTCGGCGGTGAAGTTCCGATCGACCAGGTCCGGTGCCCGAACCGCGTCCGGGTCCGCGATGGTGGTGAACACCTTCTTGCGGCGCCGGCTGACACCGCGAATGTCCAGCTCACGCATCAAACGTGCGGTCTGGTCGCGGCCGATGTCATGACCGGCGCGGCGGGCGGCTTTCCAGAGTTTGTGGGCGCCGTAGACCTTGCGGTTGGCGACCCACAGCACCATCAGGATCTGCATCATCGCCGCGTCGCGAACCGCGCGAGCAGACGCCGGGCGACTCTTGGACGCGTGATAGGTGGACGGAGCGATCTTGCAGCCGTGCTCTGTGAGCACCCGGCAGATCGGCTCGACTCCGAACTCATCACGATGCGCGTCGATGTACGCGATGATCACTTCGAGGGGCGGTCGAGCTCCGCCGCGAAAAAGCTGACGCCGACTTCAGAATCGAGTTCGCTCGGCGGAGCTCTTTGACTTCTTGGCGCAACGCCTTCAACTCCTCGGAGTCCTCCGTCGTCGTGCCGGCCCGATCACCGGAGTCGATCTCGGCCTGGCGCACCCACGAGCGCAGCGACTCGACACCCACATCGAGCTGCCCGGCAACGCGTTTCACGCTGCCGTGCTTCTCGCCGGTCTCGGCTCGCAACGCCATCACGAGACGCACCGCGCGTTCCTTCAACTCCGGCGAGTACCGCCGCTGCGTCGGCTTCGGCTTCACATCTGCATTCATAGCTCTCATCCTCCATCAAGGATCGAGAGCCTCCACCGAACCCAGGGCGATTCAGAACACGCTGTCGACACCGGTCTCTTCGCACCAGTCGGCGACCGCGTTCGACGCGAACTCGGGACCGTTGTCGAAGCGGACAAACGCGGGTGGTCGGCCCCGTTCGATGGCAAGCCGAGCAAGGGTGCCGACGACGCGGTGGGCGTCGATGGACCGGTCAACCACGATCGCCAAGCACTCGCGAGTGAACTCGTCGATGACGTTCAACAGCTTCACCTGATGCCCGTCGATGGTCGCGTCGAACTGAAAGTCGAGAGCCCACAGCGCGTTCGGACAGATTGGTGACATCGCCCCAACGTGGGTGCCGACACCGGTCAGTCGCTTCTTGCGTTGCTTGGTCGGCACCCGCAGTCCCTCCTCACGCCAAAGGCGTCGGACCCGCTTGTTGTTCACCTGAATCCCGTTGCGGCGCAGATCCTTCGCGGCGCGACGCCAACCCCACCGCGGGCGCCGTCGGGCGAAATCGCGCAGATGCGCTCGGATCTGATCGTCTTCGGCAGTGCGTGCCGGCGGTGTCAGTCGTTGAGTGAACGGTGTTGACCAACGACCCGGCAGGCCCGGCGCTGCGAGACCCCGAACTCGTCTTCAAGCACGATCACGGCTTGGCGGCGACGGTTCGGGGTCACCATTTTTCCTCGTTCAAGAACTTCAACATCGCCTTGTCCAACTCGGCCTCAGCGAGCAGTTTCTTCAACGCCGAGTTCTCGACCTCGAGTTCCTTCAAACGTTTCGCGTCGTCGGCCTTCATCCCGCCGTACTGGGACAACCAGCGCGCCCAGGTCGACTCCGCAATCTGGAACTCGCGGCACACCTCTTCGACAGACATGCCACCGGCCAACAGCTTCTGGCCCTCAGCGAGTTTTCGGATGACCTGCTCGGGTGTTCTTCTTCGTCGTGACATCGGTGACGGTTCCTTCCTGCCCGCCCACAATGGACGGAACGGTGAAACCGCACAACCTCTGGACCACTCTCAAGGGCTCAGCTCACTCGTTCCGTCGCTGCGCACAACAGCTGGATCGGCGCACGGTGAGCGATTGCGTTCGCCGTGGTCGCCTCCGAGTGGACTGAGTCCCCCGTGGTCTCACGCGCTACAGTCGGCCACTTGAGTCCAGGTGCCCGATTCCACACTGGCCACGCACACACTCGGCGGAAAGACCAGTGTGCGTGTCAATCGCAGTGGTGTCGCCCGACCCGGTATGTCAGGCGATGGCGTCCCGCCGGCGAGCGAGCCGACGATCGCCTCGAAGATCTGCAGCCGATCGCTGGGCGTCCGTTCAGCTCCGTCGAAAAATCGAGGTCGCAGCATGTCTGAGAAGGGCGTCTCGAGCCACGCCGCTCGCCGCTCGCCGTCCGACGATCCAGAACAGGACTTCGGCGGCGCATCTCCCACGATCAGCATCGGGCTCCCGGTGTGGAACGGTGCTCGCTATCTTGCGGATGCAATCGAGTCGATTCTCAGCCAGACCTTCACCGATTTCGAACTGATCATCTCCGACAACGCCTCCACGGACGACACAGCGCAGATCGCCCAGAACTTTGCCGAGCGGGATCGGCGGATCCGGTATCACCGAAACGAGGAGAACATCGGTGGTGCCAGAAACGAGAATTTGACCTTCGAGCTCTCGAGGGGCCGCTACTTCCGGTTGTCTGCGTACGACGATCTCGTTGAACCCACGCTCCTCGAGCGGTGCGTGGAAACGCTTGAACAAGATCCTGATGCCGTGCTGTGCTTCCCTGAAACGCTCGTCATCGACGAGAGAGGCGAAGTCACTCATGCCGAGGCCAATACGCGTGGTACCGCATCGAGTCCGTCACAACGCTTCGCGAACTTGCATTCCGCGATTACCAGGTCGACGCGGCATACGGTCTCATCCGGTCATCAACGCTTCGTGAATCGGCCCTCCAGGGGAATTATCCCGATTCGGATCGTGTGTTCCTCTGTGAGCTCGCCCTGCGGGGAAGGTTTGCGGTCATCGACGAGCCGCTCTTCCGTCGGCGACTTCACTATCGGAACATGTTCTTCGATCCTCGCGCTCGTATGGCATGGTTCTCACCCGCGGAGAAGGGCCGGATTCGTTTCCCACACTGGCTGGCACTTCGCGGACTTCTGCGGGTCGTGTTCACATCCGACATTGGCCTGTCCGAGAAAGTCCGCTGCCTCGGAGTCGTTGCGAACTGGACCGTCAAGTTCAGCCGGCCCCTTGCGAACGATCTGGTTGTGGCCGCGAGATGGCTCATGGGCGGGAAACCTGCTCAGGAGGGCATCGCCTACAACTGGGAAAGCGACGCTCACGGGGAATGATGGGTCGCGGGATCAAGGCCAACAACGGAGCTGACCAATCGGGCACGTCCCGCCAGCCGACCGTCGTGCTGCTCGGCTGGTTCGGCGGCGGAAACTTCGGCAATGACATGTCACTCCATACACGCGGTCGCGACTCTGCGTTCTGTTGACCCGGAGGTACATCTGATCTGTGCCTGCATGGCCCCCGATCACGTCCACGCATA
Organism: Ilumatobacteraceae bacterium; assembly: GCA_963824025.1. Taxonomy (GTDB): domain Bacteria; phylum Actinomycetota; class Acidimicrobiia; order Acidimicrobiales; family Ilumatobacteraceae; genus Ilumatobacter_A. The sequence goes on from CAWGNY010000008.1 coordinate 693,402, forward strand.
TTCGGGGCTCGAAACGTGCTCGATCCGCCCAGGCCGACCGGATGGGGACCGATCGCACCAGCGGGGCCCTGGCAGGGTTCTGCGGCGAATCGTCGCAGAACCGCGGGTCTGGCGGGAGGTGTACAACGTGTTGAATCGTGCAGACGCTCTGCTTGCACCAGGCACAGGATTGTTCGATGACTTCGGCCTCCGAGCCCATGAGGCCCCGTACGACATGTTTCGGTGGTCCGTCCTCGCACGCCTCACCCGGACTCGTTTCATCTTGGTCGGCATGGGTGCCGGGCCGATTCACCGATGGTCGAATCGGCTCTTGCTGAGAGTCGCGGCTCGAAGTGCCTCGTATGCCTCGTTCCGAGATCGCGCATCGCTCGACTTCATGACCGAACTCGGACGCGATACGCAAAACGACCGAGTCGTCCCCGACATCGTGTTCGCGTCCAGGCCGGCCGGTACCGAGGATGATTCCGTCACACCTCCGTCGACATCGACCGGAGCACTGACCGTTGGTGTTGACGTCATGGGGTACTACGGGTGGGAAGCGGGTGATCCACGTGCCGAGGAGATCCATGACGGCTACGTGGCGAAGTTGGTTCACTTCATCCGATATCTGCTCGATGCCGGCCACCGGGTGCAACTGTTGCTCGCTCAACGAAACGACGAACTGACGATCGACGAAGTGTTGGACGCACGGGGGGGCACGACCATCGCCCGGCGAACCTCGAGTGGAAACCGTTCGCCGACTTCCAGTCGTTGGGACGATCGTCGCAGTGCGATCTCGCCGTCGTCACCCGATACCACGCTCTCATCGCGACGGTCATCGCCGGTCGACCGGCGATCTCGTCGGATACGCCGAGAAGAACGACCGATCATGGCCCGACAGGTCTCAGCGATTTCTGTCGCTTCATCGGACGTTCGAGGTCGACGCCCTCGACCGGCATTCGATCGCCTCACCCCGAGCGACTGAACCCGCGGCGGACGTGAGGCGATTCGTCGAAGACGAGGGGGAAGCGGCAACGTCCGAGCTCCGGAGGGCGTGCGCCGTGGCACTGGGCTACGCAGAAGGAATGAAGGTGTGAGCCAGATGAGTCCGACATGCGGACCTCACCCGTGCTGGATGATCTCCGTCCGCGTGCCGACGCCCGCGACGGAGCGACGCCGGAGTGTCGCTGATGAAGGCGAGTGGCATGATCTCTGTTGTGATCCCGACCCGGAATCGCGGGAGCTCGATCGAGCAGACCATCAGGTCGGTCCTCTCCGTCGACCCACAACCGCTCGAGTTGATCGTCGCCGATCAGAGTGATCCGGAACAGGCTGAACTGACGCGAGAGGCTGTCGAGCGATCCGCAGCGAGCATCGGTCTGTCATTCGGGTCGGAGGTCGCTGACACCGCGGCCGCCGACCCGCCAGCAGTCGACCCCTCAGCAGTCGATGCTCCAATGGTGCGATATCTCCGCTGCACGGTAGGGGCGCCGGAGCGGGACGGAATTGGAGCGCATCGGCGCGTGGTCAAGTCGTCCTCTACACCGACGATGACACGACGGTGGCGGAGAACTGGGTTTCTTCCGTCGAGAACGAGTTCGCTGAGAACACGTCGGTCGTCAGCGGTGTACGGCAAAATTCTGGTACCTGCTCGACCCGACACAGAATCCAGCGAACGAAGCGGTACCGAAGTGACACGTCTCGGGGGCCGGGCCCTCTACACCGAACCAACGCTCCCGTGGTACCTCGGAAGCGGCGGCAACATGGCTTTCAAGCGCGAAGAGCTGCTGAAATGTGGTGGTTTCGACGAAGTCATGACGATCGGAGGGCCTCTTCGCTCCTTTGAAGATCTCGATCTCGGGCACCGACTGTTGTCCCAGCGTGCCGGATCCGTCAGCTTCTGTCCCGAATCGGTCGTCTATCATCACTCGACGAAATCTCTTGCCGACCAAGTGCACACAGAGGTCGGATACGGAGTCGGGGCCGGCGCCGCGTTCGTGAAGTATCGACGGTGCTCGGATCCGCTGGCTTGGCCTCTTCTGTTCTCGTGGGTATGGCAGATGGCCATCCGTCGAGCTGGAGCTGCGCTGTTCCGATGGCGAAGCATCAGTGTTCTGAAGCTGGCACTTGTGCAGCTGTGGGCCCCGTTCATGGGTATCGCAAAGTCTCGTGGTCGTCCGGTGGACAGCGAGCACTGCGTCTTTCGACCGAGTGCGAATGATCGTGTCGCCGATTGGGGTTGATGCTCGTGAGGCCGGACGCGGCAGTCACGTCGTTCTCCGAAGCGCGTCGAGCGTGATCGTGCGCCTGCGACGAGCAACCCGCATGACGGTCTGCGCTTCGATCGCGCTGATGTGCGCCGTCGGGTGCAGCGGCTCGGAGGTTTCGCTGCCTGGCACGGACTCCATCCCTGTTCCGTCCTCCCTGGCGGGGACGACCGTGGATGAGGTCTTGGTCGCGGACGAGGGACCGGAATCTTCGGAGTCGGCAGTCGACGAGCGTGGCGACACGATCCACGATCGCGACACTGTGGCCGAACCGCCTGCGTCCGTGGCCCCGGGCGCTGAGTTGCATGACGCCGACGCATCCCACAACCGAGCCAGCTTTCCGCTCGCAGTGCTCGACGGTACTCGCCACTTCACGGACAGCGCGGGTGACCCCTTCCTCCTGCAGGGTGAGGCGGCGTGGGCACTCATGGCACAGTTGCGACGTGAGGAAGTCGACGCCTACCTCGCAGATCGCAAGGCGAAGGGTTTCAACACACTGCTCGTCAGCCTCATCGAGCACAAGTTCGCCGATCAGGCCCCCGCCAACCAGAACGGTGATCCGCCATTCGTGGTGCCGGGTGATTTCTCGATGCCGAACGAGGCCTACTTCGCGCACGCCGATTGGGTTCTTCGACCGCGCCGAGGCCGAGGGGTTTCTGGTGCTTCTGCTGCCTGCCTACCTCGGATATCGAGATACCGACGAAGGGTGGTACGAGGAGATGAAGCAGAACGGTGTGGCCAACCTCTACGAGTACGGAAAATTCGTCGGCAGCCGATACCGGAACTTCGAGAACATCATCTGGGTGAACGGCGGCGACGACAACCCCGAGGATCCTGCATTGGTGGATGCCATCGCCGACGGGATCACCGAGACGAACCCATCTGCGCTGCAGACTGCGCACACCCGTTCGAACTCGACTCCACTCGACATCTGGGGCGATCGGGCATGGCTTGATCTCAACAACATCTGGACGATCGAAGACGTGTACCCCTGGGCAATCGATCAGTACGAACGCTCGTCGATGCCGTTCTTCCTGATGGAGTCCAACTACGAGAACGACCCAGGTATCACAACCCAACAGCTCCGACAGCAGGCGTACGACGCGATCCTCGGCGGCGGAGCCGGGCACGTTTTCGGGAACAATCCGATTTGGCTCTTCGACGGCCCAGGCTGGACGGACGTCGGCGCCACCTGGACCGAGGAACTCGACTCGGGAGGGTCGCGCAGCATGGAGTCCCTCGGCCGTGTCTTCGCGGATCTCGACTGGTGGACGTTGCGTCCCGATGTCGAGAGCCCGTTGGCCTCGCTGGACGGGGGCGATCACGGTGGCCGGGTAGCGGGGGCGGCTGCGCGCGATGGATCGTTGGCCGTACTCTACGTGCCGGCATCCGGGACGTTGACGCTCGATCTCTCGGCGCTCGGTGCCGACCGTGCTCGACTGACATGGATCGACCCGTCGACCGGCGACCCTGTGACGTTGCCACCGGAAACGGTCGAGAGCCGTGTTCCGCTGAGTGTCGAAGTTCCCGGCGACAACGCCGACGGCGCGGCAGGATTGGGTGCTCCTCGCTACTCCCGTGTGATCGAGCAGCACGCGACGTCGCCCGAGCGGACCGTCACGCGCGACGCGACTGTGGGGTGGCCGAGCGAGGCCCTTCCGACCACCGACGTACCGGAGACTTCGCCCACCCGGGATCAGGCCCCATCGCGTGAATTCATCGAACCATCACCCGACGTAGCGCAGGTCGTTGTCGAGCACTCCCTGATCCAATTGGGACTTGATCGTGCGCAGCCGGAAGTAGCGATCGCCGGACCAGTCGGACTCGCTGAGTCCCGCCCCGGTGTAGGCCTCGTACAGCTCCGCGATCCCGAGTGGAACCGTCCACTCCGGGCGGTAGTCCGCCAGCTGCGTCTCGATCTTCGCGAAGCTCACGCGATAGTCACGACTGTCACCCGACGCGTCCGCAGCGAACGTCACCTCACAGTCGGGGACGATGTCGGCGACCATGTTCGCGACGTCGCGGATCTGGTAGTTCTCCCCGGATCGACCGACATTGAACGCCTGGTCGTGAATGACGTCGAGGGGCGCGGACAGGCACGCTTCGAACGCGTTGATGATGTCGCGGATGTGCACCAGCGGCCTCCACGGTGACCCGTCGCTCTGGAGCAGCACCTTTCCGGTCGTGACCGCGTGCCCGACGAGGTTGTTGACGACGATGTCGGCGCGCAGTCGTCGCGAGACGCCGTAGGCGGTCGCGTTGCGAAGATACACCGGGTGGAACCCGTCGTCGGCGAGAGCCGAGATGCGTTGCTCGGTCAGCACCTTCGACTCCCCGTACGGCGTCACCGGATGGAACGCCGCCGTCTCGTCGAGCTCGTCGTCGCCGCCGGCGCCGTACAGGCTGCACGACGAGGAGAAGAGAAACCTCGACACACCCGCGGCCTTCGACGCCTCGGCCAACCGCACCGACGCATGGAGATTGATGTCATAGGTCAGGTCGGAGTTGATGTCGCCGAGCGGATCGTTCGACAGGGCGGCGAGGTGCAGAACCGCGTCGAATCCTTCGAGATGCCCGGGTTCGACGTCGCGCAGGTCGACGCGCAGTTCGGGGATGTCGACCGGCGGGACGACGAAATCGCACTCGTCGTAGAAGCCGGTGTCGAGTCCGACCACCTCGTGTCCGTGTTCGAGCAGAATCGGCACCATCTCCGCGCCGATGTATCCAAGGTGTCCGGTGACCAGCAGCCTCATGAATGTGTCCTTTCGTCGTCGATCGTCAGAGCACGAGCTTTCGCACGTGAAACGCTTCGGCCCATCCGTCGGGCGCATTGCACTCGATCGCTCGCAAGGCCATCGTCGCCCGGAACGTCTCGGGTCGGAACCACCCCTTGGACCGCTGCGATCCGAAATGCTGCATCAGCAACTCGACCTTCCGCTCGGCGGTGCGTCGGTCGAACGGCACGTACACGTTCGGGTGTCCGAGGTCCCCCTCGAACTTCGGGATCTCGTATTCGGCAATGAGGTGGTTGCGAAACGTGTTCCAGGTGAACTGTGCCACGGTCCGGTGGTCCTGGTGCTCGTCGTCGCGACGGTGCGTGAAGACGACGTCGGGCTGCACGCCGCCCTTCAGTTCTTCGAACGCATCCTTGATCTCGGCCCCGACGTACGGGAAGTAGCTCTCGCGGAAGCGAAGGACGTCGACCTCGCCGATCGACGCATCGACGAGGTACGACGCCGCACTGGACCGGGCCTCTTCCTCGCGTGCGTCGTCGGCGGAGAACACCACCCACCGGACCCGCGAGCCCGGATGTTCCGACAACAGGCGCAGGAGAGTCCCGCCGCACCCGATCTCCACATCGTCGCTGTGGGCCCCGAGGCACAGGATCGACAGCGGCTGCCCCGGCGTCGCGCCGAGCATCGCCGGGAGCACTCAGATCACCACGGCCTCGGGAATCGCGACGATGAACTCCGCTCCCCACTCCCGCGCGTACGCGAGCTGTTCCAGGATCTCGTCCTTGAAGTTCCAGGGGAGGATGAAGATGTAGTCGGGACGGACCTCGTCGAGCCGTTCGGGCGCATGGATCGGGATGTGCGTGCCGGGGAGGAACCGTCCCTGTTTGTACGGGTTTCGATCCACCGTGAAGTCGACGAAATCCTCGCGGATCCCGCAGTAGTTCAGCAGCGTGTTGCCCTTGCCGGGAGCGCCGTAACCGACGATGGTCTTGCCGGCGTTCTTCGCTTCGATCAGCAACTCGAGCAGCTTGCGCTTGGTCTCACGGACACGATCCTCGAACCGCGCGTACATCTCGACATCGCGGAAGCCCGCCTGCTCTTCACGCTCGCGCAACTCGTGGACACGCGCGGACACCGGACGGCTCTCGTCGGCGGCGTGTCGCGCGTGGATCCGCAGCGAACCGCCGTGTGTCCAGAGTTCTTCGACGTCGAAGATCGTCATGCCGTGTCCGGCGAAGATCGCCTCGGCGCTGATCAACCCGAAGTAGCAGAAGTGCTCGTGGTAGATCTGGTCGAACTGGTTGCCGTCGAGCGTCGTCATGACGTGCGGGAACTCGATCGTGACGGTGCCGTCGGGCTTGAGGATGTGCGGAATTCCCGCCACGAAGTCGTTCAGGTCAGGGACCTGCGCGAGCACGTTTGCTCCACACACGAGATCGGCGAGCTTGCCCTCCTCGGCCATCTCGATCGCCTTTGCCTCGCCGAAGAACGAGACATCCGTCGGGATGCCCTTGTCGATCGCCGCCTGAGCGACGTTCTTCGCAGGCTCGATGCCGAGACACGGGATCCCGCGCTCGACGAAGTACTGCAGCAGGTACCCGTCGTTGCTGGCCAACTCGACGACGAAGCTGTCGTCGCCGAGGCCGAGCCGTTCGGTCATCGCCGCGACATAGTCCTCGGCGTGCTGCAACCACGTGGTCGAGAACGACGAGAAGTACGCGTACTCCTCGAAGATGTCGTCCGCCGTCACGTAGTCGTTGATCTGCACGAGCCAACACTCGTGGCACACCCACGCGTGGAGTGGATAGAACGGCTCCATCGTGTCGAGCCGGTCCTCCGGGAGGTAGCTCTCGCACAGTGGCGACATCCCCAGATCGACGACACGGTGTTGCAGCGGGGTGGCGCAGAATCTGCAGCCGAAAGGAGACATGGCGAGCACCGTACAGAAACGGCCAGCCGAGCGGCAACAAAGGAATCATCAAGATTTGCGCTGGTCAGTCGGTTGCTCGATCCCGGACGAACGCTCCGTCGCTAATCTCGTGGCGGTGCGATTCACCGAGATGTCCGTGCCCGGTCCCGTGCTGGTCGAACTCGACCCGCATGTCGACGATCGGGGTGCGTTCGCCCGCACCTTCTGCGTCGAGGAGTTCGCCGACGCCGGGCTTCCGACGTCGTTTCCGCAGTGCAACCTGTCGATCAACGACCGGGCCGGGACGCTTCGCGGAATGCACTTCAATGCCGCGCCCCACGGCGAGTCCAAGCTCGTCCGGTGCGTTCGCGGTTCGATTCTGGACGTCGTCGTGGATCTCCGTCCGGATTCACCGACCCGCTTCGATCACGTCGCCGTCGAGCTGAGCGCCGACAACAGGTTCGCACTGTTCGTCCCAGCCGATTTCGCACACGGGTTCATCACACTCACCGACACGACCGACGTCTACTACCACATGGGGGCGAGCTACATCCCCGGCGCGGCACGAGGCTTCCGGTGGGACGACCCGGCGTTCGGAATCGAATGGCCGCTCGCGCCGGCCGTGATCTCGCCGGCTGACGCCGCGTACGACGACGTCGTACTCGAGGACTTCGATCTCGGCGCCCGGCCCTGAGGGCTCCAGGCAGACGACCGCGGCCCGGCCGACATCGACCTCGACCCGAACTGGCAGACTCGTGGGGTGTTCACCTCCCACAGCGACCCGAGCGATCTCGGCCAGGACATGATGACGCTGATCGAGCGGATGTACCCGATCTGTCGAAGCATCACCGGCGACGGCGTTCGCAGCACACTCGATCTCATCGGCGACGTCATCGATCTCCGGGTTTCCGAGGTGCCATCCGGAACGAAGGTGCTCGACTGGACCGTGCCGAACGAGTGGAACATCCGCGACGCGTACGTCGCCGATGCCGACGGGCGCCGCGTGATCGACTTCCGACGCTCCAACCTCCACGTGGTCAGCTACAGCGTCGCGGTGAACCGCCGGATGACACTCGACGAACTCCGACCCTTCCTCCACACCCTTCCGGATCGACCTGACCTCATCCCGTACCGGACCTCGTACTACGACGAGACGTGGGGATTCTGTCTGGCGCACGAACAGCTCGAGCAGCTCCCGGACGGCGAGTACGAGGTCGTGATCGACAGCACGCTGGAACCCGGATCGCTCAGCTACGGCGAGTTCGTGATTCCCGGTCGGATCGACGACGAGGTGCTGATTTCCACCCACGTGTGCCACCCGTCGCTCTGCGACGACAACCTGACCGGAATCGCGGTCTCCGTCGCGACCGCTGCGCGACTGGCCGCCGGTCCGCAGCCCCGGCTCACCCACCGCTTCGTGTACGCACCCGGCACCATCGGAGCGATCACGTGGCTGGCCCGCAACCGCGAACGCGTCGATCGCATCGCCGGCGGGCTCACCCTCACCTGTCTCGGAGACGAACACGCCTTCACCTACAAGCGCACCGAGAGGGGCGACACGCTGGTCGATCGAGCGGTCCGACACGTCCTCCTCGCGGGCCGACACGACCACGAGGTGATCGACTTCTTCCCGTACGGATACGACGAGCGGCAGTACAACTCGCCCGGATTTCGCGCCCCGGTCGGCTCGTTGATGCGGGGTCGACACGGACGGTTTCCGGAGTACCACACGTCGGCCGACGATCTCTCCTTCGTCGGGAAAGAGCAGATGGTGGAGTCGCATGACGTCCTCGCACGCGTGCTCGAGGTCATCGACGGGAATCGAACCATGATCAACCTGGAGCCGTTCGCCGAGCCGCAGCTCGGATCCCGTGGCCTGTACGGCGCGATCGGCGGTACCGACATCGCGGATGCCCAGCTCGCGATGCTGTGGGTCCTCAATCAGTCCGACGGGGCCACGGACCTGCTCGACATCGCCGACCGATCCGGACTCGCCTTCGACTCGATCGTCGCCACCGCTCGGCTGCTCGAACAGCACGGCCTGCTCGCCGAACCCTCGAGCTGAAGGTGAGGTTCAGTGGAGCCGGCGGTCGAAGACCGTACGCGATGGCTCACCGATCAGGAACCGCTCCACGCCGTCGCTCATCGCCGCGGCGTACACCCCGAGCGCACCGTCGAGCGCTTCGATCGTGGCCTCCACGTCGGCGTCGGTGTGTGAGTAGCTGACGACCAGCGACGGACCCAGCACGCCACGGCGCGCGAGCTCCTGGAGGAAGAGCGTCCTGAATTCCTGCGATGGGCCGCCATCGGGTCCGCGCGTGGCGAACAGGAGATTGCACGGAAACCCCACCGGGAAGACGTGTTCTCCGAGACCGTGGCGGGTGGCCGCTTCTCGGAGCCCGTCCGCCAGACGCTCGCCCTGCCGATAGAGGTGTTCGATCACGGGCTCGTTGCAGTAGGTGTCCATCGTCGCGACCGCAGCCGCCAGACCGGGCGTCTCGGCCCCGTGCGTGGTCGACAGCAGGAACACGTCGTCACTCTCGGTCGTGCGGCTCCCGAGAGTCATCAGCTCCCGACGACCCGCGAGTGCCGACACCGAGAATCCGTTCGCGAGGGCCTTGCCGAAGGTCGAGAGATCCGGCACGACGCCGTACTCCGCCTGTGCGCCGTGGAGCGCATACCGGAAGCCGGTGATCATCTCGTCGAAGACGAGAACCGCACCATGGTCATCGCAGAGCTGTCGGACTCCCTCGAGGAACCCTGCAACCGGTGCCTCGGTCCGGACCGGCTCGAGGAAGACCGCCGCGATCGAATCCGGGTGCTGGTCGAATTGCCGTCTCAGCGACTCGACGTCGTTGTAGGAGAAGCCGACCACCCGGTCGAGTTCGCTCAACGGGATTCCACCGTCGGCGGTCGTCGTGGCCATGTACCAGTCGTCATAGGAGAAGAACGGATGATCGACACAGACCGCGATCATGTCTCGACCGGTGGCCTTGCGCGCCAACTTGACCGCCCCGCTGGTGGCCGTGGAGCCGTCCTTGGTGAACTTGACCATGTCGGCGGTGGGAATGACCTCGAGAAAGCGCTCGGCGCACTCGACTTCGATGACCGAGGGGCGGGTGAAGTTGGTACCGAGCGACAACACGTCGCGCACCGCTCGGACCACCGGGGCGTACGCGTGCCCGAGCCCGACCGACCGCAGACCCATCCCGTACTCGATGTATTCGTTGCCGTCTGCGTCCCAGACTCGGCACCCGCTCCCACGTGCGATGACCGCCGGAGACTGCTCGGGATACTGGTCGGTGGCCTTCGCGTAGGTGTGTCCACCACCGGGAACGAGTTCGGCGAGGCGCTCCCCGAGTCGACGTGATTCGCGAGGTGGAGATGGTCGACGTCCGCGCGCATGCGCGAGTGTAGAGACAGATCCCGAACGCTTCATCTTCGAATCATCTTCCAGCTCGGGCCCACCGCGGTTGCGTGTTCTGCTCGCCCAGAGGCGTACCGGTAGCGATGGTTCGACGCCGTTCGTCACGAGGTCACCCGTGGCGTCCTGATGTCATTCCGAGAACCATGTCGACGCACAGGTCGAGGCTGACCACTCTGAGTGGTTGGGGCGCAACACGAATTGCGCGAATCTCTACGTTCGTCATGCGAATCGTCGTGTATGGTCTGTGACGTCGACGGGGAGTCTGCCTCGTTCGATCGAATCACACGGAGGCGGAGCAAGGGATGGGCCGATGAGTCGGTGGCGCAGGATCAGCAGCGTGGTGGCAGCGTGGCTTTGCTGTCCACGTTCTCGATCGCAGGCCCCGAACACAGCGCGGCCGCTGACGGTGAGCAGCTCGGTCTGGGTCACCTGGAACTGCACCGGTGGATCGTGCCCATGGGGCAATTCGGCGAGCGGCGACGCCATCGTGTGGCCGGCGTCGATGTCTCCGATCAGCACCCGGCTCGGGTACACCACGACGCCCCTGTCTACCTGCCGGCGAGCTCCGCCAACGGCTTGACCATCTCGATCGATTCCGGGTCCGCTGCTGCCTACGCCGGCGAGCCGCAAGCCGGCTCGCACAATCTCCTCGGCTGGATCGACTCGGGTGATTCGCTGACCGTCTCCGGCCTCGGCGTCGGCGAGGTGCTCAGCATCCAGGGCTTCGCCGGATTCGGGTACACGCTGATCGAGGGCGGGGCGCCCACCACGACCACGACGCTGCCGGCCACCACGACGACGACCTCCACCACCACGACCTGCCGGCCACCACCACACCACACTCCCGGCCACCACCACCACGACTCAGCCGGCCACCACCACCAGCACCACACTCCCGGCCACCACCACCACGACTCAGCCGGCCACCACCACCAGCACCACACTCCCGGCCACCACGACCACGACTCAGCCGGCCACCACCACCAGCACCACGCTGCCGGCCACCACCACCACGACTCGCCGGCCACCACCACGACCACCACACTGCCGGCCACCACCACGACGCTGCCGGCCACCACCACGACGGCCCGCCGATCCGTTCGGACCCAGCAGCGGCCGCCGAGTACGTGTACTGGAACTGCACGTCCGGTCCGTGCCCATGGGGAGGCAGCAGCCGGGGGCTTCGCCGCCGTCTGGCCATCACCAGCGGCCCCGGTCACCCAACGACTCGGCTACACCACGTCCGCTGGCGTCTACCTGCCCGCCGAGCAGGCCAACGGCCTCACCATCGCGGTCGACTCCGGCAGCGCGACGGCCTACGCCGGCGACCCCCAAGCCGGCTCCCATCGGGCGCTCGCAACGATCTACGCCGGCCAGACCTACGAGGTCACCGGACTCGGCCCCACCGAAGTCCTCAGCATCCAGAGCGGCGGATCCTTCAGCTTCCGCCACACCGAGATCAGCCCCTCGCACCACACCACCACCACCACGACCACCACGACACTGCCGGCCACCACGCACGACGCTGCCGGCCACCACCACCACGTCGCCCGCCGATCCGTTCGGACCCACAGCCGACGCCGAGTACGTGTACTGGAACTGCACGTCGTCCCCGTGCCCATGGGGAGGCAGCGTCGCCAACTTCGCCGGCGTCTGGCCACCACCAGCGGCCGCGGTCTCCCAACGACTCGGCTACACCACGTCCGCAGGCGTCTACCTCCCCGCCGAGCAGGCCAACGGCCTCACCATCGCGGTCGACTCCGGCAGCGCGACGGCCTACGCCGGCGACCCCCAAGCCGGCTCCCATCGGGCGCTCGCAACGATCTACGCCGGCCAGACCTACGAGGTCACCGGACTCGGCCCCACCGAAGTCCTCAGCATCCAGAGCGGCGGATCCTTCAGCTTCCGCCACACCGAGATCAGCCCCTCGACCACACCGACGACCACCACGACGCTGCCGGCCACCACCACGACGCTCGCCGGCCACCACCACGACCACGACCACGCTGCCGGCCACCACCACGACGGCGCCCGCCGATCCGTTCGGACCCAGCTGCGGCCGCCCAGTACGTGTACTGGAATTGCACGTCCGGTCCGTGCCCCTGGGGTGGAGCAGCCGGGGGCTTCGCCGCGCGTCTGGTTGCCACCGGCAGCCCCGGTCACCCAACGACTCGGCTACACCACCTCCCAAGGCGTCTATCTCCCCGCCGAGCAGGCCAACGGCCTCACCATCGCGGTCGACTCCGGCAGCGCGACGGCCTACGCCGGCGACCCCCAAGCCGGCTCCCATCGGGCGCTCGCAACGATCTACGCCGGCCAGACCTACGAGGTCACCGGACTCGGGCCCACCGAAGTCCTCAGCATCCAGAGCGGCGGATCCTTCAGCTTCCGCCACACCGAGATCAGCCCCTCGACCACACCCACCACCACGACCGACCACCACACTCCCGGGTGCGACGACCACCACACTTCCGGGTGCGACGACCACGACGACGACCACACCGCCGACGGGTACGTGCACCGATGCCACCAGTTGCGATCCGGTCGACTCCTACCTCGCTCGGTGGCGATGCACGACGCCCGGCTGCACCACGCCGGACTGGGAGGGGGCCGTGATCGACTGGCCGGAGTGGTCGGCCTACTCGACGAACATCCGGACCGGCTACAACTCTCGTGAGGTCTACTCGACGTCGGGCCAGCTGCTCCACCCCTACATGGGGTCGTGGGCAGACGGATGCGAGGTCACAGCTGTCAGCGGGCTGGTGCTGATCATCGAATGGGAGCGGGGTCGCGACGTCTGGCGAGAGACGTACCTGTCGCCTGGCCAGACGCACACCATCAACCTGGTCGGTACAGAGAACAACGCCATGATCGAGACGTCGAACTACGGAGGCAACTTCCGGGTCAGCCTCGCCAACTGTGAGCCGCAACCACTGACGCCCCAGTGATGCATCGCGATCACGGGGGCTTCCGACGATCCATGCGCTGCGTCCGACGTCGGGTGGCCAACGCTGACGTGCGGCACGGAGGAGAGGTGACATGAAGGTTGTGCTGTTCTGCGGCGGCCAGGGGATGCGGCTGCGCGACTACTCCGACCAGATACCCAAACCACTCGTCCACGTCGGACAACGGCCCATCCTGTGGCACCTGATGAAGTACTACGCGCACTTCGGGCACACCGACTTCATCCTGTGCCTCGGACACGGTGCGTTGCAGATCAAGGAGTTCTTCCTCAACTACAACGAGTGGGAGTCGAACGACTTCGTCCTGTCCGACGGGGGCCGCAACGTCGAGATGTTGAGCACCGACATCGACTCGTGGAACATCACCTTCGTGGAGACCGGCCGTGCTTCCAGCATCGGCGAACGCCTGCGGCGGGTGCGCGAACACATCGGGGACGACGAGTACTTCCTCGCCAACTACGCCGACGGCCTGAGCGATCTCGACCTCGGAACGTACGTCGATGATTTCGTCGAATCGGGCCACACCGCCTGCTTCCTCACCGTTCCGGCGCCGCACACGTTCCACATCGTGCACGCCGACGACGACGGATACGTCGAACGGCTCGAGCACATCGCGAGTTCCCCGGTGAGGATCAACGCAGGGTTCTTCGCTTTCAAGAACGCGATCTTCGACGAGATCCACGAAGGTGAAGAACTGGTCATCGAGGCGTTCGATCGTCTCATCGAGCGACGCGATCTCATCGCCGTCAGCTACGACGGGTTCTGGCAGAACATGGATACCTTCAAGGACAAGGTCCAACTCGACGAGATCGCTGCCACCGACGACCCGCCCTGGCAGGTCTGGGCGCACTGATCGTCATCTCGGCGGGCTCTCGTCCCGCGGGCCACCGGGCGAGTCCTGTCCACCGGCGTGCAGCGCACTCACGGCGGCCACGACGTCGTCTGTGAGCGGTGGTCTGGTGCTCAGCTCGACGATCCGCCGCAGGTGATCGACCGAACTCATCCCGACGAGCATGCTGTCGATTCCTTCGTATCCGCTCACCCATCGCACAGCGAGTTCGTCGAGCTGCATCCCGGACCGACGAGCGATGTCCAGAAGACCGAGAACGAGCGGGCCCTTGGGATGATCCGACAGGGCATCCGGGTCACGCATGGCCGCCGCCAGCACGCCCCCGCCGAGCACGCCGCGGACCCAGAAGTCAGCCGGGTCGGTGGCCCCCCGACCGACGTCGAGCACCGCCGACGCCGCCTCCGGGTCGAGCACACCGAAGGGCAACTGGATGACATCGATCTCGGGCACGCCGATCCACTCCACGGCGGACTCGATCGATTCGGCGCCGACCCCGATCTCCCGCACCAGCCCCGCTGTGCGTGCGTCGACGAGAGCGCCGAGCGCTTCATCCAGTACGCGCGGTGGACCGTGCAGTTGGTAGACATCGATGTAGTCGACACCCAGGCGATCGAGGCTCGACCGGAGAGCTCGCTCGACTCCGACGCGGCTGAAGTCGTGCGCCTGGTAGCCGGATGATCGGGAGTCCGGTGCGACCGATCCGGCGGTCTGCGGCTCGGAAGCCCCGCCCCGGACACCGGCCACGAACGGCCGAACCCGCGCTGCGACGCGGCGCATCTCCTGCTCGACGCGCGAACGGGGGCGGAACACGTACCCGACCTTGGTTGCGATGGCGACCTCATGCCGTCGGCCGTCGAGCGCGGCTCCGAGCACCCGTTCACTGATCCCGCTGCTGTACGCGTCTGCCGTGTCGAACAGGGACACCCCCGCATCGACGGCATCACGCACGAGGCGGACATGGTCGCGCCACGATCCCGTGCTCGTCGCAGCACCGAGATTGACGCACCCGCATCCGATGCGCATCATGTGACCGAACGGACGACGTCGATGAGGCGTTCTGCGTTGCGTCGGGCGTCGTGATCATGAAGCACGAGTTCCCGCGCGGCCTTGCCGCACCGAGTCCGTTCGTCGGGATCAGTGAGGAGATCCCGCAAGGCGGCGACCAACTGCTCCAGGTCACCCGGCTCGATCAGCCGGCCCGTCCCGTCGTTGACCAGTTCCGCGATCGCGCCCACGTCGGTGGACACGAGCGGGAGGCCCGACGCTCCGGCCTCGGCGAGCACCATCGGCAGACAATCACCCCATGTCGGCAGACAGAAGATGTCGGCCCGGTGATACTGCTCGATCAACTCGGCGCTGTTCGCTCGGAGTCCCGGGTGCACGACGACACCCGGCACCGGGTCGACCGCGGCGGGCGTCACCAGGTGCACCTCGAAATCGGGCAGGTCACTCTCGCCACGCAGCCGTTCGGCAGCCGCCAGCAGCAGATCGCCTCCCTTTCGACTCAGGTCGCCTCCGACGAACAGGATGCGAACCGGTCGACCGTCCTCGGTCACGTTCGGCGGGGGAGCCCACAGATCCACGTCGACTCCCGGCGCGATCACCGTCACCTTGTTCGCGTCGACCCCGTACTCGTCGATCAGTCCCTGCTTCGCCCACTGTGACCAGGTGACGAGGTGTCGAGCTCGAGCGAAACATCGCTGATTCGCCCATTTCTTGATCTGCTCGCCCGGGCCCGTGCCGACCTCGTGTTGGTAGAACTCCCCGAGCGCGTCGTACTGGAGCGGAGTCGCGTCGAGCGAGACGACGGTCGGGGTCCGCATCCACCGCCCGAGCAGGACAGCGGGGACCTGCGAGTGGACGAAGAGCGCGTCCGGGGCACTGGTCCACCCGTCGCGGGACAGCCGGCGCAGTGCGCGGCGGGCCCGGACGCCGGCGCGGACGGTCCAGTTGGACCAGCCCGGAACTCGTCGCAGTGGGCCGGTCAGCGCATCGTCGACCAGCGCGAACACCGGCTCGACTCCTTCGATGCGCGGGACCAGCGACTGCAGGTTCTTGCCGTGCGTGACGTGGCCGAGCGTCTGCTCGAGGACGAACCAGACGACCAGGTCGTCACTCGGAGCGGCCGGGTCGAGCAATCGTTCCAACGCTGCGGCCCCACCGACTGCGTCGGCCACGCCGGTGTAGTAGTGGAGCCCGTACACGATGCTCAACAGCGCCCTCGACGGTCGGGCGAGTCCCGCCCGCGCGGACGTCAGCGCCAGGGTCGTGGCGGCTCGCTTGCACGGTCCCGCCAACCGGGGCCGAGGCACGAGGAGCCGCACCAGACCGCGCTGGACGACGTGCCTCTCCGAGAAGAAGCCGCGAATCTGGCCGAAGATCTCCGGCTGCCCGTCCGAAGCGAAGCGAACGTCGTTGCGGCCGTAGTCGTACGCCATCCGTTGCCACGACTCGAGTGACCGTTCCGCGTGGTGGAACGCCTCGGCCTCCGGTTCGAACACGAACGACATACCGGACTGATGGAGGCGATGCGCGAGCTCGACGTCCTCGGCCCGGAGCAGCGTCGTGTCGAAGCCTCCCACCTGCCTGATCGCACCACGCGGGAGAGATGCGTTGCCGGTGTAGAACTGGCGGTGAAACGCAGTGCGGGTCCGGGCGAGGACGCGGTACTGCTTCTCGAGTTGGTGCTGTTCCCACGCCACCCAGGGGCTCAACTCGACGTCGGTCGGAGTCAACATCGGGCCGATCACCACGAGGTCGTCGCGTTCGCCGTGTCGCTCGACGTGCGCACGAAGACAACCCGGCTCGGGAACCACGTCGTCGTCGATGAACACGACGAGGCGACCGGTTGCCGCCTCCACGCCGGCATTGCGAGCGGCAGCGGGCCCCGCGTTGGTCTGCTCGAGGAACCGCAGCGGGAACACGAAATCCCGTTCGGCGACGGCCTCGCGCGTGCCGTCGGTGCTGCCATCGGACACGACGACGACCTCGAAATCGAACTTCCCGTGCTCCGTGCCGGTGATCTGCGCGCCGAGCGCGTCGAGCACCCGCAGCAGCCGCTCTCGCCGGTTGAAAGTCGGAATCACGACACTGACATCGGGGCCTGTCGTCGTGTCGAAGATGGCGTCCGGCGATGCATCGGACGGGTCGCTGGCTGCCACCCGCTCAAGGGTACCCAGGCGATCCGATCGGGCACGTCATCGTACCCGATCTAGACCCAGCGTGAGGACGCTCGCGCTGTGCGCAGCCTTTGTGCAAACTCTGTGTTGCGAGGGGCCAGATCGAGCGTTTTTCCGAGCAACGGCGGTGCTGACGGTGCTACAACGGAGAACGTCACGACGGGAGACTGGGAACGGCATGAGCGGGCAACCCAACGAAGAGAAGACCATCGAGGACCGGGTCCTCGGCAACACGGAAGCGGCGGACACGGACCGTGCGCGTGACGTCACGACAGAGGATGTCACCTCCGATCAGCAACCCGACGCGCCGAGCGAAAAGGCGCACGGCAGCGGCCCTCCCGCGGTGGTCTCGTCGATGCTGCGACGCCGACTGATGCTCGCCGACACGTGTGCACTGATGTTCGGCCTGGCGCTGGCGTTCGCCCTCCAGGCGGTCGTCAAGCCGGTTCCGTTCTTCGTCGTGGTCGACCACGGAATCCTGGTTCTCGCGAGTCTTCCCGCGTTCGCGATCGGGGCAGGTTTCAATCGGCTGTACCGGGCCCGGGCGAACGAACGACGACTCGAGGAGGCGTTCAACGTCTTCAAGGCGGTCGGTTTCGGCGTCAGCTGGATGCTGCTCGTCGCCCTCGGTGCCCAGTACACCGACCTGTCGCGGCTGTGGGTGGCAGCGCTGGCCGTCTGCGTCACCGGGTCGATACTGATCGAGCGCGGCATCGCCCGCTCCATGTTCACCCGGTTGCGCGAGCAGGGGCGTCTGCAGCGCCGCATCGTGATCGTGGGCACCGACGCACACGCGATCGGTCTGATGCACACCTACGAACGGAATCCGTCGCTCGGCTACCGCGTCGTCGGATTCGCCGGCGACGACGACATCGGCGCCCGTGGTGGTGTCGAGGTCCTCGGTCCGATCGACGATCTGTTGCCGATGCTCAAGAAGCAGAACGCAGTCGGCGTGGTCGTGTCCCTGAACTCCGTCGACGCCGACATGGTGAACGCCCTGACCCGTCAGCTCACCGACGAGGGATATCACGTGGCGCTGTCGTCGAGCCTGCGCGACATCGACGTGACCCGGCTCCGACCGCAGACCCTCGACGGTCGCACCATGATCTACGTCGAACCGGTCGTACGCGGCGGCTGGCGGGGTGCCGCGAAGCGCATGTTCGACGTCACGCTGGCGCTGACCGTGATGATCCTCACGCTCCCGATCCAGATCGTTTCGGGGTTTGCCATCGCGGTGTCGTCGCGTGGTCCCGTCTTCTTCCGCCAGATCCGCGTCGGCAAGGACGGTGAACTCTTCGAGGTGCTCAAGTTCCGAACGATGTTCGTCGACGCCGAGAAGCGCAAGGCCGAACTCATGGAGCACAACGAAGCCGACGGCCCGCTGTTCAAGATGAGGAACGATCCGCGGATCACCCGGGTCGGGCGAGTCCTGCGGAAGCTCTCGATCGACGAACTCCCGCAGCTGTTCTGCGTGCTCATCGGCAGCATGAGCATGGTCGGACCTCGACCAGCACTGCCGAGCGAGTTCGATCAGTGGGACGACGAGATCCGCGACCGCCTCCGCGTACTTCCCGGGCTGACGGGGATGTGGCAGGTGTCGGGTCGCTCGGACAGCACATTCGAGACGTACAAGCGGATGGACCTCTACTACGTCGACAACTGGTCACTGCTGCACGATCTCAAGATCTGCATCCGAACGATCGGGGTCGTGCTGCGCGGGAACGGCGCCGCCTGAGCGTCAGCTCATCGAGTCGATCGCCGCGGCGACGGCCAACACACGGCGGGCGTTGTCCACGTGGAGATTCTCGATCATCCGTCCGTCGACGGTGACGACACCTCTGCCCGAGGCGACCGCCTCGTCGAATGCTGCGATCACCCGGATCGCGTTGTCCACGTCGTCGGCCGAGGGCGCCCAGGTGTCGTTCGCAGGATCGACCTGGCTCGGGTGGATCAGCGTCTTGCCGTCGAAACCCATCTCCCTGCCCTGCACGCATTCGGCGACGAAACCCTCCGGGTCCTTCACGTCGTTGAAGACCCCGTCGATCACGACCTTGCCCGCTTCCCGCCCGGCCAGGAGGGCCGTCGCCAGGTGCGGGATCAACGGATGACGCCCCGGCACGATCGGCGAGCGCAGCTCCTTCGCGAGGTCGTTGGTCCCCATGATCAGCACCGCGACACGCGGGTGCGCGGCGAGTTCGCGCACCTCGAAGATCGCCGTCGGCGTCTCGATCATCGGCCAGATCCGGACATCCGGCGAAGCTCCCGCTGCATCGAGTCGGCTGGACACCTCGTCGAGGGTGGCGAGCGAGTCGACCTTCGGAATGACGACCGCCGACGGACCCGCGGGACCGGCCGCAGCGATGTCGTCGCCGCCCCACTCGGTGTCGAGCCCGTTGCACCGAATCGTGAGTTCACGATTCCCGTAGTCTCCGGACCGCACGGCGGCCACGGCCCGCTCGCGGGCGTCCGCTTTCGCGTCCGGTGCGACGGCGTCTTCGAGGTCGAAGATGATCGCATCAGCCGGGATCGTCTTCGCCTTCTCGAGCGCCCGCTCGTTCGCGGCGGGCATGTACAACACGGAACGGCGGGGCCGTAGGTCGTCGGTCATCGTGATTCTCCAATCGTTCGAGTCCAAGCCGTTCGTCGGTGCCAGGCACCAACGAACATTCGTCGGTGCCTGGCACCAACGAACAGCTTGGTGGTGAGCGGGTCAGAAACCGTACGCCGCGGCCAGGTCCGGGTCGCGTTCGGACAAGCGCTTCGCCAACTCGACCACGACGTGGCACTGCTTGACCGAGGCATCATCCTCCATCTTGCCGTCCAGCATGATCGCTCCGGTCCCGTCTCCCATTGCTTCGATCACCCGCTGCGCGTGGGCGACCTCGGAAGGATCGGGACTGAAGACCTTCTTGGCGACGTCGATCTGTGCGGGGTGCAGGCTCCACGCACCGACACAGCCCAGTAGATAGGCATTGCGGAACTGGTCTTCGCACGCGACGGTGTCCCTGATGTCGCCGAACGGGCCGTAGAACGGGAGGATGCCGTTGGTGACGCACGCGTCGACCATGCGGGCGATCGTGTAGTGCCAGAGATCCTGCTGGTACGTCGGCCGGTCACCGTGGATGTCGGTCTCGCCGTCCGCGCCAACGGGCGGATCGTTGCGGACGAGGTAGCCCGGATGGCCTCCGCCGACGCGGGTGGTCTTCATCCGCCGGTTCGCGGCGAGGTCCGCCGGCCCGAGCGACAGACCCTGCATCCGCGGCGACGCAGCACAGATCTCCTCGACGTTCGCCACGCCGCGAGCCGTCTCGAGAATCGCATGCACGAGCAACGGCGTCCCCCGCCCGACCCTCGCTTCGAGTTGTGCGAGCAGGCGGTCGACGTAGTGGATGTCCTCCGGACCTTCGACCTTGGGGATCATGATCACGTCGAGCGCGTCACCGCACTCCGTGACAGCTGCGGTGATGTCGTCGAGGCACCAGGGCGAATCGAGCGAGTTGACCCGCGTCCAGAACTGGGTCTGACCGAAGTCGACCGTGTTCGCGACCTCGATCATCCCGGCGCGGGCCGCCTCCTTCTGGTCGGCGGGCACCCCGTCCTCCAGGTTGGCGAGCAGGATGTCGACGGTCGGTGCGATCTGGGCGACCTTTGAACGCATCTTCTCGTTCGAGGGCGGGAAGAAGTGGATCATCCTGCTCGGCGGGAACGGGATCTCGGTCGGCGGGGTCGGGGCACCGACGGCGAGCGGACGGAAGAAGTCTTTTGCTGGACGCATCACCTCCGACGCTAGATCCCGGCTGCGGCCGCCCGAGAATCCCGACGGTGCGATGGGCGTCACGCCCCGGACGACACGCATCAGTCCGGGAGTGTGAGCTGCTCACCGCGGCGTTCGACGAGCCCGTCGACGATCAGACCATCGACGATACGGGCCTCGAAGTCGTCGGCCGGGCGACCACCCGCGCCCAGTGCCGCGAGTACGCGACCGCGTTGCTGACGGTCACTCCCCTCGAAGCGCCCCTGGGGAGTGCTCACACCGGCCGAGCCCGCCGCGGGATCCGGCACGGGACGACCGGACGCGTGCCAGACGCACGATTCTCCGAGCGGACATGTCGCACAGTTCGGTACCGGTCGACAGACCAGCGCTCCGAGGTCCATGATCACCTGGTTCCACGTCCAGCCCATCCCCTCGGGGACGAGTTCGTCGGCGGCGGCCTGGGCCGACCTGGGCGTCAGCCTCGCCCCTCCGGTGCGCGCCAGGATCCGTGCGATGTTCGTATCGACGACGGCGACATCGCGTTCGAACGCGAACGCGAGTACCGCACGCGCCGTGTACGGCCCGATCCCGGGGAGCGCCAGGAGCTGTTCGAGCGAGTCCGGGAGCCGACCCCCGTTCGACGTCGTGACCTGAACGGCGGTCGCGCGGAGATTCCTGGCTCGCCGGGGGTACCCGAGCCCTTGCCACAAACGCAGCACGTCGCCGAGCGTTGCGTCGGCGCATTCCCGCGGCGTGGGGAACACACCGAGGAACTCCTCCCACTTCGGGATCACTCGATCCACCCCGGTCTGCTGCAGCATCACCTCCGCAACGAGGATCCGCCACGGGTCGCGCTCGCGCCGCCACGGGAGATCGCGCATCCGCGGAACGCCCCAGGCCAGAACCTGCCCGGAGTCGATCAACGTCAGTCGTCCCAGACGTCGATGCCGTCGTAGGGCCGCCGGCGGTCCGGCGCCGCATCCCTCTTCCAGATCAGCACCTTGCGCTTGAAGTAGCAGACCTCCTTGCCGTCCTGGTTGAAGCCCTTGGTCTCGACGGTGACCACGCCGCGGTCGGGTTTCGACTTCGACTCCTTGACCTCGAGCACCCTCGTCTCGGCATGGATGGTGTCGCCGTGGAAGGTGGGGAACCTGTGTTGCAGCGTCTCGACCTCGAGGTTGGCGATCGCGGCTCCCGAGACGTCGGGCACGCTCATCCCCAGCACCAGCGAGTACACCAGGTTGCCGACGACGACGTTTCGACCCTGGACCGACCCGGCGGCGAACCAGTCGTTCGTGTGCAGCGGGTGATGGTTCATCGTGATCATGCAGAACAGATGGTCGTCGTACTCGGTGATGGTCTTGCCCGGCCAGTGACGCAGGATGTCTCCCGGGACGAAGTCCTCCAGGTACCGGCCGAACGGGCGCTCATGAGTGGTCATGAAAACGCAACGTACCGGCCATCACCGAACGTCATCAAAATCGGTCGGTGTGCCGACCTCCGTCGGAGTCCTCGGGCGGCAACGGGACGGACGACGGGCCGGCGGCACGCCCGGCGTCGGCGGCATCGGGGGCGCCGGTGACCGGCTCCGGTGGGGAGCGCCTCCCGAACCGGAGCGCGAAGTCGATCTTCGACTCGCCGGACGCCGCGCCGGTGCGCGCGAGCTCTCGCAGACGCGCCAGTCGGTCGCGTCGTTCGATGCTCCACGGTCCCACGCGGAGGCTGAGGTACGAGAGACCGCCGATCAGGATCGGGAAGAAGAACTGCGCCAATCGGTACGACGCGATCCCGAGGCGCGCATTGCTGTTGCTGAGACCGAACCCGACGAGGGTCGACAGGTAGGCGAGATCGACGTAGCCGAGTCCGCCCGGCGTGATCGGCACCGCCGCCAGGAGGTTGGCGAGACCGAACGAGACGATCAGGGCATCGATGTCGAGGCTGCCGCCGAACGCGCGCAGGAACACCCACAGCGAGGCCGCGTCGACGAGCCAGTTGAGGAGCGCGAAGATCACGACGCGCTTGAGGAGCGCCCGGTCGTTGACGAGGTCCTCGAGCCGGCTACCGATCTGGCGAATCGCGGCCGCCATCCGATCCGGATCGGTCCGCAACTTCGTCGCCACCCACCGGGCGACCGATTCAGCGCGCTTCTGGCCCTCCATGATGCCGATCACCAGGAACGCTGCGATCCCGATCACGATGATGCCCATGAGTGCCGCGCCGCCGTAGTAGGGGTTGACGCCGCGTCGCGGCACCGACACCACGAGCCCGAGCCAGAACACGAGGTTGAGCACCACCGCCGATCCGATACCGGCCGTCGCGAGCGCGAATCCCGCGTCGGGCCCCTTG
The DNA here is from genome assembly GCA_963824025.1 of Ilumatobacteraceae bacterium. Lineage (GTDB taxonomy): Bacteria > Actinomycetota > Acidimicrobiia > Acidimicrobiales > Ilumatobacteraceae > Ilumatobacter_A. The sequence goes on from CAWGNY010000008.1 coordinate 716,811, forward strand.
ATGCCCGACAGCGTGAGCAGGCGGTAGCCCAGCGCGGAGCCGGCGGCGTTGCCGCCGGGCACGACGTTCGTCAGCGCACGTGTGCTCAACTGGATGCGGAACATCCGCATGGTCGACACCTTGTCGCTGGCGTCTCCGAGAGCAGCTTTGGTGAGCAACGAGTAGAAGAACAGCGCGAGGAGTTGCAGGCCGAAGCCCAACACGATCAGAAACGGGTTGATCCGGCGCAACTCGTCGGCGGCGTTGATCAGGTCGGGCAGCAGACCGACGGCGAAGTACATCACCAGCGCGAAGATCAACATCCGCACGCCGAAGCGGATCGGTCGCACCCGTGGCTTCACGTCGGACTGGACACGCGGCACCATCGGCAGTTCGCCGGTGGGGATCGAGTCGCGATCCATCTCGAAGGTCGCGTCGAATTCGTCGCGTCGAGAGCCGTTGGTCACGAAGCATTCCTAGCAACTCTGGGCCGCGAAGGCGCGCCACTGTCGCGCCGCCACTGCGATGGGCACCGATCGCAGATCCGTCAGTCACGTCGCCACTTCTTGAGTGGCTCTTGAGTCAAGGCGCATCTTCCGCGACCCGACGCCACAAGTGCACCCATTCGGGTGCCGGGCCGTTGCTGGCCTGACACATTCACGAACAGCAAGGAGCTCGGATGAGCAGAGTCAAGGCAGGAATCAAGTGGGGCGCGGTCGCACCCGCGTACAAGGCAGCCGCGGCGGCGGGAACCGTCGTTGCGCTGATCGCTGCGACCGGCGCACCCTGGAAGTGGTACTGATCGACTGATCGCCGGCCGCTGCGTTCAGGCAGCGGCCGGCACCACCTCCCCGATCGACATGACGCATCCATGACGACGTCACCCACCTCATCGACACCTGCTTCGTTCTCCGGGCTCGGACGCGCGATCGACGCCTACATCATCGTGCTCGCCGTACTCGCAGTTGCCACGTCGGCGATCGTCGGGTGGTTCGAGTCCTCGCGCGGCTTCGCCGTCGAGAACGTGGCGCTGTTCGTGATCATCAGCGTTCTGCTCATCATCACCGAAGCGAAGTCGACAGCGATCGTGCGCCACGTCACCGGCGGAGTCGTGACCCCGAGTTGGGCCTTTGCGTTCACGCTCATCCTCCTCGGGTCCCCGTCCGGCGCGATTCTCGTCATGGCCGGGGCGACCGTGCTCGCCGACTCGCTGTCGAAGCGACCGCTGTTCAAGATCGTCTTCAACGTGGCCCAGATCTCCCTGTCACTCGCGCTCGGTGGCCTGGTCCTGATGTCGTTCGGGGTCCACGGGCCGTTGTTCGCGGAGATCGAACTGCCGACGAGCCGCGCCATCGCGATGATCTTCAGCGGCATCGTGGTGTTCGGGATCAACGGGATCATCGTCAGTCGTCTGCTCGCCTGGCTCGAGAACGCCGGCTTCATCGAGATCATCCGCGGCAGGTTCCTGCTGTCGATGACGTCCGACGCGGCGATGCTCGCGATCGCACCCATCTTCCTCATCACCGCCAAGAACAACCTGCTGATGCTCCCCCTGATGGGGACCGCCACCTTCTTCGTGTACCAGACGGCGCAGAACGCCCTCCGCCGTACCCACGAGGCGAACCACGATCCCCTGACGGGTCTGCTCAACCGTCGCGCGTTCAACGACCAGCTCGAGGATTTCTTCGCTGCGGCACATCCCGACGAGGACACGGCCTCGGTGTGGATCCTCGATCTCGACCGCTTCAAGGAAGTGAACGATCGACTCGGTCACCAGACCGGGGACCACGTCCTGCGGGAGTTCGCGACGCGACTCGTGGCCGAGCTGCCCCCCACCGCCGTCGTCGCTCGCCTCGGCGGCGACGAATTCGCCGTGATGATCACGGGAACGAGCGCGAAAGATGTGGAGGCGAGGGCACGAGCGGGGGTCGAGGCGTTGGCGAGACCACTCACCGTCGACGGATTTCCGATCTCGACGGGAACGAGTATCGGCGTGGCCCACTATCCGGCCCACGGACGCGCGCAGGCCGAGCTTCTCCACGCAGCCGACGTCGCGATGTACCGTGCCAAGCGATTTCGGTCGGGCATGGAGGTGTATCGGCCGGTCGGTGAGGCCGGGGAGAAGGGTCGGATCACGTTGCTCGGGGACGTCGCCGACGGTCTCGAGCGCGGCGACTTCACGTTGGAGTACCAGCCGCAGTTCGACGTGGCGACCGGTTGGGTCACGGCGGTCGAGGCGTTGCTTCGATGGGATCATCCGAAGCACGGTCGGATCGGACCGGGCGAGTTCGTGTCGCTCGCCGAACACACGGAACTCATCGGACCGCTCACCGAATTCGTCGTCGCCCGAGCGGTCGACGAGGTCGGTGCGGTCCCGGCTCTACGCGTCGCGATCAACGTCTCGGCGCGCAACCTGGAGGACCGCCATTTCGCGAGCTGGCTGCTCGCACAGCTCGACGAGCGTGACTTCCCGACCGAGCGACTCGAGGTCGAGATCACCGAGAGCGCTCTGGCGAACGACCCCGAGCGCACCAGTGCAGTGCTCGAGGAGTTGCGGTCCGCCGGCGTATGGGTGTCGATCGACGACTTCGGCACCGGATACGCATCGTTCGGCACACTGCGCGACCTCCAGATCGATCGGGTCAAGATCGACCGATCGCTGGTCGGGCGGGCCGCTCGGTCTCCCGCCGACCGCCACATCGTCAAGGCGATGATCGATCTCGCCCACGGGCTCGGCCTCGACGTGGTCGCCGAGGGGGTCGAGACGATCGACGTCTGGGACGCCCTCGTCGCGCTCGGCTGCGACGATGCACAGGGGTTCCTCATGGCCCGGCCGCGCGCGGCGTCCCACCTGGGTGACCTCGTCGGAAGCCGGTTCCGGCATCCGGTCCACCAGCCGAGGGCCCTCGAGCCGCACGTGCCGATCGTGACGGTGCCGGCGTGATCGTCGTCGTGGCCACGACGCTCGGAATCCTCAGCGTGAAGTTGCGCGGTGGCCGCCTGATGCGACTCGCACAGCTCGAGCTGAGCCACATCTGGGTCATCTGGACGGCGATCATCGTCCAGACGCTGATCTTCCAGATCCGCCTTCCGATCCTGTCCGAGACGGTCGTGGAGATCGTCCACCTCGGCACGTACGCCGCGTCGTTCGCGTTCCTCTGGCTCAATCGGCACATCCCGGGAGCGCTGCTCATCGCGGCGGGCGCCGGCAGCAATGCCGTCGCGATCTTCGCCAACGGCGGGGTCATGCCGGCGAGTGCGTCCGCGTGGCAGAAGGCCGGCCTCCCGGTCGCCACCGAGGGACAGTTCGAGAACTCGAACATCGCCCAGGACGCCCATCTGGCGTTCCTCGGCGACATCTTCCACATCCCGAGAGCATGGCCGTTGAGCAACGTCTTCAGCATCGGCGACGTCGTGATCGTCATCGGTGGGACCTACTTCGCTCACGTGTGGTGCCGGCGGAGCGCCACGGGAGGAGCGGGACGCCGATCCGTCCTGCGCAGCCCGCTGAGCGTCGTACGTTCGGTGAGGCGCTGGTCAGAGCAGTTCCGCGAGTCGGGCGAGACGCATCTGGAGGCCGCCACCGTGGACGACGTCGGTCTTGCCGAGATGCACGAGCACGAGATCACGATCGGGGAACACGACGACGAACTGCCCCTCGTAGCCGTGGCAGGCGAAGCTGCCCGGGAAGGCCGGCCACAGCCAGAAATGGCGTCCGTAGCCGAGTCCGGAATCGGGGTCGTGCGCGGAACGGGTGCGGGCGTGGTCACGCCAACCCGGCGGGAGGATGCGCTCACCTGCGCCGAGCGCGGTGACGCCATCGTGTAGGTAGAGCTCACCGAAGCGAGCGAAGTCCCGAGCGGTGGCGTACACGTACGACGATCCGACGAAGTCCCCGGCGTCGTCGAACTTCGCGACGGCGCTGCTCATCCCCGCCGGGCCGAACAGGCGCGATGTGAGGAACTCGGTCATCGCGACCTCCCGCTGCATCGGATCCCCGCCCGGGCCACCGTGCACCACGTCCCCGACGATCCGCGCCACGATGTTCGAGGTTCCGGACGAGTAGTTGAAGTGCGATCCCGGCGCGTGATCGAGCGGGAGCATCGCGGCGTAGTGCCCGAAGCTCGGGTCGGTGCCGCCGAACAGCATCTCGATGCAGTGCGACGTGTCGCCATCGACGTAGTCCTCGACGAACCGGAGCCCTGGTCGCATCTCGAGGAGTTGGAGGAGCGTGATCTGCTCCTTCTCCGTCCCCGACCACTCCGGAACCGGCGCAGGCGCCTCCACGTCCAGAAGCCCGTCGGCGACGAGCAGACCCACCGCGGCGTGGGTGATCGATTTGGCCATGCTCCACGACAGCAGTGTCGACTCGGCCGTGATGTCGGCCGCCGGTTCGAGCGCGTTCTCGGGACGTCGGCCGTAGCGCTCGGCGATCACTTCGCCACGACGCACGGCGACGAAGGCCAGCGACACGCCCTCCGTCGGATCGCGACCGAACATCTCGTCGATGACGTCGTTCGCGCCGGCCCTGGCCACCGCGCCGACACTACCCGGGCCCGCGGCGATCGTCCGCGGTGATCAGACGAGTCGCGACGCCAGACCGACGAGGCCGGGTACGTCGTGGATGTCGACGTCGAGCAGCGGCAGCTCGATGATCGGAGCATCGCCGGCCAGCCGTTCGAGTTCGACCAGTTCCAGCCGCTCCGCATGAGCGAGCGCGGTGAGTTCACGATGCCAAGCGAGTTGGTCGCCGAGCGGTCCGTCATGGATCGTCGAGAGGAGATCCTCGTCCTCGTCGGTGAGGGGCTCCGGCATCGGGTGAATGAGGTTGACGACCAGTCCCCCGAGCGGGAACTTCCGCTCGGCGATCGCATCGAGCAGGTGCTCGGCCTCGCCGACGGCTTCGGCGCGCGGGCTCGACACGACGACGAAGGCGGTGTCGTCGCCGCGGAGCAGCTCGGACACCTGCTTGGCGCGGTGACGCAGCCCTCCTTCGATGTTCGCCAGCGAGCGGAAGAACTCGACCGTGTCCTCGACGATCTGGGGGCCGGCGAGTCGCTTGACCGCCCACAGGAACATCGACGATGCGGCGTCGGTGATCTTGGCGAACGTTCGCTGCCCCACGGTCAACGTTCGATACACCGGATGGCTGAGGAAGCCGACGAGGCGATCGGGGGCCTCCAGCAGATCGATCGCGTGGCGGGAGGGCGGTGTGTCGACGATCACGAGGTCCCAGTCACCGCTCACGTGCAACTGGTGCAGCCGCTCGATGGCCATGTACTCCTGGGCGCCGGACAGGGAACCGGAGATCGCCTGGTAGACGGGGTTGTTGAGGACGGCCTCGGCCTGCTTGCGCGAGCCCGACTGCTCGCGGACGAGGCGATCGAAGGTCTGCTCGGCATCGAGCATCAGCGCCCACAGCTCGCCGTCGGTCGCCCGCTTGGTCACACCCTTCACCCGATGGGGCTCGTCCGACGCCGCACCGTCGTCGAGTCCGAGCGCATCGGCGAGACGGCGCGCCGGATCGACCGTGACGACGACGGTCTTGCGGCCGGCCCGCGCGGCCGCGACACCGAGGGCGGCGGCGGTCGTGGTCTTGCCGACGCCACCGGGCCCGCACGTGAGGATCAGCTCCGACGAGCGGATCACGTCGGCGAGGGAAGGACCGGACGGAACGACGCCTGTTCGTTGGTCACGAGCCATCGTCGACCTCCCGGTCGGCGCGAACCAGCGCGTCCGCGAGAGTTGCCAGATGATCGGCGGCGAGCCGCGGCGTCGCGAGACGCGGCAAGGTGATGATCGGTTCGCTCCGGGCGGCCGCGAGCCGTTCGATCTGCTCGCGCTGTTGCGCCAGGCGGCTGCGCCCGAACGCCGCCGCCGACTCGAGCGCCGACTTCGCGGTCTCGGTCAGCTTCAGCTTGTGGGACCGCGCCGCCATCGCGGGCGTCTTCTCCAGGCCGGCGAGATCGGGCCAACACGCGTTGACGATCAGCGGGAGCAACGCGATCCCGAGCACGTCGCCCAGATCCGCTGCGAGCTCGATCACCTCGGTGACCGGCGTCTCCTCGGGAAGCGCGACCAGCAGAGCCTTGCAGCGGACGGGATCGGAGAGCATCTCGGACACCTCGCTCGCCTGTTCGAGCACCGGACCGGACTTGACGACATCCGACAGCCCTGACGCCGAGCTGAGGAACGGCGCCGCGTGGCCTGCGGGCGGCGCGTCGACGACGATCAGATCGGCGTTGCGCTCCTTCTCGAGCTCCTTGATCTTCCCCAGCACCAGTAGATGCTCCAGGCCCGGCGTCGCTGCGGCGATCATCGGGAGAGAGGCGGCCGACGCAGCCCGGCGCAACAGCCCACCGACGCCCCTCAGCTCGAGGTAGTCGCCGAATGCCTGCTCGGCCGGGATCGTGCGCGCACGGATCCGACCTCCGCCGGACACGCGTTGCAGGGTCTGTTCGCGGTCGGAGATCTCCCGACCGCCGAGCAAGGGCCCCATGCCGGGTCGGCCGTCGACGGAGACGAACAGTACGTCGGCTCCCTCGCGCGCAGCCGCGAGTGCTGCTGCGGCGGCGACGGTCGACGACCCGACGCCGCCCTTTCCGGCGACGACCATCACGTGGGCGCTCGTCAGCCATCCCGGGTCCGCTTCCGTCACCTGCCCCACGGTATCCCCGACGGTTCGGAAAGGGGTCCCCCATCGGGCACCCGCGCGGCCCACACCCCGACCCGACGCTTCGCGGCGCGCTACAACTGAGGAATGGAACGAACGGGACCGCTCGTGGGCGTCCGGGTCCTCGAACTCGGAAACTTCATCGCCGGGCCGTTCGCAGGTCAGCTTCTCGGCGATTACGGCGCCGACGTGATCAAGATCGAATCACCCGACGGTGGCGACCCCATGCGACGATGGGGCGTCACGGTCGACGGAGACTCGCTGTGGTGGCCGACGATCGCCCGCAACAAGCAGTCGGTCGTCGCCGACCTCAAGCATCCCGACGACCTGGCGATGGTCCAGCGGTTGGCCCGTGAGTGCGACGTGTTGCTCGAGAATTTCCGGCCTGGCCTGCTCGAACGGTTCGGGCTCGACCACGCGACGCTCAGCGTCGACAACCCCGGCATCATCGTGAGTCACGTGTCGGGTTTCGGCCAGACCGGCCCGCGATCGTCCGAGGCCGGCTTCGGGTCGATCGGTGAGGCCGTCGGCGGGATCCGCCACACCACGGGCGACCCCGACCGCCCGCCCGCCCGAGCCGGGGTGAGTCTGGGCGACTCGCTCGCGGCGATGTTCGCCGTGATCGGTACCCTCGCCGCGCTCCACGAACGGTCGACCAGCGGGAGAGGCCAGGAGGTCGACGTGGCGATCTACGAGGCCGTCGCGGCACTGATGGAGTCGTCGATGGCCGACTACGCGATCGCAGGTGTCGTACGCCAACGCTCGGGGGGAACGCTCCCCGGCGTCGCGCCGTCCAACGCCTACCCGTCCTCGGACGGCTCGGAGGTCCTGATCGCTGCGAACGCCGACGCGATCTTCGCTCGCCTCTGCGCGGCGATGGACCGGCCCGACCTCGCCGATGACGAGCGCTATGCCACCCACGGGGACAGGGGTGCCAACGAGCGCGAACTCGACGCCATCATCGAGGAGTGGACGCTCACCAAGACAGGTGACGAGATCCTTGCGCTGATGAAGCGACATTCCGTCCCGGCCGGTCGGGTCTACACGGCAGCGGAGATGGTCGACGATCCGCACTATCTGGCGCGCGGGATGGTCCAGCGGATCACCTCGCGCCAAGGCATCGAACTCCCGACGCTCGGAGTCGTTCCGAAGTTCTCGCGCACGCCCGGCTCGATCATCGATGCCGGTCCGTCGCTCGGCGAACACACCTCGCGCCACCGTCACGGCGACGCCACGCAGTGACGGTGTCACCGACGACGGCAATCCTCGGTGAGAACGTCCCTCGTCCCGCGTTCAGCCCTGGTGAGCCGGCTTCGGGACCGTCGGCCGTCGGCTGTCGTCCGCCGGACGGGACGGCCGGCGCAGCGGAATCGTCGGGCGTCTAGAAGTCTTCGTCGAAACTGACATCGCCACTGATTCCGGTCTGATAGCTCGACACCGTGCGCTCGAAGAAGTTCGAGAGTCCCTGCACGTCCTGCAGCTCCATGAAGCCGAACGGGTTCTTCGACCCGAATTCACTCTGGTACCCGAGCAGGTGCAGCCGGGTGTCGGCGACGTACTCGAGGTAGTCGCGCGTGTCCTTCAAGCTCATGCCGGGCACGCCCTCGCCGAGCACGTCGGCCGCGAACAGGTGCTCGCAGTCGACCGCGTCCCGCAGCATCGCCCGGATGTCGGCTTCGAGGCGCGCGTCGAAGAGTTCGGGCTCTTCGGCGCGGACCGTGTTGACCACTTCGAGCGCGAAGTTCATGTGACACGACTCGTCGCGGAACACCCAGTTGGTGCCGTCGGCGAGACCGTTCAGCAGGCCCTTCGAGCGGAGGAAGTACACGTAGGCGAACGCGGCGAAGAAGAACAGACCCTCGATACAGGTGGCGAAACAGATCAGGTTCATCAGGAACCGGCGTCGTTCGTCCTGCGTGGTGATCGCGTCGAGATGATGGACCTCGTCCATCCACTTGAAGCAGAACTCGGCCTTCGCCCGGATGGACGGGATGTTCTCGACGGCGGCGAACGCCGCTTCTCGTTCGGCCATGTCGGGGATGTAGTTGTCGAGCAGCGTGAGGTAGAACTGGACGTGCAACGCCTCCTCGTAGAGCTGGCGTGACAGGTACATCCGGGCTTCAGGTGCGTTGATGTGCTTGTACAAGTTGAGCACCAGGTTGTTCGACACGATCGAGTCGCCGGTCGCGAAGAACGCGACGAGGCGTGACACGAGATGCTTTTCGGCGGGCATCAGCTTGCGATCGAGGTCGACCAGGTCGTCGGAGAAGTCGATCTCGTCGACCGTCCACGTGTTCTTGATCGCGTCCTTGTACATCTCGAAGAACTGCGGGTATCGCATCGGCCGCAGTGTGAGGTCGAAGCCCGGGTCGAGGATGTGTTGCGGGCGCGCCGCCCCGACGGGAGCGGTCGTGGGCGTCGGGGCGGTGTCGACGACGTCGCCGTCGGTGTAGATCGGATCGATCAGAGCCATCAGTCGCAGGCCTCACATGACTCGGGGTTCTCCAACGAACAGGCGATGGCCTCTTCGTCGGTGAACGTCTTGGACTCGGCCGGCACCCCACCGTCGGGAGTGGGCGCCGCCCCACCGTTCGGTGCGGTGGACTTGTTGATCTTCGTGGCGGGTCGACTCCGCAGGTAGTACGTGGTCTTGAGTCCCTGCTTCCAGGCGTGGAGGTACATCGACGACAGCTTGCCGATCGTCGGTGTCTCCATGAACAGGTTGAGCGACTGGCTCTGGTCGATGTACGCACCGCGATCGGCGGCCATGTCGATGAGCTGGCGCTGTGGGACCTCCCATGCGGTGCGATAGATCTCCTGCAACTCGGACGGGATCCTGTCGATGCCCTGGATCGAACCCTCGGCCTGCTTGATCTCCGAGATCATCCGCTCGTCCCAGAGACCACGGGCCTGCAGCTCGCGGACCAGGTACCGGTTGATCTGCATGAACTCGCCCGAGAGCGTCTCACGCTTGAACAGGTTCGACACCTGCGGCTCGATGCACTCGTAGCACCCGGCGATCGACGCGATGGTCGCCGTCGGCGCGATCGCGATGAGCAGGCTGTTGCGCAGCCCGTGCTCGGCGATCCGGACCCGCAGGGCCTCCCAGTCGAGTTCGGCCGGCGGGGTGACCGTGCCGCCTTCGGGCGTGGTCCACAGGTCGAACTGCAACTTGCCCTGCGCCGCTCGGGTGCCCTCGAATGCCTCGTGCGGTCCGCTCACCTCGGCCAGCTCGGTCGACGCCCACAGCGCGTGGAAGTAGATGTGGGCGCTGATCCGTGCGCTGAGGTCCTTCGCCGCGGGCGAATCGAAGGCCAGGCCCTGCTTGAAGAACACGTCCTGGAGACCCATCAGGCCGAGACCCACGGGGCGCCACTTCTCGTTGGAGAACTTCGCCTCGGGCGTCGGGTAGTAGTTGATGTCGATCACGCGATCGAGGAACGGCACGACCTGACGAACGACTCGGCCGAGTCGAGCGAAGTCGAACTCGGCGGCATCGGCGCCCGGGCCGGACGCGAAGTAGGCACCGAGGTTGAGCGACCCGAGGTTGCACACCGCGGTGTTGTCCTGGTCGGTGACCTCGAGGATCTCGGTGCACAGGTTCGACAGGTGCACGACGCGCGGCGAACCGTCGTCGTTCGAGGCACCGGTCTGGTTGCACTTCTCGTTCGAAGCGTCCTTGAACGTCATCCAACCGTTGCCGGTCTGGGCGAGCGTGCGCATCATCTTGCTGTAGAGCTGCCGGGCCGGAACCTGCTTCTCGAACAGGCCCTGCTCCTCGGCGGCGAGGTAGGCGCTCTCGAACTCCGTGCCATACAGATCGGTGAGGTGCGGGACCTTCTTCGGGTCGAACAACGACCACTGCCAGTCCTTCTCGACACGCTCCATGAAGAGATCGGGAACCCAGTTCGCGATGTTCAGGTTGTGTGTGCGGCGGGCGTGGTCGCCGGTGTTGTCGCGCAACTCGAGGAAGTCCTCGATGTCGGCGTGCCACGACTCGAGGTACACGCAGGCGGCGCCCTTTCGCCGCCCGCCCTGGTTGACGGCGGCGACCGACGAATCGAGCGTGCGCAGCCACGGGACGATGCCGTTGGAGAGTCCGTTGGTCCCGGTGATCAGGCTGCCCTTGGCTCGGATCCGGTGCCAGGCGACACCGATGCCACCGGCGAACTTCGACAGCTTCGCGATGTCGGTGTACCGCTTGTAGATGCCTTCGAGGCTGTCCTCGGGCGAGTCGAGCAGGTAGCAGCTCGACATCTGGCTGTGCGTGGTGCCGGAGTTGAACAGCGTGGGGCTCGACGGCAGGTAGGCGAGTGACGACATCAGGTCGTAGAACTTGACAGCCTCGTCGACGGCCGTGGCGTCTCCGGTCGTGGCGGCCAGGCCGCAGGCGACGCGAAGGAAGAAGTACTGGGGTGTCTCGATCACGTCACGACGCTCGGGGTGGCGGAGCAGATAGCGGTCGTAGACCGTGCGGAGTCCGAAGAACTCGAACGACCGATCACGGTCGGAGTTGATCGCGGCGTTGAGCTCGGGGGCGTTCGCCTCGACGAAGTCGTACACGTCCTGGCTGACGATGCCCTGCTCGTAGCCGACCTTGATCGACTCGGAGAACCACGGGATGTTCTGGTTGCGCACCTCCTTGTCGATGATCGTGGCGAGGAGACGCGAGGCGAGCTTGGAGTAGTTCGGCTCGTCGACGATCAGCCCGGCTGCGGTGCGGATCGACAGTTCGTCGAGCTCACGCGTGGTCGCTCCGTCGGCGAGGGCGGAGATGGTCCGGGTGGCGACGCGCATCGGGTCGACCCCGAGCAGACCCTCCGAGGCGCGGGCGATCGCGTTGACGATCTTGTTCAGGTCGACGGGTTCGACCGCCCCGTTGCGCTTCGTGACGCGCATCCCGGTCGAACCGGTCTCGGCGGTGTCACGCACCGTGTCGACCCTCTTCGCCGTGTCGGTCAGGGTCGGCGCGTCGGTCAGGGTTGCGGTTCCCGCCGTGGTTCCGGCGGCATCGCCATCGGTGCCTGTTTCGATCAGTGTCACAGTCGCTCCATCTTGATTGTCGTCTTCCGTCGGTGACCCGGGTTGTTCATCTGGGCTGTTCGCCCCGGGTATTGGTGTTGTTCGTGTTCGTGACGATGGAGCGGCGTCGGACGTGTGCCCCAACCACCACATCTGGTGTTCTTCGGTGTCGATCCCCCTCGACAGCCACCACATCTCGTGTGATGACGGAGGAGTAATTACAGCAGCGTCATTCGACGCGCGCAAGCCTTTGTCGAGAAAATCACCACGGATCCTTCCGGGCGTCGCGAAGGCGCAGGTCAGCGCCTCGCGGGCGCCACCCGTCGGGGTTCGGTTGCGCTCGCCTCGGCTTCGACCCGGAGTCGTCGCCACACCGCGGCAGCCGTCGGACCGACTGCGGAGAACACGATCACGCGCCCGTCGGCACCCGATCGCTCGGCGTCGCCGCGCCACCGGGGCTCGACCTCGCACAACACGCCATCGACGCCGCGCCGGTGGTTCTCACGGTATTCGAGCGTGGTCCGCCAGCCGATGCGTTCGAGCAGCGCTCGATCGTCGCCCTGCGCCACAGAGTGGCGACGTCGTCGGCGACGCAGGCCCCGAACGGCAGGGTTCGAGCCGGCCGGCAGGCGACGTCGGGAATCGGTCGGATGATGCATGCGGTCATCTTCACGGACCGACCCTGTGAGCTGCCAGAGGGCGAACCGTGTGAATTCAGCGCCGTTTCGTGTGGACCCGCCTGTGGACAACCACCCGATGCTGTGAACTCATGTGGACAACGCGATGCGTGCCGGGCGGACGCCGGCGCCACCGGCCCCGTGAGCGAGCGGGACGTCGCGGGCCGCCCGCCTCGCGGAGCGGCCTGTGGATGTTCCCCGTCGAGCCGTTCGGCGGGGAGGTCTGGGTCGACGACGTCATCGTGCAGGATTCGGCGCGCCGTCGACCCACTTGGCGATGAAGGGCGCCGGCGGCAGCGTCGCCATCGACACCGCGTCGGCGGCGGTGTCCGCACGCAGCGCCAACGCACCGTGGTCCGGACGCATGAAGCCGGCCGCCACCGCGCCCGCGACGAACTCGAACAGCGACCGATAGAAGTCGTCGACGTCGAAGAACACGACCGGGATCGCAACGAGGCCGAGTTGGTTCCACGTCAGGATCTCGAAGGTTTCGTCGCACGTGCCGAAGCCGCCCGGGAGCACGATCACCCCATCGGACAGCGCCGCCATCCGGGCCTTGCGAGCGTGCATGTCGATCTCGATCTCGAGCGAGGTCAGCCCGGTGTGTCCGACCTCGAGTGAGTGGAGCTGCTCGGTGATCACGCCCGTGACGCCGCCCCCGGCGGCGAGCGCCGCGTCGGCCACCGCACCCATCAGCCCGACGTGGCCACCGCCGTACACCAACCTGTGGCCCTGCTGTGCGATCTCGGTACCGAGGGCCCGGGCCGCTTCGCGGTACTTCGGGTCGACACCGGAACTGGAGCCACAGAACACAACGATGTTTGCCACGTGTCACATGCTCGCAGCTGAGGGTAGAAATGGCTCGCTCGGTTACCGCTCGGTAATCTCATCGACCATGAGCGCCTCCATCGCCACACCCGACCTGCCAGCGGCCGCCGATGCGATCGACCTCGCCGATCGAGTCGTCGGCAGGGCGGTCCGACGGTTGGCCTCGCTCGACGGAGGCGCCGACGAACACCAGGTCCTGGCATACGAGATCGCCCATGCCGCGGCCGGCGTGGCCACGGCCAAGTCACTGATCGACTACGGGAACAAGGGCGAGGTCGAGGCGAAGATCACGTGCGCGTTCACCGCCGACATGGTCCACGACCTCGCGTCGAAGATCCTCGGCCGCGAGGACGACTGGGGCGTCGAGCGCGACGCTCTCGGCGACGCCCACGCGTTCATGGCGTCCTTCCGGGCACCCGAATTCCTCGCGTCGCTCGCCGACCAGCCGGGCCCGCTGCACCTCTCGAGCGACATGGAGATGGTCGCCGACACGTTCGACTCGTTCGCTCGGAACGTGATCGCACCGCACGCCGAGCACGTACATCGCACCAACGCCGACGTTCCCGAGGAGATCATCACGGGCATGGCCGAACTCGGCGCGTTCGGACTCTCGGTGCCGGCCGAGTACGGCGGCTACTCCGAGGGCGGTGACGAGGAGTACATCGCGATGGTGGCGGCGACCGAGGCGCTCTCGAAGGCGTCGCTCGGCATCGGTGGCTCGCTGATCACCCGCCCCGAGATCCTCACCCGCGCCCTCGTCAAGGGTGGCACCGAGGAGCAGAAGCAGAAGTGGCTGCCGCTGCTCGCGACGGCTGAGGTCATGCCGGCCGTCGCGGTGACCGAACCGGACTACGGCTCCGATGTGGCCGGGATCAAGGTCATGGCGACTCCGGCGCCCGGGCCGAACGGCGAGGACGGCTGGGTCATCAACGGGGTCAAGACCTGGTGCACGTTCGGTGCCCGCGCCGATGCGCTGACGCTCCTGGCCCGCACCGATCCCGACCGGTCGAAGACCCACCGCGGGTTGTCGCTGTTCATCGTGCCCAAGCCACGCGGCGAGGCACACGGCTTCGACCTCAGCCAGGAGATCGACGGACCCGATGGCGTGACGGCCACCGGCGGGAGGATGGAGGGTCGTCCGATCGACACCATCGGCTACCGCGGCATGCACAGCTACGAGATCGCCCTCGAGGACTGGTGGGTGCCCGCAGAGAACCAGGTCGGGATGGAAGACGGTCTCGGCAAGGGCTTCTACTACCAGATGGCCGGATTCGAGAACGGCCGCCTCCAGACGGCTGCCCGCGCCGTGGGCGTGATGCAGGCCGCGTACGAACAGGCTCTCGACTACGCCGAGAACCGCAAGGTGTTCGGTCAACCGATCAGCGAGTACCAACTGATCCGCGCCAAGCTCGGCCGGATCGCCGTGCTCACCCAGGCGGGCCGCCAGTTCAGCTATGCCGTCGCGACGCTGATGGCCAAGGGTGCCGGCCAGATGGAGGCGTCGATGGTCAAGGCCTACGTGTGCAGGGCTGCCGAGTGGGTGACCCGCGAAGCCATGCAGATCCACGGCGGCATGGGCTACGCCGAGGAATTCCCCGTCAGCCGCCTGTTCGTCGATGCTCGTGTCCTGTCGATCTTCGAGGGTGCCGACGAGACACTCTGCCTCAAGGTCATCGCCCGGCAGTTGGTGTCCGCCCAACAGTGATTTGCTGCGTCCCGGCACCGGCAAATCAATGATTTGCCGGTGCCGGGACGGGGCAAATCGCGACGGGTACAAGTTCAATACAAGTTGGCGTAGTGTTCTGCCGTGGTCGAACACGACTGGGATCCCGAGGTGTACGCACGGTTCGCAGAGCTGCGCGCGCGGCCGTTCTGGGATCTCGCCTCACTGATCGACACCTCCCGACCGATCGGGTCGATGGTCGACCTCGGATGCGGATCGGGAGAGCTGACCGTCGCGCTCGCCGATCGACTCGGCGTCACCGACGCACTCGGGATCGACTCGTCGCCGAGCATGTTGGAGGCAGCCGCGCCACACGCCAGGGCGGACCGAAGGTTCGAGGCCCGCGACATCGCCACGTGGGGCGCGCCGACGCCGGTCGGTCTCGTCGTTGCGAACGCCAGCCTGCAATGGGTCCCCGATCACGAGCGCGTGATCGCCCATTGGCACGGCTCGCTCGGCCCCGGTGGGCAACTGGCGATCCAGGTCCCGGCGAATGCCGACCACCCATCGCACACGTGCTCGATGGCGGTTGCGCAGCGCGAGCCGTTCGCGTCGGCGATGGGTGGCACTCCCCCACCCGACCCGGTCGCGGACAACGTGTTGTCACCCGAGCGGTACGCCGAACTCCTGCACGATCTCGGGTTCGCCGACCCCCACGTCCGGCTCCAGGTGTACCCCCAGGTGATGTCGTCGTCGGCTGCGGTCGTCGACTGGACGCGCGGCACCAGCCTCACCCGGTTCTTCCGTGTCCTCGCGGACGACCTGCACGAGCCATTCGTCGAGGCGTATCGCCGCGAGCTGCTCGACACGATCGGCGTCGTGAGCCCGTACCTCTACACGTTCAAGCGGATCCTGATGGCGGGACGGCTCGACGACTGAGACGACTCCGGAGAGCTCCTCGCGCATTCCACGGGGATCGCAACGTCGAGCGGCTCGATCTGCCGGGATCTCGTTGCACGGAGCGGAACGGGAACGCCGAACGGCTTGCCCACGGGGTGCGTGACCGAGGGCGACCCGGGTGGTCGGCGTCGGCGGCGATACCGTCGAAGGGAGGAGGTTCCCGATGCTGATCGCCGCCGACGAACTGATGGCCGCCCGATACCAGATGGCGCTCTCGCTCGGGTTCCACATCGTCCTGTCGTGCTTCGGCGTGGCGCTCCCCACGTTGATCTACGTCCTCCACCGTCGAGGTCTGAAGCACGACGACCGTGATGCCCTCACGCTCGCGAAGAAGTGGGCGAAGGTGTCCGCCGTGCTCTTCGCCGTCGGCGCCGTGTCGGGAACGGTGCTGAGCTTCGAACTCGGCCTGCTGTTCCCCGGCATGATGGCGGACTTCGGCGACGTCATCGGCCTGCCGTTCGCGCTCGAGGGGATCGCATTCTTCCTCGAGGCGATCTTCATCGGCATCTACCTCTACGGCTGGGACCGGCTGCCACCGAGAGTGCACCTCAACGTGTTGATCCCGATCATCGCATCGGGCGCCTTCGGCACGTTCTGCATCATCGCCGTGAACGCCTTCATGAACAATCCGGCCGGCTTCTCCCGCGATCCGGTGTCCGGTGAGATCGTCGACGTCCAGCCACTTGCGGCGATGTTCAACAACGCGGTGTGGGGGCAGGCGCTCCACATGTTCGTGGCGACCTACGCGGTCACCGGGTTCCTCGTGGCCGCGGTCTACTCGGTCGGCATGCGCAAGGGGCGCCTCGACCGATCGCATCGCACCGGCTTCCTCGTCGCGTTCGCGTTCGCCAGCGTCGCCGCGTTCGCGCAACCGGTCGTCGGCCACTTCACCGGCCAGCGCCTCGCGGAGGACCAGCCGACGAAGGTCGCCGCATTCGAACTCTCGACCGTGGCCGAGGACCGCGCTCCACTCACCGTCGGCGGGCTCTGGATCGACGGTGAGAAGCGCTACGGCATCGAACTCCCGTGGCTCGGCTCGATCGCCGTCGGGACCTCGATCAACCAGGTCGTGCCGTCGATCACCGACTTCCCGGAGGACGAACTCCCACCGGTCAACATCACGCACATCGCATTCCAGCTGATGGTCGGCGCCGGCACCACGATGGCCGCCATCGCCGCGTGGTTCTGGTGGCGGCGTCACCGGGCCGGCGACGAGGTGTTCTCCGAGAAGTGGACGATGCGGTCGATCATGGCCGGAGGCGTGCTCTCCGTGCTCGCGCTCGAAGCCGGTTGGACGGCGACCGAGGTCGGGCGACAGCCGTGGATCGTCTACCGCGAACTCCGAACCGCCGACGCCGTGACCCAGAACAGCGGTGTCTGGATCAGCCTCACGGCGATCGTCATCCTCTACGCGTCGATGGCGTACCTGACGACTCGGGTGATCCGTGGCATGACTCGCCGCTGGCGCGACTCCGACGTGATCGACCTTCCGACGCCGTACGGACCGTCGGTCTCGGCAACCGTCGCCGCCGACGCCCGGTCGAACGGGGCCGACTGACGATGGCGCTCAGCGACGTCATCGCCGCTCTGATGTTCCTGGGAGTGGTCGCCTACGCGCTCTTCGGCGGTGCCGACTTCGGCACCGGCGTCTGGGATCTGACAGCCGGCAACGCCGAATCGGGGCGCGAACTGCGGTCGCAGATCGATCGCAGCCTCGGGCCCGTGTGGGAGGCCAACCACGTCTGGCTGATCTACGTCCTCGTCTTCTTGTGGACGGCGTTCCCCACCGCCTTCGTGGCCATCATGAACACCCTCTTCATCCCCTGGATGCTCGTGGCACTGGGCATCGTGCTGCGGGGTGGCGCGTTCGCGTTCCGCAAGTTCTCGACCAGCTACCGGGAGGCGCAGCTGCACGGCGTGGTGTTCGCCGCATCGTCGGTGATCACGCCGTTCTTCCTCGGCATGATCGCCGGCGCGATCGCCAGCGGCCGCGTCCCCCTCGATGGGACCGGCGACGTGTGGACGAGTTGGACCGGTCCGACCTCGTGGGTCGGCGGAACGCTGGCGGTCCTCACGTGCTCGTTCCTGGCCGGCACCTTCCTCGCGGCCGACGCAGCGCGGGGTGGTCGTGCAGAGCTCGCCGCGACGATCGGGCGCCGGGCGCTGTGGCTCGGAGTGGTCACGGGCGGCGTCGCGATCGTCGCTGCGGTGACGCTGGAGCTCGATGCCGAGTCGCTCGCCGGCGGGCTCCACGGACGCGGCCTCCCGCTGATCATCGTCTCGGCGGTCGCCGGCGCGTTCAGCCTCCGGCGACTCGTCGAACGACGCTGGGACCGAGCACGAGTCGGCGCCGTCGTCGCGGTCGCGTCGATCGTGATCGGATGGGGTGTCGGGCAGTATCCCGACCTCCTCGTCGACCAGGCGGAGATCTCCCAGGTGATCGGCGCCCGCTCGACCCAGATCGGCTTGCTGATCGTCTTCGGGCTGGCGGCGGTCACCGCCGTTCCGGCGCTCGTGTGGTTGTACGTGCTCGTCAACGGCAAGCGCTGGGCGGCACCGGCCGACTGAGGCGGGGCGCCGACGACCACCTCGTCGGGCGACACCCGCAGAACGAAGGCTGGTCCGGAACCCGCGAGGGCCGAGACCTCAGCCACCGACGAACTCCAGCGACTCCTCGATCAGCTCCGACCAGCGGCGTTCGTCCCACGTCGCGACGGCGACCCACTCGCTGAAGACTCTCCGCGCCGGGGCGAACGCCAGCCCCTCGCCCGACTCGATCAGCGCCGCGACGCGCGACTTGGCCAGCTTCACCACGAGGTTGCCGCTCGATCGTTCGACCGTTGCGACGAAGCCGCCGTTCGACGCCGCGCGGAGGCACTGTCGACCCATCATGGTCCCCTCGACGAGAACCCCCGAGGCGAGATACGGCTCGGCGACCTGCCAGAAGTGCTGATGGTTCTCGTCTCGCGTTCCGATGCTCGCCACGACGATGCTCCTTGCTCTCCGTCGATGTCCGTCAGGTTCACGACCGGCCCGGTTTCGCCGGCACGGATCGCCTGGTCACCGGTTGCCTCGGCGACGTGCGGCCTTCACCGTACTCGGGGAACCGGATGCGATCGGGGCGGTGCTCGTCAGGCGAACTCGGCGACGAGTTCGCCGAGCGATGCGATCCGATCGAAGTCGGCACCGACATGGTCGTCGTACGGATCGAGCAGGATCGGATGGAGACCAGCGGCGCCCGCCGCTGCGATGTCCATCGTGACCGAGTCACCCACGTATGCGACGCGCCGTGTCTCGAACTCCGCGAACGCAGGAAGTGCGTGGTCGAAGATCGCCGGATCGGGCTTGGCGACGCCGACGACATGACTGTCGACGATCACCCGCATCTCGACGTGATCGCCCGGACCGACCTGCGCGACGTGGCGGCGCAACATGGCTTCGATCTGGCCGCTCGCGTTCGACACCACGCCCATCGGCACTCCCGCCGACGCCAGCCGGTCGAGCGCTGCACGCGATTCGGGGATCACCCATCGCCACGTGTGGTGATAGCGCGTGCGGTCGAGGACCTCGGCGGCTTCATCATGATCGGCGGGCCCGACCCCGACCTCGGCGACGTAGGTGTGGTTGTAGGCATCCCAGCTCGACTCGACGGCGTCGGCGTCCGACTTTGCCTTCATGCCTGCGTAGTGGGCGCGACGGTGCCGCTCGATCTCGGTCGACCCACCGAAGTAGGCGAGCAACGGTCCGATCACCGTCGGGTCGGGGAGCACGAGCACCCCACCCGCATCGAAGATGACGGCGTCGAAGCGCCGCGCGGTCATCCAGCGAGCTTGTCGTGGAGGAATGCCGTGGCCGTCGGCCAGATCCTGTCGGCCAGCTCCTGATCCTGTGTACCGAGCGCGTTGTGCGGCGCCATGAAGGCATGCCCCGATCCCTCGTACACGGTGATCGACACGTCCTTGCCGAGCGCCTTCAGTTCGGCTTCCAGATGCATCGCCGCGCTCGGCGGGAAGAAGTCGTCGTTCTCGGCCATGTGTCCCTGGATCGCCGCCGCGATCTTGGAGTAGTCGGGCTGCGCATCGCCCTGTGGGAACCCGTAGAACGGAACCGCTGCCTTCACCTTGTCGGGCCGGTTGGCCGCGAGGATGAAGGTGAGCATCCCCCCCATGCAGAAACCCATCACGCCGATGCCGTCGCCCGTCGTGATGTCGAGCCCGTCGAGATGGTCGACGGCGACGCTCATGTCCTGCGCAGCGCGTTCGGGCGGCAACTCGGTCATCAGCTGCCCGGCCTTGTCCATCTCGTCGTGGGCGGCGAGCTCACCGTGGTACAGATCGGGGGCGAGCGCCACGAAACCCGCCGCGGCGAGTCGATCGGCCATCTCCTTGATGCCCGAGTCGAGCCCCCACCACTCCTGGACCACGATCACGCCGGGCCCCGACCCGCCCTCGGGAACAGCAAGGTATCCCTGTGCGTCGATGCCGTTACTGGTGAATTCGATCATGTCTCCCATGTCCGCGACGTTACATCGGTCCCGGGGTGGTGTCGGGACGCGCGCCGGCAGTCGACCGCGAGATCTCCACCCCACGGCCGACCACCGGCGAGACGTCGTCGGTACGCCGGATCAGTGCGCCCGATCAGTCGCCGGGACGCGTGATCACTCGCCGCCTTCGTTCAGCGTCACCTCGACGGGGCTGTACCCGCTGCCGACGAGGTCGACCCCGTCGAGCAGCGCGACCGCCTCGGTCACGATGTCGTTGGTGTACGCACCGTCGCCCGGGTCCTCGGTCAGCACGGTGGCACCGTCGAGGTTCGGCGTGTTCTTGCTGATCTCGACCGTCCGGTCCCACGCGGCCTGGTCGATCAGACCGATGTGGGCACCGCTCGCCGGCCAGATCAGCTTGTTGACCTCGTTCATCATCCACTGCTGGTGGCTTGCGCCGAGTGTCGACCCGGCGTCGGTGACGATCGTCGCGCACTGCTCGACGTTGTCGCGACAGAACGCCCAACCCTCGAGCGACGCCGCCACGAAGCGCACCGCGGCGTCGCGGTACTCGGGGTCGTCGGCGAGTCGTCCGGCGTCGGCCCAGATGGCGTCCTGCAGCATGCCGACGCCCTCCTCCTCGTAATTGATGACGTTGAAGTCCTCGGGCTGATAGAGCTCGCCCGTGTCGGGGTTGACCGCCTCGAGGACCTGCGCGTACTCGTTGTACGTCATCGCCTCGGCGGCGTCGATCTCCCGTTCGAGCAGTGCGACCATGTCGAACTGCTGGCCGACGAGTTCGACGTCGGTCGCCGGGTCGAGGCCGGCCTCGCCGATCGCCGCGAAGACCTCGTACTCGTTGCCGAAGCCCCAGTTGCCGATGACCTTGCCCGCGAAGTCGGCCGGTGACGTGATCCCGCTGTCCGCGAAACTCACCTGCAGGGTTCCCGACCGCTCGAAGATCTGGGCGATGTTCACGATGTCGGCACCCGCCTCACGGGTCTGCAAGGCCTTGGGCACCCAGGCGATCGCGAAGTCGGCATTGCCGTTCGCGAGTTCGGCCTGCGGCACGATCTCGACCGCGCCTTCCTTGATCTCCACCTCGAGGCACTGGTCCGCGTAGAAACCCTGGTCGATCGCCGCGTAGTACCCGCCGAACTGTGCCTGCGTGAACCACTGGAGCTGCAGGCTGACCGAGTCGGTCGTCTCGCAGTCGGCGGCCGCGTCGCCTCCGGCATCCGCCGTGGTGGTGTCGGGTTCTTCGGCCGTCGTGGCGTCGGTTTCCTCACCGCCTTCTGCCGTCGAGGTGTCGGCGACGGTGTCGTCGGATGCGGCCGTCGAGGTGTCGGCGGCCGTGTCGTCGGATGCGGCGTCGTCGCTCCCGCAGGCGCCGGCGACCAGCGCCAGAGCGCAGACCCCGGCGGTGATCGTGGTGATGGATCGCTTCATGATGTGTCTCCCCTTCGGAGGTCGCCCTCCGTCGTCCGGCCGGTGACCGGTCTTGTTGTGCTGATGGATGCTCGGATGTTCAGCCCGAGTTCTTTCTTCCCCCGTGGAGTCGTTCGAGACCACTGGAGACCAGGTAGAACGTCAGGCCGAGGACCGACGCTCCGATCACGTACGCCCACGTGACGTCCTTGCTGCCGTTGAGGCTGTTGCGGACTCCCGTGGCGAGACCGCTCTGGACGCCACCGAAGTACTCGGCGACGAACGCGGTGATCACTGCGAGGGGGGCGGCGATGCGCATGGCGGTGAAGAGGTAGCCGACTGCGTTGGGAACGCGCACCTTGTACAGGATCTCCGACGGCGTGGCAGCGTAGGACCGCATGAGTTCGAGATGGGTGGCCGACACCTGTCGGAGACCCTTGGCCACGTTGACGAACACGACGAAGAACACGATCAGCATCACCATCAACCGCCGGGGCACCTGACTGGTCGTACCGAACAGCATGTTGTTGAGGATCGGCACGATCACGACGATCGGAATCGCGTTGACGGCGACGGCGAGCGGTGTGAGCAACGACTCGACCATCCGGAATCGCACCGTCATCAGGCTGACGACCACCCCGAGCACGATCCCGCACAGGAAACCGACCAGTGCGTTGAGGCCGGTGACGAGCGTCTCCTCGAGCACCTGATCGAAGCGATCGGTGAACGCCGCCCAGATGGCACTCGGCGCGGGCAGCGTGAACGGGGCGATGTCGAACGCTGCGACGATCAGTTCCCACGCTCCGAGAAAGGCGACCCCGAACAGCAGCGGGGGCCCGAGCGACCTCACGATGCCGGAGGCGGTCACCGGTCCTCGATCCCGCGTGCGCCGACGCCCAGCTCGCTGCCGCGCAACGCCTCGCGCACCTCGGTGATCTTCTTGTAGAAGGCATCGTCCTCGCGAGTCTCCTCGTCGCGCGATCGACCCAGTTCGACATCGATCGTGTCGGTGATCCGACCCGGCCCTGCCGACATCACCACCACACGGTCGGAGAGATAGACCGCCTCGGGGATCGAGTGGGTGACGAACACGACCGTGCTGTGTGTCGCCGCGCAGATCTGAAGCAACTCGGACTGCATGTGCTCGCGGGTCATCTCGTCGAGCGCGCCGAACGGTTCGTCCATCAGCAGCAGCGGCGGGTGCGCCGCCAGCGCGCGAGCGATGGCGATCCGCTGCTGCTGGCCGCCCGACAGTTCCCACGGCATGTTCGCGCCGCGATCGGGCAGTTTGACCAGGTCGAGCATCTCCCGCACGCGCTCGGCCCGCCGTCGCTTGTCCCACCCCTTGAGCTCGAGCGGGAGCTCGATGTTCTTCGCCACACTGCGCCACTCGAAGAGCCCGGACTGCTGGAACGCCATGCCGTAGTCCTGATCGAGGCGGGCCTGGGCGGCCGACTTCCCGTTGACCCGCACCTCACCGGAGGTCGGATCGAGCAGGTTGGCGATCAACCGGAGCAGCGTCGACTTGCCGCACCCCGACGGACCGATCAGGGACACGAAGTCGCCGGGCTCGACCACGAGGTCGACATCGTCGAGCGCGGCGACCTGCGCGGGGGTTCCGGCGTTGAAGATCATCGATGCGCCGTGGACCTCGACGGCTCGGGCGACCACCGCGGCGTCGACCGTGTCGGTCATGTCGTCTCCCGCGGTCGGTTGCGCATGACGAATGCTTCCGAGACGACCACCAGACCGAACATGATCAGGCCCAACGCCGCCGCCGCGAACACCGCCGCGTACACCGAGGCGGGCTGCGACGTCACCTTCTGGCTGTAGTCGATGGTTGCGAAGCCCACGCCGCGCAGCCCGCCGAGGGTGATCTCCGTGACGATCACGCCGATCACCGATGCGGTGGCGGCGAGTTTGAGCCCGGGGATCATGTGCGGGACGGCTGACGGGAAGCGCAACTTGATCAGCGTCGTCCACCAGCCCGCCGCGTAGCTGTCCATCAACTCGAGCGAGGCCTTGGGCACCGACTGCAGTCCGCGCAGCGTCGAAACGGTCACCGGGAAGAAGGAGAGGAACGCCGCGAGCGCCGCGGCCGAGGTCCACTGGGGAAGCCCGAGCGTGCCGCGGATCACGGTGACCTGCGGGGCGAGCGCGATGAGTGGGATGGTCTGCGAGATCACGAGGTACGGCAGGAGGCCGCGCTCGACGATGCGCAGACGCGCCATGAGCACCGCGAGGCCGACGCCCACCGTCGTTCCGAACGCGAGCCCGGCGAGCGCCATGCGCAACGTGTACCAGGAGTATCCGAGCAGCACGCTCCACACCTTCCGGTCGCCGCTGCCGATGGCCGGATCGCCGAACTCGGCGAGCATCTCCCACACGTGGGGCATCACGCGGTCGTTCGTCTTCGGGATGATCCGCCACCCGAAGATGTCACCTCCCTGTTCGGGTCCGATCGCCTTGTAGACCTCCCACACGACTGCGGCGAGGCCGAGCGCCGCCAGGAGGAGCAGCGTGCGCCGAATGGCGCGTTCGGCCAGGCCGCCACGCATCGGTGCCCCGACGCTCACCTCTTGGCCAACTCCTGCTCGGTGAGCCGCGGGATGATCTTCTCGCCGTACTCGGCGAGCGTGTGGTCCTTGCCGTCGTGCTGCAGATAGATCGCGAACTGGTCGACCCCCAGCGCCTCGAGTTCGTGGAGTCGTGCCAGGTGGTCCTCGATCGGACCGAGGATGCAGAAGCGGTCGATCACCTCGTCGGGGACGAAGTCGACGTGTTCACTCGAGGCGCTCCCGTGCTGGTTGTAGTCGTACCCCTGACGGTTCTTGATGTACTCGGTCAACGCCGCGGGCACGGGAGCGTCCTCGCCGTAGCGCTCGACGATGTCCGCGACGTGATTGCCCACCATGCCACCGAACCAGCGCACCTGATCGCGCAGGTGCGGGAGGTCGTCGCCGACGTACGCCGGCGCGGCGACGCAGATCGTGATGTCATCCGGGTCGCGGCCCGCGTCGGAAGCTGCGGCGCGGACTGCGCCGATCGTCCATTCGGCGATCGACGGGTCGGCGAGCTGGAGGATGAAGCCGTCGCACGTCTCGCCGATCATCTGCAGGGCCTTGGGCCCATAGCCGGCGCCCCACACCTCGAGTTCGCTGCTCGATGCCCACGGAAGCGTGATGGTCGAGCCGTTGTACTCGACCCCGCGGCCGCAGGCGAGTTCGCGGATGACGTGGATCGACTCGCGCATCGTGGCCAGCGTCGTGGGCTTTCCGTTCGTGACGCGCACCGCCGAGTCGCCGCGGCCGATGCCGCACACCGTTCGGTTGCCGAACATCTCGTTGAGCGTCGCGTACGTCGATGCCGTGACGGTCCAGTCGCGCGTCGCCGGATTGGTGACCATCGGCCCGACGGTGACGTTGCGCGTCGCGGCCAGGATCTGGGAGTAGATGACGTACGGCTCCTCCCACAGGATGTGCGAATCGAAGGTCCAGACGTGGCTGAACCCGTGCGTCTCGGCTCGCTTCGCGAGGTCGATCACCCGCGCGGCGGGTGGTGTGGTCTGGAGAACGACTCCGATGTCCATGCATGTGCTCCGTTTCAACGGGTCTCGGGGAAGCCGAGGTCGACGGCGCTCGTCGCCGGGTCGGGCCAGCGGCTCGTGACCACCTTGCCCTGGGTGTAGAAGTTGATCCCCTCCGGTCCGTACATGTGGGTGTCGCCGAAGAGGCTCGCCTTCCACCCGCCGAAGCTGTAGTAGCTCACCGGCACGGGCACGGGCACGTTGACCCCGACCATGCCGACCTGCACGTCGAACTGGAACTGTCGGGCGGCGCCACCGTCCCGCGTGAAGATCGCCGTGCCGTTGGCGTACGGGCTGGCGTTGATCGTGTCGATGCCCTCCTGGTAGCCGCTGACGCGCATCACGCTCAGGACGGGGCCGAAGATCTCGTCGTCGTAGCAGGCCATGCCCGGTCGGACGCCGTCGAGCAGTGTCGGGTTGAGGAAGTAGCCGTCCGCCGGAACGCCCTCGCGCCCGTCGACCACGACGGTCGCGCCGTCGTCGGCCGCGCCGTCGACGTACCCGCGGACCCGATCCCGGTGTTCGCCGGTGATCAGCGGACCCATCTCGCTGTCGGGTTCGTTTCCGGGACCGACCTTGACGTTGGGGATCCGCTCGGCGATCCGCGCCACGAGCTCGTCGGCGATCGTGTCGTCGGCGAGCACGACGCTGATCGCCATGCACCGCTCACCCGCCGATCCGTAGCCGGCGCTCACCGCGGCGTCCGCCGCCATGTCGACGTCGGCGTCGGCCAGCACCAGCATGTGATTCTTGGCGCCGCCGAGGGCCTGCACGCGCTTGCCGTGCCTGGTGCCGGTCTCGTAGATGTACTTCGCGATCGGTGTCGATCCCACGAAGCTCACGGCGGCGACGTCGTCGTGGACGAGGAGGCGGTCGACCGCGACCTTGTCACCCTGCACGATGTTGAAACATCCGGCCGGGAGGCCGGCCTGCGCGAGGAGTTCGGCGACGAACATGTTGACCGAGGGGTCCTTCTCGCTCGGTTTGAGGACGAAGGTGTTGCCGCAGGCGAGCGCGTTGGCGAACATCCACATCGGGACCATCGCCGGGAAGTTGAACGGCGTGATCCCCGCGACGACGCCGAGCGGCTGGCGGATCGAGTAGACGTCGATGCCCGACGCTGCCTGTTCGGAGTAGTCGCCCTTGAGGAGCTGCGGGATCCCGCATGCGTACTCGATGTTCTCCAGGCCGCGGGCCACCTCGCCGAGGCTGTCCGACAACACCTTGCCGTGTTCGGCCGTGAGCCGTGCCGCGATCTCCTTGCGGTTGGCGTCGACCAGCTCACGCATCCGGAACATCACCTCGGCGCGCTTCGACAGCGACGTGGCGCGCCACTCGGGAAACGCGGCCTTGGCCGCCGCGACCGCGGCGTCGACCTCCCCGACCGACGCCAGGTCGACCGCTCCCGTCTGTACGCCCGTGGCCGGGTCGTACACCGGCGCCGAGTTGCCCGACGTCGATTCGACGACCTTGCCGTCGATCCAGTGCGAAATCCGATTCATCTCAACCTCCTGGGTGTCAGACACCCGTTCCACTTCTCGTGTTGCACCTGATCCACGACTCGAGTCGCGGTCGGACAACCGTTGCACCTGGACACTCCCTGAACCTCGCGGGCCGTTGATCCGACGTGTCTTCGAGATCGGAACATCAGTGCAGGTACCTGGACAGCCCGCGCTTGACGAACTTGCCGTGGCCCTTGCGTCCGACGAACGTGTCGTTCTCGACGACGGTCGTACCACGGCTGATGACCGTGTCGACCTTGCCGTCGATCTCGAAGCCTTCGTACGCCGAGTGGTCCATGTTCATGTGATGCTTGTCGTTGACCCCGATCTTCGTCTTGCCGTGCGGATCCCAGATCAGCACGTCGGCGTCCGAGCCGGGCTCGAGAACACCCTTCTTGTCCAGTCCGAACATCCGAGCCGGCGTCGTCGAACAGGTCTCGACCCAGCGTTCGAGGCTGATCTCACCGGCGACGACCCCCTGGTAGATGAGCTCCATCCGATGCTCGACACCCCCGATTCCATTGGGGATCTTCGAGAAGTTCCCGAGGCCGAGTTCCTTCTGATCCTTGAAGCAGAACGGGCAGTGGTCGGTGGACACAACGGCCAGTTCGTTCATCCGGAGTCCCTTCCACAGGTCGCTCTGGTGATGCTCGTGCTTGGTGCGCAACGGGGTCGAGCACACCCACTTGGCGCCCTCGAAACCCGGTTGGGCGAGCTGATCCTCGATCGACAGATAGAGGTACTGCGGGCAGGTCTCGGCGAACACGTTGCGACCGGCGTGCTGAGCGATCGCAACCTGCTCGAGCGCCTCGGAGGCCGACATGTGGACGATGTACAGCGGCACGTTTCCGGCGACGCTGGCGAGCTGGATCGCACGGTGCGTGGCCTCGGCCTCCATCTCCACGGGTCGCGTGTAGGAATGGTACTTCGGGTCGGTGTTGCCGGCGGCGATCGCCTGGGCGACGAGCACGTCGATCGCGATGCCGTTCTCGGCGTGCATCATGATCACGGCGCCGGACTCCGAGGCGTTCTGCATCGCGCGCAGGATCTGACCGTCGTCGGAGTAGAGCACGCCGGGGTAGGCCATGAAGAGTTTGAAGCTGGTGATCCCCTCGTTGTCGACGAGATAGGTCATCGCCTTCAGCGCCTCCTCGTCGACGCCACCGATGATCTGGTGGAAGCCGTAGTCGATCGACGCCTGGTCGGCGGCCATCTCGTGCCAGTGGGCGAGTTTGTCGTACACGCTCTCGCCCGTGTTCTGGACGGCGAAGTCGACGATGGTCGTGACACCGCCCCACGCCGCGGCGTTGGAACCGGTCTCGAAGTCATCGGAGGCTTCGGTGCCACCGAACGGAAGCGACATGTGCGTGTGGACGTCGACACCGCCCGGCACGACGTACTTCCCGGTCGCGTCGATCACGGCGTCGCCGACGATGCCCAGGGCCGTCGCCTGGCCCGGCGCGAGGATCGCTGCGATCGACTCTCCGTCGATCAGCACGTCCGCTTCCCGTCGTCCGACGGCCGAGATGACCGTACCGCCGGTGATCAGTGTGGTTGTCATGGTTGCCTTCCTCTCTTCTCGCGTCACGTGACGGGTCCGCCCGCCGCGTCACCCCTAGCTCTCGACGAGTTCGTCGTACGCGTCGGGGCGGCGATCGCGGTAGAACGCCCAGCCGTCCCGAACTTCCTTGATGCGGTCCATGTCGAGCTCGCGCACGACCAGCTCCGGCTCGTACGGGTCGCCTTTGTCGCCGACGTACTGGCCTCGCGGATCGACGAAGTAGCTCTGTCCGTAGAAGTCGTTCTCGCCCAGCGGCTCGATGCCGACGCGGTTGATCGCGCCGACGTAGTACATGTTGGCGACGGCTGCGGCCGGTTGCTCGATCGACCAGAGGTATTCGCTCAGACCACGATGGGTGGCCGACGGGTTGAACACGATCTCTGCGCCGTTCAGCCCGAGGGCCCGCCACCCCTCGGGGAAGTGCCGGTCGTAGCAGATGTACACACCGACCTTGCCGACCGCGGTGTCGAACACGGGATATCCACCGTTGCCGGGCCGGAAGTAGAACTTCTCCCAGAATCCCTTCACCTGCGGGATGTGCTGCTTGCGGTACTTGCCGAGGTACGTCCCGTCGGCGTCGATCACGGCGGCGGTGTTGTAATAGACCCCGGGTTGTTCGATCTCGTACATCGGCAGCACCATCACCATGTTCAACTCGGCAGCGAGCGCCTGGAACCGCTTCGTCGTCGGGCCGTCGGGGATGTACTCGGTGTACTCGTAGTACTCCGCGTCCTGGACCTGGCAGAAATACGGCCCGTAGAACAGCTCCTGGAAGCACATGATCTGCGCACCCTGCGCGGCCGCGTCCCGAGCGGCCGCCTCGTGCTTGACGATCATCGACTCCTTGTCGCCGGTCCAATCGGTCTGCAGTAGTGCGGCTGTGACGATGTTCGCCATCCGGGTCCCCTCGGCTCGTGGTGCGGTAGATGTGGCCGTCCGACACGAGTTCCCCGCGTGCGGCGACTCGCGACAACGACGACCGAATGGACACTACACCTCGGCGTGAGAACCGGAGACCGGCAGACCCTGCATTCACGGAGTGGACCAACGTCCGTAACCTGGCTGCGTGGTCGTACCGCGAACACCCGGAGAGTTGTGGGACTGGATCCGCGGCCGCGATCCCCTGCCCCCGGTCAGCCCGGACAAGACCGTGGAGGCGGCGTGGCTGCCGCAGTGGCTGAGCAGGATCGTGACCGACGAACTCGTCGCCGCCGGAATCCCGGCCGTCGTGGTCGACGACTTCAACCTCAACCTCACGATGTACACCCGCGAGCCGATGTCGCGGATCTTCGTGACCGAGGACCGACGCGACGAGGCCCAGGAACTGGTCGAGGAGATCCTCGGCCATCCGCCGCGCCGCCGCCCCCTCTGACGCCCGCGCCGGAGTGGACGGCCGACGTCACATGGCGACGTTGCGGAGGAGTTCCGCGGCAACGCCGCATTCGGCCCGAGCGGCCGGCGGACCCATCGGCATGATCCCGTGGGGTCCGACGACGTCGGTGACGAGACGGGCCGGGACGACCTCGACGTCGAGCGTCCACTCGTCGACGTCGTCGGCGAGCGCGTCTCGCCTGTCGACCATCGCATCGACGAACGCCGACGGAAGTCGACGTCCGACGCCGGCGACCGCCCAGACCGGGGTCCCCCACGCCATCGCCGCGGCGGCGATCGTCGAGGACCCGGATGGAACCACGAGCCGTGTCTCGTCCATCGCCAACACCTCGATCGACACGACGTCGGCCAGGCGCGTCACGGCGCCCGCCGCGCCGGCGTCGACGGGCTCGTAGTCGACGTCGTACCGCTCCAGGCGTCGGACGAACGAGGTCGCCGAGTGGTCGATGTCGAGCGCGAGCACGCGCACGTCGCCCCGTCGCGCCAGTCCCGCCCCGATGACGCTCGGGTCGCCGATCGTCACGACGTCGCACCCGTCGGGCAATGCTGCCGCCAACTCGGACGCCGTGCGGTCGCAGCGGATCCGGTCGGCCAGCTCCCACACGGCCTCGAACGGCTCCGACGACGTCGTGACGTTCGCACACAGCCACCAGAGAGGACCGCTGAACGGGTGACGTTCGACGATCCGGCGACATGCGACCACCAACCCGGCCGGGTCGAAGCGCAGCGACCCCAACGCGTGCGCCGTCTCCTCGACCAGCGCCGCCGGATCGACTCCGTGGGCTCGGGCGACGTAGCGGAGATGTTCGATCGGATGCACCACCCCAACGTACGGCACAGGAAGCGGTCGGGGTCAAGGCGCGCCGCTATCATTCGGCGTCGTGGCCGACATCGACACCAACACGACCGGCAGCACGGGAATCAAGCTCCCCGCCGACCTCGTCCTGACCCCGTTGCACAAGGGTGCACTCGGGACGGCTCGACCGGTCATGGAGTGGCTCACCACGTTCCACCTGGCGTCGGTCGTGCTCGACCCGTACACCAACGAGTCGTCGTGGATCCTGCGCACGGCGACCAGGGTGCTCACCGAGTTCAGGGACTGCGACGTACGGATCAACCTGATCGTCACAGCCGGTCCGGTCGACGCCCTGGAGTTCCTCGGCCCGCTCGCCGAGCGATTCCTGGTCTTCTGCGACCCCGACCGCGCAGCGGTCAGAGCCATGCAGCTCGACGAGATCCCGGCGTTCGTGCTGACTCGGGTCGACGGTGAGATCGAGTCCAAGGCCGAGGGGTGGAACCCCGAGGAGTGGGAGGCGGTGTGCGACGACATCGCCCGGCTCACGAAGTGGACCTCGATCGAGCTCCCGGGCGCGGGCGACCCGGTTCCGTTCCACGGTTCGCCGGCGCTCGGCTGAACGCCGACACGGACGGCGCTGCGTGACCGCCGGCTCCGCACCGGACCGGCGTCCGCTCCCCGACCTTCCGATCCTCGATGCTCTCGACGCGTTCGAGGCCGCTCTCCGGGACCGTCGTCGCGCGATCCTCGTCGCGCCGCCCGGGGCCGGCAAGACCACGGTCGTGCCGATCGCACTGCTCGACGCCGAATGGCTCGGAGACCGCCGGATCGTGATGCTCGAACCGCGCCGCCTCGCGACGCGGGCGGCGGCGCAGCGAATGGCGGTCCTCACCGGCACACGCGTCGGGGATCTCGTCGGCTACCAGACCCGCGACGAACGCCACATCGGCCCCGCGACCCGCATCGAGGTCGTCACCGAGGGCATCCTGACTCGGCGGCTCCAGCGAGACCCCGAGCTCCCGGGTGTGGGGGCGATCATCTTCGACGAGGTCCACGAGCGGAACCTGCCCACCGACATCGGGTTGGCACTGACACTCGACGTCGTGAATTCGATCCGCCCCGACCTCCGCGTCGTCGCGATGTCGGCCACGCCCGACACCACCGGCCTGGTCCGCGTCCTCGACGCACCGGTGATCACGAGCGAGGGCCGCACCTTCGACGTCGAGATGAACTGGCTGCCGCGGTCACCGGGTGGCAACCAGAAGAGGGGCGCAGGGCGCAAGCGGTCCGCGCCGCGTCGCTCGCCGGACCGCATCGAACCCGCCGTCGTCGCCGCGGTCCTCCGAGCGCTCGGCGAGCACGACGGCGACGTGCTGGTGTTTCTCCCCGGGATCGGTGAGATCCGGCGTACCGAACATCAACTTCGAGACGTACTCGGCGACGGAATCGACGTCCACCCGCTCGCAGGCGCCCTGTCGCAGGACGAACAGGACCGCGCGCTCCAGCCCTCCCCCGCCGGTCGGCGTCGCGTGGTCTTGAGCACGGACATCGCGGAGACCTCCTTGACCGTCGATGGTGTCCGCATCGTCGTCGACGCGGGCCTCGCCCGCGAACCGCGCTTCGACGCCCGGACGGGCATGACGCGTCTCACGACGGTGTCGACCAGCCGCGCTTCGGCCGAGCAGCGAGCAGGGCGGGCCGGCCGCACCGAACCCGGCGCGGCCTATCGACTGTGGAGCAAGCTCGAACACGGGACGCGGGCGAGGCACCGGACGCCCGAGATCCTGCAGACAGACCTCGCCGGACTCATGCTCGAACTCGCGGCGTGGGGCGTCGGGTCGGACCCGACCCGACCGACGGGCGACCTCGTCTTCATCGACCAGCCGCCGGAAGTCGCGCTGCGCCAGGCCCGACAACTGCTCGTCGATCTCCATGCGATCGACGCCACGACCGGAGCGTTGACGCCGCTGGGCCACGACATGCTGGGCCTCCCGGTGCATCCGCGCCTCGCACGGATGGTCGCGGTGGAGCGCTCACCGCTCGCCTGCGTCGTCGCCACGTTGATCGATGAGCGCGACGTGCTCCGTGGACGACCCGACGAACTCCCGGTCGACGTGGCGCTCCGAGTCGCCGTGATCTCGGGCGCGGCAGGTCACGATCGCGCCGACCGCGGCGCCGTTCACCGTTTGCGAGACCGAGCCCGAGAGCTGGCTCGGCGAGTCGGCATCGACTTCGATCGTCAGGGCATCGACCACGACCGGACGGGAGCGGCGCTCCTCCTCGCGTTTCCCGATCGACTTGCCGGCCGGCGCCGACCGGGCCAATTCACGATGCGCAACGGAAGCGGCGCTTTCATCACCGACACCGATCCACTGGCCCACGAACCGTTCCTGGTCGCGGCCGACCTCGACGGACGAGCCGATCGCGCCCGCATCCGACTCGCAGCGGCCGTCGATGTCGCCGACGTGATCGCCTCGGCCCGCGACGACATCAAGGAGCAGCGAACCCTGGCGTGGAACGGCGATCGCGACGACCTCGTCGAGACGGTCGAGCGACGCCTCGGTGCGATTCGACTGGGAGCGCAGGACCGACCACCCGACCCCGGCGAGGCGACCACCGCAGCGTTGATGAAACGCGTCCGTGAGACCCGACTCGCAGTGCTCGGCTGGTCCGCTACCGCAACGCGACTCCGCCAGCGCGTCGACTTCCTCCACCGCACCGTCGGCGCTCCCTGGCCCGACTGGTCGATCGACGCGCTCGTCGACTCGGTCGACGACTGGCTGGCCCCCTACCTGCCGGGGGCGACCGGACGCGGCGACCTCGACCGCCTCGACGTGGCGACGGTTCTCCGAGCACAACTCCCCTGGCCCGAGGGGGCTGAGCTGGACCGTCTCAGCCCCGACACACTCGAACTCCCGACCGGTCGCTCGGTGTACGTCGACTACTCCGGCGAGCAGCCGACGGCAGCGGCGCGCGTGCAGGACCTGTTCGGCACGACCGAGCACCCCACGGCCGGTGGGGTGCCGATCCGACTCGAACTGCTCTCACCGGCCGATCGTCCGATACAGGTGACCGGTGACCTCCCGGGTTTCTGGGCGGGGAGCTGGGCAGACGTCAAGAAGGAGATGGCCGGCCGCTACCCGAAACACCGGTGGCCCGACGACCCCGCGTCCGCCCCACCGAAGCGCATGAAGGACCGATGACCGCCACGACGATCGTCGGCCTGCCGGCGCTC
Source organism: Ilumatobacteraceae bacterium (assembly GCA_963824025.1). Taxonomy (GTDB): domain Bacteria; phylum Actinomycetota; class Acidimicrobiia; order Acidimicrobiales; family Ilumatobacteraceae; genus Ilumatobacter_A. The sequence continues at coordinate 750,596 of CAWGNY010000008.1, forward strand.
GGGGCGCTCGCCTGCGTCCTCGTGGTCTACGCGGGGGCGGTCATGCAGGCGACGACCGGTGTCGGCGTCGGGATCCTCTCGTCGCCCGTTCTACTGCTCGTCGACCCCGATTTCGTTCCGGCTGCGGTGGTCGTCGCGGTGTTGCCACTGACGTTCAGCGTCGCGATCGCCGATCGCAGCCACATCGACGGTCGCGGGGTGACCGCGGCGTTGGTCGGACGCATCCCCGGCCTCGTCCTCGGGGTGATCGTCGTCGCATCGATCTCCGACACCGTGCTCGCCGTCCTGGTGTCGGTGACGGTGCTGCTCGGCGTCGTCGTGTCGTTGACCACCAAGCGGTTCACACCGACGACCACCGCGCTCGTGATCGCCGGGTTCGGTTCGGGCTTCACCGGCACCGCGGTCGGCGTCGGCGGTCCACCGATCGCGCTCACCTATCAGCACAGCGATCCGGTCACGATGCGCGCCACGATCTCGTTCTTCTTCTCGGTCGGCTCGGTCATGACCGCGATCGCGCTCGCCGCCGCCGGCGAGTTGGGGTGGCGGCAGCTCGAACTCGTCGCCCTGCTGCTGCCGTCGATCCTGCTCGGACTCTGGACCGCCCGCCGGTACAGGTATCGACTGGTGGGGTCGGCGGTCCGACCGATCGTGCTCGGACTCTCGGCGTTCAGCGCCATCGCGCTCCTCATCCGCACGGTGGTGTGACGCTTCGGTCAGGCTGGGCGTTCGCCCGCGGCTGTGCAAGGCTCTCACGATGCGTCGACTCAACGCCGTGCTGCTCGGGTCCCTCCTCGTCATCGCCTCCTGTGCGAGCGACGGCGACTCGACCTCGTCAACCGGTGCCGCGTCGACCGACCCGGCCTCGCCCGCGGAGGACACGACACCGGAGAACACACCCGACACGGAACCACCGTCGAGCGAGCCGACGCCGTCCGACACCGCGGCCGAAACGGTCGAGACGGAGCCACCTCCCACCGAGCCGCCTGCGACCGATGCACCGCTCCCGGAACTGCCGTCGATCGGTCTCGGCGACTACGCCGTGGGTGTCACGACGATCACGATCACCGACACCGAGCGCGACCGTCCGCTGACCGTCGACGTGTGGTTCCCGCTCGCCGACGACGTCACCGGGGATCCGCACCGCTACACGTTCGTGACGGGCGACTACTACGAATCGCCGCAGGCGGTCACCGCAGACCCGGCGAACATCTCGCCCGATGGCCCGTTCCCGCTCGTCGTGTACTCCCACGGATCGGGCGGCATCCGCTACATCCACTCCAACTACACCGAGACCATCGCCAGCCACGGCTATCTCGTGGTGGCTCCCGACCACACCGGCAACACGGCCGTCGAGCAAGTGCTCGGTTCGCCCGACGACACTTCGGTCATCGCGCTCAACCGCCCGCAGGACATCCGCGCGGTCATCCAGGCGATGTTGAACCCGGAGAGCCCCGAGACCGCCGGGTTCGTCGCCGCCGCCGACCCCGAACGCGTGGCCGTCACCGGTCACTCGTTCGGTGGCTTCACGGCATACGCCACGGCGGCCGGGTACGCCGACGAACTCGGCGAGGTCGGGCCGGAGCCACTCCTCGACGCGATCATCCCACTCGCACCCGCGGTCGGAGGCGACGACCCGGCGGATCAGTTGCTCTCCGACGAACGCCTGGCCGCCGTCCAGGTCCCGACGCTCGTGATGGTCGGCACCAACGACCGGACCACGCCGATCGAACCGCACGTCCGCCGCGCCTGGGAGCTCGTGTCCGGCCGCCCGCACTACCGACTCGAGCTCGTCGACGCGCAGCACAACACGTTCACCGATCTCTGCGCGTATCTGGACTCCTTCCCCACCCTGCCCGACGTGAACGAACTCGTCCTCCAAACGATCGAGCAGTCGGCAGCGGAAGGATGCTCCGCCGGCGACATGCCGATCTCGCGCGCCCAGGAGCTGACCAACACGTTCGCGATCTCGTTCCTCGACTCGATCTTCAAGGGCGGCGAGATGATCGAGCCCGACGCCTACGCCCTCCCCGACGACATCAACTACCAAGCCAAGTAGTCGAGATGACCAGGTCAGCCCGAGTGACGTGACGTCGATCCGGGATCGACGTCACGTCGGTCAGCCGACTTCGCCGGCGAACGCCTCGATGTGGTGACGGGTGCCGGCCACGACGATCAGATCGCTCGGGCTGAGCACCGTGTCGCGGTCGGCGTGCGTGAAGCCCGCGCCCGCCGGCTTGTGACACACGATCGTGACCCGATGGTCCCGTCTGAGATTCGACTCTCCGAGCGGCACCCCGACGATCGTGGTCGGGGAGACCATCTCGACCAGCACGAAGTCCTCGTCGAGCGCCAGGTACTCGAGGAGTTGCCCCGTGACGAGATGGGCGACGCGGGCACCCATCTCGGCCTCGGGAAACACGACGTTGTGCGCGCCCACCCGGCTGAGGATCCGGCCGTGCGGCTCGGTCATCGCCTTCGCCCAGATGTTGGGGACCTCGAGGTCGGACAGCGCCGCCGTCGTGAGGACGCTCGCCTCGACGTCGGCGCCGATGCACACGATCACCGTCGTCGCATCGGCGACACCGAGTTGTCGCAGCGCGCGCACGTTCGTGGTGTCGACCTCGGCGACGTGGGTCAGCACGTCGGTGTGCTCTCGCACGTTCTCCGCATCGAGATCGAGTCCGAGCACCTCGTGGCCCATGTCGATCAACGAGTGCGAGAGCGCGGAACCGAACCGACCGAGGCCGATCACGATGATCTCACCACGGTGCTCGATGGTCGGGCCGAGCCCGCGCATCATCTTTCCTACGAGTTTGTTGTCAGCCAATGATCGGTCGCTCCTCGGGATGACGATAGAGGCGGGCGCTGTCGCGAAGTGCGATCGCGGTCACGAACGTCACCGGTCCGACACGTCCGGAGATCATCACGATCACCAGCACGACGTGTCCGAGCGTGCTGATCGAACCGGTGACCCCTGTCGAGAGACCGACCGTACCGAACGCGGACGTCGCCTCGAACAGCGCACTGGTCAACGCCAACCCGTCGCTCGCCATCAGCACCAGACACGTCACCACGACGAAGACGATCGACAGCAGCACGATCGTCAACGCCTGGCGGACCATCGTCGTCGGGAGACGCCGCCGGAAGATGTTCACATCGCGTTCGCCGCGGACCTCGGCCCAGATGACGGCGAAGAGGACTGCGGCCGTGGTGACCTTGATGCCGCCACTGGTCGACGCGGGTCCGGCACCGATGAACATCAGGACGCTCGTCCCGAGCAGCGTGGTCTCGTTCATCGCGCCGATGTCGATCGTGTTGAACCCGGCGGTCCGTGGGGTCACACCCTGGAACCAGGAGTTCGTCAGCTTCTCGAAGAAGTCCAGCGATCCGAGCGTGTCGGGATTCGTCCACTCGAAGGCGAGGACCATCAGCGGGCCCACGACGAGGAGTACTGCGGTCGCGCCCACGGTGAGCCGGGCGTGCAGGCTCCACGGCCTGACGCGCTCGGCTCGCACCGTGTGCGGATCCCGACCGACGGAGCGCCCGAGTCGCCAGCGGCGGATGAATTCGACGTAGACGGGGAAGCCCAGGCCACCCACGATGAAGCCGACCGAGATCGGCAGTATCACCCACGCATCGGCGACGAATCGGGCGAGGTTGTCGGGATACAGCGAGAGCCCGGCATTGTTGAAGGCCGCGACCGCATGGAACACCCCCGAGTAGGCGGCATCGAGTGGCCCGTCCTCGTAGCCGCCCTGCCAGAGTCGGGCGGACAGCACCGCGGCCAGCGTGCCCTCGACGACCAGCGTGATCCGAGCGATCGCCTTCAGGAGGCGGGAGAGTTCACCGATGTCGACCGCACCGATCTCGGCCTGGGCCAGCATGCGCTGACGGAGTCCGACGCGGCGCAGCGTCACGAGGGCGAGTACCGAGCCGATCGTCATGATCCCGAACCCGCCGATCTGGATCAGTGCGAGCACCACCAGTTCGCCGAACAGGGACAGGGTCGAGATGTCGATCGTCGACAGGCCGGTGACGGTCGTCGCCGACGTCGAGAGGAACAACGAGTCCTCCCACCCGAGGCCGCCCGATGCGTCGGTCGACCACGGGAGCGCGAGCAGCGCGGTCCCGATGGCGATCAGCGTCACGAACGCGACGACCACCAGTTGGGCCGGGTTGCGGATGAGGCTGCGGAACCCGGCACGGCGCATCCCGACGAGCCTAGAGACTCGACAGGAAGGCCTGACGGCTTCGCCCCTCGAAGATCAGGCCACGATGCTGGTGACCGCGACGAAGTGCAGGCCCGCCGCGACGATCACGAACGTGTGCCACACCTCGTGGTATCCGAACGTTCTCGGCCACGGGTCGGGGCGGCGCAGGAACAGCACCGGGATCCCGAGGCTGTACACCACGCCGCCTGCGACGACGAACGCGAGTTGCGCAGCGGTCAGCTCGTCGAGCAGCACCGGAATCGTGATCACCGCGATCCATCCCATCAGCGGGTACAGGGCCGAAGCCAGCCACTTCACGCGCTCGAAGACGAGGGTCTTCAACAAGATCCCCGTCACGGCGAGGGTGACGATGACAGCGAGGACCGGGATCCCCCAGCCCGGCGGCATCACGACCATCGTGATGGGGACGTACGTACCGGCGATCAACAGGAAGATCGTGGAGTGGTCGGCGCGCTGCATCCGACGTCGTGCGATCTCGGATCGCGCCAGACGGTGGTACGCGGCCGACGTGCCGAACATCATCGCCAACGTCGCTGCGTAGATCGCGGCCGATGTCCGTGCCGCTGTCGTGTCGGCGACGATGACCAGAGCGAGTCCGGCAGGAATGGTGGCGGCGAACGCGGCGGCGTGCAGCCATCCGCGCCAGCTGGGCCGCTCTTGAGTCTGCGCACTCGACACCACGCTCTGACCGTACCGCGCCGAGCCGCGGGATGTGGATCGCGCCCACGGGTCACCCGTCCGGGCCGCTTCGCGCCAGCGTGCGTAAGCTCGGATCATGGCCGAATCCGCAGACGCGATCCCGTTCACCGAGATGTTCCCGCTGGGCCCGGACGAGACCCCGTACCGACTCGTGTCGACCGACGGCGTCTCGACGTTCGACACCCCCGAGGGCACGTTCCTCAAGGTCGCGCCCGAGGCGATCCGCACCCTGACCGCGACGGCGATGCACGACATCGCCCACTACCTCCGGCCCGGACACCTCCAGCAGCTGCGCAACATCCTCGACGACCCCGAGGCGTCGGACAACGACAAGTTCGTGGCCCTCGACCTCCTGAAGAACGCATCGATCGCGGCCGGCGGCGTGCTGCCGATGTGTCAGGACACGGGCACCGCGATCGTCAAGGCGAAGAAGGGCCAGTTCGTGTTCACGGGCGGCGGCGACGAGGAGCAGATCGCTCGCGGTATCGCCGACACCTACCTCACGACGAACCTGCGCTACAGCCAGATGGCACCGCTGGACATGTACACCGAGAAGAACACCGGGACGAACCTGCCGGCCGAGATCAAGATCAGTGCCGTCGACGGCGACACGTACAAGTTCTTGTTCATGGCCAAGGGCGGGGGCTCGGCGAACAAGAGCTTCCTGTTCCAGGAGACCAAGGCGCTCCTCAACGAGGCGACGCTGCTGCCGTGGATCTTCGACAAGATCCAGGCGATCGGTACGTCGGCCTGCCCGCCGTATCACCTCGCGATCGTGATCGGCGGGACGTCGGCCGAACTCGCCGTCGAGACGGCGAAGCTCGCAACCGCACGCTACCTCGACACGCTGCCGACGTCCGGTTCGGAACTCGGGCACGCCTTCCGTGATCTCGAGCTGGAGGCGAAGGTTCTCCAGCTCGCGCAGAGTACGGGGGTCGGCGCCCAGTTCGGAGGGAAGTACTTCTGCCACGACGTGCGGATCATCCGTCTTCCACGCCACGGAGCATCGTGCCCGGTCGGCATGGCGGTCTCGTGCTCGGCCGACCGCCAGGCACTCGGCAAGATCACGGCGGACGGCCTGTTCCTCGAGCAACTCGAGACCGACCCCGCCCACTTCCTTCCGGCTGTCGAAGCGAGCGACCTGCTCGACGCCGAGCCGGTGCACATCGACCTCAACCGACCGATGGACGAGATCCGTGCGACGCTCTCCGAGTTGCCCGTCACCACCCAGGTGATGCTCACCGGACCGATGATCGTGGCGCGCGACATCGCCCACGCGAAGATCAAGGAACGCCTGGACGCCGGCGAGGAGATGCCGCAGTACTGGAAGGACCACGCTGTCTACTACGCCGGGCCGGCGAAGACCCCGAAGGGATACGCGTCCGGGTCGTTCGGCCCGACGACCGCGGGCCGGATGGATTCCTACGTCCCCGAGTTCCAGGCGGCCGGCGGCTCGATGGTGATGCTCGCCAAGGGCAACCGCTCACAGCAGGTGACCGACTCGTGCGCCGCCAACGGCGGTTTCTACCTCGGCTCGATCGGCGGTCCGGCCGCCCGGCTGGCGCTCGACAACATCAAGCGGGTCGACGTCCTCGAGTACCCCGAACTCGGAATGGAGGCGATCTGGAAGATCGAGGTCGAGAACTTCCCGGCCTTCGTGGTCGTCGACGACAAGGGGAACGACTTCTACGCTCAGGTGCGCGCCCACGCGTCGATGCCTGTTTCGCTCAGCACTCGCTGACCGCATCCTCGAGGGCGGTCTCGGCCGCCTCGGATGTGACATCGAGGATGATGTGGCTGATGACCCGATCGCTCGCCCGATTCAGCACATCGGCGAGGCACGCCGCCGCGGGCCGTTCTGCGAGCTGACGTTCGAGCAGGTCGTACGATTCGGTGTCGCCCTGGCCGAAGAGTTGGTCGCCGAGCGCTTCGTCGTCGTCGATGCCCAGGAGGAACGAACATCGGGTCCCGTCGTCCGGCAACGGCTGCCGGAGGAATTGCGCTTCGACGATGTCGTCGACACACGGTGTCCACCCCGGGAACGCCGTGTGGCCGACCCCCTCCCAGATGATGTGGGTGGCATCGCCGAGGGCCTCGGCGAACGCGGGCGCGTGGTACCCCGGTGTGAGTGGATCGAACTCGGTGCCGATGACGAGCACGTCCCGGTCGAGCTCGACGGCCGCCACGGGGGTGAGCGGCCGCAGGTTCTCCGGCATGTCGTCGCAGAACGACGAACCGGTGACCCACGGCCCGAGATCGGCGCAGTAGATCATGAAGTTCGCCTCGGAGAAGTCGCTCTCACCTCGACCGTCGTCGAGCTCACCGTCCGGTTCGGCGGCGGCAGGCGCCCCTGCCGCGAGCGCCGCGAGCGCCGACGCGTCACCTCGGTCGGCGTCACCGAGCGCGGTGGCGAGCAGCTCCCACTCACCGGCGAAGGTCATCGCTTGGTCGAGGAGTCCGGCGAAGCGATCGCTGTCGACCGTGTCGGGAGGCCCGTCGTAGTCGGGCGTGGGCAACACGCTGACCTGCACTGCCAGGTCGTCGAGAACCCTGGCCGCATCGAGGCTGAACAGACACCGGTCGGTCGCATCGCAGAGCGCAGCGAAGCGATCGATCGCCGCGTCGAACCCGTCGTCGGCGAGCGTCGGGAACCCGTCCTCGGACGGGCCGTCCGGCCCCCCGGTGAGGGGGTCGGTGACGCCGTCGAGCACGAACGCACCCACCCGGTCGGGGGACGCAGCGGCATACGTCGCACCCAGGATGGCCCCGTAGCTGTATCCGAGATAGTTGAGTTCGCCCTCGCCGAGCGCGATCCTGATCGCTTCCATGTCGGCAGCCGAGTAGGGCGCGGCGAGGAAGCTGCTGAGCCGCCCCGTGAACTCGACGCATCGGGCGATGAAGCGGACGTCACCCGGGGGGACCTCGTCGTCACAGTCGATCTTGGGTGTCGACTGTCCGACGCCACGCGGATCCCACGCGACGACGTCGAAGCTTCGCAGGAGGTCGGCCGACAGCGCGCTGCGCACTCCCCACGCGGTCGACAGGCCGTCGCCTCCCGGCCCGCCGGGATTGACGAGGATCGAGCCGAGACGGTCGCCGGTCGCCCGGTGACGGGTCATGGCGAGTTCGACAGATGCGCCCTCGTCGGTGTCGCCGAACGGATCCATCGGCGCGGTGAGCGTCGCGCACTCCCAGCCGGCGGTGCCGAGTTCGTCGACTGCAGGAATGTCGAATCGTGCGCAGTCACCCCATGCAAGCGACGTCGCCGGCTGTTCCGCGACGGGGAGGTCGGTCCCACCGGGCGTCGCCCCCCGGTCGGCTCCGACGTCGGGCAGGCCGACCTCACGATCGGCCTCCAACTCACCGACGGCGCGGTTGGCGCGCTCGACGGCCACCGGCGGGGATGCCGCACACGCGGCGAGGACGCACACCGCAGCGACCAGGGCACCGAACGACGCCCGTCGGGTCATGGTGTCGGCGACGACGGGTCGCCGAGTCCACCGGCGAGTTCGCCGAGACGCCGTTCGCCGTCAGGGGTCTGCCCCCCGACGGCGAGGAATCGTCGCATCGCCGCCTGTGTCGACGGCTCGGCCAGCGTCGCGTTGAACGCGGCGCCTTCCGCGAGCAACTGGTCGACGATGTCGATGTCGGAACGCACGACGCTCGCCTTGGCGGCGGCCACTGCGTGTGCCGGGAACGAGGCGATCCTCGCCGCGAGCCGGTCGACGAAGGCGGTGATCTCGGATGCCGGCACCACCCGGTTCACCCACCCCCACCGTTCGGCGGTCGCCGCGTCGACGTCGTCGCACCCGAGGATGACTTCGAGAGCCCGACTGCGCCCGATCAGCCGGGGCAGTCGTACGGTGCCACTGCCGCCGGGAAGAATCCCGATCGCGACCTCGGGCTGGTTCAACACCGTGTCGGGGGTGACGAAGCGCATGTCGCAGCTGAGCGCGACTTCACTGCCGCCGCCGCCGACGCGTCCCGCTATCTGGGCGATGGTCGGTTTGGGCATCGTGCGCAACTGTTCGCACATCGCGTGGAACGCATTGAGCTCTGTCGGTCGGGGCTGATCGGTCGGGAAGCCGAGGATCGCCTCGACGTCGAAGTGCGCGATGAACCACTCGGGAGTTGCCGAGCGGAGTACGACGGCCCGGACGTCGTCGTCGTCCGCGAGGCGGTCGATCGCGCCGGCGAGTTCGATGAAGACCTCGATGGTCATCAGGTTGATCGGCGGATTGTCGATCGTGACGACCGCGACCCCGGCGCCGTCGACGGAAACGCCGATCGGGCTCACAGCAGTTGTTTGATCGCGGCCCGCGTCGCAGCGGCCTCGTCCGGGTTGCCGGGAAACTCGACGGCCGCGAAGTCGGTGACGCCGATCTCGGCGAGTCGGCCGATGCGCTCGACGACTTCGTCGGCGGTGCCGGTGATCGCGATGTCTTCCGGACCGGCAGCGCCCTCCCGATCGAGCATCGCCCGGTAGCTCGGGAGGCTGCCGTAGATCTCGAACACCTTGGCCGCCCGGCTCTTGGCGGCTTCGAAATCGTCGGTGACGCACACCGGCAGCGCGGCGATCACTCGGGGGGTCGGCCGGTCGGCGGAATCGGCCGCGGCATTGATCGTGGGGATCGTGTACTCGGCGAGCGTGATCGGGCCCGTGCACCACGTGAGGGTGCCGTCGGCGAGTTCGGCAGCGGCCTTGAGCATCTGCGGCCCGAGCGCAGCGACCACGGTGGAGAAAGGTTTCGAACCGGGGGCGCTCACGGCGGCATGAGTCGAGTAGTCCTCACCGGTGTAGCTGACCGGCTCGTTGCGGCTGAGGGGGCCGAGAATGCTCAGGTAGTCGCGGATGTGACGGATCGGCTTGTCGAAGCTCATGCCCATCATGTTCTCGATGACCACCTTGTGACTCAGCCCGATGCCGAGGGTGAGCCGACCACCGGCGATGGCGTTGACGGTCAGGCACTGCTGGGCGAGGGCCATCGGATGCCGGGGATAGGTCGGCACGACGGACGTTCCGAGCTCGATCCGCGGGACCTCGCGCCCGACCACGGCGAGTGCGGTGAGCGCGTCGTGGCCGAAGATCTGCGGAGCCCAGTAGGTCGCGAAGCCGTCGGCTTCGACCGCCGCGGCCTCGGCGACGACGTCGTCCACCGTCCCGTCGTTGATTTTCCCGCCGAAGTATCCGATGCGCATGATGCCGACCGTAGCGCTCCCGACCATCGATGGTTCGGTCGTCCGACGACCCGGTCTGCATCATCGCGGTCCCGTGGAGGGGCCGGTCGTCAGCTCGGGCAACGTGGTGGCGTCCGGCGATCAGCCCGGGCGCCGCTGTCGAGTGGATTGTCCCGTCGGAAGGGAACACGCCAGTTGTCCGGTGCTCGGGTCGAGTTGCAGATGGCGAGCGATCGCAACCGCGTCAGCGACATCAGTCTTGGTTCCGTGCGTTGGCGTCCCGCGAAGTGGTGGGCTTTGAGGTAGTCGGCAGGGTCCACCATCGGGTGGGGTCATCGGCGTGATTCTCGGTGTGTTCCTGCAAGAGCACACATGAGGAGAACCGAACCGATGACCCTGTCACAGTCTGCCGTGTCCGATCTGTTGGACGCGTTCCGTGCCGGTGACGGCGTGAACTTGATCCGCGATGCCGTGCAGTTGGTGTTGCAAGAGATGATCGAGACCGAAGCGATCGAGCACATCGGCGCTGGCCGCTACGAACGCTCCGAGGGCCGTGTCACCGAACGCAATGGTCACCGCCCACGCTTGTTGGCGACCCAGGCCGGTGATGTCGAGTTGCGCATCCCGAAGCTCCGCAAAGGCAGCTTCATGCCGTCGATCCTCGAGCCACGCCGACGCATCGACCAGGCGTTGTATGCGGTGGTGATGGAGGCCTACGTCGCGGGCGTGTCGACTCGTTCGGTCGACGATCTCGTCGCGGCGTTGGGGGTCGACTCGGGCATCTCGAAATCGGAGGTGTCTCGGATCTGTGCCGGCCTCGATGAGATCGTCGGCGCGTTCCGCACGTGTGCGTTGGATCACGTCGAGTTCCCGTACGTCTATCTCGACGCCACCTATCTCCATGTCCGCAACACTGCGTCGCAGGTCACCTCGATGGCCGTCGTCGTGGCCACGGGCATCACCGCTGACGGCTCCCGCGAGATCCTGGGCTGCGACATCGGCGACTCCGAAGAAGAAGTGTTCTGGCGTCAGTTTCTGCGGTCGTTGAAGTCGCGTGGCCTCGGCGGAGTGCAGCTGGTGATCTCCGATCAACACTCCGGTCTCGTCGCCGCCCTACGCCGCAGCTTCCAAGGAGCCAGTCATCAACGCTGCCGCGTCCACTTCGCCCGCGACCTGCTCGCCCTCGTTCCTCGGTCGCACACCGACATGGTCGCCGCAGTGTTCCGCACGATCTTTGCTCAGCCGGACGCGGAGGCCGTCGCGGCGACGTGGGACGAAGTGCGTGATCAGCTCGCCGCCCGGTTCCCGAAGATCGGCCCGCTCATGGACGGTGCCAAGACCGAGGTGCTCGCGTTCACGTCGTTTCCGAGGGCGCATTGGCAGAAGATCTGGTCCACGAACCCGCTCGAGCGGATCAACAAAGAGATAAAGCGTCGGTCGCGTGTCGTCGGCATCTTCCCGAACGAAGCCTCCGTGATCCGCCTCGTCGGCGCCGTGCTCGCAGACATGCACGACGAATGGCAAGCCGGCGACCGTCGCTACCTCTCCGAAGGCTCTATGGCGCGGCTCTACCCCGAGCGCGATACTGACCTCATCGCCGAACTCAACAGCGGCGACTGACACCGAGGATCAACCTCGAAACCCCACCACTCCGCGGGGCGCGGCCCAGGCCGACGCAGCCCGGTGCACCTCGGATTGATACATCTCTGATACATCGACGGCGAACGACGACCTCCGATCAGCTCCTCGGACTCAGGGCGACAGCTGCGTCGGCCAGTCTCCGGACGCGGACCATTGCTGGCCCGACGCCTTCTGGCGAGCCTGGAAGTCCTCCAGGCACTTGCCCGACAGGAACGCATCGATCGAGCAGTTCTCGCCGGCCGGGGCAGTGAGCCCCATGCCGTTGTCCTGGGTCGACCTGGGCGTCGGGCGGGTCCTGCGGCAACGGCAGCGACGCGTTCGTCGACTGCGGGCACGGTGCGCCCTGGGTCACGTCGTTGGCGCTGAGCGCGTTCTCCCAGTTCGGGTTCTGGCCCTTCTCGCGGATGACGAGCATGTTCGGCGCAAGGTCGGTCTGCTTGCCGCTCTTGAGCAGATTCCAGCCGTTGGCTTCGACGACTGCGGCGATCTGGTCGATCTGGTCCTGCGTCGCCGTGTCCGGATACAGCACCACGGTGGCGCTGCCGTCAGGGTTCTGGGCGATCTGAGTGTTGCCGAGCTGCGAGTTCTGCGGCGTTCCGAAGGCGTCGAGCTGCTTCTCGGCCCCGTAGATGACGACGCTGTAGAAGCTGACGTCGTAGTCGTCGCCGGTGTTCAGGGTCGACTCGGTCGCGCCCGTGTAGTTCGGGAAACTCGGAACCTGCGGGATGTGGACCAGCGACACCACGTCGTTCGGAAGGTTCGCCATGACGTACCCACCGCAGGCGTCGGGCGGGTTGCCCTTCGGCGGAGCGGAGCTCACGTCGGCATAGGGCGCGTTGGTCGCGACGTTGCGGTAGAACTGCACCTCGTTCGGCACCGGCGACGGCGGGAACTCGTCTCCCATCGCCCCGGAGAACGAACCGGTCTGGACGAGGAACTTCGGCAGGTCGTCGAGGTCTTCCTTGGACGGCGGGTTGGCGTCTTCGAAGGTGACGACCGGGCTGTTCGTCGGGGCGTTGTACCACAGCTTCTCGGGCAGCTGGCTCTGGGCGCCGCAGTCATCCACCGGTGTCGAGGTCAGTTCGCCCGTGGACGAATCGGTCAGGAACGCCGTCATCGTGGGGTACGGCGTGTTCGTCGCGCCGGCGAACCCGAACCGGTCGTAGTCGCCGATGCCGTCGTTGCCGAACGACCAGTAGCTGCGCGACACGATCGAGACGCCGGGCGTGTCGCCTTGCGCCGGAAGCTGCGCGACGTTCTTTCCGGCGGCCTGCATGTCCGAGACCACGCTGGCCGGGGTCGTGCTCGGCATGAAGTAGAGCGTGAACGAGCGCTCGGGGGCGAGAACCGGATTGCCGTCAACGAACGGGTTGGTCGAACCCTCGTCGGGGATGATGTCCTGGTCGGACACCTTGTAGATCGGGACGCCGTTGGTGTCGTACAGGTACCAGGCCATCCAGTTCGAGTACGGGAAGTCACTCTCGACGACGTAGGCCCAATCGGCGGTGTCACTGTTCAGTTTCTGCCCCGCTGCCGTGTAGCCGGCCGAGAAGCTCGGCTGTATCGGGTAGAAGTCGGCTGATGATGCGTCCACGGCCATCGGGCACTCGTTGCCACTCACGGCCGCGTTCGCGTCACGGGGCGACGATGATTCCACGGACGGTTCCGTTGACGTCGACTCGGACGGTTCCGACGTCGGAGCGGGGGACGTGTCCGGCTGCGGCCCAGTGCTCGCCGAGTCACCGTCTGACGAGCAGGCGCCGACGAACAGCGCGCCCGCGGCAACGCCGATCGCGATCGTTCGCACCCGCTTGCGTCGGGGTTGGTGGTGGTGGTTCATTGCTGTTCCGTCCTGTCTGTTGCCGGACTCATGACCGAGCCCGAATGTGCACTGGGGGATTCGTTCTTCACCGGGCAGCTCGATGCCGCGTGTTCGGCGATCAACGCCGACACTGCCGGTGCCTGGTCTTCCTGGAGGAAGTGACGGGCCGGCACAATCGACATCGACGGCAGTCCGGTGGCCTCCAGCGCTCGCCAGCCGAAGCGCTTCATCGTCAGGATCGGGTCCTTGGCGCCCCAGACCACCTGTACCGGATAGGGGCTGGAGTCGACGTGCAACAACGGCCGGTAGTCCTTCTTCTCGCCGCGGGCCGCGTGCAGGCCACGCATGATCTGCAGGTAGGCGGCCCCGTCATCGGGGCCGAGAGCCAGCTCGCGATACGCGTCGACCTCGGCCTCGGGAACGGCCGACCGGTCGAGGATGCCGACCCGGTACATCATCCTTCGCCACACGACCACCGAACTCATCGGTCCGCCGACCTTGCGGGTGAACCGGGCCAAGAACTCGCCGGGGAACGGCCTGGCATCGATCTCGGGGATCGTGTTCAGCACCGTCAGCGACTGCACCCGGTCGAGCAACCGGGGCACCGCTTCGAATCCGATCGGCCCGCCCGCGTCGTGAACGACCAGGTGGAATCGGTCGATGTCGAGTGCATCGATCGCGGCGGCGACGAACAGGCCGAGTCCGGACAGCGAGTAGTCGAAGTTCGTCGGACGATCGGCGAGGCCCAGCCCCGGCAGGTCGAATGCGACCGGGCGGAGCCCCCTGCCGGCAAGCTCTCCGATGACTTTCCTGTACAGGAACGACGACGCCGGCAATCCATGGACCAGCACGACGGCCTCACCCGCACCCTCGCTGCGCACGAACGAACGGACACCCGCGACATCGAAGAACGATCCTGCCGCCCGATGGACGTCGATCACGGAGGCGACGTCAGAGGTCACGGGGCGACGGTACGAATCGACCGGCGCGACCTCAACACCTCATCGGGGTGAAACGGTTGCTGCCCGGACCAGTCGCTCAGATGGAGGAGTTGTCGTGCCAGCCGATCGGCGCACCCGGTGCGAGGAGGCCGAGCTGCTCCGCCGCGCGCACCGCTTCGCTTCGTGACGAGACACCGAGTTTCGAGAAGATCGACGACGACTGCGACTTGATCGTGTTTCGGGACACGTAGAGACGCTCGCCGATCTCCTTGTAGGTGAGGTGCGTGGGCAGGAGCGGCACGAGTCGAAGCTCGGCTGCCGTCAACGAGGATGCGCCGACGAGGGCTGGGCTGGCCCCGTCGAGTTTGCCACGCAACGCGTTGCACTGATCCACGATCAGATCGAGCCCGGGCCGCATGGCGATGACGTCGTGGATCTGGCGGAGCACCGCCCGCGTGCCAGCGGGATCGGCCAGTGCGAGGTACGCCTCGGCGAGTTGAATCAGGAAGACGGCGCTGAAGGGCACATCAGGAAGGCACAACGGTCGGTTGCGCGCGGCCAGCGCCACGTGGGCGTGTGCTTGTTCGAAGTCCCCGCGGCCGAATTGCGACTCGTGCAGCGACGGCGTGGACGACGGTCAACTGCAGGTGCATGTCGAGGTGGGCTTCAGCGGCGGTCGACACGGCCTCATCGGAGAGCTCATACGCGGCGGCGCTGTCCCCGCGGTCGAGCGCGATCGATGCACGCAGTGCCAGCGCAGAGAGCCCGGTTGGGGTGCCGCCGTACCTGAAGGACGTCGCAGCGGCGGTGCTGAACAGACGATCCGCTGTCGACGTCTCGTCCTGCAGCAGGGCGGCGACACCTTCCAGGAAGATCGCTGGCCCTCGGAACGGATGGTCGCGCTTGAGGAGGCGGGCGGCCATCGCCGCGCTCGATCGCATGCCTGGCGCGCCATCACGGCACCGGCAAGCATCCACCAGTGCGAGCAGACCGGCGACCGGGCTCCCGTCCGGAGCCAGAGCGGCAGGGTCGCCGGCAGCAGCCGCAGCAGCAAGGAGGTCGGCGTTCGGCCCGTTCCCGCTGAGCGTCTCCCCCAGAGCAGCGATCGCAGCCACGTGCGGGAACTGTTCGAGCAGGTCCCGTTCCTCGAACCAGGAGATCCAGCGGTTCAACGTCTCGATTCGGCCCGCTGCATAGAACGACTGAGAGATTCGACCGAAGATGCGAGCGGCTCGGTCGGGATCGTTCGCCGCGAGAGCGTGATCGATCGCACTCTCGGGCTGGTCGTTGGCCTCGAACCACGCCGCGGGCGCGTCCATGGAGCTCCACCATGAAGTCGGGTTGGTTTCGCTCCAAGTCAGTGCGAAGCATCTCGAGGAGGAGATGGTGACAGCGGTACCAGCGGCGCTGTCGATCGAGCGGGATCAGCAGCAGATTCGACCGTTCAAGAGACTCGAGCATGCGCTGAGAACCCGAGTCGCCGATGACTGCGTCGCACAGCGGGCCACTCAGCTCCGTCAGGATGGACGTGCGAGTGAGGAAACTGACCGCCGCCGGGGACAGACTCGACAGGACCTCGCTCCGCAGATAGTCGGCCACCAGTCGGTCATCGCCGCGCACCACTTCTCGATACATGCCGGCCGGCCGGCCGGAGAGGCTGGTCAGGGCGCCGAGGTACAGGCCGACAGGCCATCCCTCCGTGCGCCGCACCAGTTCGTGAATCGTCGTCTTGTCCATGCCGGCGTGCACTTCTCCGAGAGCGCAGTCGCCTCGGCGTCGTTCATCGCCAGCTCCTCGACGCCGATCTCCTCGACGGCGCCCTGGGCCCTGAGCCTGGCCATCGGGAGTGGCAGTCGACACGCGACGCGAAGGCGATTCGACACCCAATGGGCAGGTTGAGTGCGACCGTGGCGAGCAAGTCGCCGAGCGTGGGTCGATCACCAATTCGGTGTGGTCGAGGACGAGGCCGAATCGACGCCGCCGCGACGACACGAGCATTGCCAAGCCACGCAGGGACCAATTCGTGGCGACCGAGGCCTCTGCCGACGACGATCGGCACAGCAACGGATCGGCTGGCTCGATCCTGTTCATGATGGCGACCAGGTACGACAGCAGAACCGCCGGATCGTTGTCGTGAGCGTCGAGGGCGAGCCAGTAGACGGGGACGTCGCTGGTGGCGGCCCACTGGCCGAGCAAGGTGGTCTTGCCGTAGCCAGCGGGTCCGACGACCGCAACGACGGGCGAGTCCGTCGCCGTCAGCCGCTCGACGAGCGCAGGCCGACCGATGATCCCGGCACGGGTCCAGGGCGCTTGGAACTTCGAATCGACGAGCCCGGAGTTGCCCACCTGATCTGCGCCCTCGCTGACAGTCGGACGAGGGCGCCAGGGGGGCTTCGCTCGCCATAGCTGCTCGATCGTATAGAGGGCTCGAAGCGAACGGCGTGGCCTGGGCGAGTCGCTCAGCTCTCGGACTCCACTCCGAATGGCTGGCGGATCAGGTCGCATTCAGTCTGGCGGGATCT
>CAWGNY010000009.1:0-124295 GCA_963824025.1 Ilumatobacteraceae bacterium
CGGCGCCGGTCTCGGAGACATCGCCACCGACCTGTACTGGATCGGTGGGTACACGATCGGCGCGGTTGTCCTGGCCGTCGTCATGTTCCGGCGACGAATGCGCGAATGAGCGTGATGATCCGCGAGCCGGTGAACCAGGAGCCCCATCTCGCTGCGGGTCGTGGTCCCGGTCCGATCGGCTGAGAGTGGCGGCGACGACGGGGCAGCGGCTCGGGACGCGTCACTCGGCTCGGGCAGCTCGTTCGGTTTCGTAGTCGGCGATGGCGGTGAGCTGGGCTCCGAGGGTGGCATCGACCCATCTGGAGCCGGCACCGACCACGTGGTCGTAGCTGGCCTGGACGGGTGCGGCCTGACCGGTGAAGTGGGGCATCACCTCGTAGGCAAAGAGCTCGTAGCTGTCCTTGGTGGCCTGCCAGTCGGCGAGATCGGCCCCGAGGAACAGGTAGGCGCCGAATCCGCCGGTCTTCTCCTGCAAGCGAGAGATCTGCTCGATCGCCATCTCCGGCGTCCCGATCACCATGCGACCCGTTTCGTTCGCGTAGTCGACGAAGTCGTCGTAGTCCGATGGGGGAGCGGGATCATTGGGGTCCCCGATGGGGATGATGTGGCTCAGGTAGTCGAATACCCACTGCAATCCGTACCGGCAGTTCGCCTTCGCCTCTTCGAGTGTGGGTGCGATGTGCATCGGGCCCATCAGGCGCCATTTCGAGCGGTCGGCCACGTGGCCGTGGCGGGCGGCCTCCTCGTTCCAGACCGTGAAGTTGTAGTCGAGCACGCCGAAGGCAGCGGGTTCGGTGGCAGCGATCGACAGCATTCCCGTGCCGTACCGCCCGGCGAGTTTGGAACCCGACGGTGAGAGGCTGGAGGCCACTGCGATGTCGAAGTTGCTGTACGGACGCATCTGGAGCACCGCCTGATCGCAGCTGAACCATTCGGTCTTCTCGGTGACGGTCTCGCCGGCGAAGAGCCGCATCATCACGTCGAGCGACTCCTCCATCCGTGGCCGCTGCTGCATCGGGTCGATGCCGAGCATCATCGCGTCGGAGGTGAGCTGGCCGGGCCCGGCGCCGAACATCATCCGGCCCCGGGTGAGATGGTCGAGCATCACGATGCGGTCGGCGAGGATGAACGGATGGTGATAGGGCAGCGAGTTGACCCCGGTACCGAGCTTGATGTGCTTCGTGCGCTCGGCGGCGGCGGCGATGAAGACCTCGGGGCTGGCGATCAACTCGGAACCAGCGGAGTGGTGCTCGCCGATCCAGGCCTCGGCATACCCCAACGAGTCGAGGTGTTCCATGAGTTCGAGGTCGCGGTGCAGCGCCAGGGTCGGGTTGACGCCGGTCTTGTGCATCGGTGGCAGGAAGATCCCGAACCGGAGCGGGGGATCGAGCGGTTGGAGTTGCGGCATCGTCCGATTGTTCCACGAACGGGGGAACGCGGTCGGAGCCGACGGGCCCCGGAGCGACTTCGTCGGGCGACGCACTCGGTCGTCACGAGAGATGCACGATTTCGTCGACCCGACCGCGCCGGGTCGAAAGTCGGAATCGCGGCGACTCGATCAGCCGATGGCGTCGGCGGCCGAGGAGACGGTCTTGGTGACCAACCGTTCGGTGAAGCCGGCGGCGATCGCGACGCCGAAGGTGGCGGTGGGTTGGAGCGTGACCGCGTCACCGAGGGCTGACTGCAGAACGACGATGACCACGACCGCGCCGGCCGCTCCCACGACCGGCCGCATCGCCATCAGCGTGTATCGCACGCGGAGATCGGGGATGCGCAGCTTGTCGTCACGGTTTCGCAGCTCGGTTGCCGAACTGAAGAACGCTCCGACGGTTCCGAGCGTCATCACCACGAGGAGCAACCGCCAACTCCCGAGCGGTGAGTTCTCCGGAGGCTCGGTGAGGAGTGCAGTCGGCACCCACTCGAGCGCCACGATCACGGCGAGCACGGCGAGGAAGGCACCGTACGCGACAGAGGTACTGATGACGGCGCGTCGCAGAATGCGGAACTTGTGGTAGGCGTTGTCCGAGTGCGTGTCCAGCACCCATTTCGCGTCGATCAGACGGATCCGAAGATCCTCGACGAGCAGGTCTCCACGGGCGCTGCGAGACATCGACACCCCTGCATCTTCTCCCGCGGCGGGCTCGGGACCGTCGTCTTCGACCTCGCCGGAAAGGGTCGGAGCCGTGTTCCGCGTCGGCGTGTCCGGCAGGCGAACGGTGCGTTCGACCGTCAAACCACCGCTGGCGATTCCCACGCTGTCGAGCAGCTCCGTGGGGAGCAGATCGGAGACCGACTTGCGCCGCCAGCCGGTCAGCTTGTCGTCTGCCTCGTTGCGGACGATCCGTGCTTCGGCCACCAGCTCCGACGCGTCGAACGATCGGGTCAATTCTCGATGGGCGGACTTCAGCGCGGACCATGCGGCCTCGAGTTTGTACTCGGCCCGACGACCTTCGGCGTTCTCGAGGTCGTGCCGCGCGGCATCGCGCCAGGCCTGCTCGTCGACCGGCGGACGACGCTCGAATGCCGTCCTGGTCGCATCGAGGGACCCGTCGAATCGCTGGACCTCCTCGACGGTCACGCCGGCCGCGATCAGCCGCGCCCACTTCGGTATACCGACCATCGCCATCCTTCTTCCTCGGCCCAGTCCGCGCCCGGACCGTCGACGTGCAGGGTAGTTTCGTGAACGAATGGCGTCGAGCGAGCACTTCCGAGCCGGCGTCGGGATCGTCGTCATCGACAGCGAAGGACGCGTGCTCGGGCTCGAGCGGTCCGATGCCCCGGGAAGCTGGCAACTGCCACAGGGCGGGATCGAGGCCGGCGAGGAGTCACTCGATGCAGCCCGGCGCGAGCTGGAAGAGGAGACCGGGATCCGGTGGGACCGGGTCGAGCTCCTTGCCGAGTATCCGTCGTGGCTCGGCTATGAGCTTCCATCGGCCAACCGCAGTCCGAAGACCGGTCGCGGGCAGGTGCATCGTTGGTTCCTCGTTCGATTCACCGGCCACGACTCCGACATCCGTCTGAATGCTGACGTCGGTGGTGGTGAGTTCGGTGACTGGCGCTGGATGCGCATCGACGCTCTGTTGACCCACACCTGGGAGGTCCGCCGTCCCGTCTACGAATCCCTCGGTGCGTTCTGGTCCGAGTACCTGACCTGACGGGAATCCGATCGTTCCCGGCGGCGTCTCCCACTCGTACACCGTCACGCGTCGCCACCGACCCGGGGTGCGGTCACGAAGATGGGGCGGGTCCGGTTGCCACGCGGCTGATCCTCCGGTTTCCTCGCGTCGACGGGAACCGCAACGGGTCGTCGAGCGTCAGAGCGGCGGGGACACAGCAAGGAGGTCGGATCGTGATCGACGAGCTACGAGAACATGTCGCACGCCTGGACCCGATGCACCGCGATGTGTTCGTCGAACCAAGTGACGACGCCGTCGTCCCGAGCCCGTTTGGAGCACATCATGAACACCCCGGTCATCGACACAGCCGACTCCGACTCCGCCGCCGACCATCACGATCGCAGGCGTCCGTGGATGTTGGGCGTTGCGGCGGCCGTGGTGTTGGCATTCGCCGGCGCAGCGGTCGTCGGCGGTGGCGCCGATCCGACGGACGTCGCTGATCCGATCGACAGCCGGACGCCGCCCATGGAACTGTCGCTCGGCGACGGTGCGACGATGGCGTCGTGCCTTCCCTTCGACGTGACGTTCCTGGCGGGGATGTCGCCGGCTTTCGCCGGGACGGCGACGGCTGTCGACGACGGGACGGCCACCCTCTCCGTTGACCGCTGGTACGCCGGGGGCGACAACGACACGGTCGTGTTGCAGTCGCCGAACTCGTCTCCCGCCCTCATCGCCGGGTTCGAGTTCGCCGTCGGCGAGCGCTACCTGATCACCGCGGCGGAAGGCAATGTCAACTTCTGCGGCTACAGCGGCCCCGCGACCCAGGAGCTGACGGCTGCCTTCGACGCCGCTTTCGGCGGCTGACGCACGACGCGCAGACCTGCGCGAAGATCGTCGAGACGAGACGCAGATTCCGTTCGGCCGGGGAGACGATCATGCCCATCACACCCAGCCTCGCAATCACGGCCCGGCCCGCCGCATCTCCTCGCCGGCACCTGGTCGTTGGCACCACGAGTGCCTGTGCGGTGGCGCTCTTGATGATCATCACCGAGTTCTCGACGGAGACGTGGGGTTCTCCGGAGCATCTCAAGTCCCACGGTCTGCTGTGGCAGTTCAACGTTTCGACCGGGCTGGTGGCCGTCGCCCTCCTCGTCATCACGTTGGTGATCGGCCCGGTGCGGACGTTGCGGGGCCGGCGTCGGGTGGTACATCTTCCGTGGCGACGGGCCACCGGCGTGTGGGCTTTCCTGCTCGTCGCGGTGCACGTTCCGGGTGGACTGGCGATCCACACATCGGGCTGGAACGTGTTGGCGCCCTTCGCGTCGGCGATACCAGGCGCAACATCGCGCCGGTTCGACGAGTTCACGGTCGGGTACTGGCTGGGAGTGGTCGCCGTGCTCCTCCTGGTCCCGCTCGTCGCGACGTCGAGCACCCGTGCCCTGCGACGACTCGGTCCTGGTCGTTGGAAACGCCTCCACCGCCTCACGTACGTCGTGTACTTCGTCGTTGCCGCTCACGTCGTCGCGATGCAGTACGGCGAAGGTCGCGACATCCGGCACGTCGCGCTCACGGCGCTGCTGTTCTCCGTCGCACTCGGTCTGCAGGTGGCCGGCCGGGCCATCGGCCGCTCGCAGCCGCAGCGAGCGCGGTACCGATCGGGATCGACGCCACGAGCCCGATCGAGCCGACCGGCACCCTGACCGTCTCCGACGCCACCACCAGCCTGCGCCGGGCGCGGAACGTTCCGACCCGGGCGACGAAGCCGATCATTTCGCTGCGTTGAGCAGTGCCGCAAGGTGGGCAGCGTCGGCCGGGTCGAGTGCCTCCGCGAAGCCGGCCAGCGCCGAATGGCGATCCGACGTCGAGTCGAGGACGTTCCTCAGCCTCTGCGCGGTGAGGTCCGCCTCGCTGCGGGCGGCGGAGTACAGGAACGCCCGGCCGGCTCGCCTTCGCGTCGCCAGGCCCTTCTCGCACAGTCGTCCGAGAATCGTGGCGATGCTCGTGTACGCGAGATCACTGTGCATCTGTTCGATGACATCACCAGGGGAGGCGGGTCGGTCGAGGTGCCACAGCGCTCGCAGAACGTCGGTCTCGAGTTCGCCGTCGGCGCGTCGTGTCATGGTGCTGGTGTGTTTCCGTCAGTTCCCGGCTGCGCCAGGGTCGTCGAGGAGCGTGTCGCCCGCCGCGGTCCATGCGTTCATCCCGCCGGCGAGGTCGATCACATTCGTGTATCCGGCGGCCGACAGGTCGTCGGCCGCCTCCGCCGACATGCTCCCGGAGCGACAGTAGATCGCGATCGGCGCCGTCTTGTCGGCGGGGAGATCGGGCGAGTCGAGAATGGCGTCGAACGGGATGAAGGCGTCGGTTCCCGCGATGTGCTTGTCGTAGGGGATGTGGACGTTGATCAACGGGACGTCGGGGTTCGCCTCGAGATACTCCCCGAACGCCGCGGGAGCCAGGAGGCCGTTCGTCGTCACCGCCGGCGGTGGCGATGCCGCAGGCTCCTCGGAATCGGAGCATCCCATCGAAATCAGGCCGACCACGCCGACGGCTGCGAACAACGCCCGTCGGCGACGACCCCGGAGTGCGAAGTACGACATCACGTCGTAGAATATCGGGCCATGTCCGTGTGCACACCCAGCCTGGACCTCATGCGGCCCGATCGCCGACGAGGGGTTTCCGCGGCGCTGTCGCTTCTCGTTGTGCTCGGCATCGTACTGATCGGCCCCGGGACCGCACGCGCGCACACCGGCTTCGAGTCCTCGACTCCTTCCGAGGCTGACGTGGTCGACGAACCGGTCGGCCTCGTCACGATCAGATTCACCGGCGAGGCGAAACCCGTCGGCGACGGGTTCGTCGCACTCACGGCAGCGGGCGTCGTGCAGGAACCCGTCGGCGTCGAAACCCTCGACGACAAGCTCTTCTCGATCCGCTTCGACCCGCCTTTGGCCGGCGGGCAGATCGGCGTCCGCTGGAACGTTCAAGCGGCTGACGCACACCCGATCGAGGGTTCGTTCTCGTTCTCTGTCACCGCACCATCACCGACCACCGCAGCGCCGACGACGGTCCCGGCGACAACGATCGAGCCTGCCGCATCGAGTGTCGATTCGCGCACCGATTCGAGCGTTGCAGTCGAACCCGATGGCGAGCCGACCGCAGCCGAACCCGATGGCGAGCGGGTCGCGGTCGCTGCTGAGGCGGCAGCGACTCCGCCGCAGTCGCTCGATGAGTTCCTCGCCGTCGACAACTCCGCCCCCGGCCAGACCGCCGCGACCGTCGGTCGACTGATCGGCTTCCTCGGCGTCGTGCTCGGGCTCGGCGCCTTCGCCTTCGTGGCGTCCGTTCTCCGCGGCAGGCGCGACGAAGTGCGTCACGTGCTGACGGCCGTCCGCGTCTCGGGTCTGGTCATCGCGATCGGTGCCGCCATCGAATACGTCGGCGTCGCGCGCATCGGTGGCGATTCGCTCGTCTCGGAGTGGTCCAGCGGACCCGGCTTCGCCGCTGTGCTGCGCGTCCTCGGTGGGATCGGTCTCGCGGCCGGTGTCGCCGGAACCATCAGTGCGACCCGCGGGCCACGAGCCGTGAATCGCCCGCCGGTCGCGCGTTCGCTCTCTGCTGCAGTGGTCGACGACATGCGAACCGAGGATCCCCGGGCGACCGAGGATGCCCCGATCGTCCGCTGGACCCCCGATGCCCGGTCCTGGCCGGCGTTCTGCGGTGTCGTGCTGGTCATCGTGTCGTTCTGGTTCGACGGCCACACCGTCAGCAAGGGTTTCCGTCCTCTCCATGCCCTCGTCAACAGTGTTCACGTAGCTGCCGGTGCCGTCTGGGTCGGAGGGGTCGTCACGATGGCCGCGATCATCTGGAACCGATACCGCTCCGGTCACCGGATGCGCGTCGTCGAGCTCGTCGTCAGATTCTCCAAGATCGCCACCGTCGCGCTCGCCGCGGTCGTCGTCGCCGGCGCGATCATGGCGTTCCTCGTGCTCGATTCGTTCGGCGAACTCACCGGAACACCGTGGGGAAGGATCCTGTTGCTCAAGACGGCGGCGGTGGGCCTGGCGATCGTCGGCGGTGCGTACAACCACTTCCGGCTGCTTCCTGCACTCGACGCCGATCCGGAGTCCCCCGAGCTGCTGGGAGAGCTGCGCGCGACGGTCACCGCGGAGGCGATCATGCTCGTCTTCGTCGTCACCGTCACGGCCTGGCTCGTCGCCGCAGCGTCCTGACGACGCCGTGTCTTCGAGGTTCCCTGGGCTCCTCGCCGGTGCTCGAGTCGGGAAGGTCTGCGTCGGCAGGGAGTACCATCGCCGCCGTGCGGGACGCATCCCATGTCGACGTTCCGGACCGCGCGCGATGGGCGAGGACGATGACGGTGATCGGTCGCGCCGTGGTCGTCACGGCGCTGGTCGCGACGGTCGTCGCACTGGTCCTCGTCCAGAGACTCTCGGTCACGTACCGCGACGGACTCGTCGTCACCGAGGCGTCGGCCGTGCTGGTGAGCGATTCGGTCGACCCGGTCCGCGTGCTCGCCGACGATCTGGCGGGGCTCGCCGCGACGTTGGTCGAGGGTCTCGAGCTCGCTGAGTCGCTGGTCGCGAGCGCGGAGGCAACCCTGACGGAACTCGGAACCGCGTCCGCGACGAACCTCGCCGAGACCGCCACGGCCGCGGCCGACATCGCCGACCGGCTCGCGGCCACGTTCGAAACGATCGAACGTTTCATTCCCGGCGACAGCGTCAGCATCGCCGAGGAGTTGCGGGCATTCGCGGATGGGCTCGAACCGGTCGCGGAACAGCTCGAGACGGTCGGCCAGGAGCTGACCACGGCGGCGACCGACCTCGGCGCCGGTCAGGTCACTCTCGCCGAGTTGGCCATGCAGGTCGAGGTGATCGCGACCGACATCGAGGGACTCGGACCGACGTTCGACTCGCTCGACGCGACCGCTGAGGACCTGCGGGTGCGGGCTGACGCAGCGTCGGACCGCATCGACCTCGACGTCTGGTTGGGCCGGATCCTGATCGTGGCGGTGGGCGCACTGTTCGCCGCGATCGGCGTCATCGCCGACCGATTCGGCCGGGTGTGGGGTGCAGCACCCCCCGCATCGATGCCCGACAACTAGCGACGACGAGGCGGGCTCGCGGTCGGATCCGCCCCGCGGCTCGTCGATCTCGGCCGTGCTGACCCGGAACCGCCGACGGACGTCCGAAGTCCGCCCGCTACCCCGGCGGCGTGAGGAACTCGGCCAGCCCGTGGATCACGCCGTTCGTGGCGAAGAGGTCAGGCTTCGAGATCTCGGCGCCCTGGACGCGCAGATCCGCGCCGGCGCCGACGATCTCGAGGCGCGCTCCGTTGACCGTCTCGATCTGATCGACCAGCTCGGCCACGGGGAGCTGCCCGACGATCACGTGGTACCCGAGGGCGGCCCGCAGCCGAGCGGGGTCGTTGCGGAGCGCATCGAGTTCTTCAGCCGTGAGCGTGTCGAAGGCGGCGTTCGTCGGGGCGAGCACGGTGTACCGCTGGGCCCGGTCGAGTTCGTCGGCAAACCCCGACAGGAGCGCGAGCTCGACGAATGTCGAGAAATCCGGGTCGGCTTGCAGCGTCTCGAGCAGGGTCACCAGGCCTGCATCGGGTGGGATCGTGGTGGGCGTCGGCTCGGTGGTCGGTGGCGCCGTGGCGGGCGGTGCCGTGGCGGGCGGTGACGTCGTGGGCGGTGCCGTCGTGGGTGGTGCGGTGGTCGGCGGTGCCGTCGTGGGTGGTGCGGTGGTGGGCGGAACGGTGGTGGGCGGAACGGGTTCCGATGCCGATCCGCCGGCGATCACGCCCTGTTCGTAGGCCGCACGAATCGTGGCGGCATCGAGCACCCCCGTCTCCGGCACGCCGAGTTGGCGCTGCAGTGCCTTGACGGCCGCGACGACCTCAGCGGAGTAGATCCCGTCGATCGGACCGTCGTAGAAGCCGAGTTCGGTGAGCAGTACCTGTAGGTCGGCCGTGCTCGTCGTCAACAGGTCGCCGAATTCGCCCAAGGCTGCTCGCAGGGCGGCATCGGTCGCCTCGTCGTACACACCGGTCCCGGGAAGCCCGACGGATTCCTGGAATGCAGCGAGCGCCGCGGTGAGCTCGGGACTCTCGAGGCCGTCGATCGGACCGTCGTAGAAACCGAGGAACGTCAACGCCTGTTGCAGTTTGGTGGTGAACGCGGCGGCTGCGAAGGCGGCCTGCTCGCGGCGGATCTCGGCGACGTCGACGTCGACCGTCTCGACGATGCTGAGTTCGCCTCCCGCAACGGCCGCCGTCGTGAAGCGGCCGAACGTGGGATCGCCGGCTTCGTCGATGGCGAGCCTGCCCGACGCACCGTCGAAGTCGATGTCGTCGCCGGCGCGCAGCTTGTCGAGGCAGTCGGCGTAGGTCGTGCACGTGACCCCAGCTGCGGTGACGTCACGAATCGCGTCGCTCATCGTGGCCGATGACCCGCCCGCCACGGCTTCGGTGGCGAGCGCGAGGATCATCGCGCAGTCGTAGGCCTGGGCGGAGTTGGCGACCTGACCGTTGTCGTCATCGGTGAAGAGGCGTTGCAGGAACGCGCGGTTGCCGGTCGTCCCGATCATGGTGAGCCCGTCGACCGCGGCTGCGTCGCCGTCGGGCCCCGCGATCGAAGCGATCCGAGGTCGCAGGAACGAGTCGAGTCCGACCATCGTCGCCGGGTCGACACCGCTGCGGGTCAACTCGGTGACGATCGCGGCACCCTCCTCGTACGACACGATCACGGTCAGGTCGGGCGTCGCAGAGGTCACCTCGGCTCCCAAGCCGACGAACAGCACCCGCTGGGGGTTGTACCCGATGACGGCGGGGTCGAGCCCGCGGGACTCGAGCGAGGCCGCGAGGGCGTTGCCCACGGACAGCCCGTAGTCGTCGGAGCGGGCGACGATCGCGACCTTCCACACCGCGTCGGGCGCCTGCTCGTCGCGACGGGCCATGATCGCGTCGGCGAGGTAGGAGACGACCACGTCATCGGGAAGCGCGGTCCGGAACAGACCGAACTGTTCCTGGTCGGCAGCGAGACCGGGAACGCTCGCCGACGCACTGCAGGCGATCGCACCTGCCTCCCGGAGCTCCGTGCGCACCTGCGCCGCATCGTCCGAACCGGCCGGCCCGACGAGGACCTGAGCCCCGGCGTCGATCGCTGTCCGGACGATGTCGGCGGCCGACCCGCCGAGCGGCGCCGCCGTCGACGTCACGTTCAGCGGCCCGCCGAGCACGCCGCCACCATCGGCGATGTCCTGCACCGCGGCGTCGACACCTCGCACCTGCCCCTCGAACAGGGTGGTCAGCAGCCCCGGCCCGGGCTCCAGTAGGCCCAGCTCGAGCCCCTCGCCGTCGAGCGTCGGCGCGTCGGGGGCAGGTGTGGTCTCCGTGCCGGTCGGCGGTTCGGTGTCGGCCGGGGCCTCGTTGCCCGCAGTGGCGTCGGTCGTCGCCGGCTCCGAGGCCGCCGTGGTCGCGGGGGCGGTGCCGTCATCGCTCGTACACGCGGCGAGCACGATGCTCGCGGCGGTGACGGCACACAACGACCTGCTGAAGGACAGCTTCCGGGGCATGGAGACTCCTGTTCGACCGAGGGGGGAGGCGACCGTCTGCGGTCGACGCCCACTGAACGATGAGAGAGATGAGCGGTGGATTCGAGCGAAGCAGCGAACGATCTGGCGCTGTGGACTACTCCCGGTCCATCGAGACGGCCATACCCGGCAGGTCGACCCAGGGCTGCTTCTGTTCGCACCAGACTTCGACCGTCGGCAACACGTCCGCCTTCTCGTCGAGCGTGCCCGCCTTGACGGCGATCACCCCTTCGGTCCCGACGAGGGCCGAGTAGATCGGCGAACCGCAGGATCCGCAGAATCGGCGGAGGACGTAGACCGCATCACCGTGCTCTCCGCGATCTTCGAAGGTGCTGAGGTCCCCGTTCACCGACAGTTGGCTCTCGTGGGCGACCAGATTCACGGAGAACGCGCCCCCGCTCTGTCGTTGGCAGTGGTCGCAGTGGCAGATCGCCGTGGCGATGACATCGCCGGTCAGCTCGTAGGTGATCGATCCACACAGACATCTGCCGCTCTGAGCCATGTGCTCAACGTAGCCCGCCGTGTCGGCGGCGCTCGGCTCGGGGGCGCGTCGACCGAGAATCTCCCCTGCGTGGTGACGGAGTGGGTGCTGCTTCTGACATAGTGAGCCGATGACGACTGCCCGGATGACGGCCGGCCTCGTGGCGGTGGTGACCGTTGCGCTTCTTGCGGCAGGGTGTGGCAGTGACGATCCGGGTGGCGTGACCGACGGCGCCGCCGTGGAGGGGACGATCTGGACGCTCGAGGAACTCGACTCCGGGGCGGTGCCGGACGGTGTCGAGGTGACGCTGGAGTACGACGGCGAGACCATCTCGGGGAGTGGCGGATGCAATCGGTACAGCGGCGGGGCGACCTTCGACGCCGGAGCCGTCACGTTCGATTCCGAGGTCGTGAGCACGATGATGGCATGTGACGAGCCCGCGTCCGGGGTCGAGCAGCGTTACCTCGACGCGCTTCGCCGTGCTGCCGGCTTCGTGGTGAGCGACGGCACGTTGACCATCAGCGACGCCGACGGCGAGCCGCTCCTGGTCTTCACCTCGACCGAGTAGTTCCGTTCGGGCTTGATGGAACTCGTCGATGGCGATCGAGGGTCTGCCCTCGTGTTCCGCTGGCCGAGGGCCTTGACCGTCAGTTCGGGCTGACGGTGACGACCGGGCACGGGGCATTGCGGACCACGTGGTCGGACACCGACCCGAGCAGCGCCCTCTTCAGCCCGCCCTGCCCGCGCGTTCCGAGCACGATGCCTGCGATGTCGCGCGCTGCCGCACGCCGGCAGATCTGCTCGCCAGGGTCGCCTTCGAGGATCTCGGTCTCGACCGTCATGCCGACCGTGTCGTCCGACAGGAAGCGAGCCGCGGCGTCGAGCAGCGCTCGGGCATGTTCCTGCTGAGCGGTGAGCAACTCCTGTTTCTGTGATGGGGTCATCACCGGTCCGGCGTGACCCGAACCGACGAGCACGCTCGGATCTGCTGCCGGCACCACCGTGACGAGGAGGACCCTGCTCGCTGCATCGACGAGGCGGAGTCCGGCAGCGAGGGCCGCATTGGCGTGGTCGGAGCCGTCGGTTGCGAGGAGGAGGACGCCGTCGGTGCGTGGTTCGGTCGACTCGTTCATGTCACCGCTTCCGTTCGGAACATCTCGTACAGCCCGCGCTCAGCCCGCACGGAATTCGCGTCCGCCGGCGTCCGCCCAGGTCTCGCGCATGGTCGCAGACAGGCGATCGACTGCTCGGAACTGCGCGACGCCTCCGACGATCGCGAGCACCACGTAGAGCCCGTACCACCACCAGTCGTCCTCGAGTTCCTTGGTCGTGGCGACCGACTCGACGTCGGCGGTGTCGATCACGCCGGCCAGGAGCATCACGCCGAACACGATGATCGAAGCGCCGCCGAGCGCCGTGAGCACGACCAGGAGCACGGTCGGGAGGTCGGCGACGATCGCGGCGAACGCCAGGAGCCCCCCGAAAACGACGCCGACCAGGACGATCAGCCACGACCAACTGACGCCGACGGCCACCATCACGGTCGTGCCGATCGAGAATCCGATCGCACCCATCGCGATCATCACGGAGATCTCGTAGTACAGATATGCGATCGCTCCGAACACCACCGCGACAGCGATCCCGACGAGCCACGCGAGCGTCGAGCCGAGGAATCCGTCGTCGGTGAAGCTACCGACGAGGCCGGCGCCCACGAAGAAGCCGGTGAAGGCGCCCCAGATCGGGATGACGACGCGCATCGTCATGAAGCCCCGGAAGCAGAACAGGGCACCCACGGCGATTGCGAGGAGCCCGACGATCCAATCCTGCACTGCGACGTCCCTTCGAGTTGGCCAGCGTGCCGACAGACTACGCCGATCGGCCTGGTGGTCGGTGCCCCGATGCGGTCATCGTCTTCGGACGCCGGAATCCGGATATCTCCAGCTCACGTACGCTACGGTTTGTCGCAGTGCCGCGAATCCGTGGCAGGGAATTCAGCAGGGAGAACCACATGCTTGCGTACGACTATCCGATTCTCGGGATCTTCTGGACGATGTTGCTCGTCTTCGTCTGGATCTCGTGGCTGATCATCTTCTTCCACGTGGTGATCGACATCTTCCGCAGCCACGACATGGGCGGGTGGGCCAAGGCCGCGTGGTTCCTGCTGGTGGTTCTGCTCCCGCTGCTGGGCGTGTTGATCTACGTGCTCGCCCGCGGTGACAGCATGCGCGACCGGGAGATCGCTCGGGCACAGGCCCAGCAGGATCAGATGGATGCCTATGTGCGGCAGGCCGCGGGGACGTCGGGTGGCGTGGCGGACGAGCTCGCCAAGCTCAGTGAGCTCAAGAACAGCGGTGTCATCTCCGACGCCGAGTTCGAGACGCAGAAGGCGAAGCTGCTCACCTGAGCTGCGTGGGTCCGGCGTGCCGTTGTCGTCCTGACTCGGCGTGTCGATCGAGGTCTCCGTCGCCCGGAGGAACATGTTGCTGAATGCCGTGGGACCCAGGATCGGTGACTGGGAGGTCGCGCGCACCGTGTCCGAGTGGATCGAGGTCGTCGCCATCGGGGTGATCGCGATCTCGGTCCTGGCTGGTTTCGTCGCGGGGTTCCGCACCGGCCGGGCGACCGGAGTCGGGGCTGCGATCGAGACCGTCAAGCAGCGAATCGGCCGCGGTCTGTTGCTCGGGCTCGATCTCCTGATCGCCGCCGACATCATCCGCACCGTGACCCTCGAGCCGACGCTCGACAACGTCACCGCGCTCGGCGTGCTCGTGATCGTGCGAACGTTCCTCGCCTGGTCGATCGTGGTCGAGATCGAGGGTCAGTGGCCGTGGCGGCTGGGCCCGGGTGCCCGCCGCGGTTCCGCCGCCGACGACTCCTGAGGGTTGCAGCCGACGCGACGCGGATCGGTGCACGGGTGACGCGGCGCGAGACGGATCAGGTGGGGTCCGGCTCCCTGCGGCCGACGTCGCCTCTCGGGCCCGCCGAACCCGTCGGTACAGGAATGCGAGAAGCGCCTCGGCGACCTTCTCGCTGCGTGCTGCTTTCGCCACCCGATCGGACAGGACGTTCCGCACCGCGATCCGCCGCCGTCGACCCGGAACGAGTTCACCCTGGAGGCCCCCACCACTGCATCACGTCCACACGACGGAACCGCGAGGGACTCGATCGCTGTCCCGTATGCTTCCGGCGACGCTGCGGCGCTGTGCGCCGCGTCACCCCGCGCTCACACAACTCATACAACGAGGAGAACCACATGCTTGCGTACGACTATCCGATTCTCGGGATCTTCTGGACGATGTTGATCCTGTTCGTCTGGATCTCGTGGCTGTTCATCTTCTTCCACGTGGTGATCGACATCTTCCGCAGCCACGACATGGGTGGCTGGGCCAAGGCCGCGTGGTTCCTGCTGGTGGTTCTGCTCCCGCTGCTGGGCGTGTTGATCTACGTGCTCGCCCGCGGTGACAGCATGCGCGACCGGGAGATCGCTCGGGCTCGGGCCCAGCAGGATCAGATGGATTCCTATGTGCGGCAGGCCGCGGGGACGTCGGGTGGTGTGGCGGACGAACTCGCCAAGCTGAGTGAGCTCAAGAACAGCGGTGTCATCTCCGACGCCGAGTTCGACACGCAGAAGGCGAAGCTGCTCTCCTGATCCGGGCTGGGCGGTGATTCGCACGCTCGGATGCGTGTCTTCACCGTTCGGTTGAACAATCCCTGACCGCCCCGACGAGCCTGCTCGTCGGGGCGGTTCCGGTTGTCCCCGCGTGTCGGTTCTCGACGGTCACAGGAGGTCCTGCCCGGGGAGGGGATCGTCGAGTTGGGGCGAACGAGGATGTGGGGCGTCGTCGTCGTCGTTGCGGCGAATCATCCACCATCCGGCGACGGCGATGAGCGCGACGAAGCCGGCGAGACCGATGACCGCGACGATCGCGTCGTCGTCACCGTCCGTCGCGGGAGTTGCCACCACCGGTTCCGTCGTCGGCGGTGCGGTCGTGTCGGGTGCGGTCGTGTCGGGTGCGGTCGTGTCGGGTTGGGACGTCCCGGGCTCCGTGGACGCGGGTTCGTCGACGGATGCGACCAACGCGTGCGCCACCCCCGGCACGACCGTCACAGCCAGCACGAGCGCAGCGACCAACGGTCCGATCACTCGACGCGAGGAGGGGTTGTCAGGCATCGCTCGTTCCGTTCTCGTGGTTCGCCGGTTCCGACCCTGCCGGTGGACCGATCGTTGCATGATCGGCGACCCACGATGTCGCATCGGTGTAGGCCTGGCGAGACGTCTCGCCGAGGAACGCCGTGCTGCGGTAGATGTTGTCGGCGCCGATCACATCGGTGGCACCGGTGACTCGCAGCTGTCGGATCACGTTGCGGTTTCCGGTCACGATCATCAGTTTGCTGTCGACCTCGCGGAGGGACCTTGCGTATGTCGTGACGACGTCGATCAACGTCGCCCCTGCGTCGTCCGCCCCGCGGATGCGGAGGATGACGACGGAGTTCCTGGACTCGGGTGTCACCTTCGGGACCTGTTCGAGCAGTGTCGACGCGGTAGCGAAGAACAGCGCGCCGTAGGGCTGGAGCGCGATCACCGTGTTCGGCGGCACCGTCTCGGGAGGGTCGACCTCTTCGACGCGGCCGTCGTCGTGGAAGATCAGCCGGTGTGTCACGAGGCGGGTCGACTGGCGCAGCACGAAGAGAATGGTGGAGATCCCCACACCGACGAGAACGGCGAACTGGAGCGGGATCACCAGCGTGAGGACGAACGTGATCGACATCACCGTGAGCGGTACGGGTCCGGTCTTCGCCACCGACATGATGCGTGTCGGTCGAATCGTGCCCACGCCGACCACGATCAGCAGTCCTGCGAGCGACGGCATCGCCACGAGCTCGATGACCCCGCCGAACAGGAGGATCACCACCGCCATCACTCCGGCGGCGAAGAACGCTGCGGCGCGTGTCTTGGCTCCGGCCGATGCAACGAGTGAACTGGCCGACATCGACCCGCCGACCGGCATGCCCTGGAACAGGCCGGCGGCGATGTTCCCGGCACCCTGTCCGACGAAGTCCTGCGACTCGTCCTGCGGCGATCCGTCCTCGTTCGGAAACCCGGCCGAAACGCCGGCTCCCTGCACGAGGCCGACGAAGGCGAGTGACATCGCCGGGATGACCAGCGTCGGGATGTCCCCGAACGCGGGCATCGTGATCAGCGGGAGTGACCGGGGTACCTCGACGAGGTCGCGGACCAGCGCCACGTCGCGATCGAAGACCGCGAAGAGCCAGGCCACGGCGGAGCCGGCGAAGACCGCGACCACGAGGCCGAGCGCGCCCAGCTTCGTTCGTTGCAGGACGATGATCAGCGCGATCGTGACCACCCCGACGGTCAGGGTCGGCACGTCGACCCTCCAGAAGTTGAACAGGAGGTCGAGTGCACGGCTGAGGCGATCACCGCCCTGCGCGTCGTAGCCCGTGAAATCGTTCAGTTGGCCGAGCACGATGTTGACCCCGACCGCCGTGATGAATCCCGTCATCACCGAGTTGGACACGAAGCGCAGAAACGACCCCAGGCGGAGCACACCGGCGAGGATCATCACGGCGCCGGTGAGAATCGACAGCGTGAACAGCGCTCGGCTCGGATCGTCACGCGCCGCGAGGTCGACGTCGGCGACGATGATCGCCATCGCGCCCGTCCCCTGAACCGCCATGAATGCCGTACTGGTGAAGAGGGCGGCGCCGCCGAGCCCGAACATGTAGCTGTACAGGCCTGCAACAGGGTTGACTCCGGCCAGCAGGCCGCTCGCCAGGCCGTCGGGAACGCTCTCGACACCCAGCACCAGTCCGGCCATCGCGTCGTCCTTGATCGTCGTACGGTCGACGAGCGATCTCGGTTGCAGGATCGGAAACCTCATACGCGGCCAAACCTACGCGCTGGGCGTCGCCCCGTCGTCGTGGAGGGCTCCCGTCCGCCGTCCGAGGTTGCCGGTCCGCGGCGTGTTGGAGATCGACAGCCGGAGCCCGCGGTGCGATCAGGAGAACAGGCCGGCAGTAGGATCAGTGTCACAGTCCTCGGCCAGGCCCCGGGAGCACACCGGTGGCAGTCTGGCATCCGCACGTCGGGCGATTCCGGAGAGAGTCGGACCCGGACATCGGACGAGAGTGGCTTCCGAATCGGGTGGAGGGATCGAACGATGACAGCGCAGCAGGTGGGACACCCTCTCGAGGAGACCGGCGGTCAACTCATCACCGTCGGCCACACCTCCGGGCACGCGATGGTGGGTGCCGGGAGGCACAACCGAGGCGGCCGAACGGCCCTGCTCGTCGTCGCAGCGGTGACGACGTTGTTCGCCTGCAGCAGTGACGGCGGGTCGCCGTTCTCCTCGGTCGAAGTGCCGCAGGTGGCACCGGACGAGTCGGGCCCCGAAGAGCCTGCACCGGAGTTGTCTGCGCCCGGGGACACCGCGCCACGGGAGTCCGCGCCGGAACCGTCTGTGCCCGAAGAGCCTGCACCGGACCAGCCGGCACCGGACCAGCCGGCACCGGACCAGCCGGCACCCGAGCAGCCGGCACCCGAGCAGCCCACGCCCGAGCAGCCCGCGCCCGACGACGGACTCACGAGCGGGCAGTGGGTCTTCATCGTGCTCGGTGGGCTCCTACTGATCGCCGCGATCGCCGCGATCGCCGCACAGTTGTCCCGCCGTCCCCGGGGCGGGCCCGGCACCGCGACGCCAGAGCAGATGCGACTCGACGGCGTGCTTCGCAGGGCGCGCCAGTTCGACGACAGCACCGTGTTCACGGTCCTTCAGCCCAACGATCCTGCCGGGCTCCAGTCGGTGTGGAGTGTCGGCCAGCGAGAACTCATCGAGCTCGAATCGCAGGTCGGTGGGCTCGTCGCGGTGGTCGACGATGCAGCAGCGCTCCAGGTGTTGCACGCGCTCGCCGACGCCCTGTCGGGCCTTCGGGGGGCGTTGGACGCGAACGTGAGACTCCGGCTCTCCGGCGAGCGGTCCGAACAGGCCGCCCTCGTCGACGCATCGAACCAGACGGCGTTGTCCCGCCGGGCCGAACTCGATGCGGCGCTCCTGCAGGCGAGTCAGATCCGCCTCTGAACAGGCGGTGCCCGATCTCCGGCACGCGTAGGCTGTCGACGTGATCTCCGGAGTCCATCACGTCTCGCTCAACGTGGCCGACGCGGCCGAATCGAGACGGTTCTACGTCGACGTCCTGGGCTTCACCGAGCGGCCCGACCGTCCCGACTTCCTGTTCGCCGGGTCGTGGTTGCAGGTCGGTGACCAGCAGGTCCACCTCCTGGAGGTCCCGGACTTCGTGCCTCCGAAGGGTCAGCACTTCGCCCTGCACGTCACCGATCTCGACTCGGTCCGCACCGACCTCATCGAGCGTGGCGTCGAGGTGTCCGAACCGAGCCCGATCGGCGACATCTGCCTGCAGTGTTTCTTCACCGATCCGACCGGAAACCTGATCGAGCTCAATCAGCCGCTCTGAGGGACTCGGCCCGCGCCGACTCACCCGCACCTGGCGCACCGCGCGATGCGCCCGTCCCGCTTCCGTCGTGCACTGCGTTCACGGCCGCTCGGACAGCTCGAAGAGCTGAAGGTGTGGCCGGTTCGACGGGAAGTCATGGTTGTTCCGACGGGGCCGAAGAACCATCGGTTCCAGGTGACCAGACGCCGGTGATCAATCGGCTCCCGCGCTGGAACGTGAGGTAGCTCCACGCCCAGCTGAAGAACACGAGGAACCGCTTGCGGAAGTCGATGAGGAACACGATGTGGACCGCCCACCACGCCATCCACGCGATCCACCCCGACAGCTCGAGCCGTCCGATCCTGCCGACTGCCGACGACCGGCCGATCGTCGCCAACTCGCCCTTGTCCCGATAGCGGAACTCCGGGCGGGGGTCACCGTTCAGTTCGGCACGGATGACCCGAGCGACATGTCTGCCACCCTGGATCGCTCCCTGGGCAACCCCGGGCACCCGGCCGTCGCCGGACTCGGCGTGGGCCATGTCGCCGATCGCGAAGATCTCGGGACGGCCGGGCACCGACAGGTCGGGGCCGACGACCGCCCGACCCGCGCGGTCGGTGTCGGCGTCGACCATCGCAGCGAGCGGTGACGCTTCGTTCCCAGCGGCCCAGATGACGGTGCGCGTCGGGATCGTACCGACAGACGTCTCGACCGACCGAGAATCGATGTTTGTGACTTCGACGTGAGTTCGGACGTCGACGCCGAGGTCGCGGAGTTGACGCTCCGCCTTCGTCGAGAGCTTCCCCGGGTATGCGCCGAGAATCCGGGGCGCGGCTTCGAGCAGGATCACTTTCGCGGTCGCCGGATCGATCGAGCGGAACTCGCTCGTCAGCGTCCGGAACGCGATTTCCGCGATCGCTCCTGCGGTCTCCACGCCCGTCGGTCCGCCACCGACGACGACGAAGGTCAGGTTCTCCGAGCGCTCCGCGGGATCGTCGGTGAACTCCGCGCGCTCGAAGCCCAGGAGT
The DNA here is from genome assembly GCA_963824025.1 of Ilumatobacteraceae bacterium. Classification (GTDB taxonomy): domain Bacteria; phylum Actinomycetota; class Acidimicrobiia; order Acidimicrobiales; family Ilumatobacteraceae; genus Ilumatobacter_A. Next base: position 19,709 of record CAWGNY010000009.1, read on the forward strand.
ACGCGACGGCGGATCTCCAGCGCGTCCTCGATGGTCTTGAGGCCGGGCGCGTACCGCTCCCAGTCCGCGTGCCCGAAGTAGGAGTGTCGGCTCCCGGTCGCGAGCACGAGGCGGTCGTACGCGACGTCGGCGCCGTCGGCGAGCCGGACCGTGCGTCCCGCCGGGTCGACATCGACGACCTCGCCGAGCACGACGCGCGCATTCGCCTGCCGGGCCAGGATCGAGCGGATCGGATGGGCGATGTCGGCCGGCGTCAAGCCGGCGGTCGCCACCTGGTACAGCAACGGTTGGAACAGGTGATGATTCCGCCGGTCGACGAGCGTGATCCGCACGGGTGCGTCGGCGAGGCCCTTCGCCGCGGCGATCCCACCGAAGCCGCCGCCCACGATCACCACGTGCGGGATCCCGTTCGACTCGCGGGCGGCGGTGTCGTCCCTCATCGGGCCACTCTCGCAGCCGATCAGGCGGCGACGGTGATCGATTCGAGCCGTGGCACCTCGACCCGGTCGCCGCCGAGCCGAATCGTCACCGCCCGGTCGCTGCGGTTCTCGACCGTCGTGGTCGTCGGCGTCGCGTCGACCGACAGCCACCGGCCGCGGAACTGCACCTGGAAGAAGAGCCGTGTCCAGCCGGGAGCCAGCTTCGGATCGAGATGGAGTTCGCCGTCGACCACCTGCATCCCGCCGAAACCCAGCACGGCTGCGATCCAGGTGCCCGCCATCGAGGTGATGTGGCAGCCGTCGTCGGTGTCGTTGTTGACGTCGTCGAGGTCGAGGCGGGCGTTCCGAACCATCATCTCGTGCGCCTTGTCGAGCCGACCGAGGCGCACGGCGAGTACCGCGTGGACGGAGGGCGACAGCGACGACTCGTGCACGGTGCGCGGTTCGTAGAAGTCGAAGTTGCGCTGCAGCGTGGCGAGGTCGTACCTGTCCTCGAAGACCCACAGGCCGTGGAGGACGTCGGCCTGCTTGATGTAGGGCGATCGCAGGATGCGATCCCACGACCAGTGTTGGCTGATCGGTCGCTCGGACGGGTCGAGGTCGGCGACCGTGACGTCCTCCTTGTCGAGGAATCCGTCCTGCTGGAGGAACACGTCACGTCCTGCGTCGTGCGGCAGCGCGATCCGTTCGGCCACGGCCCGCCAGCGGGAGGCCTCGCGTTCCTCGTCGAACCCGACGCCGGCCAACAACGCATCGGTGGCATCACGATCCGAGGCGCGGGCTGCGGCGATCGCGTCGATCGTGTAGCGCAGCGTCCACTGGGCCATCAGGTTCGTGTACCAGTTGTTGTTCACGTTGTTCTCGTACTCGTTCGGGCCGGTGACGCCCAACATCATCCACGCCTGCCGTGGCTCGGACCACGTGACCCGCTCGGACCAGAAGCGCGAGATCGCGACCAGCACCTCGAGGCCGCCTTCGAGCAGGTAGTCGTCGTCGCCCGTGTAGCGGACGTAGTTGAAGATCGCGAAGGCAATCGCACCGTTGCGGTGGATCTCCTCGAAGGTGATCTCCCACTCGTTGTGGCATTCGTCGCCATTGATCGTCACCATCGGATACAGAGCGGCGCCGCCGCCGAAGCCGAGCTTCTCGGCGTTCTCGATCGCCTTGCCGAGCTGGCGATGCCGGTAGCGGAGCAGGTTCTTGGCGACTTCGTGCTCCGATGTGGCGAGGTAGAACGGGAGGCAGAACGCTTCGGTGTCCCAGTAGGTGACGCCGCCGTACTTCTCACCGGTGAATCCCTTCGGGCCGATGTTGAGGTCGGGGTCGTCGCCGGTGAACGTCGAGTTCAGCCCGAAGACGCCGAACCGGATGCCCTGCTGCGCGGCAGGGTCCCCGCCGATGATCACATCGCTGGTCTCCCACCTGCGGGCCCACGCTGCCCGGTGCTCGGCCTGCAGCAGATCGAAGCCGACCGGGATCGCTGCATCGAGCTCGTCGTGTGCGGCCGCTGCGAGTCCGTCAGGGGTGGCGTCGGCTCTGGTGCGCGACGTGAAGGAGACGCCGAATTTGACGATCTCGACGGTCTGATGGGCGCCGACCTCGAGTTCGACCGCGCTGGACGCGAAACGGTCGCGCGCGGTCGCTTCCCACCGATCGCCGGTGACCGGGGCGGGCTCGCCGCCGACGCCGATCAGTACATCGGCCGCCGTGGCCACGAGGAACCCGGTCTTCCTGGTCCTCGTGATGACGGTGGTGCGACTCCCGGACACCGTCTGGTCGACGGCCTCCCAGAAGCCCTCGTCGTAGTTCGAGTCCTCGTTGACGACGTCGCCGTCGACCTGGGACTCGATCGTGATCGTGGTCGGTCCGTCGAGCGGGGTGATCCGATAACGGATGACCCCGAGGTGCTGCCGGGTCATCGAGACGAAGCGCACGGTGTCGATCGCGACCGAGCGGCCGTTCGGCAAGGTCGCGCGGACATGCCGTTCGAGCTCCCCGGTCCTCATGTGCAGCACTCGGCGATAGTCGACGATGTCTGCGGTCGCGAGGTCGAGTACCTCGCCGTCGACCGTGATGTGGAGTGCCTTCCAATCGGGGGCGTTGAGCACCTTCGCGAAGTAGTCGGGGTACCCGTTCTTCCACCAACCGACCCGCGTCGGGTCGGGGTAGTAGATGCCTGCGAGGTAGTTTCCGCGCAGCGTGTCGCCCGAATAGTGCTCCTCGTGGTTGCCGCGTCCACCGAAATGGCCGTTGCCGAGGCTGAACAGACTCTCGAACACCCTGTTCTGCTCGGGGTCGAAGGCGTTCTGCACCACCGTCCACGGGTCGTCGGCCACCAACTGCTTCACGGAGAGAAGACTAGAACCGGACGTCCGCCGGTGTTCGCACGTCGGGTTCGTGCTGGCACGATGAGGCCGTGAGTGAGTCGCCGAGGGCGTTGCAGTTGGCCGTACGTGTCGAGAAGGTCGACCCGCCGACCACCTCGGCGATCTGTGCCGCGGCCGTGCTCGCCACCATCGCGTTGCTGGAGGACGAACGCAGCAGGCCCGGCGGTGCCTGGCACGAGGCCGTTGCGGCGTGGAACGGCGACCGGATCCGCAAGATCGTGCGACGCGGCCGGGCATCGGCGTGGGAGCGCGCGCAGCTACCCGACGGCGTCACGGTCGAGCGTGGCGGTGCCCAGGTCCGTGCGTTCGTGCCAGGTCCGCTCGACGATGCACCGGAGGCACTGGGGAAGCTCCAGATCCGTTCCACGTCGCTCGACGAGATCGAACGGGTGGCGGTGTTGCCGCCGGGACACGGGCTGATGATCGCTGTCACCCCGCTCGTCGAGATGTCATGGGGGAAGCAGGCAGCGCAGTGTGCACACGCAGGTCAGTGGGCGTGGATGAGATCCGCGGTCGACGTGGTCGCTCGCTGGGACGCGGCGGGACGCCCGATCGACATCGTCCACCCCGACGAGGAACTGTGGAGCCAGATCGCCGACGCGGCTCTCGTCCAGATCCATGATGGCGGCTACACGGAGGTCGCCGCCGGAACCCGGACCGCCGTCGCTTGGTGGGCGGAGCGCCTCTGACCGAATCGCGATCCGCGGTCAGCCGCTCACGTGAGGCCCGAGGGGGCCGGGTTGATCCCCTCGACGATCTGTCGGGCGCGCTCGGTGATCGCGGGTTTCGACTCCTCGTGCGTGAGGATCCAGAACGTGTCGTCGACAACGGCGTCGTGGACGGCGTCGGCGACCGCCGACGGTGGGATGCCCGAGGCGATCAGACGGTCGATCGCGGACTGGGTGTCGCTCGCGGCCTGCGGGCCCTGCTCGGCCTTGAGCGTGTCCGGCATGTTGCGTCGGCTCGACCCGATCGCGGTCTGCACGAACGCCGGGCACAGAACCGACACGCCGACACCGGAACCGGTCATCTGCATCTCCTTCGACAGCGTCTCCGACAGCGCGACCACGCCGTACTTCGACACGTTGTACGGGCCCATCAGCGGGGCCGACGCGTGGCCGGCCATCGACGCGGTGTTCACGATGTGTGCGCCCTCGCCGTGCTCGATCATCGCCGGGAGGAACACCTTGCAGCCGTAGATCACACCCCAGAGGTTGACGTCGATCACCCACTTCCACAGGGCGAGGTCGTCGGGCTCGGCGATCAGGCCGCCGCTGCCGACGCCGGCGTTGTTGCACAGGACGTGGACATTGCCGAAGCGCTCACGGGCTGACGACTCGAGTTCGCGGACGTCCCCGAGGTCCGACACGTCACAGCGGATGCCGACCGCCGAGGCGCCGGCCGCGGTCAACTCTGCGACGGCAGCCTCGAGCGGGCCGGTCTCGACGTCGCCGAGTACGAGGTTCATCCCTGCGTCGGCGAACCGGCGCGCCATCGCCAGCCCGATCCCGCTCGCCGCACCCGTGATGACCGCGGTCCTCCCGCTCAGATCGTGCATCCGTGGAGTCTGGCCGATCCGGTGTCGGCGAATCCGATCCGCGACCCGTCCCCCATCCCGAGTCGGCGGATCACGACGGTTGTCGTCACGATCCGCCGGGATTCCGCTGATCTGCCGATCGTGCGGAGGCCACCCGTGACGCCCGGTGGTCGCCCTCCGGATCCCGTCCGAGCGACCGACCGTGGAATCATGGGGCATGGCTGAGTTCGATCTGGTGGTCCGCGGCGGCATGGTCATCGACGGGACCGGAACGCCCGCCGAGGGTGGTGACGTCGCGGTGCGCGACGGGATCATCGTCGAGCGGGGCAAGGTGTCGGGGCGCGGCCGTCGCGAGATCGATGCCGACGGTGCACTCGTCATCCCCGGCATCGTCGACATCCACGCCCACTACGACGGGCAGGCGACCTGGGAGGAGCGGATGCAGCCGTCCTCGTGGCACGGCGTCACCACGGTCGTGATGGGCAACTGCGGCGTCGGGTTCGCCCCGGTTCACGACGCCGACCACGACCGGCTCGTCGAGTTGATGGAAGGGGTCGAGGACATCCCGGGCGCCGCGCTCCACGAGGGGCTGGCATGGGACTGGAACTCGTTCGGTGAGTTCCTCGACGCGGTCGACGCCCGCCCGCACGACATCGACGTCGCTGCCCAGGTGCCACACGGCGCGCTGCGCCTGCACGTGATGGGGGAGCGTGGTGCGAATCACGAGGACGCCACCGCCGACGACATCGCGGCGATGGCCGAGCTCGCACGCGAAGGGATCGAAGCCGGCGCGCTGGGGTTCAGCACGAGTCGCACCCGCAACCACAAGACGTCCACCGGCGCCTACACCCCGACGCTCACCGCGGCACCCGACGAACTGATCGGGATCGCGGAAGCCATCGGTGCGGCGGGGACCGGTGTGCTCCAGGTCGTGTCCGACTTCCTCGACGTCGACGACGAGTTCGCGACGCTGCGCGCCATGGTCGAGCGGTCGGGCCGCCCGATGTCGATCTCGATCGCCCGCAACCCGATGGTGCCGGACGCGTACCGGGGGATCCTCGATCACATCTCCGCCGCCAACGCCGACGGCCTGACGATGACCGGTCAGGTCGCCTCCCGGGCGGTGGGGCTGATCCTCGGACTCGACCTGACCCTGCACCCGTTTCTCACCAACCGTGTGTATCGGGACGTCGAGGGCCGGTCGCTCGAGGAGCGGGTTCGGGCGCTGCGCGATCCGTCGTTCCGTGAGCGTCTGCTCACCGAGCATCGATCACAGGAGGCCGAGCGTGAACGCGGCAAGCTCGGCGGGTCGTTGATCCACAAGTTCGAGCTCCTGTTCGAGATGGCCGACCGGCCCGACTACGAACCCGACCTCGGTGACTCAATCGCCGCGCGGGCCGAACGGGAGCAGACGACACCCGAGGAGCTCGCGCTCGACGTCATGCTCGCCGGCGACGGGGGCGGGCTGCTCTACCTCCCCTTCCTCAACTACGTCGACGGCAACCTCGACGCCGTCCACGAGATGCTGACCCATCCCCACACCGTCCCGGGCCTCGGCGACGGTGGCGCCCACGTGGGCACGATCTGCGATGGCAGCTTCCCGACCACGCTGCTGCACTACTGGGGACGTGACCGCAGCCGTGGGACGATCGACCTGGAGTTCCTCGTCCACCGGCACTGTCAGGGGACCGCGCGCACGGTCGGGCTGCTCGACCGCGGCGTGATCGCACCGGGGTACCGCGCCGACCTCAACGTCGTCGATTTCGACAATCTCGGACTGCGCAAGCCCGAGATCGCACACGACCTGCCTGCCGGTGGTCGCCGGTTGTTGCAGCGCGCCGACGGATGGGCACACACGATCGTGGCCGGGCGGGAGACATATCAGGACGGCGAGGCCACCGAGGAGCTGCCCGGCCGACTGATCCGCGGTGCCCGGGACGAGCCGGGTGCGTCGCATCCCGCCCGCCGCACGCAGGTGACGATCCTGTGAGCATCGACGCGGACTCGGTCGTGGCGGCGGGTTCCGTCATCCCGCTCGAGACGCACGCCGAGTGGCGGGCCGCCGACGTGGCCGACCCCGCCGACTGGACGCTTCAGCTGAGCGACGGCCACCTCGACGAACTCGATGCGGCGCTGGCGTTCTCGCACGAAGTGAGTGGCGAGCTGCTCGACATCACGGTCGATGACTTCCCGCTGCCGACGCTCGGACCCCGCTTGCGGCAATTCGCCCGCGAACTGATCGATGGGCGCGGGTTCGGCCGGATCGGCACGATCGACATCGAGCGGCTCGGGACCGACGACGCGTCGCGCGTGTACTGGGGGATCGGCATGCATCTCGGTGAGCCGTGGCCCCAGAATGCGAAGGGCCATCTGCTCGGCGACGTTCGCGACCAGGGCAAACGCCCGGATGATCCGACGGCGCGTGGCAACGAGATCGGCGGGGCCCCACTCACCTTCCACAGTGACGGTTCCGATCTCGTCGGCCTGCTGTGCCTCGACGCGGGGGTGAGTGGTGGAGAGAGCCTGGTGGCAAATGCGCTCTTCGCGCACAACGAACTCGTGCGGACCGCACCCGATCTCGCCGCCGAGTTGTACGCGCCGCTCCCCTACGACTTCCGCGGTGAACAACGGCCCGGCGCGTCGCCGTACTACGTCGTGCCGACGTTCTCGCGGCACGCCGGCTTGGACCGCGAGCGGCTCTTCATCCGCTACATCCGCCCGTTCATCGAGGCCTCCCAGCGGCATCCCGATGCGCCACGGCTCACCCCGCGCCAGCGCGCCGCGATGGACGCGTACGACGAGTTGATCGGGGCTCCCGAGAACCGGGTCGAGATGCTGTTGCAGCCCGGTGAGATGCAGTTCGTGAACAACTATCACGTTCTGCACGGTCGGAGGCGGTACGTCGACGACGTCGAGTCCGGACGGGTCCGCTGGTTGAAACGGCTGTGGCTGGCCACCGAGGTGCTCGGCCCCGGCGACCGACCCGAGCGCTACCAGCGCGTCGGTTCGATGTCGCACTGGGCGGACAACCGCACGCGCGCCTGACGCGCCCATGCTCGTCCCGGACGGCGATCACGGGACCGGGTGGCAGACTGCGATCGTGGGATTCCGGGACACGTTGCGCGAGTGGTTCGGGGCATCCGAGGAGGTCGATCCCGACGAACCGACCGAGATCGGTGTCGTGTCGATCGCGGTCGGGCAGATCGCGCTCACGCGTCTGCGCGAGGAGGGATTCGATGCAGTCGGCCACGACGCGTTCAACATCGTGAGCAACGTGTCGAGCGGTTACCGGATCCTCGTCCCCCACGCGCAGTCCGAAGCGGCCGCCGCGCGCCTCGACGAGATCCTCACGACCTGATCGGACGCCCGCACCGTGATCAGCGGACGACGATGTCGTCGAAGTCGATGGCGCCGTCCGGCTCGGGGTACTGCGGGTCGATCTGCTCGAGATGATGCCGCAGGATGCGGGCGATGCACACGTCTCGTGCCCACTTGCGATCGGCGGGCACCACGTACCACGGGGCATCGTCGGTCGACGTCTTCTCCAGCGCGTCGGAGTACGCATCCATGTAGTCATCCCAGAGCGCCCGGTCGTCGAGGTCGCCGTGACGGAACTTCCACCGCTTGTCCGGCCGTTGGAGACGCTCCTCGAAGCGTTCCCTCTGCTTCTCCTTCGAGACATTGAGGAAGATCTTCACGATGTGAGTGCCCTCGTCGACCAGCATCTGCTCGAAGTTGCGGATGTGGTCGTAGCGCTTCTTCCAGACCTTCTCCGGAGCGAACCCCTTGACCCGCACGACCAGCACGTCCTCGTAGTGGGACCGATTGAACACGGCGATGTAGCCGTCCTCCGGTGCGTGCGCGTGGATCCGCCACAGGTAGTCGTGACCCCGCTCCTCCTCGGTGGGCACACCGAAGGGTTGCACGTCGACACCGGCGGGGTTGAGCCCGCTCATCACGGCTCGGACGGTCGAGTCCTTGCCCGCGGCGTCCATTGCCTGGAGCACGATCAGCAGCGACGCGGACTTGTCGGCGAAGAGACGCTTCTGGAGCTCGACCAGCTCGACCATCTCCTCCGCGAACAACGTCTCGGCCTCCTCACGTTCCCAACCGAAGGTCTCGGCGGCATCGCGATGGTCGAGCCTCGGGTCGCCGTCGACGCGCAGCTGCTCGAGGAGGTCGTGCGATGACATCTCCTCAACGTACCCGCCGGACCGGGAGTGCCCGGCGTCGGTCGATCCGCTCGGCGGCCCTCCCGGCCGGTGCGGTAGCGTCGGCGCCGCGATGGCAGCGATGTCCGAGTTCGACCGCGTGGTGACCGACCTGTTGGCGCCCCATGACCTGCGATACACGGCGGGTCGCCGCGCCCTCGTGGCAGCGTTGCGTGCCGCGGACCGACCCGTGACGCTGCCGGAGCTGCTCGAGATGTCGTCCGATCTCCCCCAGAGTTCGGCCTACCGGAACCTGTCGTTGCTCGAGGAGGCCGGCGTCGTGCGCCGCCTCGTGCACGGTGCCGACCACGCGCACTACGAGCTCGCCGAAGCACTCACCGAGCATCATCATCACCTGATCTGCAACGAGTGCGGGCTCGTCCAGGACGTCACCTTGGCGCCCCGGTTGGAGCAGACGCTCGACGATTCGTTCGGTCAGATCGCCGCGGCCGCCGGATTCGAGGCGACGGGACACATCATCGACGTGTACGGCCGCTGCGTCGACTGCCGCTGAGCCGGATCAGCGGTCGGCGTTCGAGGACCTCGCAGGGTGCGAGCGATCGCCCGCCACTGGGGTGAGAACAGGCCACCGTTCCACCGCCTGCTCGAGCGCGAAGAACGGCGTGAACGCAACCAGGAACAGGGGAGAGGGGAATCCCACGAGCATCGTCGCGAAGATCGCGACGTGCATCGTCCAGGCGCCGGCGACCCACAGGTTGCGCAGCCGCGGGCCGAAGAGGGCGATCGGAGCGGCGAGCTCGATCAGCACCGACAGCGCCGCCATCGGCGGCAGGATCCACGCGTTGCGCACGACGACGCCGGCGAGCGGTGAGCCGGTGCCGCCGAGGAGGTCGAGACGCACCGCCGAGTAGGCGATGTGGTTGCGAAGGGTGTCGCCGAGCGCCCACTCGGGTCCACCGAGGCGGAGCTTCGCGATCCCGGCGATCACATAGGTGGTGACGACGCAGAGGCACGCGAGCTGCAACGCGAGACCGTACGTGGTCGGATCGCGCCGCCGACCCCGGGTGCGCCGTGCATCGAGCGACCACGCGTCGGCGGCGGGCGAGGCGGCGAGGAGCAGCGAGGTGGAGGACGAAGAGGTTCTCGAAGTGGAGCAGTTGTCCCCACGACGACCGGTAGGTCGTGAGCAGGAGGACCGCAAGCGCGAACGTCGGCCCGCAGATCCGGAACCGGTAGCCGAGGGTCGCCGCCACGCCGCTCGCCAACGCGACGAGGATCGCACCGCGAATCACACCCGTCGGGAGTGGATCGTCGGCCCAGGCCAGCGGACCGACGCCTGCGAATGCAGAGGGGGACTTGTCGGTCAACCCCCAGAACACCGGGAACCGCACCGCGAGATACACGACCGTGAACACCCCGACGCAGACGCGGAACGCGGCGAGGCGCTCGGGCGGTGCCGTCGTATCGACCAGCCGGGACCACATCGTCAGGCTCCGACCGCGCAGCGTTCGTGGACGGTTCGTCCGAGCAGCGAGTCGCCTCCTTCGAGGCGGACGACGGTGTCGTGGCGTTCCGTCACCACCTCGACGTACTCGATCGTCGGGTCGTGCACACGATCGGCCACCTCGCGACACCGCTCGCCGGCCTCGCCACGTCGGAGCGCGGCGCGCAGTTCGCCCGCGACGATGAGCGGGTCGTCGCTCCCACCGATCACCTTCGGCGACAACGTGACCCTGTCGTCGCCGCGCAGTCCCTGTGCCGTGACGAAGGAGACCTCGCGGTCCCTGGTGCGCGCGTACATCGGGTACGTCGACAGCGGGAAACTGTCGCGATCGAACACGACCGGGGCGGAGAGCGCGGCGAGCACTCCGACGACGGACAGCGATCGCACCCAACGGCGCATGACCATCCAGTGTGTCAGGACCGGAGGACCGCGGCGAATTCGCCCCGCGACGTCTCCGCACGTCCGGATCGGCCGGCGACGGGTACGTTGCCCCCGTGACCGCTCCCGCGACGTTCGAGCTGACCGACGTGGTCGCCGGGCCTCCGGGCGCACCGATCCTCAAGGGCATCACGCTCGAAGTTCCCTGCGAGGGGATCCTCGCGGTCGCGGGACCGTCCGGGTCGGGCAAATCCACGCTCCTGAGGTTGCTGAACCGACTCGACGATCCGGTCTCGGGATCGATCCGTTGGGAGGGCCGCGACATCAAGGAGTGGGAGCCACGCGAACTGCGGCGGCGGGTCGCGATGATCTTCCAGACCGCCCCGATCTTTCCGGGGACCGTGTTCGACAACTTCCGGGTGGCACGGCCCGGCCTCGACCTCGACCGTGCGCATCGCGTGCTCGACCACGTCGGGATGCCACGGGAGCTGCTCGAACGGCAGGCGGACCAGCTGAGCGGGGGAGAGGCGCAGCGAATGGCGATCGCGCGCGCACTGCTCACCGAACCGCAGGTGCTGCTGGCCGACGAGCCGACCGCTGCGCTCGACACCGCGTCGCGCCGCACGATCGAAGATCTCGCGCGCGGGCTGGCCGACTCCGGGGTTCCGCTCGTGTGGATCACCCACGACACCGCCCAGCTCCGCCGAATCGCTGATCATGCGGTGGTGCTCGTCGACGGCGACGTCGCCGCGTTCGGCCACCTCGAGGAACTGGATCGCCACGTCGACCCCCGTATCCGCGAACTCGTCGGTGCCGCAGAGGCCGAGGACATCGAATGAACCGAGCCGACATCGGACTGCTCGGCCTCGCCGCGTCCAGCATCCTGATCGGGGTCGCGATCGCGATCTCGATGTGGCGTCGCCTGGGCCTCGAACGCCAGTTGCTGTGGGCGGCGTTCCGGGCCCTGGTGCAGCTGCTGATCGTCGGGTTCGCACTGCAGTTGGTCGTCGACGACGACGACCCGCTCGCCTACTCGGTGATCTGGCTCGTGGTGATGCTCACGTTCGCTGCCTACACGACCCGGCAGCGAGCGAAGGAGGTCCCGTCGGTCTTCGGGCTGTCACTGCTCGCCTACTCCGCCTCGGCAGCGGTGACGCTCGGGATCCTGTTCGGTTTCCGCGTCTACCAGCTCGAGGGCCGCACGATCGTCCCACTGGCCGGCATCGTCGTGGGCAACTCGTTGTCGGCAACCGTGCTCGTCTCGCGTCGATTGTTCGACGCCGGACGGGAACGTCGCACCGAGATCGAGGGGCGTCTCGCGCTCGGGTTGTCCGCCGCCCAGGCCTTCCAGCCGATCTTGCGCGACTCGTTGCGGACCGCGCTGATCCCGCAGATCGAGACGACCAAGGCGGTCGGCATCATCGCACTTCCGGGGGCGATGGTCGGGCTGATCCTGGCCGGGGTGGATCCGGTCGACGCGGTGAGGGTGCAGATCTCGGTGATGTACCTCGTGCTCGGCAGCGTCGCCACGACGACCGCCGTCATGAGCCTCGGCATCTCGCGCAAGATGTTCACCCCGAGTGATCAGCTGATTCGCCACTGATCCCGGCGCCCCATATGGTGCGGGCATGCAGCGTTTCGTGACCGAAGAGATCGACGCGATCGACTCCTACAAACTGATGTCGGGGTTGATCGTGCCGCGCCCGATCGGATGGATCGGGACCCGATCACCGGCCGGCGTGAACAACCTCGCGCCGTACTCGTTCTTCAACGGCGTCGCCGCCTCGCCGCCGACCGTGATGTTCGCCCCGACCGGCCAGCCGCACGCCCGCAAGGACACCCTCGCCAACGTGCGCGCGACGGAGGTGTTCACCGTGAACATCGTCGACTACTCGCTCGGTCCGGCGATGAACCTGACGTCGGGCACCTATCCCGACGACGTGGACGAGTTCGAGGTCGCCGGCCTCACCGTGCGCGAGGCGGCGGCGATCGACGCGCCGATCGTGGCCGAGGCCCCCGCCAGCCTCGAATGCCGGTTGCTGCAGATCGTCGACATCGGTGGCGCGCCGATGGGGAGCAGTGTCGTGTTCGGAGAGATCGTCGCGTTCAACGTCGAGGAGCGGATTCTCGACGGCACACGGGTCGATCAGGCCGGGCTCGACCCGATCGGTCGCCACGTCGGCAGCCTCTACTCGCGGGGCGGCGAACTGTACGAGATGACCCGTCCCGACTGAACCGGCCCGTACCGATCACGCGCGTGCGCTCAGCGACCGGAGCGCAGGACCTTGCCGGGGCGGGCGCCGGTGGGCACGCCATTGCTGAACGTGATCACGCCCGACTTGATCGTGTGGAGGTAGCCGTCGACCCTCTGGAGCAACCGACGCCCACCGGCGGGCAGGTCGTGAACCATGTGTGGCGGATACAGGTGGAGGTTCTCGTGGTCGATGACGTTGACATCGGCGAGCTTGCCGGGCAGAAGGCGGCCACGGTCCGGCATCCCGTACGCATCGGCGGTCGCCGCGGTCTGCAACTGGACCGCGCGCTCGATCGGGATCTTCGGGCCGCGGGTGCGGTCACGGGTCCAGTGGGTGAGCATGTAGGTGGGGAAGCTCGCATCGCAGATCAGGCCGCAGTGCGCGCCACCGTCGCCCGCGCCGGGGATCGTCGCCGGGTGCTCGAGCATTTCACGAATCGCCTCGTGGTCGTTGCCGTGGTAGTTCCCGAGTGGGGAGAACATGAAGCTCGTCCCGTCGTGCTCCAGCAGCCACTCGATCACCACGTCCTCCGGGCGACGACCCTCACGGGCGGCCACTCCCGCCGCACTCGACTCCCCCGTCGGCTCGTAGTCGACGGGATCGCCGAGTCGGTAGATCTGGTGCCACGCCGTGGCCATGTAGGTGACGAAAGGATCCTTGGTGAGCGGTTGCTCGGCGAGCAACCGTTCGACGAACGCCGGGTCCCGCAACAACGCCACCCTGTCCTCCAGCGGGTCGCCCCGGTGCTCGCGGAAGCTCGGATGTGCGATGAACGGGTGGAATGAACTCTGCAGGCCGAACAACATCCCGGTCGGGCGCACGGCGACCTGGGGGATCAGTGGAGCCTTCGCAGCGGTGGTCTCGGCAGCAGCCGCCAACGCGGTCCGGAATGCCTCGGGCATCCGTGGCGTCTGCGCGAGCGTGTAGGTCGTCGGGCAACCCATCTCCTTGAGCGAGTCGAGCCAGTCCTCGTCGCCGCCCTGCCCGAGGTCGTCGGAGACGTACTGGAACAGGCCGTGACCCGAATCGCGTACGGCCTCCGCGATCGCGATGACCTCGTCGGGTGTGGAGTGCGTGCCGGGCACGAGCCCGTGCTTGGAGGTGTGGAGGAACGTGCGCGAGGTCGAGAAGCCGAACGCCCCCGCATCGAGTGCGTCGCGGGTGATCTGGGCCATCTCGGCGATCTCGGCGGGAGTGACGTCGTACTCGTGGGCACGGTCACCGAGCACGTAGGCGCGCACCGCGGCGTGCGGGAGTTGGCCGCCGACGTCGATCGTGCGCGGCATCGTCTCCAACGCATCGAGATATTCGCCGTACGTCTCCCACGTCCAGTCGATGCCCTCGTGCAATGCGGTGCCGGGAATGTCCTCGACACCCTCCATCAGCTCGATCAGGAATCCCTCGCTGCCCGGCCTGACCGGCGCGAAGCCGACGCCGCAGTTCCCCATGATCACCGTGGTGACACCGTGGTGGCTCGACGGCGCGAGTTCGGGGTCCCACGAGACCTGGCCGTCGTAGTGCGTGTGGACATCGACCCAGCCGGGCGTGACGAGCGCCCCGGTCGCGTCGATCTCGGTCGTGCCTCCCTCGCCGATGTCGCCCACCGCGGTGATGACGCCGTCGTCGATCGCGACGTCGGCCTCGCGGAGCGGGGCGCCCGTTCCGTCGACGACCGTTCCACCTCTGATCACGAGTTCGTGCATTCCCCGATTGTCGTCGGCCGCGACCGGCGGTGCCGAGTCGCGCCTCGAGCCCCTTGGCGAGATCACCGTCGCCACGGGGCTACGGTCGCGACATGTCGTCGATCGACGCGACCATCGGTGCCCGACGGTTTCCGCGGCCGATCCCCTTCGGCTGGTTCTCGATCGGTCGCGTGCGCGACCTCCCGACGGGTGTGATCCCCGAGCCCGGGGTACCCGGTGAGGTGCTCGCGCTGCAGGCCGTCGGACGGGAGTTGGTCGCCTGGTACGACGGAACCGCGTACCGGGTCGCCGATGCGTTCTGCCCCCACCTCGGGGCACACCTGGGCGTGGGTGGCCGCGTCGACGACGGTTGCATCGTATGTCCGTTCCACGAGTGGACCTTCCGCGGCGACGGGACCAACGCCTCGATCCCCTACGCCGAGCGGGTCAACGCGAAGGCTCGCCTGCAGATGTATCCCACGAGCGTGGTCGACGGTCACGTCCGGTTCTGGTACCACCCCGACGAGACGATCGCCCCGATGTGGGAGATCCCGCGGCTGGTCGACGCGTCGATGGTGCACTGTGGGAGTGCCGAATGGACGGTGGCGTCGGCCTGGCAGGAGATGGCCGAGAACTCGATCGACATGGCGCACTTCGTGTCCGTGCACGGGACGCCCGAGATGGGCGAGGTCGGTGAGGTGGTCGAGGACGAACACGTCCGCAGGGTGGTCAACATCACGAAGTACAGGACGGCACAGGGTGTGATCGACGGTCGGCTGAAGGTCGAGATGTACGGCGCAGGCACCAGCGTCACGCGATTCGAACTCTTCGGGAAGATCGACCTGTTGTCGACGACGACGCCGATCGACGACGGGCACTGCACGATCCGAATGGACTTCTTCCACGGCGGCGACGAGGCCTCGGCGTCGATCGCCGAGCCGTTCGCGAAGGAGGTCCAACGCCAGTTCGAACAGGACGTCCCGATCTGGGAGAACAAGCGCTACCTCCCCTCTCCGGCGCTGGCACCGAACGAGAAGCCGATCACCGAGTTCCGGAGCTGGGCCGCACAGTTCTACGTCTGACGGTTGCGTGAAGACTTCGTCAAGACGGGAACCGCGTCGGTGTCACGGGCGTCACACCGTCATGAACCGCACGACAGTGGTCCCCGCGATCCTCACCGCCGTCCTGCTCGCGGTGAGTGCATGCAGCGCCGACACGCCCGGCGGCACCGCCGGTCCCGTCGACGAGACGGGTGGCCCCGACGACACGAGTCGGGACACCGGGGTGACGCCTTCGCGCGTCGACGACCCCGAACGGCTCGCGAAGGTGGCGCTGAGGCGCTTCGACGAATGCGGCGCGTTCCTCGACTACGTCCACACCGAGGGCGCCGAACGGGTCGGCGCCTACGGCTTCGACAACCAGCGGTACTGGTTCGGTGTCGACGACGTGATGGTGATGGAGAACGACGCGATGGAGGAGGGTGGAGCGGCGAATGGAGCCGACGGCGACTCCGCCGACACTGCTTCGCCGGTGCCGGTCGAGGCGTCTCCCGCCGGCGGTGACGACGGGGGTCCCGACTTCTCGACCACGAACGTCCAGGTCGACGGCGTCGACGAACCCGACATCGTCAAGACCGACGGCACCCGAATTCTGGCCCTGACCGAGAACGGCGTCCTGCACTACATCGACATCGCCGACGACGGCGCAGCCGGAACGAAGCGCGGATCCGTGTCGATCAATGACGCCACCGGCACGAACGGCTATTCGTGGGGCCAGGAGATCCTGGTCTCGGGCGACCGCGCGTTCGTCATCTCCCGCGGTGACCGCGGCGTGCCGGGCCCGATGCCGATGCCCGCCGAGGAGGCCGTCGCCGGGGACACGACGATCGAGGTCGACGCCGGCGACGCCGAATCCCGGTTCGCCGACGACGCGGAGTTCGCGGAACCGATCCCGATCGAGCCGTTCCCTGTTCCCGGTGGCTACGCCCCGACGACCACCGTGGTCGAAGTCGACCTCTCCGACCCGGATGAGTTGCGCATCGCCGGGACGCTCACCCTCGACGGCAACTACATCAGTGCTCGATCGATCGGTGAGACCGCGCGGATCGTCGTGACGACGCCGCCCACCGATCTCGGATTCGTGTACCCCTCGTCGCCCGCCGCCGAGGAGTCGGCCGCGGAGGCGAACCGCCGACTCGTTCGCGAGACGACCGTCGACGACTGGATTCCCGGCTTCTCGCTGACGGCTGCCGACGGGGCGCAGTCCAGTGGTGCGCTCGTCGACTGTTCGAGCATCCATGCTCCCGCAGAATTCGCCGGCTTCGACATGCTCTCGGTGGTGACCCTTCCACTCGACGAGTCGTTGGGCGCTCCTGCGGCCACGACGTCGATCATGGCGACCGGCGACACGGTGTATGCGTCGCAGGATCGGATGTACATCTCGACCAACGAGTGGATTCCCCCCACCCTCGACGAGCGGGAGCGCGGCGTCTGGCAGGAGACCTATCAGACCGGCGTCCATCGCTTCGCTCTCCCTGCCGACGGGGCCGCCGTCTACGAGGCGTCCGGCACCGTCGATGGACACCTCCTCGATCAGTTCTCCATGCACGATCGCGACGGCACGTTCTTCGTGGCCACCACGACCGGTGCGCCATGGTCGAGTGACCAGTCGCAGAGCCAGATCGTCGCGATGCGAGCCGAACGGCGAGGTGCTCGAGCAGATCGGCGCGGTCGGCGGCCTCGGCAAGGGCGAGCAGATCTTCTCTGTCCGCTACGTCGACCAGACCGCCTACGTCGTGACCTTCCGCCAGACCGATCCGTTCTACGTGGTCGACCTGTCGTCGCCGACCGCGATGGCCGTGCGCGGGGAACTGAAGATCCCCGGTGTGTCGAACTACCTCCATCCGATCAGCGACACGCTGATCCTCGGCGTGGGTCAGGACGCGACCGGTCAGGGCCGCCAGACCGGATCGAAGGTGTCGTTGTTCGACGTGAGCGACCCGGGCAACCCACGGGAGATCGACGTCTGGACGCTGCCCGGCGCATCGAGCGACGCAGAGTTCGACCACCGTGCGTTCCTCTGGTGGGCTCCGACCTCGACGGCCGTCCTGCCGCTCGTGTCCTGGTCGGACCAGTTCGCCGGGGCCGTCGTGCTCACCGTGACCGAGGACGGCATCTCCGAGCAGGGTCGGATCAGCCAGCGAGGCGAGACCGAGGTGCCGAGCGGGGTCACGGACTGTCGGGTCCTCACGAGCGACGACGTTCCGGGACTCGACGAGTCCGACGGAGATCTGTTCTGGATCCTCGGGGAGCCGGGTTCGCAGCTCCAACTCTGTGGGTCGGAGGACGCGGGCGGGGCGACCGGCCACACCTGTGAGGTGATCCCGGTGTCCGAGATCGAGAACCACCTGTGGACGGGCAAGGAGGACGGATTCCCCGTCGATCTCACCGGCGTCGACCGCATCGAGTGGTGCTGGCTCGACGGCGGCTTCGACGGTTACAACGAACGGATCCAACGCACGATGGTGATCGGCGATCAGCTGTGGACGATGTCGCCGACCGGCCTGCAGGCCAACGATCTCACGACCCTCGACCGCACCACCGGCGTTCCCTTCTGACCGCGCCGGCTCGCAGGCCGCAACAGGTGCCCGCAGCGGCTGTCCGAGCCCGCGCGGTGCAACGGGTTGCGGTGGGTGGGGTCAGTCGGTGGCGTCGAGGGCGGTTTCGAGTTCGTCCATCGCGGAGGGGGACATCGAGGTGTAGAGCAGTTCCGCACCGCGGAAACGGCGCGCCTCCTCGGCGAGCGCGTGGACCTGGACGTGTTCGGCGAGGATCACCACCGTCGACGTGCCCGGTTCGACTGCGTCCTTGAACCAGTCGACCCACTCGTCGGGAATGCCCAGGTCGACCACCTTGGCAGCCACGGCACCGGCCCCGGCGCCGATGCCGATGCCGGCGATCCAGCCGACGGGCCCGCCGACGAACAGTCCCAACAGGCCGAGCCACATGCCCCCGCTGAGAGCGGCCCGGCCCGGCGTCGGGTCGATCGTCTCGGTGACCGCGACCTTGCCGTCGTCCTGCTTCGTGACCGTGACGGCGTCCTTGAGCTGCAGCACGCCGTCCTGGCGGAGACGGGACATCGCGAGCAGATATTCCTGCGCCTTGAGCGGGCTGTCGAACGAGACGCCGATGATCACCGGCGCACCCGGATCGGACACGACGCGGTCGTGGTCGTCCATGCCGACGCGGAGGGACGGATCCGGCGGGGCGAATGCCGGCGTGGTGTCGGACTCTTCGGTCATGGTCGTAGTTGTACCGCAACTCGAGGCCCGGCACGCCGTCGGGCCTCGCGGCGAGCGCCCCGGAACGTCGCGTTCTCGGCGGGCGCGGGTACTGTCGACGCGGTGGTCGACTTCGAGAAGCAGAAGTTGCGCAGCAGGTTCGAGGCGTGGCTGCTCGATGCGTCTGCGCAGGCCAACCATGCCGTGCAGGGCGAACGCAAGACCGCCGAGATCGGGGGGATGTCGGGAACCGTCGTCGAGATCGGGCCGGGCACCGGCGTCAACATGCGCTACTACTCCCCGGGCGTCCGGGTGATCGCGATCGAACCGAACCGGGTGATGCACGACCGGCTGCGGAGGCATGCCGCCGAGCACGACGTCGACATCGAGATCAGGGCGTTGCAGGGTGAGTCGATCGACGTTGGGGACGGCGAGGCCGACGGTGTCGTCGGCACCCTCCTCCTGTGTGGCGTCGTGGACCCCGCGACGGTGATCCGCGAAGCCCATCGCGTCCTGAAGCCCGGTGGCCGGTACTTCTTCACCGAACACGTGCGAGCGCCCCGAGCGACCTGGACGCGCGGCATCCAACGCGTGCTGCGGCGTCCGCACGGCTGGTTGTTCAACGGTTGTCGGATCGATCAGGACGCGGGCGCCCTCTTGCGGGAGGGTCCGTTCGAGACGGTCGAGATCGACGAGCAGGACCGAGGGCCGAGCGGGCTCTACGTCCGCCACGGCGTCATCGGTACCGCCGTCAAGGCCGGCTGATCCCGTCGTCGCAGATGGCGGACGTCGGTGCTCACGGCGAGTCGAGAGGCGGCGGGTTGGCGCGGATGGCTTGTTCGGTCATCGTGTGCATGTTGAACGCCTTCCAGTCGCTGGAGAGGTACGTCGCCTTGCCGATGGCCACTTCTTCGTTCGAGCACTTGTAGCCGCAGTACGAGCCTGTCGTGTCGAGCCAGTAGTCGAGTCCCGTGTAGAGGACGACCTTGGCGGTCGAACTGTCGTCCGGTTTGGTCGGGTCGTCGACGGCGAGCCGGGCCTGCATCGTGACGAACAAGCCTGCGATGTCGGTCCGGGGGTCGAAGCCCCCTCCGATCGCGTCGGCCATGTCCGTGAAGAAGCCGATGTCGAAGTAGAGATTCCGTCCCGGGATCATCTTTCCGGAGGAGCCGCCGCTGGATTCGCGCCGCAGAGGTACCTGCACGGCAGGTGGTCCCGCATAGTTCTCGGGGTACGCCCGGGCGTAGGCCCGTTGGCCTCCGTCTGCCTGGACGACGTGCCACGTGTTGTCCAACTTCGACAGGATGTGAACGCTCATGTTGCGGAACTGCACCCGAGAATTCACGGGGAACTGCTGATACGGGGCTCCGGGGCCGTCGGCCGCGCCGTACGCGATTCCCCACATGATGAGAGCCCTGTATCGACCGGGGTTGTTGCCGATGTGGACGACGGGGCCGTGAGCCCAGTCGAAACCGGAGGGCAGGTCGTGGGGGTACGCGTCGTTGTCGCCCTGCATCGAGGACACGACCCGGTCGATGCTGTTCAGCGCCTCACGCCGGGTGTCGAGGATGCGGGTGGGGGTGACGGCGTTGACGTTCGACGCGGGGATCACCGCGGCGAGATCGAGGATCACGTGATGCGCGAACACCGCACCGTCGTAGCAGACCTTGTTGTCCGAACCGACCTTGCTGAACGCCAGGTTCGGGTTCGGTGGGGTCCCCGCCGCGAAGTTCACCGACGACACCTGGGCACTGGGAGCACGACCGAACACCGGTGTCTCACCCGACGCCCGCAACGCGCCCCACCCCTGCCCTGCGGCTTGGGTGTTGGTGATGTTCACCACCGCCACGTCACCCGGCGACGCACCCGGCACCGCCACACACCGCGACGACGACGCCGCCACCTTCGACTGGTTCCGGGTGTCGAGGATGCGGGTGGGGGTGACGGCGTTGACGTTCGACGCGGGGATCACCGCGGCGAGATCGAGGATCACGTGATGCGCGAACACCGCACCGTCGTAGCAGACCTTGTTGTCCGAACCGACCTTGCTGAACGCCAGGTTCGGGTTCGGTGGGGTCCCCGCCGCGAAGTTCACCGACGACACCTGGGCACTGGGAGCACGACCGAACACCGGTGTCTCACCCGACGCCCGCAACGCGCCCCACCCCTGCCCTGCGGCTTGGGTGTTGGTGATGTTCACCACCGCCACGTCACCCGGCGACGCACCCGGCACCGCCACACACCGCGACGACGACGCCGCCACCTTCGACTGGTTCCGGGTGTCGAGGATGCGGGTGGGGGTGACGGCGTTGACGTTCGACGCGGGGATCACCGCAGCGAGATCGAGGATCACGTGATGCGCGAACACCGCACCGTCATAACAAGCCATCCCGTCCGAACCGACCTTGCTGAACGCCAGGTTCGGGTTCGGTGGGGTCCCCGCCGCGAAGTTCACCGACGACACCTGCGCCGCGACCGGACGATCGAACACCGGTGTCTCACCCGACGCCCGCAACGCGCCCCACCCCCGACCCGTCGCCTGGGTGTTGGTGATGTTCACCACCGCCACGTCACCCGGCGACGCACCCGGCACCGCCACACACCGCGACGACGCCGCCGCCACGATCTCCGCGCGCGCGATCTGCATGTCGCCCGGGTCGGGTGCGGCGTTGGTCGGGCTCGCAATGGTGGCGACCCCGAGCACGAATGCGAGCACGGGCGCCGCGAAGGTCACCGGTCGTGTCATGGTCCGAACCGTACCGTCACCGGATCGAACCGTCACGGCGTGACGTCGAGGTCGAGTTGGACGATCGATTCGGGACCCACCGTGTTCGGACCAGCTCCGGGGTCGCAGGAGTTCTGCCACGCATAGGCCGCGTTGCGAATCGGTGAGTAGGTGAATCCGGCCGGCTGGTACGGGAGTGGCGGGCCCGCTGTGCCCCACGTCTGACCACGGTCGCGCGAGACGATCATCGACTCGACGCCCATGCTGACCCAGGTTCCGTCGTCCAGTTCGACGATGTGTCCCTGTCCCTGACCGCCCGTGGGTTCGCTGCCCGGCGTCGCCGTCCAGTTCTGTCCGTTGTCCGAACTCGAGACGATGCCACCTTCGTCGAGCACCCAGTAGAGGTTCCCGTCGTTCGAACGGAGAGGCGGCCCCGACACGGCGCGATCGAAGACGCGAGTCCAGGACAGTCCGCTGTCCGAGGTTCGGAAGATCCCGGATTCGGCACCCATGTGCGATCCGACGAGATACGTCTGCGGATCGATGACGAGCGGGAACGACGTGGTGCCGATGGCACCGCTCGGGAGCCCTGACGAGATGTCGACCCACGTCTGTCCACCGTCGCCTGACCGGTGGACCTGAGGACCATCGTGGGCGCCGACGACGAGCGTCGCCCGCCAGGCATCGGTGAAGTCGACGCTGATCAGATCTGCGGGAACGGGCCCGCCGACAGCCACGAAGTTCTGTCCGCCGTTGTCCGTGCGGTTGACGGCCACCGCCTGGAGGTCCGGGGGCGAATCGGAATCGACGAATCCCGTCTCCCAGAAGCGGTCGGGTTCGTCCGGGTCGTACACGATGGAGCTCGTGCGGTGATCGAGGAGAGCCGACAGACCTGTTCCCAGCGGAACCCACCCCGGTGAGTCGGGGCTGTTGACGAACAGCCCCCGGCCCGGTACTCCCGCGATCAATTGGTCGGTGCCGGGGCGAGCGGAGACGTACGCGACGTTGCCGCACCAGGACTCAGTCGCGTCGAGATTCGCCGTCGCATCCACCCACTCCCCGCCCGCGGCGACGTCCGGCGCAGGGGATTCGGCTGCTGCGGGCTCGGTCCCAGCGGGTTCGGTCGTCGGAGAGGGAAGGTCATCAGCCGGATCACGCGTCGTCACGAACTCCAAGTCGAGTCGGATGATCGATTCGGGAAGAACGGGGTTGACCCCGGCTTCGAAGTCGCAGTAGTTCTGCCAGGCGAAGACCGCACCGTGGGTGGGTGAGTAGGTGAATCCGGCGGGCGCGTACGGGAGAGGTGGGCCCACCGTGCGCCACGTCTGGCCGCGGTCGCGCGAGACGATCATGAACTCGACACCCATCGTGATCCAGGTGCCGTCGTCGAGTTCGACGATCCGTCCCCGTCGTTCCCCTCCGGCCGGCGCGCCATTCGGGAGTGGTTCCCAGGTCTGTCCGTCGTCCGAACTGGCGACGATGCCGCCGTCGTTCATCACCCAGTAGAGGTTTCCGTCGCTCGATCGGAGAGGCGGTCCCGACATCGGGCGGTCGAAGACGCGCGTCCAGGTCTCACCGCCGTCGGGCGACCGGAAGATCCCCGCCGCGGCGCCCTTGTGCGCCCCCAGGAGAAATGTCTGAGAATCGACGACGTGGGGAAACGATGCCTCGCCGATGGCCCCGCCCGGGAGCCTGGCCGAGAGGTCGGACCACGTCGATCCACCGTCGCGGGACACGAACAACTCGGGACCCCTGTGGGAGCCCGCGAGCAGTGTTCGCCGTTCGGGATCGGTGAAGTCGATGCTGACCAGATCGGTCGGAACCGGGCTGCCGAGAGCGACGAACGTCTTGCCGCCGTCATCGGTTCGGTTGATGTCGGCCGCCTTGGGGTCCGGCGGAGGCCCGAGACCGAAGTAGCCGCTCTCCCAGAACCGATCGGGGTCGTCGGGGTCGTACACGAAAGAACTGGTGCGGTGACCCAGGTGGGTCGAGGAATCCCGTGCGTACGGTATCCATTCGGCTGAGTCGGGGCGGTTGACGAACAGGCCTTGGCCGGCGACTCCTGTGAGCACTTCGTCGCTGCCAGGGCGGGCGGAGATGAATGCGAGGTTGCCGCAGTAGGACTCCATCCCGGTGAGGTTCGAGGTTGCGTCCGTCCATTCACGCCCTGCGACGAAATCGGGTACCGCTGTCTCGGTCTGTGGGGGTTCGGTCGTCGGGGAGGCAACGTCCACCGTCGGCGTGACCGAGGTCGTCGTGGCCGGGACCGGGTCCAGGGTGATCGGCCCACCGTCACCACAGGCGGTTGCGATCAGCGCAAGCAGCACGATTCCGACGGGCGAGCGCCTCACGACGTCCGACTCTCTCCACGCTCAGCCATCTTTGCGGAGGGTACCAGGAGCTTCTTTGCGAGAGTCTTCGCCCCGCTCCTCTCGGGACGGGATATGGTCGGATTCGATGATCGCTGTGGAGGTCGCCCTGTTCAGCAATGCGACGAGGGAGGCGCTCGACGATCCCGCCGGATCGTTCGGTTCGTCCGGGCTGTTCCGTCCGATCGACGATGACGCACGCTGACGAGGTGACGCCCACCGGCGATTCGGCCAAGCGGTCCGTCCTGTTCATCCAGACTGCGGACAATCCGATTCTCGGTGCCGACGCCTGGGTACTGCTCCGGATCATCGAGGGCCTCGATCGACGGACGCACGATGTCCACGTCGCATGTCGGCGATCCGTGGGACGTCGCCAAACGCCGGTCTGGACGGAGCTCAGCGGTGTCGGAGGGGTGCACGTCGTCGAGTGCAACCTCGGGCCGGAAATCTCGACCACCGGTGGTGTCGACAAGTTGCGTGCGGTGGTCCGTACGATCCCGGCCCTGCTGACGCTCGCCCGGCTCGGCGTACGGATTCGCCGCCGAGGAGTCGAGATCGTCCATGCCGGCGACCGCCCACGTGATGCTCTCGCGGCGGTGTTGCTCGGCCGCATCACCGGCGCCGTCAGTGTGATCCACGTCCACCAGGTGTACAGCCAGTGGTGGACGCGCCTGCTCCGGTGGTCGGTGCACCGAGCCGACGTGGTCGTCCCGGTGTCGGAGTTCGTTGCGGCGTCGCTGGTCAGCGGCGGTGTCGACCCGACGCGTGTCCGGCCGGTGCTGAACGCTGTGGATCCGGATCGCTGGATGCCGGGTGAGGGCCGACAACTCGTGCGCGCTGAACTCGGGCTCGGCGATGACGTTCCGGTCGTGCTCACCGCCTGCCGGTTGTTCCCGGAAAAGGGTGTTGCCGATCTCATCACGGCGTTCGCAGCTGCTCGCCGCCGGATAACCGACGCGCATCTGGTGATCGCCGGACATGACCTACGCCCTGACGGGGCCTACCTGGCGGAGTTGCAGCAACTCACCATCGAACTCGGTGTCGAGGGCGAGGTTCACTTCCTCGGTCGACGAGGTGACGTGCAGCACCTGATGGCTGCAGCGGATGTCTTCGCGCTCCCGTCCCGCGACGAGCCGTTCGGTCTCGTCTATCTCGAGGCGATGTCGATGGAACTGCCCGTCATCGGCCCCGCCCACGGTGGGGCGCGGGAGATCGTTCGCCACGGTGAGACGGGACTGTTGTCCTCGCCGGACGACCTCGAGGCACTGGAGGCGAACATCGTGACGCTTCTCGAAGATCCCGCGCTCCGATCGGAGATGGGGCGGCGCGGCCGTCAGCGGGTCGAGGCCTGCTTCACGATTCGTCGGCAGTGTGAGGTGATGGCCGGCGTGTATCGATCGGCCCGCGGGAGCGGCTGACGATCGAGCGCCGGGTTGCCTCGACCGGCCTCAGAACGAGTCGTACCCCTTGTTCCCCCAGAGAGATCGGGCGAAGCGGTATGCCGAGTAGGTGATCGGCGCCACGCGTTCGGTTCGCTCCCGGACCTGTCCGATCCGACTGGTTCCGTACCAGTTCGGGTAGAACTCCACCTCGCCGCCGTTGATCGCGAACGGGTCGCCACTGGTGGGGCCCAGTTCGCCGAACGTGACCGCCATCATCGGGCGCGGGGTGTCGGTGACGTTCGGGGTGCCTCGATGCCACGTGGTCGACAATCGGAGGATCGCGTCTCCCTGCTCGAGTGGAACCCGGGTGGACAGCCGGTACTTCCGCTCGACTGCGTACTGCCAGAACTTGAGGAACTCGCGATTCGTGCCGGGCAGGACATCGAACGCACCGTTCTCGATGTCGGTGTCGACGACGGCGATGTTGCAGATCAGGAACTCGCCCGTGTAGAGGCCGTCCATGTGGTAGTGCTGGGCTCTGCTGTTGGGCAGGTTGAAGTTCAGCGTCGGCCGGGGGTACTTCGCCGCGACCGGATCACGCGCCGCCGCGACATCGAGGATCCCGAAGTCCGTGATGTGATCGAAGACGAAGCGTGACTGAGCGCCGGGAAAGCAGTTGAGGTGTCCCATGATCGTCCCGCCGCCGTCGAAGAGCGCACCGGACGACTTGACGCGCTCGTATTCGTCGAGCAGCTGCTCGCTGAATCGTTCGAGGGGCTCCTTCGGGACGACGTCGCGCAGGACGACGACGCCTTCCGAATCGAGGTGCCCCAAGATGTCGGTGATTTGCTCCGGCGACAGTCTGCCGTCTGCTGCTCGATGCTCGCTGATCTCCACACCCGCCCGCTTTCTCTCGTCGTGGTCGTTGGATACTACCGGTCGCTCCGGGGATGGTCGAGGTCGTCTGCGAGGCGGTCGGCAGCCCGCAGGGCGATCGCCATCGCGGTCAACGTCGGGTTCTTCTCGGGGCCTGTCGTGAAGCAACTCATGTCGGCGACGACGACGTTCGGCGCGTCGTACATCCGGTTCCAGGCGTCGAGCACTCCGCATCTCGGGTCGGCGTGCATGCGGAGGGATCCGCCGAAGTGGACGGACGATCCGGGTTGGAGTTCGTGGAAGGGACCGGGGATGCTCACGTCCACGCCGGCTGTTGCCATCACGTCGCGGAATCGTTCTCGTCCGGATTCGAGATTCCGGACGGCGTCGTCGTCGTAGTGCAGCCGGATCGTCGGTCGCACCCGCCGAGGGTCGGGTTCGTCGAGGTCGGCGACCGAGACCCCGATCTCGGGCGTGGGGATCATCGTGCCGAAGACCTGGACACCGAATCGGGACGTCTTCCCGCGGTAGTACGTGCGCAGTCGGTCAGCGGGTGCGGCCAGGCCGATGGTCAGCGAGGTGGCGAGCAGCGGGGAGCTGTCGTCGTATGGCTGTCGGGCGACATAGACGGGGTGCGACGGTGCGGAGAGTGATCGGTTCGTGTTCGCCGACCACCATTCGCGAGGGTGGTCGTGGAGGTACCGACCGACGACACCGTGTGAGTTCCCGACGCCCTGCGGGAAGGTGGCGGAGGTCGATCGCAGCACGATGACCGTCGAGTCGATCGTGCCGGCGGCGAGCACGACGGCGCGGCAGCGCAGGTCGACGTCGGTCCCGCTGGCGTCGACATAGCGAACTCGATCGACCCGGCCGGCGGTCGGGGACCAGAGGAGCTTCGAGACGTGTGCGCCCCGCACGACCCGAAGACGCTGCGACTGCTCGAGCGGCCGGACCACGCAGTCGTAGCTCGAGAACTCGGTGCCACGGCGCGCGATCATCCACGGTCGGCCCTTTGCCATCGGGATCGCTCCCACCGACTGGTTCCGAGCGAGGGCTGACGCCGCGATGCGTTGCCAGTCGGGCGGGAGCTCGTGATGATAGCGAGCGACGTTGCTCGGCACCCCCGGGATCGCTGCGCCGGCCGTGATCGTCAGGAGGCGCTCGGCGACCTCGTACCACGGCACGAGGTCGTCGTAGGTGATCGGCCATCGAAACGTCTCGTCGATTCGGGCCCCCTCGACGAGATCCTCCGGAGCGAATCGGGGAACCGCCGATGTCCAGTAGTTCGACAGGCCACCGAGTGACAGGCTGGAGTACCAGGCGACGGCCGGATCGGAGTCGTCGGCTTGGCGATCGTCCGAGTACAGGGACGTGTCCATCTTCCGATACAGGGTGTTGCCGGCAGCGCGGACGACGAGTCCCCTCGGCTGCCGCGCGCCGGCGTCGAGCAGCACCACGTCGACGCCGCGCTCGACGAGGCGCATGGCGGCGGACGCCCCGGACGGCCCACTTCCGACGACGACCACGGGATCAGCGGGCATCAGTCTGCCGTCGATGCTCGTCGGTGAGCCGCCTGCGCGGCGGGTTCTCCCCGGAGTGTCGACGAGCGGAGCGGATCGGGGGACCTGCTGCGTCTCGCGAGAACATGCGTGGCGGGACGACTGCACTTCCGACCGGTCGTGTGCCGATCACGGGGTGTGACGCCCTCGAACCGGATCTGCATGATGTGCCGCCTTCACTGTTCCACCTGTGGTTGGACAGGCTATCCGGTCCTCGTCGGGCTGGAGGTTCGTCCGCGGACTCGATGAATGCCCATTGCGTCTCGGGATCAGTTCGATACACTTTCCACGATCCGAGGCCTCGGGCCAGCCGGGCCGGAGTCGTCACTCGGGCGGACGGGATTCTTCTGACGATGGATACCAGTGTCATAGAGCGATTGCTGGACACCTATTTTCGGCGTCCACTCCTTTTTCTCCTCCCTCTGATCCTGAGCCTCTCGTTCGGCGTGTACGCGGCGGTGACTGCGCCGGCGGTGTATCGATCCGGCGGTATTCTCAGCGCGGCGAGCGGCACTCTCCTGTCGAACCTCTCGGGGGTGGGGCTCGAGAGTCAGTTCGGTTCGACCCCGGCCTCCGAGGTGTCGCAGCGGATCAACGAGCAGCTGCTCTCCGACGATTTCGTCACCAAGGTTGCAGAGCAGGCCGGTCTCGTCAGCGCGCTCGAGAGCAACGAGATCTCGTTGGGGTGGATTCGTGCGCACGTCGGAGCCAAACCCGAGGGAGCGAATCTGTTGACGGTCTCCTCGGTCACCGAGGACCCGGCCGTGTCGCAGCGACTGGCAGCCGGAACCATCGAGACCTTCATCCAGTCCGTCATCGAGGAGGATCTGGGCCAGAGCGCCGTCGCCGTCGAATTCTACGAAGAGCTGGCGGGCCGATACGACCCGCAGGTCGCCGAAGCCGAACAGAACCTGGCCGAGTACCTGACCGAGCACCCCGAACCCGCCTTCGGTGAGCGTCCGGCCGGGGAGCAGGCCCGCATCGTCGAGCTGTCGTCGGCGGTGGACCGTGTCGAGGAGCAGCAGAGTGCGGCCTTGGCGCGAGCGGACGAGGCTCGGCTCGCCACGGAACAGGCACGCGTCGACATCGCGCAGCGACTGCGGGTCGTCGACCCGCCGGCACTGCCGACATTTCCTCTCAAGGGTCTGCGCGACACCGTTCTCACGATCGCGACCTTTGCCGTTCTCGGTACCGCGCTGAGCGCCGCCCTGGTCATCGTGGCAGCATTCCTGGACAAGACGATCCGCACACAGTCGGAGCTTCGTTCCCGCTTCGGATTCGACGTGATCGCCGACGTGCCCGCAGTGAAGCTCGAGAGGGCCCCCCAGCCATGAACAAGCGCCGACGAGGGTTTGGCGGTCGTACGCTCGGGGGAGTGTCGGCGCCGACCACCCCCGTCGTGCCGACCGATCCGGTGGACGTCGATGACGATGCGGTCGTGGTGGACACCGATCCGGTCGACCTCGATGAATTTGCTGTCGAGTCCGGGGCCGCGGATGCCGAAGACGACGGTGTGGCAACTGATCAAGTGGTGGTGGACGTCGGACTCGCGGACGCTGCCGCGGACGCGGATGATGGTCCGGACGGCGATGCGGTCGCCGACCCCGACCTCGGGGACGCGAACGACGTCGAGCTCGCGGACGCTGCCGCGGACGCGGATGATGGTCCGGACGGCGATGCGGTCGCCGAGCCCGACCTCGGGGATGCGAACGACGTCGTGGACGACGAGGCCCTCGAGGCCGAGCCGTCGCTCGGGGACGAGGATCGCCACGATCACACCGCCGGGACGGGGGACGACGAGGCCGATCCGTCGCCGGACGGCATCGATCCCCCCGAAGCCGGCGTCCCCGGTCTGGCCCTGGATACCCGCCCGAGGATCACCGTCGACGCCGACGGAGGACTGGTGCTCGCCGACGACGACGGGAACGTTCTGCAGTACGCTCCCGCCGATCTGGCCGCCGGCGTCCGCTATCTCCTCGCCCGGTTGCGTCAGGAGGGCGACATCGATCTCCCGAAGTCGATCGGCTTCACGTCGACCCTGAGCGGTGAGGGTGTGAGTGTCCTGGCCCGGACGTTCGCCACGGTGCTCGCGCACGACACCGGCAACAACGTGTGTTTCGTCGACCTCAACTGGTGGACCTTCGACGAACGCTCGTACCGCCCCGACGACTCGGTGTACGGCTTGTATGAAGTCCTGTGGATGGACAAACCGCTCGATTCGGTGCTGCTCGACTTCCCGAGCGACCGCTTCGCCTATCTTCCTGCGGGCTCCGCGCCGAGCGCGGTACGACCGACGTTGGCTCACCATCCGCAACTCGCTGCGGTGATGACCGAACTGGCTGATCGGTTCGACCATCTGGTGCTCGATCTACCGGCGGTGCTCACCACCAGCGATGCGATCAGCCTCAGCCAGTTCGCCGACCAGGTCGTCCTGGTCGTGCAGCAGGGCGTTGCCGCCCGGAGCCAGGTGCAGTCGGCGCTCGACGACCTCGGGGGCACCCGTCCCGTGGCTGCTGTCCTCAATCAGACACGGTCGCCCGTCCCTCCAATCGTCCGCAGGCTGATCGGTTCGTGAACGGCGCCGCGGCAACCATCGTCCGATGAAGCTGTTGTTGGCGTTCGTGGTCGGGCTGTTCGCGTACTCCGTCGCGACGGCCGGACGGACGCCCATCACCCCTCGAACGCTCACGCTCATCGGGATCTGCACGGCCGTCGCCCTGGGATTCACGGCCCGCAGGTTCATCTGAGGCCGCCGGTGTTCTCGATCGTCAGTCGTTCCTCGAGGCGCAACGAATGCACGACCGTCGAGGCGGCCCTGCACCAGCGGCAACGCATCTGGTGGCGGCTCCTCATCCAGGCCATCTTCGTGACGGTGCTGCTCGGCTACTTCGGCTTGAGTTGGTCGCCGCATCCCGCTCCGACCACGCTCGCCATCTACCTCGCGCTGATCATCGCGACCATGATCCGCCCGGTCGTCGGGGTGTACGCCGTCACCTTGTTGACGCTCGTCGGTGACGAAGCGGTCGCGGGCTGGTACCCGTTCGCGAAGAACTTCTCGAGCCGTGAATCCATCTCGTACGTCAGTGACGCGCTCACGATCACCCCGATCGATCTGATGCTGGGCGTCACGGTTCTCGCGTGGTTGCTCCAGTCCTACGGCCGTCACACGTGGACCTTCCGGCGGGGCGCCCTCGGCGTACCGATGTTGATCTTCGGAGCGCTCGTGCTCTTCGCTCTCGCTCGGGCCACCGTCGGCGTGGGTGACACTCGAATTGCAATCTTCGAGGGACGGGCGATGCTCTACCTGCCGGTGCTGTACGTGTTGATCGTTCAGCTCGTCCAGACGCGGAAGCAGTTCCGAGTGCTGTTCGCCGTCGCCTTCTCGGGTGTACTCCTCCATTCTCTCTTGGCGCTCAACTACTATCGCGGTCTCCCCGGCGCCGCACGCAGCGAACTCGAACGCCTGACGGAACATTCGGCATCGATTCACATCGCTGCACTCGTGATCATCCTGTTCTCGACGTTCGTGATCCCGGGCTGCACGCAGCCGGCTCCGCCTCCTCACCCTGGCTGCCGCGGTCCCGACTGCGTGGGTGTTCGTCCTGTCGCAGCGCCGTTCCGGCGCCGTGGCGTTCGGCGTCGGCGTGATCATGGTGGTGATCGTGCTGGCGCGTGTCCGACCGCGCTCGCTGAAGATCGTGGTGCCACTGCTGGCGATCGTGACGACGGCGTATCTCGTGGCGTTCTGGAACACGTCCGGGTCGTTCGGCCTCGGTGCCCAGGCCTTCAAGTCGGTCTTCGCCGGAGAGGAGCTCGAGCAGGTCGATCAGAGTTCCGATCTGTACCGCCAGATCGAGGCCTTCAACCTCTGGTTCACGATCCGGACCGCTCCTCTGACAGGCGTCGGATTCGGCAACCCCTTCTATCAGCCGTACCCGCTGCCCCCGCTCTCGGGCTTCGAGTTCCGGCTCTACATTCCCCACAACAGCTTCCTGTGGGTCTGGTTGAAACTGGGGATCGTGGGCTTCGTTGCGATGCTGTTCCTGACCGCCCGCACGATCCAGCACGGTGCACGACAGGTCGTGCGCATCGGGCGAGGAAACGACGCTGCACTCATGATGGGGGCGGTCGCCTACGTGGTCATGTACCTCGTCTACAGCTATGTCGACATCGCCTGGGACGCTCGGAGCATGGTGTTCCTGGCCATTGCCGCAGCGTGGTGTGGAGATTTTCCGGTGGCCGCGTCTGACCACGACGGCACGGCCCCGCTGCCCGAGCTCGCCACGTCGGTGCCGACCAAGCCCGGAGTGTGACCGATCGGCGTTGCGGGGAGCTGTCGAATCCGAGACAAATGTGACGATTACGTGTAGATTTCGTTGAGATCTTCACACAGGAGCGAGTACGCTCCGATGACAGGTCCATCGAAGTCCGTCCCACCATCGCCGCCGAACACGGCAGTCCGCCGACGACCATCGGTCGTCGGACACTCCGACT
This sequence comes from Ilumatobacteraceae bacterium, assembly GCA_963824025.1. GTDB lineage: Bacteria > Actinomycetota > Acidimicrobiia > Acidimicrobiales > Ilumatobacteraceae > Ilumatobacter_A. The sequence continues at coordinate 51,748 of CAWGNY010000009.1, forward strand.
GCCGGGTGCTCAGGAGTACAACATGTCACGTCGACAGATCTTCGTTTCCATAGCGCTTGCCTGTGCTGTCTCGGGCGCGCTCGGTGTCCCGTCCGTCGTGCGGTCGGAGGAGCCGGTGCCGGACGCACCGGACGCAGCGGTGGCCGCCCAGGAGAGCGGTTCCTTCCTCGAGACCTTCGACCTCGATCGGGAAGGACCCGTGAACTTCTCGGACACGATCTTCGCGGAGCGTTGGCACGTGGCCAATGCGGTCGCCGACTATCAGCAGTGGGAAAACGGCGATCCGGTCGACGCGCAGCACGGTTCCGACTGTGCCGCTCCCCCGGCGACCCATCGAGCCGACACGTGGGACGAGTACGTCTACGTGTGCAAGAACCATCTGATGACCGCTCGCGCGGCGCCGTCGTATGCCGCGACATATCTGATGCCACTCGCCGAACTCGACCTGTCGGGACCCAGCGCTTTCGTCAGATTCGACGTCTCCACCCTGTCCATGTCGAGTCGGGACTGGATCGACTTCTGGTTGACACCGATCGACGACCTGCTGGCCGTTCCGATCGATCACGAAGGGCCTGCGTTCCAGGGACTGCCGCGCAACGCGGTGCATGTCCGCGGTGGCAACGGTTCGGAGCGGTGGACCATCTCCGTGATCCGGGACTTCCAGGTCGTCAGGACCACGGAACTGCTGGTCCCGGCGAACTTCGACTTCTCGCCGAAGACGAGGACCGCGATGGAACTGCGCATCGGTCAGGGCCAGATCAGGTTCTCGATGGCGGGGGTGGGCTCCAAGACCCTCGCCGCCGATCCCGGATTCGATCAGGGCTTCCTGCAGTGGGGACACCACGCGTACAACCCCACCAAGGACAACTCCGGCGTGCCGGCCACGTGGCACTGGGACAACTTCCAGTTCGAGCCGGCGGTTCCGGTGGGCGTGAACCGGGTCTCCCCGTCGCGGGCGATCGCCAACCCCGGCCAAGTGCGCACACTGACCTTCCAACGGCCGGCACTCGGTGGTGACCGGTTGATGTTCGACGGGGTGTGCCGCGTCGAACTCGACTTCGGGTCCGGCTTCCAGCCCATTGCGAAGCAGCCCACCAGCGAGGGCAACCCGACCGAAGAAGCCGCTTCCTCCTACCTCGTGCCGGTGCCCGCGGGGGCGACGAGTGTGAACGTGCGATTCAGAGGTGATGGCTGGTACGACGGGTGGCCCTGCATTGCGGAGAACCCGATCATCCTCAACAGCTCCGGTCAGGGCGGCGCGGTACCGCCGGGCTCGAACTTCATCTCGCCGTTCTCGTCGCGGTGTGTGGCGGTGCCGGGTGCGTCGCCGGGTGACGTGGCGGTGGTGAACATCACCAACACCCAGGCGACGGGTCGGGGGTGGGGCGCGTTGCGGGCGTCGGGTGAGACACCGGTGTTCGATCGTCCGGTCGCGGCGCAGGTGTCGTCGGTGAACTTCGCGGCGGGGACCCCACCGAACCCGAACCTGGCGTTCAGCAAGGTCGGTTCGGACGGGATGGCTTGTTATGACGGTGCGGTGTTCGCGCATCACGTGATCCTCGATCTCGCTGCGGTGATCCCCGCGTCGAACGTCAACGCCGTCACCCCCACCCGCATCCTCGACACCCGGAACCAGTCGAAGGTGGCGGCGTCGTCGTCGCGGTGTGTGGCGGTGCCGGGTGCGTCGCCGGGTGACGTGGCGGTGGTGAACATCACCAACACCCAAGCCGCAGGGCAGGGGTGGGGCGCGTTGCGGGCGTCGGGTGAGACACCGGTGTTCGGTCGTGCTCCCAGTGCCCAGGTGTCGTCGGTGAACTTCGCGGCGGGGACCCCACCGAACCCGAACCTGGCGTTCAGCAAGGTCGGTTCGGACAACAAGGTCTGCTACGACGGTGCGGTGTTCGCGCATCACGTGATCCTCGATCTCGCTGCGGTGATCCCCGCGTCGAACGTCAACGCCGTCACCCCCACCCGCATCCTCGACACCCGGAACCAGTCGAAGGTGGCGGCGTCGTCGTCGCGGTGTGTGGCGGTGCCGGGTGCGTCGCCGGGTGACGTGGCGGTGGTGAACATCACCAACACCCAAGCCGCAGGGCAGGGGTGGGGCGCGTTGCGGGCGTCGGGTGAGACACCGGTGTTCGGTCGTGCTCCCAGTGCCCAGGTGTCGTCGGTGAACTTCGCGGCGGGGACCCCACCGAACCCGAACCTGGCGTTCAGCAAGGTCGGTTCGGACAACAAGGTCTGCTACGACGGTGCGGTGTTCGCGCATCACGTGATCCTCGATCTCGCCGCGGTGATCCCCGCGTCGAACGTCAACGCCGTCACCCCCACCCGCATCCTCGACACCCGGCCGTAGCAGTCGTCCCGGAGAGCAGCCTGCACGAGATCACCGCTTGCGTGGGCGTCGGAGCGTTCGGCGCCCACGCAAGCGAGATCGCCGGCGCACTCCGATGCAGGGGCTGATTGCGCCGGCTGTCCGAGTCAGAGCGATCGGATGACCCGGGCGGGCGCTCCGACCGCCAGCGACCGCGGTGGAATGTCGTCGGTCACGACGCTTCCGGCCCCGATCACCGATCCGTCGCCGATCGACACCCCTGGCAACACGATCACGCGGACGCCGAGCCACACGTTGTCGCCGATGCGAACCGGACGTGGCGTCGGTCGTTCGTGGCGTCGCTCCGGCTCCAAGCCGTGGAAATCCGTGTCGACGATGTTCACGTATGGACCCAGGTTGCACTCTGCGCCGATCGTGATGGATTGCGTCGCCCCGATCGAGACGCCGTAATTGATGAACGTTCGATCGCCGATCACCAGCTCGGCCCCGTCCTCGACTGCGAGTTCGATCGGAACCACGTGACCGATCATCCGAACTCGCTCTCCCAGGCTGAGCCGACCGGCTGCGACGACTCGCGCGCGGCCTCGGAGACGAACGAGGGAACCCTGATGTGTGGCGTGACGGAAGACCCACCTGGCCCGCAGGTGGTCTCGCACCTTGTTGGCGTCCGCCAAGATGTCCCGCAGCCTCTGCATCGTCTGCCCTTCCCGGTCCGGCGATGGAACCCGGCCACGTCGGAGGCCGCCGGTCGCTCGCAGCAGAGAATACGCGAGATCTCGTCCACGCGTGCGGCGCTCGTCGGGAAGAATGCTTCAGCCGGTGCGGGTCGTCGTGTCCCGGGTGGCCACCGGGCAGCGCTCTCGGCCCGATAGGGTCTTCGGGGATTCGGGTGGCCGGTGGGTGACGCTCGAGATGTCGTCCGGATTCGTACAGGCGGCCTGACCACCCATCGCCGAGTTGGTGCGAGGAACGTTGATGAAAGTTGGCATCGCCGGTGCAGGCTTCTCGGGTGCTGTCATTGCACGCGAGCTCGCCGAGTCCGGCCACGACGTGGTCGTGTACGAGACCCGTGATCACATCGCCGGGAACTGCTTCACCGAGCGCGACGAGGAGTCCGGCGTACTCGTGCATCGCTACGGGCCCCACATCTTCCACACCGACGACGAACGGGTGTGGGAGTACGTCAACCGGTTCGGCGACATGGTGCCCTTCAACCACCGCGTGCGGACCACGGTCGGTGGCCGCGTGTATCTCATGCCGATCAACCTGCTCACGATCAATCAGCTCTTCGGGAGGGCGATGGGCCCCGACGAGGCCCGCCGGTTCATCGCCGATCAGGCGGACTCGTCGATCGACGAACCGGCGAACTTCGAGGAGCAGGCACTGAAGTTCGTGGGCCGCACCATCTACGAGGCCTTCTTCCACGGCTACACGAAGAAGCAATGGGGTCTCGAACCGACCGAACTCCCCGCGTCGATCCTGAAGCGTCTTCCCGTGCGGTTCAACTACGACGATTCGTACTACAGCCATCCGTACCAGGCCATGCCGCGCAACGGCTACACCGAAATCGTCGAGGCGATCGTCGACCACCCCCGTATCGACGTCCATCTTCGAACGCCCTTGCCGATGGACCGAGTCGACGAGTTCGATCACGTCGTGTGGACGGGGCCGCTCGACGCCTGGTTCGGGTATCGGTTCGGGCGCCTCGGGTATCGCACGCTCGATTTCGAGGAGTTCAGTGCGGACGGCGACTTCCAGGGTTGCTCGGTCATGAACTACGGCGATTACGACGTGCCGTACACCCGGATCACGGAACACAAGCATTTCGCTCCCTGGGAGGAACACGAGGGAACCGTCTGCTTCCGCGAGTTCAGCCGGCTCGCCGACGGCGACGACATCCCCTACTACCCGATCCGGCTCACCACCGACAAGTCGCTGTTGTCCCAGTACTTGAGCGCTGCTGCCGACGAGCGCGGCGTGACGTTCGTGGGACGGCTCGGCACGTACCGCTACCTGGACATGGACGTCACGATCGGCGAGGCGCTGCGCGCCGCCGACGGGATCCTCGGCGCGCTCCGCGAAGGTTCCGACATCCCGTCGTTGTTCGTCGATCCGACGTAGGACCATCCCATTCGTGCTCGATGGTGAACGCCTGATCCGTCGCAGCGCGCCGGGACTGGTTCGCCGGCTCGTCCGACGGAATGGGCGGACGAGCGTGAAGGTCGGCCCGAGCCGTACGATCATCGGGGGTGGGTGATCGAATGGGACGTCCCGGTGGCAATGTGATGCGTCGTCTCGTGCTCGTCCTCGTGTCTGCGCTGGTCGCCGTCTCGTGCTCGGGAGACGACAGGGTCAGCGCCGACATCGTGATCGACGCGAACGATGCGTCGCTCCCGATCGATCCGCGCCTGTTCGGCACGAACGTCCCCGCCTGGGCCGGGCCGGGCAATCTCGCCGACCCCGGATACCGAGCGAGCGCTGTCGACATGGGTGTCACGCTGTTGCGCATGCCCGGCGGGAGTTGGAGCAACGCGTACGACTGGCTGGGCTGTGAGCAGCGAGACGAGGACCGGTGCTTCTGGCCGTGGGCGGCGCGCCCGACGGACTTCATCGGATTCATGAACGCCACGGGAATCGCCGGGTCCTGGACGGTCAATGTCAACGAGACCGCCGAGGCGGCCGCCGCAGCGGTTGCGTTCTTCAACGGCGATCCGAGCGATACACGATCGATCGGTACCGATCGGAACGGCGTGGACTGGGGAACCGTGGCGAAGTGGGCACAGTTGCGGGTGGACAACGGCAACCCCGAGCCCGCCGAGATCGGCCTGTGGGAGGTCGGCAACGAGGTGTACGGGGGTCGCCCGGACGCAGGAGGTGAGCGGTGCGCCGACTTCGGCTGGGAGGACGTGTGGACCTGCGACGGTACCGAGTACGTGCTCGGCGACGAGGACCACGACGGATACCTCGCGATCCGGAAGGCCATGATCGCTGTCGACCCCGATGTCCAGGTCGGTGCGGTCGGTGTCGCGCCACCGTCGGAGTGGGGCGGATTCGGCGAGGAGGTGATCGCCGCCTCCGGCGACGACCTCGACTTCTACGTGGTCCACGGCTACGGCTTCGACCGGTCGCCATCGGGCGACGAGGCGTTGCGGCGGCCCGCGGAGCTGTGGCCCCGGCTGATCGCCAGCGTCCGCGGAGAACTCGGCCCCGATGTTCCGATCGCGGTGACCGAGTACAATCTCGTCGCGTTCGAGGGTGGCGACACGGAGCAGTCGATGACGACAGCGCAGAACGCCCTCTTCATCGCCGACACCATCGGGCAGTTCGCAGTGGGCGGGGTGGCCATCGGCAACCAGTGGAACCTCGCGAACGGCCGTACCAATTCGGGCACCGACTACGGGCTGGTCGACGCCGAGACGTACGACCCGTACCCGCAGGGGGAGGCGATGCGCGCCTGGTCCGCAGTCGGTTCGGACCTGCTCCCGGCGACCGTCGACGGTGACCTGCACGTGTATCCGACACGACACGACGACGGGCGACTCACCGTGATCGTGATCAATCTCGGCGACGAGGCCGTCACGCCGACCCTCCAGATCGTGAGCGACGCGGGCTCCCTCGGCGGGACCCTCGACACCGTTTCCGCCGACGAACTCGATGCGACCGAGTTGACGCCCTCCGAATCGGTGGAGTTGCCGGTTCTCGACACGCCGACGACCGTGTCGTTCCCGGCGTGGTCGATCAGCCGCTTGGAGCTGGGGCCACCGACCTGAACGACCCCGGGACGGAGGACATCCGGTGACGTGAGGAGTGGACGACCCGGGGAGCGCCCGGCATCCGCCGCTGTCCCTGCGCGCGAGAACTTTCGGCTGGTAGACTCGCACCCTGTGCGACGGGGTGCCGTCGAGAGATGGCCCGTGCAGATTGCGACGGGCTCGGACCACCAACTCACCAGGCAAGGCGGACATGCTTCCCAACTTCTTCGTCATCGGAGCGCCACGCTCCGGGACCACTTCCGTATACGAGTACCTGCACGCTCATCCGGACGTGTGCATGAGTACCACCAAGGAACCCGACTTCTTCGCGCAGCCCGCGTGGGACGAAGTCCACCCGATGGGTGGAGGGTCGACCCCCGCAGTGCTCCGAGAGGACGCACAGAGGAACGAGTATCTGTCTGCCGAACTGCCGGTCTACGAGGGCTTGTTCAGCGGCGCCTCGAACGAGTCCCGTCTGGGAGAGGCATCGGCGATCTACCTCGGCCACCCCACGGCGGCGTGGCACCTGCACGAGTACTTCCCCGACGCGAAGTTCGTCGTGATCCTGCGTGACCCAGCCGAGCGCGCCTACTCCCATCTCGTCCACGCCAAACGCATCTATGCGGAGCAGGGAGTCGAGTTCCCTGTCGGAGGCGAAGGGCGGACGCTCGACGAGGAGTTCCAGCGGGCGGTCCAGGTTGCAGCGACGCAAGGCATGCCCGAGGTCACGGTCTCGGAGCCCGAGATCTGGGTGCGCGCCGGCTTCTACCATGCGCATCTGACCCGCTGGTTCGAGTTGTTCGATCGCGATCAGTTCGCGCTCTTCCTCTTCGAGGATCTCCGCGACGATCCCGCCGGCGTCATGAAGTCCGTGTACGGCCACCTCGGAATCGACTCCTCGTTCACGCTGCCGACCACCGAAGCGTTCAACGCCAGCGTCGTCCCCAAGAACCAGAAGCTGTTCCGGGCGTTCACGACGGCCAACCCGGTGATGAAACGTGCCCGGGCCATGGCCCCGCCCCGACTGCGAGGTTTCGCGGTTCGGACGCGCAACAAGTATCTCGGCAGCGGGAAGCCGCAGGTCGAGGACGAGTTGAGTTCGACGCTTCGGTCGATCTACCGCGACGACACCCTTCGCCTGCAAGAACTCATCGGGCGTGACCTCACCCCGTGGGTCGACGCCGAGGACTGATCGACAGCCTCAGCGTGCGGCGACGGCTCGTCGCGCCCACACCGCATACAAGGGATCACCGGACAATCCGGGATTGCGGTGCTGGACCAGCGGTTCGCCGAAGCCGTCGGTCAGGTCGAAGTAGGTCGCGACGATTGCGCATCGTCCTCGGTCGTCGGTCGACAACCAGCCGCGGATCGCCTTGGTCGGAAAGCACCGATTCGAGAACGTGCAGACGAACGTCCCGCCTGGTCGAAGCACTCGTGCCACAGCTGCGAACACCTCGAGCGGGCGAGTCAGGTAGTCGACCGAGACGCAGCACGTCACCGCGTCGAACGAGGCGTCGGGGAACGGCAGACCCGGAGCGGCGTTCTGGTCGAGGACGAGCCACTCGTCCGCCATGGGATTCGCCGCGAGTTCGGTGGCGTTCATCCCGGTGATCACGAGGCGCCGCGGCCTGGACCGGAAGTGCGAGACCCACGACGAACAGATGTCGAGGACATCGCCGGTGAGCCGGAGTTCGTCGTACAGTTCACCCACCGCGGTGATCGCACCAGCGTCGATGTGGGTGACGAAGCGGTCGAACGCGTAGAACGTGGCGTCGTCCGTGTCGTCCTGGCGGGAGAAGAACCCGGGCGGGAAGACGGCGTCGCGACGGTCGTCCCTCATGCGGGCAACGTACGGATCCTGCGCGAGAGTGACCCCACCGCACACGATCCGGACGCCGCCACGCCCGGATCAGTCGCCGCCGCGACCGCCGCCCTTCCCGCCGCCGTGGTTCCCGCCACCGCCGTTGTTTCCGCCACCGTGGTTCCCGCCACCGCCGTTGTTTCCGCCGCCGTGGTTCCCGCGATTTCCGTTGTTTCCGCCGCCGTTGTTGTTCCCACCGCCGGCCTTGCTCCCGTCGTCGTGGTTCCCGCCACGGCCGTTGCCGTTGTTCCCGTTGCCGTTCTCGTCGTGGCGGCGGGCATCATCGTCGTCGGATCCGTCGTCGTCGACCTCGGTCTCGTCACCGTCGTCATCGGCTTCGCGTTCGTCGCCGTCCTTGCCACATGAGGAATGTGCGGCATCGACGACATCCTGTGAGGTGCGTCCATCCGACCGTGCGATCGAACTCACGGTCTTGCCGTGGTTGCCGTCGGCGCACTCTCGTTCGTCGAAGTCGGTGTCGGGATCATCGACCCGTGGGGCGTCGGTCGTCACCGGGGCGTCGGTCGTCACCGGGGCGTCGGTCGTCACCGGGTCGTCGGTCGTCACCGGGGCGTCGGTCGTGACGGGTTCGTCGGTCGTCACCGGGGCGTCGGTGGTGACGGGTTCGTCGGTGGTGACGGGTTCGTCGGTGGTGACGGGGGCGTCCGTCGTGACGGGTTCATCCATGGTCACGGGTTCGTCGGGCGTGTTGTCGATCTGATCGAGGACGGCGGGCCCTGCTGCGGCGACGCCGCCGAATCCGATGATGCCGGCAGCGATGAACGACGCGACGCGAGCCTTTCCGGTGAGCCGAGGTGTCATGGGGGTTTCCTTCGTGGTCAGCGCCGAAACGAGTGCATCGACGGAGAGTGATTCGGAGCCGAGCTCGGACGGCGTGCCCGGGCTGCGAAGCGACTCGACGAGTCGTTGGATGTCGTCACTCACACCAGAAGATCGATCCGGATCGGCCATCCGTTACACCTCATTCCGAAAATTCATCGGCGGAGACGGCGGCCCGTCGGATGCCTGGCCCCGAGTGACGAGCCGGCCGGGTCGTGGACGTGGCGGTCCGGCGCTCCTCGATGCGGGCCCGGAGCTTGGTGAGACCGCGATGGACGAGCACCCGGACGTTGCCCTCCGAAACGTCCATGATCTCGGCGACGGCTCCGACATCGAGGTCGTGCACGACGCGGAGCATGATCGCCTCGGCCATCTGTCGTGGGAGCGATGCGACGAGTTCGACCGCCGTCTCGAGCGGAAACGCGCCGTCGGCGGAGTCGACCGACATGTCGACGAGTCGGTCCTCGACATCGCCGGTGGACATCTCACGTCGTCTCTGCGAGCGTCGGGCGTCGTCGATGTCGCGTCGGCGGGTGATGGTGAAGATCCAGCGTTGGAAGTCGCGGCCGTCGCCGTCGAATCGCGTGAGTGACCGGCCCACCTCGATCCAGACCTGGCTCGCGACGTCGTCCGGCGAGGTCGAGCCGCACGATCGGAGAAACCGGAGGATCTGTGGCTGGTAGGTCCTCCAGAGATCGGCCAACGCATCACGATCACCGGCGCGGGCGCGGTCGATGACCTCGCGGTCGACGGCCGTTGCGCGCTCCATGCTGTGGAAGTATCGGCGATTTTCGGATGCGACTTGAACCGCGCGTCAGCTGAGTGCGCGCAATCGTGCGATCATCGGATCGGCTCGTACTCGGGGAGCGCCTCCTCCGGGGGCGGCTCGGTGTAGATCGTCACCGACCCCTCCTCGACGAATGCCTTCGGCGGCCCCTCGGGGATTTCTCCCGGCTTGTAGCGCACACCGCCGTCGACGTAGCGCCACAGGCCGCTGCCCTCCCGGTCGATCTCGTCGGGGCCGGTCGTTTCGGCATCCCACCAGATCTCGGTGATGTCGTCGACCCCGCGGTAGTCGGGCTCGAAGTCGTCGGGCCAGATGCCCTGGATCCCCCACGACAACGACGCGCCCGTCAGCGCCCGTGGCGTCGGCGCCCCGCTGAATGCCGCTTGGTTGAACGTCTCGATCGTGAGGTTCGGGCCGGTCGCCTGCAGGAAGGCGTAGAACGTGTTCGGCACCGGGGTGATCACCCCGATGTTGTCAGGGGCCGGTGGCGGCTCCCCCTGGAACCACTCGTAGATCGCGTACGAGCTGCCGATCGTTCGGTCGACGCGTGCCGACAGGTTCGACACGCCGAATGCGTGTGCCCACTGCTGCTGGTCGTACGTCCGCGAGAACGCGGCGGTGTCGACGAGCACCGATCCGGTGACGATCCACTCGGGGAAGTAGTCCTGCGCTGTCGCCTCGTTGGTGAACTCGCGAGGAGCGATCGGGTCGCCGTTGAAGATCACCGACGTCACGCCTGCCTCCTTCATCCTGGTGATCACGTTCGCCGCCGATTCCTGCAATGTCGCCGGGTCGAGCGCGTAGCTCTGCGACTCGGCGATGTCGAAGCCGTTGTCGGAGGCGTATCCCTCGAAGCGGTCGTTCGCCGTGATCGAGTCGGCGCTCGACTCGATCCAGATGCGCCCGAACACGCGCTCGGTTCCGTGCATCGATGCGTCGCCCGCGTGGACGGCCGGGTCGCCCGCGAGCCGCTTTCCGATGTACTCGGCGACGAGCAGGTCGAGTTGGTCTGGCCCTTTGCCCACCGTGTACGCGAGCCCCGCGTTGTCCGCGTACCACTCCTTGGTCTGACCGGGCCCGCAGCTGAAGCACGGGATGCCGCGCGCAGCGAGTTCCTCGGCGAACGCATCGGTCAGGAGCGGTCCGCCCCACACCATGAACGGATCGAGTTCCTCGTCGATCCGCACCGCGTCGGCTCGTGCGGCGGCGGCGTCGGTGATCGCTCCCGACCCTTCGACGACGATGAGTTCGACCGAGCGACCGTAGGTCTCGTAGTAGGTCTCGTAGTACTCGATCATGCCGCGCAGCGTTGCCTCGTCTTCGGCGTTGGTGTCGTCGTTGAGGATCGCCGACGTGATGAACTCGAGGATCGGGTCCTGCTCCTGGCTCACCCACTGGACGATCCTGATCGTGTCCTCGGTGACCCCGCGGGCGGTCGCACCGCCGTTGTCGCCCTCGAAGGGCGCGTAGCACTCGGGTGCGAAGAACGTCTGCACCTTCACCCGCCCGGACTCGGTGTCGCAGCGTTCGCCGAAGTCGACGTCGAGCCCGAGATCTCGCGCGACGCTGAAACTCATCACGCCGTCGGGGAGCGGACTCTCGACCGGCGCGTCCGGTTCGGACGGTGCCTCGGTGTCGGATGCTCCGGTGTCGGGTGTCCCGGTGTCGCCCTCGGCCGCGGCAGTCTGCGTGTCGGTCGTCGCGGCGGTGTCCTCGGGCGCGTCCCGCTCGGTCGTGTCGTCGCTGACCAACGGCGCCTCGGCGTCGTCACCTCCCCCGGCCAGCACGATGCCGATCACGACCAGGGCGGTCACGGCGATCGCGGCGATCGGTCCGTACCGCCGGAGGGCACGTCCGGTGTCGCTGTTCGAACCTTCTGCTGATGCGGGTTGCATGGTGGCTCCTCGTTGATGGGGTCGATGGTGGTCGGGTCGGTGGCCGTGATCGGGTCAGCTGCTCGTCGACGTGTTCGAGCGATGGATCGCCGCCGGGTCGGTGCCGAGGTACGACGCGACGACGGTGGCGTCGACCAGGACGTCGTCGGGCAGGCCCACGGCGATCACCGATCCCTGGTCCATTGCGACGATCCGGTCCGCGATCGTCCGGAGCAGGTTCATGTCGTGTTCGATGACCAGGAGGGCCGAGCCCATCTCGGTGCGCATTCGTTCGAGCACCGGGCCGAGGGCTTCGACCTCGCGCTGAGCGATCCCACTCGACGGTTCGTCGAGCAGGACGACCGTCGGTCGGTGGGCCACGACACACGCGAGGTCGACGATGCGGCGGCTGCCGGTCGACAGCTCGCGCACCCGTTTGCGGCGATACGGGCCGAGGTTCATCAGCTCGATCAACTCGGCCACGCGGCGGTCGACCTCGGCTTCGCTGTCGAACGCCGACGGCAGATGCAGGGCGGCCGACACCGGATCGCGCGACGGAACCCACCGTTCGAGCGCAACCGCGATCGTCTCCTCGACGGTGAGCGACGGGAACAGACGGGCGTCCTGGAACGATCGACCGAGGCCGCTCCGAGCCCGTTCGCTCGCCGTGGCCGACGTCAGGTCGTGGCCACCGAGTTCGACTCGGCCCGCATCGGCCGGCGTCGTGCCGCCGATCAGGTCGAACAGCGTCGTCTTCCCGGCCCCGTTCGGGCCGATGAAGCCAACGATCTCGCGCTCGGCCACATCGACGTCGACCTGGTTGACGGCCGCGAGCCCGCCGAACCGACGGGACAGCCCGCGGACCGACAGCGCCATCGACGCGTCCGCCGGTCCGTCGACGGGCGGAGCGGTCGCGCCGTCCGACGATCCGTTCGGCGACGTCGCCGATTCGGCGGTGTCGCCGAGGAACACCGATCGCAGCAGATCGTCGCGTGAGACGAGTTCGGCGGTCGGGCCGTGGAAGCGGATCCGGCCACGCTCCATGAAGTACGCGGTGTCGGCGAGTTCGAGCGCCACGTTCACCGACTGCTCCACGAGGATGATCGTCACGCCGCTCGCCGCGATCTTGCGCACCATCGCCAACAGCTGTTCGACGATCACCGGGGCAAGTCCGAGTGACAGTTCGTCGATCATCAGCAGACGCGGGGTCACGAGAAAGCTCATCCCCAACGCCAGCATCTGTTGCTGCCCGCCGGACAGGTTCGCCGCCGGCTCGTCGAGGCGGTCGGCGAGGCCGGGGAACGTCTGCAGTACCGTGGCGACCCCGGCCTCCAACGCCGCCGCATCTCGACGGTTGAGCCATCCGGCTGCGTCCAGGTTCTCCCGGACGGAGAGCCCGGGGAACACCCCCTGGCCTCCGGGGATCTGGACGATTCCGTGCCCGGCGATCTCGTTCGGGGGCGCGTGGGTGACGTCGCGACCATCGAAGATGATCGCCCCCTGGTCGGCTTCGACGACACCGGAGATGGCCCGGAGCAGCGTCGACTTGCCCGCTCCGTTCGTGCCGAGCAGCGCGACGACCGAGCCTTCGTCGATCTCGAGGTCCACGTCGTGGAGGACCCGTACTCCCGAGTAGCCGACGTTGACGCCACGACACAGGAGGAGTTTGACCTCGCCGCGGCGTCGTTGGTTCATGACCTCGGCCCGAGCGAGGGCCGTGGCGCGCACCTGCGCGATGTCGTTGTCGATCACGTTGCCGCCGCTCGCGATCACGAGGCCCCCGACGAGGAAGACGGGGACCATCATCGCCATCCCGGTCCGGATCCCCCACGAGTCGGCGATCCATCCGATGAACGGGAGCATCAGCAGGCCGGGCAGGATCCACAGCGAGGCCATCGAGAAGCCCATCGACCTCGCACGCGGCGGGATCGCGAGCGACAGCGAGGCGAGGATGCCGGGCCCGACGATCGCGAGGCACAGCGCGATCAGGAAGTTGACGACGATCGCCACGGCGAGGTTCGGGACGACGGCGAAGACCAGTGAGAGAGCGGACGTGACCGCCGAAACCACGGCGAGGAACTTGAGGATCAGGCTCGGGTCCCGTGCGAGGAGCTTGGTGGCGATGCTCGCACCGATGAACAGGCCGATCAGCTGGCCCGGTTCGGACGTTGCGGCGACGATGCCGCGGGCGCGTTCGTCGAGGCCGTAGGCCTCTGCGTAGAGCAGCGACGCGAGGGTGCCGAAGCCGATGAGCGACACCGCGAGGAACGGCATCGCGACGAAGATCCGCCGGAGGCTCTCGATCTTCCAGCACATCCGCCACGCCTCGGCGTACGACGGTGGTGTCTCCTCGGTCGCGACCGCCTCTTCGTCGCCGCCGGCCAGTCGGCGTTCGTGGGCGCCGCGGACCGGTTCGCGCAAGCGCAGGCCGAGCACGACGAGGACGAGCGTCGGAATCGCGAAGACGAGGAACGGCGCACGCCATCCGAACCGGTACGCGAGGAGACCGGCGGCGATCGGCCCCACGATCGCGCCCACCGCGTTGGCGGCGCGGTGGAAGCTGTACACCTTCGGCCTGTGGCCGGGCTCGTACCAGTCCGCGATCAACGAGTTGTGTGTCGGATCGTTGACCGCTTTGCCGATCGCGGAGCCGGACCGGGCGATGCCGAGCATGACGATGGTGGTCGCGAGGCCGGTCATGAACGAGAAACAGGCCCACGCCGTCGCCCCGATCAGCGCGATCCGGACGCGCGGGTAGCGGTCGGCGAGCCCGGCGATCGGCACCTGCAGTGCGAGGGCGAACGCGAGAACCGCGGCGATGAGCGTGAGCAACCCGGTGAAGCCGAGCGCGAACTCGTCGCGGATCTCGGGAGCGAGAACCGCGAACGCGGTCCGATCGAGTTCGTCCACCGCGTTCAGCCCGAACAGGATCAGCAGCGCGTAGATCGGGCCGTCGCCGGCGATCGAACGCAGCCATCCCTGCTCGGGCGTCGGGTCTCCGTCGGGCGCGACGCCGGGAACGAGCGTCTCGGTCATGTCGTCGCCGCCTCGACCGCGGCGTCCGCGGTTCCCGTGGCGTCGAGGTCTGCGCCTGCCGACGGTGTGGCGACGCCGGCCTGGCCGATCGAATCGTCCGTGTCTCCGTCGTCGTCGACGAGGTCCTCGGCGCGATCACCCTCGACGATCCCGCGGCGGGCGCCGAGCCAGCGGAGCGTGAGGTCCCGGAGGTCGTACCAGAGTCCGGTGAGACCCGAGGGCGCGACGAGCAGGATTCCGAGCAACCCGATGCCGCTCGCCAGGATCCGCCATGCGCCCTTCAGCCAGAAGAAGGTGCCGTTGAAGTAGAGCGAGCCGAGAAAGGCACCGAGCGGGCTGCCCAGTCCGCCGATCACGCCGGCGGAGAACGCCAGCAGGTTGAACTGGGCGTCCTCGACGACGAGTGCCTGCTGGTGGTGGACGAAGATCGATCCGGAGAACGCGGCGAGGAACCCGGAGATCGCGAACGCGGTCAGCTTCGCCCGGACCGGGCTGACGCCGTACGACTCGACGGCGGCTTCGTTGTCGCGCAGCGCGATCAGGACCCGACCGGTCCGGCTGTTGCGGATCCCGCGCACCGCGACGAACGCGAGGACCATGGTGATCAGCGAGACGTAGTAGATCGCGCTGGACGAGGACCAGTCGATCACCCCGAAGATCGGATTGCGTTCGATCCGGCCCGTCGGGAGCCAGTCGAAGAAGCGTGGGTTGAGGAAGTACTGGCTGACCGTGATCGCGAAGGCGAGCGTCGTCACCGCGAGATACGCCCCGCGCAGTCGTAGCGCCGGTACACCGACGACGAGCGACACCAGTGCTCCGATCGTGCCTGCGGCGAGGGTCGCGAGCGTGATGTCCCAGTGCCACCGTTGCGTCAGCCACGCGCTGGTGGCGGCACCGATCGACGAGAAGGCGAGCTGGCCGAGCGAGATCTGTCCTGCCCAACCGGTGAGGACGCCGAGCGACATCAACGTGATCGCGAACAGCAGGATCAACGCCATCCGCACGACGACCGTGGTCCCGAACACGGCCGGGAACGCGAGAAAGGCGATCCCGACGGCTGCGATCCCGACGACGCGACCGATCCGCACGATCGGGATCGACCGATACGCGTCTGGGATCGGGCGGACGTCGCCGGCGTACTGCCACGACGACGTGTCGATCTCCGAGCGCATGCCACGGGTCCGGCGGAACAGCAGGCCGGCGACGATCACCACGCCCGTGATCGCTGCCATCTTCGCCTCGGCCTCGATCGAGCCGGAGTTCCACACGACCGCTTCCTGGAGGACGCCGAGTGCGATCGATGCGGCGATGATGGTGGGCAGGTGGATCAAGCGGCCGAGCGTGAGCGCCGCGAGCGAGCGAAGGAGCAGCAGCAGACCGAGCGCACCGCCGACCGGGAGGCCGTAGATCCCGCTTCGGAGGAAGAGCGCGATGAAGCCGAGGATCGTCGCCACCGACCACACGACGCTCTGCAGACCCTTGACCGGGATGCCCAGCATCGCGGCGCGGTTCGGCAGTTCGGCAGCGGCCCTGATCGCGATGCCGAGGCGGGTCGAGCGCAGCAGCAGGCCGACCGCGAGCATCGCGAGCGGTGCGATGACGAGGGCGACGACGTGATTCGCGTTGAACACCCGTGACCCGATCTCGAAGTCGATCTCGAACGGCGCGTCGATCCGCTGTGACTGGACCCGTGCGCCCCACCAACCGGGGAGGAAGAGCGCGGCGACGCCCAGCAGCTGGGCGACGCCGATGGTCGCAACCGTGACCACCAGCCGCGGAGCGTCGAAGAACCGGCGGATGATCAGGAACTCGACGGCCACGCCGAGGACGGCGGCTGCCGCGAACCCGATGCCGAAGCCCAGATACCAACCGAGGCCCGACTCGAGGATCAGCATCACCGACAGCACTGCGGGCAGCAACCCGAGTTCGCCCGCGGTGAAGTTGAGGACGCGGTTGGCGCGGTACACGAGGTACATGCCGAGCGACACGAGGCTGGTGATCAGCCCGAGGATCAGTCCGGCGAACAGCGCTCCCGCCGGTGCGGGAAACCAGATCTGCTGGATGACGACGAGCGCGACCGGCCACACCAGCCACGACACGCGATCCGTCCAGTCGGGGGGCTTCACGGTTGTGCTCCGACGGCAACACCGTCGCGGAGGACCGTGTACTGCCGCGCGGGATCGTCCTGCGGGACCCGCTCGGTCGGCGGCCCGGTCCCGGGGTCGCCGCGCAGCACCTCGGCGCCGTCGGGCGCGTACTGGAGGATGTAGGTCTTGCGCGTGGACCCGGTGGTGTTCGGACCGGTGCGGTGGGGTGTGAGCGACGAGAACACGACGGCTCCGCCCGCGTGCACCGGAGCGGGGGTCGCGTCAGGGTGATCGTCGAAGCACGACAATCCGAGCGGGTGCACGTAGTGGTGTGCCAACGTTCCGCGGGTGTGCTCGGCGGGCGCGACCCAGGGGCAGCCGTTGTCGATCGTCGCGTCGGTGAGTGCCAGCCAGACGGTGAGGTACTGCTGCGGCTGGACGTACGAGTACCCGTTGTCCTGGTGCCACGGGAACTCTCTGGGCTTGTCGGGATGCTTGTAGACGAGCTGGTCCCAGTACAACCTGACGTCGGGTCCCAGCAGATCGTGACAGAGGTCGGTGATCGGCCGCGACCGGCTGATCCGTCGCGCTGCGTCGGAACGCGGGACGAGGTGCGCCGCGAACGTGACGGCACCTGATTCGGAGAGCAGGAAGCGGGAGTCGGGCTGCGACCGGACGAACTCGGCGGTCTCCTCCGCGATCGCGTCGAGGTCGGCCATCAGCTCTCCGACGGTCGCCGGGTCGATCAGCCGCTCGACGACCAGCCAACCGTTGCGGTGGAAGCCGTCGACCTGGTGGGGGGTGAGGTGGCGCGGTTCGGTACCGGGTCGTTGCCAGTCGAACTCGGAGTTCCACGGGTGCCGCGCCATCGTCGTCATGCGAGCCGGATGCGTCGCTCGAAGACGAATTCGTACTCGAGGTATGCATTCATGTGCTCCTGGCCCGGCGCCGTCGGGACGAGTTGCGCCGATTGCAGCAGCATCCACCCGTCCTGCAGCGCCCGCAGCCCGGTCGGGTACGGCGCGTGCCCGGGCCGTTCGGCGTCGGGGAGTTGGGGCCCGGCACCGTCCGTCCCGTCGTGGAACGCCCAGCCCACGACCTTCTCGTCCAGCGACGACCCCTCCGTCCAGAGGTAGAGCACCTGCTGACGTTCGGTCACGTCACGCCCGATCCTCGAGCAGTTGCGAACGTCCTTCGAGCCGCGTCAGGTAGTAGTCGACGTCGAAGTCGTCGTCGCCCGTCAGATAGCGCCAGAGCAGTGCCCGCTGCATCTGGTCGTTGCGATACTCGGTGATCCCCATCCACGGGTGCCAGGTGCGGAAGATCTCGGCGACGCTGCCGGGCTGCATTCGGGCGAAGACGTGGTCCGTGCGCGGGCTCTGGATCGTGTCGAAGTCGCTGGTGTCCCACCGGCGAACCTGCCGCTCGGTCGGGTTGAGCCGGATCTTGTGGAGCCAACGATCGTTGTCGCCCGGGTTCGGTTGGCCAGCGTGCCAGAGCCCGTGGTGGAAGACGAAGACCGTGCCGGCGTCGCACGCGACCTGCTGCTCGCCGACGATGTGTTGGTACCGGTGCAGGCCCGACGACCGGACGCGGGTGAGGTGGCTGCCGGGGACGAAGCGGGTTCCACCTTCGCCCGCCGCGACCGCAGCCGGATACCAGAAGAGTTGGATGTCGAACGTCGGGTCGGCCGTGTCGGTCGCAGCGTCGACGTGCAGCGGCTGGACGTAGCTCCCCCCGCCGGGGATGTGGTGCACCCAGTCGTGATCGAAGACGGGATGCGCGCCGACCAACGATTCGATGATGCCGCGAATCTGGGGGAGGCGAAGGTACTCGCCGATCGCCGAGGGCGGCGGGTAGCACTCGTCGAGCGGGGTCAGTGAATGCGGTGGTTTCATCCCCTCCGGGAGCAACCGCTCGGCGGCGAGGCGGCCCATTTCCTCGATCGCGCGCTCGTTGATGTCCGCGGGGACGATCGCGTCGAAGCGCAGGTAACCGTTCGCCACGAACTCGGCCATGCGGCGCGTCGAGAGCCGATGATCGGTTGGCGCGGTTTCGGTCATGAACATCCCCCCAGATGGTGACGCTGGTCACCGTAGATGGTCGGAGGGGTCCCGTGGCGATCCGGGATCGGTCAGGTCTGGGTTCCGACCTTCAACTCGCGGAACGGGACGCCGCGGTCGACCGCTGGTTCCCGTGGGAGTCCGAGGACGCGGTCGCCGATGATGTTGCGCTGGATCTCGTCGGTCCCGCCCGCGATGCCCGACGCGAAGCTGCGCAGGATCAGGCTCTGGGCCGACCCGCCGTGCGGATCGTCGTCGGTCCACGCGATCGAACCCGCACCGGCGATCTCGAGGGCGATCTCGCGCACCTTCCACGCGATGACCGAGCCGTACAGCTTGCCGAGTGAGCCGCCGGGACCCGGGGTCTTCCCCGCCTTCATCTCCGCACGTGTTCGCATCGCGATCAGCGACTTCGTCGTCTCCATCGAATACACCTGCATCATCTGGTCGCGCACGACGGGATCGTCGATGACTCCCGACGACGTGGCGTACTTGCGGAGCAGGTCGGACATCGGGGTGTTGATGCCGCCGCCGCCCGCGCCGATCGCGACCCGCTCGTACATCAGCATCGCTGTCGCCAGCTTCCACCCGGTGTTCAGTTCTCCGAGCAGCCGGTCCCGGGGGATGTGCAGGTCGGTGAAGAACACCTCGTTGAAGTGCGACTCACCGTTGATCTGGTGGATCGGACGGATCTCGACGCCGGGCGCCCGCATGTCGAGGATGAACATCGACAGGCCCGCGTGTTTGACCTGGTCGGGGTCGTTGCGGGCCACCACGAGGCCATGGTCGGACTTGTGCGCGAGCGTCGTCCACACCTTCTGGCCGTTGATCACCCACTCGTCGCCGTCGAGTTCGGCCTTGGTCTGCAGGCTGGCGACGTCGGAGCCGGCGCCGGGTTCGGAGAACATCTGACACCACAGGGCCCGGCCGGAGATGAGATCGGGGAGGAATCTCCGCTTCTGCTCGTCGGTGCCGTGATCGCTGACCATCGGGAGACACATGCCGTGGCTGATGACGAAGTCGGTCTCCATCACGGGGTAGGCGTCCTTCACCTCACGCCAGATCTTGTCGTGAGCGAGGGTCAGTCCGGCGCCGCCGTACTCGGTCGGGTACGGCACGCCGGCGCCCAGGCCGGCGGCCGCCGCGTCGGCATGGAACCGTCGCGACTGCTCGAACGTCGGCGCACCTCTCGGTGTCGGGCGTGACTCCATGAAGTCGACGCAGCGCCGGCGGAACGCGGCGGCCTCCGCGTCGCTGAGCGCGCTCGTGGTTGCGGTGTCGGTCATGTTGCCCCCTGCGGTGATCTCCGTGAGGGTAGGGAACTCGCGCAGCGGCCGACGAGCGGGAGCCGCCGGTGGACCGATCAGGCCGTCTGTGTGCCGACCTTGAGGTCCTTGAACGGAACGCCCTTGTCGACGGATGGCTCGCGAGGCAGACCGAGCACGCGGTCGCCGATGATGTTGCGCTGGATCTCGTCGGTGCCGCCGGCGATCGACGCCTGGAACGAGTTGAGCACGATCCGTTGCCGCTCGGCACCGCTCGCATCGGCGGGATCCCAGGCGATCGATGACGGGCCTGCCATCTCGAGCGCGAACTCGCGCATCTTCCAGGCGATGTTCGAGCCGAACAACTTGCCGAGCGAGCCGCCGGGCCCCGGCGTCTTCCCGGCCTTCTGCTCCGCACGGTTGCGCATCGCCACCATCGCCTTGGTGGTCTCCATCGAGTAGATCTGCATCAGCTGGTCGCGCACCACCGGGTCGTTGATCCGCCCGGTCTCCTCGGCGGCGCTCTTGAGCAGCTTGAAGGTCGGCTGGTTGATCTTGCCGGCGCCCGCCGAACCGATCGCGACGCGCTCGTACATCAGCATCGCCGTGGCGAGCTTCCAGCCGGCGTTGTATTCGCCGAGCAGGTGGTCCTTCGGGATGCGCACGTCGGTGAAGAACACCTCGTTGAAGTGGCTGCCACCGTCGATCTGATGGATCGGACGGATCTCGACGCCGGGCGCCTTCATGTCGAGGATGAACATCGAGATCCCGGCGTGCTTCACCTGCTCGGGGTCGGTGCGGGCGACGACGATGCCGTAGTCGGACTTGTGGGCGAGGGTCGTCCAGACCTTCTGCCCGTTGAGGATCCATTCGTCGCCGTCGAGTTCGCACTTCGACTGGAGACTGGCGACGTCGGAGCCGGCGCCGGGCTCGGAGAACATCTGGCACCACATGGTCTTGCCGGAGATGTTGTCGGCCATGTAGGCCGCCTTCTGCGCCGGGGTGCCGTACTCGTTGAGCATCGGCAGGCACATCCCATGGCTGATGATGAACTCGCCGTCCATCATCCGGTAGTTGCCCTTCACCTCCCGCCAGATCTTCTCGTGGGTGAGCGTCAGGCCGCTGCCGCCGTACTCCTCGGGGTACGGGATGCCGGCGAGTCCGGCGCCCGCTGCAGCTGCGAGAAACGCCTTCTGGTCGTCGAGCGTGGGGATCGCATTGCCGGTCTTGACCGCGTAGGTCTCCATGAAGTCGACGCACTTCTGTCGGAAGTCGGCGGTCTCCTGCTCGGTCAAGGTGTCGCTCATCGGGGGGTCCTCCATCAGACGGTGATCGGTGCGGGTAATCGACTTGGAACATACTGTATGCCGCCATACAATGAGAATCCACACGCGCAACGTTCCGTTCATCCAGGACGGATGCCACGTCGCCGGTGCAGATCCGATGAGCAGCCTCACGAACAACGAACTCGACGCCCCGCCCTGGTTGCGAGTCGAGTCGACGCTGATGGCGACCGCGCGCCTCGTGCGGGAGGCGTTCGACGTGCGGCTCGTGCCGCTCGACCTGAACCTCACCCAGGCCAGCCTCATCGGCTACGTCGCGGAGTTCGGTGCGACCACCCAGACCCAGCTCGCGGATCACCTCGGCATCGGGCGCGCCGCCATCGGCAGCGTGATCGACCGCCTCGAACGACGCGCTCTCGTCGAGCGCCACCCCGATCCCTCCGACCGTCGGGTGTGGCGCGTCGACATCACCGAGGGCGGTCGCGCGATGGCCGTGCGGATCAGCGAGATCGACGAGGTCCTGCGCGCCGAACTCCGCCGGGGCATCGGCCGCGAAGAACGTCAGGCCCTCAGCTGGGTGTTGACCCGGCTCCAGCAGAACCTGCAATCAGCGATCCACCGCACCTGACTCGACGTGCAACGGGTGTGCGAGCGCCGTTGCACTCCACCGACTCCCGACTACTCATCAACCAACACAGGAGACCACCAAATGACCGAAGCAGTGATCGTCGACGCAGTCCGCACGCCGGGCGGCAGGCGGAACGGGCAGTTCAAGGATCAGCATCCCGTCACGATGGCGGCCCACGTGCTCAAGGCACTCGAAGAGCGCAACGGCCTCGACCCGGCCATCGTCGACGACGTGATCATGGGCTGTGTCATGCAGGTCGGCGAGCAGTCGCTGAACATCGGCCGCAACGCCGTTCTCGCGGCCGGCTGGCCCGAGGAGGTGCCGTCGACCACCGTCGATCGCCAGTGCGGCTCGTCGCAGCAGTCGATGCACTTCGCCGCCCAGGGCGTGATCGCGGGCGCGTACGACGTCGTCGTCGCCGCCGGCGTCGAGGTGATGACCCGGACCCCGATGGGCGCCTCGATCGTCCAGGGCATGGGCTTCCCGTTTCCGCAGGAGCAGCTCGACCGCTACGCGGAGACCGGCCTCCCGCCGCAGGGCATCGGCGCCGACATGATCGCCGACGAGTACGAGCTCACCCGCGAAGACCTCGACGCGTTCGGCGCCGAGAGCCAGCAGCGGGCCGCGGTGGCTCGTGACGAAGGTCGCTTCGAGAACGAGATCGTCCCCGTCGAGGTCGAGATCGACGGTGAAACCGTCGTCGTGAAGGACGATGAAGGCATCCGTGACGGCACCACCGCGGACAGCCTGGCGAAGTTGAAGCCCGCCTTCAAGGAGGACGGCAAGATCACCGCCGGCAACTCGTCGCAGATCTCCGACGGGGCTTCGGCCGTGCTGATCATGAGCAGGGAGAAGGCCGAGGAGCTGGGTATGAAGCCGCGCGCGAGGTTCCACAGCTTCGCCCTCGCGGGCACCGATCCGGTGACGATGCTCAAGGGTCCGATCCCGGCGACGAAGAAGATCCTCGAGAAGACCGGCCTGACGATCGACGACATCGACCTGTTCGAGGTCAACGAGGCGTTCGCCTCCGTCGTGCTCGCGTGGCAGAAGGAGACCGGCGCCGACATGAGCAAGGTCAACGTCAACGGGGGCGCGATCGCCCTCGGCCACCCGCTCGGCGCCTCGGGCACCAAGCTGATGGCCACGCTCCTCAACGAGCTCGAGCGCACCGGCGGACGCTACGGGCTCCAGGTGATGTGCGAGGGCGGCGGCATGGCGAACGCCACCATCATCGAGCGCCTCGACTGAGCGGAGCGGCGCCAGATCGCCCGATACCTGGGTTGCGAGGCGTCGTCATCGACTGGGGTCAGCGCGCCGCGGTCTCGGACGATCTGGTCACCACGCAGCCCACCGACGATCTTGAAGATCAGTGCCGGCGGCCGGACTCTCGTCGAGGGTCCGGCCGCCGGCATTTACGGGGCAACCCCTCGTGGCGGACTGGTACGGTCGCTCGCGAGCTGCACTGGGGGCCGCCGATGATTCGTTCAACCACCACGATCCGCCGATCGCTCCGACTGGCGGTCGCCGTTGCGACGGTGGTCGGGTTCTCGGCCTGCTCGAGTGACGACGGCGCCGACGAGCCGATCGACAACACCGGCACCGAGGAGTCGCCGGACGACACCACCGTGACGACCGATGCACCGGACGACTCCCGCGAGTCGGGTGGTCAGGTCGACGCCGTGATCGTCGGCTTCGCCTTCGACCCGGATCCGATCGAGGTGCTCGACGGCAGCACGATCACATGGACCAACAACGACGGTGTGCCGCACACCGTGACCGGGACGGGTGAGCTGGAGTTCGACTCGGGCCCCATCGCATCGGGAGAATCGTTCACGCTCGATGTCGCCGCCGCCGGCGAGTTCCCCTATGTGTGCACCATCCACGGTCGGATGTCGGGCACGATCAGCAGCAGCTGACCGCATGTGGTCGGGAGCAACGCTCGGATGAGTCGTCTAGCGTCTGCGCATGGCCTCGATCACCGACGAGAAGTACGTAGCACTGACGACCTACAGGAAGGACGGCTCGACCAAGACGCTGCCCGTGTGGATCGCCGACTTCGGCGGTGGTCAGGTGGGGTTCACGACGTCGTCGTCGAGCTACAAGGTGAAGCGGATCGACAACGACCCGAGGGTGATCCTGCAGCCGTCCGACTCGCGAGGGAACGTGAAGGACGGAACCGAGCCGGTCACCGGCTCCGCTCTCGTGAAGACCGGTGCCGAGTTCGAGCCGTACGCCACGATGGTCAAGAAGAAGTACGGCGTGCAGTACGGCGCGATGAAGTTGGTCGGCAAGTTCATGAGCCTGATCGGCAAGGGCTCGGGCACCGACGCCGCCGTCGTGATCACTCTCGATTGAGAGTGCTGCAGCCGCGGGCGGTCAGACCGCCGTCGACTCGAGAGCGTGGAGCACGGCCTTGGCCGCGACCGAACTCTCGAGTTCGAGTTCGGTGCATTCACGCAGTGACGCCAGCATGGCCTCGTCGGTGATCTGCTCCGACATGCGAACCCAGGCCTGCGATCCCTGGATCTCGGCCTCCGACTGGAGGTAGAGCTGGTCGCCCGGGGAGTACGGAGCGAAGACGTCGTAGTAGAGCGCAACCGCCGGCGGGAGGGCGTCGTCGACCTGCGCCTGGAGTTCGTCGCTGATCGGGAACAGCCCGGTCACGATGTCGGCGATGCGGTCCTCGCTCGCCGCGCACGCGAGCAACTCGTCCGCGTGGTCCGGCAGCTGTTCTGCCCAGCTGCGGTAGCGGTCGGCCGCCGATCGTTCGAGCCCGGCGAGGAATGCGGGCTGTGCCTCCGATGGGACCGACTGGATGTGCTCCCGCAGTAGCGCGCCGAACTGTGGAACCGCTGGACGTGTCGACATCGCCACAGTGTCGCGCGTTTCCCGGGTGGGTCGATGATCGGGGGAGTTGCGTTCTCGTCGATGTACGGGGCCGGCACCGCGCCCGACGCGGGGCGGTCCTCGACGCCACGCTGCTGCTTCTCGACGAGCGACCGATGCACGGCTACGAGCTCATCACCGAACTCGTGAACCGCAGCGACGGACGCCGGCTTCCCTGTCCCGCGGCGATCTACCCGGCCCTCGTTCGGATGGAGGAGCACGGTCTGGTCGAGGCGGAGGAGGTGGACCGCGACCTGCGGTCGCCGACCGACCCGGAGAGCCCGTTCGCCCGTTCCATCGGTGTCGACGCGTCCGTCTGACGGGCACGCCTCTTCGTTCCGCCGCCGAGCGGCTCGGCTCAGACGGGATCGGGGCGTGGGCCCGGATCCGGGGCGTCGGTGCGGGTCTTCTTCAGTTCGAAGAAGCCGTCGATGTCCATCATGTCCGTGAGGGCATCCCACATCTTGAGGCTGTCGTCGGTCGACGGGATCCGGGTGATCACCGGTCCGAAATAGCCGACCCGCTCGCCACGCGAATTGTGCGTTGCGATGATCGGTGTGCCGACGTCGGTGCCCACGAGGCCGAGCCCGTCGTCCATCGCGGTTCGGATCGGGACGTCCCACGAGTCGTCGTCGGCCGCCTCGGCGAACGTGAGGTCGAGGCCGACCGTCGCGAGCGCGTCCTTGATCTCGAAGTCGAGGTCGCGATCGTGGTGGATGCGTGCGCCGAGTTCCCAGTAGAGCTTGAACACGTCGCGGTTGCCGGCTTCGGGTGTGTCGCCGGCCGCGCGCAGCGCTTCGAGCACGCGCAGCATGCGATGCGTCTGCAGCGCGGCGGCGTGGTAGTCGGAACCTTCCGGCGGTTCGTTCTTGAACAGCAGGCTGATCGGTTTCCACGTGACGCGCAGATCACGGTGTGGCATCACTTCATCGACGACCCAACGGGCCGTCGCCCAGCAGAACGGTCAAATCGGGTCGATCCAGAAGTCGATGTTGCCGCGTTGATCGTGGGTTGTGCTCACGGGAGCCTTTCGTCGGGGGCTGGTGCAGGTGTGGCCGCGCTCGCAGCCGGTTTCACACGGTGGATGGTCGTGAGACGCCGAGGCCGCTGCGGGCGCCGGCGCCGAAGCGGGTGAGTTCGGCATCGAGGTCGAGTGGGCCGACGGTTGTCCTGGCCGCGAGGTCGTCGGGTCCGATCAGGTCGGCGGGGAGCAGCCAGACGATCTCGAGTTCGAGTCCGTCCGGGTCCTTGGCGTACAGGCTCTTCGTCGTGCCGTGGTTGCTCGCTCCGACGAGCGCGCCGGCGGTACGCAGTGTCGACGCCAGCTCGGCGAGTTCGCCGAGCGTGTCGACCTCCCAAGCCAGGTGGTACAGCCCGACCGTACGGCGGCCGGCGTCGGAGGCCTCGGCGGCGCCGCCGATCGCGAAGATCCCGAGGTCGTGGTCGTTGTCGGATGCCGGGGCGCGGAGGAACGCGGCGCCGGGGAACTCCGAGACCACGTCGAACCCGAGCGTTCCGCAGTAGAAGTCCTTCGACCGGACGACGTCACGGACGTAGAGGACGGCGTGGTTCAGGCGGTGAATGGCCATGCCGTGTGCAACCAAGTTGCGGCCGCAACATTCCCGGCCACGTCGGTCGGATCGCTCAGGAGGTGGCGCCGGATCGGCGTCGGCGGTGATCTGCGGTGTGGGTGCGACTCGCGCATCGCGGATCGGAGCAGAACCGCTTCGAGCGGTTCCGTGTCGCGTCGTAGAACAGTCTCGTGCAGTCCGTCGCGGCGCACGTACCGAATCGGATCGTGCCGTTGTCACAGATCTCGTTGGCGAGAGCCATCATCAGGTCGGCCATCACCTGGTCGTCGAATCGTGCCGTCGGTGGAGTCCAGTGGATGTGGGGTCCGACCCCACTGTGGTCGACGATCGACGGCGTGATCGGTAGCTCGGTCAGTTCCTCGGTGACGCGCGCTGACGCCTCCTCGGTGTCGAGTTCGGGCAACTCCGCGAGGAAGTCCGCGAGAGAGCGGATGCGGACGGCGAGGCGATGCAGTGACGCCGCCGACGCATCCGGAGCCCGGCTGAATCCGGCGTCGGCGAGGATGCGGCGAGGGTCGGCGGCCGGGTCGTCGGCGAGTGCATTGTGGAGGTCGACCATCGTGTCGAGCGTGATGCGGTGCTCGGACTCTGTGACCGATGCGACGTACATGCCCGTCAGAGTAGCGGCTATCGGGGTTGTGTAACGACTGAAAGACTGTTAGACCCTCACGTCCCGTAAGGAGTCAATCTTCTAACAGTCGTTACATCCTCAGGAGGAGATCGCCATGACCGCAGCACTCGTCACCACAATGCTCGTCGTCGCCAACGTCATGGGCGCCGGAATGGCCTACCCGCAGGCCGCCCGCCTCGTCCGGCAGCGCAGCACCGCCGGCATCTCGGGCGTCTGGGCCGGAGTGAGTCTGTCGATGAACATCTGGTGGCTCGCCTACGGGATGGCCGAGGAGCTGTGGGGGCTCGTACCGGTCTCCGCGATCGCGGCGGTGCTCTACGGCGTGATCATCGTCGCCTACGTGCGCGCCGCCGGTCGCGGCGCGATCGCGGGGGTGGCGACCGGCCTGTTCGTGCTCGGTGCGGTCCCGCTCCCGTTCCTGGTGGTGGGCGGGTGGCGCGTCGCGGGCCTCGCGATCGGCCTCTGCTACGGGATGCAACTCGTGCCGGCGGTCGTGGCCGCCTGCCGGAGCCGGGAACTCGGCGGCCTCGCTCCGAGCACGTGGATCATGGCGTGGATCGAAGCGGTGATCTGGCTCGGCTACGGCGTGCTGGTCCTCGACCCCGCGCTTCTCGCCGGCGGTGCGTCGGGTGCGCTGATGGCGGGTGTCATCTTGGTCCGTCTCGCCGTCACCGGCCACCGGCCCTTCCGGATCTCCCGCCCCGGCTGGGCCCTGGCCTGAGCGCTGCCGGTCTCCGACTCGTTGGTGTCTCCTGCGATTCGCGCGAGCAGATTGGGCCCGGTCGCCAGTACAGTGACAACGCACACGTGAGTCATTTTCAAGGCTCTCAGAACACAAGGAGCCGAAAATGGCTACAGGCATCGTGAAGTTCTTCAATGACGAGAAGGGCTTCGGATTCATCACCCCGGACGAGGGCGGCAATGACGTCTTCGTCCACTACTCCAACATCGTTGGCTCTGGTCGTCGTTCGTTGAACAACGACGCCAAGGTCGAGTTCGAAGTCGCCCCAGGGCGCAAGGGACCGGAAGCAGTCGACGTCAAGGAAATCTGAGAAGGAGGCGGTTCTGCATGGCATCAAGCCCGCAGAGTTACCAGAAGAGGCAACGCGAACTTCGCAAGAAGGAACGCAAGGCCGAGAAGCAGGCAATTCGACACGGCCGCAGTGCGGCCAAGGCCGAGGAGTCTGACGACGGTCATGACGAGGACGCGTTGCTCGAGGAATTCCGCGTCCTCAACGAGCAGTTCGCAGCGGGCGAAGTCGAAGAAGTCGACTTCGAGTACCGCAAGGCAGAGATCTTCCACAAGATGGGCCTGGGCGAAGCCCCGGAACCGCGCGAGGAAGAGCCGGCGCAGGCCGACGTCTGAGCGAGTCGAGAACTGACGAGGGCCCCCGGAGCGATCCGGGGGCCGTCGTCGTTTTCGTGGTCGGCAGGCGCTCCAGGTCGGTCTCGGCCCGTACGGCCGAGCGCCGACTACGGTCGCCGCCGAAGGGTCGATGATCGAGATGCCCCAGCACCAGCGACGAAAGCGGACACGACGACGGGCTTCACGACCGCTCGTGGCGGCGCTCGTGGCCTGTCTGATCGGTGCGGCGGTCGCGTTGGCGACCGCCGAGTCGACGATCGAGGCGTCGTTGCCTCCCCCGGTCGAGGTGTTCGATCCGACCCCGCGCATCCTCGGTCCGATCTCGATCATCGGTGACTCCGTGCTACGCGGCGCACTCGTGTCGCCTCCGCACCTCGTCGACCGTCTCGCCGAGCAGGGCTGGGGTCCCATTCGCGCACTCGGAGTTCCCGGCCTCTCGACCGGCCACGCACACCGGTCGCCCGAACTGACCGCAGCGTTCTGGTTCGAACGCTGGAGGCAGCAGGGCTGGGATCCGGATGCGGTGGCGCTCGTCATCGGAGCCAACGACGTCGGACTCTGCGCGTTCTTCGACGCGGTCTGCATGAGCGGTTCGCAGCGGTTCATCGTCGATCGCATCGGCCGGGATCACGACATCTTCATTCCCCACATCAACCACTGGTACAAGAACGAGTGGGCGATCCCGTGGAATCGCGAACTCGATCGACTCGTCGACGAGCGCACGAACGTGCACACCTGGGCGTGGGACGTCGAGCTCGCCACCGGCGGCTACGAACTGGACGACGTCGTCCACCTCACGCCCAACTCGTACCGACGATGGTCCGTGCTCGCGGCCGAGGAGATCACGGCGGCGCTCGGTCGTGCGACGTTCCGCGGCGACAACGTGGCGCTCCCCGCGCCGCTCTCGTCCCCTTCCGAGTTCGCCGTCACGGAGGCGGTTCGGCTGATCGACACTCGTGACGACCGGGCAGGACGACTGGGAGACGGGCGCAGTGTCCTCCGCGTCCCGCT
This sequence comes from Ilumatobacteraceae bacterium, assembly GCA_963824025.1. Taxonomy (GTDB): domain Bacteria; phylum Actinomycetota; class Acidimicrobiia; order Acidimicrobiales; family Ilumatobacteraceae; genus Ilumatobacter_A. Next base: position 81,045 of record CAWGNY010000009.1, read on the forward strand.
CCCGGACGTCGTCCCCGAGGATGCCACCGCCGTTGCGGTCTCCACCGCGGCGACGGGCGCCGACACCCGCGGCCATCTCCAGCTCGCCGGCTGCGGGCAGCTCCGGCCGGCGACGTCGATCGTCAACTATCCGCGGCGGCAGGCGCAGGGTGCAGCGAGCGTGGTCGCCGTCGACGCGACGCGCGAGCTGTGCGTCTACTCGTCCGGTGCCGTCCACGTGGTGATGGATCTCCAGGGCGTCTTCTCCCCCGAAGCCGGCTCCACCCTGGAGCCGTCCATCCCCACCCGTCGGCTCGATACCCGCACCACGGGGCGTGCCACGGTCGTGGAGATCCCGATCGGCGGGGACACCACCGCGGTCTCGATCAACGTCACGGCCACCAATGCCGTGACTCGTGGTCATCTGACCGTCTACCCGTGCGGGCAGGAGCGGCCGACGGTGACCACGGTCAATTTCTCGCCGGGCCGGCCGGTCGCGAACGGCGCGTTCGTGGCCGCCGATGCAACCCGTCGGATCTGCGTCTTCTCGTCGTCACCCGTCGACGTGATCGTCGATCAGACGGGCGCGTTCTCCGAACGAGAGGGTCTCCGATTCGTGCCGGTTCCGCCGACGCGCGTGCTCGACACGCGCACCGGCGTCGGCGGCTGGGTCCCTTTCGTGAGCGATCACGGACCGATCGACGTGGTGGCGGTACCACCGGGCGCCGAGGCCGTCACCGGGTCGGTGGTCGTCGTTCGGCCGTGGCGTCGCGGATACCTCACGGCGTTCGGCTGCGGCCACCGGCCGCCGACCTCGTCGGTGAACGCCCCCGCAGGGACCGTCGTGGCCAACGGGTTCACCGTTCAGGCCTCCGCCGCCGGTCGCCTGTGCGTGTCGGCATCGCAGACCACCGATGCCGTCGTCGACATCACCGGCTGGTGGGTGGCCGGCGGTGGGTGACTCGGCACCCGTGACCGAACCGGTGATCGGTCAGCCTGCGGGAACGCGCCAGCGATCGAGTTCGGCGGCATCGCGGCCGTCCGCGTCGAGACCCGCGTCGATGTAGCCGTCGATCATGCGATGGTGCATCCGCATCCGCGTCTCCTGGTACAACCCGAAGCTCACCCCCCGCTTGCCCGTCGACTTGAGGCCGGCCTGGACCTTGGGCAGATTGTCCATGTCCTGTTGGAACACGTCGGCCAACTGGCCCATCGCCTCGGCCTCGTGCCACGACTGCTCGAGGGTCAGTACCTGCTGAGGAGCGGGTTCGGGGACCTCCCCCGAATCGGGATTGGGCGCCATCCGGATCACGTCCATGAAGCACGTGTCGGGCGTCGGCCCGGGCCGCCAGCGATACACGAGCGATTGCCCGACGCCGGCCCACGGTGCGAATGCCGGGAACAGGTGATACAGCACCGCGTCGAGCATCTCGCTGTCGGCGCGATCGGACAGGTCGGCGCCGAAGCGGCCACGCATGGCCTGGCGGAAGAGGTCGGCGACGATCGCCCGCGGGTTGGCGTCGTCGGGCACGTCGATCCGCATCCCCGCGGGGATCTCGCCCTTCACCGAACCCACGGAGAACGCCACGTAGGCATCGACGACCTGCTGCGGGGTCAGCTCGGCGAGGTGCGGGCTCTGTGCCCCGAAGCCGTTGATGAACCGGGTCACGTGCGGCGAGTCGGGCCAGATCGAGTACTCACTGTTCTCGTCGGCGGTGAATTCGAGGATCTGCGGGTGGGTGGCGATGACGTGGTAGCCCTCGCCGAATGCCTCCATGCAGACCTTCCAGTTGGCCGGGACCTCCTTGGTCGCCCAGAACGCGCGGTACCGCCCCGTCATGTCGAAGTCGCGTTCGAAGTGCTCGATCAGCTTGTCGGCATAGGTCGCGAACGGCTGCGCGTTCGCGGCCATGTTGACGAACACGAAGCCCTGCCACGTCGCCACCGCCGCTTCGGGCAGACACGAATCTGGCTGCTCCCACACCTGCGGGAAATCCCACTCGGCGGGCAGCTCGATGAGATTGCCGTCGAGGTCCCATCTCCAGCCATGGAACGGGCAGCGGAACGACGCGACGCGGCCGCCGTCGACCCGCAGCTTCGTGCCGCGGTGGAGGCACGCGTTGTGGAACGCCTTGATCGCACCGTCCTTCGTGCGGGTCACGATCAGCGACTGATCGGCCACGTCGTACACGACGTGGTCCCCCGGATTCTGCAGGTCGACCTCCATGCACGCCATCTGCCACGTGGTGGTCCACAGGTACTCGTTCTCGAGTGCGGCGAAACCGGGGTCGACGTAACGCGACTTCGGGACGTCGGCGGAGCCCTGCGGAGCCGAGCTGTGATCGAGCAGCGATTCGGGGACCGTGCGTGTGTCGGCGGCGAGGAACTCCTGCACCGACGGCCCGCGGCTGCGGGCCGTGCCGATCGACACCGGGGTGATGCGTTCGTTCTCGGTTGCGGTCATGCATCCAGTCTCGCGGTCCCGGTCGGGCGGCGTAGAGCCGAGCGGAGCCGACCGTCTACCGTTCGATCATGACCGCCGGCGACCGACCCGTCTTCGATGCTTCTTCGACCACCGACGAGGTGCTCGCCGACGTCGACCTCGACGGGCGTGTCGCGGCCGTGACCGGTGCATCGGGTGGGTTGGGATTGGAGACCGCTCGGGCGCTCGCCGCGCGCGGCGCCCACGTCGTTCTCGCGGCGCGCAGCGTCGACAAACTCGACGCCGCGGTCGGGACCATCCGTGCCGAATTCCCCGACGCGTCGCTGAGCACCGTGGTGCTCGATCTCGCCGATGTCGCGAGTTGTCGGCGCGCGGCGAACGACGTGCTCGTGTCGGTCGATCAGCTCGACCTCCTGATCAACAACGCCGGAGTGATGTGCACGCCGTTCGGCCGCACCGCAGACGGATTCGAGACCCAGATCGGTACGAACCACCTCGGGCACATGGCGTGGACGATTCCGCTGATGGACCTGCTCACGCAGCACGGGGGCGGCCGGATCGTCAACCTGTCGTCGGCCGGGCACCGCTTCGGCGACGTCGACCTCGACGACCTCGACTTCGAGCGGCGACCCTACGACCCGTGGACCGGGTACGGCGCCTCGAAAACCGCCAACGTCCTCTTCTCGGTCGAACTCGAGCGACGTCTCGGACCGCTCGGCGTCCACGCGCTCGCCGTGCATCCCGGCGGCATCCACACCGACCTCGGACGCCACATGACCCCGGAGTTGCTCGGTGAGATCCAGGATCGAATCGCACAGAGCAATCCCGGTGGCTTCGACTGGAAGACGATTCCCCAGGGTGCGGCCACGACCGTCTGGGCGGCGACCACGCCCGACTACGACGAGCGCGGCGGGGTGTACTGCGAGGACTGCCACGAGGCGCCGGTGGTCGACGTGGGTGACACCGGTACCGACGGCGTGCTCGCGTACGCCGTCGATCCTGAGCGGGCCACGGCGCTGTGGGATCGATCGGCGGCGTTGCTCGAAGCGATCTGACGGGTCTCGAACGATGGGGCTGCGATGGCCGGACGACGACCACGGCACGATCGAGGCCACCGACGTCGCGGAGCTGCGGACGTGGTTCGAACGGCATCACGCAACCGTCGACGGGGTGTGGATCCGGCTTTGGAAGAAGGGATCGGGCCGGCCGTCGGTCGACTGGGCCGATGCCGTCGACGTCCTGTTGTGCTTCGGCTGGATCGACACGCAGGTGCAGTCCGTCGACGCCGACAGCTACGTGCAGTACGTGACGCGACGTCGCGCCGGCAGCATGTGGTCGAAGGTGAACAAGGCGAAGCTCGCCGAGTTGGAGCGCGCCGACCTGATGACCGACGCGGGTCGCGCGGTGGTCGAGCGGGCGAAGGCCGATGGTTCGTGGGATCTGCTCACCGCCGCTGAGGACGGTGTCGTCCCCGACGATCTCGCCGACGCGTGGGCCGAGGTGCCGGCGGCTCGGGAGTTCTTCGCGGGCCTGACTCCGGCACAACGAACGAGTGTGCTCCGCAAGATCTACCTGTCGAAGCGCCCCGCGACGCGCTCCAGGTGGGTGGCGGTCTCGGTCCAGCGTCTTGCGGCGGGCGACAAACCGCCCTATTGACCGCGCCGGCGCGCGGTGAGCCAGAAGCCGGTGCCGGCGCGGGATGTGATACCCGTCCAGCTGCCGGGCAGGGCATCGAGCACGTCGGCGGGCGGCAGGTGGATCGGTGTCTGGTCGCCCAGAGTGTTCACCCACACGACCGCACCGTCGCGCCGCAGCAGCCGGTCCACTTCGCGTGGGAACAGCAACATGTTGACCAGCAGGATTGCGTCGAAGCAGCCGTCGGCGAAGGGCAGCACGGACGCGTCCGCCCTGACGCGTGGAGCGAGGTCGGGGGCGTGGAGCAGCATCTGTTCGGCGAGGTCGGTGCACACGAGCCGTCCGACGCGGGGAGCGAGAACCCGGGCGCCGGCGCCCGTGCCCGAGCCCACCTCGAGCCAGGCGCCGTCCAGTGGAACGTCGCCGCGGTCGAGGGCATCCTCCACCGGCGCGGCCTTGATCGGGTCGACGTGGTCCTCGCTCCACGCCACGGCCAAACCGTCGAAGATCTCCTGCACGCGTGCGGCGTCGTCATCGGTCCACACGTCGCCGAACGCCTTCGAGCGTGTCAAGCGGCGCATCGGGTGGTCGGGCCCGGCGAAGGGCGCGGGGTCGGCTGAGGTCGGATGGGGCGGGAGTTCGGCGAGGTGGTTCACGGACTGGAGATGGTCGTCGTGGTCGTCGTGGTCGTCGTGGTGGTGGTGGTCGTGATGTCGACGCGGCGGACGTACAACACGGTCGCCGTCGCCTCGGCGGGGAGCAGTCCGTCGATGCCGTCGACCAGGGCGGTGGCATCCGGTCGGGTTTCCCCGGCCACCTCGACGACGGCCCGCTCGCCGTCGTACCCGACCGAGAGCACCGCCACGTCCGCGTCCCGAGCCCAGTCGTCGGCGAGGACCGCGATCTGCTCGGTGATCAACTCGTTCGCCGTCGGGCCGGTGGCGCTCGTGATGTTGCGCCGCTCGACCCACGTCAGTTGCACTTCGAGTTGCTCGTCGAGCTGTTCGTCGAGTCGCGACGTGAGGTCCTGGACCAGCGGTGCATCCCCGACGCCGCTCGCGTCGACCCGCACGACGCCGCCGCCGATGACGAGCGCATCGACGCGGCGCACACCGTCGAACTCACCGGTCTGCAACCACTCGTCGACGATCTTCTCGATGTCGTCGGCCAGCCGTTCGGCATCGGACAGCACCGTCGTGGTCGGTGCGATGGTGGTCGTGGTCTCGAAGCGGGCGAGCTTCTCCCATTCGAGCGACACGATCCGATCGCCCCCGAACTGTCGTTGCAGCGCCTCGGTCAACGGTCGGTCGTCGACCGGGTCCTCGAAGCTCCGGACGCGGACGAGGATGCGCTGATCGCTGAACACGACCGACGGTGTCTCGGCCGGTGAGATCTGACCCAGCCAGTCGGCGACGATCGCGCTCGCCTCCAACTGTCGGTCGGTCGCCTCGACGGCGGACACAGATGCCCGGTAGAGGGGGACGGCGATGGCGACGACCGCTGTGGCGACGACCGCCGCCACCGCGGCCGAGCGGCGGAAGGTCGTGGCGAGCCGGCGCGGCGGCACGAACCCGGTCGCGACGAACACGATCGACGCCGCGAGGACGATGGCCACGAGGTTGGTGGCGTAGAGCAGGAGTGCGCCGCGGGCGAGGGTCTCGCGCCCGGCCTCGAGGGTGATGCCGACTGCTGCGAGGGGCGGGACCAACGCGACGGCCACGGCAACGCCGGGCAGCGACGAGGAGACGTCCCTGCGGACGGTTGCGTAGGCCCCGGCCGTGCCTGCGCCGAGCGCGACGATGAGGTCACGGATGTCGGGTGAGGTGCGGCTCGTGACCTCGTTCGGTAGGTCGCCGGTGACGAACAGCGCCGACAGGAGGTAGGCGAGCGCGATCGAACCGATCGAAGCGACGAGGACGTGACCGGCTGCCGTGAGGGACTTGCGGAAGAGAGCCATCGAGATGCACGCGGCGGTCGCGAGTACCGGTTGCATCAGCGGTGCGAGCAGCATGGCGCCGATCACGACGGCAGCGGAGTCCGCCGACATGCCCATCACGGCGACGACGACCGACAGCCCGAGCATCGTCGAGAAGCGGAACGCCCAGTGCGGTTGGCGCTTGATTCCGAGCTCCGCCAGGATCCGCTGTCGCTCCCCTGACTCGAGATGGCGGTGCCACCAGCGCCGCTGGCGATGATTCGCGCCTTTCAGCACCGCGTCCGGTTCCGTCGAGGCGTCGCCGATCTTCGACTTGGCGATCTCGATCTTCTCGTCGCGCGATGAGGTGTCGACGTCGACGGTGGAGGCGGACGACCCGCGCTGCTCGTCGTCGGTCACGGCGCGATGATACGGCCCACCGAGGCGAAGGTGATGGCAGCCGCGTGCCCGACATTCAGTGAATCGACTTCCGGGTGGATCGGGATCCGGACACGACGGGTCGTCGCTCGCAGCGTCCGTTCGTCGAGTCCGGGCCCCTCGGCGCCGAGCACGACCGCGAGTCGAGCCGGGAGGTCGGTCGATGTCAGCGACCACAGATCGCGTGCGTCCGCGCTGGGTGTCATCGCCCAGGTCTCGAAGCCGGCGTCGTGAAGGATCGCGAGGTCGTCCGGCCAGGTCGCTGCTCGGCTCACCGGGAGATGGAGCACCTCGCCCATGCTGACCCGCACGGTGCGACGCGAGTACGCATCGGTGCACGTCGGGTCGAGGACCAGCGCATCGAGTTGCAGAGCCCGGGCGGCGCGGGCGATCACGCCGACGTTCTCGGCGTCGTTGAGTCCGACCAGGACGGCGATCCGCCGAGCATCGGACGCGGCGATCTCCGCGACCGAAGGCGTCGGACGTCGCTCGGCCGACCCGACGACGCCACGGTGCAGGTCGAAGCCGACGGTGTCTGCGAGCAGCGACCGGTCGAGCACGTAGACCGGGATGTCCCGGTCGACGATCTCGGGGCGTCCGTCGAGCAGCCGTTCGAGGCGCGAGGGCGTCACGACGACCGAGCGCAGACGATGTCCGGAGTCGATCACGCGATCGATCGCCACGTAGCCCTCGGCGATGAAGTAGTCGTCTGCTTCGCGCTCGCGTCGTGCGGCCTGATCGTTGAGGAGCGCATAGTCGTCGAGACGCGGATCATCGGCGTCGTCGACGCGGATGATCACGACAGGTCGACGATGGTGGAGCGGATCGCGTCGATGCCGGCGTCGATCTCCTCGGCGGACACGTCGAGCATGGGCGCGAGCCGGATCACGTTGCCGTAGAGGCCGCCCTTGCCGACGAGCAGACCGTGGCGTTTGCAGCCTTCGAGGAACTCGACGGTCTTGGCCGGGTCCGGCTCGCTGCCACCCGGCTCGCAGATCTCGAAGGCCCACATCAGCCCGCGGCCGCGCAGTTCGGCGATCCAGGGCGTCTCGTCGGCGATCGGCTGCGCGGTCTGGTGGAATCGTTGTCCCATCGCCTTCGCGTTCGCCTGGAGGTCGTTGTCGAGGACGTAGTTCAACGTGGCCGAGCCGGCGGCCGCCGACAGTGGATTGCCACCGAACGTCGAGAAGCTGAGCACCTTGATCGTGTCCATGATCTCGGCCCGCGCCACGCAGCCCGCCAGAGTGATCCCGTTGCCGACACCCTTGGCGAAGGTGAGCATGTCGGGGACGATTCCGTGGGCCTGGTATCCCCAGAAGTGTTCGCCGGTGCGACCCCAGCCGGTCTGGACCTCGTCGGCGATGAACAGGATCCCGCGGTTGTCCAGTTCCTTCTTCATCGAGCCGAAGAACCCGTCCGGCGGGACGGCGAATCCGCCGACCCCCTGGATCGGCTCGGCGATCAGGCACGCGACGTCGCCGGCCGAGGTCATGTCGAGGAGCTGGACGAGGTCGTCCACGCACGCGGTCGTGTACGCGTCGTCGTCGAGTTCCGCGAACGGCGACCGGAGGCGGTAGCCGCCCTGGACGAAGTTGACCTGGAGTCCGGAGAGCGACGTGGACGACCACGATGCGTGCGAGGTGATCGCCTGCGTCGTGAACGACCTGCCGTGATAGCTGTTGCGCATCGCGAGTACCTGGTTCGACTTGCGATAGCTCGTGGCCAGCAGGATCGCCGTGTCGTTCGCCTCGGAACCCGAGGTGGTGAAGCACACTCGGGCATCGGGGATACCCGACTTCTCGGCGATCTGCTCGGCGAGGTCGAGCATCGGCGGAGACAGGTACAGCGACGAGGTGTGCAGGGTCTTGGCCGCCTGCTCCTGGATGGCTGCGGTGACCGCAGGATTGTTGTGGCCCACCATCGTCGTCAGCACGCCGCCGAAGAAGTCGAGGTACTTCGATCCTTCGACGTCCCAGACCCAGCTTCCCTCGCCGCGCTCGATCGAGATCGGTTCCGCGTAGTACGGCGAGAGGAAGGACGGCAACACCCGGCGATATTGAGCGAGCAGCTCTGCATTCGTGGTCATCCGAGAGACGCTAGGTCACTCGGGGGCTTCGTGCGCGCCGCAACGATTTGAAGCGTCCCGGCACCGACAAATCAATGATTTGCCGGTGCCGGGACCCGGCAAATCGGACGTTGATCGCGTCGACCTCGTCCGGGAGCGGCGGCGCACGATGAGGTCGACGACGTTACGTTCGTAGCCGTGGAGATCGAGTTCGAAGAAGCTGCAGGCTGCGTCCCCGGGATCGGGATCGATGCCGCACACATCTCGTTGACCGGCCCCGAGCGCGTGGCGTCCTCCGCGTTCGACGTGGACGGGATCCTCGCCGATTCCGCGGCGTACTCGATCGCCGCTGCCGACCACCTCGGCGCGTGCGCGGGGCCTGGCGACCCCGCGACGGGATCTCGACCTCTCCCACCTGCTGACGTACTGCACGACCCACGTCGCGATCGACGGCCGGCCGGTCCCGGCGTGGGCTGATCTGTCGGGCGTGTACGCCACGCGGGACGGACGCCACCTCCAGATCCACTGCAACTTCCCGCACCACGCCGATGGTGTCGTCGCGCGGCTGGGATGCAGTCCGGATCGTGACTCGGTGGCAACGGCGATCGCAAGGCGTGACGCATTCGAACTCGAGTCGGACCTCGTCGGCGCCGGCATGATCGGAGCAGCCGTCCGCACCCTCCAGGAGTGGGACGCCCACCCCCACGCGGCAGCGACCCGTGACCTCCCACTGGTGTCGGTGGAGCAGTTGGCGGAGGCGGATCCGATCGTCGATCCGGCTCCGGCGTCCGGCGACCTCGCGCTCTCCGGTCTGCGCGTCCTCGACTGTTCCCGGGTCCTGGCCGGTCCGGTTGCCGGGCAGATGCTGTCGTCCTTCGGTGCCGACGTCCTGCGGATCGGGGCCGATCACCTCCCGTCGGTGCCCGTCGGTGTGATGTCGACCGGCTTCGGAAAGCGCAACGCGTCCATCGACCTCCGCACCGAGGCGGGTGTCGCCTCGATGGATGCGCTCCTGGCCGACACCGACATCTGGATCGACGCGTATCGCCCGGGATCGCTGGAGAAGTTGGGCTTCTCGGCGGACCGTGCCGCGGAGCGTCGACCGGGAGTCGTGGTCGTGCAGGTCTCGGCCTTCGACTGGGACGGCCCGTGGGGCGGACGACGCGGCTTCGACTCGATCGTGCAATCGACGACCGGCATCCGCTGGGCCGGCGGCGCGGTGGCGGCCGACGGGTACGGAGCACCGCTCGACCGTGACCCGATCGGGTTGCCGGTCCAGGCGCTCGACTACGCCACCGGCTTCGTCGCTGCCGGGGTCGCCGCACAACTCGCCGCCCACCAGCGTCGCGTCGGCGGGTCGTGGCTCGCTCGGCTCTCACTGCTGCGGACCAGGAACTGGCTCGTTCGGCGTGGTGGACCGGCGGCGTTCCGGCCCGGCCCGGTCGAGATCGACCCACGCTGGCTGCACGAGGTCGATTCGGACTTCGGGCGCTTGACCAGTGTCCGACCGCTCGCCGGGCGGATCGGGACCTCACCGCGCCATCTGGGAACAGCGGCGCCCGCGTGGATCACCCGAGCGTGTTCCCCGTCAGGATGAGGCCACACGACTAGCGTTCCAGACCACCGGGAAAACCACCAGGGGAGAACAATGAACGTCAAGGCGCTCGTCGCCGAATTGGTCGGCACATTCTGGCTCGTTCTCGGCGGGTGTGGTGCGGCCGTGCTCGCGGCCGACTTCGGTGTGGGTGGCAACGGCACCAGCCTCGGCATCGGATTTCTCGGGGTCAGCCTCGCATTCGGCCTCACCGTCGTGACCGGTGCGTACGCATTCGGGTACGTCTCGGGCGCCCACTTCAATCCGGCTGTGACGCTCGGTCTCGTCGTCGGCGGGCGATTCGAAGCGTCCAAGGCGCCTGCCTACATCGGCAGTCAGGTCGTCGGTGCGATCCTCGCAGCTGGCGTGATCTTCGGGATGGCATCGGGGCAGGACGGCTGGGAGATCGGTGAGGGAGCGGGCGTCTTCGCCTCGAACGGATACGGCGACTTCTCGCCGGGTGGCTACTCGCTCGGTGCCGCGTTCCTGGGCGAGGTGGTACTCACCGCGGTGTTCCTCGTCGTGATCATGGGGGCGACGGCGAAGAAGGCATCCCCCGGGATGGGCGGCCTGGCGATCGGGCTCACACTCACGCTCATCCACCTCGTGTTGATCCCGGTCACCAACACGAGCGTCAATCCGGCCCGTTCCACGTCCCAGGCGATCTTCGCGGGGAATGATCAGATCGGTCAGCTGTGGCTGTTCTGGGTGGCACCGATCCTCGGTGGCGTGCTCGGGGCCCTCCTGCACCGCTACGTGATCGGTCATCCCGAGGACCTGCTCGAGACCGAGCAACTCGCCCAGGGCGGCGAGAGCGTTCGCTGACCGACGTGACGCGGCGCCTGCTCTGCGTCGGTGACCTGAACGCGGACATCACCGTCACCGCCGAGGGCGGCATCTCCGTCGGTTCCGACACGCCCGGGGCCGTCGTCATGTCGGGCGGAGGCTCGGCGGCGAACGTCGCTGCGTGGGCCTCCGAGGCCGGCCTCTCCGCGCGCTTCGCCGGCGTGGTCGGTGACGACCCGCTCGGCGACTTCCTCGTCGACGAACTCGGGGGTCACGACGTCGAGGTTCGCGCGATCCGCCGGTCTGGTGTCGCCAGTCGTGCGATCGCCGCGATCGTCGAGGCCGACGGCAACCGATCGATGGTGTCCGCACTCGATCCGGCGACCGTGCTCCGGGGCAGCGATGTCACCTCGGCGTGGTTCGACGGCGTCGACTGGGTGCATCTGACGGCGTACACGTACCTCCAACCAGCAGGCCGATCCACATTCGCCCGGCTGGTCGAGCACGTCGTCGACAGGGCGATTCCGTGGTCGGTCGACCCGTCGTCGGCCGAGATGCTGGCGACCCGGTGTCGTCGCGACGAGGTGGCGGAGGCCTTCGGCGGCGCGTCGATCCTGTTCCCGAACGAGGACGAGGCGATGTGGCTCGCCGACACCGACGATTCGGCTGTGGCCGCGGAGCGATTGCTCGACCTCGCCGAGACGGTCGCGGTCACACGTGGTGCCGATGGCGCCGTGATCGCCCACCGCGGCGTGGAGACCTTCTGCGTCGCGGCGGCCCCGACCGAGCTCGTGAACACGCTCGGCTGTGGTGACGCATTCGCCGGAGGGTTCCTGGCGGGACGGCTGAATGGCTTGGACGACCGGGCGAGCGCCGCCCGCGCGGTCGACATCGCCGCCCGCGCCGCGCGGCGCGCCTCGAGTCGCTGACTGCGGCAACCGCGCGCTGGACGACCGGTCCGGCGACGCCGACGATCGCCGGTCGCGGCTACGTTCGCCCGCATGGAGTACACGCGTCTCGGCAACACCGGCCTCCAGGTCTCGGAGCTCTGCTTCGGCTGCATGAGTTTCGGTTCGTCGGCCTGGCGACCCTGGGTGCTCGAGCCGGCCGATGCGGAGCCGTTCTTCAAGCGGGCGCTCGACGCCGGTATCAACTTCTTCGACACAGCGAACATCTATTCGGACGGTGCGAGTGAGGAGGTCACGGGTGATCTCCTCCGCCGGCACGGAAACCGTGACGAGTTGGTCATCGCGACGAAAGTGCACTTCCCGACCGGGCCGGGGCCGAACATGGGTGGCTTGTCACGAAAGCACATCGAGCAGGCGTGCGAGGCGAGCCTCCGCCGGCTCGGTGTCGACACGATCGACCTCTACCAGATCCACCGGCTCGATTCGGGCACGCCGCCCGAGGAGATGCTCGCCGCGCTCGACTCGCTGGTGCAGAAGGGGAAGGTGCGGTACCTCGGTGCGAGCTCGATGTACGCGTGGGAGTTCGCAAAGCTGCTCTCGCTCAGTGAACGCAACGGGTGGGCCCGGATGGTCGCGATGCAGGACCACTACAACCTGCTCGCCCGTGAGGAGGAACGCGAGATGCACCCGCTCTGCCAGTACGAGGGCGTCGGCGTGATCCCGTGGTCGCCGTTGGCACGTGGCCACCTCGCGGGCACGCGCAAGGCCGTCGGCGACGAATCGAACGAGACGACCCGCGGCCAGACCGACGGCCTCGACCGGTTCCTCTACACGGCCGAGAGCGATGCGGCGATCATCGATGCGGTTCGAGCGGTGGCCGCACGTCACGGTCGGCCGATGGCGCAGGTCGCACTTGCGTGGGTGAGCGCGAAACCCGCGGTGACAGCGCCGATCATCGGGGTGACGAAGATGCAGCAGCTCGACGACGCGATCGCCTCGCTCGAGCTCGTGTTGACCGACGCCGACATCGCCGAGCTGGAAGCACCGTACGTCCCACGACGGGCCGCGGAACTCGGGCGCCCGTCGCTCCGCGCGTAACGGAGTGGGTCAGACCCTCCCCGCGGACCCTCCCGCGACGCGTCACTGCTCGGGATTGATCGATTCGGCGGCGGCGGAGATGGCGCGCTCGGTCTCGGGGCCGATGATGCCGTCGACGACCAGGCCGTAATCGCCCTGGAACGCGAGAACGGCGCTGCTGGTCGCGGCGTCGAAGATGCCGGTGTCGCCGCCGGGCGGCAGGTAGCCGAGCGCCACGAGCTTGAACTGGATCAGGCCGATCCGCGGCCCCTCGTCTCCCGGGCGGAGAAAGTCGGGGTCCCGTGCTTCGGTCGTCGCGGGTGGAGTCGCTTCGGTCGGTGGTGGAGCCGCGGTCGACGGCGCGACGGCGGTCGTGGGAACGGCGGCCGTCGTGGGCACCTCGGACGTCGTGGGGGCGGGCGTGGGCGTGGGGAGCTCGGACACGACGGGCTGCGGCGACGTCGGTGCAGCGGTGACGGTCGGGGGTGCGGTGACGACCACGGTCGGGTCGGCGCCCGGAACCTCGACGCCGTCGGAACCTCCGGTGCAGGCGGCACCGGTGAGGACGAGCAGCGCGGTGGACGCGATCGTGGCAGTGCGCAACGTCATCGTGATCAGTTCTCCTGGCCGTCAAGGGTGGCACACCACGCCGCTGCGGTGGCGGCATCCCCGGATCGGCCGTCGGCGTGCGTCAGCGCTGCTGCTCGCTCCATCGGCGAGCCACGTCGGCATAGATCTGCGGCGTCGGCAGCGCCAGCAGCGATGCGCCTCCGTCGACACACAACGTCTGGCCCGTGACGTAGGAGCCGAGGTCGGAACAGAAGTACAGCGCCGCGTTCGCGATGTCGGCGGGAGTTCCGACGCGGCCGAGCGGTGTCATCTCGACGATCGCCCGGATGGCCGGCTCGACGCCGAACACGCGTGACGTCATCGGTGTCTCGATCAGCGACGCGGCGATCGTGTTGAACCGGATACCCGCGTCGCCGTACTCGACAGCGGCGATCTTCGATGCGTACTCGAGGCCCGCCTTCGCGCTCGCATACGCGGCGAGGCCGCGGGCCGGGTTCTGGGCGGTGAGCGAGCTGATCGAGACGAATGCGCCTCCGTTGCCGAGCTCGCGCATCGCGTTCGCGGCGTGGCGCATGCAGTACATCGCGCCCTGGATCTGGACGGCGTGCATCTCGGCCAGGAGTTCCGGGGTGAGATCCGAGATCGGCGTCGACTGCTCGTAGCCGGCACAGTTGACGAACGAGTCGAGGCGGCCGGTCGCCGAGACGGCGGTCTCGACGAGCGCCGCAACATCATCGTCGGACGTGATGTCACAGGTGGCGCCGATCCCACCGATCTGCTCCGCGACTGCGTCGACGACGTCGCGCCGCCGCGCACCGATCACCACGGTTGCTCCGTGCTCGGCGAACAATCGGCTGATCGCCTCCCCGAATCCGCTGTGTCCACCGACGACGACGGCCGTCTTGCCTTCGAGGAGCTCGTGAGTCGACATGGACGCCAGCATGGCACGAGAGACGTTCGTGCTCCCGGCCGGGCGCCGCGTCACGGTCGGTCGCATCCCGCGGTGTCGTGATCTTGACGACGACCGCGATCTTCGCGAGGATCGAACACATGTTCCGTCAAGCGTCTCTCTTCGGGTCGGACGAGCCGTGTTTCGATCCGTCGTTCTCCTCGGCGTCGCGCAGTGCACTGTCCGGCTCGTCGTGGATCGAATACGTCCCGGGCTGGCTGCGTGGTGCCGACTCGCTGTTCGACGACCTCATGGAGCACCTCGATTTCCGTCAACGCACCGGCATCCCGATGTACGACCGCCTGGTCGACGAGCCGCGTCTGACGTCGGGGTGGAGCGAGGCGGAGTCGGACGAGATCACCGTGCCCGTCCTCGCCGACGTCCGGTGGGCGCTCGCCGATCGCTACCAGCGACACTTCGACTCGATCGGCTTCAACCTCTACCGGGATCAGAACGACTCGGTCGCCTGGCACGCCGACCGCCATCGACATCGCGTCACCGACCCGGTCGTCGCGATCTTGAGCGTCGGCGAGAGCCGACCGTTCCAGATGCGCCGCAACCGCGATCTCGAACACGGCGAGCTCGGCGGCGCGTCGCTCACCTGGGGTCTGGGCCATGGTGACCTCCTGGTGATGGGCGGAGCGTGTCAGCACGAATGGCAGCACTGCGTGCCGAAACGGCGTCGGGTGGCCGGACCGCGATTGTCGATCACCTTCCGCCACGACGCACGAACACCGTGAGCGTCGCGGCGGACACCGTCACCTCGCGAAGACCTGGCCGTCGTCCGCGAACGCCTTGAACTCGAGTGCGTTCCCCGACGGGTCGAGGAAGAACATCGTCGACTGCTCACCGACTTCCCCGGCGAAGCGAGTGTGCGGGGCGATGACGAACTCGACGCCGGCCGCGGTGAGACGCTCGGCCAACGCGCGCCAGGTGGGCGGGTCGAGCAGCACGCCGAAGTGGGGAACCGGCACGTCGTCGCCGTCGACCGCGTTCGTCAGTCGAATCGCCGAGGCGCCGGAGTGGTCGAGATGCGCGACGAGTTGGTGGCCGTACAGGTCGAAGTCGACCCAGTGATCGGCGGAGCGGCCCTCGGGGCAGCCGAGCAGCTCTCCGTAGAACGCTCGTGCCGCACCCAGATCGTGAACCGGAACGGCGAGGTGGAAGCGCGGGTGAACGGTCATGTGGATCGTCGTGTTCCTTTCACAGCGGCAGTGCGTAGGTGCCCTGCGCAGTGGCCGACGGTTTGTG
The DNA here is from genome assembly GCA_963824025.1 of Ilumatobacteraceae bacterium. GTDB lineage: Bacteria > Actinomycetota > Acidimicrobiia > Acidimicrobiales > Ilumatobacteraceae > Ilumatobacter_A. The sequence continues at coordinate 96,655 of CAWGNY010000009.1, forward strand.
CTCCCGGTCGTCGCACCACACGTGCACGGTGCCGACGACGTTGCGGCGGCCCGCGGATTCGACCCTGGCGCGCGCCCACAACATCTCGCCCTGCGCAGGTCGGAGGTATCGGATCGACAGCTCCGAGGTCATCGCCATCGGCTCGATGCGACCGGTCGCGGCGAACACCATGTACCACAGGGCGGCGTCGGCGAGTCCGAACTGGGTCGGCCCGGACACGAACCCGCCCGGTCGGATCATCGACCCGTCGACGGGCCGGAATGCGAGCGCGTAGCCGGGGCCGATCTCTGCGCACGAGTTGCCGGTGCCCGGGAAGAGCTCCTCGATCATGGCATTCACCTGGTCGGCGGTCGGCAGAGCGAAGTCGGACACGTTCTCGGCGGTGGACACGGCTCGCACGGTAGCGGCGGGTTCGGTAACGTCGAAGTGTGATCTCGGGAATCGACCACATCGTGCTGTGTGTGCGCGACGTGGAGCGATCGGTCGAGTGGTACCGGGACCACCTCGGCGTGGACGCCGAGCGGTTGGACGAGTGGCGGGCAGGAACGGCGCCGTTCGTGTCGCTGCGCGTCGACGACCACACGTTGATCGACCTGCTGGCGGACGAGCCCACGGGTCGCAACGTCGACCACGTCGCGTTCGTGACCGATCGCGCGTCGTTCGACGCCTTCGTCGCGGAGCACGACGACATGATCGAGATGGGTCCGGCATCGCTGTTCGGCGCCCGGGGCCAGGGCGATGGCGTGTACGTGCGCGACCCCGACGGCCACCGGGTGGAGGTGCGGACGTACTGATCGGGCAGTGCTCGTCGGCTCGGCCGGTGTCCGGCAGGGTCGGTGTGCCATGTTGGCGGGATGCAGATGGATCGTGTCGTGGTCGTCGGGGCGTCGCTGGCGGGCCTGCGCGCCGCGGAGACGTTGCGCTCGGAAGGTTTCGCCGGGGACGTGGTGGTGGTCGGTGCCGAACAGCATCGTCCGTACGACCGACCGCCACTGTCCAAGAAGGTGCTGGCCGGCGAGTGGGAGCCGGACCGGATCCATCTGCGGCAGCCCGAATCGTTCGATGAGCTCGACGTCGAGTGGCGGCTCGGCGTCGCCGCCACGGGGCTCGATCCCGAAGATGGTGTCCTCCACCTGTCCGATGGCACCGACGTGTCGTTCGACGGGTGCATCATCGCCACGGGAGCCGCCTGTCGGCGTCTGCCCGAGCAGGGTCGGCATGCCCATGTCCACGAGCTGCGCACGCTCGACGATGCCATGCGGCTCCGGGCCGAATTGGTCGTCGGGGACCGCCATGTCGTCGTGATCGGAGCGGGCTTCATCGGTCTCGAGGTGGCGGCGACCGCCAAGCAGCTCGGCAATCGGGTCACGGTGCTCGAGGGTGCGCCCGCACCGTTGATCCGGGGCCTGGGAGCCGAGATGGGCGCAGCGATCGGCGCGATGCATGCCGATCGCGGCGTCGACCTCCGCTGCGACGTTCAGGTCGACCGGCTCCACGAGGAAGGGGTGCTCCTCGCCGACGGCGAACTGATCGGGGCCGATGTGGTCGTGGTCGGGATCGGGGTCGTGCCGGCGACGGCGTGGCTCGACGACAGCGGTCTCGAACTCCGCGACGGCGTGGTGTGCGACGAGACGCTCAACGCGCGCGGCGTGGACGGTGAGCCGCGACCTGGTGTGTACGCCGCGGGCGACGTGTTGCGCTGGCCGAACCGCCTCTTCGGTGAGGAGATGCGGGTCGAGCACTGGACCAATGCCGCCGAGCAGGGCGCCGCCGCTGCTCGGAACCTGCTCGCCGTGAGCCGCGGCGAGGAGCCGGAGGAGTACGCGCCCGTGCCGTTCTTCTGGAGCGACCAGTTCGACATCCGCATCCAGTTCCTCGGTTCCTCGTCGCCCGACGACGAGGTCGCCGTGGCCGCCGGATCCGTCACCGATGGCAAGTTCCTCGCGCTGTACCGCACCGGCGACCACCTTCACGGTGCCCTGGGGGTCAACGCCCCGCGGTGGGTGATGAAGATGCGCGGCTCGCTCGCCGCAGGTGCCTCCTGGGCCGACGCCCTCGCGGTCGCCGCCAGTTTCGAGTAGCGCGTCCTGGCGTGACCCGCGCCTGCCTCTCCGCCGGAACCCGGGGGTGGCCCGACTCGGCGCCATCACACGCTGGGTATTCCCGTTCGCCCTGTGAAACCTGATGCACCCACACTCAGCATTCCTGCCTCTATCGTGTGGCCATGTCCGAGTCGAACATCACCGATGCCGGGACCACGACCCGCCTGCCGCTCGCCCATCTCCCCGCGGTCGTGTTGCCGGGCGCCACCGTGACCCTCACGTTGGCCACGACCGAGCTGCGCCGCGCGGTCGAGGCGGCGGTCGGCCGGGCCGATGGACGGATCGCATTGACCGGCGGCGACGAACACGACATCGCCGTCGTCGCCCGCGTCCCCAACGTGGGCAACCTGCCGACCGGTGAGTCGGCCGCGATCGTCCAGCTCGAACGGCGCGCCCGCATCACCTCGGTCGAGACCGCGCCCGACGGGCCGACCCTCGCAACGGTCGAGGCGGTGCTCGACGGTGTGACCTCCCCGCGGGTCGAAGCGGCGACGCGCGAGCTGCGCGCAACACTCGAGCTGATCGCACAGCTCCGCAATTCGCGCCGGCTGCCCGAGTTGTTGCGGACGGTCGAGGCGCCCGGACAGCTCGCCGACGCAATTGCGCTGTGGGCCGAGTTCGACGACGACGACCGGTTGCGCGTGCTGCGGGCCGTCGAGGTCTCCGACCGGGTCGATGCGATCCACACGTGGGCGCGCGGTCACCTCCACGAGTTGCAGGTCGCCGAGATGATCCGGAACGACGTGAGCCAGGGCATGGACGAGCAGCAGCGCGAGTTCGTCCTGCGCCAACAGCTGAATGCGATCCGCAAGGAGTTGGGCGAGGGCGACGACGACATGGTCGGCGACTACCGGGCGCGACTCGACGAGCTCGACGTGCCGGACGGGGTGAAGACATTCGTGGCGAAGGAGCTGGACCGACTCGAGCGGATGAGTGAGCAGTCGCCCGAACACGGTTGGATCCGGACGTGGCTCGACCGGATCTTCGAGATGCCGTGGGGTGTACGCACCGACGACACGCTCGACCTCGAGGCCGCACAGGAGACCCTCGATGCCGACCACTACGGCCTCGACGACGTGAAGGAGCGGATCGTCGAGTTCCTCGCCGCCGAGAAGCTGCGCCGGGAACGGGGGATCGTCCGTGACGACGGGGATCGACGTGGCACCGGTCCGGTGCTGACGCTCGTCGGACCCCCCGGAGTCGGAAAGACCTCTCTGGGCGAGTCGATCGCGCGCGCCATGGGTCGCAGGTTCGTCCGTGTTGCCCTCGGTGGCGTGCGCGACGAGGCCGAGATCCGTGGGCATCGCCGCACCTATGTCGGCTCGCAGCCGGGCCGTATCGTCAAGGCGCTGCAGGAGGCCGGCACGATGAACCCTGTGATCCTGCTCGACGAAGTCGACAAACTGACCGCCGGCGGCTGGTCCGGTGACCCGACGGCGGCACTGCTGGAGGTGCTCGACCCGGCCCAGAACCACACCTTCCGTGACCACTACCTGGAGGTCGACCTCGACCTGTCCGAGGTGGCGTTCATCGCCACGGCGAACGTCGCCGACACGATCCCCGGACCGCTGCTGGACCGGATGGACCTGATCCGGCTCGACGGCTACACCGAGGCCGAGAAGGTCTTCATCGCGAACCGCTACCTGCTGCCGCGCCAGATCGAGCATGCGGGTCTGCGTGCCGACGAGGTCGTCGTCGCCGACGACCTGATCGGGTCGATCATCCGCGGGTACACGCGCGAGGCCGGCGTGCGTTCGCTGGAGCGGGCACTGGGCCGCCTGGTGCGCAAGGTGACGGCGAAGGTGGCGACCGGAACCGAGACACCGATCGAGATCCGTGACGACGAACTGTCCGACTGGCTCGGACGGCCCAAGGTCGACGACGAGATCCCGGAGCGGACGTCGGCGCCCGGTGTCGCCACCGGACTGGCGGTGACCGGCGTCGGAGGCGACGTGCTGTTCATCGAAACCACGGCGTTCCCCACCGGGCCCGACAGCGAGCCCGGTCTGACCCTCACCGGTCAACTCGGCGACGTGATGAAGGAGTCGGCGCAGATCGCCCTCAACTACGTGCGAAGTCACGCCGCGGAGCTCGGCATCGACGGCGCCGACCTGCGTCGCCGGTTCCACGTCCACGTTCCGGCCGGGGCGGTACCGAAGGACGGCCCGTCTGCGGGGATCACCATGACGACGGCGTTGGTCTCCCTGCTCACCGATCGGCCGGTCAAGCCGACGGTCGGGATGACGGGTGAGATCACGCTCCAGGGCCAGGTCCTCCCGATCGGTGGCGTGAAGCAGAAGGTCCTGGCAGCGCATCGGATGGGCCTCACCGAGGTCGTCCTGCCGAGGCGCAATGGCCCTGACCTGGCGGATGTCCCCGAGAATGTCCGGGCGCAGATGACCTTCCACCTCGCGGCCACCTACGACGAGGTCGCCGCCGCCGCCTTCTGACCCACCGACGTGATGTTCTCCCCGGATGACCGTCATGTTGTGCATAGGCTCGTCGAATGGCCGATATCGGAGCACATCTCTCGGGCGTCTGGGCGACGGCGACCGACCTCCAGATCGAGCGCGGAGTCGGCTGCCGGGTCATCGACGTCAACGGTCACGAGTACCTCGACTTCACGGCCGGGCTCGGAGCGGCCTCGACCGGCTACGCCCACCCGAAGGTGACCGCGGCCATCGCCGAGCAGGCGGGACGCATCATCCACTCCCAGATCAACGTCTACCGCCACGACAAGCTCATGCCGCTCGTCCACAAGCTGGCCGAGATCACCCCCGACGCGATCGACACCTTCTACTTCGGCAGCACGAGCGACGAGATCGTCGAGTCGGCCGTGAAGCTCGCCAAGCACGCGACCGATCGCCGGAACATCATCACCTTCGACGGGGCGTTCCACGGCCGCACCCACTACACGCTCGCCATGTCGAGCAGCCGTGCGATCGACCGGGCCGGCTACGGGCCGCTTCCGGGTGGTGTCTTCATCGCGCCGTTCCCCGACCCGCACGCCTCCGATCAGGAACGTGAGGTGAGCCGGGCCCTGCGCGGACTCGACCGGATCATGTCGACCCAGGTGGCCGCCGAGAAGGTCGCGGCGTTCGTGATCGAGCCGGTGATCGGCGAACGCGGCTACATCCCGACTCCGAAGGGATTCGTGGAGGGGCTCGCCCGTCGCTGCGAGGAACACGGGATCCTCCTCATCGCGGACGAGACACAGAGCGGCTTCGGGCGGACCGGCAAGATGTTCGCCATCGAGTCGCTCGGTGTCGAGCCGGACATCATCTGCATGGCCAAGGGCGTCGCGTCCGGCTTTCCGTTCGCCGCACTCGGGACGCTGCGCGCCTTCGACGAGCGGTGGGTCACCGGCAGCCACAGCGGATCGTCGAACGGCAACCCGATCGGATGTGCGGCCGCACTCGCCACGATCGAGGTACTCCAGGAACCGGGTTTCCTCGACAACGTGAAGGCTCGCGGTGACCAGCTCATCGACGCGCTCCGCGAGATGCAGCAACTCGACCAGGCACTGTTGCACGTGCGTGGGCGCGGCCTGATGGTGGCCACCGAGTTCGCGACCGCCGAGCGTGCCCAGGCGATCGTCGATCACTGCTTCCGCGAACACAACGTGATCCTGATGATCGCCGGAACCTTCCGACGCGTGATCCGATGGAGCCCGCCGCTGATCGTCACACAGGCGGAGATCGACGAAGCGCTGTCGGCCTTCTCGTCGGCGATTCGCGCAACGGGCTGATCGACAGGGACACCGCCCGATGCCGCGCCTCGACAACGTCCGCGTCGGAACATGGCGAGGTCTGCAAGCGCTCGTCGGCGAGCTGGAACGCAACATCGACGAGGAGCTACGCGCCGACTGGGACATCACGATCGGCTGGTTCGACGTGCTGACCTCGCTCCAGCGACTCGGCGGGTCGGCCCGCCCACTCGCCATCGCCGCCGACTTGCGGTTGCCGGCATCGAGCGTCAGTCGGCGCCTCGACCGATTGGAGGAGGAGGGGTGGATCGCGCGGCACCGACACGTCGACGACACCGACAGACGTGCCGTGGACGTCGAACTGACGAAGTCGGGCCGACGTCTCTGGCGGGAGATGAACGTGAGCTACCGCCGCGCCGTCCAGTCGCTGTTCGCGACGCACCTCGACGACGAGGACATCGCCGATCTGCGCCGCATCCTCGACCTGCTGATGGCTGCGGGTGACGAGGTCGAGGAACTCCCGACCTGGCCTTGATCGCAGAGCGTCAGCTCACGCGTACATCGCCTCGATCGCGTCGGCGTAGCGTGCGTTCACGCCCCTCCGCTTGAGCTTCGATGTCGGGGTGAGCATGTCGGAGTCGGGCAGCCACTCCTCGCCGAACAACGCGAACTTCTTGATCTGTTCGACGCGTGCGAACTTCTCGTTCGCGGCGTCGACGCCGGCCTGGACGGCCGCGATCACGTCGGGGTCGGCGGCCAACTCGACGAGCGACATGCCGCTCTTGCCGTTGGCCTCGGCCCACACCGGTGCTGCTTCGGGGTCGAGCACGAGGATCGCCGAAACGAACTTGCGGTTGTCGCCGATCGCGGCGGCCTGACCGACGAGGGGGATCGTCTTGAGTTCCGCCTCGAGGTTGGCCGGGCTGATGTTCTTGCCACCCGCCGTGATGATCAGTTCCTTCTTGCGGTCGACGATGCGGAGGTACCCCTCGTCGTCCAGTTCGCCGATGTCGCCCGTGTGGAACCATCCGTCGACGATCGCTTCGGCGGTCTTGTCGGGTTGGTTGAGATATCCCTGGAACACGTTGCCTCCGCGGCACAGGACCTCGCCATCCTCTGCGATCCTGACCTCCATCCCGTGGCAGGGACGACCGACCGTGCCGATCTTGTTCCGTTCGGGTGACCAGGTCAGCGGCCCCGTGGTTTCGGAGAGGCCGTAGATCTCGGTGAGGTTGACACCGACGGCGTGGAACCACTCGAGGATCTGGTTCGGAATCGGAGCGGCGCCGGTGACCCCGACGCGGAGCGCGTCGAGCCCGACGAGTGCACGGACGTTCGCGAACGCCGCGTCGTCGAGGAACTGCAACGTGGCTGTCTCCTCTGCGGTGCGTTCCCGACCGAAGCTGGCGGCCTGGATCGCGGCGGCGGCGGCGACGCCGTCGTCGAACTGGGCCTTGCGTTCGGGATCAGCCCCGAGTGCGGCGTTGACGCCCGCGTAGATCTTCTCCCAGACCCGGGGGACACCGAACAGGATCTCGGGGTGGACCTCTTTCAGGTAGGCGGTCAATTCGGCGGGGTCGGGACAGCAGTACACGTCGTAGCCCAGGCCCATCCCCGAGTAGTGGCTCATGTCGCGTTCGGCGATGTGCGCCATCGGGAGGTACGACACGGTCCGCAAACCGGCGAAGTCGGGGAAGGTCGACGCCATCGACCGCTTCAGCATCTCGATCGCGTACACGATGTTGTACTGCGTGATCATCACGCCCTTCGGTGGCCCCGTCGTGCCCGACGTGTAGATCAGCGTCGCGAGATCGTCGGGTGTGGTCGCGGCGGCCAGCTCGGCCAGGTCGGCCGCTCCCGACGCGAACAGTTCGTCGGCCGGGTACACGCCGTCGGGCAGGTCGCCGGCAGGCGGGTGGACGACGTAGATCTTCTTCAGTGCGGGCAGTTCGGCACGGACCTGCAGGATCCCGTTCAGGAAGTGCTCGTTCTCGAGGACGGCGATCCCGGCCTCGGCGTGCGCTGCGAGGTACTGGATCTCCTCGGGTGACGAGGAGTTGTAGATGCTGACCGGCGTTGCGCGGAGGAACTGCGCGGCCGCGTCGAACCAGTGGAAGTCGGGGACGTTGCGGAGCATCAGCAGCATCCGGTCGCCGGCGCCGAGGCCGGCCGCAGCCAGCCCCGCTGCGGCCCGCGCAACGTTCGTGGCGTAGTCGTCGAACGTGTGGTCGCTCCATCCGCCGCCGGGTTTCATCTCGTGCAGCGCCGGGTTCGACCCGTGTCGTGCGACGAGGTCGACGAACAGCTGGGGGACGGTCGTTCCCTCCACGGCCGCGTTGATGTCGGAGATGGTTGCGAGGTCGCTCAGCCCGGTCATCCCGTCATCTTCTCACGCGGGCGGAGGTCGACGCCTGCCCTGCTGCGAACCACGACGACGACGCCGGTTTGGGAGGGGGGCTCCCGACCGTCCAGAATCGGACTGGATGAGGCGGCGTGGGGGCTCTGCCTCCCGTCGATGCGAGGAATGAACATGGGGACACAAGCCACGATGCGCGACGCCGTGATCGTCGACGCGGTGCGCACTCCGTTCGGTCGTCGCGACGGGTCGCTCTCGCATTGGCACCCTGTCGATCTGGCGGCCGAAACCCTCACCGCACTCGTCGACCGAACCGGTGTGGACCCCGGCTCCGTCGACGACGTGATCATGGGGTGTGTGATGCAGGTCGGGGAGCAGGGGACGAACATCGCCCGCAATGCGGTGCTCGCCGCCGAGTGGCCCGAGCACGTCCCGGGCACGACGATCGACCGGCAGTGCGGCTCGGGTCAGCAGGCGGTGCACTTCGCCGCTCAGGGTGTCATGTCCGGCGCGTACGACGTGGTGATCGCCTCGGGTGTCGAGGTGATGACCCGGATCCCGATGGGAGCGTCGACCGCCGACGGACGGTACGGGTTCCCGTTCGGCCCGTCGGTGAGCGCTCGCTACGCCGGGCGCGGCGGATTGGTCCCACAGGGTGAATCGGCGGAGATGATCGCCGATCGGTGGGGGATCACGCGTGAGGAGATGGACGAGTACGGGTTGCTCAGCCAACAGCGGGCGGCCGAGGCGATCAGGGAGGGCCGATTCGAGCGCGAGATCATCCCCGTGTCGGGTGACGACGGTGCCGCAGTCGCGATCGACGGAGGGGTACGGCCGACGTCGATGGCCGAGCTGGCACGTCTGGCGCCGGCCTTCCGATCGGACGGCGGACGGGTCACGGCGGGCAACTCCTCGCAGATCACCGATGGCGCCGCGTCGGTCCTGATCATGTCTGCCGACCGCGCGCGCGAGTTCGGTGTCCCGGCGCGAGCGCGTTTCGTCGATTTCGCAGTCGTCGGCGACGATCCGCAACTGATGCTCACGGCGAACACTCCTGCGACACGCAAGGTGCTCGACCGCGCCGGTCTCGCGGTCGGCGACATCGATCGGTTCGAGGTCAACGAGGCGTTCGCATCTGCCGTCATCGCGTGGCTGCGCGAGATCGGCGGCGACGATCCGGAGTTGATCGAGCGGGTCAACGTCAACGGCGGAGCCATCGCACTCGGGCATCCGCTCGGCGCGTCGGGCACGCGGCTGACCGCGACGCTCCTCAACGAGCTGGAACGGATCGACGGTCGCTACGGACTCCAGGTCATGTGCGAGGGCGGCGGAATGGCCAACTCCCTCGTGATCGAACGACTGTGAATCGAGCACCCGGGTTGGCCGGGTCTCCGTCGGTCCCACGGCGCGGGGTGGACGACCGTCGGTAGCGTGGTCGTGTGCCGGCCGTGTCGACGATCATCTGGGTGGCGTTCGGGGTGTTCTTCGGATGGGTCCTGTGGAAAAGTGGGATCGGCATGCTGAGGAGCTTCACGCGGCTTCCTCCCGAGCCGCCGCCGACCGGCGAGTTGCGCAAGGTGAAGCGGAGTTATCGCTGCGACGTGTGCGGTGTCGAGCTCAGAATGACCATGGCCCCCGACGAGGACCCGCCGCCACCGAAGCATTGCCTCGAGGACATGATCGAAGTCGCGCCGCTCTACGACTGAGTTGTCCACAGCATGTGGACCAATCCGGGGATGAATGACATCGCTGTCATTCGGCGCACGGTGTGGTGGAGTCGGGGCCGACCGTGCGGCCCGCTACTCCCACTTGGTGGCGAACCAGAGCCCGCCCAGGATGCACACCAGGCCGACACCGGTGAACCAGCGCGACGCGTCGCCGACGAGGTAGCCCGCCATGATCACCAGGCCACCGATGATCAGCAGCGCCACCATGATCACCGGGATCATGTTCGGCGGGATCAGACGTCGGCGTTGCGCCTTCGGGGTGTAACGCGACGATGCTGCGACCGTGGTCCGCGACGAGGTCACCTCGTGGCCGCCACGGCTGGACGACGGGCTCACCTTCCGATCGCCCGGCTGGGTTCCCTTGGGTGTGACCCGTCCGCCGCCGGTCTTTCGCTTCGGAGGTGCCATCGGTCCGAAAGCATAGGCCATCCGTCGGCCGGACCGCGCCGGGAGACGCGACGGGTCCGAAACGATCTGGGTGGGTGGCGCCGGACCACGGCAGACTACGACGATGCGGGTGCTCGTCATCGACAGCTACGACAGCTTCGTCTACAACCTCGTCCAGTACCTCGGCGAGCTCGGCGCCGAGCCGATCGTGGTTCGCAACGACGAGGTGAGCGTCTCCGACGCGATCGCGATGGCACCCGACGGAGTGCTGCTCTCGCCGGGTCCGGGTCGGCCCGAATCGAGCGGGATCATCTGTGATGCCATCGGCGCGTTCTCGGAGATCTCGACACCGGTGCTCGGGGTCTGCCTCGGTCATCAGGCGATCGGGCACGTGTACGGCGCCGAGGTGGTCGGTGCTCCGCAGCTGATGCACGGCAAGACATCGCCGATCGAGCACGACAACGCCGGAGTCTTCGTCGGCCTGCCGTCACCGCTCACCGCGACGCGCTACCACTCCCTCACGCTCGAACCCGACTCGATCCCCGACGATCTCGAGGTCACCGCCCGCACCACCGACGGGGTGGTGATGGGCGTGCGGCATCGTGACCACGACGTGGAAGGGGTGCAGTTCCATCCCGAAAGCATCCTGACCGCGTCGGGCCACGATCTGCTGGGCAACTGGCTTCGACGCCTCGGCTGAAACCCGGCCCGGATCACGGGGGTGCGACGAGGGTCGTGCTGGTCGTCGTCGTGGTCGACGACGAGGTGGTGGTTGGCTGCGTCGTCGGCGCCGCGGTCGACGGCGGGCTGGTGCTCGGCGGCGCGGTCGGCGGCGGAAGCGTCGTCACCGCGATCGTCGAGCGACCCACCGTGATCGTGACGGTGGAGCCGCGGTCGAGACGGGTGGCGGCAGCCGGATCCTGCGCGATCACGACGCCGTCGTTGGAGCTTCCGGGCGGAACGTCCTGGAACCGCGTCTCCACGTTGAAGCCGTCGGCGCGCAGCCGGTTGGTCGCCTCGCCCTGCGTCAGTCCCTCGACGACGGGCACCGCAACCGGGGCGGGACCGCTCGACACCTGCAGCGTGATGCTGCCCCCGCGCTCGACCAGTTCTCCCTGGCCGGGCGAGGTGGAGATGACGAAGCCCTCGTCGATCGTCTCGCTCGGGATCCTCTCGACGGTGACCGCGAATTCGTAGGGCGACGCCTCGAGCGTGTCGATCGCCTGCTGCTCGATGAAACCGACCACGCCGGGTACGGGCACCGTGTTGCGCCGGCCGGCGACGGTGATGTCGACGGTCGTTCCTTGCGGAACCGGGGTTCCCGCCTCGGGTTCGGTGCTCAAGACGGTGCCCTCGCCGAGATCGCTCGTGTCGTCGGTGGTGACCGTCCCGACGTTGAAGCCCATCGCCTCGAGCGCCGCGGTTGCGTCCTCGATGTTCTGGCCGATGACGTTCGGCACGTTCTGGAGTTGCGGGTCGGGATTGAAGAACACCTGGATCTGCTGGTTCTCCAGCACCACCTCGCCGGCGGCCGGGTCGGTGCGATGGACGAACCCGAACGGGACCGACGCGTTCTCCTCCTCGATCGTCGTGAACAGCAGGCCGAGTTCCGACAGTTCGGCGGCGACGATCGCGAGCGGTCTGTTGGAGTAGTCCTCGAGGATGAACTGCGACGGCTCGGCCGTCTGGTCATCGGGCCCGATCGCCTGGAAGAGCAGCACACCACCGACGACGAGGGCGATCAGCGCGACGAACGCGGCGAGCGCGTACCATCCGGTGCGCGAGCCTCCGGAGTCGTAGTACGCGGCTTCGGACGACGCGCCGGTCGGATAGCCGGCCTCGTACATCCCCGTCGACGGGACGGCTGCCGACTGCGGGTTGACCGGTGCGACAGCGGCCTGAGGATTCGCGGTGGTCGCCGCGTATCCGGAGGCGGCCGCCGTCATCGCCGCGGTCGCCGCGGCTGCCCCCGCCACCGCAGCGGCGGGCGGACGGGCCTTGGCGGTGGCGGCGACGAGCGCCTGGACCGGTTCGTCGTTGCGGAATCGACGGAGGTCGTCGCGGAGCGCGCCGGCGCTCGGATAGCGAACCTTCGGATCCTTGGCGAGCAGCTTGGCCACCATGGCCTCGTAGGCCTTCGGGACGTCTGCGACGATCTGGACGAGCGGCTGCGGTGCGTCGTGGACCTGCTTGTAGGCGATGCTCACCGGGTTGTCACCGGTGAACGGCGTCCGGCCGGCGACCATCTCGTACATCACGATTCCGAGTGAGTAGAGGTCGCTGCGCGGGTCGGGCTGGGCGCCCTGCGCCTGCTCGGGCGAGAAGTAGGTGGCGGTCCCCATCACCGAGCCGACCAGGGTGAGGTTCGATTCGGTCGGGGCGTTCATCGCCCGGGCGATGCCGAAGTCGGCGACCTTCACCTGACCGTTCTTGCCGATCAGGATGTTCGCGGGCTTGATGTCACGGTGGGCGGTGCCCTTCTCGTGGGCGAACCCGAGGGCGGCGGCGACCTCGCTCGCGATCTCGGCCGACTGCTTGGAGGTGAGCTGGCCGTTCGTCTTCAACACGTCGGCGAGCGTGCGGCCCTGCACCTCCTCCATCGCGATGAAGTAGGTGCCCTCGTACTTGCCCCAGTCGTAGACGTTGACGATGTTCGGATGGCTCAGGTTGGCGGCCGACTGGGCTTCGCGGCGGAAGCGCTCCACGAAGTTGTCGTCGGTCGCGAACTCGGGGAACAGCACCTTGATCGCGACCTGGCGGTCGAGGAGCAGGTCGCGCGCGGAGAAGACGTCGGCCATTCCGCCGCGCCCAATGCGCTTGTGAACTTCGTAGCGGTCGTTGATGACCGTTGCATCGCCGTGGTTCGTCACTGTTCAGGGTCTCCCGCAGGCCTGCGAAGGCCGCCGAGCAAGGCTATCTGGACGCTCTGTCCCGTACTCGTCACCGTCATCCGCCGTTCAACTGGACGTTCGCGCCGGCGCCGGTGAGCAGGTAGTCGAGGACGACCTTCACGACGGGGCCGGCTTCGCGGCCGCCGGTCGCGGCGTCGGCCTGGGTCGAGGTGAGATCGGTCAGGACGACGGCGATCGCGTACTTCGGCGCCTCGAGCGGGGCGAAGCCGATCATCCAGGCGTGGACCCGGTCGGGATCGCCGACGATGCCGAGTTCGGCGGTGCCGGTCTTGGCGGCGAAGCGCTGACCACCGTCGAGTTGAACGCTGCGGGCGGTACCGCGATCTCCTTCCGTGACGCCGGTCATGAACTCGGTGAGCAGCGCCGCGGTCTGGGCGGAGATCGGGGTCTTCCACACGGTCGGTCTCGTCCGGTCGAGAACCCGACCATCGTGATCGAAGGTGGTCTCGACGACGTAGGGCGTCATCATCCGCCCACCGTTCGCGACGGTGCCGGCGACCATCGCCATGTGCAGCGGCACCATCTGGTTGTCGTTCTGGCCGAACCCGCGGATTCCGAGCAGCGGCAGCTGCTGGTCGAGGTTGTCGGTGTCGCCGAACGTGCTGGCCGCCGCGCCGGGCAGGTCGATCGGGAGCTCCTCGCCGACTCCCCATGCTTCGACGCCCGCGACCATCCGGTCGGGGCCGAGGTTGATCGCGGTCTGCGCGAACGGGATGTTGCAGCTGCGACGGAACACCTCCGGCAGGTCGCCACCGCAGGTCGAACCCCGGTAGTTCTGGATCGGGTCGGTGGTCTGTGGTGGGACCCACTCGGACTCGCGTGCGAACTCGGTGGTGCGGTCGATCACACCGTCCTCGAGGCCGATCCCGGTCGTGATCACCTTGAACGTGGAGCCCGGCATGAAGCGTTGCTGGTAGGCGCCGGCGAGCAGCGGATTGCCGGGCGCGTTCTGCAGGTCGACGATCGCTTCCTGGGCGTCCTCGAACGGCAGCGTGACGAAGGTGTTCGGGTCGTAGCTCGGGTTGCTGTACATGGCGCGCACGGCGCCGGTCGCGACGTCGAGCACGACGACCGATCCGGTGCGACCGCCGAGCGCGAACTTCGCGACCTGCTGCAGGTCGTGGCGCACGGCCAACTGCACCGAGCCCGAATTGTCGATCTCGCTCGAGAGGATGTCACCGAGCGCACGGAGCTGTTGCTCGGTCGTGTCGCCGGTCAGCACGTCTCCGTAGACCCGTTCGACCTGGGTCGATCCGAAGTTGAGCGTGAAGTAACCGGTGACGTTCGACAGCAGGTCGCCGGGCGGGTACTCACGGATGCGGTCGAACTCGGCGTCCGGATCGGGATCGGGAACGGAGGTCGCCGCGATCACGCCGTCGGCGGTGACGATGTCGCCGCGCGGCTTGTTGAACTCACGTCGAACAGCTCGCGTGTTCTCGACGTTCGCGTTGAGGTCCGGCTCCTGCGCGACCTGCCAGTAGTTCAGCGTCGCGAAGAGCACGACGTAGCACGTCATCAGGCCGACCGCGAGCTGGCGGATCTGGCGGTTCATGCTTCACTGCCCGCGTGCGCCGCCGTCCGCTTGCGGTCGCTGCGAACCTGTCGACGGAGCTGCCATGCGGCCCATCGCTCCCCCGGCGTCGGCTCGTCGGGAACCTCGCCGAGTCGTCGGGCCGCGGAGTCCGACACCCGGATCAGCAGTGCGAGAAGGATGTAGTTGGACACGAGCGACGAGCCGCCGTAACTGACGAACGGCAGCGTGATGCCGGTCAGCGGGACGAGCTTGATCACGCCGCCGATGATGATGAACGCCTGGACGCCGACGATCGTCGTGAGTCCGACGGCGAGAAGCTTCTCGAACGTGCGCTCCGTGCGCAGTGCGGTGCGCAGGCCGGCGCCGACGATCAGCAGGTACGACATGAGGATCGCGGTGCCGCCGATCAGCCCGAGTTCCTCACCGATCGACGCGAAGATGAAGTCGTTCTGCGCTTCGGGCACCTGGTTCGGGTTGCCGCGGCCGAGGCCCGTGCCGGTGATGCCGCCGTCGGCGAGACCGAACAGCGACTGCACGATCTGATAGCCCCGGCCGAGCGAGTCGGACCACGGATCGAGCCAGATGTCGACGCGCGTCTGGACGTGTCCGAACCGCGTCCACGAGAAATACGCCGCGCCGGCGAACAGAACCGCCCCGAGCAGGAGCCAGCCGACGCGTTCGGTGGCCACCCAGATCATCACCACGAACAGCGTGAAGAACAGCAGCGACGACCCGAGGTCGCGCTGACCCACCATCACCACCACGGCGAATCCCCAGGCGATGACGACCGGCAGGATGAACCGCGGCTCGGGCAGTCGGACCGGCCCGATCTTCCACGTCTTGGCGGCGATCAGCTCGCGGTTCTCGGCGAAATACGCCGCGAAGAAGATGGCGAGTGCGATCTTGGCGAACTCGCCGGGCTGGAAGTTGATCGGCCCGACGCTCACCCAGATCCGAGCGCCGTTGATGTTCGCGCCGAGGCCGGGAACCAGCGGGAGCAGGAGTCCGGCGGCCCCGGCGAAGAACAGCAGCCATCGGAAGCGGGCGAGGTCGGTGGCGCGCTGCACCACGACCAGGACCCCGCAGAACACGCCGACGCCGACCAGGCTCCACAGCGACTGGAGCCCGGCGAGTTCGTCGTCGAGCCGGGTGATCATGACGAACCCGAGTCCGTGCAGCAGCGCGGCGAGCGGGAGCAGTGTGGCGTCGGCGCCGACGGCGAACTTGCGTACGACGAGGTGGGCGACGAGGAGGAGCCCGAGCAGGAATGCGACGAAGCCGAAGATGCCGGGCGGGATCTCGGCGTTCGATCCGAGCGACGCGAGGGTGTAGGCGATTGCGGTGATGGCCGCCGCCATCATGATCAGGGTCAGCTCCGCGTTGCGCCGTCGGTAGGCGAGCGGGGCCGCTGCTCTCCGCTCGCGACGCCCCAGCCGAATCGGCTCGAGATCGGACCCGAGCGTGTCGGTCATGGGGATCCGGCGTCGGCCGATGTCGGGGGTGGGTCGTCGTCGGCAGCCCGCGGTTCAGCGGTGTCGGCATCGGAATCCGGTTCGGCCGTGGCTTCGACCATTTCGAGCCCGCGGATGAACAACGTGGCATCGCTCAGACTCGAGAACGTCGGACGAGCCTCGACGAGCGCGACGCTCGCCTCGGTGAGCTCGTCACGCGTGACCGCCCCGGTCGCCTCGACCGTCGGGTCGATCCAGAGCAGGCCGCCGGGTCGACCCTGGTAGAGCACGACCTGGCCGGAGTCGTCGAACTCGACGTAGAACCCGCGTCGCGCCCACGCAGCGGTCGACACGAACGCGGTCACGAGAACGGCGAGGAGGATGAAGACGCCGATCGACTTGACGAGCCGTGACCGCCGCTTCTTCGGCTCCGGCGCGCCGTCGTCGGCCCGTCCGTCGGTGTGCGCGTCCTGCTCTGTCGCCACGGACGTCGACGGGGATGGCGTCGCAGCGGCCGCGGCCGCGCGCTCCTTCGCCTCACGGCGATCCCGGCGCCGTTGCCGGCGTCCGGGCGTGGCAGCGACTCCGGCGGCGGTCCCGGCGAGCGCGACCTCGCCGGCTTCGATCCGTGCGATGTCGTCGAGGCTCACGTCGGGCTCGTCGGCCCAGGTCGGCGTGAGGTCGAGCTCCTGGGTCGGGTCGGGCGGGTCGTCGCCATCGAGGACGTCGAGCACGATGACCGTGACGTTGTCGCGCCCCCCGGCGCGGTTCGCCTGTGCGACCAGCGAGTCGGCCGCCTCCTGCGGGTCGGCGTGCTCGAGCAGCGTCGCGACGATGTCGGAGTCGGCGACTTCGTCGACGAGACCGTCGCTGCAGAGCAGGAACCGGTCCCCGCGCACGAGAGGCAGGGTCCACCAGTCGACCTTGACCTCGGGTTCGATGCCGAGAGCACGGGTGATGATGTTGCGGCGGGGATGGGTGCGCGCCTCGTCGTCGGTGATGTGGCCGGTGGAGACGAGCTCCTGGACATAGCTGTGGTCGATCGTCACCCGGCGGAGACGCCCGTGGCGCAGCAGATAGGTGCGCGAGTCGCCGACGTTGGCGAGCACGAGGGCTTCCGGCTTCTCCAGCGGCACGATCGGGGTGATGCGTTTGGGCTCGATCGGATCGTTGTCGTCGATGTTCGGCTCGCCGCGGCCCGCCATCGGGTCCTTGATCACGGCGATGACCGTCACCGTGGTGCCCATGCCGGCCTGACCCGGGTTCGCGATCGCGGCGCGGAAGATGTCGCCGTTGGCGCTCGCGATCGCCTCGACGACGCGTTCGGCGGTCGGTGCGGCTTCCTCGTCGGCGAGCGTTTCGCGGATGCGCTCGACGGCGAGCGCGCTGGCGACCTCACCGGCCTCGTGGCCACCCATCCCGTCCGCGACGACGTACACGCCCTGCGACGCATGGAGGTGGTCCTCGTTGTCGGGCCGGATCTGACCCGGGTGCGTTGCCGCACCCCACTTGAGTTCAGCCATGCGGTCCGTCCGTCGTGTGTGTGGCGGTGCGGGTCATTGCGCCTCGATCACCGTCGTGCCGACCTGGATGCGGTCGCCGGGTTGGAGCAACTTCGTTCCGTGCATCTTCGTGCCGTTGTGGAACGTCCCGTTGGTCGAGCCGAGGTCCTCGATCATCGGCTGACCGTCGTAGTCGTAGATCCGCAGGTGCAGTGTCGACACGTAGGTGTCGTCCTGGATCGAGATCGTGCAGTTCTCGTCGCGACCGATCGTGATCTCGCCCGCGAGCGCGATCGTCATGCCGCGGCGATGCTTCGGCTCGAGGATGACCAGCCGACCGGCGCGTCCGCCCCGTCCCTTGGTGGGCTTCTGCTTTCTGCCGGCGGGCGCTGCGGCGGGTCGTGGTTGGGGGGCTGTGCCGGCCGGTTGGGCGACGGGTCGGGCCTGTTGGGCGCGGGCCACCGGGCGGGCTCGTGGGGTCTTGACCTCGCTCCACACCGCCCAGAGCACCCGCGCGAAGAAGAGGTAGAGGAGTCCGAGGAGACTCAATTTGAGGATGTTGAGGACCTGGTCGCTCATGCAATCGTCACCGCCGCGCGGGCTGAGGTCAGGACGCCTCGAAGCGCAGGTGAGTGGAACCGAAACTGAGGATGTCGCCGTCGGCGAGGAGTTGCTGGCCCGGGATGCGGACGCCGTTGACGAGGGTTCCGTTGGTCGAGCCGAGGTCGGTCACGATGTAGCCGTTCGAGCCGGGGGCGATGCGGGCGTGCTCGCGGCTGACGTTGCCGTCTTCGATCGTGATCGTGCTCTCGGGGAGGCGCCCGACGGTCGTGGTGTGTTCGCCGAGGCTGACGCGCTCACCGGAGGGAAGGACGAGGGAGCCGGCGCCGACGCCGCCCGGGGCCTGCTTGAGCTGGGACACGATGCCGAAGCGGCCGGTCTTCAAGTTGTTGTCGACGGTCAACCCGACGTGGACCGGCCCGATGAAGTGGTACGCCTCCTCGCGGGCGTACTCGCGGGCTGCCTCGGCGAGCTCGGTGGTGAGGGCGGTCTCGATGTCACTGAAGCTGGCGTGGTCGGTTGGGCTGAGCAGGACCGTGAAGTCGTTGGGGACCATGCGACGGCCCTTGACGTCGACGGTGCGGTTGTCGTCCATCTCGCGCACGAGACGACGACCGAGCTCGATGGGGCGGATCGACCCGCGGGAACGTCGGAACACGCCCTCGACCATACGCTCCAGACGGCGCTCCAGTGACTGCAATCCCATAGGTGGGCTCTGACGCTACTTGCCCGATCCCGCAGTCCGGCGGCGTACGCATGGGTCGATCTCCCCTGCGATGCGGCACTCCTCCGGCCGCCGCGCCCCACCCCCATTCGCTTCCGGGCCCGCATCGTCCCGGTTTCCGGGACGATCGCGACCCGGAAACCATCCTCGTCGGTCAACCGGTGCCGACGATCTGGATCTCGTCGATGTCGTAGTCGAACGTGACCGACCGGTCGAAAGCGCCGAGGCTGCCGGAGCGACCGTCGCTGGTGCTCCAGGTGAGCGCGTAGGTGATGGTGTAGGTCATCTGGTGCGGCTGGTCGTCGCGGGTGCGCTGCAGGTAGGTGTGTCCGCACGGGCCCTCGCCGGGATCCTCGGCGCCGGCCGGGTACGGCGTGCCGAATCCGTCGCACGTGACGTGGTCGGAGCCGTCGCCCGGGTCGATGCTGACACTGGCGAAGCTTCCCCGGACCTGGGCCCATGCGTTGCCGAGAGTGGCGCGGGCGGTCGTGACGCCCGGATCCTCGACGGCGAACCAGAGGCCGAGGTTGACGACCGAGCCGATCTCGGGGGCGGGGCTCATGTTCGGCTCGGGGAGCGGCAGCTGGGCCCTGGCGCGCGCCGATGCCCCGGGCACGAGGTCGATCGGATCGACGGCCGGCGGGAGCCAGACGAACTCCGGCTCGCCGTCGCCGCACACGCGGAGCCAGCCGAGGTCGCCGTTGTCGTTCTCGATCTGTGATCCGCCGTCGTCGGTGTCGCCGACGGCGCCGGTGCCCGCGGTGTTGGTGATGTTGGCCGGCACCCATCTGCACGTGGGTCGATACGTCGCCGGCCCCGGCGCGGCGCCACCGCCCGACGGTCCCGTGTCGACACCGGCACCGATCGTCCCGTCGTCATCGACCCCACCCCCGAAGGTTGGCGCCGGATCGTCGCCGCCGGAGCCACCTCCCGATTCTCGGTATCGCTAGGAAGTGGACTTCCGTCCTCTTGTGCAAGCGTGACGGCGGGCACGGTAAGGCCTACGAATGCTGCAGACGGCAGCGATGCTATCAGGCGTCGGAGCATCGCTCCACCTCGTCTCGGATCTCCTCACCGCGTGTCCCGGACTTGGACTTCCAGTCGACCGTCGACGAACTCCATGCGGACGGTGATCAGGAGTGATACTGGGTCATCGCGTCGAAGTGAGTCCCTGCCGTCCCGGCGCCGTTCCGACTTCAAAGATTCGGTCGCTGTTGAATTCGCACGACTGTGAGGCGAGCCAGAGCTCGGTTCGCCTTCGACGAACTCTGCACTCTTGACAATCGTCGCGAATGACGGATTTGCCTCGTTCTCTCTGGCAATGAAGTCGCCGTCAATCGTTCTGTCGAAGGTTCTCGAGCGCAAGGTCGAGATTGGCGTCGGTGAAGTGTTCTCCGAGGAGCGCCTCGTTGTCGGGATCGTCCGGATTTCGAAGCACTTCCTTTCCAACCTCGAAGGCCTCGAGGTAGGCGGCTTCGGCATCGGCGAGGAGAGCGGCTTCGTCGATGGTGGTGGTCGGTGCCTCGGTCGTGGTCGGCTCGATGGTGGTGGTCGGTGCTTCGGTGGGTGGCGCCGGCACCTCCGACGCGGTGACCACGGAGTTCGAAGCAGGAACCGTCGTGTCGGCGGTGTCGTCGCTGCCACCGGAGCAAGCGCCGATCAGCACGGTGGCGGACACGAGCAACGGCACGGCGCGGCGCATCGTGCGATGGTAGATCGGACGCGTTCGGGTCGTTTGACGGCGAGCCGGTTGGCGTGAGCGGGGCACATTCGTTCAGTGGGTCGTCAGGACGGCCGACGGGAAGCCGCAGCCGTGAGGTCGTGTGAACGAGTCCGACTCTCGTGGTCGCATCCGGCCACACGTCCGATGCGGGGACGCGGCGACGACCAGAGCGAACCTGGTGGGCAACGCAGGCTGTGGGCGCTAGCGTTTCAACCTCCACTTGCGCGAGTGGCGGAATGGCAGACGCGCCAGCTTCAGGTGCTGGTGTCCGAAAGGGCGTGGGGGTTCAAGTCCCCCCTCGCGCACAAAGAAACCCCTGCTCAGCAGGGGTTTCTTCGCGTCTGAAGAGGTGACTTCTACCGGACTTCTACCCTTGCGCGCGCAAGAAGTCCTCTAACGGGTGTCTGCGTCCAACGGCGTAGCCCGGGAGTTGGGGTGACAGGCCCGGGACGTGTTGGGGTCGCGGACTGCTTTGCGTGACTTCGCAGTCCTGCGCGGAGACGTATGGCGACCCGTCCCGGTGACGCCGTGACACGCCCCGTGTGTCATACGCCTCTACCGCAGCTCCGAGGCAGGTCGGAGAATTGCGTCACGCGACATATTGGAGGTAGATGTCATGGACGGGCATTCGACCATGGTTCCAGCGGTGCATCGAAGGTCGGCCAAGCGTCGCTCAGCACTCGTAGCCGTCACGGCGTTGCTCGCGATGTCACTTCCAACCTTCACCGTGGATCGAGCTGCGGCGAACAGCGATTCGGCGCCACCCGGAATCGCATTGTGGGCCAACGCCGCGAACGGCCGGGGCGGGTTGGTGTGGTCCGCGAGTTCGTCGAACGCCGACGGGCTGGTGCATTCCAATCGGGATCTGAGGATCAACGGCTCGACGAACGCGCTGGTGGGAGGCACCGAGTACGGGCGGCAGTTGCGTGTGACCGGCCGCGACAACGTGATCGATCCTGCGGCGACGAAGGTCGCCCCGGTTGACTACCCGGTGGCCTTTGACATCGCCGATTATCGGCCCGGCGGGGCGGTAGCCTTCGCGGCAAGATCGCAGTACTTCGACGGCACCGCCGAGTGTGCCCTCGACGGAACGTGGGAACGGCACATCCACGCCACCGAGATCATCACCGGTCTGCACTACGCGCCGTGTGACGTGATCATCAGCGCGGCTGACATCACCGGCTCGTTCACGATCGTGGCCGAAGGCACCATCCAGGTCACCGCCGCCAGGATGACACTCGGGCCGGCGTTCACCGATGATCTTCTCTTCTTCTCCAACGCTGAGACCGACCAGGCGATCCTGATCGCCGGCAAGTCCTCCGCCTTCGACGGTTATGTCTTTGCACCGCGCGGTAGCGCCATGCTGGCCGGCGCCAACCACGACGTGCGCTGTGGAATCCTGGCCGACGAGATCGCGATCAGCGGCAACGGGCATTCGTTCACCGGTGATCCCACCTGCGGCAACCGGACGCCGATTGTGGTGGATGACGCGTTCACGACTGACGAGGACGTCGTGCTCGACGTCGCGACACCGGGGGTGTTGGGCAACGACGCCGACCCCGATGGTGACCCGCTGACGGCAGCCCTACGGACCGGGACCAGCGACGGCACGGTGAGCCTGTATCCCGACGGGGCTTTCGCCTATACACCGAATCTGAACTTCCATGGCGAGGATTCGTTCACCTACGAGGCATGCGACACCGGGACCCCGCCGCGGTGCATGGCCGCAACGGTGACGATCACGGTCAACTCGGTCAACGATGCTCCGGTGGCGGATGCCAATGGCCCGTACACGGGCACGGTGGGGAGTGATGTGTCGTTCGATGGTTCGGCGTCGTTCGATGTGGATGGCACGATCGTGTCGTACGAGTGGGACTTCGGAGACGGCGCCACCGGGAGCGGTGTTGCTCCCGATCACGTCTATGCAGGGTCTGGCCTGTACACGGTGGCGTTGACCGTCGTCGATGATGAAGGTGCCGCCGACACCGACTTCACGACGGCCGATATCGCCGAGGTGCCCAACACTGCTCCGGTGGCGGATGCCGATGGCCCGTACACGGGTACCGCGGGCTCGGTCGTGTCGTTCGATGGTTCGGGGTCGTTCGATGTGGATGGCACGATCGTGTCGTACGAGTGGGACTTCGGAGACGGCGCCACCGGGAGCGGTGTTGCTCCCGATCACACCTACGCCACCCCTGGCGTGTACACGGTGACGCTGAACGTCACCGACGACGACGGCGCCACCGACACCGACACCACCAGCGCCGGCATTGCCGAGGTGCCCAACACTCCGCCCGTGGCGGACGCCAATGGCCCGTACACCGGAACCGCTGGCTCGGTCGTGTCTTTCGTCGGGTCGGGGTCGTTCGATCTGGACGGCACGATCGTGTCGTACGAGTGGGACTTCGGTGACGGCGCCACCGGGAGCGGTGTTGCTCCCGATCACACCTACGCCACCCCTGGCGTGTACACGGTGACGCTGAACGTCACCGACGACGACGGCGCCACCGACACCGACACCACCAGCGCCGGCATTGCCGAGGTGCCCAATACTGCTCCGGTGGCGGATGCCAATGGCCCGTACACCGGAACCGCTGGCTCGGTCGTGTCTTTCGTCGGGTCGGGTTCGTTTGATCTGGATGGCACGATCGTGTCGTACGAGTGGGACTTCGGTGACGGCGACACTGGGAGCGGTGTTGCTCCCGATCACACCTACGCCACCCCTGGCGTGTACACGGTGACGCTGAACGTCACCGACGACGACGGCGCCACCGACACCGACACCACCAGCGCCGGCATTGCCGAGGTGCCCAATACTGCTCCGGTGGCGGATGCCGGACCGGATCAGGCCGTGACGGTTGGCGTCAACGTCGCGCTCGATGGCAGCGGCTCGTCTGATCTCGACAGCGACCCACTCACATTCGCGTGGGTGTTCACCGCTCGACCGGTCGGCTCCGGTGCCATCCTGACCGGCGCCACCGGCGTGGCCCCGACGTTCATCCCGGACCTGCCCGGTGACTACACCATCGAGCTGACCGTCGACGACGGCAACGGCGGCACTGCCACCGACACGGTCACGATCACTGCGGCTCGAATCGGCATGACGATCTCGCTCGAGGACTCCCTGGTCGGCGTGGGCCGCACCACCGCCGGCACCATCACCATCGACAACCCGGCTCCTCCGGGCGGGGTCACCGTGACGCTCTCGCTCGACACCGCCACCGCCACCGTCGATCCCGTCGACGTGCCGATCGCCGAAGGGGCAACCGAAGGGAACTTTGTGCTCACGGCCGTCTCCGTCGGTACGACCACGATCACCGGGAGCTCGCCCGTCACGGAGACGGCGACCGCCGATGTCCAGGTGACGGACAGCCTCATCTCGATCGATGACATCCCGATCATCGCTCCCGACGAGTCCGCCGACCTGCCGGTCAGCATCACGAAGCCCGCCCCACCCGGCGGTCTGACGATCACGCTCGAGAGCCTCGACCCCACGATCGCCATCACCGACCCGACGGTGTTCGTCCCCGAGGGCCTGCAAGTGCCGGCCGCCAACCCGCAGATCACTGGCGTCGACTTCGGGACGACCCAGATCCGGGCGAGCCGCCTGGCTTCGCGCCCGACACCCGCGATGTCACCGTTGCGCTGACCGTCACCCTGACACCGAGTGAGCTCGATCTGCCCGAACAGTGGACGCTGCAGGTCGCGGCCGCACTGTCGGCGCCGGCACCGACCGGCGGCGTGACGCTCGATCTTGCGCTCGACGACCCAACGCTGGCAACGATCCAGCCGACGGTGTTCATCCCGGCTGGTCAGACTTTGAGCGGTGCGATCGACATCACCGGCGTCCTCTTGGGTACGACGACCTTGCGAGCCGGCGGCGCCGGCTTGGTCGAAGGCACGAGCGTCGGTCACCGTGACCGACACGCCGGATGTGTGGTTGACGTATCTGAGCAGCAACAACTGGCCGTATCAGTTCCCGTTCGTGGTCGGGTTCGATCTTCAAGCCCAGTCCAGGGTCCGGCTGGAGGTTCCGCCGCCAGCACCGGTGGACGTCATCGTTTCAGCCCCCGCGGGGTCGGGTGTGCTGTTGTCGGCCTCCCCCACCGAGGTCGGTTCGGACACCTTGACCGTGGCCACTGCCCTCACCACCACCCTGACGCCAACGTTCTACGTCCAGGGCTTGATCGAAGGCGACAACACCGACGACGACGTGCCGATCACGATCGACGTGGTCGAGACCGGCACCGCCAACTCCGTCGGCTACGAACAAGCCGACATGCCCTCCGCCGTCGATGTCGGACCATCCGGCTTTGCGTTTCCGACGGGTGGTGATCTCGACACCACCACGTTCCCCGAATACGGGACTGATCGTCGTGTCCTACGTGTTGAACGATGGCGAGACCGGGACACTGCACAACCGGCGCTAGCCCAACAGGTCCGCGCCGGACACACCATCACCATCGACGCCACGAGTTCCGACCCCGACCGTTGGGGAGATCGCATCGCCCGCCACCTTCGTCGGCGGAGCAGACCTTCTCTACCCGTTCAACCACTGCGGCGAGACGACTTCGACGGCCTCGGCGCGGGCACCACGACCTTGGGCATCGACCAACCCGCCGGTCACACCGACCCGGCCGACGGGTACCTCACCCGCAACCGTCAACGTCACCGCTCCGGATGTGTGGTTGAGGTATGTGAGCAGCAACAACTGGCGCGTATCAGTTCCCGTTCGTGGTCGGGTTCGATCTTCAGGTCCAGTCGCAGGTCCGGTTGGAGGTTCCGCCGCCAGCACCGGTGGACGTCATCGTGTCAGCCCCCGCCGGGGTCGGGTGTGTTGTTGTCGGCGTCGCCGACCGAGGTCGGTTCGGAATCTTGACCGTGGCCACTGCCGGTTCACCACCACTCCTGACGCCAACGTCTTCTACGTCCAGGGCACCATCGAAGGCGACGATATCGATGACGACGTGCCGATGACGATCGACGTGGTCGAGACCGGCACGACCAACTCCGGTCGGCTACGAACAAGCCGACATGCCCTCCGCCGTCGACGTCGGACCATCCGGCTTCTCGTTTCCGACGGGCGGTGATCTCGACACCACCACGTTCCCCGATACGGGACTGATCGTCGTGTCCTACGTGTTGAACGATGGCGAGACCGGGACACTGCACGAGACCCGCTGCCACCAATACGTCCGCGGCGGACACACCATCACCATCGACGCCACCAGTTCCGACCCCGACCGTCGGGGAGATCGCATCGCCCGCCACCTGCGTCGGCGGAGCAGCCTCCTACCCGTAACCACTGCGGCGAGATCGACTTCGACGGCCTCGGCCGGGACCACGACCTTGGGCATCGACCAGCCTGCAGGTCACACCGACCCGGCCGACAAGTACCTCACCCGCACCGTCAACGTCACCGCTCCGGATGTGTGGTTGACGTATCTGATGCAGCAACAACGGGCCGTATCAGTTCCCGTTCGTGGTCGGGTTCGATCTTCAAGTCCAGTCCAGGGTCCGGCTGGAGGTTCCGCCGCCAGCACCGGTGGACGTCATCGTTTCAGCCCCCGCGGGGTCGGGCGTGCTGTTGTCGGCCTCCCCCACCGAGGTCGGTTCGGACACCTTGATCGTGGCCACTGCCCTCACCACCACTCCCTGACGCCAACGTTCTACGTCCAGGGCTTGATCGAAGGCGACAACACCGACGACGACGTGCCGATCACGATCGACGTGGTCGAGACCGGCACCGCCAACTCCGTCGGCTACGAACAAGCCGACATGCCCTCCGCCGTCGATGTCGGACCATCCGGCTTTGCGTTTCCGACGGGTGGCGATCTCACACCACCACGTTCTCGGAGAACGAGGTCGTCATCGTCAACGGCTACCTGTTGAACGATGGCGAGACCGGGACACTGCACGAGACCCGCGCCACACAACAGGTCCGCGGCGGACACACCATCACCATCGACCCCACCAATACCAACCCCACCGTCGGCAACGTCGTCACGCCCGCGGTGTTCGCCGGTGGCGCCCCACTGTTGTACCCGTTCAGCCACTGCGGCGAGGCGGTGTTCGATCCGCTCACTGCCGGCACCACGACCTTGGGCATCGACCAGCCTGCAGGTCACACCGACCCGGCCGACAAGTACCTCACCCGCACCGTCAACGTCGATGCCCCCGACCTCGTTCTCGAGCGCCGATCCGGGTCGAACTGGATCGCGAGCCCCGACGAGAACATCGGCCGCGGTCTCCAGGTAGAGCGTCGAATCGGGCTAGAAGTGGCGCCGCCGGCTCCGGGGGTGGACGTCACCATCGAGGTGATTGACCCCACGGTGGCGCTGATCTCCACCGACCCGATCGCGGCTGGAAGCGGATCGATCACGTTCCCGCTTGTGACAGGAACGTCAACGCCGTTGATCTACGTGCAAGGCCTCACCCTGAACCAGGGGACGGAGCTGCGGATCACTGCACCGGGGTATGACCAGTGGATCACGACCCTCGAGGTCGTCGCCTCGGGCTTCTATATCTCGACGCCGTCCGGTGACTTCGCGACGACGACCATCGCCGCGAACACCACCGTTCGGATCTACCCGGCTTCTCTCGACACCCTGCAGCAGGCCGACGAGAATCAGCAGGTGCGGGGCGGGCTCAGCCCCGAGGTTGACGTCGACCTCGTCCGATCCGACGGTCGGGGTGATCACGATCAGCCCGCTGGTGTTCACTGGCAACGACGACTATCTCAACACCGCGTTCGACCCGATCGCGGTGGGCACGACCACGATATCGATCACGCAACCGCCGGGCTTCACTGCCGCCCGCTGGCCAGGACGTCGATCGTGGCGACCGTCAACTCCGGGTAGACCCGATCCCCATTTGTCGGGTGTTCGGCCCCGAGAGAGAGGAGCGGGAGGCCGACTGCTCGCCGAAGTTGTCGCGGTCGATCGGATCACCGAACC
>CAWGNY010000010.1:0-62182 GCA_963824025.1 Ilumatobacteraceae bacterium
CGCAGCCAAGGACACCGCGAAGTTCTTCGACGAGACCGCGCAGGACGTTGCCTCGATCGACACCAGCAGCTTCACGGCCAGAGAGCGAACCGCTTTCGTCCGAGTCGTGAACGATTCGACCGAGCCGATCTGCGCCGTGGTCGTGGTGCACAAGTACAGCGACGTCAGCGTCGACGATCCCGGCACGTGGGATCGGATCGACCCGGGGTGCGAGTCGGCGAACATGCAGGTCAACTACAACACCGGCCTCGCGACCACGGGCAAGGACTGGTGGAAGGTCCAATGGATGTCCGCGGACGGGACGGCCCTGTACTCCAGTGCTCCCGAGAACTTCCGTGACGTCGTCGACCTCGCCGAGAAGGTGACGCCCGCGATCGCCACGGCGATCGGCGGGGCGGCGACCGTCGAGTCCGGTGGATGGGGTGGCCCGGTCGCCGAGATCATCGCGACGTCACTCACCAACGACGCGTCGACATCGGGCTTCAAGCAACACATCCTGCGCACGAAGGACGACCTGACGACGATCCACATCGACAACGACGCCATCCGTTGGGTCTCGCCGTCGGGCACGTCGTCGACGGGAGTCACGATCGCGCGAGTCCCGGCGCCTTCGACGAGTTGAAGCGGACCTCCCATCAGCGGGGCGCGACCCGGTGGCCACCCGGAGACGGTGGCCTATCCAGACCCGTCCCGGCGACGGCACCGTGACCTGGCAGGACACGGTGACCGATCAGGACGACCCGATCGTGTTCGACCAACCGGCAATCACGCTCGTCGGCCCCGGCGACTGACCTCTCGGACCATCACGGAACGCCGTTCGTCGGTCCGCCCGCAACAGGGCGAACGCTTCCCGGCACGGCGCCAGGCTGACCCATGGCGCGTTCGACTGCCGGTGCGTCACCGCTACCCGGCGTCGGTGGCGGCGAGTGACTCGAGGAATCGGATCGAGGCCTCGGCGATCTGGCGTTGGGCATCGGTTCGGCTGATGGCGGGCGTGCCGTCGCCGTTCTGCAGGCCGTAGTCGCCGAAGAAGGAATGGATGGCACCGTCGATCGGGACGTACTCCGTCGACGCCGGCAGATCGGGTTTGTGCTCCTCGATGTCGGCGGGGGTGGCCAAGCCGTCGTTGGTGCCCGACACCGACATGACGGCCAGGCCGGTGCGCGCGGACATGTCCCGGACCGGGTAGGCGGCGTAGAGCAGCAGCCCGACCAGTTCGTCGCGATCGCTCTCGGCGTAGCTCGAGGCCATCGCGCCGCCCAGTGAGTGTCCACCGACAGCCCACCGGTCGATGGTGTCGTCGCGGTCGCCGATGACGGCGTTGGCGGCGTCCGAGTCGAGGATCGCCAGATTGTAGGGCTGCTTGAAGATGACGACCGTGAAGCCCGCTTCGGTGACCGGCCGCAGCACGTGGGCGTAGGCCTGCGGGTCGACCTTCGCTCCGGGATAGAAGGCGAGTCCGACGGCCCGCTCGTCGGTCGGGGTGAACCGGATCGACGCCCTCGACACCTCGACGGTCACCCCGTTGCCGTCGTCGAGCGCCTTGACGGCGATCGGGTCCGCCGACAGTGGCTTGAGGTAGACGAGCAGGCCGAGCAGCAGCGCAGCACCCGCGACCAGCAGCCCGACGCGTGCCGACCAGACCTTTCGCGTCGATCGCGGCGGCGGCGGACCGGCGAGGAGTGCCCACGTGACGAGACCGATGGCGACGGCCAGTGCCAGCAACAACGTGACCAGGTACGCCGGGCTCGACCCCCAGATGCCGACCCAAGCGGTCGCGAACGCCCACACCACCACCAGCGCGATGGCCGCCCCCACACCGATCGGCCACCACCGGGCACGCCGGCCCGACCGCGCCGGTGGTTGCGAGTCGTCGAGCTCACGGGGTACGTCGGTCGGCTGGTCGCCCACGTCGCTGAGTCTCCCACGACCACCATGCCGGATCGGGCCTGTGCCGCAGCGCGACGACTCGGCGTCGCGCGGCTGCCGACGCCATGCAGGGAGGTCGTGTCTGCCGATGGAACGAGCCTGAGCGCGTCGAGATACCTGCGCTCACCCGACCACGTGGACCTCGACATCCGAGCGCGTCACGGAGGGACTCGCCAGTGCCGCGATCAATCGGCGACGAGCGCGGCCAGCGCCTCACCGATCAGTCGGCGAGCATCGGCGGCGATCGGTGCCAATTCGTCACGGCTCGTCATCGAGACCATCAGACCCGGGTCGAGTGCGTCGACGTGCACGGTGTCGTCGACCTGGCGTACCACCACGTTGCACGGCAAGAGCACCCCGACGTGGGGCTCGACGTCGAGCGCCGCACCCGCCAGGTTCGGGTTGCATGCTCCGAGAATCACGTAGTGGTCCATGTCCTTGTCGATCTTCGCCTTCAAGGTCTGTTGCATGTCGATCTCGGTCAACACACCGAATCCGTGTTCGGCGAGCGCAGCCTTCGTGGCGAGCACGACATCATCGAACGCCCCGGTGAGAACCACCGTCTCTTCGAAGACCATCGTCCGGTACCTCCTCCTGGTAGTCCACCCGTCGTGGCGTGCACGACGATCCGACCCTCGCAATGCACCGTCCCGGCAGGAACGTCACCACCTCAATCTGCCGGTTCGACATCGTGCCCAACCAGTGCCGAAAGTCCTGCCCTCGTCCGACCCACCATCATCGCAGGGCGACTCCACCTCCGTGTCCGAACTTGGTCGAGAAAGTCGAATTCTGCAATCGTGTCGGCGTCGTTGGATGGGAGACATTGTGGTGGGCACCGACTCTTCATGGATTGGCAGCGTGGGACGCGGCGCGTTCGAGCTGAGAAGCGGAACACGTCGATCGGCACTGCGATTGGCACTCCTGGTTGTCGTCGTGGTGTCGGCGATGCTTCCGATGCCCGGGGCGTCCACGTCCGTCGCACATGCCGATGGATCACCTGCCGCGATGGGTATGCCGTTCTCGGGATATTGGGATCGATTCGGGATCGCGCATCCGAGCTATCACGGCCCGTCCGGGAACAGCTATGCGGACTGGGCGACGGACGTCTACGCCGCAGCAGGTACAGCCGTACGACCGCGTTTCAGTGGCCCGTCGTTGGCTCTGAAGGTTGCGAGCGTTTCGACGACGTGCGGGTCGGCGGGCAAGACCGTCGTGATCGACGTGCACACCAACGGCGTGTTTGTCGGAACGGCTCGATACGGCCACCTCTCCTCGGTTCCGGTGGCGGCGGGCCAGTGGATTTCCCAGGACACGATCATTGGCTCGCTGGCTCAATACGGATATCAGGCGGGCTGTTGGGAAGTCAGGACCTCGGAAGGTGTCCACACTCACGTGACGGGTTACAACCTGCGTGGCTACTCCTGCTACGTCGATGTGGGTTCGCGGTCGTTTCAGAGCGCGGGTGTGACGATCGGCGCAGTCGGCGGGACGCTCGGGGCCGGAGTGCGATCGCAATGCTCATCTGATCCGACTCCCCCTCCACCTCCGCCTCCCCCGCCCGAGAACCCTTTTGGTTATCTGGATGTCGTTTCCTCGCCGTCACCAGGAGTCCTTCGGGTTCGCGGATGGGCGGCCGATCCGAGCGCAAAGACCACCCCGCTGTCGATTCACATCTATGCCGGTTCAACCAACCTGACGACGTCGATCACGGCCAACAAGAGTCGGCCGGACGTTGGGGCTGCCCACCCCGGATACGGCGACAATCACGGATTCGATGACACCTTCGGCGTGTCCGTCCGGGGAGCTCAGACGATCTGCGCTTACGCGATCAACGTCGGCTCAGGCAACACGAACACCCAACTGGGATGCAAGCCGGTGACGATTGCGTCACCGCCGGCCTGGGCAGGCGAGTACGTCAGCCAATCGGCTTTTCTCGACTGCACGTCTGCCTGCCTGCCGTGGGACATCACGAAGTCCTACCCGGGCCAAGAGGGATGGTTGGTGTTCCGCGTCAAGAACACCGGCACCCAGACCTGGAGGAACACGGGCCCGAACCCGACCCGCCTGGGTACCGCATCGCCACGAGACCGGGCGAGCAGTTTCTACGTATCCGGAGCCTGGGTGTCCCCCAATCGTCCGGCCCTCATGCAGGAGCCAACCGCCGCGCCGGGACAGACGGCGACGTTCGTGTTCAAGACCCGTGTTCCACCCGGCACAACCACGATTCGAGAGCATTATCAGGTTGTCGTCGAAGGAAAGTCGTGGCTCGGCCCCGCCATGTGGAGGGACTTCGTCCGAACGGGCACACCGCCGGAGCCGGACGGCACACTTCCGGGACGTTTCATCGATACCCGAATGAGTGGTCAAACCGTTGACGGCCTCTCCGCAGGCGTGGGCGCAGTCCCTGCCGGCGATCGCGTCGAGGCGGTGATTGCCGGCAGGCCCGGCGTCCCGGCAGGCACCGAAGCCGTCGTGTACAACTTGACGATCACGAACGCGAAGTCGAGAGGCTATGCAACCGTGTACAGCTGCGACGAGCGCCCATCGACTTCGTCGCTCAACTTCGCGGCCGGAACACCTCGCGCCAACTCCGGACTGATCGCACTGTCCAACGACGGCTCGGTCTGCATCTTCACGAGCGCGGAGGCGAACGTCGTCTTCGACATCACCGGGGTCCTCAATTCCGGTGACTTCGAATCCGAGGGCCCGGTCCGCGTGGCGGATTCGCGATCGGCGTCGACAGAAGGCACGGTCGACGGAGAATACTGGGGCGGAGGCCCGCTCCGGCAGGACCACTACTGGGAGATCGCCACCGCAGGACGCGGGATCCCTGCCGGCGCCACATCAGTCGCGTACAACCTGACGATCACGCAGGCGGCATCCGTCGGCTACGCGACGGTGTATCCGTGCGGCGAGCTGCCGGGCACATCATCGATCAACTACGCGCAGGGTGCAGCGACCGCCAACGCCGGCACGATGTCGCTTTCGTCAACGGGCTCGCTGTGCGTCTACTCCAACACGACAGCGGAAGTGATCGTCGACATCACCGGCTGGTTCTCGCCCGATTCGTTCGGCTCTCTGGTGCCAAGACGCGTCTGGGACACCCGACCCGGTCGGAGCACCTTCGACGGTATCGACCAGGCCACCGGACAACTCGATCGAAACGGAACGCGGGAGATACGCGTCGAAGGCCGCGGCGTTCCAAGCGGGGCGACGGCTGCGGCGTTCACGATCGCATCGGTGAGGCCATCGGAATCCGGCTACATCACCGTCTACAACTGCGACACCGGGCGGCCGCTCACCTCCACGTTGAACTTCCGCGAAGGTGAGACCATCGCGAATTCCGGATTGATGCCCATCTCTGATGAGGGATCGATCTGCGTTTTCGCATCGAAGGCAACCCATGTCATCCTCGACCTGACCGGCTATCTGCGAGGGTGACCTCGATGCGACCGCCGCACTCCTCGTGGAGTGGGGGGTGGTCGATGTTGACCGAGGTGCGAGGCACGGACTCCAACGGTGCTCTTGCGGTACGCGACCCGGGAGACGGCGAGTCGCTGCATCCCGTCTCTCCCGAGACCGGGGTTCGGGAGCAGCGATGGTCGTCTGTGTGGGGGCGAGGTAGGCAGACATACGACCCGGAAGTTCCTGGCGCGCGGACCGAGTGCTCTACCGTGGCGGCGATGAGAAATCGGGCAGTGAAGGTCGGTATCGCAGGCGTATTGGTGGTGTCGGCTACGGCTGTGGCATCGACGAACGCGGTGGTGCAAGCCTCCCCCGTCGGGGCCCGCTCGTCGGTGTGCACCACCGTGCCCGGCGCAACCGGCGGCGACATCGCGGTCGTCAACATCACCAACACCAACGCCACCGGCCAAGGCTGGGGCGCACTCCGCTCCAGCACCGCCACCCCCGTCCACCAACGACCCCCGACCAGCCGGTACTCCTCGGTCAACTTCGCCGCATCCACACCACCCAACCCCAACCTCGCCTTCGTCACCATCGGACCCGACGCACGCTTCTGCTACGACAGCGGACCCGCCTCCAGCAACGTCATCCTCGACCTCGTCGCCACCCTGCCCGCCACCACCACCAACGCCCAGGACCCCACCCGCATCCTCGACACCCGCAACACCTCCCCCGTCGGGGCCCGCTCGTCGGTGTGCACCACCGTGCCCGGCGCAACCGGCGGCGACATCGCGGTCGTCAACATCACCAACACCAACGCCACCGGCCAAGGCTGGGGCGCACTCCGCTCCAGCACCGCCACCCCCGTCCACCAACGACCCCCGACCAGCCAGTACTCCTCGGTCAACTTCGCCGCATCCACACCACCCAACCCCAACCTCGCCTTCGTCACCATCGGACCCGACGCACGCTTCTGCTACGACAGCGGACCCGCCTCCAGCAACGTCATCCTCGACCTCGTCGCCACCCTGCCCGCCACCACCACCAACGCCCAGGACCCCACCCGCATCCTCGACACCCGCAACACCTCCCCCGTCGGGGCCCGCTCGTCGGTGTGCACCACCGTGCCCGGCGCAACCGGCGGCGACATCGCGGTCGTCAACATCACCAACACCAACGCCACCGGCCAAGGCTGGGGCGCACTCCGCTCCAGCACCGCCACCCCCGTCCACCAACGACCCCCGACCAGCCAGTACTCCTCGGTCAACTTCGCCGCATCCACACCACCCAACCCCAACCTCGCCTTCGTCACCATCGGACCCGACGCACGCTTCTGCTACGACAGCGGACCCGCCTCCAGCAACGTCATCCTCGACCTCGTCGCCACCCTGCCCGCCACCACCACCAACGCCCAGGACCCCACCCGCATCCTCGACACCCGGCCGGATCCCGAGGTCGGCAACATCGTCGTTCCGACCCTGTGCGGCTGGGACCTCGAACAGCGCCCGTCCGCGATGGCCGTCAATTGCACGTCGAGTCGGTTCCTGCGCGACGTGGTCTGGCAGAGCTGGGGACCCGGCACCGCAGCCGGAACCGGAACCTACGTGATCAACCTCAACAACTGCTTCCCTCCCGATGCCGGATGCCAGGTGGTCGATTCGGTCGAGATCCGTCTGTACGACGTGCGACGGATCCGCTGTGGAGATGCGGATCCGGACTTCTATTTCTCGGCTCTGCAGCTCCGCCCCAGAGGATCCCAGGACAGATACGAGACCTGGGACATCGGCGAGTTCGTCAGCTGCTGAGCGGTCACCACCTCGGGGCGGTCGAAGAACCGCGGCCACGCGAGTCGGGGTGAGAGCCGGCCGGCGTGAACGGTGGGAGACAACGCACTGACCCCGGCAGCGAGGTTCGGTCGGCCGGCGTCGGAACACTGGTCCACGCATGCCGACGTTCGACGGTGGTCGCCTCGATACGGTGTCGTCGTCGCCCGTCGCGGGCGACTGACCCCCCACGTGCAGGAGCCCCCGTGAACCTCGACGACATCCTGGAGCTGGTCGCCGGAAGCCCGGTCGTCGAGGTGGAGGACGGCGTGTCGATCCTCGTCGACGGCGAGCGATCTGCCGCGCTCTACGTCCTCGTCAGCGGAGAGCTCGAGGTCCGGCGCCGAGGCCGGGCTGTCGTCCGGATCGCCGAGCCGGGAGCGATCGTCGGCGAGATCGGTCTCCTCCTCGACCAACCCGCGAATGCAGACGTCGTGGCGGTCGGCGGCGCCGTCGTGCACCGAATCGACGGTTCCGAAGAGCTCTTCGCGCGCTACCCGCAATTGATGGGGTACATGGCCACCATGCT
The DNA here is from genome assembly GCA_963824025.1 of Ilumatobacteraceae bacterium. Classification (GTDB taxonomy): domain Bacteria; phylum Actinomycetota; class Acidimicrobiia; order Acidimicrobiales; family Ilumatobacteraceae; genus Ilumatobacter_A. The sequence continues at coordinate 7,687 of CAWGNY010000010.1, forward strand.
GGCGCGACGCCTGTCACAGGTCTCGACGTACCTCAGCGACCTGCAAGAGCAGTTCGCCGGCAGCAGCGCCACCCTCGGCCTCGTCCCGACGGTCCTCCGGGAGCTGCTCGACAGCTCGGCAACCGAGATCGATGCCGGGTCGGAACGCGAGCCGGACAGCCCGTACTGACCAGGATCAGAAGACCAACGTCTGCTCGCCCTCGAACGACCACCAGGTCGCCTCGCCGACGCGTGTGTCGAGGATGAGGTGAGCCGGGATCGGTCCGGGCTGGCGCCCCGCGTTCAGCACGGTCGTGTCACCGATGCGATCGTGCCAGGAGCCGTCGGGTCGGAACGGGGCCTCGTGGACGTGACCCGTGAGGACGAGGTCGGGGCCGTGCGTGCCGATCAGGGCATTGAGCGCGTCGTCGCCGTAGTGACGGCTCCCCGACCACGCGGTCGGCGACACGTCCGGCGGTGAGTGGTACACCCAGATCCATCGCCCCGGCCGATCCTGTGCCGCGTCTCGGACGAGTTGCTCGTCGAGCTCGGCCCGGGTGATCGGACCCTCCCACCACGCACACACCGACACCAGGTCGTCGCCGATCCGGATGCCGCTGCCATCGACCGCCACACGGTCGTCGACCCGCTCGAGCCACCTCGCTGCCTTCTCACCGTCGTCGCGACGGCTGGTCAGGTCGTGGTTGCCCGAATTGGCGATCACAGCGGTCGTGTCGGCGAGCCGGCCGAGGTACGCCGAGACGAGCGCGATCTGGGCGTTCAGATCTGCGTGACCGGCCGCGTCGAGATGGTCGCCTGCAAGCACGACGGCATCGAACTGAGCAGCCTGATCGGCGATCCAATCGAGCTGGGGCAGGCTGTAGTGGAGGTCGGACGCAACCAGGTATCGCACCGGGCCACCGTAGACCCGCGCCCAGCACGGTCTCGGGCCGCACCGTCATCGCCGAGCGCACCCTGAACCGCCCCGGAGCGCATGACTCGGTGCGGATTCTCACGTGGCCGCCGCTTATGGTGCGGAAACCTCGAAAGGACGGAAATGGCGGCCCAGCAAGACGGCGGAGTGGCGATATCGGACACCGACGATTTCCGTCTGGCGGCAGCGTTGTCGTCCGCCCTCGCGAGCCACCCGTCGGCACCCGATCGAGCGGCCCTGACGTTGCGGGCGATGGGGGACGCGACCGAAACCCTCGGAGCGGTCCCGAGCTGCCGGATCGAGCCGTTCGTCCCGGGCCGCCGGTCGAATGTCGAGGAGTTCTACCCCGGCCTCGGCTCGAGCGACTGCATCGCCGTCCTGACCGGTGGCGACGCCGACGCCAACCGTTGCGTCCTGCTGTTCGAGGTCGGGGCGGCCCATCCCCGCCTCGCGATCGACGCAACGATGCGGTGGGTCGATCCTGCCGACGGTTCGCCCGGGGGGCCCCTCGACGGTTGGGATCGACGGCCGATCGAGATCGATGCCGACCGCGACGGAACGCTCCGGTCGGTCGTGATCCACCCGGAAGTCGACTTCGATCCCGACGACCTCGGATTCGCACACGGATTCTTGCGTCGCGCGCTCATCGAGTTGCGTGTCACCTGGGACGACATCGCCGTCGCCGGCGCGTCCGCAGAGATCGACGTGTGCGACATCCGCAACCTCGGCTCCCTGTACGGCCGCGTCCTCGATCGAATCGTCGCGCCCGATGTCGCCCGCCAGACCGTCAAATGGTCCGGCTCCGGTTCGACCCCCGAGCCGATCCACCATCCTTGGTCCCCCGTGCTCGTCATCGGCACCGAGAAGGCGACGCTCTACACCACCGCCGTGGTCGACGACATCGTCCACAAGTTCGACCACCTCTCGGATCCATCATGGCTGTTGAGAGTCGGGGTCTACCTGGAGATGCTCACCTGTCTGGGCATCTTGGAAGCGGTGCGCGACGATCTCGGCGACCTGCTGTCTCCCGACGAACGGGAGCACTTCGAGCACGGAGCCGTCTGGTCCGAGATCCGACAGCGGATCAACGTCGTGGGATGGCGGGAGGTGTGGGGGCTGCGCAAGATCTCACCGCCGCGTCTGGGAGTGCCCCGCGCCGGGGCCGTTTCCGCGCTGAACCTCATCCAGAAGAAGCGCGCCACGTTGGCGTTCCTGCACGTCCACCACGACGACCTGAAGCACGCGATCACCCTGGCGGGGCCCAACCTCCACGATGCGCAGGAAACGTGGCAGCGCGTGTTCCGCGATGCCGAGCGTGCCGTGCTCCGCAAGACCGCGGAGGTCTTCCCGGAGCTGGCGTATCTCCCGGGCCCGATGCGCGAGGTCTCGATGTGGCAGCAGCAGGGAGTCGCCGGTCAGCAGGGCCTGTACCCGACGGCGTGCACCCAGTACCGAGCGTCGATGAACTCTGTTGCTGCGTGGGCCAGGGACGAAGGATTGATGGACTACACGGACGAGGAGTGCATCCCCCTCCGCGTCAGCCTGCTCGAGGCGATCATGAACGAACCCGAGCGAGTGGAGGTGCTCGAGCGCGGTGACGGCTACAGCGACGCTGCCGACATTCGCATCCCCGCCGGCCGGTCCGACTCCGATGAGGAGTCCGGCCGCATGCTCGCGGAGTTCGAGCAACTGCTCGCAGGGGTGTCGATCCTGCAGTTGCTGTCTCCCGACGAACTCCGGACCCTGGCCTCGGGAGCACTTCCGCTGCTCGCCGTCCCCGGCGAACGAATCGTCGTGGAGGGCACCGAGGGAGACTCGCTGTACGTCGTCGCAGACGGCGAGGTCGAGGTCCTGATCAGGTACGAGGGGCGGGATCGCCCGGTCGACACGATGGGTCGAGGCGCCGTCATCGGAGAGATGGCGCTGCTCACGGGTGAACGGCGCAACGCCACCGTGCGAGCGATCGACACCGCGATGATCCTGCAGATCGGTCCGCAGCAGTACGAGCCGATTCTCCGAGCCCATCCCGAATGGCTCGATGATCTGGCTCTGATGATGCAGGATCGACTGAAAGCGCGCCGGCGACGGCTCGCTCAGAAGGACTGGCGCATCCGCAAACCTGCGCGGAAGAAGACGACGCGAGAGATTCGCGATCAGATCTCCGCCCGGTTCTTCGTCGAGGCGTGAGGCTCGTCGATCGGACCCGACGCACCGCATGACGAGGACGAATCGATGCCGGATCCTGAAGCCGTCGGCCCCACTGCACGAGGATAGAATTCGTCTCGCTGCCCGACGAGCGATCGTGATCAGACGTCCTGTGAGGCACGACGACCGACAGATCGGACCGGACAACTGGTACCCACCGACGACAACGAGCTGAGCGGCCGGCTCGATCGGCTCGTCCCGCGTCTCGTCCTCGACTGGGTGACCGATGAACCCGAGCGAACGTGGCGGATCGTGGAGGGCACGATGGTCTTCGCCGACATCTCGGGCTTCACCGCCCTGGCAGAACGTCTCTCCGCCCGCGGTCGGATCGGAACCGAGGAACTCGTCGAGACACTGAGCCGGGTCTTCGGAGGAATGCTCGAGTCGACGGAGCGTCGCGGTGGGCAGTTGCTGAAGTTCGGCGGTGATGCGCTCCTGCTCCTGTTCACCGGATCCGACCACGCCCGCCAGGCCGCGTCGGCAGCCGTCGAGATGCGTCGCGACCTGAAGCAGGCGAGTCGGATCCCGACGTCCGTGGGCAGGCTGAAGCTCGCGATCTCGATCGGCGTGCACTCGGGTGCCTTCCACCTCTTCCTGGTGGGCGACCCGTACCGACAGCTCATCGTTGCCGGTCGGGACGCGACGGTGGCGATGAAGGCCGAGTCGGCGGCCGAGGCCGGCCAGATCGTGGTCAGCGCGACGACGGCCGAACAGCTCGGACCCGGGAGCACCGACACTCGGGACGATGGTGAGTTCGTGGTCACCTGGCGCAAGGGACCGGTCGACCCGATCCCGGTCCCTGTGGCGCGGACCACCGACGTCGACGCGGCGCGCCGCGTGACGCCGCCGAACGTCGCATCGTTCCTCGGGTACGGCGCCCCCGATCCGGTCCATCGGATCGCCACCATCGCGTTCTTCAAGTTCAGCGGTACCGATCGGCGCCTGGAGGACCAGGGAGCCGACCGCCTGGCGGACGACCTGAGCCGGACGTTGAACATCGCACAAGCGGCGTTCGCAGCCGAGGACATCGCGCTGCTCCAAGTCGACGTGGACGCCGACGGCGGCAAGCTCTTCTGCAGCTCCGGCGTCGTGAGTACCAGCGAAGACGACGAGGGACGGATGCTCCGCGCCGCCCGCTCGATCGTCGAGGCGGTAACCCCACTTCCGCTCCAGGTCGGGATCAACCGGGGCCACGTGTTCGCCGGTGAACTCGGAACGCGGGAGCAGGCAGCGTTCTCGAACATGGGCGACACGGTCAACACCGCCGCACGGATCACGGCATCGGCACCACCCGGGGTGATCCATGCCCACCCGGCCGTGCTGGAGTCGGCCCGAGTCCGCTACGACGCCGAACCTCGGGGCCCGTTCACCTTCAAGGGCAAGTCACAGCCGCAGATGGTGTACGAGGTGGGCGCGGAGCTGGGTCCGAGGGAGCCGACCGACGGCCACGGCCTCCCGTTCCGTGGCCGCGAGACCGAGGTCGCCGCCCTCCGGGCGACGATCGACTCCGTCGACCAGGGATGGGGCAACGTCGTGACGCTGATCGGCGCCGCAGGCCTCGGCAAGTCCCGTCTGCTCCGTGAGGCGTTGGGGTCGGACCACCCCCGGATCGTCAACATGCATGCCGAGCCGTACGGCTCGACCAACAGCTACCGGATACTCCGTGACCCCTTCCGCGACCTGTTCGCGTTGGATCGCAGCGACGGGGATGCGCTCGTCGACTCATTGAGAGCCACGGTCCGGGACCATGCCCCGCACCAGGAGCCGTTCCTCCCACTCATCGGCGATGCGTTGCAGCTTCCCGTTCCGGCCACACCGGAGTCGGATGCGATCGCTCCTCGATTCCGGGCGGATCGGACCGCCGATGTCGTTCTCGACGTCATCTGTGCCCTCCATGACGGTCCCCTCGTCTTCGTGGCCGAGGACATGCACTGGGCGGACGACGCGTCAGCACACATGCTCGAACGAATCGCGGCGATGACCGGGTCGCGACCGTGGCTGCTGGTCTCGGCGCGTCGAGACGACGACGGTGGGTTCCAGACCGAGCTCGGCATCCGCGTTCCGGTCGGTCCCCTCCCCGACGACACGATCCGGGCGCTCACCATCGACGCCACTGCGGCCGCTCCGCTGCGTCCCCACGAGATCGACCTCGTGGTGTCGCGCTCCGCAGGGAGCCCGCTGTTCGTCCGCGAGTTGATCGCGGCTGCCCAGGAGTTCGGTTCGCTCGAGGCCGTCCCGGAATCGTTGCAGGGAGTCCTGGCCGCGCAGGTCGATGCGCTGGATCCACTGTCGAGGCGGGTTCTGTCGTACGCGTCGGTCCTCGGGCGGAGCTTCCGGCGCGCGGTCCTCGACGAAGTCCTCCGCCAGGAGGGCCTCGAGCTCGATCAGGCGACCATCGCCCATCTCGGCCGGTTCATCGAGGCGGACGGTCCGCACCGGTACCGCTTCAGGAACGGTCTGGTGTGCGATGTGGTGTACGACGGCCTCGCCTACCGCTCGCGGGCACGTCTGCACCAAGAGGCGGGCGAGGCGATCGAGGCGCTGAGTGTCGACGAGGAAACCGACTCTGCGATGCTGTCGCTGCACTTCTCCAAGGCCGGCGACATGGAGCGCACCTACCGGTATGCGAGTGTCGCCGCTCGCCGAGCCGACCGTGCGTACGTCGCATCCGAGGCGGTCGTGCACTACGAACGGGCCGTGGATGCCGCCCGATGCATCGCCGATGTCCACGACGACGAACTCCGGCCGCTGCTCGTGTCCCTGGGCGACGCCCGACAGCACGCCGGCCTGTTCCAGGCCGCTCTGGACGCCTACCGACAGGCCGGTCAGGCCGCCGGCGGTGACCTCGTCGAGCGGGCCGAGATCCACCTGCGGCGGGCCCGGGTGCGCGAGCGAGCCGGCTCGTACTCGTTGGCTCTCGGCGAGATCACACGCGGTCTGAAACTCGCCGCCGCCGCACACGGTGGTGGTGGCGACGCCGTCCAGGCACGCCTTCTCGCGTACACCGCGATCGTACGATCACGACAGTCACATGCCGAACAGGCGCGGTCGGTCGGGCTGGAAGCCGTCGCACTCGCCGAGCGGTGCGGCGAACGCGAAGCGCTCGCTCGGGCCTATCACGCCATCTTCGCGGCCGAGACGCTGCTCGGCGGGCGGGACAAGGCGACCTGGGCCCGCCGCGCGCTCGAGCTGTACGAATCGGTGGACGACCTGGAGGGTCAGGCCGAGATGACGAACAACCTCGGAGTCATCGCCTACTTCGACAGTCGGTGGGACGAGACGGTCGAGAGGTACCGACAGGCGATCGAGGCGGATCGTCGCATCGGCAACCTCCTCGATGCCTCACTCAGCGAGGCCAACATCGGCGAGGTCCTCGTGAACCAGGGTCGTCTCGACGAAGCCGAACCGCTGCTCCGCGACGCTGCACGACTGCTCCGTGCGTCCGACTTCGGAGCGGCTCCCTTCGCCGAGATGCACCTCGGGCGCCTGTTGACCGCTCGCGGTGAGTTCGACGAGGCCGAACGACTCCTGCGCTCGGGGGTCGAGGAGTGGCGGGCCAACGGCCGCGCCGCCTCGGCCTACGAGACGTCGATCTACCTCGCTGACTGCCTCGCCCGGTCGGGGCGACCGCAGGCCGGCCTGGACGTCCTCGCGCAGCCGACCGGTGGGGACGCCGACGAGATCGCGATCTTCGAGGCGGCCAGCTCGCTCGTGTCGGCGACGGCGCTGCTCGAACTCGGACGGGTCGACGACGCGATCGAGACCATCTGCCGTGGCGTCCGCGCGGCGCCGGGAACGGTCACTCACCTTCGACCTGGCGCGACTGCTGCTCGCTCGCCGACCGCGTCGGCCCGCCGTTCGACCGGCGGCTGGGAACGACCGAGCCCGCCGGGGAGGCGTCCCGCCTATTCCAGCAGCTGGGCGTGATTCACACGGTTGAAGCCGGAATCTGATCGTCCGGCGCTCAGCGGACCCAGGGGTCGCCGCTGCCGAAGAAGACCTGCGTCTGGGAGATCCGACCCGAACCGTTCAGCGCCCGAGCTGTCCTCGACGAGACACCACGGGGCGGTGCCGTCGGAGTTGGCGCCGGGAGTCCCGACCCCGATGTCGGGGAGAGTGGCGGTGAACGTGACCTCGCCGTCGGCGTTGACCATCCGGGAGAACGAGTCGCACCACAGGACGTCGGTGTAGCCCGCTGGGCCGTCGGCGTCGTAGTCGATCCGGCGATCGAGATCGCCCACGTCTGCGGGGTCCACGGTTGTCCAGTCGATGGTGACCGTCCCGGCGACCTGCTGGGGCGTTCCCGAGATCCCGGTCACGGCGTTGTTCCAGTAGACGCGATCCTCGCTCACACCGGCATCGGCGTCGTCTTCGATCTCGACGATGACACCGATGTCCTCACACTCCTCGATGGGCTTGTCCGGATTCACACCGTTCTCACCGCGGAAGAAGACCGCACTCGTGGCGATGTCGCCATCGTCGCCGATCTCGGTGACCTGCTCACCGCAGTCGACGGCGACCTCGAAGTCGGCGGAGACGGCCACGAGATCGAAGGTGGTGAGGCTCCCGACCGAGAGCCCGCGGGAGTCCTTGGTCGACGTCGATCCGATCGTCACCGAGTTGAACAGCTCCGCCGGTTGCACGCCGACGGCCTGGCCGCCGGTCCTGATCGCAATCGGGCTTCCCTGCGCTCCGCCGTCGTAACCCAGCGTCAGCGAACCATCGTTGTTGAACTTCTTGTCGATCGCCAGTCCGGCCGATCGAGCGAACACGGCCGGCGTCGACGGTTCGGACCGGAACTGCTCGAAGAACGGGCCGAGCCCGATTTCCAGCAGCTCGGAGGGACCGATCAGGCCTGCCGGGGCTCCGCAGTTCTCCCCGGTGTTGACTCCGAGCGCGTCGTCGGGCAGCTGCACGGTGTCAGCAGGGGTGGTTCGCCCGCCGACGATCGCGTTCAGCGTCAACAGGTTGCCGGCGGAGGAGGACGACGGGGCGACCGCACCGAATCCCACCTGGGCACACGGCTGCTGCGTGACGAGCGGCTGGGTGTACCTCGACCCATCGACGAGGTCGAGACGGATCGCGCCCTCCCGATCACCGAGTTCGACCGTCAGTGTGCCGAACGGGCTCAGGACCGGATCCGTCGCCTCGTTCGACACCCCCGAGACCGACAGTGACGACAGCCCGACCAGGCTGGTGATCACCGTCCCGGCGATGAGTGCGGCGCCGAGTTGCCGCCCCGTGAGTCCGCCCATCATCTTCATCCGTCGCCTCCTGACGTCGTCACGTTGAGAGGTATTCCTACACGAAGAGTGACAGTTGCACAAAGAGCTGCGACGTGGTTTCTCCCGGCAGCGACACGGAGTCGCCCGAAGCTCCTCGCCGCGGGCGCCAGGTCACGAATCGAACGTGTGCCCGGCGAGTGGCCTGGGAGCCCGCCAACCGAAGCGCAGCGCCGCGACACGGACTGCGAAGACCGCACCGGCCACGACGATCGCAACACCACCCGAGTAGAGATCATTGCGCCACGCAACGACGATCACCGTGGCCCCCGCCGCCGCCGGAATCGCGTACAACCGGCTGTCGGGATGGAAGAGCTGCGGCGGATCGTTCGCGAGCACGTCACGCATGATTCCGCCGCCCACCGCACTGATCACACCGATCAGCACGGCCCCGACAGCGCTGGCCTCGAACGCGGAGGCCTTCACCGCTCCCGTGACGGCGAACAGCCCGAGCCCGGCCGCATCGAACAGCAGGACGGGCCGACCCAACCGCCGATCGATCGGGCCGTGTGCGACGAACACGACCGCTGCCGCGACGAGGGGCACGACCAGGTACAGCACGTCGCTGAACGCCGTGGGCGGCGTGGCCCCCAGCAGGACGTCGCGGACCACGCCTCCACCGAGCGCGGTCACCAGCGACAGTGCGACGACGCCGACGAGTTCGAAGCCCTTGCGGACGGCCACCAGGCCGCCCGACACCGCGAAGACGAACACCCCGACGAGATCGAGGGTCCGTTCGAGCGTCGCATCCAGCCCGGTGGCGGAGTCGACCTGTGCGAGGAATCCACCGACCATCGCCGAGGAGCGTAGGCCCGACGCCGTCGAACGCCCGGCGGTGTGTTGTCAGTCGACCGGTGCGCAGTCGTGGCTGCAACCGGTCGCCGTGTTGGTGAACCCCGCCGGGGCAGGGCGATGCAACACGGCGCCCGTCGGGGCAACGTGCACGCGTGGAGCGTCGCCCGAGTCGTCGACGGAGGCGTCACCGTCGACGATCAACGAGTACCCATCGGGCTCGTGCGGTGGGAACGTGACCGTCACCGAGCGACGGACAGCAGCGTTGCGCGCCGACCCACCACCGGCGGCGAAACACATCATCCCGTCGTGCCAGTCCGGTGGGCAGGCGACGATCTTGGGCCGCATGTCGTCGCCGACGGTGAGCAGATACGCCCAGCCGTACTCACGCGTCTTGGCTTCGAGAACGTCGAGTTCGACCGGGATGCTCATGGGTCCATCCAACCAGATCGGCGGCCGGCGCCGCCAACGGATGCGGATGACGCTCCTCTACTTGAAGCCTCCGTGGCTCACATCGACCCACACGAGGCGATGGTCCGAGCTCGGGAACGGGAACGTCCCGACGAGCGGGAACAGCGGATCGGTCGACAGCGGCCAGAACACGCCGGCATCGGTGATCCGCAGTTGCTTGCTCGGCAGCACGTAATCGGCGCGCAGGTTGCCGGGCGAGCCGTCCGCGAAGTCGGCGGTGTCGAACGCCGGGTCGCTGAGATGGGTCACGTTCGCGCCACCCTGCAGCGCCGCCTGCTCCGGCCCACCGGGGCTCGACGGCGTGACCCTGGTGTTGACTCGTGGGTTGTCGAGCAACTGCTGAACCGCCCCCGGGATGCTGTCACCGTCGAGTGGATCGGAGTTCTGGTCGCCGGCGATCACGAACATCGACCCCGGCTCGAGCCCGCCGTACTCGCCGTTGTCGTCGTAGATGTAGCTCCCGGCTGCGGCGCCCGGGCCCACGTAGTCGGCCCAGAAGCGGATCTCGTCGTGGTTGCGGGTGCCGTTGCGGTCCTCGGGACCGTCGAAGACGGGTGGTGTCGGGTGACTCACGAGGAAGTGCACGGTCTTGTTGCCGATCTCGATCGGCACGTCCCAGTGGCTCTTCGACGAGAGCCGGAACGAGTCGAGCTCGGGACCCGGGGTGTACCAGGGAGTCGGCGGCGGGCCGGGATCGACCGGCAGCAGTGCTCCGGGCATGTCCTTCCACTTGAAGAGCTGGAACGTACGGATCGCCTCGTAGTCGATCGGATGCTGTGAGTAGACGGCCATCCCGAACTGGCCGGGGAAGAACCCGAAGCCGTACGAGTCACCGGGTATGAAGTCGCCGGCTGCGCCGCTGTTGTCGTAGTCGAAACCCGAGAAGATGCCGGTGTTCGACGGTGCGGTGTAGCGGTACGGATACTCGATCGGATCGGCATCACCGTGTGGGACCGAGAGGTAGTTCTCCTGGAAACCGTCGAGAGCGACGTTGCCGGCGTCGTAGTCGAACTCGTTGATCAACAGCACCTCGGGCCGCGTCCGCTGGATGATCTCGGCGATCACGTCGGGTTGATCACTCCCCGGCACCGAGAGTTCGGCCGCGAGGTCACCGGCGTTGAAGCGGTTGAGCGACGCGTTGAAGGTCGCGAACCGGACCGGATCGGGTTGCCCGCCACCTCCTCGGGCGTCGGCGGGGCTGGCGACCAATGCCCCGGACACCATCGCGAGCCCGGCGATGAATGCCAGACCACGCCGTTTCGAACAGATCGTACGGATCATGAATCTCTCCTCGACAGTTGTGCGTCCGGGACGTGCGTGCCCCGATGCCAGGCGACCCCACCCGGCGGTGACCGCCGGATCGATGCACGCCGACTCTCCTGCGAACAGCACCCCAACCCCGCTCGCTCGACCACTGTGCCACGTCGTGCGAGCGCCGTCCAGAAACCCGATAATCCCGACCCTTTTTGTCGGGATTATCGGGTGTAGGATCCGGTTGCGCTTCGCGCGCCCACCCGATCCGCCACACCGACACCCAGGAGATCACCATGGCCGTCCGCCTCGGCGACACCGCACCCGACTTCACCGCCCCGACCACGCAGGGAGAAATCAGCTTCCACGAATGGCTCGGCGACTCGTGGGGCGTCCTCTTCAGCCATCCGAAGGACTTCACCCCGGTGTGCACCACGGAGCTCGGCACCGTCGCTGCGCTGAAGCCGGAGTTCGACAAGCGCAACGTCAAGGTGATCGGCCTCTCGGTCGATCCGGTGGCCAGCCATGTCGAATGGGAGAAGGACATCGAGGAGACGCAGGGCACCGCGGTCAACTTCCCGATGATCGGCGACCCCGACCGCCACGTCGCCGACCTCTACGACATGATCCACGAGAACGCGAGCGACACGCTGACGGTGCGCTCCGTGTTCATCATCGGACCCGACAAGAAGGTCAAGCTCACGCTGACCTATCCGGCGTCGACGGGGCGCAACTTCAACGAGATCCTCCGGGTCATCGACAGCCTGCAGCTCACGGCCGACCACAAGGTCGCCACGCCCGCTGATTGGACCGACGGCGACGACGTGATCATCGTGCCCGCGCTCTCCGACGACGAGGCCCGCGAGCTGTTCCCGGCCGGCTGGGATCCGATCAAGCCCTACCTCCGGGTCACCAAGCAGCCGAACCGCTGATCAGATCAACCAGTTCGACTCGATCCACTGACGGACCGGCGGGGTCACCTTGTCGAGGTGGGCCGCCGGTTCGTCGCGTATCTGGGTCGCACTGATCGGCACCGTCGTGCGATCCGGGTCGACGGTGACGGCCTCGGCATCGAGTCTGTCCGCGATCCCGGACACGTAGGCGTCGGAGGAGAACACGGCGTGCGGCCCGCCCTCGTGCGGCCAGTGGTCACGAAAGAGCGCGATCCATCGAGCCCACAGGTCCTCGTCGGACCAGTCGGTCCCGAGGGAATGACGTACGACGCGAACCTCGACGGTCGGGTGCGCCTCGGCCAGCCAGGCGGCGCGCAGTTCACCCGGCACCGTGTCCCGTGAGAAGGAGGAGTTGACGTACACGACGAGTTGATCGGTCCGTTGCGCCGCCCACTCGATCATGTGGGAGTGGCCCAGGTGCGGGGGATCGAACCGCCCGACGATCAACCCGGTGGGGTAGCGCGACCGGGAACTCATTGCCGTCGATCCCGCAATTCGCTGGCGACGCCGAGACCGAACACGACCCGCTTCCACCCTTCGCCGAGGTGCTGGACGGCACGGATCTCCACGTCGGACCCCAATTCGGCGCTGGCAGCGGTGGCCAGCGCGATCGCCGCCGCATCCCCCGCCGCCGTCGCGCACGTCCGGGCGCGGTCGAGCCGTGCCCGGCCCGCGTCCGGATCGCTCGGCATCAGCGCAGCGCCGGCGGCGATGTCGGCGAGGACGCGGTCGAGATACGTCGAGGTCTCGTCGCTCACCACGAGGTCCGCCTCGATCAGCGCGTCGTCGGTCATTCCGGACATCGCGGCGGCCACCGCGGTCACGGCCCGCGAGTAGGGCCCGGGCTTGCGAACCTCGAGCAGAGTCGCCAGGGCGCGGTCGGGGTCGCCGACCTGACAGAGACCGAGCGCCAAGGTGATTCTCGCCTCCGAGCCGTCCGCGTGCATCGCCAGCATCCGTGACAGCGCCACTTCGCTGAGGGCGACCGCTCGCGCTCCGAGCCCCAGGTGTGCCGCGGTCCCGGCCGCAGCCATCGTCGGGATGGCCAGGTCGCCGAAGGCGTCGGCCAGCGACAGAGCCTCTTCCAGGCTGCGCTCCGCCTCCTGGTTGCGGCCGAGGGCGACGAGCGCCCGCATCCGCGGCGCGAGCGCCTGGACGATGCCGAATCGGTCGTTCAACTCGCGGAACCCCGTCAACGCCCGGCGGGAGAGTTCCTCGGCGTCGGAGAAACGTCCCGTCCACAGGCGGATCGAGGCCATCAGCGAGTCCATCATCGCGGGCGCCCAGAGCTCGCCGAGCTCGACGGCCTCCCGACGCACGGTGGTGGCGAGCTCCTCCGCGTCGGTGAACCGTCGCTCGAAGAACCGGACGTATGCAAGGAGACCCATCGCCCATCCCGCACCGGATCGGTCGCCCAGGTCGTCGAAGAGTCCCGACGAGACCGCCAGACGCTCCTCGGCGAGCTCGGTGTTGCCCGAGAGGAACGCCACCCATGCCTGGTGCTGGCGGATCCACGCCAGTCGCCGGCGATCGTCCGCCTCGGCGGCCATCTGCTCGGCCTCGCCCAGGATCCGGTCGGCGTCCTCCAGCGAGCCACCGAAGACCTCGACGAACCCGCGATCGCTCAACGACGTCGTGAGTTCCGGACTCGGCCCGAGGGTGCGCAGGAGCGCCACGCTCTTCGTCAGTTCGTCACGAGCCCGCGGGAGGTTGCCCTGTTGCTGCGCGACGACACCGATGAGCCGCCGGGCGATCGCCTCGTCACGGATGTCACCGTCGGCCAACGCAGACTCGAGGACCTGTTCGGCGTCCACCTCGGCGATCGTCGCTTCCCGACGCTCGACCGCCGCGCGCGCCCGCGTCAACTTCAGTGATCGCTCCGAGTCCTGATCGACGCACGATCCGAGGAGGTCGAGCGCCCTGGTCGTCTGGCGGATCGCCTGCGTGAACGCGCCGACGTCGAGCGACCGCTCGGCGGCGCGACCGAGCAGGCCGACGGCCCGATCCGCGATGTCGTCGGGCACACCGTCGATCGGTCCGATCTCGCCGACCAGTTCGGCGGCCGAGGCCGCATGATGGGCGACCTGGTCGATCGGACCGAGATCGAACCCACCCATCACAGCGGCCGTGCCCGCGTGACGCTGCGCACGCGCCGACTTCGTCAGCGTCTGGTACGCCACTTCGCGGACCACGTCCGACCGGAATCGCCACCACCGATCGTCCACGTCGAGCATCCCGATCTCGACGAGTTCGTCGAGATCGTCGGCGTCGTACGGTTGGCCCATCTCCACGCCGAATCGCTCGAGGGCGCTCAGTGGGCCGGTCGCGCCGAGCACGGAGGCGTTGTCGATCACCTGCCGTTGACCGCTCGGGAGCGTGTCGAGACGTGCGGCGATGAGTGCGCGCAACGAGCCCGGCAGTACCTCGTGACCTGGTTGATCCCGGGCCACCTCGGCGAGCTGGGTCAGGAAGAGAGGGTTTCCACCGCTGCGCTCGAAGAGCTGGTCCGCCAGGGTGACCTCGACCGAGTCGCCGAGCACCGCCTGGAGGAGTTCGTCGGACTCGCTGCGGCTCAGCGGATCGAGCGGCATCCTGATCATGATCGGATGGTCCTGTGCCGGTGGCCAGTCGATCTCGGCATCGTCGCGCTGGGCGGTGATCAGTAGCACCGGTCGGTCGACGAGTGAGCGCATCAGCCGACCGAGCAGTTCGAGCAGCAACGGGTCCGCCCATTGCAGATCGTCGATCCAGACGACGACCGGCGCGTGCTGCGAGCGTCGGTGCACGCCCTCCACGACGACCTGCATCAGGATCTCGCGAGCCTGCCCCGGTGCCACCCGATCGAGTTCGGACGGGTGCCCGAAGAGGTGGAGGGCTCCCTCGACGAAACGCTGCAGCTGCGCGTCCGCACCGTCGAACCCGTAGAGCTCGCGTCCCTTCTCCTCGACCAGTTGGCGGAGACGTTCGGCGGGAACGTTGCGGTCGGCGCCCATCAGCTTGAGGAGCGCTGTTGCGATCGGTGCCCACACGTTGGTCTCGCCGTACGGCGCGCACACGCCGGAGAAGATCACGACATCACGCCTCGGGAACCTCGACAACGCCTCGTTGACGAGTCGGGTCTTGCCGCTCCCCGCCTCACCGGACACCGACACGACGGCGCCCCGACCACCGGCGACCAGGCCCATCACCGAGGCCAGCAGTTCGCGTTGCGTCGCACGTCCGACGAAGCGCACGTCGTGCGGAGACCCGCCCACGGCCACCCGCTCGAGGCGGCCGGTCACCTGCCACACCGACTCGGACTGCTCGCGCCCTCGCACCTCGG
Source organism: Ilumatobacteraceae bacterium (assembly GCA_963824025.1). Classification (GTDB taxonomy): domain Bacteria; phylum Actinomycetota; class Acidimicrobiia; order Acidimicrobiales; family Ilumatobacteraceae; genus Ilumatobacter_A. Next base: position 22,876 of record CAWGNY010000010.1, read on the forward strand.
TGTGCGCGACCAGCACGCGTTCGATGCTGGGCGAGAGCTGCGCTGCGGTCGACGCGCCCAGATAGGTGCCGCCGGGCGGTGCCATCGCCTGGAGTCGGGACGCGACGTTCACGACATCGCCCATCGCGGTGTAGCCGTCGGAGCCCGACACCGTTCCGACCACCACTTCGCCGGTGTTGACGCCGATCCTCAGCTGCAGCCGCTGCTCCAACCCGGTCTCGACGACGTACCCGTCGAGAGCTGCGTGCATCTCGATCGCGGCACGGATCGCACGATCGGGGTCGTCCTCGTGAGCGACCGGGGCGCCGAACAACGCCAGGATCCCGTCGCCGAGCACCTTGTCGACGCGACCTCCGAACCGCTCGATCTCCTCGATCAGACGTTGGAACGCTCCATCGAGCACCCGTTTCACACGCTCCGGATCGACGTGCTCCGACAGCGCCGTGTAGCCCACGAGGTCGGCGAAGAGGACGGTCACCACGCGTCGTTCCTCCACCGCGTGCGATCGGACCTCGTGGCCGCAGAACGAGCAGAATCGGGCACCCTCCGCCAACGGCTGGGAGCAGGCGACACACGTCATCAGCCGCTGAGCGTACGGCACGTCAGCCCGTGGGCGGACGAGCGAGGCGTCACCTTTGGGTACGGTCGTCCGGGTCATGGCGAACGCTCACGATGTCCGCCGGCGGCGGCCCACGCCGATCCGCTGGCTCCGCGCGCACCCGAACCGGGCGGACCTGATCCTCGCGGTCACGCTGACGATCGTGTCGGTGGGGATGCACGTCGCCCAGGTCGACCGGTCCGAGGACTACACGAAGCCCGCGTGGTGGACGATCCCCCTGGTCATCGCGTCCGTGTTTCCGATCGCCTGGCGACGCACCCATCCGATCAATTCGACGGCGATCATCGTCACCGCGCAGGTCGTTGCGGAGTTCGCCGACATCGACGGGTCGGGATTCATCGGCGTGCTCATCGCCCTGTACTCGCTGGGGGCGCACTCGGTCGGGCAGCGCCGCACCCGCCTGCTGGTCGCGACGGTCGTGTCGATCGGCGTGCTGTTCGTCGCCGGGCTCCTCGTCGACGAGCTCGCCATCGGTGGCTTCATCTCGAGCATCGTCATCCTCGTGACCGCGTTCGTGCTGGGCGACAACCTTCGTCGCCGCCGCGAAGCAGCCGACGCGCTCCAGGAGCGGCTCCAACGGTCCGAGCGCGAGCGCGAACTCCTTGCGCAGCGTCGCGTCGCCGACGAGCGCACGCGCATCGCCCGGGAGCTCCACGACGTGGTTGCGCATTCCGTGAGCGTGATGGTGATCCAGGCTGCCGCCGCCCGACGGAACATCGACAGCTCACCGGAGAACGCCGTCACCGCACTGGCGAACCTCGAGACGACCGGTCGCCGGACGATGGAGGAACTCCGGGGAATCCTGGGGGTGCTGCGTCGGACCGCCGACGACCTCGACGGAGACCCGGCCCGCTCCGATCGGCCGTCGCTGAGCCCGCAGCCCGGACTGGCCGACGTCGCGGCGCTCGTGGCTGCCTCCGACGATCTGCCCGTGTCGCTGACGATGACGGGCGATTTCGAGGATCTCGCCTCGAGCGTCGACCTGACCGGCTACCGCATCGTCCAGGAGTCGCTGACGAACATCCGACGCCACGCCGGGCCGGTGTCCTTTGTCGACGTGGGTCTCGAGCAGCTGGACGACGGCGTCCGGATCCGCGTCGTCGACGACGGACGCGGCGCCGCCGCCGACGACGGTGGCCCCGGCTACGGACTGGTCGGCATGCAGGAGCGCGTCGACGCGATCGGCGGACACCTCGCCGCGGGGTGGCGGGTCGGTGGCGGCTGGAGCGTCACGGCCGACCTGCCCCGATCCGCTCGGCCGTCCACGGGTCACACCGTTCGCCACGAGGCGACCCGATGATCCGGGTGATGCTCGTCGACGACCAGGCAATGGTGCGGACCGGCTTCCGGATGATCCTCGAAGCCGAACCGGGAATCACCGTCGTCGGTGAGGCGGTCGACGGCCGAGACGCGGTCGAGATGGTCGATCGGGCACGACCCGACGTGATCCTGATGGACGTGCGGATGCCGAACATGGACGGGATCGAGGCGTGCGAACGAATCTGTGCGAGCGACGCCGCCGCGCGCGTGATGATGCTCACGACGTTCGACCTCGACGATCACGTGTACGCCGCGCTGCGGGCGGGAGCCAGCGGATTCCTGCTCAAGGACGCCCCTCCGGAACAACTGATCGACGCGATCCGCGTGGTCGCCGCCGGCGATGCCCTGCTGGCACCGTCCGTCACCCAGACGCTGATCGACGAGATCGCACGGCGTCCGGTCAGCCGGCCCGGGGCCTTCCCGGGCATCGGAGAGCTGACCGAACGCGAGGCCGACGTCATCAAGCTGATGGCGAGGGGCCTGAGCAACAGCGAGATCGCCGGCGAACTGTTCCTCGGCGAGGCGACGGTGAAGACCCATGTCGGGCGGATCCTCGCGAAGCTCGGTGCCCGCGACCGGGTGCAGGCGGTCGTCGCCGCGTACGAATCGGGCCTGGTCGTCCCGGGTCGCGAGTGACACCCGACACGCACTACATCGACCGATCAGCCGATCGGTGACCCCTCATCCGCCCCGAGAGGGATGACGTCGCCCGACTTGCTCGGCATGCTGTGCACCATGAGTACCGATCTTGCGCCCTCCGCTCCCCCGACCGCCGCCGCCGGCGCGATCGACGCCATGAAGATCTACGGCCTCGGCGACGCCGAAGTCCGCGCCCTCGACGGTGTGACCGTCTCGTTCGAGACCGGCAAGTTCACGGCGATCATGGGCCCGTCCGGATCCGGAAAGTCGACGCTGCTCCACTGCCTGGCCGGCCTCGACGCCCTGACCTCGGGCGCGACCTTCGTCGGCGACACCTACCTCGCCGCCCTCAACGACAAGCAGTTGACCGAGCTCCGGCGAACCAAGATCGGGTTCGTCTTCCAGGCGTACAACCTGATTCCGACGCTCACGGCCGACGAGAACATCAGGCTTCCGATGATGCTGGGCGGGGAGACGGGAGACGAAGCGTGGGTCGAACACGTCATCACCACGGTCGGGCTCGGCGACCGACTGAACCACCGACCGAGTGAGCTCTCCGGCGGACAGCAGCAGCGTGTGGCCGTCGCGCGCGCTCTCGCCTCGCGCCCCGACATCATCTTCGCCGACGAGCCGACCGGCAACCTCGACTCGACCACCGGTGCGGAGATCCTCGACTTCATGCGACGCGCCGTCCGCGAGTTCGGACAGACGATCGTGATGGTCACGCACGACCCCAACGCGGCCTCGTACGCCGATCGCGTGATCTTCGTCGCCGACGGCAAGATCGACGGTGAGCTGGTCGAACCGACGTCGGACGAGATCTTCGAACGCATGAAGCACCTGGGACACTGACATGGCCGGATCGACCACGCTCATCGCGCGTCGCAGCATCCGTTCGCGCATCGGCCGGACGGTGGCGATCATCGTCGCCGTCATGGCCGGTGTCTCGTTCGTGTCCGGCTCGTTCGTCCTCGCCGACAGCCTGAAGAGTTCGATCGACGGCTTCATCTCCGAACTCGTCCAGAACACCGACCTGGTGGTCCGCGCCGAACGCGCCTTCGATCAGGACGACTTCCAGGGCGATTCGGCCCGCGAGCCGATCCCGGTCGAGATCGCCGACGACGTGCGCGGTGTCGAGGGCATCGACATCGTCGAACCGGACATCCAACGAAGCGCCTCCGTGCTCGACGCGAACGGCGACGTGATCACGACCACCGGTCCGCAGTTCGGGGTGGTGTGGGACGGTGAGAGCCTTGCCGGGGTCACCCTCAAGGAAGGGCGCAAGCCGAACGGCGCCGACGAGGTCGTGTTGGACAAGGCGACGGCGGACCGCGAGGACTTCGCGCTCGGCGACACCGTGGGGTACGTCACCGACGCCGGCACCTACGAGGCCACCCTCGTCGGCACGATCGGTACCGCCGACACCGACAGCCTGTTCGGTGCGACGATCGTCGCCCTCGACCTGCCGACCGCGCTGGACCACTACGGGGCGAACGGTCGTGTCGACGCGATCAATCTGAGCGTCGTCGACGACGACGACCTCGACACGGTCAAGGCCGCCGTGCAGGCGGCTGTCCCCGACGGCATCGAGGTGATCGACCGCGACGAGCTGATCGCCGAGACACAGGACACGGTTGGGCAGTTCATCGACATCTTCCAGACCGGGCTGCTCATCTTCGCGTTCATCACCGCCTTCGTCGCCGCGTTCATCATCAACAACGTCTTCCAGATCACGATCGGCCAGCGACTCCGCGAGCTCGCATTGCTCCGCGCGATCGGCGCGAACGCCACACAGGTCAAACGGCTGATCGCGACCGAAGCGTTCGGGATCGGCGTGATCGGGACGGCGATCGGGATCTTCGGCGGCATCGGCGTGGCGCGCCTGATCATCGCCCTGTTCAACACCATCGGCGCCGGGTTTCCGCCGACGGGGACGGTGCTCGAACCGCGCACGGTGATCGTGGCGACGATCGTCGGGCTCGGGGTGACGATGCTGTCCGTGCTGATCCCCGCCCGGCGCGCCGCCAAGATTCCCCCGGTTGCTGCGATGCAGCCGGAGATCGGTTTCCAAGCGATGCGCACCCGGCGCCTCACCGTCGGCGTCATCATGGCGGTCGTCGGGCTGATCGCCTTCCTCGTCGGGATGTTCGTCCAGGTGGGCGGCGGTCTCGGACTCACCGTGCTCGGCGGCGGCGGTGTGCTCCTGCTGTTCCTCGGCGTGACCAGCCTCGCCGCGACGTTCGCGACGCCCGTCACCCGTTTCCTCGGCTGGCCGATCGCGAGGCTGTTCAAGACGCCGGGCAAACTCGCCCGCGACAACGTGGCACGCGCACCACGCCGGACCTCGTCGAGCGCAGCCGCGCTGATGATCGGCGTCGCCCTCGTGAGCGCCGCAGCCGTGTTTGCATCGTCGTTGCGCAACACCCTCGTCGCAACGCTCGACGAGGTCGTCCAGTCCGACTACATCATCCAGGGAGCCCAGCAGGGCACGACGTTCCCGTCGGCGGTGACCGACACCCTCTCCGGACTCCCCGAGATCCAGGCCGCCATGCCCGTCCAGTTGGCGTTCGCGGAGATCGACGGCGACGTCCGCACGTTCGCTGCCATCGATCCGACGAAGGCGACGCAGATGATCAACGTCGACCTCCGCGAGGGCGACATCGAGAACCTCGTCGACAACGCGATCGCGGTGCACACCGAGTCCGCCGAGGATCTCGGACTCGAGATCGGCGACACCGTCGCGGCCACCTTCAGCAATGGCACGAATCGGGACGTGGAGGTGGCGGCGATCTTCGGCGACAACTCCTTCGGGTTCAACTGGTACATCGGGCTGAACACGCTCGCCGACGTGACCGACGCTCCCGACGCCAACGTGTTCGGGTTCGCGAAACTCGCCGACGGGGTCACGCCCGAGGTCGGCGACGAAGCGGTACGTCAGGCGATGGAGGCCTTTCCGCAGGCCAAGGCGCAGTCGAACGCCGAATTCATCCAGGAGCAGGAGGATCAGATCAATCAGGTCCTCCTGGTGATCACGATGCTGCTGGCATTCGCCATCCTCATCGCCGTGCTCGGCATCTCGATCACGCTCGCCCTCGGCGTCTTCGAGCGGACGCGGGAGATCGGGCTCCTCCGGGCGGTCGGCATGAACCGTCGCCAGGTCCGACGCTCGGTGCGCTGGGAGGCGGTCATCGTCTCGGTGTTCGGTGCGTTGATCGGGATCGTGCTCGGCACCGGTCTCGGGGTCGTGCTCTCACTCGCCGTTCCGGACAACGTGATCTCCGAACTCGCGTTCAGCCCGTCGATCATCGTGACGATCCTCGTCGGCGCCGTGATCGCCGGACTGGTGGCCGCTCTGTACCCGTCCTACAAGGCGAGCAACATGAACGTGCTCGAGGCGATCGCCACCGAATGATCCTCCCCGGACTCGCGGGCGCGCCGAATCTCCGGCGGTTGTGGGGACGGGGCGCGAGCCGGGGGCCGCGTTGGAGTAGAACGGGACGATGGCGCTCGACCCCGACCGACTCGACGACGACGTGCTCGCCTTCCTGCGTGAGCGTCACCTCGCCACGCTGACCACGCTGCGCACCGACGGCTCGCCCCACGTGGTCGCCGTCGGCTTCAGCTACGACCCCGAGGCCAAGGTCGCACGCGTGATCACGTGGGCGACCTCGCAGAAGGCGATCAACGCCGGCCGGATGGAAGCGGCGGGTCAGCGCGCCGCGGTGTGTCAGGTCGACGGTGGACGATGGCTCGCGCTCGAGGGTCGGGTTCGCCTGGTCACCGGGTCGGAGGCGGTCCAGCCCGGCATCGACGGGTACGCGTCGCGTTACCAGCCGCCGAAGGAGCGCGAGGATCGGGCGGTCATCGAAATCGACGTCGATCGGATCCTCGGGAGAGGCTGACCGACCGAACGGTCAGCCCACGCCGCGATTCCAGGGCAGGTCCGCGAGGAACCGCTGGGCTGCCGGGTGGGGGTCCATCACCGGCGTGTCGTCGGGATCGCGTGCGACGCGCGGGTCGAGATGGGTCTGACAGCCCGGACACCAGTAGAGGATCCTGTTGTGCGCACCCATCCGGCGCATGTCGACGCTTCCCGCGCAGCGCGGGCATCGCTGCCCGTTGCGGCCGTACACGGCCAGTCCGCCGGCCACCTCGTGGCCCGTCGCCCGGCCGGGATGGTCGATGTTCGCCCGCAGTTGCGAGGCGGCGGTGTTGACGAGGCGGACGGCGTCGGATTCGGTGAGGTCGCCGACGCGGGCGAACGGGCTGATGGCGGTCGACCACAACACCTCGCACCGATAGACGTTGCCGACGCCGGACATCACCCGCTGATCGAGCAGCACCTCACCGACGCGCTCGCCGGCGTCGGGATACGACAGCAGGAGGTTCACGGCGAGTCCGAGATCGGCGTCGCGGCGACACAGATCGGGGCCGAGTCGACCCATCCCGGGATGACGTCGCTTGTCGGGCCGCCGATACGTCTCGACGAGCGGGGCGTTGAAGCAGACAGCCACCCAGTCGGAATTCTCGATCGACGCGCGCATCTGCTGATACGGCCGACGCCACTTCTCGCCCTGCCGGTAGAGGTGCCACGATCCCGACATGCGCATGTGCGTGTGCAGGATCATCCCGTTGTCCCATTCGATCTCGAGATGCTTGCCGTGGGATTCGACCTTCTCGATCGTGCGGCCGGCCTGCGGAACGGGACCGACGAGGCGGGGAGCGTCGAACCGGACCATCGGCTTGCCGCCGAGCGCGGTGCGCATCGCGCTCGCAACGCGGTGAATGATCTCTCCTTCCGGCATCCCACGCTCACCCTAGATGCCACGGGCCGCCGCAGGTGGGCAATGTTCGCCGGTTCACCCCGGTGACTACGGGAGTTGGCCGACGTGCGCGAGCGCGAGGCGGATCAGCCGATCGTGACCGCTCGTCATCGACTCGCGAACCTCCCGGCCGACGGCCTCCGCGGGCGAGAACCAGGTCAGGTCGAGCGCCTCCTGGGTGGGTTCGCACTCTCCCTCGACGGGCACGACGTACGCGAGCGACACCGCGTGGTGCCGAGGATCGTAGAAACCCGACCGGTCCGGATCGGGGAAGTACTCGACGACGGTGAACGGAGTCGGGTTCGCCGGGACACGCGGAAATGCGAGCGGTCCGAGGTCCTTCTCGCAGTGTCGCATCAGCGCCTCGCGGACGCGCTCGTTGAACATCACGCGGCCCGTGACGACCATGCGGCTGATCGTGCCGTCGGCCGCGGCGCGCAGCAGCATTCCGACCTCGGTCACGTTTCCGAGCGAATCGACCCGAACCGGGACGGCATCCACGTACACGATCGGCACGTTCGCGCGGATCATCTGGAGGTCATCGTCGGCCAGCCAGCCGGTCGAGGTCTGTGTGTCGATGTCGATCTCGTTCACGGTGCACGATGATCCCACGTCCCGAGCGCCGAAGGGTGAATACGCTGCGGTGATGGACGTCTTCGTGGACTCAGAGACCGCACCGCTCCGCTCGGTGATCGTCGGGTACCCCGACAACTTCCTGCAGGTGGTTCCCGAGATCATCAACGAGACCCAGCGCAAGTTCTACAACAGCCCGCAAGCCCCGACCGCCGAGGCCGTCACGGCCCAGCTCAACGGATTCATCGACGTGCTGACGTCCCGCGGCGTCGAGGTCCTGCAGCCACATCCGCTCCCGTACATCCCCGACCAGATGATGACCCGCGACATCGGTGTGGTGATCGGCGACACGTTCATCGTCACCACCATGGCCGCCCGGAGCAGGCGCCACGAGTGGCGCGGCTACGCCCATCTGTTCGAACGGTTTCCGGAGCACGTGAAGATCCTGTTCGGACCGGAGGACCTCGTGATCGAGGGTGGCGACGTCATCGTCGACCGCGGCAGGGTGTTCGTCGGGATCGGTCAGCGCACGACACTCGCCGGTGCGGCTTGGCTGATGCAGCTCGTGCCGGAGTACGAAATCGTGCCGATCACACTGCGCGGCCTGCACCACGGCGAGGACGTACTGCACCTCGACTGCTCGTTCCTCCCCGTCGGCGACGGACATGCGCTGATCTATCCGGGCGGGATGCGCGAGATTCCCGCAGCGGTCCGTGACACCTACGAGCTGATCGAGGTGACCCGTGAGGAGCAGCAGCGACTCGGCACCAACGTCTTGTCGATCGACCCGTACACGGTGGTCTCGCAACCGACGTCGACGCGGATCAACGCAGAGATGCGCGAGCGTGGCATCGAGGTGATCGAGGTGCCGTACTCCGAGCCGCCCAAGACCGGTGGCAGTTTCCGCTGCTGCACGCTGCCACTGCATCGCAGGCCCTGATGGCTGTCGACGACGGACCCCGCTGGAACGCTCGCTACGAGGGCCACCCGCACGCCGAGCCGTCACCACCCGACGCACTCGCCGACGCCGGCCTGGTCGAGCTCGTGGGGACCACCGGCCGCGCGCTCGACATCGCGTGCGGCACGGGCGGTCAGTCGGTCTGGCTCGCTCGGCGCGGACTCGACGTCGTCGCGCTCGACGCGTCGGATGTCGCGGTCGGGCTGGCGACCGCCGCCGCGGCGGCCGGGGGTGTCGCCGACCGGGTCGATGCGCGGGTGGTCGACCTCGATGCCGGGATCCCGGCCGACCTCCACGGTTTCGACGTCATCGTCTGCCAACGATTCCGAGGCGTCGAGCTCTACGACGCGTTCGTGACACGACTCAGGGCGGGTGGCCTCGCCGTGGTCACCGTGCTCTCGGAGACCGGAGCTGGAACACCGGGGCCGTTCCACGCGCCGTCGGGCGAACTCCTCCGGGCCTTCACCCGCCCCGACGCCGAGATCTTGTACCACGCCGAATCCGGCGGCCAGGAGTCGCTCGTCCTGCGCCGGTCGTGACCTCGGCCCGGAGTGACATCATGACCTCGGGGCGGGCGCCTCAGCTTGCTTCGGCGTGGGCGAGCAGGACCTCGCGCAGGCTCCTGTCGTCGGTGCCTCGCTCCGTCGACCGCATGAAATCGACGACCGACGCGGCGAACACCCCCGGCGACTCGACGTGCGGGAAGTGGCCGACGCCCTCGAGGATCTCGAGCCGGCTGTTCTCGATCAGCGCGTGCGCACGGTGGGCGTGGCTCACCGGGATCACCCCGTCACGGTCGCCCCACACGATCATCATCGGGACGCGGGCCGCCAGGTAGAGCCGGTCGCTCGCGTTGACCTTCTGTCCGCCGGCCTCGATCACGCCGCGCATCGTCCGGACGAACGCCTGGCGATTCTCGGCGCCGGCCAGCGACGAATAGGCCCGCCAGAGCTCACCGAGGCGTTCCGAGCGGATGTTGCGCCTCCCGAGGAATCGTCCGACGTCGGTGGCGCGGTCGACCACCGGCTTCGGGATCCCGATCGGCATCAGGTATTCGGCGCCCGGCAGTGCGAGCAGCCGGAGGAGCGGCGAGACCTCACGGCCGAGTCCGCCCGAACCCACGAGCACGAGCCGGTCGATCAGGTGTGGATGCTGATACGCGAGCTGCATCGCCACGCCTCCGCCGAAGGAGTGGCCGACCACGGTCACGCTCCGGACGTCGAGGATGGCCAGGAAGTCCCGCATACCGCTCGCGAACGCGCCGAGCGAGTAGTCGCCCATCGGCTTCGCGGATTCGCCGTGACCCAGCAGGTCCGGGGCGATGACGTCGTAGTCCTCGGCGAGTTCGTCGATCACGGCATCCCACGTCTTCGAGCTGCCGGCGAGGCCGTGGATCAGCAGAATCGTCTGCGCCTTCGGAGACCCGGCGCGTCGGTAGCCCACGGAGTGGCCGTGGATCGTGACGTTCTGGAGCGGACGACGTTTGCCCATGCCACCAGTATTGCGCCACATCACCCGTCCCGGACTCTTCGCGGATCTCGAATCCGCCGACTTCGACATGGCAGTCTGTCGTCCGACCGATCGGAGCCGACACCGTGAGCAACCCACACCCGAAGATCGTCGTGACCGGGCGCATTCCCGCCTCGGGGATCGACCTGCTCCGGGCGGTCGGCGAGGTGTGGAACTGGGCCGGCGACGACCCGATCCCGATCGCGGTCCGCGACACGCGACTGGCCGACGCGGACGCGGCGGTCACGCTCCTCCACGACCGTGTCGACGACGCGTTCCTCGCCGCCGCCCCGGATGTCGGGATCGTCGCAAACGTCGCGGTCGGCTACAACAACATCGATGTCGAGGCCTGTACCGCCCGCGGCGTGCGGGTCACGAACACACCGGGAGTGCTCACCGACGCCACGGCCGACCTCGCGATGGGACTCCTCCTCGCCGTCACCCGCAGACTCGGGGAGGGAGAGCGCCTGATCCGATCGGGAGCCACCTGGAAGTGGGGGATGTTCATGATGCTCGGCACCGGGCTGCAGGGACGACGGCTCGGGATCATCGGCATGGGCGGCATCGGCCAGGCGATCGCGGCACGCGCTCGTGGGTTCGGAATGACGGTCGTGTACCACAACCGCTCCGCGGTGGATCCCGCGATCGAGCAACGCCTCGACGCTCGCCTCGTGCCGCTCGACGAACTCCTCGCGACCAGTGATGTCGTCTCGCTCAACTGCCCGTACACCGACGCCACCCATCACCTGATCGACGCGGCAGCGCTGGCCGCGATGCGACCCTCGGCGTTCCTGCTCAACACCGCCCGCGGTCCGATCGTGGACGAAGCAGCGCTGGTCGAGGCACTCCGTGACAGGACGATCGCCGGGGCCGGGCTCGACGTCTTCGAGCACGAGCCCGACGTCGATCCCGGACTGCTCGATCTCGACAACGTCGTGCTCGTTCCGCACCTCGGTTCCGCAACGGTCGAAACCCGCGGCGCGATGGCCGAACTCGCGGCGCGCAACGTGGTCGCCCACCTCCGTGGCGAGCCACTCCCGACGCCGGTCAACTGACCACGAGGACGATCGGCTGGTCGGGAACAGCATCCGGAACACACCGGTTGCACCCTGCATGCAGATTTCCGACGCCCTCGAATTCGTGCGCGAGCACCGCAACGGCATCCTGATCACCGAGAAGTCGAACGGGCGACCCCAATCGTCCAACATCGCGTACGTCGTCGACGACGACGGCCACATCGTGATCTCGGTCACCGACGGACGAGCGAAGACCGCAAACCTCCGCCGAACCGGCCGGGCGTCGCTGCACGTCAACCGCGACGACTTCTGGGCCTACGCCGTGATCGAGGCCGACGTCGAGCTGAGCCCGGTGGCCGCCGACCCGGCCGACGCGACCGCCGATGCGCTGGTCGCGTACTACCGGGCGGTCGCCGGCGAACACGACGACTGGGATGAGTACCGCGCGGCGATGGTCGCCGACGGTCGCCTGCTGCTCACCCTCACCCCGACCCACGCCTACGGCATGCTCCAACGCTGACGCGGTCGCAGCGCTCGAATGCACCGGCACTCGGCCACGTTTGGCAAAGTGTGGCGTGCCCTTGACCGGAGCGGCCGCGGCCCGCCTGTACGACGATCACGTGGATGCCGTCCACGCGTTGATCGCTCGGCGCGTCGGTGCATCCGCCGCACCCGCGATCACCGCGGAGGCGTTCGAATCGGCGTTGCGGGCGTGGGACCGCTTCGACAGCGAGCGCGGGACGGAACGGCTCTTCCTCTTCGGCATCGCGACGAAGACGTTGCGCGGCCACCTCGCCGTCGAGCGCGAGCACCTCCGGTCGCTGCGGATCCGGACCGACACGCCGGCTGCCGACGTCCTCGATCCGCTCGTCTCGCGCCAGCCGTCGGTTCGGGCCCACGTCGTCGATCACGAAGCGAACGCCGACATCCGCGGTGCTCCCGCCACCAGGATCCATGACGACGACGATGCGGGTGGCCCGGCACCGGAGGCTCGGCTGATGGAGGCGGTGGCCGCACTCGACCCGGAGGACCGCGACATCGTCCTGCTGTCACTGTGGGAATCGTGCCCGCAGAGTTCGATCGCCGAGGCCCTCGAGGTGTCGGTCGGAACGGTGCGATCGGCGCTGGGTCGGATTCGACGCGAGTTGAAGATCGCCGTGTCCGAGGACGCATCGTGAACGTGTTCGACACCATCCACGCGGTGCGCCCCGACGTCGACCCGATGCCACTGACCGATCGCCGGATGATTCGCGAGTCGCTGTTCGGCGTCGGGCACGACGATGCGGCGCGGTCGTTCCGAGCCCGCTCGGAGAGCGGCGCGATCGTGTCGACGGCCGCCCACGGTACGCGCGTCCCGTTGCGGCGTCGTCCGAGCCCGACCGCTTCGATCCTCCGAATGCTCGGCGGGATCATCGCGGTCGTCGCCGTCGGTGCCGTGGCGTGGACGCTTGCCGGCCGGGACGACGACTCGGCGCCCGAAACCTCGGTGGCACGGACCGCTCCGACGACCGCGGCGAGCACCGCTCCCCCGTCGACCGCGGTGCCATTCGTCAGGACGGGCGCGTCACGCGGAGCCCCACTGATCCTGCCCGGTTCGCCGTTGGCCGTCGACGACGTGACGATCACACCGGCGGCGTCCGGAGGCAGCACGCTGATCCTCTCCGCACCCGACGGTACGACGATGTGGATGGCGGAGTTCGACGGCGACCCTGCGAATCCGGAAGGGCTCGACGTTCGCCAGGTCGGAGCGGTCGGCGTCGGGGCGCCGAGCAACAGCGACGCAGTCGCGCTGACGTATCAGCTCCTGACGCCGTGCGGCGTGGTGGTCCTCAGCGACGCTCCCGGTGCCCCGCTGTACCGACCCGAGATCGTCGCCCTGTTCGAGTCGATGTCGCTCGATGCCGACGCCACGATCGACATGTCGCTCCCCACCGGCTTCTCGGTGTTGGACGTCGGCGATGCGCAGGCGGCCTTCGCGACGCAGTTCCAGGTGCCCGTGTTCACCGAGACGAGAACTGCCCGCCTGGTCCAGATTCCCGACGGGTCGATCTCGCAGCTGATGTTCGGCGCCCGCCAACTCTCCCCCACCACGTTCCTCCGCGGTCCTGCGTTCGTCGAGGCCGCCCCCACCGATCCGGCGTTGGTCAGCATCTACTGGCAGGACGGCCCGACGGTCTTCAACGTGAGCAGCAACGAATTGACGTTCGAGGATCTCGAATCGTTGGTCGCCTCGTTCGAACCGGTCACGCTCGACGACTGGACGCAACGCTTCGAGGTCACCGCGGCCGGCGTCACGGCACCGACATCGGCGTGCGCACCCCAGCCGAGTTTCGGTCCCACGCTCGATCCCTGACAGGCACCTCACCGCCGGGTTGTGATCCGCCCCACCCGGTCGAAGCGACCGACCGACTCAGGACGCCCCGACGAGGTAGTCGCTGATCTGTGTGTCGGGTGCGCCGAGATCCGCGAAGTTGTCGTCGGTGCGTGCACGCATGAAAGCTCGCCACTCGAACGGTCGATAACGCGGCCGGCCGACCACCAATTCGGAGATCGGCTCGACCACCGCATCGCGGGCGGGATGGAGGAAGTACGGGATGCTCATGCGGTCGCGGTGGGTCATCGGCACGACGCGGTGCACCGCCGCCCGGTAACGATCGTTCGTCCAGACCTGCACGCAGTCCGCGAGGTTGACCACGATCGTTCCGGGAATCGGGTCGACATCGAGCCACCCACCGTTTCGACCGAGCGTCTGGAGCCCGCCGGTGTCGTCCTGCAGAAGAAGCGTCACGACGCCGGGGTCGGTGTGGTGGCCGAGGGCCGAGTCACCGAGGTCGCGGAGTTCTGCACGTTCGGATTCCGGCACCGGGTCTCCGACCGGATAATGGTTGAGACGCACCGAACTGTTCGTCCGGGCACCCCCGAAGCGCAGGCCATCGGCCGGATCGAGCCCCAGCGCCCGGTGAACGATCTCGACGGCCGTCGTCGAGAGATCGCTGAACGCATCGTAGAAGTCGGCCATGGCCGACCGGAACCCCTCGATGCCCTGTGGCCAGCGGTTGTGCGCATCAGCCGACGGGAAGGCCGGATCGGTGAAGTCGAACACCTGCTTGGCGTCGCGTCTGCGTTTCGTGAGTTCGCGGTCGTACCAACCGAGCGGGTTGTCGCCGTCTCGCTCGACGGCGCGTCGAACCGAGCGGTCCGCGCCGAAGAACGCACGGGCCGCCACCCAGGTGCGGTCGATGACGTCATCGAGTCCATGCCCGGAGATGAGGAAGAACCCGTGGTCACGGCATGCGGAGTCCAGCGCGTCGAGCTGGCCGGCGAGCGGCGAGCCCACGTCGATGATCGGGACAGGTGGCGTACCCATTCCCTCAGTCTGACCGACGATCTCCACCGGGACGAAGCGTGGGCCGTTCTTCGACGTCACCTCGTGCGACGAGGTCGGCGATCGACCGCTCGAAAGGAGTGTGCAGCGCGAGTTGGGTCGTCGTGCGCATGATGCCGGGCAGCGCGAGGACCCGCTGCAGCACGTCGTGCAGATGGTCGTTCGAGCGTGCGACGATGCGGAGATGGAGATCGCCGGGACCGGTGACCGCGTGGACCTCGAGCACCTCGGCGATCTCGCGGAGTCCACCGATGATCTGGTCGTCGCTC
This sequence comes from Ilumatobacteraceae bacterium, assembly GCA_963824025.1. Classification (GTDB taxonomy): domain Bacteria; phylum Actinomycetota; class Acidimicrobiia; order Acidimicrobiales; family Ilumatobacteraceae; genus Ilumatobacter_A. The sequence continues at coordinate 37,987 of CAWGNY010000010.1, forward strand.
CCCTGGGCGATCTCCAAGGTCGCGAACGCGAGAACACCGAAGCCCGCACCGGCCGGATCGAGATCCGGGCCGAAGCCGGTGATCACTCCGCTGCGGATCAACCGGTCGAGTCGGGCCTGGACCGTGCCACGTGCGACGTCGAGCCGCCGGGCCATCTCGACGACCGGAAGGTTCGGTGACGCACGAAGCAGCCCGATCAGCCGGACGTCCAGTTCGTCGATGGTCATCGTGACCAGTTCCTCCCGTTCGAGGCGATGCGATCTGGTCAGATTGTACATTCTCGTTCGATCCGCTTGCACGATTCTGATCACTGATCAACACTTCGATGACGATCTGATCGACCGCTGCACCCATGGAGGACCTCTCGTGACCACCCTCGAACCGACACCGACCGCCCCCGCCGCGCGACTTCGAGGGTGGGACTCGGTCGAGTTCTACGTCGGCAACGCCCGCGCCACCGCCGGTTTCCTGTGCGGCGCGTTCGGGTTCCGGGTGACCGCGTACGCGGGGCCCGAAACAGGGCGGGACGACGTCGCGTCGTATCTGCTGGAGCAGGGCGACATCCGCTTCGTCGTCACGGCGGGCCTCACCCCCGATTCACCGATCTGGTCGCACGTCCGTGAGCACGGCGACGGTGCACAGGACCTGGCGTTCGTGGTCGACGACGCCGTGGCGGTCTACGAGCAGGCGATCGCACGAGGCGCGACGTCGATGCGCGAACCGTACGAGTTGACCGACGACGACGGGACGCTGCGTCTGGCGGCGATCGGCACCTACGGCGAGACGAAACACACCTTCGTCGACCGCAGTGATTACCACGGTCACTACTGCCCCGGGTACGTGACAACGGGTCTGCCACCCGCGCCAGCACGGCGAGCCGGTCGGCCTCGACCACATCGACCACGTGGTCGGCAACGTCGAAGCCGGGGCTCTCGACGGGTGGGTGGCGTTCTACGAGGACGTGATGGGTTTCCGCCAACTCCGCCACTTCGACGAGAACCAGATCGCCACCGAGTACAGCGCGTTGCGGTCGACGGTCATGACGAACGACGCCGGGGTGACCATGCCACTCAACGAACCGGCCGACGGATTGAAGCGCAGCCAGATCCAGGAGTATCTCGACACCTACCGCGGCCCCGGCGTGCAGCACATCGCCCTCGGCACCAACGACATCGTGCAGGCCATCTCGGGGCTTCGCTCGCGTGGCATCCGCTTCCTCGAGGCGAACGACGAATACTTCCACGACGTGCGCGAGCGACTCGGCTTCCTCGACGTGCCGTGGGATGCGATCCAGAAGCTCGGCATCCTCGTGGACAACGAGACCGACGGGTACCTCCTGCAGCTGTTCACCGAACCGATCACGGATCGACCGACGGTCTTCATCGAGATCATCCAACGGGGCGGCGCGACCGGTTTCGGCGAAGGCAACTTCAAGGCGCTGTTCGAATCGATCGAGCGCGAGCAGGAGAAGCGAGGCAACCTGTGACGCAGTCGGACTGCTGGCTCGACATCCCGTCGGACTCGCCGTTTCCGCTGCACAACCTGCCCTTCGGTGTCGCCCGACGACGCGACGGATCGACCGGCGCGTTCGTCGCCATCGGCGACCACGCGCTCGACATCGGCGCCGCACGCGACCTCTTCCGCGGGACCGCCGCCGAGGACGGCTTGCTCGACCCGGCGGCGACGCTCAACGGGTTCGCGGCGCAGGGGCGAGGTGCCCACCGGGACGTGCGGGACCGCCTGATCGACCTGCTCACCGATCCGTCGCTGGAGTCGAGGCTCGCGCCGGCGCTCCTCGCACGGCGCGATCTGCAGATGGTGATGCCGATCACTGTCGGCGACTACGTCGACTTCTACTCGTCACTCCATCACGCCACGAACCTCGGACGACTGTTCCGACCCGACGACGAGCCGCTGCTCCCGAACTGGCGCCGTCTCCCCGTCGGGTACCACGGGCGGTCGGGAACCATCGTCGGCGACGGGACCACGATCGAGCGTCCGAGCGGACTGCGACTCGTCGACGGCGTACCGCGCGACGGACCGTCGGCCGCACTCGACTTCGAACTCGAGGTCGGCTTCGTCATCGGCGCCGGCTCCGAGCACGGGCGTCGCGTCACGACCGCCCGGGCCGAGGAGCATCTCTTCGGGATCTGCCTCGTCAACGACTGGTCGGCACGCGACATCCAGTCCTACGAGTACCAACCGCTCGGGCCCTTCCTCGGGAAGAGCTTCGCCACGTCGATGTCGCCATGGATCGTGACCCTCGACGCCCTCGAGCCGTTCCGACTCCCACCACCGGTCCAGGATCCGCCGGTGAGCGACCACCTCCGCGCCGACGGCGCAACCGGATTCGACCTCCACCTCGAGGTCCTGCTCCAGTCGGCGACGATGCGCAGACACGACACCGCGCCGATCACGATCAGTACGACCCGGTTCGACGACATGTACTGGACGCCGGCCCAACAGGTGGCACACATGACCGCCAACGGAGCGCATCTGCGGCCCGGAGATCTGTTCGCTTCCGGCACCGTGTCGGGTCCGACGCCGGGCTCCGAGGGAAGCCTGATCGAACTCACGTGGCGCGGTGATCGCCCGCTCGACCTGCCGGACGGATCGAAGCGGACGTTCCTGGAGGACGGCGACACGGTGACGTTGCGCGGGTGGGCCGGGGACGCCTCGACGACTCGGATCGGTTTGGGAACGGTCAGCGGGACCATCGGTGCGACGATCGACCAGATGAAGGAGTGCTGAGATGACGTACTACCGACGTGCCGGTCACATCCCGGCGAAACGTCACACCCGATTCCTCGACGAGTCCGGCAACCGATACTCCGAGGAACTGATGGGTCAGGCAGGCTTCTCGGCGGGGTCGTCGCTCCTCTACCACCGTCACTCGCCGTCGGCGCTCGTCGCGATCGATGCGGTGGATGCCTGGGTCGACCCCGAACGACCCGAGGCCGATGTCCCTCTCACCCCGCGCCACATCCGCACGGGAGAACTGCGAGCGGCATCACCGGACGACCTCGTCCAGGGCCGGACGATGCTGCTCGCCAACGACGACGTCGAGGTCTCGTGGGCGGTCGCCGGCCACGACAGCAGCCTGTACCGCAACGCGATCGGCGACGAACTGATCTACGTCCAGGAGGGTCGGGGCCGGCTCGAGTCCGTGTTCGGTGTGCTCGACGTCGGCCCGGGCGACTACGTCGTGGTGCCGGCGTCGGCGATCCATCGATGGGTCGTCACCGAGGCGCCGGTTCGAACGCTGATCATCTCGAGCAGCGGCCACGTGTCGCCACCGGCCAGGTACCTCTCCGAGCGGGGACAGTTCCTCGAGCACGCCCCGTACTGCGAGCGCGACCTGCGCCGCGCCCGGCGACCCGATCGTCGCCGACGGCACCGACGTCCCCGTCCTGGTCCGCACCCGGGGAGGGTGGTCCCGGCACGTCCATCGGAACCATCCGTTCGACGTGGTCGGATGGGACGGGAGCGTGTATCCCTACGCGTTCAACATCGCCGACTTCGAACCGATCGTGGGCCGGATCCATCAGCCTCCCCCGGTCCATCAGACGTTCGCCCTGCCCGGTGCCGTGGTCTGCTCGTTCGTCCCCCGGTTGTTCGACTTCCATCCCGACGCGGTGAAGGTCCCCTACCACCACGCCAACACCGACTCCGACGAGGTCCTGTTCTACTCGCGGGGCAACTTCATGAGCCGAGCCGGTTCGGGAATCGACGTCGGCTCGATCTCGTTCCATCCCGCCGGCTTCGTCCACGGTCCTCAGCCGGGCAGCATCGAAGCGAGCCTCGATCAGGCGGCGACGGAGGAGGTCGCGGTGATGCTCGACACCTTCGCCCCGCTCGCCGTGACCGCAGCCGCACGCGCTGCGTCCGACGACCGGTATCCGTTCAGCTGGGCGCGTTGACGGCTCGATCGCGCGTGATCAACCGTTCGATCGACGCATCCGTCGCAGTCGCGAAGAAGCCACCGACGACGTCGAGCACGTGCTGCATCGAGTCACCGGCGAACAGCGTCTGCTGGTACACGTCGATGTCGTAGCCGAGCCGCCCCATCGCGGCGACGTCGATCGGACGGATCTCGGCGTGCCGGCCGAACCAGCCCAGCTCGCCCGGTGAGCTCAGGAGACCGGCGCCGTACGCCTTGACGGTGCGCCCCTCGCGGACCACGCCGAACTCGGCGCTGAACCAGAAGACGTCGGCGAGGACCTGGCGGGCTCGGTCGGTCTGGACGCGCTCGATCGCCCGCCCGGCGAGTCGGTGGAGCTCGGCGATCTCGGGGCAGGCGAGACAGTTCGCGTGGCCCATCACCTCGTGGATCACGTCGGGCTCGGGCGTGTAGACGGGCGACCCCTCCCAGCGGATGTACTGCGTGGAGGAGAAGCGGCTGCCGGCCAGCCCGCCGAAGAACTCGACGCTCGGGACGAGTCCCGCAACGGCGCGGTAGTCGAATCCGGTGACCGGGCGCAGCGCCCGACCGACGGCAGCCAATTGCGGGATCTCGTCGACCGGCAATGCGAGCCGATCCCGGCCGGCGAGCACCTCGACGGCCGCGTGTCGTTCCCACAGCGGTGCAAGCGTCGCAGCAACGTCGGCCCACACACCGTGCTCGACCGGCGTGTAGTCGATGTCGGTCGGCGGACGATCGATCCCGGCCGCCTGCTCTGCGATGACGCGTCGCCGCTCCCAGTACTCCTCCGGCGGATGCCGGGTGCCGAACGGCGAGTCGAACGAGAGAGCCGTCATCTCTCCAGAATGCCTCATGGCATTCGATCAATTCGCCGAGCGGCAGATGTCCGGACGATGAGCTGATGAGCGCCCTTCTTGAGATACGTTCGTCCCGTGGACGCACTCGACGACATCGATCGCAAGATGATCGATCTACTGCGCCGCGACGGCCGGATGTCGGCGCCGATGCTCGCCGAACACCTCTCGATCGGACGAGCCACCGCCTACAACCGACTCGATCGACTGGTCGACTCCGGCGCGATCGACGGATTCTCCGCGCGCGTCGATCCGGTGACGGTGGGGCTGACCGTGTCGGCGCTCGTCCTGGTGAACGTCCGCCAAGGATTGTGGCGCGATCTCCGCGACGCACTGCGGGAGCTGCCGGGGGTGGAATGGCTCGGCGTCGCGACGGGGCGCTTCGATTTCGTTCTTCTCGTCCGGGGCCCATCGCTCGAGCACCTGCGTGATGTCGCGCTCTACGAACTCCAGCAACTGGACGGCGTCCGCTCTGCCGAAACGGTCGTCCTTCTCGACGAGGTCGACCAACGCGATCATCCGATCTGGTACGACGCGTCATGAGCTGAGCGCGGTCGGGACACCATTCGACCGGTTCTCCGTCCGCCACGCGCGTCGTCGCCCAGCAGGGCGCCGCTCACCGGTCGCACGTACGGTCTGGCCGATGGCCCATGTGAAGCTCGGCCGGAACCGGGGTGCTGGTTCGTTGCTGATCAGGTCGCGCTCGGGTGCGACCCGATGACCGCAGACGTCGGCGACCCTGTGCCCTCGAACGCGACGGGCGTCGATGCGGCGGAGGACACGGCGCGAGCCTGGCGCGCCTTCGCCGTCGGTTCGGCGAGCATTTTCATGTTCGTGCTCGATGCCGGATTGCTCTCGGTGTCGCTCCCGGAGATCGCCGAGACGTTCTCCGACGCGTCGCGGGCGACCATCTCGTGGGTCAGCACGGGCTACTTGGTCACGATCGCCGGGCTGATGCTCGTCGCCGGTCGCACGGGCGACGCCTACGGGCGCAAGCGGGTCTTCCAGGCCGGCCTGGCAGTGCTCGGGACGGGCGCATTGATGTCGGGGCTCGCCCCGACGATCGGCCTGCTGATCGCCGCGCGCATGGTGCAGGGTGTGGGCGGCGCCTTGGTCAGCGCGACCGGCTTGACGTTGGTGCTGGCCGACATCCCGGTCACACGGCGCGCTTTCGCCGTCGGCATCTGGGGGTCGATCGGCTCGGTTGCGGCCGTGCTCGGGCCGACGCTCGGGGCCGCGATCGTGGACTCGGTCGGCTGGCGCGCCGCACTCGCATCGGTCGCTCCGATCGCACTCGGAACGCTCGTCGCCGGACGGCGGTGCCTACGCGAAACGACCGGCGACGCGACGCCTCGACGCCTCGACCCGATCGGCGTGCTGCTCGCCACGTTCGCAATCGGGATCATCGCACTCGGCCTGTCGCAGAGCCGCCTCTGGGGATGGTCCGACCCGAAGACATTCGCGGCGATCGGTCTGGGCATCGCCGCCCTCGCCGTATTCGTCGATCGATGTCGCCGTCACCCCAATCCGTTGCTGAGCCTCGATCTGCTCCGCAACTCCGCGTTCTCGGGGCCGACCGTGTCCGCCGCGCTGCAGCAACTCGGGTTCTTCTCGTGGTTCTTCTCCACATCGTTCGTCCTCACCGAGGTCTGGGGATGGTCGGTCCGCGAGACCGGCCAGGCGATCTCGGTGGCCTTTGTGTTCTCGGCCGTGACGGGTTGGGGAGGCGGCAAGGCGTCGTTGCGGTTCGGGACCTTCTGGCCGACCGTGATCGGTGCGCTCGTCGCCGCGTCAGGACCGCTCTATTGGGCGGCCGCATTCGAGACGACGCCCGATTTCTGGACCATCTACCTCCCGGGCGCCGCGCTCTTCGGGCTCGGCGGTGGGGCGTGCGGCATCCTCACCACCGCCATGGCGCTGCGACGGGTCACGGCCGCAGACCAGGGCATGGCGTACGCAGCGCATCAGACTGCGCGCCGGATGGCATCGAGCTTCGGTCTCGCGCTCATGGCCACGTTGCTGGGCGAGGCGAACGGAACCGATCTCCTCGGCGGCGCCCGCAACGTGTGGTTGATGGTGGCGGGGGCGCACCTCATCATGATCGTCCCGCTGGCGATGACGAGCCGGAGTGAATGAGACGCCCCGGCTGCGATCCGAGACCAGCGGCCCCGGTATCTTCCGGCCATGTCAAAGCAATCACTGATCGCCAAGCTCGTCTGTGCCGAAGGACGCAACGCCGAATTCGAAACCGAACTCGCGACGCTGATCGAGGCGAGCAACGAGGAGGCAGGGCTCGAGATCTACTCCGTACACCGTGACGCCGACAACGTGTACTGGTTCTTCGAGCTGTACGCCGACGACGCCGCGGTCGCCGCCCACGGCAAGGGTGACGCGATGCGCGTCGCCATGGCGACGACCGGAGGATTCCTCGCAGCCCCTCCCGAGATCCACCGCCTCAGCCCCGTCGCGGCCAAAGGCCTGAACATCTAGACGTGCCCGGTCAGGCAACGTTTGCGCGGCTGCGCCGGACTCCGCAGCGGCCCCGGGCGAAGAGCTTCGGCTCCATTCGACCCCCTGGCGTCATGATTCGTTCGAACGGCCGGTTTCGGCTGAAGCGTCCCCCACGTTCCGGAGGGTGAGAGGGACAGCGCGGTGCGTTGACGCGTCGTTCGACGACCCCACTTTGCTCAGCGCGCGGCATCGTCGACGAGATCGCGAAGTGATCGTGTGAGCGGGGCGTTCTCTCCGAAGCATCGACGACCCGACCGCAGCCACGACGCCGACGATCACGAGCAGCCAGATCGGGTCACGATAGGTCGCGACCTCGCCCGGTTCGCCTGCCGCGATCCAGGCCACCGCGATCGCCGATCCGAGCGAACCACCGATGCGCTGACAGGTGTGGATCAGCGCCGTCGCCGTGGCGAGCCGATCGGATTCGATGTTCGACGTTCCGGCACCGGTGAGCGGCGGCCACACCGTCCCCATTCCGATGCCCGCTCCGATCAACGCCGGCAGGATCAACCACCACTGTCGGGTGCCGTCGAGAAACAACGCCGGCAACGCGAACAGCACTGCATACATCACCGCTCCCGGCACCATCACCCGGTGGAAGTCGGAGCGGTCGATGATTCGGCCGGCGGGCACGGCGAGCAGCGCCATCGTCAGCGGCATGATCGAGGCGGCCAGCGCCGCCGACCGCAGGCTCAGACCCCAGAGATCGGTCAACAACGTCAGCATCACCAGCCAGTGGGCGAAGAACCCGATCGCGGTGGTGACGCTCAGCGCGCAAGCGACGGCCATGTTCCGCCCGCTCAGCAGGTCGAGCGGGATGACGGGGTCGTCTTGATGCTTCGACCGCAGAATCGCCGCGCTGATGAGCGCCACGGCGAACATGCCGGCGACGACGGTCCGGGCCGAGACCCATCCCCACCGGTTTCCCTCGACGAGCACGAGCACGAGGAGCCCGAGGCCGACCACCACCGTCACCGCGCCGAGAAAGTCGATCGGAGGGCCGACAGATCGCGGTCGAACGGTGTGGGGTGCGGACCATGCGAGCGCGGCGATCAGTGCGCTCAACGCGGCGAACATCACGAACGAGGCGCGCCAGGAGCCGACGTCGACGAGGATGCCGGCCAACGGGGCACCAACGACACCGGCGACGGCTGTGACCGCTCCCCACAGCCCGATGGTGCGGCTGTGCCGACGGGGCGACACATCGCGCAGAATCAGCGCGAGCGAGCTCGGTGACATCACCGACAGGCACAGTGCTTGCGCAGCTCGCGCAGCGATGAGCAGCCACAACACCGGAGACGCGGCGGCGAACAAGGAGGCGATACAGAAGCCGGTGACACCGGTTCGGAACAGCCGCTCGTGACCGAACCGATCCGCGATGCGGCCGGCCTGCAGCAGCACCGCAGCGCCGACGATTCCGGCGATGGTGAGCGTCCACGACGCCGCGGCCCCGCTGCCGCCCGCGATGGTGTCGCGGATTTCGGGGAAGACGACGAACGACGCCGTGGCCTCGAGACCTCCGACCGATGCGCCGAGGAGCGCTGCGGTCCGGATTCGCGAGCGGCCCCCCGTCACCGCGCCGGGGGCCGGTCCGTCAGTCGGATTCGACATCGGGGCGCTCATCGCCAGGTGGGTCGAACACCGTCCGACTGCGCCCGGCGCCCGCGAAGATGTCGGTTCCGGTCTCGCGAAGGTGCTCGGCCCGGCTGTGGGCGTGTCCGACGTGCTGGAGTCCGAACGCCTGCTGCTGGGCCAGCTGGAAACCCTGCACGTCGAGGGTCTGGTTCACGGCGAGCTTGGCGAGTTTCAGCGAGAACGACGGCTTCGCTGCGATGCGAGCGGCCATCGCCAGCGTGAAGTCCTGCAAGTCGTCGCGCGGCACCACGTGATTGACCATGCCGAGACGGTGGGCCTCGGTCGCGTCGATCGCGTCACCGGTGAAGAGGAGCTCCTTGGCCTTGCGGATGCCGAACTCCCACGGATGATTGAACCACTCGACGCCGTTGACCCCGAACTCGACCGTCATGTCACGGAAGCTGGCGTCGTCGGCGGCGATGATGATGTCGCACACCCACATCAGCATCAGCCCACCCGCGATGACGTTGCCGTGCACGGCAGCGATGGTCGGCTTGGGGATGTCATGCCAGCGCCGACACATGTGCAGGTACATCTCCTCCTCGAACGCCATCAGCCCCTCCGCACCGCCGCGGTCGGTCGACCCGCCCACCCACACGGGTTCGGCGTCGTACTGTCCAGGGCCCCTGAGGTCGTGGCCCGCCGAGAAGTGGGGGCCGTTCGCCGCGAGCACGATGCACTTCACCGAGTCGGTGTTCGCCGCCCGGGTGAAGGCGTCGTTGAGCTCGTAGGTCATCTGCTTGTTCTGCGCATTGCGCGCCTCGGGCCGGTCGAGCGTGACGAGTGCGATCCGCCCACCCTCGACCTCGTCGTACGCGACCATCTTCTCCGCGTCATTCGTCACGCTGCGTCTCCCCCGTGTGTTCCCATCGCGAGAACCTTCGCACGCAGGCCTGCGCGCTCACGAGGTCGACGCCTTGGCGGATCCGGGAACGGGCCGAGACCCGTTCGGTCACCTCGTCTCGGGCAGGGGATCGTCGATCACCACCGGCATCGACGCGAACTCACCCGGATCGCCCTCGAGCCCGGTGTCACCCCGGACGAGGAGGGCGACGACGTCGCCGGGCGCACCGTCCGAGAGATCGAGCGTGGCGCTGAAGGGCTCCAGTGACTCGAACGCTCCCCCACTCGTGATGACCTGGTCGAGGACGTCGCCGGCGTCGCCGGACCGAAACGCCGACACGACCAGGGTGCCCTCGAAGCCACGGCCCCGGCCCGACACCACCAGCGGACCTGCCGGAATGCGATCGAGCGTTTCGGGGGTTTCGATCTGCACGCCCTGGCTGTTCGCGGCGATGACGAACCAGCCATCGTTCGGTCCGATGATCCGGAGGCCGAGCAACCCGCGCTCGACGCGATCGGCCGGATCACCCCCACCGTCGCCCGGCGAGAAGACCTGGATCTCGCCACTTCGAGAGTCGCCGCCCATGAAGTCACCGAGAACGGGCTCGACCCCGAGGACGTCGGAGACGAAACTCGCGGCGGCCTGCTCGGGTGTGTCGAACACGACATCGGATGCCGGCCAGATCGCCGGCTGGTCGAGTTCCACTGTCTGCGCAGGGACGGGATTCGCCGCCACGGGACCCGCTTCGACGGTGGGCGCATCCGACAACGATGGCGTCGCGGACATCCCGTCGAGCGCCGGTGACATCTCGGACTCCGCGGCGGGCAGCGTGTCCGAAGATCTCATCGTCGGCCCCGATCCGATCGAGGGAGACGGGTCTCCGCACGCTGTGACGACGGCGATTGCTGCAATCGCCACGACGAGACTTCGAAACCGTGCCATCGGGTGCTCCTCTTCGCAGTGGCCCTCAGCTTGATCACCCTCGGAGCCCGGCGAACAGGGCCGAATGGCACTCCCGAGTGCCGTCACGCGATGTCGATGATCACCTTGCCCGCCTTCCCGGCGAGCAATGCCTCGAAGGCCTGCTCGTAGTCGTCGAGGGCGACGTGATGGCTGATGATCGGGTCGATCCGGAGACCTGAATTGAGCATCGCGATCGCCTTGTACCAGGTGTCGAACATCTCGCGGCCGTAGATGCCCTTGATCGTCAGCCCCTTCAGGATGGCCTGGTTCACGTCGATCTCGACGTGGTGCTCGAACAGGCCGAGCAGCGCCACCTTCGCACCGTGGTTCGTGTGCTCCAAGATGTCGGTCACCGCGTCGGGGCTTCCGGACATCTCGAGTGCGATGTCGAATCCCTCGGTCATGCCGAGGTCGTCCATCGCATCGCGCACCGATGCCGTTCCCGCGAGCACGGCGCGTGTTGCACCCATCTGTTCCGCGGTCGCGAGGCGGACCGGGTCCACGTCGGTGATCACGATGTGGCGCGCGCCGGCGTGACGACACACCGCGCACGCCATCTGTCCGATCGGGCCCGCACCGGTGATCAACACGTCCTCTCCGACCAGATCGAACGACAACGCCGTGTGCACTGCGTTGCCGAGCGGATCGAGGATCGCGGCGATCCGATCGGGGACCGAGTCGGGAATCGGGTACGCATTCCGGGCCGGGATCACCACGTACTCGGCGAAGCCGCCGTCGCGCTGGATGCCGACACCGATCGTCGACCGACACAGATGCCGGTCACCCGCCCGGCAGTTCCGGCAGTGCCCGCAGACGATGTGACCCTCTCCCGTCACTCGGGTGCCCGGTTCGATGTCGTCGACCTGCCCACCGACGGCTTCGACGACACCGACGAACTCGTGACCGACCACGACGGGCGGGTGCATGTTCTCCTGCGCCCATTCGTTCCACTCGTAGATGTGCAGGTCGGTTCCGCAGATCGCGGCGTGGGTGACCTTGATCAGTGCGTCCGCGGGTCCGGGCTCGGGCTTCGGGACATCGGCGAGCACGAGTCCGCGCTCGGGGCCCGCCTTGACCAGCGCCTTCATCGCGCCGCTCCGACGATGCCGAGTTCGGCTCCGACGTCGACGAATGCGGCGACGGCACGGTCGACGTCCTGGTCAGAATGCGCCGCGTTCATCTGCGTGCGGATCCGGGCGGTACCGCGCGGCACGACCGGAAAGGAGAACGCCGTGACGTAGATCCCCCGGTCGAGCAGGAGCGCCGCCATCTCCGCCGCGAGCGTTGCATCCCCGATCATCACGGGGATGATCGGGTGCCCTTCGCCCGACAGCGTGAAGCCTGCGTCGGTCATCGCAGCACGGAATCGGACGGCGTTCTCGACGAGCCGCTCACGAAGCGCATCGCCGTCCGCGACGAGGCGGATCGCCTGGAGGGCTCCGCCCACCAGAGCAGGGGCCAACGCGTTCGAGAAGAGGTACGGGCGCGCCCGCTGACGCAGGAGGTCGACGATGCTCTGGCGGGCCGCGACGAAGCCGCCCATCCCTCCCCCGACCGCCTTGCCGAGCGTGCTGGTGACGATGTCGACGCGGTCGGACACCCCGTGCAGTGCAGGCGTGCCCCGCCCGTGAGGGCCGACGAGTCCTGTTGCGTGGCAGTCGTCGACCATCACGAGCGCGTCGTATCGGTCCGCCAGCTCGCAGATCCCGGCCAGGTCGGCGATGTAGCCGTCCATCGAGAACACGCCGTCGGTGACGACCAGGATGTGACGGGAACCATCGGCTCGCGCCTGCTCGAACTGCGTCTCGAGGTCCGCGAGGTCGCGGGACGCGAACCGATAGCGCTTGGCCCTGCACAGCCGGACCCCGTCGATGATCGACGCGTGGTTGAGCGAGTCCGAGATGATCGCGTCGTCCGCATCGAGCAGCGGCTCGAACACTCCACCGTTGGCATCGAAACATGCGGCGAACGTGATGGAGTCGTCGGTCCCGATGAACGCCGCGATCTCGCGTTCGAGCGAACGGTGGAGGTCGGTCGTGCCGCAGATGAAACGGACCGACGCCATGCCGTACCCGCGCATCTGCATCGCCTCGTTGGCGGCCGCGACGAGCGACGGATGATCGGCGAGCCCGAGGTAGTTGTTCGCGCAGAGGTTCACGACCGGCGCGCCGGACCCGACCGTGATCGTGCCACCCTGCGGTGACACGATCGGTCGCTCGGCCTTCCAGAGCCCGTCGTCACGGATGCCGGCGAGCGTGGCGTCGACCTGCTCGTAGAATGCGGCGCGAGTCATGACGTGCTCGGCTGGAAGCGTTGAACCATGGTGCTGATGATCGGACACGCGGCCGCGGATAGCAAGCCTCCACCCGGGTCGGTCGAGGCGTGACCGAACGAAAGCCTCCCGATGCCTCGTGGGGATCCTGGGTCGAGCGTCAGATCGAGGAGGCCCGCCGAGACGGCGCATTCGACGACCTGTCGGGTCAGGGCCGACCCATCGTCGGTCTCGAGCACCCCCACGACGAACTCTGGTGGGTCAAGGCCAAGATGCAACGGGAGGAGGTGACCGTCACGCCACCGACGATCGCCATCCGGACCGAGCGCGACTCCGCGATCGCAGCGGCGATGACCGCGTCGAGCGAGTCCGAGGTCCGCGAGCTGATCGAACGGCTCAACGAGCGGATCCGGGAGGTCAACCGCTTCGTCACGTGGGGCCCTCCGTCGAGCGTCGCTCCACTCGACGCCGATGTCATCGTCGAGCGGTGGGCACGGTCGAACCCGACCCGACCACCGGTCCGGCAAGATCCGCCGGCCCCGGCCACCTCGCGGCGCCGGCGTCTGTCGCAGTTCCTCCGGATCGCGAGGCCGTCGAGAAGCTCGTAGGTGATCGTCCGGGACCTCGATTGCGGATCAGGCTTCGACGAGTCGGGCCAGTCGTTCGAGCGTCGCTTCCATGCTCGGCGGATGCTTCTTCGGATAGCCGGCCAGCTCGATCGCCTTCGGGACGAGCGCCGTGGACCAGTCGAAGGTCTCGGTGACCTCGGTGGCGGGCTCGCCGTCGACCTCGGTCGGCGCGAGTTCGTAACGCCACCGGTGCTTGCCGAAGTGTGCCCAGGCGATGCGTCGGTTCTCCTCGAACTCGACGACCGTGCTGGAGATCCGATAGGGCACCGGACCCATCTTCATGTCCATCCCGAACTTCGACCCGAGTTCGAGGCGCGAGCCGGCACCTCGCAACTGCTGGACCATGCCGGAACCGTCGATCTCGGCGTGCTTGGCCGGATCGGCCAGAACGTCGAAGATCGCCTCCGGCGACGCCTTGATCACCCGGGACACGGACACCTGTTGCTCGGCCATGCCCCGAACGCTACGGGTTCCGGCGAGCGGTCACGCAGCGAGGCCATCGCGCGTCAGTCGTGATCTGCGGCAACCGTCCATTCGACGCCGACGATCACTCCGCCCCGGGCAAACAACTCCCGTGACTGGCGGGCCGTGAGCTCGACACCCTCTCGGCGCTCGATCGTGCCGTCGCCACGGATCACATCGACGCCGTCGGCCTCACCCCGTGCGAGCGTCATCGGAACCGCGCAGAGGGTGAACGACGCCACCCCGTCGGCATGGTGGCCCGATGGCACGATGTCGGACGAGGGAAGCAGGCCCGGAGAGAGCGAGACGCGCCCGTGCGTGACTCTCAGCCCCAGTTCACCGAGTCGGGTCAGCACCTCCTCCTTGACCTGACCGGTCATGCCGGGCTGCCGGGCGCCACCGTGAGCGGGGGTGTGCGAATAGCAGTCGGTGGGGATCGCGCCGTACTCCGCCGGCTGCTTGCAGAAGCCGAGACCCGACCGGATCCGGCGATAGGCATCCGCGAGGCGGCGGATGACGTCGTCGGGCGAGTCCTGATCGACAGCTGACCAGTAGGTCTCCTGGACGGCGAGCAGCAGCTTGGCGACCATGTGCCAGTAGACCGACCCGATGCCCTCGTAGCCGTACATGCTGCCGGATCGCCCGGTGAAGGAGTCGTGGTGGAACACCCGCTCGTACAATTCGGTGACGCCGTCGCGATCGGACTCGGACAGGGTGGTCTCCGCGAGCACCTCGGCCAGGACCCCGGCGTTGACGATGTGGGGGCGGAAGCGCAGACGATCGTCCGCATCGATTGCAAAGATCGTCCGCAACGAGTCCTCGAGCGGAGCGTCGAGCCCGGGCACCGATGACATCGCCTCGGCCGGCACGATGTTGCGCTCGAGGAAGGACGGCAATTCGACCACCGGGTACAACATGAACGTGTCCTGGTCGGGCCGGTACATCCCGGAGGCGAACAGGGCGTCGATCAGATCGATCGACGCTGCGGGGTCGAGGGCACCGGACGAGAGCACCGCAACCTGCCCTTCGAGCATGGGGCCGAGGTGATCGACGTGCGCCGTCTCGTCGGTCGGGAACGAGACACGGTTGTACGAGTGGTACAGACCATCGGCGCGCCGGGCTCCTCCGATCGACCGCTCGACGTGTTCACCCGCCAGCTCGCACAGACGTCGCAGATCGACGATCGAGACGTCGAGTGTCGTCCGATCGAGATGACGACCGACGCGTCGGCGGTGCTCCGAACCGGCGAGGCCGAGGGAGTCGACGATCGAGCGTCGGGCGCGATCGTCGATCGGCTCGGCCGTGGATGGGATCCGCTCGAAGACGTCGAGGACGCCCCGGAGCCACGCGGCGACGGAACTCGTCAACGCGACGGTCTCGACATCGACTTCCTCGAGTCGGGAGTTGACGAACCGCAGGTACCGGCGCATGTGGTAGAGCGTCACCATCGACAACCCGGGCCCCGCCAGCGCGTTGTTGGCGTCGTTCCACTCGGGTCGTTGCGTGTTGAGCCAGATGCCGCCGCCCGGCACGAAGCTGGAGAGCTTGGCGAGAGCCGGCACGAGCAGCTTCTCGAGCAACCCGACTCTGGTCAGAGCCCCGTCGACATCGACCAGGAGCCGTCCGTCGGAGCCCGACTCCGTCTCGCGCCGGGCGATCGCGTCGGCGTGCCGCTCGTCGAAGGTGATCGTGTTCTTCGGATCGGCAACCATCGCATCGTGGTCGGCGATCGCGTACGGCACGTCGGCGTACACGAACACCGGCCGGGCCAACCACTCCTTGATCGCGCCGGGCTCGTGGTGCTCCCACGCTTCGAGCAGGCGCAGCAGGTAGATGATCTGATGGTCTCCCCAGTAGCCGATGTGGCTCCACGGATCGTCCGGGTCGGGAACCTCCCAGTCGATGCCGTCGCGCGAGATGCGGTACGGGTTGTATCCGTCGATCGTCGATGCGTTCACGAACTTGGCCACGACGTGCGGGTAGTAGGCGGGGAACGACTGCAGCAACGCTTCCCAGTTCTGGAAGATGTCGCGCCAGTTGCCCTCGTACGCCAGCAGTTCGCCGCCGTCGTCGTTGCGCACGTTGATCGAGAACTTGTTCCACGGTCGGCTGGGGTCACCGTGTCGGCGCGAGAACGTGAGCGGCAGGTACTCCAGCACCAGCCGGATCAGGTCGTCGTCGCCCCTCACCAGCGCTGCCTCGCGCAGGGTTGCCACGTCCACCCACGCGCCCAGGGCGCGGAGCCAGGTCTGCGCCCGCTCGGCCACCTCACGGTTTCGGACGTGAACGAACTCGGCGAAGTCGTCGACCGGGACCTGATGCCCGTACGGAAAGACGCCGCCCCGCATCGAGTTGAACAGCACGTTCGACAGGTGATGGGCATCGGCGATGCGATCGCCCGTCGACTGGAACGCGTCGGCGCCGGCGAGCAGGACCCGCAGCCGCTCGGACCCGGCCGCGATGTCGTCGTCGACCTGTCGAACGGCATCGGCATCGGTGGCGAGGCGAGACGTGGCCAGGACCTCGGGATGGGCGAGTCCCGTGTCGGCCACCATCGTCCATGACACCGACCCGGACTCGGGAATGGTGACCGCGCCTCGCAACAGGTAGGCGCCCGGGCGGCCGGTGACCAGCCTGCTCGGACCGAGCGGCCGACCATCGACCATGGCAGCGACCGCTCGGGCATCGAGATCCGGCTCCGCGTCGAGACCCGACGACCAGACCGTGGTCGCGGTGAGCGATTCGGCTGGTTCCGGACGGTCGGTGATGAGCGACTCGAGCGTGTACACGGCGAGCGTGCCCGACGGTCCGGTTTCGGATCGCTTGTAGGAGTCGACGAGATTCGAGAGGGTCTGCTCGGTTCTGGCGTCGACGCCCGCCGGCATCACATCGAGCAGCCCGTCGAGCACCTCCAGCTCGGCACCCTGCCCGCCGACATCGACGACGTCGACGGTGCGCACCCACCCGTACTCCCTCGCCGGTGCCCACGTGGCCCGGAACTCGAGATCCCACTCGTGGTGGCGCTCCTCGAAGGTCAGTCGATCGCCGAGAACACTCTTGGCGATCGATCGTGAGCACGACGGGTCGCGTTCGACTCCGAATGGTCGCCACAGCAGACGCTCCCCCTCCACCGTCCGAGCGATCACCGTCACGGGGCCGGTGATGCCGGCAGCCCGGTGCAGCCTGTCGACGGTCTCGTAGGGGAACAGCGAGTGGTCGGCGTCGATCCTGCCGGCGGTCAGCGCACCGGTGCTCGACACGAAGTTCCACAGGTCGGAGTCGGACACCACCGTCATCAGGAACGGCTCCATCCCGTCGACGTCGTCGATCCGGTAGTACTCGATGCCGTCGACGAGCGTCAGGCCACCCGTCGGCATGCGGTGCGTCTCGCTCACGATGATCTCACTCTCGCGGTCTCGATGCGACGGTGCGGTGTGCATCATGAACCTTCCGTGATGGTGGGCAGTCGCTCGTTCGAGCATGCCAGACGCGACGCGCGAACGGGGAGTCGACCGATGCTGCGGACACCGGCAGGTGATCGGGGGTTCCCCGTCAGCCGGCGAGTCGGGCCGTGAGGGCCCCGACGCCGCCACCCGTGAGTTCGGGCAGGACCGGTCGGCCGGTGAGAGCCATGACGATCGCCTCACCGGTGCCTTCGACGGGCTGGCCGATGCCATGGCTCCAGTCGAGGTCGGTCGCAGTGAGCTGCAGCCCGTCGGTGATCCTCGGGTTCATCAGGAATCTGGCGTTCCGGTTCGTGGTCAAGAACTCCAGGCAGACGAGGACGATCTCAGGGCTCAGGCCGCCACCGAGGCTCAGCGCACGGCGGATGTCTTGAGTGTGAATCGCCGTGTCGGCCACCGATCCGCTCTCGGGTGCGCCGGGAATCGACGACTTCTCGTCCGCTCGCTCACGGAGCGCCCTGAGCAGTTCCTCTCTCGGGCGCTTCGCCAACTCCGACGCCGCACGGTCGACGGCCTTCTCGAAGTCGAACCGCGATCGGACCATCGCTCCCAGGAGCGACGGCACGGTCACCTCCGTGTGCCAGACGAGATGGGCCAGAACATCGTGTGGGGTCCAGCCCGGACACAACGTGTCGGCAGCCCACTGTTCGTCGTCGAGTCCCTCGGCCAGATCGGCGAAGTCGTTCCGTGCTCGACCCGCCAACTCCCAGACACCACTCATCTTGCACCCCGTTTCGGACCCCGGATCATTCTCGCACACCGCGTTGTCAGCGCGCACCGAACGCTGACTCGGTGACACGCTCGGACCCTTTCGACGGACTTGTCGCGTTCGGGATCCGTCTGCGACTCTCGAATCTCGCGACGAGGATCCGGTGGGCGGCGCGACCCATCGGCGTGGCGAACAGGGCTCCCGCGGGGCGTGCGGCCGCGAGGCGGTGCGTCACACTGCCATTCCGATCACCGACGGGCGACCGCAAGGGAGGAATCATGGCCGGCGCGCGCGATGATGGTTCCGGGTGCCAATGACATGGAATGCAGCAGCTGCGATCACCACACCGAGCCGAACGCCGATTCTGCAATGCGCGCAGCACGCCGAGGGCGGGTGACGACCCGATCGCATCCTCGACATGGACCTTCGCCGCAGCCGTGGCGCAGGATCGCGCATGTGGGAGACAACCCGTGAGCGGAATGGTGATCCGTGATCGGCGAGCAGATCCGTATCTGGGCACCGTGGTCAATGTGGTGCTGTCGCGTCAGGACCGACCGAACCTGCCGGCGGCCGGCTGCCCGTTCTGCGTCGGCGGCCTCGAGGCGCCGGACGAATATGACGTCAAGTCGTTCCCGAACCGATGGCCGGCCCTCGGCGAGGGCCGATGCGAGGTGGTGTTGTACACCCCCGACCACGACGCGACGTTCTCGTCGATCGGCACCGACGGAGCGCTCCGCGTCATCGATCTGTGGGCCGACCGGACCACGGCGCTGCGAAGCCAGCCGGACGTCGAGTTCGTGTTGGTCTTCGAGAATCGTGGCCCCGAGGTCGGAGCGACGATCGCTCATCCCCACGGCCAGATCTACGCGTACGACCACGTGCCGAGCAGGCCGCTCCGACGACTCGAAAGCGGTTGGCGACCCGATCCCGACCCGGGCGAACGCCTGATTCTCGAGCACCGGGGTTGGCGAGTGTGGACACATTTCGCGCCTGTCCACCCGATCTCGATCTCGATCGCTCACGAGGACCAGTTCGTCGACCTGCCGAGCGCCGACCGGTCCCATCGCTCCGGTCTCGCCGAGACGATGGTCGACCTGCTCGCCCGTCTGGATCGGCTGCACGACCGACCGCTTCCCTACATGATGTGGCTGAACCAGGCCCCGTCCGAGTGGTCGGGCGACGTCTCGCCGTGGTTCAACGTCGAACTGGTCTCGCCATGGCGAGCATCCGGTGTCCCTCGGTTCATCGCGGCGGCCGAGCTCGCCTGCGACGAGTACTTCAATCCGGTCGCTCCCGAAGATGTCGCAGCCAGACTGCGCGGACTCGCATGACAGCCGCAGCGTCAGGACGGCCTCGATCGATGTCGCCGACTCGGTACTTCTCGCACCCGCCCCGACGGGCCGGTGCCCCGAGCCGATGAGCGACGGATCGATCACCGTGCGGGCACCCGGTCGCGTGAACCTGATCGGGGATCACACGGACTACACCGGTGGGCTCGTCCTCCCGATCGCCATCGATCGATGGACCGACGTCATCGGACGGCACGCCGATCGGGTGACGCTGGTGTCGGAGGATGATCCCGAGACGGTCGAGTTCGACATCGATCGCGAACCCGACCCGACCGAGTTCACGAGTTGGGGGCGCCTCGTCGCCGCCGTCGCCGCCGAGATCTGGGCCACCGAGCCGGACCATCTCACCGGATTCGACGGTCGGGTGCGGTCGACCTTGCCCATCGGTGCGGGCCTGTCCTCCAGCGCGTCACTCGAACTGGCGGTCGCCGTCGCCCTCGGATTCAGCGGCACGCCTCGAGAGCTGGCCGAACTCGGGCGACGAGCCGAGCACCGAGCGACCGGCGTGCCGAGCGGCATCATGGACCAACTCTGTATCGCTGCCGCACGCGCCGGGCACGGCACGCTGATCGACTGCCACACCCTCGACGTTCGGCATGTCGCGATTCCGGCCGACGTCGTCATCGAGGTCCAGTTCATCGCCCCCCGCACACTCGAAGGCTCGGAATACGCCACCCGCGTCGCCGAATGCGAACAGGCGGAGCAGCTGATCGGACCGCTCCGAACGGCCTCGACCGGCGATCTGGGTCTGATTGCCGAGGCCACCGTGCGCCGCCGCGCCCGACACGTGATCACCGAGAACGCTCGAGTCGCAGCGTTCGCCGAGCTCCTGGGTTCGGGGGACTACCGCGAAGCAGGCGCCCTGATGCTCGAGAGCCACCGCAGTCTCTCGACCGATTTCGACGTCTCCACCAGGGCCCTCGACCAGGCTGTCTCGGCAGCGATGGCCGAGCGCGGGGTGTTCGGAGCGCGCATGACCGGCGGCGGCTTCGGCGGTTGCATCGTCGTGCTCCGCGACGAGGAGGCCCCGGCGGAAGGCAGATGGCGGGTGCGCCCGACCGACGGTGTCGCCGCAACGACGCAGAGCGGGCAAGGTGGGCAGAGGAGCGGTCGTCCGGGACAGCCCTGAGACCGGCCGGACCGGCACGCCGAAGAGTCCCATCCCGGGCGGGACGGCCGGGCTCTCGTCGTGGGCTCGGGCCGGTGCAGCTCGTGGTCAGCGGGTGGCGTACGAGTCGATACAGACCCAGGTCGCCGCATCGCAGCGGCCGTGCTCTTCGAGCCCGTTCCACTTCTGGACCGATCTCACCCCGCCTTCGGTGTCGTCACCGTAATACCCGTCGATGTCGATCCCGGCAAGGTGGCACTGGTTCGTGAGCACTCCCTGCAGGTACCTGACCAGGTCATCGGGACGCGACCGCGACTCGGTGTCCACCTCACCCTTGTCCGTCTTGGCCGGGTACAGGCCGTACTGACTGAATTCAGGCGAGAATTCTCCCAGATCGCCCCCGACCGGCTTGGGCTGCCTCACCTTCCCGGGGTTACCGGGCAGCTGGTATCCCGCCTGCGGCCGGGGTCGACCAGCCTTCTCCCAGGTACCGAACCCGTCGAACTCGATGGGTTGGATGTGCCACGGCTCCTGCGGCTGTTGCACGTTGCAGTGCAGTCCCCACTCCCGGGCTTCGGCGGACCCCTGCTCTGGGACTTCCGACCACTGAATCGCTCGATGCGCGCCGCCGGAGGAGTTGGTGTGGACGAGGTCGACGGCACAGAAGAATCTCGATCCGTCGGCGAACGTTTGTATCTGGTGGAAGCTTCGTCCGAGCTTGGACGCCGCGCTCGTGTTACTCGGATTCGGTCGCGACGCCCCTCCGATACCGACCGCTCCATCCTTGCTCTCGATCCACGCGAACAGCCGACGTGCGTACTCCGGTTCCATGTTCCCCGAATACCGCCGCTTCAACTCTGCGAACGTCACCGTCGCCTTGCCGTAACCGACCGGATAACCACCCATGATTCCCCATTTCTCTGTCTCGACGATCCGCTGCCCGACGCGCTTCCCGCCATCAGCCTCGCACACCTCGACGAGGCGGCGTGGCGGAGGGACGTGGGAGCCTGCGCGAAAGCGGACGGGAACCGGGCAATTCCCGGCCTTGTGATTGGTCCTCGTGACCTTGGCCTCTGGAGGCCGGGTCGGTCGCCGGGGAGCATGGTGGTGAGGGTGACCGGCTTCGGTGGGCCACCCGTGTCCCTCTCGGAGGTGATCGATGCGTCGTGGCAGTGTGCAGCGAGGATGCGGTCCGCGTTGGGGCCTCGTGTGTGCCTTGACGATCGTGGCGTGGATGATCGTTGCGGTCCCGGCCGTGGCTCGGGGCGGGGGTGACGCTCCGATGCCGGTGCCTCCGGCCTGCGCCGAACCGTCCGAACCGGTCACGCTCGACTCCGTCGCCGATGCCGAGACGCTGCTGGTGGGGACTTGGATCCGGTGCGCGGGCACGGCACGGATGTTCTGGGCCCACGAGGGTGACGACGTGGGGTTCGAGTTCACCGACGACGGCCGGTTCTTCCGCGTCTACCAGACCGGCGACGGGGACTTGATCCGCGCCGAGGGGCTGGTGCAGGAGGGGCGGTGGGCGATCGATGACATCCATGACGGCTCGACGGTCGGGCTCGGAATGAAGCTGCTGGGGAGCGGGTACTTCGGTCTCGGCGTGACGTTCCACGACGATCCGGTTGCGATGCGCGCAACGGACGCGATGGAGGCGACGACCATCCAGTACGTCCGATGGACCGGCGCCGCTCCCGAGCCCGGATTGCCTGCCGGCGTGGGCGACGGTCCGTGCGGGCAGCCGACGAGCCCCGTCGCGCTCGAGTCGTCGACGCAAGCCGAGCAACTCCTGACCGGCACGTGGACGGTGTGCGCCGGCGAGCCGTTCGGCCCCGGCGTGATCGGCGCCGAATTCACCGCCGAGGGCAACTTCCGCGCGTTCGTGCACGCAGCGGACGGGCAGGTCACCCCTGACGCCGAGAGCGTGGGAGCAACGTGGCTGCTGTACCCGTTCGACGAACCGTTCGACATCCACAACGCACCGCAGGTCGACATTCGGTACGCCGACGGACGCATGCGCACGTTCAGCCCGGAGTTCCTCGAAGATCCGCCCTTCATCGCCGCGTACGGCGGCGTCGGATTGCTCGCCGGAACACCGGCGCCACTGCCGCCGACGACCGTGCCCGAGCCACCGTCGACCATTCCCGCGACCGGGGTCGGCACGGTCGGAGGCATCGCTGTCCTCGCCGCATCGCTGCTGCTCCTCGGGTCGGCCGCGGTGTGGATGGCAGTGCGCCGTCCATCCCGTCGAGGGATGGCCGACTCGCACGACTCGTGAACCGGTCTGCGATACGTGACCGCGCCACGCTTCCGGCGAACTCGCACACCCTCGACCTCAATTCGGTTGCTCGATGATCGAGCTGCGCGACTGCCGGGCGCACATGCGCGGGTGATGTCAGAGGACGCACACGAGGCTCCGAGGCGTTGGTGCGCACGACGATTCGACGCAGGGACTCTGGGTTGCAACTGACAGCTCGGGATGGATGACAGTCTGTGCACGGCGCGGTAGGTAGTCGAAGGTCGCCCCGGGGGTGAAACCGCGGTTCACTCCGCTCGGCGCGAGTGAGTGATCGCGTTGCACGAGACGAGATTCACGTGCACCCCCGTGTCCCACTCGAGGCCAGCCGATCTCGATCGTCCCGACGGTCCCGCCAGTTCCAGGTTGATCGAGACGCCGATCGAAGGCGTCGCCTCACGTCTCAGTCGGCGATCGCGGCGATGGCGGCGTGCGGTCGACGGCGGGGCTCCCGGACGCCGGGCCGCCCCGACCGCTCGACCTCGTGGAAACCCGCCCGGCGCAGGCGTGCAGCGAATTCGTCGACGGGCCAGGAGTAGGCCGTCGTGACCGTGTGCTCGAACGCCGAAACCTCTTCGCCGTCGACGAACCCCGCGATCAGAGTGCAGGCCGGGGTCGATGCTCGACGCAGTTCGGCGAGCACGCCGTCGAGATCGTCGGGCGGTACGTGGATCAGCGAATACCACGCCAGGATGCCGGCGACGGATCGGTCAGGGACCCGGAGCTCGTGCATCGAGCCGAGCTCGTAGTGGCCGTGCGGGTAGGTGGTGCGGGCGTGTTCGATGAACTCGGGCACCATGTCGAGACCGATCGCGTCGACGTCCAAGGATCGCAGGTGGGCAGTGAGGTGCCCTGGCCCGCACCCGACATCGAGCACGACACCCGGCCGGATCGACAGGTGCCGAGCGATCAGGTCGAGGTCCTCCACGTCGACCTGGGTGGCGCTGCCGAACAGATCGATGTACTGCTCCGCCCAGACGCTGTACGCCCGCCGAACCCTTCCCACGGCGAGCAGACTACGCGCGAGCTGGACACTGCCATCGAGGAGCACGAGGGAAGGCCGGTCAGCGGCCAGAAGCGCCGACCGACTCCAACCCCGAAATTCACTCGATGCGCAGGCCGGAGATGGCTCGTGAGATCACCAGCTGCTGGATCTGCTCGGTGCCTTCGAAGATGTC